>NZ_JAFBBQ010000001.1:0-1200000 GCF_016907255.1 Microbacterium keratanolyticum | reverse complement strand
GGGCATGGACTCACCGGCACGACTCCGCTGCACGCACGCGTCGACCTGCTCGAAGAGCCAGCCATCGCCTACGTGACCGAGGTCTCCCACCTCTGGGACGACCGCGCCTACGTCTTCGGCGGCGGCCTCTACGTCGACCCCGTGCACGGGATCCCCGCGACGTCGGCGCTCATCGTGCGCGACGGCGAAGACCCCGCGACCGTCACCGCTCGTCCGGTCGAGATGCCCGCGCCGGAGGCGATCGACTACTACGCGCGCATTCCGCTCGACGCTCCCGCCGACGCCGCCGAGGGCGACACCGTGATCTTCGGGTTCCGACCGCAGGTGTTCGTGAGCCGCGGGCTCACCGCCGGCATCCGCGGGCTCTCGACGGGATCCCCGCAGCTGGCGGAGATCTGGTCCTCGAACGGCGCGCCACCGCTGCGCGCCACCGCCGAGACGGCCGCGCTCGCGGTCACGCAGCAGGAGGTCGGAGCATGAGCGTCAACGACACCGCCATCGATGCCCCGCTCGAACTGCGCGGAATCACCAAGAGCTTCGGCGCGGTGACCGCGATCCACAACTTCGATCTGCGGGTCGAGCCCGGTGAGATCGTCGCACTCGTCGGCGACAACGGCGCCGGCAAGTCGACACTCATGAAGATCATCGCGGGTGTCTACCAGCCCAGCGGCGGCGAGATCCTGCTGCGCGGGCAGAAGGTCTCGCTCGCGGATGCCTCGGCTGCGCAGGCGCAGGGCATCGAGGTCGTCTACCAGGACCTCGCGCTCGTCGACCAGCAGCCCGTGTACATGAACCTGTTCCTGGGACGCGAGCTGACTCGGGGGGTGTGGCCGTTCACCGTGCTCGACCGCGCCGAGATGGCACGGCAGACGCAGAAGCTCGTCGACGACCTCGACGTGCGCATCCCGAGTGCGAAGGCGACCCTGTCGGACCTCTCGGGCGGTCAGCGGCAGGCGATCGCGATCTCGCGCGCCACGCACTGGGCGAGCAACCTCGTGCTCATGGATGAGCCGACCGCTGCGCTCGGTGTGGCCGAGACAGCGAAGGTCGAGTCGCTCATCCTGCGTCTGCGCGAGCGCGGCACCGCCGTCGTGATCGTCAGCCACAACATGGAGCAGGTCTTCCGGATCGCAGACCGTGTCACCGTTCTGCGTCGCGGCACCCAGGTCGGCACAATGCGCGTCGCCGACACCTCGCACAATGAGCTGGTCTCGATGATCACCGGCCTCGCCGGGTAATCAGTGTCCGTGTGCAAGCTGCTGGATGACGATGACGATGCAGCCGAGCGCGATGAGGATGCCCAGCGCGATCAGCTGTCGCCACCACGACACCCGAGTGCGTCGGACGGCGACGTAGCCGACGAGCCCGAGCACGCCGACGTACGCGACGGCGGCGATGGCGAGGGCCGTCTGCAACTCGATCCAGCCGAGCACTGCGAGGAGGAGTGCCAGCAGGGGCACCATCGCTGATCCGATCGCTGTGCCGGTGAGGGCGAGGAGTCGACGAAGCTCAGGGCCGTGCGGGAACGTTCCGGACACCGCGAGATGCGCAAGCAGATCCGCGACGAATCCGGCGGCAGCGATGGCCAGGATGCCGATGAGGAGGGTTATGCTCGCACGGACGGCGCTGGTGTGGTCGACGTTCGCGCTCTGGACGAGCACGATCGCGAGTCCTGTGAAGGTTGCGTAGATGCGTTCCTTGATGGCCGCAGGATCACTTCTCGACTCTGTGTCCTGCGGTGCTGACGTGTGCGCCTCGTTGGAGTGCTGCATGGCGGGAGCGTAGCACCGCAGATCTTCTCTATCGCCCCCGATCCTGTTCAGGCGAGCACGGGGGATCAGACCTCGCCTACGGTGGGGGCATGGCATCCATCGATCTGAACTCCGACCTGGGCGAGAATTCCCCCGGGCGGATCGTGAGCGACGACGAGGGCATGCTCAAGGTCGTGACCAGTGCGAATGTCTCGTGCGGGTTCCACGCCGGCACCCCGGCGGGCATCCAGGAGACCCTGAGGAACGCGATCGCCCGCGGCGTCGTGATCGGCGCGCATCCGAGCTATCGGGACTTCGAAGGCTTCGGGCGCACCGCGATGGATGTCACCGGAGCGGTCCTCCAGGCCGAAGTCGAAGAGCAGATCGCGACCCTCTCCACATGGGCCGCCGCGGCAGGCGGCCGCGTCGCCTACGTCAAGCCGCACGGTGCGCTCTACAACACGATCGCCCACGACGAGGCGCAGGCGGCGGCGGTCGTCGCCGCGGTGTGCGCCGTTGATCCGGGACTCGTCCTGCTGGGACTCGCCGGAAGCCTCGTCCTGGAGCGGGCGCAGCGAGCGGGACTCGCGGTCGCCGCCGAGTCCTTCGCCGACCGCGGGTATCTGCCGGATGGTCGTCTCGTGCCCCGCACGGAGCGCGGCGCCGTGCTGCATGACCCGGCGACGGTGGCCGAGCGGATGCTGCGCCTCGTCGACACCGGAACGATCGACGCTGTCGACGGGACGACTCTGCCGGTGCGCGCCGACTCGATCTGCGTGCACGGCGACAGCCCGGGAGCCGTCGCCATGGCCCTTGAGGTACGGCGACGGCTCGACGCATCCGGAGTTCGCGTCGCCCCCTTCGCGGTATGAGTTCGATGCGGATCCTGCGAGCCTCGGATCGGGCGCTCCTCGTCGAGACCGCCGACCTCGACGAGGCCATGCGGCTGAATCGAGCGCTCACCGCTGCGGCCGTGCCAGGCCTTCTGGAGCTCGTGCCCGGCGCACGGACGGTGCTGGTGCGATTCGAGCCGCGACGAGTGTCCGCGGAGGCGCTGTCCGAGATCGTCGGGACGATCGATGCGTCCGCAGATGTCTCGGCCGATGCTGCGCTCGTGGAGATTCCCGTGCACTACGACGGCGACGACCTGGCCTACGTCGCCGACGTGCTCGGCATCTCCGTGGAGGACGTGATCGCCCGGCACCTGGCCGCGTCGTGGACGGTGGCGTTCGCGGGCTTCGCGCCCGGCTTCGGATACCTGATCGGCGATGACCCGCTGTTCGATGTGCCGCGCCGCGCGACTCCGCGTATGCGGGTTCCCGCCGGAGCCGTCGGGCTCGCAGGACGCTTCAGCGGGGTGTATCCGCGGGAGAGCCCCGGCGGCTGGCAGCTCATCGGTCGCACGGATGCCGTGATGTGGGACACAGAGCGCGAACCGCCGGCCCTGCTCGCCCCCGGAACGCAGGTCCGATTCGTGCGTGCGGCCCGCCTCGCCGCCCCGGCCTCACCCCAAGACGCGTCGCTCATCGCTCGTCCGCCCCAGCCCCACCGTGACGATTCGCAGCGCCGTATCGACATCCTCTCCGCACTCTTCCCGATCCTGATTCAAGACCTCGGTCGCCCGGGCAACGCGGCCCTCGGCGTCTCGGCGTCGGGCATCGCGGATCGCACGGCGATGCGGGCGGCGAACCGCGCAGTGGGCAATGCTCCGGATGCGGCGGTGCTCGAGATCACAGCCGGCGGAGCCGCTCTGAAACTGACCGGCGCTCTGGTCGTCGCCGTTGCGGGCGCGGTCGGCGAGCTCGTCCTCACAGATCGTCACGGCGAGGAGCGTCCTGCTCCGCACGGAGCCCCTTTCGCCGTGTTCGACGGCGACGTGCTGCAGGTCGGTGCACCCGAACGTGGCCTTCGCTCCGTGCTCGCGGTGCGCGGAGGCATCCGCTCACGGCCGGTCCTCGGCAGCCTCGCGACCGACACCCTCGCGGGCCTCGGGCCTGCACCCCTGCGGGCCGGTGACGCGGTGGCTCTGGGGGACCCGCGCAGCGCGCCGCATCTGGTCGATCCCGTCGCGCTGCCGCGTGATCTTCCCGCACCCGGCGAGACCGTCACGCTGGAGATCACCCTGGGGCCGCGCGATGACTGGTTCACCGCCGATGCCCTTGAGGCGCTCACAGGTCAGGAGTGGGAGGTGACGGCCCGTGGCGACCGCGTCGGCATTCGCCTGGCGGGCGCGGAGCCACTGCAGCGGTCGGTACAGGGCGAGCTGCCGAGCGAGGGCGCGGTGACGGGTGCGCTGCAGGTGCCGCCCGACGGGCAGCCAGTGCTGTTCCTGCCGGACCATCCGCTCACGGGCGGATATCCGATCATCGGCGCCGTGACAGATGAGTGCCTGGACCTGGCTGCGCAGCTCCCGCCTGGCGTGCGCGTGCGCTTCGCCGTTCGCTGAGCCGCGCGTCAGGCGACGGTCGCGCGGATCGCGTTGTTCCACGGATCATCGAAGTGGAGCGTCTGGCCGTCGTCGCGCACGGCGGCGCCGTAGTGGGCGAGACGTTCTCCGACCTCGCCGAGCGCGTCGGCGTCGGGGAGCAGCAGATCGACCCGGCCGAGGCCGAGCGCAGGCATGCGGGGTCCGGCACCGCGCGAGTTCCACACGTTCATCGCCATGTGGTGGTGGTACCCCCCTGCGCTGACGAACAGGGCCTGATCGCCGAGCGAGGCTGTGGCGTCGAAGCCGAGCCGGTCGACGTAGAACGCCCGGGCGGTCGCCACGTCGCCGACGGAAAGATGCACATGACCGATCTGGGCGGGGTCGGCCGCCGTCGGGCGCGCATCCTCGCGCAGGTGCTCGTTCAAGAACGCGTTCGGGTCGAGGTAGAGGGTCGCCATCTCGACCTGGCCGTGCGTCCAGGACCAGTCGGTGCGCGCACGATCCCAGTACAGCTCGATGCCGTTGCCCTCCGGATCGGTCAGGTAGAACGCCTGGCTGACGAGGTGGTCGGCGCTGCCCGTGAACGTGCGAGGGGCGTGCTGTGCGACGGAGAAGAGGGCGGATGCGAGCGCCGCCTGCGACTCGAACAGAATCGCGGTGTGGAAGAGTCCTGCCGCACCCGGCTGCGCGTGGCGGAGCGCGGGGCTGTGCTGCAGGACCACGAGCTCGCGCCCGGCGCGACCCAGAGCGACGGCGTCGCCGTCAGCGCGCACGACCTGCAGCGTGACGACATCGCGATAGAACGCAGTCATGGCGTCGAGGTCGGCGACGAGCAGGGTCACCGCGCCCATAGAAGTTGCCTCGGCAAGTTTTTCGTGCATGACTGTCACAACGCCTTAGAGGGTGCGTCTATTCCTGGGCCAGACCCACCGCGACCGCGCACTGCCGAACGGTCCCAGAAGTCCCGCCACGGGAACGCCGTGAGAGAGAGTTGCTGGGACCGCTCGGGGTAGCGCCACTACGCAGGGGTTACGCAGGGTCGCCGCCCAGCGGACCGACGGCCTCCAGGGGCTTGGGGTCGTCCGCGCCGGTCTTGCGTGCACGGGCGATCAGGTTGCCGCCGTGATAGATCACGATGGCCGCGAGCGTCGCGATCACGATGCCGCCGAGCTCGAAGCCGGATCCCTCGTCCTTGATCATGAAGCCGCCGACGGCGATGATCAGCGCGACAGCCGCCGTGTACTGGTTGACCGGGCGCGAGAAGTCGACCTTCGCATCGACCCAGATCTTGATGCCGATGACGCCGATCAGGCCGTACAGGGCGGTCGTGATGCCGCCGAGCACACCGGCCGGGACCGAGTTGATGATCGCGCCGAACTTGGGCGACATGCTGAGCAGGATCGCGGCGATACCGGCGACCCAGTAGGCGGCCGTCGAGTAGACGCGGGTCGACGCCATGACGCCGATGTTCTCGCCGTAGGTCGTCGTACCGGATCCGCCGAAGAAGCCGGCGAGCGAGGTCGAGACACCGTCGGCGATGAGCGCCTTGCCGGTCTGCTTGTTGATCTCAGGGTCTTCGACCATCGTCGCGACACCGCGCACGTGACCCACGTTCTCGGCGATCAGCACGAGCACGACCGGCAGGAACATGGCCATCGCCGTCCAGGTGCCGGGGGAGGCGAAGTCGGGGAAGTGGAAGGTCGGCAGGCCCACCCATGCGGCCTCCTCGACCTTGGCGAAGTCGAGCTCTCCGCGCACACCGGCGAAGATGTAGCCCGCAATGACGCCGAGGAAGATTGAGATGCGACCCAGGAATCCACGGAACAGCACCGCGAACAGGATCGTCACGGCGAGCGTGAAGGTCGCCGTCACCGGGGATGCGCTGAAGTTGCCGTGCGCGGCCCCGGCCAGGTTGAAGCCGATGAGGGCGACGATCGTGCCCGCGAGCACCGGAGGCAGGAAGCGGTCGACCCACTTCACGCCGACCGTGTGCACGACGACGCCGATCAGTGCGAGCAGCACGCCGACCGCGACGATGCCGGCGAGGGCGGCACCCATGCCGTCATTCGCGCCCGAGGCGTTCGCCGCGGTTGCCGCCGTCACCGGGGCGATGAAAGCGAACGAAGAACCCAGGTAGCTGGGGAGCTTGTTGCGCGTGACGAGCAGGAACAGGATCGTGCCGACACCGCTGAAGAGCAGGGTCGTCGGCACGGGGAAACCGGTCAGGATCGGAACGAGGAACGTCGCGCCGAACATCGCGATGACGTGCTGCACGCCGATCGCGATCGTCGCGGGCCAGTTCAGGCGTTCTTCGGGGCGCACGACGGCGCCGGGTTCGACCGTGCGCCCGTTTCCGTGCAGGGTCCACAGGGGCATGGGGGCTCCTCAGAGTCGGGGATGAAGGATGCTGGGAAAACACTAGCGATTCCTGAGCGTTTCCTGTGCGCATGCGCCGTCTCGGATGCTGTTCGGCGTGGCTTCTGTGGTGCATCCGCGTTCTGCGAGGTGGTGTGGCAAGGGCTGGTGCATCCACGACGCTGAAGATACCCCCAGGGGTATCTGTTAGGCTCGAGTTCCACCCGGAAGAGGAGTCGCAACAGTGAGCAAGAGCATGCGCGTGATCATCGTCGGTGGTGTCGCCGGAGGGATGTCGGCCGCCACCCGCCTTCGTCGTCTCGACGAGAACGCCGAGATCATCGTGATCGAACGTGGCGACTATGTCAGCTTCGCGAACTGCGGCCTGCCCTACTACGTCGGCGGCGTGATCCCCGAGCGCGAGTCGCTGCTGTTGCAGACGCCGCAGTCGCTGAGGGCGCGCTTCGCCCTCGACGTGCGCGTCGGCCACGAGGTCACGGCGATCGATCGCGAAGCCCAGACCGTCACGGTCCGTGACCTGCGCACAGGCATCGACACCGTCGAGCACTACGACGCACTAATCCTCGCGACGGGTGCAAGTTCGCGGGAGATCTACCCGCAGGTCGACGGTGCGGCCCCTGTCGCGACGCTGCGCACGATCGACGACGTCGACCGCATCACGGCTGCGCTCGACGGACTCACCGGCACCGGTCGCGCGGTCGTCGTCGGCGGCGGATTCATCGGCCTTGAGGCGGTCGAGAACCTCGCCCACCGCGGACTCGCGGTCACGCTCGTGCAGCACGGCGCACATCCGCTCAGCCCGCTCGATCCCGAGATGGCCAGCGTCGTCGTCGACACGCTTCGCAGCGAGGACGTCGATCTGCGCACTCGCACCACCGTCACGGCAATCGATGCCGACGGCGTGCACCTCGACGACGGCACGACGCTCGCCGCCGACCTCGTCATCGATGCGCGCGGTGTACAGCCCGCAGCATCCGTCGCTGCGGCCAGTGGTCTGCGGCTCGGCCCCACCGGCGGTATCGCCGTCGATGGGCATCAGCGCACCAGCGACCCGCGCATCTTCGCCGTCGGCGACGCTGTGGAGAAGATCGACCAGGTCTCTGAGGAGCCCACGCTCGTCACGATGGCGGGCCTCGCCAACCGGCACGGCCGCACGATCGCTGACGTGATCGCCTGGGAGTCGGGGCTGCTCGATGAGCGGCCACAGGATGCGACGCCCGCAACGGGCACCGCGATCGTCGGCGTCTTCGGGCTCGCCGTCGCGATGACCGGCTGGAGCGAGAAGCGCCTGCGCGACGCAGGATGGCCGCACCGCGTCATCCATGCACACCCGGTCGACCACGCCGCCTACTACCCGGGTGCTGAGCGCCTCACGATGAAGCTGCTCGTCGACCCCGACACTGACCTCATCCTCGGAGCGCAGGTGATCGGCCGAGCGGGAGCAGACAAGCGCATCGACGTCATCGCGACGGCCATGCAGGCCGGTCTCACGGCCTCGCAGCTCGCACGGCTCGAACTCGCCTACGCGCCCCAGTACGGATCCGCGAAAGACCCGATCAACATGCTCGGGTACATCGCCGACAACCATGCGAGCGGCACGACCGACAGCATCCAATGGCATGAGCTGGATGCTGCGCGTGACGCCGGCGCGTCGGTGATCGACGTGCGCTCCGCCAGCGAGTACGAGCGCGGGGGCATCCCGGGCAGCCTGAACATCTCGGTCGACGACCTGCGCTCGCGCATCGCTGAGCTGCCCGAGGGCGAGCTCATCGTGCACTGCCAGGTCGGACAGCGCGGTCACACCGCCGTGCGCATCCTGCGTCAGCTGGGGCGCGATGCCCGCAACCTCGACGGTGGCTACCTCACCTGGCGTGCCGGCACCGCCATGCGCGAGCCCGTTCTTACGCCGTGAGGCGTTCGATCAGTTCGCGGTAGCGTGCCGCCGTCTGTGCGACGATCTCGTCGGGCAGCACCGGAGGCGTGCCCTGCTTGTCCCAGTGCGCGGCGAGCCAGTTGCGCACGATCTGCTTGTCGAAGGAGGCCATGCGCTCGGCGGGCGTCGTGCCCGTCGCCCACGCCGCAGCATCCCAGTAGCGCGATGAGTCGCTCGTGAGCACCTCATCGGCCAGGCGCAGCACGCCATCGCTGTCGAGACCGAACTCGAACTTCGTGTCGGCGAGGATGAGCCCCTTCGCCTCGGCGATCGCGGCGGCGCGCGTGTAGATCGCCAGCGACGCGTCGCGCAGCTGGGCCGCACGCTCGGCGCCGACCAACTCGACCGTCTTCTCGAAGGAGATGTTCTCGTCGTGCTCACCCATCGGCGCCTTGTAGGCGGGGGTGAACAGCGGCTCGGGCAGGCGGTCGCCGTCGGTCAGACCCGCGGGGAGAGGGATGCCGCAGACGGTTCCGGATGCCTGATACTCCAGCCATCCGGATCCGGTGAGGTACCCGCGAACGACGCACTCCACCGGGAGCATGTCGAGCGACATGGCGAGCATGGCGCGGTCGGCGACGACATCCGGGATCTCGCCCTCGGCAAGGTGGTTCGGAACGTCCTCCAGCTGCGCGAACCACCAGCGGCTGAGGTGCGTGAGCAGCGCGCCCTTCTCGGGGATACCAGGCTCCAGCACGAAGTCGAACGCGCTCACCCGGTCGGATGCGACCACCAGCAGTCGAGCGTCGGCGGAGTCTTCCGGCACATACAGATCACGGACCTTGCCCGAATAGGTGTGCCGCCAGCCGGGGATGTTCAGTGCTTCGCTCACACGAACATCTTCCCACCCGCGCCGGACTCCTCTGACCCTTGGAGGAGCGATGTTCACCCCCGAATCGCCGAAAACAGGGTGAACATCGTTCCTCGAACGGGAGGGGCCCGTCCGTCGCGGGAGTAGCGTTGCCTCGTGACTTCTGACGCACGCGCGGACTCGACCGCGCACAGCCCGTGGCCCGCGCTCTGGGCGCTGGTGATCGGCTTCTTCATGATCCTCGTCGACACGACGATCGTGTCGGTCGCGAACCCGGCGATCAAGGCCGCGCTCGACCCCGACACGAACAATCTCGACAACGTCGTGTGGGTCACGAGCGCCTACCTGCTCGCCTACGCGGTGCCGCTGCTGATCACGGGGCGTCTCGGCGACCGCTTCGGGCCCAAGAACATCTACCTGGTCGGGCTCGCGATCTTCACGCTCGCCTCCCTCTGGTGCGGGCTGTCGACCTCCCTCGAGGGTCTGATCGCCGCTCGTGCCGCGCAGGGCCTCGGTGCGGCATGCATGACCCCGCAGACCATGGCCGTGATCACCCGCACCTTCCCGCCGACCCGTCGTGGCGCGGCGATGGGGCTGTGGGGTGCGACGGCGGGCGTCGCTACCCTCGTGGGACCGCTGCTCGGAGGCATCCTCGTCGACGGTCTCGGCTGGGAGTGGATCTTCTTCGTCAACCTGCCCGTCGGCGTCATCGCGTTCGTCATGGCCTGGGTCCTCGTGCCGAAGCTCGAAACGCACCCGCACCGCTTCGACGTGCTCGGCGTGATCCTCAGCGCCGTCGCGCTCTTCCTCATCGTGTTCGGCCTGCAGGAGGGTGAAGCTCACAACTGGGGTGTCATCTGGGGCCCGATCACGGTGTGGGGCATGATCGGCGTCGGCATCCTGCTGCTGGCCCTGTTCATCTCGCAGCAGGCCCGGACACGCAGTGAGCCGCTCGTGCCGCTCGTGCTCTTCCGTGACCGCAACTTCGCGGGGGCGACGGTCGGCGTCGCCGCTGTCGGGTTCGCGGTGACGAGCATGTCGCTGCCGATGATGTTCTTCCTGCAGCTCGGTCGAGGGCTCACTCCGACCCAGTCGGCGATGCTGCTGATCCCGATGGCTGTGCTCTCCGGTGTTCTGGCACCGTTCGCCGGTCAGCTCCTCGACCGCGTCGACCCGCGCTTCATCCTGATTCCGGGGCTGCTCGCGAACGGCATCGCATTGCTCTGGTACGCCGCGCTCATGACGCCGGAGACCCCGATCTGGATGTTCCTCCTGCCGTCGGCGCTGATGGGCATCGGCAACGCCGGCATGTGGGGTCCGCTCGCCACGACCGCGACCCGCAACCTCCCGCCGGCCATGGCAGGCGCAGGCTCGGGCATCTACAACACCATGCGCACAATGGGGTCGGTCATCGGCTCCGCAGCCATCGCGGCGTTCATGCAGGCGCGGCTGGAGGCGAACCTTCCCGGTCTCTCCGAGGCATCCGGCTCCGTGGGCTCGGGCGGCGCCCTGCCGCCGGAGATCGTCGGCGGCTTCTCGGCGGGTATGGCGCAGACGATTCTGCTGCCCGCCTCGGTGCTCGTGATCGCGATCATCGCCGCGCTCTTCGTCGGCCGCTACGACTCTAGACAGCGCTCTGACGCGTCGATAGGCTGACGCGTCACCAGGTGTCCTCCGATGCAGAGTCGCATCGGCTGCGGCACTCGGTGTCAGGAGCAGCAATGACCACCACTCCGATCCACCTCGGCCGACCCGACGGCAAGGGACTGGCAGCAGGAACGTTGGGGCTGTGGGGCTCGACCGTCATCGGTCTCGCCTCGACGGCGCCCGTGTACTCGCTGGTCGCAACGCTCGGCTGGGTCGTGCTCGCCGTCGGCGCCCAGGCGCCGATCGCGTTCATCGTCGCGTTCGTTCCGATGCTGTTCATCGCGTTCGCCTATCGGGAGCTCAACCGGGAGATCCCCGACTGCGGGACGACGTTCACCTGGGGCACGAAGGCGTTCGGACCCTGGGTCGGCTGGATGGGCGGATGGGGCGTCGCGGTCGCGGGCATGGTCGTGCTCGCCAACCTCGCCCAGATCGCCAGCATCTACTTCTGGGCCCTTTTCGGCCTGTCCCTGGAGAACAACGACTGGCGCATCATCCTGATGGCCGTCGTGTTCATCGCGGCGATGACCTGGGTGAGCTGGCGCGGCGTCGAGATCGGCGAGAAGATCCAGAACCTGCTGCTCGGCATCCAATACGTCGCGCTCGCCGTCTTCGTCATCGCGGCGCTCTGGCAGTTCTTCGCGGGCAGCGCGCCGAACCCCACGCCGTTCGAGTGGGAGTGGCTCAACCCGTTCGCGTTCGAGTCGTGGTCCGGATTCACGCAGGCCGTCCTGCTGGCTCTCTTCATCTATTGGGGCTGGGACACCTGCCTCGCTCTGAACGAGGAGACGAAGGATCCCAAGCGCATCCCCGGCACCGCGGCGCTGCTCACCTGCGTGCTGCTGCTCGTGACGTACGTCGGCGTCACGGTCGCGGCGATGATGTACGCCGGCCTCGGCGAAGACGGCGTGGGCCTCGGCAACGAGGCGAATGCCGATGACTTCTTCCTCGCGATCCGCGATGGCCTCCTCGGCCCGTTCGGATGGGTTCTCGTGGTCGCGGTTCTCATCTCTGCGGTGTCGTCGACGCAGACGACGATCCTGCCGACCGCGCGCGGCACCCTGGCGATGGGCGTCTACCGCGCGCTGCCGGCGAGATTCAAGGAGGTGCACCCGCGCTACAAGACCCCGTCGTTCTCAACGCTCGTCATGGGGGTCGTCGCCTCGCTGTACTACATCGGGATGACGCTGATCAGCGACAACATCCTGCAGGACTCGATCCTCTCGCTGGGCCTCGCGATCGCGTTCTACTATGCGATCACCGGCTACGCGTGCGTCTGGTACTTCCGTCGCGAGCTGTTCACCTCGGGCAAGGCGTTCGTCACGAAGGGCCTGCTGCCGCTGCTGGGTGCGCTCATGCTCACCTACGCCTTCGTGCAGTCGGCGATCGACATGTGGGATCCCGAGTACGGGTACACGGTGCTCTTCGGCATCGGCGGCACCTTCGTCGTCGGCATCGGGTCGCTCGCCGTCGGTGTCGTGCTCATGGTGATCTGGTACTTCTTCCCGCGCTCCAAGCGATTCTTCGCCGGTGAGAGCCTCAACCGCGACACCGAGGTCATGGTGCCGGAAGACCCGGCCGATTTCATCCGGTCGATCGACGGCGGCATCTGAGCATCCGAGGCATCATGAGCATATGAAGCTCCTTGCTCTGGCGCGTCGGTATCCCCTGCTCAGCGGAGGGCTGCTGGCGACCGCCGCGGTGATCGTCCTCGAGATCGCCAAGATGTCGGATGCCGCGCGCTGGACCGCGACGATCGCGGTCGGCGCGGTCATCGCGTGGACCGCATGGGGGATGCTGCGCGACATCCTGCGCGGCCACTACGGTCTCGACATCCTCGCGGTCGTCGCGATGGTGGCGACTCTGGCGGTCGGCGAGTACATCGCCGCGCTCGTGATCGTGCTGATGCTCTCCGGTGGGGAGGCCCTGGAAGACTACGCGCAGCGTCGAGCCGCACGTGATCTCACCGCACTGCTGGACAGGTCGCCGCAGACCGCGCATGTGATGGTCGACGGTGAAGAGACGCAGACACGCGATGTGCCGGTCGACGAAGTGGAACCCGGCACCGTGCTGCTGGTGCGGCCGGCCGAGATCGTGCCCGTCGACGGCACGCTGCTCAGCGCCGAGGCGAGCTTCGACGAATCGTCGCTGACGGGCGAGAGCGTGCCCGTGGCGCGTACGACGGGCGATGAGGTGATGTCGGGTGCGGTGAACGGCTCGGCAGCGGTGCGGATCCGCACGGTTCGTCGCAGTGCCGACAGTCAGTACCAGCAGATCGTCGCACTCGTGCATGAGGCGCAGCAGACGAAGGCGCCGGTCGTGCGGCTGGCCGATCGCTTCGCCGTGCCGTTCACGATCGTGTCGATCACGATCGCCGGCATCGCGTGGGCCGTGTCCGGTGACCCGGTCCGCTTCGCCCAGGTGCTGGTGCTCGCGACGCCGTGTCCGCTGCTGATCGCGGCCCCCGTCGCCTTCCTCGGCGGGCTCTCCCGCACCGCGAAGGAAGGGCTGGTGGTCAAGGGCGGTGCGGTGCTCGAGCAGCTCGCGCGCATCCGCTCCGTGGCGTTCGACAAGACGGGAACACTCACACAGGGCCGTCCGGCGCTCGTCGAGGTGCGCCCCGCGGTCGGCGTCGACGCGGACGAGCTGCTGCTCCTCGCCGCATCCGCGGAGCAGTACTCCAGTCACGTGCTCGCCCAGGGCATCCGACGCGCGGCCGTCGAACGCGGGCTGACTCTCGCCCCGGCGACGCACGCCGAGGAGATCGCGACGAATGGCGTCACTGCGCACATCGACGGCCGCACGGTCGTCGTCGGCAAGCCCGCCTACATCGCCGCGCTCGCCCCCGATGCCACGCGCACCGACCTGCAGGCAGGTCAGCTGGCGGCGTACGTCGCGATCGACGGGCGCTACGCAGGAGCCCTCGTGCTCGCGGACGCCGTGCGCCCCGAATCCGCGGACGTCATCACCGCACTCCGCGCCCACGGCGTCGAGCGCATCGCGATCCTCACAGGAGACGCCGACGCCACAGCATCCGCCGTCGCCGCTGAGCTCGGCGTGACCGAGGTGCACGCGGAGCTTCTGCCCGCGGAGAAGGTCGCGCTCGCCGCGGAGATGGCGCCCCGGCCGATGATGATGGTGGGCGACGGCGTCAACGACGCCCCGGTGCTCGCTGCGGCGGACGTCGGCATCGCTATGGGAGCACGCGGATCGACGGCGGCGGGCGAAGCCGCGGATGCCGTCGTGCTGAAGGACTCGCTCGCTCCGGTCGTGGGCGCCGCGGCGATCGGGCGGCACACGCTGCGAGTCGCCTACACGGCGATCTGGATCGGCATCGTGCTCAGTGTCGGCCTCATGCTCATCGCCACCACGGGCGTGATCCCGGCCGTCGTCGGTGCGTTCACGCAGGAGCTCGTCGACCTCGCGACGATCCTCTACGCGCTGCGCGCCCTCACCGGGCCCTCCACGGTTTCAAGGAGCGACGTTCACCCTGCTTCGGTCGAGAACAGGGTGAACATCGCTCCCTGAGCGGCAAGTGGGTTCTACTCGGCGACGCGCGCCGCGATGTCGTGGCGGAAGTGCGCGCCGTCGAGCGAGATGTGCCGGATGGCCTCATAGGCGCGGGCGCGGGCCTCGCGGAAGTCGGGCCCGGTCGCCACGACGCTGAGCACGCGGCCACCGGTCGCGATGAGCGCGCCGCCCGGCGCATCCGGACCTGCGGTCGCCGCATGCACGATGCGCACGCCGGGAACCGCAGCCGCTTCGGCCAGCCCCTCGATCTGACGGCCGGTCTGCGGAGCCTCGGGGTAGCCCTCGCTCGCGAGGACGACCGTGATCGCGACATCGTCGCTGAAGACCGGCTCGGGCTGGTCTTCCAGATTTCCGGATGCTGCGGCGAGCAGCAGCTGCGACAGTGGCGTCTGCAGGCGCGGCAGCACGACCTGAGTTTCCGGGTCGCCGAAGCGTGCGTTGAACTCGATCACGCGCACGCCGGCGGGCGTCAGGATCAGGCCGGCGTAGAGCAGGCCGATGAAGGGGGTGCCTTCGGAGTCCATCTGGCGGATGACCGGGAGCGCGACATCGCGCGTCACCTCGGCGACGAAGTCCTCGACGCTGCCGAACTGCTCCGAGAGCCAGGGCAGGGGCGAGTAGGCGCCCATGCCGCCCGTGTTCGGGCCGGCGTCGCCGTCGAACGCGCGCTTGAAGTCCTGTGCGGGGCTGAGCGCGCGCACCGTGTCGCCGTCGCTCAGGAAGAAGAGGGAGACCTCCGGGCCGGTGAGGAACTCCTCGACCAGCACGGGTCCGTTCGGCAGGTACTGCTCGGCGTGCGCGAGAGCGTCCGCGCGCTCGGACGTGACGATGACGCCCTTGCCTGCGGCGAGCCCGTCGGCCTTCACGACGTAGGGCGCTCCGAAGTCCTCGAACGCGGCCTCGACCTCAGCCGTCGAAGTGGCCCGCACGGCGCGGCCGGTCGGGACACCCGCGGCATCCATGATCCGCTTGGCGTACGCCTTCGAGCCCTCGAGCTGAGCCGCAGTCTTGCCGGGACCGAAGACCGGGATGCCACGCTCGCGCAGCGGGTCGGCGACCCCCGCGACGAGCGGAGCCTCGGGGCCGACGACGACCAGGTCGATGGCGTTCTCGTTCGCGAACGCGGTGACAGCCTTGCCATCGAGCATGTTGACGTCGACGAGGGTCGCGTCCTGCGCGATGCCGGCGTTGCCGGGCGCTGCGAAGATCTCATGCGACGCCTCTTCCGCACGCAGCGCAAGGATGATGGCGTGCTCGCGGGCACCGGAACCGAGAACGAGAATCTTCACGTAGCCAGACTACCGAGCGCGGCTCGCGTGTGTCGTGGCGTCAGACCGGCCGCTCGTCCTGTTCGTTCCAGGGGATCGTCCAACCGGATGCGTCGAAGATCGCATGCAGCACCATCGCCGTGAAGCCCCACACGATCGTGCCGTCGACCTCGAACGCCGGGGCGCGGAACGTCTGCGCGCCATAGTGCCGCACCGACATGTACCGGTTCGCGGGGTCGAGCAGCTTCGCCACCGGGACGCGGAACACTTCGACCGTCTCGGCGTGATCGACCGCGGCGACACGGGAAGGAGACGTCCACCAGGCGAGCACGGGCGTCACGCGGTGATTGCTCACCGCGAGGGGCACCTCCGGGAGCATCGCGAGCACTTCGACGCCGTGCGGGTCGAGCCCGGTCTCCTCCTCCGCTTCGCGCAGGGCGGTGGCGGCGGCATCCGCATCGGCGTCCTCGGCGCGACCACCCGGGAACGACACCTGGCCCGCATGTGAGGAGAGGGTGGGTGCGCGGCGCTGGAGCAGCACGTCGAGGTCGCGGGCGACGGATGCCTCGCGGGTCGTCGCGGGGATGTCATCGAGCACGCCGAACAGGACGAGGACGGACGCGGGCTTCGCGCCCTCTGCATCGAAGAGCGGGGGGAACGATGTGCTCCACGAGAGCGCACGAGCGGCAGCGAGCAGCTCTGCCCGTGCTCCTCGCGGTGTGACGCTCATCGCTCTGAGCCTACGCCGCCGTGGTGGGGGAGGTCTCGGTCACGAGTGCCGCCGCCTCGTGCACGGAATCGACGAGATGCACGTGCTTCTCCATGGGGCGGCCCTTCGCCAGCGCCTGCAGCAACGGCCACGCCGGGAGGTGCTCGGTCCAGTACCTCTGCCCGACAAGCACCATCGGCGCGATCGACGACTCATCGGCGTAGTAGTTCTCGCAGGCATCCTGGAAGATCTCCTGCACCGTGCCGCCCGCCCCGGGCAGGAAGACGATGCCCGCCTGGCACAGCTCGAGCAGGATCGCCTCGCGCTGCGCGTTGTGGAAGTACTTGGCGATCGCGTTCGCGAAGGCGTTGGGAGGCTCATGGCCGTAGTGCCAGGTCGGGATGCCGAGCGAATCCGATCCGCGCCCGAAGCGCTCCCGCACAGCGAAAGCGGCATCCGCCCACGCGCCGATGTCGGGGGTGAAGCTCGGCACGGGCGCGAGCATTGCGATCGCCTCCGCGGCAGCATCCGTCCCCTCACGGCTCAGCCAGGCCCCCAGATTGACCGCCTCCATCGTGCCGGGACCGCCGCCGGTCGCGACCGTCAAGGTCTGGCCGAGCAGTCCGCCCAGCGCGACGCCATCCGCATATCCGGCGTCGCTGCGCTGTGCTCCGTGCCCGCCCATGACACCCACGAGTCGACGTCCCTGCACCCAGGTGTTCAGTGCCTCGCCGATGCTGTAGTCATGCAGTGCCTGGGCGAGCGTGCCCTCACGGGCGTGGCGGTCCTGCGACCAGGCGTAGGTGCGCGCGTCCAGGCTGTGTGCGTAGCCGGCATCGCCGAAGAGCTCCTCGGGTGTGTAGAGGATCGTGCGGTAGGCATCGACGGGCGCATCCGGAACCGCAGGGAAGACGACGGCCCCGCGCGCCCGCACCGACTCCTCGTCGGCGGGCAGCATCGTGCAGCCGAGGAACAGCGCACCGGCGACGTCGAGCGTCCGCAGGGGCTCGCGCTGCACCGTCAGATCCAGGGCCCGCAGATGCCAGCCCGCCATCGACTCCGCGCCACATCGGACTCGCCGTTCCAGGTCGTCGAGGGAGTCCACATCGATCACGCCGCCGCGGGTTCTTCTCATGCCTCGACCCTAGGGGCGAACACGGGCGAGTTTGGCTCCGTTGCAGTCGTGCCGATAACGTGAAAGGCAGGGCTCCGGCCCTGCAGACCAGTCCGCGGTCGCGTCCTTCTTTCGATTCAGCTGTGCACGAAGAGGCGCGAGCGTACGGTCGATGTTCTCCGTAGCGGATCCGAAATCCGCTGCCCGAGCCGTCAGCACAGTCTTGTCGAAGCGGCCTTGGAATCATCACCCGGGCGTAACCGAAGCGGCTCCCGCTACCCGAAATCACGGTGGGCCGCGGGGGAAACGTGTCCGAAATCGCACTACAAGCGCGCCATCTCTACAAAGTCTTCGGAAAGAACCCGAACCAGGCTGTCCGCCGGCTCAAGGCCGGCCAGAGCCGTTCCGAAGTCGCAGACGCCGGAACAGCGGCTGTGATCGACGCGAGTTTCACCGTCAACCGCGGTGAGATCTTCGTGATCATGGGCCTGTCCGGTTCCGGCAAGTCCACCATCATCCGCATGCTCAACGGCCTGCTGACCCCCACCGACGGCGATGTCGTCGTGCAGGGCCACAGTGTCACAGCCGCGTCGGCGGGGGAGTTGCGCGGCATCCGTCGTCAATCTGTGTCGATGGTCTTCCAGCACTTCGCCCTGCTGCCGCACCGCACCGTGCTGGACAACGCCGCGTACGCGCTGGAGATCCAGGGCGTCGCGAAAGCCACACGGCTTGCGCAGGCACGCGAGATTCTCGAGCGCGTGGGCCTGGGCGACCGGGCGGATGCCTACCCCGACGAACTCTCCGGCGGCATGCGCCAGCGTGTCGGCCTCGCCCGCGCGCTGACCGCCGGCACCGACATCCTTCTCATGGATGAGGCCTTCTCCGCCCTCGATCCGCTGATCCGTCGTGAGATGCAGGAGCAGCTGATCGAGCTGCAGCAGGAGCTCGGCCGCACCATCATCTTCATCACGCACGACCTCAACGAGGCCATGTTCCTGGGCGATCGCATCGCCGTCATGCGCGACGGACGCATCGTGCAGCAGGGCACGCCCGAGGAGATCCTCACCGACCCCGCGAATGACTACGTCGCGCAGTTCGTGCAGGACGTCGACCGCACGCGAGTGCTCACCGCGAGCGCCGTCATGGAGCCACCGCACCTCACGACCCCCGTGAGCGCCGGAGTCCGCGGCGCCCTGCGGACGCTGCGCGAGCAGCAGGCCAGCGCCGTGTTCGCCGTCGAGAACCGGCGCCTCGTCGGCGTCGTCACCGACCGCGCCGTGATCCGCGCGGTCAAGGCAGGGACGACCGATCTGCGTTCGATCGTGGATGCGTCGGTGCTGACCGTCGGTCCCGACGATCTGCTCACCGACATCGTCGAGCGCGCCGTCGAGACGCCCGTCCCACTGGCCGTGGTCGATGAGAACCGTCGGCTCATCGGCGTGATACCCCGCGTGACGCTGCTCGCTGCGCTCGGCAACGTCTCTCCGACGACGCGCGAGATGCCGATCATCCAGACGCCGATCGAGATGGTGGCGCAGTTCACCCCGCTCGTGGATGCGGCGAGCGAAGGGAGCCTCGCATGATCGACGGATTCCGCATTCCGCTCGGTGATTGGGCGAAGGCCTTCATCGGCTGGGTGACCGACACGCTCGGCCTCTTCTTCGACGTCATCGCGACGATCTTCACCGGCTTCTACGACGGAGTCGCCTGGGTGCTCACGACGCCGCCGTTCTGGGTGATCATCCTCGTGATCGTCGCCCTCTCGTTCTGGGCCAAGGGATGGAAGCTCGCCCTCGGCGCAGCGATCGGCCTCGTCGTGATCGTCGGCGTCGACCAGTGGGAGAAGGCGATGCAGACGCTCGCGCTCACCCTGGTGGCGGCATTCATCGCGATCCTCATCGCGATTCCCGTGGGCATCTGGGCGTCGCGGTCGGCGCGCGTGTCAGCCGTCGTCCGACCCGTGCTCGACTTCCTGCAGACGATGCCCGCCTTCGTCTACCTGATTCCCGCGATCTTCCTGTTCAGCGTCGGCGTCGTGCCCGGAATCGTGGCGACGATCCTCTTCGCCGTCGCACCCGGAGTGCGTCTGACCGAGCTCGGCATCCGCGGCGTCGACGCGGAGGTCGTCGAGGCAGGGCACGCCTTCGGCGCCACCCCCGGTCGTATTCTGCGGCAGATCCAGCTGCCGTTGGCGATGCCGTCGATCATGGCCGGCGTCAACCAGGTGATCATGCTCTCGCTCTCGATGGTCGTCATCGCGAGCATGGTCGGCGCGCCGGGGCTCGGCAAGGACATCATCCAGGCGCTCAGCCGCATCGACATCGGACTCGGCTTCGAAGCGGGACTCTCCGTCGTGATCATCGCGATGATCCTCGACCGTGTCACCGGCGGTTTCGGCCGAGCGCGCAAGCGCCCCGCACGCCCGGCCGCGCAGGCTCCGGCGCCGAAGGCCGCACCTGCCGAGGCATCCGCACCCGTCCCGGCCTGAGCCGACCCGATTCATCAAGACCGAGGTGCGCGTGCGCACCGACGGCTCGCGGTAGACCGCGGGCATCCCCAACACCTGCGACACAGCACGCAGGAGGAAAGGAAACACCATGAAGAAGCGACACCTCATCAGCGCCCTTGCGCTGGGAGCAGCAGCGACTCTTGCCCTCGCCGGATGCGCCGGAGGCACGGATGCATCCGGTTCCGATGCCTCAGGCGAGGCATCCAAGGACATCACGATCGGTGTCTTCAACGGCTGGCCCGAAGGCGAAGCAGCCTCGTACCTGTGGAAGATCGCGCTCGAGGACAAGGGCTACAACGTCACCCTCGAGTACGCCGATGCGGGCCCCGTCTTCGCCGGTCTCGCCAAGGGCGACTACGACCTCGCGCTGGACGGCTGGCTACCGACGACGCACGCCTCCTACTTCGAGCAGTACGGAGACGACATCGTCGACCTCGGAGCATGGAACGAAGACGCCAAGCTCACGATCGCGGTCAACGCGGACGCCCCCGTCGACTCGCTCGCGGATCTCGCCGCCAACGCCGAGGCGTTCGACAACCGCCTCATCGGCATCGAGCCCGGCGCCGGCCTTACTGAGGCGACGCAGAACGAGGTGATCCCCACCTACAAGCTCGATGGCATGGACTACATCACGTCGTCCACGCCCGCGATGCTCGCGGAGCTCAGCAAGGCGCTCGACAGCGGCAAGAACATCGCCGTGACACTGTGGCGTCCGCACTGGGCCTATGACGCCTTCGACATCAAGGACCTGGCCGACCCGGAGGGCACCCTGGGGGCTGCCGAGTCGATCCACACCGTGACGCGCACCGGGTTCGCCGATGACTTTGCCGAGGTCAACGGCTGGTTGAAGGACTTCACGCTCAGCTCGGACTTGCTGTTCTCGCTTGAGAACGTCATGTACAACACCGACGAGACCGTGACGGACTACACCGAGATCGTCCGGACCTGGATGGACGAGAACAAGGACTACGTCGACAGCCTCACGGCGTCGTAGGGAGAGCGGCGACACGGCAGGTGTCGTGTGCGCGAGGGGGTCGTGGCTGCGTGCCGCGGCCCCCGTCCGGCTCTGGGGCTGCAGGCGGATGTTGCGACGCGACCGCACGCGCCTAGGCTGAAGCCGTGGCGAAGAAGATCGATACCGCGCTCGGGCGCGCAGCGCTGACGGCGACGCAGGATGCGCTCGCCGCCGGGGGGAAGCCCCCGCGCAGCGAGTACGGCACCGCGGTCCGCTACCTGCTGCAGCTGCTGGATGAGAAGGCGCCGGGCAACAGTGTCGAGGTGCGGGTTCCGCCGTTCGGTGCCGTGCAGGTCGTGCAGGGTCCGAAGCACACGCGCGGTACTCCGCCGAATGTGATCGAGATGGATGCGGCGACGTGGATCGCCGTGGCCACGGGAACGGAGACCTGGGACGCCGCCGCGGCGTCCGGTCGGGTGCACGCCTCCGGCATCCGCGCGCATCTCGCGGACCTGCTGCCGCTGCGTCCGTAGGCGACGACCCTGTGCGCGGGCATAGGCAGGGGTGGGACAATAGAGCCATGTCTGCTGAGCACCCCACCTCCCGCGACGAGATCGTCGAAGCGCGTGTCCGTCGCGTGCCGCGCTACGGCGTGCTGATGGCCGTCGGTGGTGTGCTGGGTGTGCTGGTCGCGGCAATCATCGCGCTGTCCGGCAGCCAGCAGCCGTCGGAGGTGCTCAACGTCGTCTACCCGCCGACCCAGGTGTTCGGATTCGTGCTCCTGTGGACGGCCCCGATCGGCATCGCTCTCGGTGGCCTCGTCGGCGTGGTTCTCGAGCGGCTCGCGCGTCGCCACGACCGCATCGTGCGCGTCGACCACGAGACGATTGTCACCGCCCGCGACGAAGACTGAGCGAAAGAGCGGATGCCACGGGGCATCCGCCGTCGCGTGACTTACGCCAACTGGCTGATGACCGGCCGGATCGCCTGATCGAAGGCAACGACGTCGCGGCGCATGCCGTCGGTGACGGCGACGCTGAGCGAGCCGATCCACCAGAGGCCGCGCTGCGTGAACGGCAGGACGTGCACGTTGAGCTCGAACGAATGCGCGCGGCGACCGACTTCACGCTCGAACTCCGCGATCGCTGAGGCGTAGGCGCGGTAGGCGTTGCTCTCATGCCCGACGGTGCGGGTATAGCGGGCCTGCGTCTCGCGGGCGTAGCGCAGCGCGGAGTCGGCGTGCGGGATGATCGCGGCGCGCAGCTCTTCCGCGCCCGTCGCGGGCAGCGCGACGAGCGTGTCGAAGCCGTCGACGAGCTCCAACGGTCCGGGGGCGCGGTGCGCGCGCGGTTCGACCGTCATCTCCCAGAACGCCCGCCATTGGTGCTCCAGCGCGACAGTGGTCTCCGGCGCGTCCGGGGACCGGACGGGCAGGTCGCGCAGGGCTGGCAGGTCAAGCGGCTCGCGGATGCCCAGTTTCTGGCGCAGGGCGAGCGCCAGAAGCACCGGAACGCCGGCGTCTTCGCGTACGAGCCACTGCGGCTTCTCGCCCATGTGCACCATCGTAGGAGGCGGGCGCGGCTGGGGCGAGGGGTGGATGCTTCGGGTGCTGTTCTGGCGTCATGTTCGCCGGAGACGGCGTGCACGGTTTGGCGACGGGGTTAGGTAAGGCTTACCGTATAAGGGTTCCCCCACAGGTCGCCCCGAAACGACGTCGCAGAGAGGTCCTCCATGTCGCTTTCCTCGGCTCCGCGCCATCGTGCCCGCCCTCACGTCCTCGCGGCGATCGCCCTCGGCGTCGGTGTGCTCGCGGCGGGTGGCGCTGCCGCCCCGGCGTCTGCTGCGACCGCTGAGAGCGTCTGCGCCGTCACGGACGGGACTCTGAGTTGGGGCGTCAAGGAGTCGTTCCGCTCGTACATCTCGGGCACGATCGCCAAGGGCGCGTGGGAGGCAGCGGAAGGCGCGAGCTACACGACGCCCGAGTTCACCTGGAGCGGTGCGCACGGCTCGCTCGACGCGACCGGATCCGGCGAGGTCGCCTTCGAGGGCGTCGTCACCTTCACCGGTCATAACGGCCTGCTGCGCACGACCTTCGCCAATCCCACCCTGGTGCTGAGCGAGGGGCAGCAGCCGCAGCTGAAGGTCGACATCAGCGGGGTCTCGATGGAAGATGCGCTCGCCGGAGCCACGGATGCCGTGCAGACGCATCCGCAGATTCCGATGATCGCCCTCGATCTCGACGCCGGAACGCTGCCTCTGGCCGAGAGCGGCGAGGTCGCCGCAGCCGCCGTCGCCGCCACGATCACACCCGAAGGCTTCGCCGCCTTCGGCAGCTACGAGGCGGGCACCGTGATGGATCCGCTGTCCTTCTCGTTCGTCCTGGAATGCACCGAACCGGTCGCCGATACGCCCGCGCCCGAGCCCGAGGCTTCGTCTGTCGCGATCGCCAACGCGGAGGCGCCGGCGGACACCGCGCCCGCCGGTGTCTGGTGGGCGGTCGCCGGGGGAGCCCTCATCCTCGCCGGAGCCACGGCCGTCTGGGCGGTGCGCCGTCGCCGCGCCGTCGTCTCGGCAGTTCGCGACGCGCACACCGAGGACGCACCATGAGACGGCGGCTCACCGCGGCGCTCGCCGCGCTGAGCCTGCTCGCGCTCGCGGGGTGCGCGACGGGAGCCGCCGCGCCATCGACCTCGCTTCCGGCCGCGGAGACGCTGCCCGCGCTGTCTGAGCTGATCCCCCTCGATGACCCGCGCTCCTGGGAGGGGCCGTCGACGGCCATTCTCGATGACCTGCGCATCGAGCCCATCGCGGATGCCCCTCGTGCGTCCCTGCCCACGACCGTGACGTCATACGACATGGCGGGCGAGACCGAGGTCACGATCGAGGACACATCCCGCGTCATCGCCATCGACCGTGCGGGCTCGCTCGCGGCGACCGTCTGGGCTCTCGGCCTCGGCGATCAGCTTGTGGGTCGCGACGCGGCGACGACGTTCCCCGGCCCGCACGAGCTTCCCGTCGTCACGGGCCCGGGACACACGATCAACAGCGAAGCGATCATCGCGCTGGCGCCGACTCTCGTCCTCACCGATGGCTCCATCGGCCCACGCGATGTCGTCGAGCAGCTGCGCGATGTGGGGATCACGGTCGTCGCCGTGCAGAACGAGCCATCCTTCGAGGGGGCGGCCGTGCTCGCACGCGATGTCGCCGCCGTGCTCGGCGTGCCGCAGGTCGGGGACGAACTCGCGACCCGCATCGGTGCGGACATTCAGTCCGCCGTCGCGGAGATCGCCGAGATCGCCCCGACGGAGCCGGGCGATCGGGTGCGCATGCTGTTCCTCTACGTGCGCGGTTCGGCGGGTGTCTATTACCTCTTCGGAGAGGAATCCGGAGCGGACGCGCTCATCGAGGCGGTCGGCGGCGTGGATGTGGCGGGCGAGCTCGGATGGGCGGGCATGCGGCCCATGACCGACGAGGCGATGGCAGCCGCTGATCCCGACCTCATTCTCGTGATGACGCACGGGCTCGAATCCGCCGGCGGCGCGCAGGGGCTGATCGAGGAGAAGCCTGCGATCGCCGTGACCGCAGCGGGACAGAAGCAGCGGTTCGTCGATATGGACGACGCGCAGATCCTGTCGTTCGGTCCCCGTTCGGCGGATGTGCTGCGTGCGCTTGCCCGTGCGATCTACGCTCCCGACCTGCGTGAGCGGTCGTGAGCGCCGACGTGACGATCAGCACGGCTCCCGATCGGGTCACGCGCGCGGAAACGACCACAGTCGGTCGGCCGCGCCGCGGCCGCATCTGGATCGTCGCGCCCGTGCTGTCCGTCGTGCTCCTGGTCGGCGTGCTCGTCTCGGCCGGGTCGGGCCAGCTTCCGATCTCCCCCGCCGAGATGGGCACCGCACTCCTGCGGGCGATCGGCATCACGGGGGTCGGTGAGCCGATCTCGCCGATGGTCGAGTCGACGCTGTGGCAGATCCGCTTCCCGCGGGTGCTCATGTCGCTGCTGGTCGGTGGGGCTCTCGCTGTGGCCGGCGTCGTGATGCAGGCGATCTTCGGCAACCCTCTCGCGGAGCCCGGCGTCGTCGGAGTCTCCTCCGGCGCCGCGGTCGGTGCCGCCGTCGCGATCACGCTCGGGCTGACCTCGGCGGGTTCGTGGGTCACGGCGGCGCTCGCCTTCGCCGGCGGATTCGGTGCCACGCTGCTCGTCTACGGTGCTGCCCGCGTGCGCGGCCGCACAGAGTCGGTGCGTCTGATCCTCACCGGAATCGCAGTCAACGCCTTCGCGGGAGCGTTGCTGGCCGTGCTCATGTTCGCCGGCAGCGCGGCGTCGCGTGAGCAGATCGTGTTCTGGCAGCTCGGATCCATGAACGGCTCCCGCTGGGGGGAGGTCGCGGTCGTGGCGTCCGTGACAGCGATCTCGCTGGTGATCGCCTTCCTCGCCGCCCCGCGCTACGACCTCCTCGCGCTCGGCGACCGCACGGCCGCGCACCTGGGCGTGCGTGTCGAGCGGCTGCGCATCCTGTCGATCGTGCTGGTCGCGCTGCTCACGGGAGTCGCCGTGGCCTTCGTCGGCATCATCGCCTTCGTCGGTCTCGTCATCCCGCACCTGTTCCGCGGCATCCTGGGTCCGGCGACACGTCCCCTCATGATCGCCTCGTTCCTGGGCGGCGGCGTGCTGCTGGTGTTCGCCGACCTGTTCGCCCGCACGGCAGTGCCCGCGGCCGACCTGCCCATCGGGATCCTCACCTCTTTGCTCGGCGGCCCCTTCTTCTACTGGCTCATCCGACGAAACGCAGGGGGCTGGTCGTGACCGTCGCGTACTCCGTGGAAGAGGTGTCCTACCGTCTCGGCGGATCACACCTTCTCGCAGACGTGTCGCTGCGCATCGCCTACGGGCGGGTGCTCGCCCTGGTCGGCCCCAATGGGGCGGGCAAGTCGACACTGCTCGGAGCGCTTTCCGGAGACATCGCGCCGACCGCGGGTCGCGTGCTGCTGGACGGCGAGGACGTCGCGCAGCTGCGCGCGCGCGATCTGGCGCGGCGGCGTTCCGTGCTGCTGCAGTCCAACCGGGTGTCCTTCGCCTACTCGGTCGCTCAGGTCGTCGAGATGGGGGCGGCGCCGTGGCAGGGTGCCGATCGGGACGACGACGAGATCATCGCGGAGGCGATGCGTCGGGCCGACGTCGGTCACCTGGCGGATCGCGCCTACGGCTCGCTGTCGGGCGGAGAGCAGGCGCGGGTGTCGTTCGCGCGGGTGCTGGTGCAGGACACCCCCGTCGTCATGCTCGACGAGCCGACCGCGGCGCTCGACCTGCGGCATCAGGAGGAGCTTCTGCGCAGTGCCCGTGATCTGGCTGATCAGGGGCGGGCCGTCATCGTCGTGCTGCACGATCTCTCTCTTGCCGCGGCATTCGCGGATGAGATCGCGATGCTCGAGAGCGGGCGCAGTGTCGCCCATGGGTCTCCGGCGGCGGTCCTGACCCAGGAGCGCATCGAGGCCGTCTACGGGGCGCCTGTCGCCGTGATCACGGATCCGATCAATGGCCACCCTCTGGTGATTCCCCGACGCTGATGCGCAGCGTCGCAGGTGGTGCGTCCGGCACTCAGCGACTTGCCAGGGAAGGGTAACCTCACTAGAGTCGATACCGACTAAGGATAGGCTTGCCTTACTCTGCGTGAGCCTTGCGAATCACCCGTCATTTCGCCCCCGCCGAGCCAGGACGGCTCACACATCAGAGGAGAAGACTGTGTCTCACACCCGAACGGCGCCGCGCAGACCGCGCTCGCGCCTGCTGGCGGCGCTGCTCGCCGCAGTGCTGACGATCTCGGGGGCCGCCTTCGGCGCCGCGCCCGCGTACGCCGCCGGCGGCGCAGTGCTGACCGTCACCGAAGCGCCCCGCGACGGTGGTCCCGTCACCATCCAGGGTGCAGGGTTCAACCCCGACCCCTCCGCGAACGGCGTCTACGTCGGCATCCGTCAGGCCGGAGCCTCGGCCGACACGATCCTCGCCTGGGTTGCCGTGGGCAACGCGGTCGGCACCATGCCGGGCCTCGGAGCCACGGCGCCGATGAACCCGGATGGCTCGTTCTCCGTGGAGCTCCCGGCCCCGGCCTTCGCCGACGGCGTCGAGTACGTCGTGCACACCCGCCAGGCGCACGGAGGCCGTGACGAGACGCAGAAGACCAGCATCCCGCTCGTCTACGCCGCTGCAGAGCCTGAGCCTGCGACGCAGACCTCGACGACCGTCACCGTCTCTCCGGCAGGCACATCGTCTGAAGGGCAGGCGATCTCGATCGTCGCTGCCGTGAGCCCCGCCGCCGCGGGAACCTTCCGCTTCCTCGATGGCGAGATCCCGCTCGCATTCGGCGTCGACGCGGTCGACGGCGCAGCCACTCTCAGCTTCGAGAACGCCACGATCGGCAGCCACTCCTTCCGTGCCGAGTTCACCCCGACCGACGCCGCGGCGTTCACCGGATCTGTGTCGAACACCGTCGCGCACACCGTCACCGAGGCGACCGGGCCCGTGCGCCCGACGCCGACCGTGACGGTCAGCAAGTCGATCAACATCGATCCCGCCGGTGAGACCGTCACCGTGACGGGTTCCGGCTTCCTGCCGAACGCGCCCGACACCTCGGGCACCCGCCCGCCGCTGGCCGGAAAGTTCACCGGCGCCTACGTCGTCTTCGGTTCCTTCGCAGAGAACTGGAAGCCCTCCGCAGGTGCGCCCAGCAGTGCGCGCAAGGTCATCGAGCAGAAGTGGGGCGTGCACGAGGCCGACCTCGCCACGATCGGCGGCGCCGCGCGCGGCGGCATCGTGATCGCCGAGGATGGCACCTTCTCGACGACGCTCACGGTGAGCGAGGCCGAGGCGCTCGAGAACGGTCGCTGGGGCATCTACACCTACGGCGGTGGCGGCGCGAAGTACGCGCCGTTCGAGACGTTCACCCCCGTGGTGTTCAAGACCCCGTCGCCCATCCCGGCGCCGACCCTCACGGTCACGCCGAACGCCGACCTCGACCCGAGCGTCGAGAACGTGCTCACCGTCACCGGATCCGGATACATCGGCGACGGCGCGGTCAACGGCGCCTACGTGCTGTTCGGTGAGAAGTCCGTGTGGGACGGCAGCGGCCCGCTCGTCTCGGCCGGCTGGATCGCCCAGGGCTGGGTTCCTGCCTCGCAGATCGTCGACGGCGCGTTCACCACGACCGTCACGATCCCCGCAGGAACGCTGAGCTCCGAGGGTGAGTACAACGTTGCCACCTCGGCAGCGCACGCGCTGTCGATCACGAACCGCACGCTCGACGCGTTCGCGCCCGTCACGGTCGCCGCCGCCGTCACCCCTGAGAAGCCGACGCTCGCTCTCAGCGCGCCGACGGTCGTTCAGGGTGGTGAGTTCACGATCACCGGTGCCGGGTTCCCGGCTCTCGGCAACGTGGCGCTCGTGCTGCACTCCGACCCCGTCGAGCTCGGTGCGACTGTCGCCTCGGCCGGGGGAGCCTTCCGCTTCACCGGCACGATCCCGGCGACGGTTCCGGCCGGCGAGCACACGATCGTCGCGACCTCCGGGGCGGTCACGGCGAGCTTCCCCGTGACGATCACGGCCGCACCGGCTCCCGAGAAGCCCGCGGCACCCGTGTGCCTCGCGCGTGCCGTCGACGGCGCGAGCTTCGAATGGGGCGTGAAGGCCAGCTTCGTGAGCTACGTCCAGGGCGGCATCGCCAAGGGCGCGGTGTCGGGCGGCTGGGGCAGCGGATCCGGTGCCTACAGCACGGAGACCGGAAACGGACGCGTCTCCTTCGGTGGCAGCATGCACTTCACCGGCCACTCCGGTGCGCTGGACCTGACGCTGTCGAACCCGCGCGTGCGTGTCACGGGCTCGTCGGCGCAGCTCATCCTCGACGTGTCGTCGAAGGGCTTCAACGGCTCTCCGGACGTGAACGCATCGGGCGTGAACTTCGCCACGCTCTCGCTCTCGGATGCCTCGACCTCGGGATCCTCAATCTCGTGGACGAACGCTCCGGCGACGCTCACGAGTGCCGGCGCGGAGGCCTTCGCAGGCTTCTACGCCGCCGGTGACGCGCTCGACCCGGTGTCGATCCGCTTCCCGCTCGGAGCCGAGGTCCCCTGCGACTCCAGCACGGACGGCCTGGCCACGACCGGTGCAGAGCCGGACTTCGCAGGCCTGGGCATCGGCGCGCTGCTGCTCGTCGCGGGACTGGCGCTGACGGTCATCCGTCGTCGTCGCCTGATCGAGAGCTGACGCAGCGACGCACTCGCTGATCACGGGCGGGGCGGTCGATTCTTCGGGGTCGGCCGCACCGCCTTAGACGTCTGTCGACGCGCCCGGTCGCGGTAGGATCAAGGAGTGTCGTCTCACACCTATGCCGAAGCCGGAGTCGATACGGCTGCCGGCGACCTGGCCGTCGAACTCATGAAGTCTGCCGTGCGCGCGACGCACGGCCCCGAGGTCTTCGGAGGGGTCGGCGGATTCGCCGGACTCTTCGACGCCAGCGCGCTGCTGGGCTATACGAAGCCCCTGCTCGCATCGAGCACCGACGGCGTCGGCACGAAGGTCGCGATCGCCCAGGCGATCGACAAGCACGACACGATCGGCCACGACCTCGTCGGCATGGTCGTCGACGACATCGTCGTGGTGGGCGCGAAGCCGCTCTTCATGACCGACTACATCGCCTGCGGCAAGGTCTTCCCCGAGCGCATCGCCGACATCGTCCGCGGCATCGCTGAGGCGTGCACGCTCACGGGCACGGCGCTCGTCGGCGGCGAGACGGCCGAGCACCCGGGGCTTCTGGGCATCAACGACTACGACGTCGCGGGCGCCGCGACCGGTGTCGTCGAGGCCGAGCGGATGCTGGGCGCCGACCGCGTGCAGGACGGCGATGTGGTTCTCGCGCTGGCTTCCAGCGGTCTGCACTCCAACGGCTACTCGCTCGTTCGCCACATCATCGCGAATGCCGGCATCAACTACGCCGACCAGGCCGCCGACCTCGGCACCACCTGGGGCGAAGCCCTGCTGACGCCCACGCGCCTGTACACGACGCCGCTGCTCGGTATCGCGGATGACTTCGGCGATGGCCTGCACGCGCTCAGCCACGTCACCGGTGGGGGCATCGCTGCCAACCTCGCGCGTGTGCTCCCGGTCGGCAGCTGGGCTGAGGTCGACCGCTCCACGTGGTCGCCGGCACCCGTCTTCCGTGTGCTCTCGGAGATCTCGGGCAACTCGCTCGAGTCCAGCGAAGGCACTTGGAACCTCGGCATCGGCTTCCTCGCCGTGGTCGCCGCCGACGTGGCATCCGACATCGCCGCCGCCCTCACGGCCGGCGGAATCGACACCTGGCAGGTCGCGACGGTGCACACCACCGCAGAGCGCCCCGCGGGCGAGTTCGAACAGGGCGCCAAGGGCGTCGACGGCGGGGCTGTGCGTCTCGTCGGTGCATACCGAGAAGGCGGAGCGAAGTAACCCCCTATGTGCGGCATCGTCGGAATGGTCGGCACCGGTCCGGTCAACCAGGACATCTACGACGCTCTTCTTCTGCTGCAGCACCGCGGGCAGGATGCCACGGGCATCGCCACGGCTGAGCCGAGCGGCGTCATGCATCAGGCCAAGGCGAGCGGCATGGTGCGCGAGGCGTTCCGCACCCGTGACATGCGCGCGCTGCTCGGCACGGTCGGCCTCGGCCACGTGCGCTACGCCACCAAGGGCACCGCATCCAGCGAAGAGGAGATGCAGCCGTTCTACGTGAACGCGCCGTACGGCATCATCCTCGTGCACAACGGCAACCTCACCAACACGCGTGAGCTGACTGCCGACATGGAGCAGCGCGACCGCCGTCACCTCAACTCCTCCAGCGACACCGAGCTGCTGCTCAACGTGCTCGCGGGCGAGCTGCAGTCGACGACCTCGACGGTCGATCTCGATCCGGAGCGCATCTTCGAGGCCGTGTCTCACACGATCACCCGCATCGAGGGCGCCTACGCCGTCATCGCCGTGATCGCCGGCTACGGCCTCCTCGCCTTCCGCGATCCGCACGGCATCCGTCCGCTCATGCTCGGTCGCCGCACGGCCACCGACCCCGAGTCGGGCGCGATGCGCGACGAGTGGGTCGTGGCGAGTGAATCCCTCGTGCTCGAGAACGCCGACTATGAGATCGTCCGCGATGTCGAGCCGGGTGAGGCAGTCTTCATCACGAACGACGGTGTGCTGCACTCCCAGCTGTGCGCGGATGCCGTCACCCTGGCGCCGTGCTCGTTCGAGTACGTGTACCTGGCGCGTCCCGACTCCGTCATGAACGGTGTCTCGGTGTATGAGTCGCGCCTGCGCATGGGCGACCGCCTGGCCGACACGATCGCGAAGCACGTGCCGCGCGACAAGATCGACGTGGTCATGCCTATTCCCGACTCGTCCCGTCCGGCGGCGATGGAGGTCGCACGCAAGCTCGGCATCGAGTACCGCGAGGGCTTCTACAAGAACCGCTACGTGGGCCGCACCTTCATCATGCCGGGGCAGGCGGTGCGCAAGAAGACGGTCCGTCAGAAGCTCAACGCGATGTCGACGGAGTTCCAGGGCAAGAACGTGCTGCTGATCGACGACTCGATCGTGCGCGGCACGACGAGCAAGGAGATCATCCAGATGGCCCGCGACGCGGGCGCACTCTCGGTGACCTTCGCCTCGGCGGCTCCGCCCGTGCGCTTCCAGCACGTGTACGGCATCAACATGCCCTCGCGTCACGAGCTCATCGCCCACGGCCGCACGATCCCGCAGATGGCGGAGGAACTCGGCTGCGACTACCTGGTGTTCCAGGAGGTCGAAGACCTGAAGGCCGCGATCATCGAGGGCTCCGCACTGGAAGAGCTCGACATGAGCTGCTTCACCGGCACGTACGTCACGGGCACCGTGACGGAGGAGTACCTGGCCTGGGTCGAGGACACCCAGACATCGTGAACGTGTCCCGCCCGCTCTGGCAGGGGCGGGTGCTCGCGCTGCTCGGCATCGTCCTCTTCGCGTTCTCGTTGCGTTCCGGCGTCGCCTCGCTGTCGCCGCTGTACGAGGCGATCGGCGATGAGTTCGTGCTGCCCCCGATCATCATCGGCCTGATCGGCTCGGCTCCGCCGGTGTGTTTCGCGATCTTCGGCTTGCTCACCCCGTCACTCGAGCGCCGGTTCGGCTTGGAGCGCCTGGCGGTCGCCGTGTTGGTGCTGTCGGCGATCGGTCTGGGGCTGCGCGCTTTCTCGTTCAGCGCGCCCATGCTGTTGATGAGCACGGTTCTGATGTTCATTGCGGTGGGCGTCGGAAACGTGCTGCTGCCGCCGCTGGTGAAGAAGTACTTCGCTGATCGTCTCGGCCTCATGATGACGCTGTACTCGACGATGATGGCGATCTCGACGTTCCTGCCGCCACTGGTCGCGGTGCCGGTGGCGGATGCGGCGGGATGGCGCGTGTCGCTCGGTCTCTGGCTCGTGTTCGTCGTCGCCGCTTTGGTGCCCTGGCTGCTGCTGGCGCTGCGTCCTTCGCAGGTCGCGGATGCCGCGGTCGTGAAGACCTCCGCCGAGAGTCTCGACAGCACAGACCCGAGTGTGCTCGCCACCGGTCCCATCGCGGTGACCTCGGCACGCCCCAACCTGCTCGCACGTCTCTGGCGGATCCCCCTCGCCTGGGCGACGGGTCTCGTGCTCGCGACCTCGTCCTTCATCGCGTACACGTCGTTCGCGTGGCTTCCCGCGATCCTCATCGACATCGCGGGGGTGACGCCCGCGCAGGCGGGCGCGCTGCTCTCGCTGTTCGGGGCGATCGGCCTGCCCTGCGCGCTGCTCGTGCCGATTCTGGTCGTGCGATGGCAGGCCACCCGTCCGCTGTTCTTCATCGGCGCGATCGGCGGGGTGCTGGGCGTGCTCGGCCTGCTGTTCGCGCCGACGGCCGCGCTGCCCCTGTGGGTGGTGCTGCTCGGGATGACGGGCATCATGTTCCCCCTGGGCCTGGTGCTCATGAGCGTGCGGGCGCGCACGCATGAGACCGCGGTCGCGCTGAGCGGCTTCGCGCAGAGCGTGGCGTACAGCGTCGCGGCGATCTTCCCCCCGCTCGTCGGCGTGATCCATGGGCTGACCGACGGGTGGCAGGTGCCTCTGATCCTGCTCGGGGTCATGCTCGTGCTGATCCTTCCGGCCGGATGGATCGCCGGTCGCCGTCGCACCGTCGAAGACGAGTGGGAAGCGCGCCACGGGGCCTGGTGACCGAGGCTCGGTCTGCGACCGAGCACGGCGATACCGGTTCACAGGAAATTCGAGATATATCGTGAGATGCTCGCTGCATGACGGATGCGGCGAACGAACTCTCCCGTGAGATCAGCGCGGACATCGCTCGGGGCGAGAATCCGGACCGGCCGATCCGGCGGATGCTGCGACGGGCGCGTGCGTGGGTCGCGCAGCATCCGCGCTTCGAGCTCGGCTACCGCATCACCGTCGGAATCCTCGGCGGTCTTGTCGCGGTGATCGGCCTGTTGCTCGTTCCGCTCCCCGGTCCGGGCTGGCTCGTCGTCTTCCTGGGGTTGGCGATCCTCGGCACCGAGTTCCACTGGGCGCGACGGATGGCCGATTGGCTCAAGCGCTTGCTGGGGCGTTTCTGGGCGTGGTGGAATGCGCGCCGCGCTGAGGCGAAGGCGCGCAAGGCCGCGCAGCAGAGCTGATCTCGGTCGTCACGCGTAGCGAGTCACATCCGCGCGCAGCAGCCGGGTGGCGGATCGGGTCGATCGGCGAAAGCAGCGAAACGGCCCCGTGGATGCTGCCTGCGGGCTGTTTTGCATTCTTGGTCGCGCGCGAGAGGGGCGGCCGGGGTGAGTACGCGCGCCGCACCTCATCCTGTCGGCGCCAACGACGAAGCCCCGGGCGTCGGGGTCACCGACGGCCGGGGCGAGAAAGCGCTGTTCAGGCTTTCTCGAGTTCGTCTTCGTCTTCGTCCGCGTACTGGTCGGCCCACTTGTCGACGTAGGCGTCTTCCTCGGTGGTGCTACCGAGTTCGCGCTCCAGCGCCGAGTAGTTCACCGACGGAGAGTACGCCTTGAGTTCGCGGGCGATCTTTGTGTGTTTCGCCTTCTGACGGCCACGGCCCATGCGCGAGACCCCCTCACGAGTACGGCCCGCAGACCTATGCGGCTCGGGCATTCACGACACCGGCTCCAGGCCGGTAAGAGTAGCATTCAGGATAGCACGCACGTACGTGAGGGAGCCCTGGTTCCCTCTGAGCGAAGGGAAGATGACCGTGACCGATCCGACTTCCACCCCCGCCGAGGGCGAGCTGCAGAACGAGCAGCTGCGGGGCGCCGTGATTGTTGCCGTGCAGCCGCATCAGCCCGCACGTGTGCTTGCCGAAGGCGTGCGCTACGCACAGCTGTTCTCGGCTCCGCTCGTCGTCGTCCATGTCGATGTGACGCGCTTCGTCACCTACGAAGATCCGGACGGCTACGTGCATTCCGCGCCGATCGACCTCAACCTCGAAGCGGGCGTCGCCGAGTTCGAAGAGGTGCAGCGGGTGAGTGCCGACGCTCTCCAGGGCAGTGGCCTGACCTGGACAGCCCGTCAGCTCGTTGGTGATCCGGCGATCGCCATCAAGCACCTCGCGAACAAGGTGGATGCCGAACTCATCGTGGTCGGGACACGCCAGCGAGGTATCGGCGAGTCCATCCGCGAGTTCTTCACCGGATCCGTGGCTGCGCGGCTTTCACACCGCCAGCACCGCCCCATTCTGATCGTTCCGCTCGACGAGCCCGTCGCTGACGACAAGGACATCTTCGCGGAGTAGCCTCCGCAGCCAGAAGCCCGCTCCCGGATGCATCCGGGAGCGGGCTTCTGGCGTGCGGTGTTGCTGCTACTTGCTCAGTGCCGCTGTGATCGCGTGGGCGGCGGAGTCGAGCGACGCTTCCAGGTCGGTGATCGTCGACGTCTGCACGGCGCCGCCGCGGGCGACGTGCGTGCGCAGGTCGGCGCGCACCTGCGCGCGGAAGGCGTTGATTGACGCATCCGCCCGGGCGAGCAGCTCGCGACTCAGCGCGCGCTCCTCATCGATCGGCGACGACGACGCGCGCTTCTTGGCTGTGGAGCGGTCGTCCTTCGCGGCGGATGCGAGATCGGCGCGCAGGCTGCGCATGGCCTCTTTCACGCTCTGTCGCACTTCGTTCGCGATCAGGCGCACCGAGTCGGTGAGCTCGGACTCGATTCCGGCGAGGTCGCCTTGGCGGGATGCGAGTTCTGCCCGGCCGGCATCGGTGATGGCGTAGATCGAGGTGCGGCCTTCGACGGTCTTGGTGACCAGGCCCTCCTCTTCCAGCTTCGCCAGGCGGGGGTAGATCGTTCCTGCGCTCGGAGTGTAGGTGCCGCCCGTGCGGTCGGTGAGTGCCTGGATGATCCCGTAGCCGTGCTGCGGCGCTTCAGCGAGAAGCGACAGCAGGTACAGGCGCAGGTCGCCGTGCGAGAAGACGGCGGGGGTCATGATTCCCACTCCTCGTCGTCGGCGACGAACACCGGGGCGTGCCGCAGCACGGTGACGTTGCCCGACACCGAGTTGGCGCGCACATCGACGAAGGATCCGGCGAGTTCGCCGAACTGGCCGGTGTAGGTGGTGGGGCCGGAGCCGCCGCGGTCGACGCCGTCGATGAGGAGCTTGCCGCTCAGCGTGCGCGCGACGTAGTTGGCAGGCAGCGCGTGGTCGAGGCGCACGGTGCTGCTGCCCGAGATCGTGTTGAGGTTGATCGAGTTGACGGCGCCCTGTGCGTCGACGACCATGTCGCCGGAGACCGTGTCGATGGTCGCCTTACTCACGGCGCCGGTGATGGCGATGTCGCCGGAGACGCTGTTCGCCGAGACGGTGCCGGTGAGATCGCGAACCTGCACATCGCCGGACACCGAGTTGAGCGAGAGGTCGCCGGTGTGCGTGTCGACGATGACGTCGCCGGAGACGGTGTTGAGGCGCGCGTCGGTCGTGAGTCCGGAGATGAGCGCGCCGGCGCTCACCACGCCGAGGTTGAGCGCGATGCTGCGCGGGACGGCCACACTGATCTCTGCCTTGGGTCCACCGGAGCCGAAGTTGCGGAACACCTCGAGGAAGTTGTCCCAGCCCAGCTGCGGGTGGTCGATCTCGATCTGCGTGCCGTCGGATTCCACGCGCAGGTCTTTCACCGTGACGCCGTGCACCTCGATGCGGATGCTCGGTTCGTCGTGCGCGACGACATCGACCTGACCGCCGACGAGGCCGACTTTCAGCCGGGTCGCCGAGTCGATGTCGATGACGCGTTCTTCGCCGGGAGCGATGAGCCACTTCTCGGTCATGATTTCTCCGTAAAGTCGAGATATATCGTGTTGTGCCAACAATAACACGATATATCTCGACTTTGTCAAGAGGGGTCAGTGAAGACTCAGGGTGCTGCGTCTTGACATTGCCGCAGCGTCAACTTCTACGGTGGGACACATGAACGATTGGTCCATCCAGGAAGTCGCCCGTCTCGCGGGGACGACCAGCCGCGCGCTGCGCCACTACGACGACATCGGCTTGCTCCCGCCGAGTCGCATCGCGCCGAACGGGTACCGCCACTACGACGAGCGCGCCCTCGTGCGCCTGCAGCGCATCCTGCTGCTGCGCGAGCTCGGGCTCGGCCTGCCGCAGATCGCGGAAGTGCTGGAGCGGGAGCGCTCCGAGGCATCCGCTCTGCAGACCCATCTCGCCCTGCTTCGTGAGGAGCAGGGCCGGCTCGCGCGGCAGATCGCCGCCGTCGAGCACACCATCGACGCCCTCACCGGAAAGGAAGAGCTCATGACCGACAGCATGTTCGACGGATTCGATCACACGCAGTACAAGGAGGAGGTGGAGCAGCGCTGGGGCGCGAAGGCCTACGCCGACGGCGATCGCTGGTGGCGAGGTCAGACGCCCGAAGAGCGCGCCGCGTTCCAGGAGCGCGTCGCTCAACTCGGCCGCGACTGGATCGCCGCCGCGGAGTCGGGCGTCCCTGCGGACGCGGATGCTGCGCAGGAGCTCGCCGCGCGGCATGTCGCCTGGCTCCGTTCAGTGCCCGGCACGCCCGCGGCGAACGGCGGTGACATCAGGGGCTACGTGCTCGGGCTCGGTGAGATGTACGTCGCCGATCCGCGCTTCGCGAAGAACTATGAGACATCCGCCGGCGGCACGGCCGGTGCGGAGTTCGTGCGCGACGCGCTGCGCGTCTACGCCGAGCGGTCGCTTTAGGCCGCGAGTAGAGTGGCGAGCGTGAACCCCGCGTCAGTCACTCGCGTGCTCCTCGTGGCCGCAGGTGGCACGCTGGGGACGGCCGCTCGCCTCGCCCTCGGGTTCGTGATTCCGGATGCCGCGGGCCTGCCGCTCTCGATCCTCGTGGCGAACGTCGCGGGATCTTTCCTGCTCGGGGTGCTCGCCGCGCGTCTGCCCGCATCGTCAGGTGTCCGGCTGTTCCTCGGCACCGGGCTGCTGGGAGGCTTCACGACGTACAGCGCCTTCACCGTCGGGATCATCGAGCTCGGCGGTGCCGCGCCCTGGCTCGCGGCTGGGTACGCCGTGGTGAGCGTCGCCATAGGCATCGGTGCGGCGGTGCTCGGCCTCTGGCTGGGGCGGTCGCGGCAGGCTCCCGGGGGTGGTGCCGCGTGAGTCCCCTGCTCTTTCTCTGCGCGGCGCTCGCCGGGGGTGCGGGAGCAGTGGTGCGCTACCTCGTCGATCGAGGAGTCACGCGCCTGGCGGGGCGTCGGTTTCCGTGGGGCGTCTTCGTGATCAACGTCACGGGATCGTTCGCGTTGGGTGTCGTCGTGGGCCTGCTCCCCGAGGTGCTCTTCCTTGTCGGTGCAGGCTTCCTCGGGGGATACACGACCTTTAGCACCGCGATGCTCGACACGGTCGCCCTGTGGCGGGATGGTGCGCGCCGAGCAGCTGCCGGACATGCGATCGGGATGCTGCTCATCGGTGTCCTCGCGGCAGGGCTCGGATTGGCGGTCGCCTCGCAGTTCTGAGCAGAGGCTCCGCGTTCATCTCACAGCCACCTCTCAACGCGAGAATGTACAAAAGTACATGTACATGTGTTCAGGAGGTGTCATGGCGGAGACCGCGCGTCGTCGACGTGATCCTGAAGCGCGCCGTCTCGCGATCGTCACTGCCGCTGCCGAACTCATCACCGAGATCGGCGTCGATGCCCTTACGCACCGCCTGGTCGCCGCTCGCGCCGAGGTGCCCCTCGGTGCCACGACCCAGTACTTCGCGACCCTCGACGATCTCCGCGCCGCCGCGCTGCAACTGCTCGTCGAGCATGTGGATGCGCAGATGGCGGTCGTGCGCGACACCCTCGCCACGCAGGGCGTCAGCCCCGCCACGCTCGCCGGGCTTCTGCACGCCAACCTCGGCGACTCCCGGGCGCTGCAGGCAGACCGTGCCGTGGTCACCGCGGCTGTGCATGACCCGCGCCTGCGCGCGCTCGCCCGGCACTGGTCCGACGAGCTCGTCACCTCCCTCGTGCCCACCTATGGTGAAGAGCGCTCGCGCGCCGCCGCCGTCTTCATCGACGGGACCCTGTGGCACGCCCAGATCCATGAGCACCCGCTTCCGCTCACGACCCTTCAGCACGCGCTCGCCGCGATCCTGGAAACGCCCGTGAGCGCAGCATCCGCGTCCCCCACCCTGCCGGACTGATCGAAAGAACCGCCGTGTCGAAACTTGCCGTGCTGAGCCTGCGCAACCGGGCGCTCATCGCTCTGATCACCGTCGTGACCGCCATCTTCGGCGGCCTCGCGCTGACGAGTCTCAAGCAGGAGCTGATCCCCGAGCTCGAGCTTCCCGCTCTGATCGTGATGTCGACGTACCCGGGGGCTTCGCCCGAGGTGGTCGAGAACGACGTCTCCACGCCGATCGAATCGGTGATCCAGGGTGTGCCCGGGCTGGAGTCGACGAGCGCCACGAGCACGACGAACGCCTCGGTCGTGCAGGCGATGTTCGAGTACGGCACCAACCTCGCCACCGCTGAGCAGAAGATGCAGCAGGCGATCAACCGCATCTCGCAGCAGCTCCCGGACGGGGTGACGCCGCAGATCCTCTCCGTGTCGATCTCCGACCTTCCGGTGATCCAGATCGCGGTGACCGGCTTCGATGACGCAGAGAACGCGCAGGCAGACCTCGAAGCGCTCGCGATCCCCGAGATCGAAGACGTCAAGGGTGTGAACGCCGCGCAGATCGTCGGAGCCATCGGCCAGCGGATCACGATCACGCCAGACCTGGTCGCCCTCGCGACGCGCGGAGCATCGCCGCAGGACATCAGCACGGCGCTGCAGCAGAACGGTGTGCTGTTCCCCGGCGGTTCGATCACCGAGGGAGAGAACACGTTCACGGTGCAGACCGGCGCGAAGATCACCTCGGTCGAAGAGATCGCGGCGCTCCCGCTCGTCGGCACGGACGCCCTGATCGGCGACGTCGCCACGGTCGTGCAGGAAGCCGACCCGGTGTCTTCGATCTCTCGCGTCAACGGTGAGGATGCCATCTCGATCGCCGTCACCAAGCTCCCCGCGGCCAACACCGTCGACGTCTCGAACGGCGTCATCGCCGCCCTCGACACGATCGGGGAATCCTTCCCGGATGCCACCTTCACCGTGATCTTCGATCAGGCGCCGTTCATCGTGCAGTCGATCGAGACGCTCGCCGTCGAGGGGCTGCTCGGCCTCGTGTTCGCGGTCGTCGTCATCCTCGTGTTCCTGATGTCGATCCGCTCGACCCTCGTCACCGCGATCTCGATCCCGACTTCGGTGCTCGTGACCTTCGTGGGACTCCAGGCCTTCGGGTACTCGCTCAACATGCTGACCCTCGGCGCACTGACGATCGCGATCGGCCGTGTCGTCGACGACTCGATCGTCGTGATCGAGAACATCAAGCGGCACTACGTCGAGGGCGCCGACAAGATGGGCGCCATCATCCTCGCGGTCCGCGAGGTCGCCGCGGCCATCACCGCCTCGACCATCACGACCGTCGCCGTGTTCCTGCCGATCGTGTTCGTGGGCGACATGGTCGGTGAGCTGTTCCGTCCGTTCGCGATGACGGTCACGATCGCGATGGCCGCATCGCTGCTCGTCGCGCTCACGATCGTTCCGGTTCTCGCCTACTGGTTCCTGAAGCCGGGTAAGGCGCTGCGCGATGAGCAGGGGAACGTGATCGATCCGGAGCATCCGGATGCTCCGCCCACCCGCCTGCAGACCTGGTATCGTCCCGTGCTCAGCTGGACCCTCAAGCACTCTGTCGTTACGGTCGTACTCGCCGTGGTCGTGCTCGGCGGAACTCTCGCCGCCGCTCCGCTGATGAAGATCAACTTCCTCAGCGACTCGGGTCAGAACACGATGACGGTGTCGCAGGACCTCGGCCCGACCGCGAGCCTCGACGCGAAGTCGGAGGCGGCGCGGAAGGTCGAAGACGTGCTGCTCGACATCGACGGCATCGAGCATGTGCAGGCGTCGATCGGCTCCAGCGGGTCCGCCCTGCAGGACGTCTTCTCCGGCGGTGCCGGCATCACGTACTCGGTGCAGACCGTGTCGGGGGCGGATCAGGAGGCGCTGCGCGCTGAGGTCCAGAAGGCCATCGACGGTCTCAGCGATGCCGGAGAGGTCACCGTCGGCTCCAGCGGAGGCTTCGGGTCCAGCGACATCGCCGTGAACATCAGCGCCGCGGGGGCGGAAGACCTGCAGGCGGCGACCGATGCCGTCGTCGCCGAACTGGAAGGACGCGAGGGCATCGGTGCGGTCACCGACAACCTGTCGGCCGCGCTGCCGTACCTGGCCGTCGTGGTCGACCGTGCCGCCGCGGCCCAGTACGGACTGTCCGAAGCCGCCGTCGGGTCGATCGTGTCGAGCACGATGCGCCCGCAGCAGATCGGCTCGGTCGAGATCGACGACACCTCGCTGACGGTGTATCTCGCCACGGCCACACCGCCGGCGACCGCCGATGAGCTGCGCGCACTGGCGATCCCCGCGGCCCGCGGCGTCGTGCAGCTGCAGGACATCGCGACCGTCGAAGAACGTGAGGGGCCGACCTCGATCACGACCGAGCAGGGGCGTCGGACGGCCACGGTCACCGTGCCGCCGGCATCCGACAACCTCGCTCTCGCGACGGCATCCGTGACGGCTGCGCTCGCCGCCGTCGACCTGCCCGATGGTGCTCGTGCCGAGGTCGGAGGTGTCGCAGAGCAGCAGCAGGAGTCGTTCTCGCAGCTGGGGCTGGCGATGCTCGCGGCGATCCTCATCGTCTATGTCGTGATGGTGGCGACCTTCAAGTCGCTGCGTCAGCCGCTGCTGCTGCTCGTGTCGGTGCCGTTCGCGGCGACGGGCGCGATCCTGCTGCAGATCGTAACCGGCGTGCCGCTCGGCGTCGCCTCTCTCATCGGTGTGCTGATGCTGATCGGCATCGTCGTCACAAACGCGATCGTGCTCGTCGACCTCGTGAATCAGTACCGCGAGAAGGGGCTGTCGACGCACGACGCCGTCATGGCGGGTGGAGAGAAGCGTCTGCGCCCGATCCTCATGACGGCCCTCGCGACGATCTTCGCGCTCACGCCGATGGCCCTCGGCATCACCGGGCACGGCGGATTCATCTCGCAGCCGCTCGCGATCGTCGTGATCGGCGGTCTGGTCTCATCGACCGTGCTGACCCTCATCGTGCTGCCGACGCTCTACAACCTCGTCGAGGGTGCGCGCGAGCGGCGGGCGGTACGACGGAGCGGAGGCGACAGCGGTGAGCCGAAGGGTTCGCGGGATGCACCGGATGCGGGGCCGAAGGCGGATGCTGGCGCGGAGGTACACCACGCGAGCCGGCGGGAGCTCCGCAGCCGTGGTGGCCTGCCCACGGCGGGCGCGGTCGACTGACGCGTACGTCTGCAGGGTGATTGCACGGATGCCGGACGAGATCGCCTGACATCCGTGCATCCGCTCGACGGATGCCTCGTCGTTCAGTCGAACGTGATTCCCCACTCGAGCGTCCACGTCTCGCCGGGCGCGAGGTGACGCAGTCCGCGGCCGGAGTTGAACGCTTCCGCGGGGGCGGTCATCGGCTCGACCGCGAGGGCGAGTGACTGACCGGGGTAGTTCGTCGTCGTGTAGGCCTGGATATAGTCGAAGCCCTCGCCCTGCCAGACGGTGACGGCACGGCCATCCGGAGCGGTGAGCGTCGTACGCACGCGGCTATCGGTGTCGCGGTGCAGGGTCGCGAATCCGGTGTCGAGCGTGACGTCGCCAAGGCGCCGCCCGGCACGGAGGTCGACTCCGCCCTGCACGGGTGATTCTCCGATCGGCAGGAGCCGCTCGTCGGTCTCGAAGTATGTCTCGGCCGGAATCCGCAGGGAGAGTTCGCGCGGGTCGACATCGCCGATCGTGACGAAGGGATGCGTGCCGAGAGCGACCGGCGCAGGATGCGCGGAGTGGTTCGTCAGTGTGTGCGTGACGCGAATGCCGTCGGCGGTCAGCGCATACTCGACGGCCGTGTCGAGCAGGTAGGGGTAGCCGGTCTGCGGCACGATCTGCGCACGCAGCGTCACGGTGGCATCCGTGTCCTGCTCGATCTCGTACGCCGTGAACCGCAGCAGCCCGTGGCTCGCGTTGCGAAGTGCAGGCTCAGTGATCGCGAGCGCGCGGGTCGTGTCGCCGTCCTGCCAGATGCCATCGCGGACGCGGTTGGGCCACGGAGCGAGCACGACACCCGAGCAGGCGGGGGTGGGCGCGTCCAGGGGATAGGGCGGCACGATGGTCACTCCGCCGACCTCGAGATCGCGGAGGGATGCGCCGACCTGGGCGATCTGCGCGACGACGGGGCCGCGGCGGAGAGTGATCTGGCGGCCGGTCGGAGACGGTGTTACGGTGTGCACCTGCTCATCGTACGGGCGGTTTCCCAGGAGTGTCGGCTACCCTGGATCAGTCGGCTTCGGATACCGCGTCTTTTGTGCGGATCGTTTCTGTGAGTCCAGGGGCCGATGGTGAGCATCATTCGATGCGCATGAACCATCACATGAATGGCCCCGGCCGACGGATGTCCGGGTTATGTCTGCGTGCGCGCAGGCGCTGTTCTCGTGCGAGAACTCAAGAAAGACATACCCATGCCCAAGAGTCACAAGCCCAAGGGCGGTCGCCCCGCCCGCAACTTCGAGCCGCGATACGGCGAGAAGAAGACCTCCTTCCACGATCGTCACGCGCGCCCCGGCGCCGGACGCGACGACGCCCGCGGCGCGGGTCGTTCCGAGCGCTCGGATGCCTCGGAGCGCCGACCGTCCGCCGGATTCGACCGCCGTCCTGGCAGCCGCAGCCCCGGCCACCGCGGATTCCGCACCGAGGCCGAGGGTGCCCCCAAGCAGCGGTGGACGGCGCAGGAGCGCGCCGGTCGCGACGAGGCGCGCAGCATCCGCAACCGTGCCGTCGATGGCCGCCGCGAGAGCCCGCACCACCGTTCCTCGGAGGGTGGCGCTGAGCGCGGACGCTTCAACGAGCGCCCGCGCTTCCAGGGCGACCGCCCGCGTTTCAATGACGAGCGTCCGCGTCGCGATTTCGGTGACCGTCCGCAGCGTTCGTATGGCGGTGACCGTCCGAACCGTGACGATCGTGGTGGCGAGCGTCCTCGTTTCAACGACCGTGGTGGTGACCGTCCTCGCTACGGCAACGATGAGCGTCCGCAGCGTTCGTTCAACGGTGACCGTCCGCAGCGCGATGACCGTCCCCGTCGTGACTTCGGTGACCGTCCGCAGCGCTCGTTCGGTGGCGACCGCCCGCGTTTCAACGACGAGCGTCCCCGTCGCGATTTCGGTGACCGTCCGCAGCGCTCGTACGGCGGTGACCGTCCGAACCGTGACGACCGTGGTGGCGAGCGTCCTCGTTTCAACGACCGTGGTGGCGAGCGTCCTCGCTACGGCAACGATGAGCGTCCGCAGCGTTCGTTCAACGGTGACCGTCCGCAGCGCGATGACCGTCCCCGTCGTGACTTCGGTGACCGTCCGCAGCGTTCGTTCGGTGGCGACCGCCCCCGCTTCAACGACGACCGTCCCCGCCGCGATTACAGCGATCGTCCGCGTCGCGAAGAGCGTCCGAGCCGCGATGACTGGAACCGCACCGCGAAGCCGGCGCATCAGGCGGATGATGTCGTGCACGAGCGTCTTGAGGCGAAGGCTGTCGCCGCGACCGAGGTCGAAGGTGTCACGTTCGGTGACCTCGGCCTGGGCTCGAACATCGTCGAGACGCTGAACAACATGGGGGCGGCGACGCCGTTCCCGATCCAGGCAGCCTCGATCCCTGCTGTTCTTGAAGGCCGCGACGTGCTGGCTCGTGGCCGCACGGGTTCGGGCAAGACAATCGCCTTCGGTGCGCCTCTTGTCGAGCGCATCCTGCTCGCGCAGAAGGGCAAGAAGCGTGAGTTCGGTCGTGCGCCGCGTGCGATCATCCTGGCGCCGACGCGTGAGCTCGCACTGCAGATCGACCGCACGATCCAGCCGATCGCGCGCAGCGTCGGCCTGTTCACGACGCAGATCTACGGCGGTGTCCCGCAGGCCCGTCAGGTGGGTGCGCTGAAGAAGGGCGTCGATATCATCATCGGCACCCCCGGTCGCATCGAAGACCTCATCAACCAGGGCAAGCTCAACCTCTCTGAGTGTGAGATCGCCGTGCTCGACGAGGCCGACCACATGTGCGAGCTCGGTTTCGTCGAGCCGGTGCAGCGCATCCTGCGTCACACGGCGGACGGCAGCCAGAAGCTGCTGTTCTCGGCGACGCTCGATCGCGAGGTCGCGTCTCTCGTCGACGAGTTCCTGGTCGACCCGGCGGTCTTCGAGGTCGCGGGGGAAGACCAGAACTCGGGGACGATCGAGCACCGTGTGCTCGTGATCGAGCACCGTGAGAAGGCCGACATCCTCACGTCGCTCGTCGACCGCGAGGGCCAGACCCTTGTCTTCGCTCGCACGCGTGCGTATGCGGAGATGCTCGCAGAGCAGTTCGAGGATGCCGGAATCTCCGCGGTGTCCCTGCACGGTGACTTGAACCAGGCCAAGCGCACGCGCAACCTGCAGCGTCTGACCTCCGGTCGCGCGCAGGTGCTCGTGGCGACCGATGTGGCTGCCCGTGGCATTCACGTGGATGACATCGACCTGGTCGTTCAGGCCGATGCGCCGGATGAGTACAAGACGTACCTCCACCGCGCTGGTCGTACCGGACGTGCGGGCCGTTCGGGTCGTGTCGTCACGCTCATCACCCGTCAGCGTCAGCGCCGCATGACCGAGCTGCTCGACCGCGCTGAGATCGACGCGCCCTTCGAGAGCGCGCGTGTCGGCGACGACGTGATCGATGAGATCACCGGGCGCACTCTGACGGCGGACGAACTCACCCGCTGACACGAACAACCGTGAAGGGCCCCGTTCCGCACTCGTGCGGGGCGGGGCCCTTGTCGATGCGAGCTCGTCGGTGGCCCGAACAGCTTCCGCGCCCGCTCTGGCTCAGAACAGCATGGGAGTCGGCTGGGGCGCCCCTACGAGTGCGGATCGACGCGTGCGATCGGCTCGGAACGTGGGCATCGGAGGTGTCGCAGCGGCTCCTCCGGGTCGCCCCTGCGCGACCTCTTCCTGGCGGAACCCGCGTGACGAGATGCCTGTACCGCCCGACCCTCGATCGAGCCCGTGCATCCGGATCAGCGGCCGAACGCGTTTCGCGAGCCACTGCCGATACACCTTCGGTGCTTCTGCGGCGGCCCCCGGATAGAGCGTTCGGTAGGACGAAAGCAGGTCGGGGCGGGTCTGGCTGAGCCACTGCAGGAACCACGGCTTCACGCCGGGACGCAGGTGCAGTGCCCCGTAGATCACGCCACTGGCGCCTGCGTTCTTGATGCGGGCAAGCGCCGTGTCGATCGCGGCGAGCGAGTCGGTGAGGTGCGGCATGATCGGCATCAGGAAGACCGTCACGGGGAAGCCGGCGTCGCTGAGGGCCCGCACTGTGTCGAGGCGGGCCTGTGTGCTGGGTGCGCCGGGTTCGATCGCCTTCTGCAGCTCATCGTCGTACATGGCGATCGACATCTGCACGTCGACGGGCACCTGCGTCGCCGCGTCCACGAGCAGGGGGATGTCGCGCCGAATGAGCGTGCCTTTCGTGAGGATCGACATCGGAGTGCCGGACGCGGCGAGTGCCCGGATGATTCCCGGCATCAGCTGATAGCGGCCTTCGGCCCGCTGGTACGGATCAGTGTTGGTGCCGAGGGCGACTGTCTCGTGCTTCCAGCTGCCGCGTCGCAGCTCTTTTTCGAGGATCTCGACCGAGTTGACCTTCACGACGATCTGAGAGTCGAAGTCGGCTCCTCCGTCGAGGTCGAGATAGGTGTGGGTGCCCCGCGCGAAACAGTACGTGCAGGCATGGCTGCACCCCCGATAGGGGTTGATGGTCCAGGAGAAGGGCATGCGCGAGGCACCAGGAACGGCATTGAGAACAGATTTCGCGAGCACCTCGTGGAACGTCATTCCTGCGAACTCGGGCGTCGTCACGGTGCGAAGGATGCCGGTGCGGTCTTCCAGTCCGGGCAGGGCGGACCCATCCACCTCTCCCAGTCGCTGCCCTTGCCATCTCATGCGCTCTATTCGAACAGATGATCGAATGATCGTCAAGGTGACATCGTCTAAATCTTCGAATCTGTGGAGAGATGGAGCATCCGTCCAGTGAAGGGGGAGACAATGAAGGGGTGACTGACCCGCAGCGTCCGGTTGCTCGCCATGCCCGGGCGAGTTCTTCCGCGTTGCGCATCTTCGTGCCGATCGGCATCGCGGTGACCGTTCTCGGGATCATCCTGGCGCTGTTCGAAGGCGCAGGAGCCGCGACCGGCGCGGGGGCGGCGGCGTTGCGTGTGCCTCCTCTGCCGGTGACTGCACAAGAGCTCCCTGTCGTCGAGATTCAGGCGGCAGAGGTCGTCGACCACTGTGCCGAACCAGCGGTGCAGCAGGCGATCGCCTCGGGTGATGACAACGCAGCCGTTGCGGCCTTCGGCGGTGGTGCGGCCTTCCGTGCCGCGGTCGCCACGGGGAACGCTCCGTGCGTCGACCTCGCTGATCCGGTGCGGCTGTGGCTCGTGGTCAACAAGCTGCGCTCGCTCTCGCCGGCTGAGTACGCTCCAGCCTCGCTGGGCGAGCCGGCGCTCCTTCGAGATTCCTCTGCGGGGCCGGTGCGTGCGGATGTCGCCGCCGCGTTGGATGCGATGTCGGATGCCACGGAGGCGGCAGGCCTCGGCCCATTGGCGCTCGGCAGCGGCTACCGCTCCTTCGAGACACAGGTCGGCAACTACTACGGCCACGTGGACGAGCTCGGGCAGGAGGGCGCAGACGCGGTCTCCGCTCGTCCCGGACACAGCGAGCACCAGACCGGCCTCGCAGCCGACGTGGTCAGCTGCGCGGACGGATGCGGCGGCATCTACGATTTCGGCGCAACACCGGCGGGGGTGTGGGTCGCGGAGAACGGCTGGCAGTTCGGGTTCATCGTGCGCTACGAAGCGTCCGCGACAGCATCAACGGGATACGCGCCTGAGCCGTGGCATCTGCGCTACATCGGCACGGAGCTGGCCCGCGCCTACCATGAGGGTGGCTACCAGTCGCTGGAACAGTTCTTCGCGCTTCCCGATGCGCCAGGCTACGCCGACTGATCCAGAATTCCGCGGTTCGACGGGATCTGGTGGCATCCCACAATGCTGACACCGAGTATCACGAACGGTGAGATGCATTCTCACAATGATCTTTCGTCCGGTCGACGGAATCCCTAGACTCGCGGTGCAGTGAAGCACCCTATCGACTGGGAGGACGCGCGATGGAACGCGACATCTACGACGAGGACCACGAAGCATTCCGCGAGCTGGTGAAGGATTTCGTCAAGCGGCACGTCACCACGGAATCGCTCGCGAAGTGGGACGCCGATGGTGAGATCGACCGCGCGACCATGCTCGCCGCTGGAGAAGCCGGTCTGATCGGGCTCTCGGTTCCCGAGGAGTTCGGCGGCGCCGGAATGCTGCAGGACTACCGCTTCCGCACGATCGTGATGGAAGAGGTCATCGCCGCCGGTGCGGGCTCCCTCGCCGGTGCCTTCGGCATCCAGGACGACCTCGCCGTGCCGTATCTCGTGCACATGGGCACGCCCGAGCAGAAGGCCAAGTGGCTTCCGCGCATGGCGACCGGCGAGGTGCTGGGCGCACTGGCCATGACCGACCCCGGCGCGGGCAGCGACCTGCGCGGCATCAAGACCAACGCCAAGAAGGTCGACGGCGGATACATCCTCAACGGTGCGAAGACGTTCATCTCCTCCGGCACGACCGCCGACATGGTCGTCACCTTCGTCAAGACGGGCGAGGGCAACCGTCCTGACGCGTTCAGCCTGCTGATCGTGGAGAAGGGCATGGAGGGCTTCGACCAGGGCAAGAAGCTCAGCAAGATGGGCTTCCACGGGTGGGACACCGCCGAGCTGAGCTTCACGGATGTCTTCATCCCGGAGGAGAACCTCATCAGCGGCAAGGAGGGGCAGGGCTTCATCCAGCTGATGCTGAACCTTCCGCTCGAACGTCTGTCGATCGGTGTCGCGGCGGCGGCCGCAGGCCAGGCCGCGCTCGACTGGACCGTCGCTTACACGAAGGATCGCGAGGCGTTCGGTGAGCGCGTCGCCGACTTCCAGAACACCCGCTTCCGCCTCGCAGACATGGCCGCAACGACCGACGCGATGTGGGCGTACATCGACCGCGCGCTGCTCGCCTACCGCGACGGCCGCCTCTCGGCCGAGGACGCCGCGAAGGTCAAGTTCTGGGCCACCGAGCGCGAGTGGGAACTGCTCGACATCGGCGTGCAGCTGCACGGCGGCTACGGCTACATCATGGAGTACCCGATCGCGCGGGCCTTCACCGACGCTCGTGTGCACCGCATCTACGGCGGCACGAACGAGATCATGCGTGATCTCGTCGGGCGTCAGATCGCCGGCAAGCGCTGACGCTGTGAATCAAGGAGGGGCCCGGATGCTGCATCCGGGCCCCTCTCTCGCGTCCGCGGCCCTGCTCAGCGCACCGCGTCGAGCGTGCGGGCGGGGGCAGTCGCTGCGCGCGCTGCGGACACGCGGCGAATCGCCGGCCCGGCGAGTACGGCGATCATGGCGGCGAGGAGAACGGCGGTGATCAGGCTGCCTTCGATGCCGAACGTCCCACCCGTGATGGGCGCCGGCCCGTCGGCACTCGGTGTGACGACGAAGATGCCGTGACTGCTTTCATGCCCCGACATGGTCGTGCCGAAGAGGCGTGAGAGTGCCCAGTTCCATGTGCTGTGGAAGGCGCATGCGGCCCACAGGCTGCCGTTCTTGAGCACCCAGAGGCCCAGAGCGACCGAGAGGAGCAGCATGTTCACGATCGGAAGAACGCCGAAGCCGTCGTTGCCGGCGTGGAGCGCGGCGAACAGCACCGCCTGCAGGGCGATTGCGGCGACGATGCCGAAGCGGCGCGCATACGCCTGAGCCGCGAAGCCGCGGACGGCGATCTCCTCGGAGGAGGACTGCACCGCGTACACGGCGATCCAGACGAGCGCCATCAGCCAGTCTGCAGGGGTCAGTGCGTCGGCATTCCAGCGGATCGATCCCTGCCCGAGAAGGACGAGCGTCAGCATCGCGAGAGTCGCGAGGAGCAGGCCTCCCGCGATACCCCACAGGATCTGACGCGGGGCGCGGCGCGGCTCCTCAAAGCCGAGCGAGCGGAAGCGGCGCCCCTCTTTGAAACGCACCCAGAGGCCGATGAGTACGGCGATCCCGCCAAATGCGACGATGCTCATCCACCAGGGCATCTCCATGGATCCGGTGATCGAGGAGTAGGTGATGCCCGCGATCATGAGGGATCCATAGCTTGCGGCGACGACGATGATCGTCGCGACGATGGCGCCGGTGGGGCGCTTTGCCTCTTGCATGCCGGACAGTGGCGCGGGGAGTATGCGGGCGCGGCTCATACGACGATGCTGCCTTCCTGGATGTGGGCGGGGTAGCTCCGGGTGCATTCAGTCTATCTTTGGTCAGCATCCAAAGATTCCGCGCGCCAGACGCAGGCGTCGTCGGTGCTACCCGAGCTGCCAGGGGAAGAACACGGCGAAGATCACCGCGGATGCCAGAAGGAACAGCACCAGGAACGCTGCGTCGCGGCGGCGGAACGGCACGAGGTGACGCTCGGTGCGGGTGGGGTGGGCGCCGAAGGCGCGGGAGTCCATCGCGAGGGCCACGCGTTCCGCGTGCCGGATCGCGCTCGCCAGCAGCGGCACGATGTAGCCCCAGCCTCGGGCGATGCGCGCAAGGGGACCGCGTCCGCCGTGGTGACCGCGCACACGGTGCGCGGCGCGGATGACCGACAGTTCGTACCCGAAGCGCGGCACGAACCGGAAAGCCGCCAGCGCCGTGTAGCCGATTCGGTAGGGCAGGCGCAGCTGCTGCACGCTGGCGCGCACAAGGTCGGGGCCGGTCGTGGTGAGCCCACCGATCAGGGCGAGCGCGACGATCGCGCCGAGCCGCAGTGCGGTCGCGAAGCCGAGTTCGAGCGCTCCGGCGAACAGCGTCCAGGTGCCGATCTGCAGCACGGGCGCCGTGCCATCGACGCCGGCCGCGTCGACCCACACCGAGAAGCTGACGCCGATGACCAGGATGCCGACCGGCATCGCCGCGAACAAGATCAGCAGGGTGCGCGCCGTGACGCGCGTGCCGATCAGCACCAGCGCGTACGACAGGGCGATGAACGCGGTGGGCGTCGCCAGGTCGCGCACGACGACGAGCAGGACCATGACCGGTGCGACCGCGATGATCTTCGCCAGCGGGTTCAGTCCGTACAGGAACTGCCGCGGCGAGGTGACGGTGAACGAGGCATACGGGTTGAAGGCGGTCGCGCTCAAGGCTCGATCACCTGCCGGGTGGCGGCGAGCACGCGCTGCACCGGGGGCAGGTGGAGGCCCGCGCCCGTGAAGATCTGCTCGTCGCGGAAGAGATCGGCCGTGCGGCCCGCGGCATGAACCCGCCCGTCGGCCAGGATGACCGTGTGCGAGGCGTGGTCGGCGACGAGTTGCAGATCGTGCGTGATGATCACGACGGTGGTGCCTTCGTCGCGCAGGTCGTGCAGCAGGGTGAGGAGTTCGGATGCGCGGGCGCGGTCCTGCCCGAATGTCGGCTCGTCGAGCGCCAGCACGTGCGGGTGCGTGATGAGCGCTGTACCCACAGAGAGACGTCTCTTCTCGCCGCCGGACAGCAGGAAGGGGTGCGTCTGCGCCTTGTGCGCCAGGCCGAACCGGGTGAGCATCTCATCGACGCGGGCGCTGATCTCCGCATCCGGAACACGGCGCAGCCGCAGCCCATGCGCGAGCTCATCGAAGACGGTGGCCGCGATGAACTGGTGCTCGGGGTTCTGGAACACGAAGCCGATGCGCGTCGACAGCTCGCGAGGCGACGCGGAGTCCGGATCGATGCCGTCGACCGTGACCTGCCGCTTCGGCGGCGGGATGACGCCGGCGAGCGCCTGCAACAGAGTCGTCTTGCCCGCGCCGTTCGCGCCGACAATCGCGGTGAGGCTGCCGGTCTCGATGTCGAGGTCGAGATCGCGCACGATTGCGGAACGCCCACGGCGGACGGTCAGCCCGCGTGCACGGATGATGGGGGCGGATGCTTCGCTGCGAGGCATCCGGGAGCCTTCGACAGTCCCCGCCGGAACGGCGGTGTCGTGTAGAGCCGTTGCCAGCTCATCTGCCGAGAGCGGCAGCTCATCGAAGACAGCGCCGTGCTCCTGCATCCGGAGGGCGGCGAGCGTCGCGGCCGGAAGCCACACGCCCATCTCGACGAGCTCGGCGGCATGCGTGCGGATCGTCTCGTGGGCCGGGCCGTCGAAGGCGACGCGCCCTTCGCCGTCGAGCACGATCGTGCGCGTGACGAAGGCCATGGCGGCGTCGAGGTTGTGCTCGACCAGCAGAATCGCCCGGTCGCCCTCGGCGACGACATCGGTCAACGCCGCGTAGACGTCGTCGATCCCCTGCGGGTCGAGGTTCGCCGTCGGCTCATCGAGCACGACCAGCGGAGAACCCATGGCGAGGGCGCACGCGATGGCGAGACGCTGGCGGCCACCGCCCGAGAGAACATCGGGATTCTCGTCGCGGCGCTCCCACAGACCCACCCGACGCAGGGCGTCCTCGGTGCGGGCGTACACCTCGTCGAGCGGAAGCCGCAGGTTCTCCGGGCCGAAGGCCACCTCGTCGAAGACAGACCCGGTCACGATCTGAGCATCCGGATCCTGGAAGACCATGGCGACGTGGGTGCTCAGCGTCGCGGTGGGTGAGTCGACCGTGGCGAGCCCACCCGCCTCAACCGTCCCGACCATCGCGGCGGGCACGGCGTGGGGGATGAGCCCGTTCAGCGCGAGCGTCAGCGTCGACTTGCCCGATCCGGACGGCCCCAGCAGCAGCACGACTTCGCCGGGGTGGATGTCGAACGAGACGTCTCGCGGGGACGGATGCGCGGAACCGGCGTGGGTGATCGAGAGGTCACGCACGCGGAGCAGGGGCGCGGATGGACGCACGTCGGGCCTCGAGTCTGCGAGAGGGGTCACAGACTAATTTAGATGAGCCTTACCTGATCCGCTATCCGAGAGTCAGCGTCGAGCGACGCCTGCGCGGCTCAGAGCAGCGCCGATCGCGAGTCCGATCGCGGTCCAGGCGATCGGGCCCAGCACGGAGATCACCAGGTAGGCGATCTGCGCCCACAGCGGTTGTACTTCGAGATTCGCGGCGAAGAACACGACGACAGCCACGAAGACGCCGATGATCGCCGCCGAGATGAAGAAGCGCCATGCGCCCCACGACCGGTAGCGCGTCAGCGCAGCGACGCCCTCTTGGATGAGTCCGAACAGCAGTGCGGTGCCGATGAACCGCATCGACCAGGCCGGGTTGAAAGCGCTCGCGATGAGTGCGGCGAGCACGTGCGTGATGAGCGCGACGAGGGGCTTGCGCAGCACCTCCTGGGCGATGATGCCCGGCAGCACGTGCGAGCCGAGTACGAGGCCGTAGAGGAATGCCGGGCCGGCGAGGACGGGAAGCGTGATCCATCCGGCGACCCCGCCGAGCAGCCCGGTCGCGACGCCGATCGCCGCGCACACGAGAAGGACGCGGGTCGACAGAACGGAACGGGTAGCCACGGCACAAGCCTACTGTCGCAGGGTACGTCCGGCGGCGCGAGGTCCCGGGTTTAATCGCCGGCAATGAGCGGTCGGATGCTGCGCCGCAAGCCGTTCGTCGCGCCATCGATGCCGCTCGTCGCAGCATCCGGTCCCCGCCACTCCTGCGGACACAGACCTCCCTAGCGTGGGGAGACGCAAAGACGCGCACCCCGAGGAGAACCCCATGACTGCACCATCGTCGCGCCGCAGCGGCGGCTCAGGGCTCATTGATGAGCCCGAGATCGTGACCGATCCGAACCTTCCCCCGGTCTCCCTGTCAGCCGAGGACGACCGCAAGGCCAGCAGCTGGACGCTGCCGAAGATCATCCTCTGGGTGGCCATCGCGCTGCTCGGAGCCGTCGCATGGACGATGCTGGCGATCGTCCGCGGCGAGACCGTCAACGCGATCTGGTTCGTCTTCGCCGCGGTCTGCACGTATCTGATCGGCTACCGCTTCTACTCGAAGGTCATCGAGCGCTACATCACGCGCCCCGACGACCGCCGGGCGACCCCGGCAGAGGTCAAGCAGGACGGCAAGGACTACGTCCCCACCGACCGCCGGGTGCTCTACGGGCACCACTTCGCCGCGATCGCCGGCGCCGGCCCGCTCGTCGGACCCGTGCTCGCCGCGCAGATGGGTTTCCTTCCTGGAACCATCTGGATCATCGTCGGCGTCGTGCTCGCCGGCGCGGTGCAGGACTACCTCGTGCTGTTCTTCTCGATGCGTCGAGGTGGCCGCACAATCGGGCAGATGGCCCGTCAGGAGCTCGGCAAGATCGGCGGAACCGCAGCGATCATCGCATCCCTGCTGATCATGCTGATCATCGTGGCGATCCTCGCGCTCGTCGTCGTCAACGCGCTGGGCGAGAGCCCCTGGGGTGTCTTCTCCGTCTCGATGACGATCCCGATCGCCCTCTTCATGGGCGTCTACCTGCGCTACCTGCGTCCGGGCAAGGTGACCGAGATCTCGATCATCGGCTTTGCGCTGCTCATGGCCGCGATCATCGGTGGTGGCTGGGTCGCCGGCACCGAGTGGGGTCAGGCGATCTTCCACCTCGACCGCACGACGATCGCCTGGGGCATCATCATCTACGGCTTCATCGCCGCCGTTCTGCCGGTCTGGCTGCTGCTCGCCCCGCGCGACTATCTGTCGACCTTCATGAAGATCGGCGTCGTCGTGATGCTCGCCGGAGCCATCGTGCTCGTGCGCCCCGAGATCACGGTCCCCGCGATCACGATCTTCGGTGAGAACGGGATGGGTCCGGTGTTCGCGGGTCCTCTCTTCCCCTTCCTCTTCGTCACGATCGCCTGTGGTGCCCTGTCCGGCTTCCACGCCTTGATCGCCTCGGGAACCACCCCCAAGCTCGTCGAGAAGGAGCGCCAGACGCGTTTCATCGGCTACGGCGGCATGCTCATGGAGTCGTTCGTCGCGATCATGGCGCTCGTCGCCGCGATCTCGATCGACCAGGGCATCTATTTCGCGATGAATGCCCCTGCGGCCGCGACCGGCGGCACCGTCGAAGGCGCCGTCGCGTTCGTGAACTCGCTCGGTCTGACCGGGGTGAACCTCACACCGGAGATGCTCACCGGCACCGCGCAGGCGGTCGGCGAGGAATCGATCGTCTCGCGTACCGGTGGCGCACCGACGCTGGCACTCGGCCTCGCTCACATCATGCAGCAGGCGCTCGGTGGGCAGGCGCTCATGGCGTTCTGGTACCACTTCGCGATCATGTTCGAGGCGCTGTTCATCCTCACGGCGGTCGACGCGGGAACCCGTGTCGCACGCTTCATGCTGCAGGACTCCCTCGGGGCCTGGGCTCCGAAGTTCCGTGACGTCTCCTGGCGTCCTGGCGTGTGGATCTGCACGGCGATCATGGTCGCCGGATGGGGCACGATCCTCATCCTCGGTGTGACGGACCCGCTCGGCGGCATCAACACGTTCTTCCCGCTGTTCGGCATCGCGAACCAGCTGCTCGCCGCCATCGCGCTCGCCGTGGTGCTGGCGATCGTCGCCAAGCGGGGACGCAGCTACTTCCGGTGGCTGTGGATCATCGCCGTGCCCCTCGCGTTCACGGCTGTCGTCACGATCACAGCGTCGATCTACAAGATCGCCTCGCCCGTGCCCGCGATCGGCTACTGGTCGAACCACTTCCGCTACGTCGCGGCGCGTGACAGTGGCGACGGGTCGCTGGGTGCACCCGAGGTCGTGGACGCGGTCATCCGCAACACCGCCGTGCAAGGAACGCTCTCGATCGTGTTCGTCGTGCTCGCGATCATCGTGATGATCTCGGCGATCCTGTCGACGATCAAGGCGATCCGCAACGGTGGCGGAGAGAACACCGAGGATGCCCCGGTCGCCTCGCGTCGCTACGCCCCGGCGGGCTTCCTGCCGAGCGCCGCGGAACGCGAGCTCGAGAAGCAGTGGGAGCCGATCCTCGCCGACGAGCGCGCGGGAGCGAAGCACTGACATGACCGAGATCGCCTCACCGGCGAACGCCACGCCCACCCGTCTGCGCGCGATCCTCCGCGCCGCAGGTCGGGTGGGCGGTGGCATCCGCTGGTACATCACGAACCTCATGGGCGACAGCGCCTACGCGACCTATGTCGCGCATCAGCGTCGTCAGCACCCGGACACCGAACCGATGACCGAGCGGCAGTTCTGGCGGCAGAAGATGGATGACCAGGATCGCAATCCGGGTGCCCGCTGCTGCTGAGAGCGGGACCGCGGATGCTTAGGCTGAGGGCATGACGGATGTCGTGCTCGCCGCCGTTTTCGGCGCTCTCGGGGGCATCGCGCTCACGCTGCTGCTGCTCCTCGTGCGGCGGCTGGCGCGCGGGGGCGCCGATCTCGGCAGTGAAGCAGAGCAGGCGACACTGCGTGCGCTGCACCAGGCGAGCCTCGCGGCACCGCATCTGCGCGGAGGGCTCTCTGGACCGGATGTCGTGAAGGCGTCGCGCCATCTGCGGGTGCTGCTGGGAAGCGCCGCGGTCGCGATCGTCTCGGAGGACGACAGCGTGTGGTTCGATGGCGCGTCGGATGGGCTGGAGTCCGCTGCGCGGCGCATCGCCGCGCAGGTGCGCGCATCCGGTCGACGGCAGGTCTTCCCGTCTCCGAGGCAGCAGGGTGCGCTGGAGGCCGTCGGTGCTCCGATCCGCGTCGATGATCAGGTCGTCGGCGTGCTCGTCGCCTTCGCCGAGCGCGTCCCGGCGACGCTCGTGCGCGCCGCGGAGGAGGTCGCCGACTGGTGCGCGGCCCAGCTCGCGCTCGGCGGTCTCGACGCCTCGCGCACGCAGCTCGCCGAGGCCGAGCTGCGCTCTCTCCGCGCGCAGATCTCCCCGCATTTCATCTACAACGCACTCACCGCGATCGCCTCGTTCATCCTCACCGACCCCGCACGTGCGCGGGAGCTCGTGCTGGAGTTCGCCGATTTCACGCGGTACTCGTTCCGCCGGAAGGGCGAGTTCACCACGCTCGCAGAAGAGCTCGGCAGCATCCACTCGTACCTCGAACTCGAACGAGCGCGCTTCGGCGATCGCCTGCGCGTGACGCTGCAGATCGCGCCGGAGACACTGGCGACCGTGATCCCGTTCCTGTCGGTGCAGCCGCTGGTCGAGAACGCCGTGCGCCACGGGCTGGAGCCGGGGGAGGGTGGCGGTGAGATCCGCATCATCGCCCGCGATGTCGGCGTCGCGACCGAGATCACGGTCGAAGACGACGGCGTCGGCATGGATCCGACCGCCCTGCAGGCGACACTGACCGCCGCCGACGACGGCCTGCACGTGGGCCTGCGCAACGTCGACACGCGCCTTCGGCAGCTCTACGGCAGCGAGGGCGGCCTCGTGGTCGAGACGAACACCGGCGCGGGTACCCTGGTGCGCATGCAGGTGCCGAAGTCGCAGCCTCTGCATGATCCCGAGAGTGATTGAGGGGTGCACATGATCGATGTGCTCGTCGCCGATGACGAGACGCCCGCCCTGGACGAGCTCGTGCACCTGCTGCGCGCCGATGACCGCATCGGCGAGATCCTCACGGCCACCTCGGGCGCCGAGGCACTGCGGATCCTGTCGGAGCGCCCCGTGCGCATCGCCTTCCTCGACATCCACATGCCGGGGCTCGCCGGCACCGATATCGCCCGCGCAGCGCTGGGGCTCGTCGTCCCGCCAGCGGTGGTCTTCGTGACCGCCGACGACGCCCGAGCCGTCGAGGCCTTCGAGCTGCGGGCCGTCGACTACCTTCTCAAGCCGGTGCGGGCGGAGCGACTGCGCCGCGCGATCGACCATGTTCTGGAACTCGGCGAGGCGCCGCGATCCGGTGATGACGAGATGCTCGTGGTCACGGTCGGATCCCATGTGCGCTTCGTGCGCCGCAGCGAGGTGCGATGGGTGCAGGCGCAGGGCGACTACTCGCGACTGCATACGGGCGACGGGAGCGGCCATCTGATCCGCACACCGATCTCCGAACTCGAGACGAGGTGGGCGGATGCGGGCTTCCTGCGCATCCACCGCTCCTTCCTCGTGCGCGCTGATGCGGTCTCGGAGGCGCGTCTGTCGGGTGCGGAGCCGTCGGTGTCGATCGGTGACATCGCGCTGCCCGTCAGCCGGCGACTCGTCGCGGCCGTGCGCGAGGCGCTCGTGCGCGGGGCGGGCGCCTGATGGCCGAGACGCCGAAGCGGGTGCGGGTCACGGCGGATCTGCCGCCGCAGCGGGGCGGACCTCTGACGCGCGGCATCGCGTTGCCGGGGGCGCCGGTGGATGAGGCGGATGCTGTGTTCGTGCGCGCGCTCGTGCGCAGCCAGCTGCGACTGGCCTTGGGGGTTGTCGCCGGTTTCGTCGTGGTCGTCGTGGCCCTCGCGCTGGTGATCGCACTCGTGGACGATCTGAACCAGGTCGTGATCGGGGGCGTGCCGCTTCCGTGGCTGTTGCAGGCCTACGCGTTCTATCCGATCATCGTCGTGTTCGCGGTGATCTATGTGCGAGGTGCGGTGCGAAATGAGCGGCGCTACCGGGCGCTGAGGGAACGCGAATGAGCCCTGTTCTCGACATCGTCGGTGTCGCGCTGGTCGTCATTGCCACACTGCTGATCGGCGTGTACGGACTGCGCATCTCGCGCACGACCAGCGACTTCTTCGTCGCCTCCCGCACCGTGCGGCCGGTGTGGAACGCGTCGGCGATCAGCGGCGAGTATCTGTCTGCAGGGACGTTCCTCGGACTCTCCGGTCTCGTGCTGCTCGACGGCGCACGGGGATTCTGGTTCCCGATCGGCTACGCGGCCGGATACCTGCTCGTGCTCGCGTTCGTCGCCGCTCCTCTGCGCCGCAGCGGGGCGCACACCATCCCTGACTTCGTCGAGGCGCGCCTGGAGTCGACGTCGGCCCGGCGCGTGACGAGTCTCGCGGTGCTCGTGATCGGCTGGCTGTACATCGTGCCGCAGCTGCACGGTGCCGGCATCACGCTCTTCGTCGTCGCGGGTCTTCCGACCTGGGTCGGCGGTGTGACCGTCGCCGTGCTCGTGGGGGTGGCGGTCGCGGCGGGTGGCATGCGCGCGATCACGTACGTGCAGGCGTTCCAGTACTGGCTGAAGCTCACCGCGCTGCTGGTGCCCGTCGTCTGCATCGCCTTCGCGCTCGGCGCGGGTCCCCACGACATCGACCCGGTGCTCGTGTTCCCCGCCGAGGCAGGCCCGTCCGGCTTCGATGCGTATCAGACCGCCTCGCTCATGATCGCGCTGCTGCTGGGAACGATGGGGCTGCCGCACGTCCTGGTGCGGTTCTACACGAGCCCCACGGGGGTGTCTGCGCGCGGGACGACCGTCATCGTGATCGGCATGGTGAGCGTCTTCTACATGGTCTCGAGCACGATGGGACTGCTGGCGCGCATCGCGGCACCCGATCTCGCCGTGCCGGGCGTCGCCGACACCGTCGTTCTTCTGCTGCCCTCCCGGATCTTCCCCGGCCTCGTCGGTGAACTGCTCACGGCGCTCATCGTCTCCGGTGCCTTCGCGGCGTTCCTCGCCACCTCGGCCGGGCTCGTCGTCTCGCTGGCCGGCGTCATCAGTCAGGACGTCTTCTCGGGGTCGGTGCGCTCCTTCCGTCTCTCGGCGGTGCTGTGCGCGATCGTGCCGCTCGCGGTGGCGCTGCTCACCGCCCCCGCCGGTCTCGGATCCAGTGTCGGCGTCGTCTTCGTGATCGCGGCATCCACGCTGTCGCCGATCGTGCTGCTGGGGGTCTGGTGGCGGGGCCTGACCGCGCGGGGTGCCGTCGCGGGAATGTGCGTGGGAGGGCTGTCCGCCGGGCTCGCCCTCCTCGTCTACGGCGTCATCGACGGGATCGGCGCGGCGGCTCCGTTCCTCGCGCAGCCGGCCGCCTGGAGCATCCCGCTGGCCACTGCCGTGACGATCGTCGTCTCGATCATGGATCCGCGCGGTCCGTCACCCCGCACGGAGCGCTTCCTCGCCCGCGTGCACGCGCCGGAGCGGGGCTGACCCTGGACGCTCAGATCGAGCGGTAGCGTGCCTTCAACCGCACGGGCGGAATCGGCGGGGCAGGGATGCGCACGTCGCCGTGTCCGGGAACGGTGCCGAAGCGTGCCGCATCCGCCTCCCAGTCTTCACGCGCTTGAACGATCTCCTCATGCGTGCGCCCTGCGAAGTTCCACCACATCACGATGCCCTCGTCGAACGGCTCTCCGCCCAGCAGGAACAGCTGCGCGCCCTCGCTCGTGAGGACGTCGATGCTGTCGCGAGAATCACCCAGGAACAGCAGCTCGCCGTGCGGGATGACCGTCTCGATGTCGCCGTCGATGACGCGCACCTCACCCTCGACGAGCACGATTCCGTGCTCCCATGCGGGGTCGAGGGGCACGCGGATGCGGCTGCCTGCGGCGAGCTCGATCTCGGCGCCCACGATCGGCGTGAACACAGTCGCAGGCGAACGCACGCCGGCGAAGTCACCGAGGACGACCGTCGCCGCCGCATCCGGTCCTTCCGCCGACGGCAGTGCGATGCGTGGCAGGTCGGTGTGCTGCTCGAAGCCAGGGGCGCGGTGGCGCGACGCCTCCGGCAGCACCACCCAGAACTGCAGGGCATCCAGTGGCACAGGACCATCGCCCACCGAGTACTCGGAGTGGGCGATGCCGTTGCCGGCCGTCATCAGATTCAACTGGCCGCGGCGAAGCACCACATCGCTGTCGAGGGTGTCCCGGTGCCGGACCTCGCCGACGAGGGGCCAGGTCACGGTCTGCAGCCCGATATGCGGGTGCGGTTCGACGCGCATGCGCACCTCGTCGGGACCGAAGCGATCGAAGAAGCACCACGCGCCGATGGTCGGCAGTTCGCGGTTGGGCAGGATGCGCTGAACGTTCATCGCGCGCACGCCGCCGAGCGGCACCTCACGGGGTTCGAGCAGGATCGAGCGGGGGCCGTGCATGATCAGGCGTCGGGAGTCGCGCGGTGCTCAGGCCAGCGGATGGTCGCGCCCGGCACCTCATGCGTCGTGAGGTACTTGGCGATGTAGGGGCACAGGGGCACGATCGTCTCGCCGGATGCGGCGGCATCGGCCAGCGCATCGGCGGCGAGGCGCCCGGCCAGGCCCTTGCCCTGGAACGCCGGGTCGACCTCGGTGTGGATGAAGCGGATCGCGCCCGGGCGCAGATCGAATTCGGCGAAGCCCGCGAGAATGCCGTCATGGTGGATCTCGTAGCGAGAAGCCTCGTCGTTGCGGGTGACCGTGATGTCGCTCATGTCTCTCCTTCACCTCTGGTTCCAACTTACGACGGATCGGAGACATCGGGGCCGAACCGATGTCGCCTGCTCTGGTTACGCTGGAAGCATGACGCAGCCCTCCTCCGATCCGTACGAGGGGCTGCCCTATCCGGATGCTCCTCTGGACGATGTCTACGCACCCGGAGAGTATGACGAGGTGCCGCCACCGGATGCCGGGTGGGAGCCCCCGCTCGACTGGTCGAGGTCCTTCACGGCTGTGCCTTCGGCATCCGCTCCCCGCGCTGCCGCGCCTGCGCGCTACGCGACCGCCCTCGACGCCCTGCACACCGTCTACGGCTACGACTCGTTCCGCGGTGACCAGGCCGCGATCATCGATCAGCTGGTCTCCGGCGGCGACGCGATCGTGCTCATGCCGACCGGTGGCGGCAAGAGCGTCTGCTATCAGGTTCCGGCGCTGGTGCGCGAGGGTACGGGCCTCGTGGTGAGCCCCCTCATCGCCCTCATGCACGACCAGGTCGATGCTCTCACCGCCAACGGTGTGCGCGCGGCCTACCTCAACTCCACGCAGTCCGCTCCCGAGCGGGCGGAGGTCGAACGCGCGTACCTGGCGGGTGAGCTCGACCTCATCTATGTCGCCCCCGAGCGGCTGTCGAACACCGCCACCGTGCGGCTTCTTCAGCAGGGAACCCTCAGCGTCATCGCGATCGATGAAGCGCACTGCGTGTCCCAGTGGGGGCACGACTTCCGCCCCGACTATCTGACGCTCGGCGACCTCGGCGAGAAGTTCCCGGGGGTTCCGCGGGTCGCCCTCACCGCGACCGCAACGGCCGAGACGCACCGCGAGATCACAGAGCGGCTGCGTCTGCCCGAGGCGCGTCATTTCGTCGCGAGCTTCGACCGACCCAACATCCAGTACCGCATCGACCCGAAGGTCGACGTGCGCGCTCAGCTCACCTCCTTCATCCGCTCGCAGGGCGAGGGCGTCGCAGGCATCGTCTACGCGCTGAGCCGCTCCTCGGTCGAGCAGACCGCGACGTACCTTCGCGAGCAGGGCATCGACGCGATCCCGTACCACGCCGGTCTTCCCGCGGAGGTGCGCTCCGAGAACCAGGCGCGGTTCCTGCGTGAGGACGGCGTCGTGGTCGTCGCGACGATCGCGTTCGGCATGGGCATCGACAAGCCCGACGTGCGTTTCGTCGCCCACATCGACCTGCCGAAGTCCGTCGAGGGCTACTACCAGGAGACCGGGCGCGCGGGGCGCGACGGTGAGCCATCCGTGGCGTGGATGGCCTACGGTCTTGCGGATGTCGTGCAGCAGCGCCGCTTCATCCAGCAGGGTGACGGTGACCGTGCGATCAAGCAGCGCCAGAACCAGCACCTCGACGCCATGCTCGCGCTCTGCGAGACGGTGTCCTGCCGTCGTCAGAACCTGCTCGGCTATTTCGGACAGCAGGCGCAGCCATGCGGCAACTGTGACACCTGCCTCACGCCTCCCGAGAGCTGGGATGGCCTGATCCCCGCCCAGAAACTGCTCTCCACGATCGTGCGTCTGCAGCGTGAGCGTCGCCAGTCGTTCGGTGCCGGTCATCTCATCGACATCCTGCGAGGAGCATCCACGGAACGCATCCGCTCGATGCGCCACGATGAGCTCTCGACCTATGGCCTGGGTGCCGATCTCTCGGACGCGCAGTGGCGCAGTGTCGTGCGACAGATGCTCGCGCAGGGACTCATGCAGGCGCAGGGCGAGTACGGCACGCTCGGCCTGAGCGAGGCGAGCGCGGGCGTGCTGTCCGGATCCACTCCGGTGCAGCTTCGGCGCGATGTGCTCACGCGCGTCGGCAAGGGGGCGAAGACGGCAGGCAGCAAGCGTTCGGCGGCTGATGCTCTGGATGCCGCCGACCGGCCGCTCTTCGAGGCGCTGCGTGCGTGGCGCGCGGAGACCGCTCGGGAGGCCGGTGTGCCCGCGTACATCGTCTTCGGCGATGCCACGCTGCGCGCGCTCGCCGAAGCGCGCCCTGTCTCGCTGGCCGCCCTCGGCGGCATCACGGGGATCGGCGAGAAGAAGCGCGCCGCCTACGGTGAGGCTGTTCTCGCGGTGGTCGCGGCCGAGGGGTAGGCGCGAGCGGATGAACGCTCGGTGAACGACCCTGCCGAGGTTTGCGATCTATATTGACGCTTGTCAATATAGATACATGTCTCATCAGCAGCGCCAGGGAGCGCTCCGGCCAGAGCGGACTGCCGCCACCAGGACGGGGGCGACGCCGATCACGCCCGCGCGCCTGTCGACGCTCGACAAGTGGCTGGCGGTGTGGATCGGGCTCGCGATGGTCCTCGGGCTCCTGCTCGGCCGCTTCGCCCCCGGGCTCTCCGATGTGCTCGTTCATCTGGAGGTCGGTGGCATCTCGCTGCCGATCGCGCTGGGCCTGCTCGTGATGATGTACCCCGTGCTCGCGAAGGTCCGCTACGACAGGGTCGCCGCGGTCACCGGCGACAAGAAGATGCTCGTCTCCTCGCTTGCGCTGAACTGGCTGGTCGGGCCCGCCCTGATGTTCGCCCTCGCTTGGATCTTCCTGCCCGACCTGCCGGAGTACCGCACGGGTCTCATCATCGTCGGGCTCGCGCGCTGCATCGCCATGGTGGTCATCTGGAACGACCTGGCCTGCGGTGATCGCGAGGCCGCCGCGGTGCTCATCGCGATCAACTCTGTCTTCCAGGTCGTCGCGTTCTCTGCGCTCGGCTGGTTCTATCTCTCCGTACTGCCGGGATGGCTGGGGCTCGATACGCAGGGTCTCGACGTATCCGTGGGGAACATCGCGCTCAACGTGTTGATCTTCCTGGGGGTTCCGCTGCTCGCCGGCTTCGCGTCCCGCTGGATCGGCGAGAAGCGCCGCGGCCGCGACTGGTACGAGCAGAGGTTCCTGCCCGCCATCGGCCCGTGGGCACTGTACGGACTGCTCTTCACGATCGTGCTGCTGTTCGCGCTGCAGGGCGACGCGATCGCCTCGAACCCGCTGGATGTCGCTCGCATCGCCCTCCCGCTGCTCGTGTACTTCGGCGTGATGTGGTGCGCGGGCATGTTGCTCGGCAAGGGTCTCGGCCTCACCTACGCGCGCTCGACGACGCTGGCCTTCACGGCCGCCGGCAACAACTTCGAACTCGCGATCGCGGTGGCGATCGGCACCTTCGGTGCCGCATCCGGCCAGGCTCTCGCCGGGGTCGTCGGCCCGCTCATCGAGGTGCCCGTGCTGGTCGGCCTCGTCTACGTCTCGCTCTGGATGGCGCGCGCCTGGTTCCAGACCGACCCCTACGCCACCGAGGAGCGTGCGTCGTGACCGACGACTTGTGTACCCCGTCGCTCTCGCACGCGATCGGCGCGGATGTCGCGACGGTCCTCGCCGGGGCACTGAAGTCGCTCGCGGATCCGCTGCGCCTTCGTATGCTCTCCGCGATCGCGACCGACCCGCGCGGCGAGTCCTGTGTCTGTGATCTCGCTGCGCTGGCCGAGGTATCGCAACCGACCGTGTCGCACCACCTCAAGGTGCTCAAGGAGACGGGGATGCTGCTCTCGGAGCGGCGCGGAACCTGGGTCTGGTACCGAATCGCGCCAGGCAGGCAGCATGCTGTCGCCGCGCTTCTCGACGCGTTCGCGCCGGCTGCGGTCGCCGCCGCCCAGGAGGACGCGAACGCCCGTGTCGAGGCGCTGCGCGACGGGGACGCCCGCGTGACTCGATTGGGAGAAGAACTCGCCGACGAGCTGACGGGCCTGCATCGGGATCTCGTGATCGCGATCGTCCGTGAGTCCTACGCGGGGCTCGTGCGTTCCGCGAAGGTCACGGGCCACCTGATTCCCCTCACCGAGCGCTTCGCGCGACAGCGTCTGGCGGATCACGTGCGCGATAGGTCATCCGACGGCGTCCCGCAGGTGCTGTTCGTCTGTGTGCAGAACGCCGGGCGTTCGCAGCTCGCGGCCGCTCTCGTCAACCAGCTCTCCGGTGGCGCCGTCATTGCCCGCTCCGCGGGTTCATCGCCGGCCACCCAGGTGCACGCCCGGGTGCGGTCCCTCCTCGTGGACATCGAAGGGGAGCAGAACGCGGATGCGGCGTTCCCGAAGCCGCTCACCGATGACGCCGTTCGCGCGGCGGACGTCGTGGTCACGATGGGCTGCGGAGATGTGTGCCCGATCATCCCCGGGGTCCGCTACGAGGAGTGGGCTGTGGGTGACCCTGCGCTCGCCTCGCCCGAGGGCGTCGATGCGATCCGAGACGACATCGAAGCCCGTGTCCGCGGTCTGCTCGCCACCCTCATCCCCTGAAAGAAGTGAATCGAACATGAACGCTCCCCAGCCCTCCGTGCTCTTCGTCTGCGTCCACAATGCGGGCCGCTCGCAGATGGCCGCCGGCTATCTCCGCCATCTCGCGGGTGACCGCATCGAGGTGCGCTCTGCGGGGTCCATGCCCGCCGAGCACATCAACCCGATCGCGGTCGAGGCGATGCGCGAAGAGGGCATCGACATCACGGCCGAGCAGCCCAAGGTGCTCACGAGCGAAGCCGTTCAGGCGTCGGATGTCGTCATCACGATGGGCTGCGGGGACGCCTGCCCGTTCTTCCCCGGCACCCGCTACGAGGACTGGACGCTCGACGACCCCGCAGGGCAGGGCATCGATGCCGTCCGCCCGATCCGTGACGAGATCAGAGGACGCGTCGAGACCCTCATCGCGGAGCTGCTCGGCTGACGTACGACGAGGGCGCCGACGATCGCCGCCGCACTCGTGGCTGGGGGCTATCGAGCAGACAGCGACGGGCTGCCGAGTGGGATCAGCTGCGGCGCGGGAGTGCAGCATGCTCCTGAATCGGTGGTTTCGTCGGGAGCGTCGAACAGGCCGGATCCGCCGCATACGCCGGTCGCAGGGAGGTCGAGCTCGATTCGCTCGGCTGCTTCGAGGTCGCCGGCGATCGCCGCCACGACGCTGCGCACCTGCTCGAATCCGGTCATGGCAAGGAAGGTCGGCGCTCGCCCGTAGGACTTCGCGCCGACGATGTAGAAGCCGGGTTCCGGATGGGCGAGGTCTGCGGCGCCCGTCGCGCGGACCGATCCGCAGGAGTGCAGGTTCGGATCGATCTCCGCGGCGAGTCGCGCCGGCGCCTGCAGGCGCATGTCCAGGTCGAGTCGGATCTCGGAGAGGAAGGACAGGTCCGGACGGAATCCGGTCGAGACGAACACCTTGGCTGCGGGATCGATCCGGCGCCCGTCTTCGGCGGTGAGCGACACCTGATCGCCGACGATGTTCACGGATTCCGTGCGGAAACCGGTGACCAGATCGACCTGCCCGTCAGCGACGGCCTTCTTCGCCCGCTGGCCCAACGCCCCGCGTTCCGGGAGCTCGTCGGCGGAACCTCCGCCGAAGGCGTTGTCGGCGCTTCCGCGACGGAGCACCCAGGACACGCGCGTGTCGGGGGCGCGCCTCACGAGACGGGAGAGAAGGGTGATCGTCGTCGCCGCCGAGTGACCGTTGCCGACGACCACGATGTGCTGACCGGCCAGAGCGGCGAGGTCCTCCATCGACGGCATCCGGTACTCCAGCAGCCCGGCCGCGGCGGCCTGCCGCTCGCCCAGGGCGACGACGCCGTCGGCCCCTGCGGGGCTGGGAAGCGCCCAGGTGCCGGACGCGTCGATCACCGCGCTGGCCAGCACCCGCGCTTCGCCATCGGCGCGCTGCACATGTACGACGAAAGGCTCGTCTGCGCGGCCGGCGTCGACCGACAGGTCACGCCCTCTGCGCCCCACGCCGACGACGCGCGATCCATAGCGCACGCGGTCACCCAGCGCTTCGGCGAGTGGGGCGAGGTAGGTGTCGACCCACTGGCGGCCGGTCGGATACCCCTTCTCGGGAGCCGTCCACCCTGTCCGATCCAGGGTGCGGCGAGCGGCGGTATCGATGAGTTCCGGCCATGCAGAAAACAGCCGGACGTGCCCCCATTCGGCGACCGCGGCACCGGGGCCGTCGCCTGCTTCGAGGACGAGCGGCTCTAGCCCTCGCTCACGCAGATGGGCGGCCGCGGCCAAGCCCTGGGGGCCGGCTCCGATGACGACGACAGGTTCCATTGCATCCTCCACGCATAGACGTTCTTCGATGTGTTGAGTCTTCATGACGCATCGACAGATGTCAATGCGTCAGGCAGGATGGATGGATGACAACGGTTCCTGCGACGATTTCGGCCGAACTGGCGGGATGCGACTGCCCGCCCGGGCCTGTCATCGATGATGTGGCCGCGCAGGACGTGGCTCGGGTCTTCAAGGCGCTCGGTGACCCGACCCGCGTCAAGCTTCTGTCGATGATTGTCGCGAACAGCTCGGGTGAGATGTGCGTCTGCGATCTCACCGACCCCGTCGGGCTGTCCCAGCCGACCGTCTCGCATCACCTTCGCCTGCTCGCAGACGCCGGCCTGGTCGTGCGTGAGCAGCGGGGGCGCTGGGCGTACTACCGGCCGACGACGGGCGCACTTTCCGACGCTGTCGGCGCCCTCATCGCCGCAGCATCCTGAGTTCTCCACAGCTCGCCTATGGATGCCGCCCGAAACGACTACCCTCGCCCTATGCCTTCCACGACGACGCGACGCACAGTGCCCGCGCTCATCGTGACGGTGCTGGTGCTCGCGCTCGCCGCGGTGCACATGTTCTTCACGGCGGTCGTCAATGTTCCCGATTCGGCGGTCAAGTACGGCAGCCTCCCGGGTGCCGCCGCCGATGCGTACACGCGCCCGCTCTTCGTGCAGAACTACCGCATCTTCGCCCCGAATCCGGCGAGCGAAGATCGCGAGCTGTGGTTCCGTGCGATCACGAGGGATGCCTCTGGCGAGACCATGTCGCCGTGGGTCAACGCGACGGCGGTCGAGTTGGCTGAGCCATATCGGCGAGTGCTGCGCAAGCAGTCCACGATCATCGGGGCCGAGCGCTTCATGGCCGCACACCGCGCCCTCACTCCGGAGCAGCAGGAGGTCGCGGCACGCGACTTCCGTGGAGACGGCACCGGCGGCCGGGGCGAGTTCGCCCAGGCGCTGTCGGAGGGCGGCCAGAACATCTCGGAGTACATGACCTCCGGCGACTACATCCTCGCCTACGCGACGCAGGCGGCCGAGGCGCTGTGGGGCGAGAACGCCGACGTCGTCGCGGTCCAGACGCGCGTCGTCTACGACCCGGTCGTGCGGTGGAACGATCGCATGGTCGAGGGAGCCGAGAGGCCGGCATCCAGCTACACGAACACCGGATGGCGCGAGCCGATCGTCTTCCCGGGGCAGAACAGCGAGCAGTTCGCCCGCGCTTTCCGCGCCTGGTACGCCTCGGCTCCGGAGGAGGCGACGCTGCGATGACCGCTCTCCTCTCGCGAGGTCTGGCCTGGCTGCTCGACGACTATCGCGCCAGCCATGGCCTGGCCATCATGCGCATCGTGTTCGGCGGCATGACGGTGCTGATCCTCGCGCTGTACGCGCCGTACCTCAGCTACACCTTCGGTGAGGGTGCGGCCTGGTCAGGACCCCTCAGCACGACCTCCTCGGTCAATGACTACCCCTGGCCGCTGCCGTTCCCGTTCGACCGCGCCGACTCCGACCCGGTGCTCTATGCGAAGACGGCGTTGCTCGCCGCCGTCGCGGTGGCGTACACGCTCGGCTGGCGTATGCGCATCGTCTCGCCGCTGTTCGTCTATCTGTGGCTCGGGTTCAGCACGCTCAACCCGGTCGTCACGAACTCGGGGCACTACCAGACCTTCCGCATCATGCTGATCTTTCTGCTGTTCGCGGATCTCTCCCGCCGGTGGTCGCTCGACGCGCGGCGTCGCGCGCGCAGGGGAGAGGATGCGCCGGTGTCACCGGCGCTGCGGATCCGCGGACTGCAGCTCTGGCCGCTGCCCCGCTGGGCGCCGCACCTGTTCAACAACACCGCCGTGATGCTGATCGCGTTCCAGGTGTTCGCGATCTACATCTCGTCGGCGCTGTGGAAGCTGCAGGGCAGCACCTGGGTCGTCGGCGTCGCCGTCTACTACCCGCTGCGGCTGGATGAGCTCACCCTCGTTCCGTGGCTCAACGAGCTCGTCTGGCAGATGACGCCCGTCGTGTATCTCGCGTCGTGGGCGAGTGTCTATCTGCAGCTGCTGTTCCCGCTGCTGCTGCTCAACCGCTGGACGCGCATCATCGCGCTCATCGGCATCACGGGGATGCACGCGGGCATCGGCGTACTGCTCGCCCTGCCCTTCTTCTCGCTCGTGATGATCGCGAGCGACATGATCTTCATCCGCGAGAGCAGCTGGGTGAAAGTGCAGGAGTGGCTGGGCGCGCGCTGGCGACGGCTGACGAGGCGAGCCGCGCCGGATGCCGGGGATGCTCCGCCCAACGTTGGGGATGCTCCGCCGGATGCCGCGGATGCGACCACACGCGCTCCCGGCGCACCTCCCCGCGAGCGCGTCCCTGCGGAGGCGTGAACTGTCGTGAGATGACAACGTGGGCGGCATCCGTGCCCACGGGGCGTTGTTGCACCTCTACACCCGAGTTCGCCCGGAGTTGTGGCAGACCTACGATCAGAGTGATCCCGAAGTCTCCTGAGAGGAACCGCAATGGTCGACACCGCCGTCCGCCCCGCATCCGTCGAGCACACCCCGACGATCGATGTCGCGCGCGTCAACGAGCTTCTGCTCGGCACCTGGGCGGACACCCGCCGCGAGGCGCGTGCCCTGGTGAAGGACTCAGCGTTCTGGCGCGATGACTCGCTCGACAAGGATGCGCACCGCGAGCGCGTTCTCGCGCAGATGCACCTGCTCGTCGAGAACCGGGCCGTGCATCGGGCGTTCCCCAAGCGCTTCGGCGGGGATGAGAACAACGGCGCGAACATCGCGGGATTCGAAGAGCTGGTGCTCGCCGATCCGAGTCTGCAGATCAAGTCGGGCGTGCAGTGGGGACTGTTCGGCTCGGCAGTGTCGCAGCTCGGCACGCGCGAGCACCATGACAAGTGGCTGCCGGGCATCATGGATCTCTCGATCCCCGGCGCCTTCGCGATGACGGAGATCGGGCACGGCTCGGACGTGGCGTCCGTCGGCACGACCGCGACGTACGATCCGGAGACGGACGAGTTCGTCATCCACACGCCGTTCCGCGGTGCGACGAAGGAGTACCTCGGCAACGCGGCCCTGCACGGTATCGCGGCGACCGTGTTCGCGCAGCTCATCACGAACGGCGTGAACCACGGTGTGCACTGCTTCTATGTGCCGCTGCGCGGTGAGGACGGCAACGACCTGCCCGGCATCGGACGGGAGGACGACGGCCTCAAGGGCGGCCTGAACGGCATCGACAACGGTCGTCTGTCGTTCGACCACGTGCGCATTCCGCGCACCAACCTGCTGAACCGCTACGGCAACGTCGACGAGAACGGCACGTACACGAGCGACATCGACAGCCCCGGACGCCGTTTCTTCACGATGCTCGGCACGCTCGTGCAGGGACGTGTCTCTCTCGACGGCGCATCTTCCTGGGCATCCGCTCTCGGCCTCTACATCGCGATCACCTACGCGAGCCAGCGCCGTCAGTTCACCGGCGCCGACGGCCAGGAGACCGTGCTGCTGGACTACGGCAAGCACCAGCGCCGTCTGCTGCCACGTCTGGCGACGACGTACGCGCAGATCTTCGCCCACGATGAGTTCCTGCAGAAGTTCGACGGTGTCTTCTCGGGCCGCACCGACACCCCGCAGGACCGCGAAGACCTCGAGACGCTGGCAGCAGCGCTCAAGCCGCTGTCGACGTGGCACGCTCTCGACACACTGCAGGAGGCGCGCGAGGCGTGCGGTGGTGCGGGCTTCATGTTCGAGAACCGCCTTGTCGGTCTCCGTGCCGACCTCGACATCTATGTCACCTTCGAGGGTGACAACAACGTGCTGCTGCAGCTGGTCGGCAAGCGCCTGCTGCAGGACTTCGCGAGCCAGTTCAAGGGCAAGGATGCTGCGGCGCTCGCCAAGTACGCCGTCGGCCAGACCGCGGGCAAGGTGTTCCACGGCGCGGGGCTTCGCCAGTTCGGTCAGGCTGTCGCCGACCTCGGTTCGACGGCACGCTCAGTCGAGTTCGGGCTGCGCGAAGAGCAGCAGCACGAGCTGCTTGCCGATCGCGTGCAGCAGATGGTCGCCGACATCGCCGGGCGCCTGCGCCCCGCCGGCAAAGACAAGGTGCTCGGCGAGAAGCTCTTCAACGAGAACCAGGCCGAGCTCATCGAGGCCGCCCGCGCACACGGCGAGCTGCTGCAGTGGGAGGCGTTCACGGATGCCGTCCACGCGATCGACGACGCCGACACCAAGCAGGTCATGACCTGGCTGCGCGACCTCTTCGGTCTGCAGCTGATCGAGAAGCACCTGGCCTGGTACCTCATCAACGGCCGCCTCTCCGCGCAGCGCGCCGGCGCGGTGTCTCGCTACATCGACCGCCTCGCGCAGCGTCTGCGTCCGCACGCTCTCGATCTCGTGGATGCCTTCGGCTATGAGCCCGAGCATGTGCGCGCCCCCATCGCATCAGGGATCGAGCGTGAGCGCCAGGATCAGGCCCGTGCGTACTATGCCGACCTCGAGGCATCCGGCACCGCGCCGGTGCAGGAGAAGAAGCTCAAGAAGAAGTCCTGACGGCACGCACGGGTCCCGGATGTCGGGGCCCGTGCGTACGCTGAGGGTATGACTTCGCTTCTGGTTGCCGACGGGCGTGCCCGCTGTTCGTGGGTCGGTGCCGATCCGGAGTACCAGCGCTACCACGATGAAGAGTGGGGCCAGCCGCTGCGCGGCGACCGCGCGCTGTTCGAGAAGCTGTCGCTCGAGGGTTTCCAGGCAGGTCTCTCGTGGATCACGATCCTGCGCAAGCGCCCTCGGTTCCGTGAGGTGTTCGCGGGCTTCGACCCGGATGTCGTCGCCGCCTTCGGCGACGACGACATCGAACGGCTCATGGCTGATGCGGGCATCGTGCGCAATCGGGCCAAGATCGAGGCGACGATCGGCAACGCTCGCATCGTGCGCGAGATGCCCGAGGGTGAGCTCGATGCCCTGCTGTGGTCGTTCGCGCCCGCGGATGCTTCCCGTCCCCGCCCCCGCTCTATGGACGATGTTGCAGCGGTGACCCCGGAGTCCACGGCGATGAGCAAGGCCCTGCGCGCGCGGGGATTCCGGTTCGTCGGCCCCACGACCATGTACGCGCTCATGCAGTCCGCGGGCATGGTCGACGATCATTTCGACGGATGCTGGCGCGTGACGCCGCAGCCGACCGCATCCGATTCTGAGGAGACACCATGACCACCGTCACCGCATACGCCGCGCCTGCCGAAGGTGCGCCGCTCGAGAAGACCACGATCGAGCGTCGAGCGCTCGGTCCGCTCGACGTCCGCATCGACATCGCCTATGCGGGCATCTGCCACTCCGACATCCACACCGTGCGCGGCGACTGGGGCCCGCAGCATTACCCGCTCGCGCCGGGCCATGAGATCGCGGGCACGGTCGCAGAAGTGGGCGCCGAGGTCACGCGGTTCGCCGTCGGAGACCGCGTCGGTGTCGGATGCCTCGTCAACTCCTGCGGCGAATGCGCGGAGTGCCTGGCCGGTCAGCAGCAGTACTGTCGTGTGGGCGCGACGGGAACGTACGGGGCGATCGACCGAGACGGCACCGTCACGCAGGGCGGCTATTCGACGCAGGTCGTCGTCACCGAGGGCTTCGTGCTGCGCATTCCCGACGCGCTGCCGCTCGACGGCGCCGCCCCTCTTCTGTGCGCGGGGATCACGACGTACTCTCCGCTGCGCCATTGGAAGGTCGGCCCCGGAAGCCGGGTTGCCGTAATCGGTCTCGGTGGCCTCGGTCACATGGCGGTGCAGATCGCCCACGCGATGGGCGCCGAAGTCACGGTGCTGTCGCAGACGCTGAGCAAGAAAGACGTCGGGCTGCGTCTCGGCGCCGATCACTATTACGCGACGAGCGACGCGGAGTCGCTGCGTGAGATCCGCCGCTCGTTCGACGTCATCATCAACACGGTCAGCGCGCCGCTGAACCTTGACACGTATCTCCGACTGCTCGACACCAACGGCACGCTCGTGTGCGTGGGCGCGCCGCCGGAGGCGCAGTCCTTCAACGTCTCGTCGCTGATCGCCGCCCGGCGCTCACTCGCAGGGTCGAACATCGGCGGGATCCCCGAGACCCAGGACATGCTCGACTTCTGCGCCGAGCACGGCATAACGGCCGAGATCGAGACGATCGACGCATCGGCGATCAACGAGGCGTACGAGCGCGTGCTCGCCTCCGACGTCCGGTTCCGCTTTGTGATCGACATCGCCAGCATGCGCTAACACGCCGAAGCGGCGGGACGCGGGCTCGGGGCAGATGGGTATTTGTCCCCATTCGGGGTCTCCGCGTGTCGTGGTTAGGATGAATCGAGCTTTCGTGCGCCCACCCGAGGGGCGAGCCCCCGCGTGTGTGAGCGTCCGAGGTAGAGACACACATAGGCCCAGGGGGGACCCGCTGTGAAATCATTCGCGTGGATGCGTGCGCGTCCGAAGACGCTGGCGTCTGCGGCGGGCGTGACGGCGGTCGCAGTCGCGATCACCACCATGGCGATGGTCTACGAAGGGCTCCCGACCGCAGAGGTCGATCTGCATGACGGCGGCGTCTGGATCACCAAGAACGACAGTCTTCTCGTCGGTCACTTCAACAACGAGTCCCGTCTCCTCGACGGCGGGCTGCGCACGACGAGCGACTCGTACGACATTCTTCAGGCGGGTCCGACGGTCGTCGTGGTCGACCGCAGCGCCTCGGCGGCGACAGTCATCGATCCCGCTCGCGTCGCGCTGACCGACAGCGCGTCGATTCCCGGCGGTGCGAAGGTCGCGCTCGGTGCGAAGACCGTCGCGATTCTTGAACCCGAGAAGGGAAACCTCTGGGTCGTGCCTGCGTCGGGGCTCGCCGGATTCGAGGCGAAGGCCGCAGAACCGATCGCCGTCCTCGGAAAGAACGCTGATGTCACGGTCGGCACGGACGGCTCGGTGTACGGCATCTCGCCGACGAACGGCGAGCTCATCACGGTTCCGGTCGACCCTCAGGGGGAGCCGCTGGATCTCGCTGCCGAGGGCGTCGCGATCGCGGAGAACGCCGCGCCGACGATCACCGCGGTGGGCACGCGCCCTGTGGTTCTCGACAAGGAGGCCGGCGTGCTGCTCGCCTCCGGCGGATTCAGCACGCCGCTCGAGAACGCCGCAGATGCGGTGCTGCAGCAGCCGTCCAGCGCCGGTGAGTCGGTCGCGGTGGCCACGAACAGTCAACTTCTCACGGTGCCCTTCGACGGTGGCGCAGAGATCGTCGAACGCAGCTCCGGTGCGCAGGGCGTGCCTGCGGCTCCTGTCACGCTCAAGGGCTGCACCTACGGCGCATGGAGCGAGTCGGGCAAGTTCATCCGCGACTGCCTCGGCGACGCATCCGACCTGCAGACCGACATCGACGGTCTCGAAGACGACGCGGAGCTCCGATTCCGAGTGAACCGCGATGTGGTCGTGCTCAACGACGTGGTCTCGGGCGCCGCATGGATGGCCACCGAGAGCCTCCAGCAGGTCGACAACTGGAACGACATCACCCCGCCCGACGGTGAGGCCGAAGACGACGAGCGCACCACGGAAGAGACCGTCGAGACGACGCTTCCTGAGCGCAGTGAGATCAACACTCCTCCCGTCGCGACCGATGACGAGTTCGGTGTGCGGCCGGGCCGTTCGACGCTGCTTCCCGTGCTCGACAACGACACGGATGCTGATGGTGACGTGCTGGTCGCGACCGTCCCGGAGCCGCAACTCGGGCTCGGCACCGTGCAGACGATCCAGAACGGCGGGTCCCTTCAGCTCTCCACAGAGGAAGACGCCACCGGCAGCGCGTCGTTCACCTACAACATCGATGACGGGCGGGGCGGAACGGCCTCCGCGACGGCGACCGTATCTGTGCACGACTGGGAGACGAACTCCGCACCGGACCAGCGTCGCACCACGACGCTCGCGGTGGAAGAGGGCGGAACGGTCTCGTACAACGTCCTGCCGGACTGGATCGACCCCGACGGCGACGACATCTACTTGAAGGCGGTTGAGGCCGCTCCGGGTGACGAGGTCGAGTTCACGACCGACGGTCAGCTGACCTACCGTGCGGTGGCCAGCCTGCAGGGGCGGAAAGACATCAACATCGTCGTCGCAGACGGGCTCGGCAGTGTCGAGACGGGTGTGCTGCGCCTGGACGTGCGTCCCGTCGGATCGACGGTTCCCAAGACCAACGCAGACCACTTCGTGACACGTGTCGGCGAGGCGATCACGATCGCGCCGCTTGCCAACGACACGAGCTCGGGCCGCGAGCCGCTGCGTCTCGCCCGACTCGACGAGGTCGCGGGTGCGACGATCGTGCCGGACTTCCCGAACAAGTCGTTCACCTTCGAGTCTCCGACCGCGGGCGTCTACTACGTGCAGTACCTCGTCAGCGCCGGCCCCAACGCGGTCCCCGGCCTTGTGCGCGTCGACGTGCAGGACGCAAGCGAGACCGATCTGCCGCCGGTCGCCGTGCGTGACGTGGCGCTCGTGCCCGCGGGCGGATCCGTGCTCGTGAACGTGCTCGGAAACGACACCGAGCCCTCCGGCGGCATCCTCGTCGTGCAGTCCGTGACGGTACCGCCGAACAGCGGCATCTCTGTCTCGGTGCTCAACCATGAGAGCCTGCGCATCACCGACCAGGGCGCGCTCGATGAGCAGGTGCGTATCAGCTATCGCATCTCGAACGGCTCCGCCAGTGCGGAGGGCGATGTGATCGTCATCCCCATCGCGGCGCCGGAGAAGATGCTCCCGCCCATTGCGAATGACGACCAGGCGGTCGTGCGCGTCGGCGACGTCGTGACCATTCCGGTGCTCCGCAATGACGCGCACCCCAACGGCGACGCCATGCACGTGAGCCCCGAGCTCGTCGAGCCTCTCGTCGACCCCGAGGCCGGCGAGGCCTTCGTCTCTCAGGACCAGGTGCGGTTCCGTGCGAGCGACACCCCGGGAACCGTCTACGCCACCTACGAGGTCGTCGATTCGATGGGCCAGAAGGACGCGGGATACATCACGATCCAGGTGCTTCCGGTCGACCTGGAGAACAACGCCGCGCCGCGCCCGCGCGACATCACCGTGCGTGCGCTGAGCGGTTCGAGCGTGCGGATCGCCGTGCCGCTGGACGGCATCGATGCGGACGGAGACTCGGTCGAGCTCATCGGTCACGACTCCGCCCCCCGCAAGGGCAAGGTCGAGATGGGTGGCACGAACTTCCTCGTGTACCAGGCCTTCGAGGGATCGTCTGGCGTCGACAGCTTCACCTACCGGGTCCGCGACCGTCTCGGCCAGGAGGCCACGGGAACGATCCGGGTCGGCATCGCGCCGGGTGACGAGGCGAACCAGGCCCCGTACGCCGTGAAGGATTCGATCACGGTACGCCCGGGGCGCACCGTGGCGGTCGCCGTGCTCGCGAACGACTCCGACCCGGAAGGCGAGACTCCCGCGCTCGTGAAGAACGGGCTCGAGGTTCCCGACGTCGACGGGCTGTCTGCGAAGGTCTCCGGAGACCGTGTCCTGGTGACGGTTCCCGATCGAGAGATCGAGACCTCCCTGCAGTACACGATCTCGGATTCCAAGGGCGCGCGCGCCACAGCGGTGCTGCAGATCACGGTCGATGAAGAGGTGCCTCTGCTCGCGCCGATCGCACGCGACGATCGCATCGCGCTGGAAGACATCACGGAAGAGATGACCGTCGCGGTGGACGTGCTCACCAACGACGAAGACCCGGATGGCACGGTCGATGACCTCGCGCTCGAGGTCGACTCCGCCGCGACCATCCTCGACGATCGCACGATCGAGGTCACCGTCGGCCCCGAGCGCCAGCTGCTCCGCTACACGATCACCGACCGTGACGACCAGGCGACCTCCGCCTTCATCTTCGTGCCCGCGATCTCGGAGCTCGCGCCGACACTCGCGTCGACGAAGCCGCTGGAGGTCAAGAGCGGCGAGACCGTGAAGATTCCGCTGGCGGACTACGTCAACGGCTTCGACGGCGGTGCGGTCATCCTGACCGAAGCCGCCAAGGTGAGCGCCGTCAACAGCAACGGCGCCGATCTGATCCAGGACGAGCGCACTCTCGTGTACACATCGCGCGATCGCTACTTCGGTGAGGATGCGCTGACGTTCGAGGTGACCGACGGCACCGGACCGGATGACCCGGAGGGCCGCAAGGCGACGCTGACGCTGCCGATCACGGTGCTGCCGCCCGACAACCAGCCGCCGGTGTTCACGAACGGGGCGATGAGTGTCGCCCCCGGCGAGGCCGCGGTCACGCTGGACCTAGCTCCCATGACGAGCGACCCCGACCCGGATGACAAGGGCAAGCACAAGTTCGCGCTCACGGGTTCGATGCCCGCGGGATTCAAGGCGCGCTTGGAGGGCTCGGTCCTCCACGTCGAGGCATCTTCGAGCACGCCGAAGGGGTCTGCGGCGACCGTCAACCTGACCGTGACGGACGGCGAGACTGCACCGGTCACGGGCAGCATCGCGGTGACCGTCACCGCCTCGACACGTCCGCTGGCCACGGCGAACACCGACACGGTTCCGGAAGCGGACCAGGGCAAGCAGATTCCCGTCGATGTCCTCAAGAACGATGTGAATCCGTTCCCGGAGACGCCGCTGAAGATCCGGAGCGCTGTGGTCGAGACGGGTGAAGGAGAGGTGACCGTCGACGGGGATCGACTGCTGGTCACCCCTGGCCCGACCTTCTTCGGTGCGATGACGGTGAGCTATCGCATCCAGGACGCCACGAAGGACCCCGACCGCGAGGTCGATGGGCAGGTCAAGCTGACGGTGCAGGGTATTCCGGATGCTCCGGGTACGCCGACCGTCGCGAGCGTGCAGGATCGCACCGTCGTGCTGTCCTGGAGCCCACCCGCGAACAACGGTGCGCCGATCACGGAGTACACGGTCACCTCGGTGACCTCTCCGTACACGAAGAAGTGCACGTCGACGACGTGCACGCTCGACGGACTGACCAACAACGTCGAGTACGCATTCACCGTCGTCGCCACGAACAAGGTCGGTGACTCGCCGGCCTCGCCGGCGTCCGCCGTCGCCCGTCCCGATGCCCGTCCGGACACCCCGGTACCTCCGACGCTGAAGTTCGGGGATCGCTCGCTTGCGGTCAGCTGGACGACACCGACGACACCCGGATCGCCGGTCGAGAGCTACACACTGCAGATCTCGCCGGCACCGCCGTCGGGTTCTGCCGAGAAGGTCGGCGTCACCGGCAACTCCCTCACCTGGGAGGGGCTGGAGAACGGTGCGGACTATCAGGTACGCGTGCGCGCTCACAACCGGGCTCCCGAGCCCTCCGCGTGGAGCGCGTGGTCGGCCGGCGAGATTCCTGCCGGGCCTCCCGGGGCAACGAGCGCGCCCTCCGCATCGACGGCTCCGTCCGTCGGCAGCCAGGCGCAGATGAACGTGAGCTGGGCGGCCGCCCCGCAGAACGGCGACGCGATCGCCGAGTATCAGCTGCAGGTGATGCGCGGTGGAGAACATGTGACGACGATCTCCACGGGCACCGCACGGTCGCAGGCTGTGACCGTCGCAACGTCGACCACCGACTACACGTTCCTGGTGCGCGCCCGCAACAAGGCCGGATGGGGCGAGTGGAGCGCAGCATCCGCTCCGCTCCGTGCGTTCGGCAGCCCCGGCGCGCCGACGATCACGGGCACGACCGAGAACAACGGCTACGTGACGGTGTCCTACAGCCTGAGCAACGCCAACGGTGCGAGTGCCAGCGAGATCCGCTACGAGTACAGCATCAACGGCGGTACGTTCAGCCGCAACTGGGACGGCACGCGCATCAACGCCGGCAACGGCTCATCGAACGTGATCCGGGTACGCGCATACTCGGTCGTCGGCGGGCAGGAATCGCAGCCAGGACCCTCCTCCAGCGGAACCAAGGCGCTCATCCCCTATGGTCCGGTCAACACACCGGGCGCCTCGGCGAGGAACAACGGCACCACGGTCACGCTCGGCTGGTCGGCTCCCGCAGACAACGGTCGCAGCATCCAGGTGATGCAGATCAGCGTCGACGGCGGAGGCTGGCAGAACGTGGGCCGTGACGGCACGACCACCGTCGGCAACGGGTACCAGCAGACGCACAGCATCCGCGTGCGGGCGATGGACACCGAGGGGCAGTGGTCGAACGAGGCATCCGCTTCCGCCCGTACCAATGATCCGCCGGTGCCCCGCGCCTGGACCTCCAAGGGATCGTTCGTGAGCGGATGCTCCGGCAGCGGCTGCTACAAGCTCGTGATCAACACGAACGACGCCTTCCAGGGCGGCGACTACAACATCGAGTGCATGAACAACGGAGCCGTCTTCGGCACGAATGCCGGATACAAGGTGCACATCCCGTCCAACGGGCGGGTCGAACTGAACTGCTACAACGGCTACGCCGGAAACAAGTCCGTGCGCATCATCGGCGGAAACCCCTCCGTGACCGAACCCGTCTACTGGTAGCCCGCCCCGGCTACCCAGAGAACATCCGACGACAACAAGGAACACATCAACTCATGACAATGACCGCCGAACAGGCCGCCTGGTTCCAGGGCACCTTCCAGCGTCTCGTCGACAACGTCGACAAGGCGCTCCAGGGCAAGCGTGAGATCGTCAGCCTCGTGCTGTCGTCGATGCTCGCCGAAGGGCATGTGCTCCTCGAGGACGCCCCGGGCACCGGAAAGACGAGCCTCGCGAAGGCGCTCGCCGCGACCGTCCAGGGGACAAACAGCCGTATCCAGTTCACGCCGGACCTGCTGCCCTCGGATGTCACGGGTGTGACGATCTACGACCAGCAGTCGCACACCTTCGAGTTCCACCGCGGCCCGGTGTTCGCCTCGATCGTGCTCGCCGACGAGATCAACCGTGCGTCGCCGAAGACGCAGTCCGCGCTGCTCGAGGTCATGGAGGAGTCGCGCGTCACGATCGACGGCGTCGCCCACGAGGCGGGTCGTCCGTTCCTCGTGATCGCCACGCAGAACCCGATCGAGCAGGCCGGAACCTACAAGCTGCCCGAAGCACAGCTCGACCGCTTCCTCATCAAGACCTCGCTCGGCTACCCCGATCTCGCCGTCACCGAGAAGATCCTGGCCGGCGCGAGCGACCGCAACCCCTCGGCGCACCTGAGCCCCATCATCACGACGAGCGCCGTCGCCGACATGGCCGACCTCGCCGCGACCACGCACGTCGAGCCCGCTGTGCTCAGCTACGCGGCCCAGCTCGTCGAGGCGACCCGCAACGACCCGGCGATCCGCCTGGGCGTGTCGGTGCGCGGCGCGATCGCGATGGTCCGCATCGCCAAGGTGTGGGCGGCGTCGCAGGGGCGTCACTACGTGCTTCCCGACGACATCAAGGCTCTCGCGCGTCCGGTGTGGATGCACCGTCTGCTGCTCGACCCCGAGGCGGAGTTCGCCGGCACCACTCCCGAGACCGTCATTGCCCGTGTGCTTGACAGCATTGCAGCCCCGCAGGCACGGTCCGCGGCCTGATGACGACCGAAGCTCTGCCGGAGGTCGAGAACCCCGACAGCCGCACCGCCGGATGGCGTGACGTCGCGGCGCTGATCGGCGCACGCCTGCGCCGGCGCGCGGCACTCATCGCCGGGGCGATGCGTCCGCTCGCGTGGGTTCTTCTGGGTCTCATGGTGGCGCTGTGGATCGGCGGGCAGATCCTCGGATGGTGGGAGCTCACGGTCGCCGCATCCGTGATCGCGGCCACGATCGTGCTGTGCGCGCTCTTCCTGCTCGGGCGCACGGCCTATGACGTGGCGCTCGACCTCGCACGCACACGCGTCGTCGTCGGCGAGCGGGCCGTGGGCGCGCTGAAGCTGGCGAACCCGAGCAACCGGGCGATCCTCCCCTCTCGGGTCGTCCTTCCGGTGGGCAGCGGGCGTGGTGAGTTCGGCATCAAGCGCCTTGCGGCGGGAGAAGAGGCCGAAGAGCTCTTCGCGATCCCGACGCAGAACCGCGGCATCGTGAAGGTCGGTCCCGTGAGTGTCGTCCGGGGTGACCCGCTCGGACTCTTCGAGCGCACCCATAACCGCGACGAGCCGATCGACCTGTTCGTGCACCCGAAGACCATCGCCTTCAGCGGTCAGTCGCTGGGTTTCCTGCGCGATCTGGAGGGTCTTCCCGCGGCGGACCTCTCCCGCGACGACGTGTCGTTCCACACGCTGCAGGAGTATCAGCCGGGTGACGACCTGCGCCGCGTGCACTGGCGTTCCACCGCCCGCACCGGAACCATGATGGTCCGGCAGTACGAAGAGACACGGCGCTCGCACTTCGTGATCGCCCTCTCCTGCGCCGCATCCGACTACGTCGATCCGGCCGAGTTCGAGCTCGCGATCTCGATCGCCGGGTCCGTGGGCCTGCGCGCGCTGCAGGACTCGCAGCACGTCGATCTGCGTGTGCAGGGCCGCTCGCTGCCGTCGAACAGCGGCAAGCGACTCCTGGACTCGCTCTCCGGCGTCGAAGCCAGCAAGCCCAAGGAGGGCGGACTCGTCGCACTGGCCGGGGTCGTCGCGGCGACGATGCCACTCGCGAGTGTCGTCGTCCTCGTCAGCGGCAGCGAGGTGCGCCCCGAAGACCTGCGCGCCTCGTGCGCCCGCCTCCCGTACGGATCCCGCGTGCTCGCGATCACCGCCGCAGCCGGGCAGTCACCGTCGCTCCGTCGTATCGGCGACGCCGACGTCGTGACCGTCGGGGCTCTCGATCAGCTCCCCATCGCCCTGCAGAAGGTGCTCGCATGACCGCACTTCCTCGCCGCCGTTGGATCCTCGACCTCAGTGTCGTCGGCGTCCTTCTCCTCGTCGGCATCGTCGGCTGGTGGCCCACGTTCGGCGGCCCACAGTTCCTTCTCGCGACGATCGGCGGGCTCGTGCTGGGCCTCGGCGTCGCCGCTTTCGCGACCTGGCGAGGCTGGGGCATCCTCGTCACCGCCGGCCTGACCGTCGCGGTGTACTTCGTGTTCGGCAGCGCGCTGGCGCTTCCGCATCTCTCGATCTTCGGGGTGATCCCCTCGCTGGAGAGCCTCACCCAGCTCGCGTTCGGCATCGTCACCTCCTGGAAGCAGCTGCTCACGACGGTCGCGCCGGTCGCGGCATCCGACGGTCACCTGCTCGCGCCGTTCCTGCTCGCTCTCGTCCTGAGCGTTGTCGCCGCGTCTCTCGCGCTGCGCCTGCGTCAGCCCGCATGGGCGCTGATTCCCGCCGCACTCCACCTGATCCTGGTGATCGCGCTGGGCACCCCGACGCCTGCGATGCCCATCGCGCAGGGAATCGTCTTCGGCGTCGTCGTCATCGCGTGGCTCGCCGTGCGCCAGCTGTGGGCGCCCCAGAATGCCGCGGTCTCTGTCAGCGAGGTCGACCCGGGCCGTGCCGCACAGATGCGGATGCGACGGCTGGGCGCCGGTGCCGCGGTTCTCGCGATCGCCGTCGGCGCGGGCGTTGCGACGAGCGCTGTCGCCGCACCGGTCGCACCGCGTCAGGTCTTCCGCGACACCGTGATCCCGCCGTTCGATGTGCGCCAGTACGCGAGCCCGCTGCAGTCTTTCCGCGGCATCGTTCAAGATCAGGCCGACGAGACGCTCTTCACCGTCAAGGGGCTTCCGGAGGGTGCACGCGTACGTCTGGGTGCGATGGATGCCTACAACGGCATCGTCTACAACGTCTCCGACCGAGGGGTCGGCTCTTCAGGAGCCTTCACCCAGATGCGCGGCAACATGTCCGACGGAGCCGAGGGGATTCCGGCGACCCTCGAGTTCACGATCGACGAGTACAAGGGCTACTGGCTTCCGGGTTCGGGGCAGGCATCCGAGTTCGTGTTCCACGGCGATCGGGCAGAAGAGCTGCGCCGGAACAGCTACTACAACGACTCCAGCAGCACCGGTGTCTCCGCACGCCGACTGGCCACAGGAGACGCCTACACCCTGATGACCACCCTGCCGGAGAAGGTCTCGGACGCGCGACTGGCGAAGGCCGAGTTCGGCCACGTCTCGATGCCGAAGCAGTCTGCGGTGCCCGAGGAGATCGCCTCGCTCGCGGCGGAGACCGTCGCGGATGCGGGCACCGCCATCGAGCAGGTGCGCGCCCTCGAGGTCTTCCTCTCGGAGGAGGGTTTCTTCAGCCACGGACTCGCCGGAGAGGTCATCTCGCGCGCCGGGCACACGTCGGAGCGCATCTCGACGCTTCTCGGTGGCGAGCAGATGGTCGGCGACGACGAGCAGTACGCCGTCGCGATGGCACTGCTCGCACGTGAGGTCGGCATTCCGGCGCGCGTCGTGATGGGGTTCTATCCCTCCGAAGAGGAGGAGCCGCAGGCGACCTTCGCCGCGACCGGCGACACCCTGCACGCGTGGGTCGAGGTGAACTTCGCCGAGATCGGATGGGTTCCGTTCGACCCGACCCCGCCGGACGACAAGGTCCCCGCCGACCAGAGCACCAAGCCCAAGGTCGATCCGAAGCCGCAGGTGCTGCAGCCGCCGCCCCCGCCGCAGGAGCCTGTCGACCTGCCCCCGGTGCTGCCAGATGAGCGCGAGAGCGAAGACGGCGACGAGAATCCACTGGCGGCGCTCGGCATCATCGTGCTGTACGTCGCCGGTGCTGCCGGCATCCTGCTCCTGCTGCTGGCACCGTTCATCCTGATCGGCGCGTGGAAGGCCGCGAAGCGGCGCACCCGCCGTCACGCCAAACGCTCCGCCGACCAGATCAGCGGTGGCTGGGATGAGCTCACCGACCGCGCAGTCGACTACGGCGCACGTTTCGATGCCGGTGCGACGCGCGGCGAGGAGGCCCAGCAGGTCTCCGAGTCGCTGGCGCAGCCCGCGGTGCTCACGCTGGCGACACGGGCGGACGGTCAGGTTTTCGGACCCGCCGAGCCGAGCCCCGAAGAGGTCGACGACTTCTGGCGGGAGGTCGACGCGATCGTCGGCGACTTCTCGAAGAACGTCGGCTTCCTGGCCAGGATGCGGGCGCGGCTGAGTCTGCGCTCACTGACCGCGGGCACCGCCGCGGTCGCTGGGTGGCAGAATCTGCGTAACGCTGCGACAGCACGAAAGCGATCAGAGACGATGCCCGCCGAGGAGTCACCCGTACAGGGTGACATGCAGACAAGGGAGACCCTATGACCATTCCCGGCATCGGGCCGATCGCACCTGTGTCCCGTCGGGCCATCGCCTATCTGATCGACGCCGTGATCGCGGGTCTCCTCGGCGGAATCGGCTACGGCATCGTGCTGGGCGCCACCCTCGGCGGTGGTGTCTCGGATCTCGCGACGGCCCTCGCCGGGATGGCCCTCGGCATCTCAGCCGTCGGACTCGTGATGCTGGTCTGGACGCTCGTGTACACGTTCATGCAGGGCGGCGGCGGTTCGATCGGCATGCGCATCATGAAGCTGCAGCTCGTGCGCGAAGATGGTTCCGCGCCGCTCGGTTTCGGACGCGCGCTGCTGCGCAATCTGGTGTTCGGGCTCTCCGCGGCGATCATCGTCGGCTACTTCACGCCGCTCTTCGACGGTTCAGGCCGCTTCCAGGGCTGGCATGACAAGGCGGGTGGAGCGCTCATGCGCGACCTGCGGGATGCTGCGGTGACCGCTCCGTCCGTCGCCGAGGCCGCGCCGTCGCTGCCGTCATCGCCTCCACGGACGCTGGCGACTGCGACCGGTGTCGGGGCCGTTGTGCCGAGTGCTCCGGCGTCGGCACAGGTCGTCCCACCGCGTCCGCCTCTGCCTCCCGCGCCCGTCGCATCCGCACCGGTGGCACCCGCGTCGACCCCCGTCGCGCCGGCCTCTCCGCAGCCAGCGCCTGCTTCCGCATCGGACGGTCTGATCGACATGGTTCCGGGCATCACCGTGACCTCGCCGCCTGCCGTGCCCGCCGCGCCCGCGACCCGGCCGGAACCTGCCGCTCCGGTCGTCGCTCCTGCGACCCCGGTCGCGGCACCGGCGTCTGCTCCCGAGGCATCCGCCGTTCCGGAAACCCCCACCCCGCAGGTGTTCGAGCCGTCGGCTCTCGACGATGATCTCGAGTCGACGCGCATCAGCATCCCGGGCCATCGCCTTGTCTTCATCTGGGATGACGGCGTGCGAGTTCGCGTCTCCCGTCGCACGGTCTTCGGGCGCAACCCCGCATACGAGGAGGGCGCGACGATCGTCGCCGTGCGCGACGAGACTCTCTCCCTGTCGAAGACGCACTTCGAGGCCGCGGCGGAGTCATCCGGCGCCTGGGTGCTCGACCGCTACTCGACGAACGGCGTCACGATCGTCCGCGACGGCGCACGGATCGCCTGCCCTCCGGGAGCACGTGTGCCCGTGCGCATCGGCGACGCCCTCGAGATCGGTGACCGCATCGTCACCATCGGAGGGTACGAATGAGGACGCCCATCGTCGTGACGCACGGCGCCGCCACCCACACGGGCCTTCGCCGCTCGCTCAACGAGGATTCCTTCGTCGCGACCGCGCCGCTGTTCTTCGTCGCAGACGGGATGGGCGGTCACGAGGCCGGGGACGTTGCGAGCACCGCGGTCGTCGAGTCGTTCTGTCCGCTGGTCGGACGCACGTCGATCACTCTCGATGACCTGCGCTTCGCGCTCGCCCGCGCCCGCACGACGATCGACGGTCTGGGCGCGGATGGCGAGTCCCGCGCGGGAACGACGCTGACCGGCGTCGCCGTCGCGTCCGTCGACGGCACCGGCTACTGGCTCGTGGTCAACATCGGCGACTCACGCACCTACCGGCTCACCGGCACAGGACTCGAGCGCCTCACGATCGACCACTCGGTCGTGCAGGAGCTCATCGACGCAGGAGAGATCGACGAGAGCGACGCGCACGATGATCGCCGTCGCAACATCATCACGCGTGCGATCGGTGCAGGGAGCGTCGGCGAGGCCGACTACTGGATGGTTCCTGCGGAGGTCGGCGACCGCATCCTGGTCTGCTCGGACGGACTGTCATCGGAGGTTCCGGATCTGCTGATCCGTGAGATCCTGCGCACGAACACCGACCCGCAGCGTGCCGCCGATCAGCTGATCGCACGGGCGCTCGCGCAGGGCGGACGAGACAACATCACGGCGATCGTCGTGGATGCCGTGCATGTGTCGGTGCGCCCGGAGGGGGCCGCCGGCGAGGAGTCAGACATCGATTCCGACACCCGTCCTCGGGAGGAAGCGATGGGAGGGGCACGCTGATGAACATCACCTACCAGTCCGGCCAGTGGTACGCGCTTGTCAACGAGCAGGCGATCGTCGTGCTCGCTCCGGATGCCACGATCGATGCGATCGAGGGTGTCTGGGCGAGTCTGCAGCAGGAGGTCACGCTCGGCTCCGTCGTCGACGGACTGACACGCGGACACGGGGGACGCTTCTCGCAGATTCCGCCGTTCGCCGCGCTCGTGCGTGACGGCACGGGCGTTCGCCTCGCGGTGCGCGGCCAGATCGTGGCGCATGTCTCGTCGCTCGCCGGGACCGAGTCGTTCACGGGTGCCGAGGTCACGACCTGGAGCGAGCGCTTCGTCGCCGATCTCACGGGCTTCGAGATCGTGCTGGACGAAGAGGACGCGGACGGCCCGGGCTTGCCGATCGGCTCCGGGGCGGTGCGCGTCTCGCGTATCCTCGGTGGTCTGCGTGCGACGGATGCGCAGCTCGCCGGCCCGATCATCGAGACCGCGCCCGGGCCGGAGGGCTCCCTTTCGCACGAGGGTCCCGCGCTCGTCGCCCTTCCGGACCTTCCGCCCGCCCCCGCCGCGGTGCCGGAGCCGGTCACGGAGGACGATGTCGAGGCAACCGTGCTCTCGGCACCCGCTTCGACCGTGGCCGATGAGCCGAACGCCGTTGCCGACGCCCCTGCGGATGACGTCGCCGGCGCGGTGATCGACTCGATCCCCTCGCTGGTCGCGGTGCCTCCGTTGGCTGATGATGCGTCGATCGACACTCTGAATCCGGATGCGCCCGCGTCGGAGTTCGTCAGCACGGAGACGCTGCTGCCTACGGAGGTCACCTACGCGGACGTTCCCGTCGATACGCAGCTCGAGGATGATTCCGCGCTCGCGCAGACGATCCATCGCCCTCAGGGCCCCGAGGGGCAGGTGCGGGTGACGACGGACGACGCGCTCGGCGCGCTGCTCAACGGCGGCGACCACGACGGGGCGACGATCTCGCTCGCCCAGGCGCGGGCTCTCCGCGAGGAGCGAGCAGCGGCCGCATCCGCCGTCGTCGACCCGCCGCTTCCTCCCCTTCCTCCCCTTCCTCCTCTTCCGCCGCTTCCGGTACCGTCGGCTTCTCCGCTGCCCGCCCAGCCCGAGGCGGATGCGGCGGAGTCCGGCGCGCGCATCCGGATGTCGACCGGCCAGATCGTGCCTCTCGACCGCACCGTGATCGTGGGACGACGACCGCGTTCGACCCGCTCGTCGGGGGCGACGCTCCCGCACCTGATCGCGGTCGACAGCCCGCAGCAGGACATCTCGCGAAGCCACCTGGAGATCCGTCCCGAGCAGGGTGCCGTCGTCGTGGTCGACCTGCACACGACCAACGGCTCTGTGCTGTTGCGACCGGGGAGCGAGCCGATGCGCCTGCACCCCGGTGAGCAGACGGTCGTCATCAGCGGTGACACGATCGACCTCGGCGACGACGTCACCGTGCTCTTCGAGGATCTGCCGTGAGCAGGCCGCCGTCTCCGCCGCCCACCCTGCCCGGGTTCACGTATCTCGAGCCGCTGGGCACGGGTGGCTTCGCGGACGTCTTCCTGTATGAGCAGGCCATGCCGCGACGTCGTGTCGCCGTCAAGGTGCTGCTCGCCGACCGTCTCGCCAGCGGGGCGGCACAGGAGTTCACGCATGAGGCGAACGTCATGGCGATGCTGTCGACGCATCCGGCGATCGTCACGATCTATCAGGCGGGGGTCGCCGACGACGGTCGTCCGTACCTGGTCATGGAGTACTGCCCGCGTCCGAACCTGCAGCTGCGTGCGCGGCGCGAGCCGTTCCACATCGCTGAGGCGCTGCGCGTCGGTGTCCAGGTCGCCGGCGCTGTCGAGACGGCGCACCGCGCGGGCGTGCTGCACCGCGACATCAAGCCGGCGAACATTCTCGTCACGGAGTACAACCGTCCTGCGCTGACCGACTTCGGCATCGCGTCGACGACCGCGAGTCAGGATGCGGCGACGGGCATGTCGATTCCGTGGTCTCCGCCGGAGTCGTTCGCGGAGAAGCCGCAGAGCGATCAGCGTTCCGACGTGTATGCCCTAGGCGCGACGCTGTACACGCTGCTGACCGGACGTTCGCCGTTCGAGCGCCCCGGGGAGCGCAACACCGGCGCGGATCTGATCGAGCGCATCGAGCGGTCTCCGGTGTCGCCGACGGGGCGTGCGGATGCTCCGGAGAGCCTGCAGCGCGTTCTGGAACGCGCCATGGCGAAGAACCCCAACGACCGTTTCCCGAGCGCCGTGGCTTTCGCCCGTGCGCTGCAGAAGGTGCAGATCGAACTCTCCCATTCGGTGACGCCGGTCGACATCGTCGACGATCACGCGCCGGGTGAAGAGCTGGAGGACGATGACGACGGCCTGACGCGCGTCCGCGCGATCACGAACATCGAGCCGGACCAGCGGGCGGTTCCGAGTGCGACAGCCACGCGCCCCTCGGCGACGACGACCCCCGTCGCAGCCCCCGTGTTCGACCGTCCCGGTCCGCGCTTCGAGGCGCCGCCCGCGGCGCCCGTCGGGGACATCGACAATACGGTCATCCGGGTGCCCGCGGCATCCGCTCTCGTCGACAGCGTCGATGAGGCGACCGTGCTGCGCGCGCCGCGCACCGTCGACAGTGCTCCGGCGCCGACGGCGTCGGCCCCCGCCGCGTCAGCACCGGCGCCGGCTGCACCCGCGCCGCCTGCCGCCGCACCACGCCCGCGAGGCAACCGTGCGTGGCTGTGGATTCTGATCGCGCTCGTCGGACTGGGGGTGCTGATCGGAGCGTCGGCCCTCGTCATCACGCAGCTCAACGCGGGCGGCAGCACACCGAAGCCGGCAGAGACCGAGGTCGCCGATCCCCAGGACGTCGTCCCGGAAGCGGTGCCCAAAGTGAGCGTCCCGGTGGGCGTGAGCGACGGCACGCAGATGACCTTCACGTGGGAGAACCCCTCCCCGAAGGACGGAGACGGCTACCTTTGGTACACGGTCGACTTGAACGGCGAGGGAAAACCCGCGCTGATCAGCGAACCGACAATTGCAGTACCGGTCGCTGAGGGGCAGACCTGCATCGAGGTCATCCTGCGACGTGCGGATGGTCGAAGTTCTGAGGCAGTTCGGGGGTGCGCGCCGTGAGCGACATCGAAGTAGAGGACACCGCGCCGGGAGCAGGCGCCAGCGTGTTGGCCGACCCCGTCGGCAGCACGGTCACCGTCGACTTCGCGGGGGAGTACTTCCCCGTCAGCCCGGGCGGACGTTTCATCGTCGGGCGCGAGGGCGATCTGGCGATCGACGACAACCTGTTCTTGCACCGGCACTTCCTGGAGGTCTCGAACACCGATGGGATGTGGTGGCTGGGCAACATCGGCACCCGACTCACCGCAACAGTCACAGATGTGACCGGCGGAGTGCAGGCGTGGCTCGCGCCCGGTGCGCGGCTTCCTCTCGTGTTCGCGGTCACCACGATCGTCTTCACCGCCGGTCCCACGACCTACGAGCTGACGATCCACGCGACGCAGCCGACGTTCCGCCCGACCCGTCGCGAGTTCGACGGCGACGGGCAGTCGACGATCGGCGACGTGCCGTTGACGCTCACACAGAAGCAGCTCCTGCTCGCGCTCGCCGAGCCGCTGCTTCGTCGTGACGGCACGGGCATGAGCGCGATCCCGAGTTCAGCCGCGGCCGCAGCTCGACTCGGATGGACGGTCACCCGCTTCAATCGCAAGCTCGACAACGTCTGCGAGAAGTTCGAGCGCGTGGGTGTGCCGGGCATGCGCGGGGGCACACGCTCGTTCGCGACGAACCGGCGCGCGCGTCTTGTCGAGCACGTGATCGCCTCGCGTCTGGTCACCAAGGATGACCTGGTGCTGCTGGATTCGCAGCCCGACGCCGACGACGACGCCGAATGAACGACCGCGCCGCAGGCGCAGCATCCGCCCTCGAACCCGACGGGCGAGTACACAGGAGGAGCACGCAGTGATCTGGGAGATCGACGACGCGCCCAAGGCCGTCGAAGGACTCGACGAGAACGGTCGTCCCGACCCGGCGTATGCCGCGGCGCTGGGTCTGCGCACCGCGCCCTTCGGGCGGCGTGTGCTCGCGACGGTCCTGGAGCTCGCGCTCGCGCTGCTCCTCGCTCTGCCCGGGATGCTCGTGCTTGTGCCGATCGCCCTCGACGCGGTCTCCGGAGCGCTCGACCTCGATGCGCTGTTCGCGCGTGATGACCTGGTCTGGCTGATCGTCGGCGTCTCCGTCTCGCAGGCGCTGATCACGGCGTACACGATCGTGCAGCTCGTCCTGCACGGTCGTAAGGGCGTCACGTTCGGTAAGGGTCTGGTCGGCATCCGCTCGATCAACGTGCGCACCCTGGAGCGCCCCGGTTTCTGGCGCGGAGCGGTCGTGCGCTATCTGCTGATCGGCGCGACCTTCCTCGTGCCGATCATCGGTCCCGTCCTCGTCATCGCGTTCTCGCCGCTGATGGATTCCGAACGGCGCGGGCGCGGGTGGCTCGATCTCGCCGCGGCGACATGGTTCGTCGATGTGCGCGCGGGCCTCAACCCCTACGACGTCAAGCGCATGCGCATCGCACGCAAGCAGTTTCGGACGGCCCTCCACGAGGAGGTCGCGCCGCTGCCTTCGCTGGCGACGCCGACCGAGCTGCACGCGCCGGCCGAGTACGTCCCGACCGCGCGGTTCTCCGGAGGGGTGCTCGGTGCGCACCGCACGACCGGCTCAGGACCGACCGGGGCAGCCCCGGCGGCGGCCGCGCCCGGAGGCCCCCTGACCGCAGCACCTGCGCCGGCGCCGGTGCCCGCGTCGGCGGTCGTGCCGACCCCTGCGCCCACGGCGTCTCCCGGTGCGCCCGGTGCCGCTCCTGTCCCCGCGACGGGCATGGTCACCGGGACGCCCTTCACTCCGCGAGCGGATGCTGCACCCGTCCCGCCTGCGGTTCCTCCTGCTCCCGCAGAGCCCGCCGCGCCCGTCGAACCTGGACCCGCGTCCGCATCCGCCCCTCCGATGCCGCCGGTCGCGGAGGCCGCAGCCGCTCCCGCCGCAGCGGCGATCTCACCGGTGCGCGCGGTCCTCGTGCTCGACAGCGGTGAGCGCATCGAGGTGCGTGCGACGACCCTGATCGGACGGGCGCCGAGCCCCGCCGCGGGCGAGGGCGCCGTGCAGCTCGCGCGCATCGACGACGAGACGCGCTCGGTGTCGAAGACCCATCTCGCGATCCAGATCGCGCGTCGGGGCGCGATGGCCGTCGACCGCGCCTCCACGAACGGCAGCGCGCTCGTGCGCGACGGTGTCGAGACGATGCTGCTGCCCGGCCACCCCGTCGAACTTCGCACCGGCGACATCGTGAACTTCGGAGACCGCAGCCTGCGCGTCGAGCAGCTGTGAGCACCCCTATGCCGCGCATTCCGCGCCGAGAGGATGACCGTTGAGAGTCAAACTGACCCTGCGCCGCCCGGGCACAGCCCTCACCGACATCGTCGTCATGGCGGACTCGACCGCGACCGTGGCCGATGTCGCGCAGCAGATCGCGCAGACCGACCCGCTGCGCACGATTCCGGCCGGAGCGGGTGACGTGCTGACGCTCTCGGTCGCCTCGCCGACGAGCGACCAGCTGACGCTGCTGAGCCCGGACCTGATCGTCGGCGACGCACCGCTCGGCTCAGGCTTTCTCGCAGAGGTCGTGAATCTCGGTCAGCACCATGTGTCGACCGGCACGGCGGGCGCGCAGCCCGCGGTGCTGCTCTCCGTGCTGTCCGGCCCCGCCGCCGGACAGGAGTTCTCGCTGCCCATCGGTCACTTCTTCATCGGCCGTGACGCCGCCAACGAGATCGCGTTGCCGGATCCGCTGGTCTCCAAGCGCCACGCGCGCATCGAGGTCGCCGCGACCTTCGTCGAGATCGTCGACCTCAACTCCGCCAACGGCATCCTCGTCGACAGCGGTCTCGTGCAGCGTCTGCGCGTGATCCCCGGGCAGCCCTTTGCGCTCGGTGACTCCGAGATCGTGGTGCGTCTGGTGAGTGACTTCGACGGTTCCGCGCGCGACGCCGACCCGGTGCTGGAGCGCGGCGGTGCCCTGCTGTTCAACCGCAGCCCGCGCGTGGAAGAGCGCTACGTCGGCGAGGAGCTCGACGAGCCGCGTTACCCGCGCGACCAGGTGCAGCGCCTCTTCCCCTGGCCCATGCTCGTCGCGCCGATCCTGCTGGGCGCCGCGATGTTCATGATCATGAACAACCCGCGGTCGCTGCTGATCATCCTCATGACGCCGCTCATGATGTTCGGCAACTACATCTCGCAGCGCACCAACATCGGCCAGCGCCTCAAGCACGAGACGGCGTCGTTCGAGGAGCAGTTCGAGCGACTCGAGGAGCGGCTCTACCACGAGCGTCCGAAGGAGCGGGAGGTGCGCCAGAAAGAGGTGCCCGCCGTCGCGCACGTCTTCGACGAGGCGATGCGTCTCGGGCCACTCCTCTGGACGCGCCGGCCGGAGCACTGGAACTTCCTCGCCGTGCGACTGGGGACCTGCACGGACCTCTCGCGCACGCGCATCAAGCGGATGGAGAACGCCGACGCGCTCGTCGAGTTCGTCGAGCGCGTGGACCGGCTCAACGAGCGCTACAAGATGATCGATGACGTCCCGGTGCTGGAGTCGCTGCAGAGTGCAGGATCCCTGGGCGTCGCGGGTCCCACCTCGCTCGCCGGTGACGCGCTGCGCGGCATCGCGACGCAGCTGTTCGGGATGCACTCGCCGAACGAGCTCGTCGCCGTCGCCCTCACCGAACCGGGTTGGGCCAACGAACTCGACTGGTTGAAGTGGCTGCCGCACACATCCAGCGAGCGCAACCCCTTCAAGGACATGGCGCTCGCCGACTCCGCCTCCACCGGCACGGCACTGCTGAGTGGACTCGAAGAGCTCGTCATGCGTCGCGCCAAGGCGCCGACGTCCAGCCGTCCGCCGTACGGCGACGACTGGGACCCGATGCTGTACGGCACGGATGTGAAGCGCGCTTCGGAGGAGGCGTCCTTCCCCGGGCAGACCGCGGTGCTGGTGATCGTCACGAATGATGCGCCGGTCGACCGCGCACGGCTCACGCAGATCCTCGAGCGCGGAGCTGATGTCGGAGTCTACGGACTCTTCGTCGCTCCCGTCGTGGAAGCGCTGCCCGCGGCCTGCCGCAGCTTCGTCGACGTGACGAACGGTCTCGACCATGCCCGTGTCGGCACGGTGCGCAACGGGGCCTCCTATGACGACGTCAAGGTCGAGGGCGTCTCGCACGCGTACATGATGATGCTCGCGAAGCGCCTCGCCCCGGTCGTGGACTCCAGCACGGTCGTGGAAGACTCCTCCGACATCCCGAACTCCGTCGGCTTCCTCTCGCTCGTCGGCAACGAGGTCGCAGAAGACGCCTCCGCGATCATCGACCGCTGGCGGCAGAACAACACGATCATCGACCGCTCGGGGGTGCCGCAGCCGCGCCTGAAGAAGGCCGGCAATCTGCGCGCCATCATCGGGCAGACGCAGACCGATGCGATGACGCTCGACCTGCGTCTGCAGGGTCCGCATGCGCTCGTGGGCGGGACGACCGGCGCCGGCAAGAGCGAGTTCCTGCAGGCATGGGTGCTCGGCATGGCCGCGGCGCACAGTCCGGATCGCGTGACCTTCCTCTTCGTCGACTACAAGGGCGGGTCCGCCTTCGCCGACTGCGTCGAGCTGCCGCACACCGTCGGACTCGTGACCGACCTGAGTCCGCACCTCGTGCGCCGTGCGCTGACGAGCCTGCGGGCCGAGCTGCACCACCGCGAGCACCTGTTCAACCGCAAGAAGGCCAAGGACCTGCTCGAACTCGAGAAGCGGCGTGACCCGGAGACGCCTCCGGCGCTCGTACTCGTGATCGACGAATTCGCTGCCCTCGCCGGAGAGGTTCCGGAGTTCGTCGACGGCGTCGTCGACATCGCGCAGCGCGGTCGCTCCCTCGGCATCCACCTGATCATGGCGACGCAGCGTCCGGCCGGTGTCATCAAGGACAACCTGCGCGCGAACACCAACCTTCGCGTCGCCCTGCGGATGGCCGATGAATCCGACTCGAAGGACGTCGTCGACGATCCCATCGCGGCGAGCTTCCCGCCCTCGATTCCGGGGCGCGGCATCGCCAAGACCGGCCCGGGTCGCCTCGTGCGATTCCAGTCGGCCTACGCCGGTGGCTGGACCACGGACGAAGAGCAGGTCGCGGATGTGAAGGTCGCCGAGCTCCGCTTCGGCTCGACCCAGCTCTGGGAGGCCGAGCAGGCCCCGGAGTCCGACTCCCACGATGAAGACCTCGGTCCGAACGACCAGAAGCGGATCGTCGCCACACTGGTGAAGGCGGCCGCGCAGGCGGGCATCCCGGCTCCGCGCCGTCCCTGGCTCGACGACCTCGAACGCGCCGTCGATCTGCGCGACCTTCCCGTTCTCGGCGACGGACAGATCCTGCTCGGGAAGATGGACGTTCCCGAGCGCCAGCTGCAGGAACCCGCGTACTTCTACCCCGACCGCGATGGCTCCCTGCTCGTCTACGGCACCAGCGGGTCCGGCAAGTCGACCGTGCTGCGCACGCTGTCGATCGCCGCCGGGATGCAGGCCGGTGCGAACGTGGAAGTCTATGGCCTCGACTTCGGATCGGGTGCGCTGAAGAGCCTGGAGACCCTGCCGCACGTCGGCTCGATCATCGCCGGCGATGACGCCGAGCGCGTGCAGCGCATCCTGCGATCGCTCGGACGCATCCTCGACGAACGTGGCAAGAAGTTCAGCGCCGCGAACGCCGCGAGCCTCAGCGAGTACCGCGAGCTCACCGGCCAGGCCGAGCCGCGCATCCTGTTCCTGATCGACGGGTTCCCGCAGTTCCGCTCCGAGTGGGAGTCCACGACCGCGCGAATGCCCTTCTACCAGGCGTTCATGCGCATCCTCGGCGAGGGCCGCCCGCTGGGCGTGCACGTGATCGCGAGCGCCGACCGCTCCGGCTCGGTTCCCACGGCGGTCAGCGCGAACGTCTCGCGTCGGGTCGTCCTGCGGCTCGCGGACGAGTCGTCCTACGCGATGCTCAACGCGCCGAAGGACGTGCTCGACGAGCGCTCCGCACCCGGGCGCGCGATCGTCGACGGGCTGGAGACGCAGATCGCCACGCTCGGCGGCACCCCGAACGTCGCCGAGCAGACGAAGCTGCTGGAACAGCTGGCATCCGATCTCCGCGCGGCCGGTGCCCGCGAGGTCGCCGAGATCGGCGCTCTGCCCACCCAGCTTGCGGTGCGGCAACTGCCCGACCGGATCGGCGAGTTCCCCGTGCTGGGCGTCGCAGAAGATACGCTCGCGCCGCGCGAGTTCGATCCCGTCGGCACATTCGTCGTCGCGGGGCCGCCGCTGTCAGGCAAGACGAACGCGCTCAAGGCGCTCATCACGTCGATGCGGCGCTTCGACCCCGAGGTGAAGCTGTTCCACTTTGGCGGGCGGCGCGCGCAGCTCAAGGAGTACGCCGACTGGACGCGCAGTGCGCTCACACCGGAGGACGCGAAGGAGCTCGCCAAGGAGCTCACTGAGCTCATGGGTGACGAGTCGATCCCGATGCGTCTGATGGTCGTCGTCGAGGATGTCCCGCAGTTCGCGGACAGCCCCGCCGAGCGCGAGATGAAGGCTCTTTTCCAGGCGATCAACCGCAGCGATCACCTGCTCATCGGCGATGCCGACGTGACGCAGGTCACGAGCGGCTTCGGGTTCATCGGGGACTTCAAGGCCGGCCGCAAGGGCATCATCATCAAGCCGGATTCGTTCGATGGCGACGCGGTCTTCAAGGTGCCGTTCCCGAAGGTCAAGCGCAACGACTTCCCTGACGGGCGAGGCATCTTCGTGCAGGCCGGCCGCCAGGTCACCGTGCAGCTGCCGCTTGTGGAGGGGGATCGGCTCGTGTGATGCGTGCCGGCGCGTCGATGGGGAGTTCTCCCCATCGACGGGTGTTGCGGAGGGCTTCTAGGCTGTACGTGTCGGCCCGGTTCGGGGTCGGGACGATCGATAACGGAGGAGTGGGACGATGGCTGATTTCGGAGCGTCGTATGCAGAGATGGAGCAGGTGGCTTCGTCGCTGTCGCAGGCTCGTGATGACATTCAGGGCCAGCTGGAGCTGCTGAAGGGTCAGGTGGACACCCTTCTGGGTGAGGACTTCAAGACGCAGCACGCGTCGGGCAAGTTCGGCGAGGGCTACGCCGACCTGACCAGCGGTCTCAAGGAGGCGGTCGAGGGCATCAACGACATGTCCGAGTCGCTCCTCGGCATGATGCGCGCGATCCAGGACCTGGACTCGCAGCTCGCCGGCGGCTGAGCCGCACGACACACGTCAACGGGGAGGGACCGACTTTTCGGTCCCTCCCCGTTCGCCACCTCATGGGGAGTTGTCCCCATCGACGGCTGTGTGGCGGGAATTCTAGGCTGTGAACGACGGAGGGGGATGACATGGCGGACGCCATCTGGATCAAGTACGACGAGCTGTCGCGGGTCAGCGATCAGCTCAAAGTCATCGTGGAAGAGCTGGAGCAGGCTGCCCAGCGCACGGATGCGGTCGAGGCTGCGATCGGCACCCCGTACTCGAAGCACCGTCTGCGTCAGCGTGTCCATGACTTTGAAGGTCGGTGGGACGACAAGCGCAAAGAGCTCGCCGCCGACATCGACAAGGTGCAGAAGCACGTCCAGGGTGTGCTCGACGGCGTCTCGGATTGGGACGCGAAGACGGCCTCGCAGATGGACGTCGACGTGACCGGCAGCAACGGCTCCCGCCCGACTCCGACCGCCGCCCAGCCGAACTGACCGGAGGAAGATTTCTTATGTACTCTCCCAAGGGCCGCCCGGTCGTCGAGCTGTTCGGTGACGCGTCGACGATCCGCACCCGCGGCACCCAGATCACCTCGCTCGGTCGGAAGATGGAATCGAGCAGCACCCTTCTTCGCGGACTCATCGAAGATTCCGCAGGAATGAAGGGCGAGGCCGTCGAGAAGCTGCAGGAAGTGGTCGGCGACACGCACGTCGCACTCGCGGACGCCGCGAAGCTCTACAAGCCGACCGGACCGATCCTTGTCTCCTATGCGGATGCGCTCGATGTGCATCAGCCGCGTATCCGCACGCTGGTGGAGGAATGCGGTGACGCGCAGCAGGCATACTCCAGTGCCCCCGGCTACCGGGAGGGTGAGCGCCCGTTCTGGGCGCAGCCGGCGCCGTGGCGCAGCGATGAGGAGAAAGAGCGGATGGGGGAGGAGAACGAGGCGGACGATCTCCAGAAGGAGAAGCTGTACGACTCGTATCGCAAGTCTCTCAAGGACTTCGATGACGCCGTCGACTCGTGGGAGCTCGCATTCGACGAGGCCGCAGACAAGATCGATGACGCCTTCAAGGGCAAGATCGAAGACGGCTTCTGGGACAACGTCGACGGCTTCGTCGCCGGGGTCGTCAAGGTGCTTCAGGTCGTGGGTACGATCGTCGCGATCGCGGCGATCATCATCGGAGGGCCGATCTTCGCGATCATTGGCGGCATCATCGCAGTCGCGACGCTCGCTCTCGTCGCGTACCAGTTCTTCCGAGGTGATGCCAGCGGATGGGATCTGGCCCTCGCGATCATCGGGGTGATCCCTTTCGGCAGCCTGGGCAAGCTCGCTCAGGGCAAGCAGGGCCTCGTGAACTTCGCGGGCGATGCGGTCACCGCGTTCAAGCCGTCCACCTGGTCGGCCGCGGCCGGGCAGCTCAACAACATGGCGATGGCCGGTCGGTTCGCCGGCGGCGGGTTCACGGGGATGCTGCAGAGCGGACGCACGCTGTGGCAGCTGAACAATCCTGCGGGTGTCGGCGACGTGATGGCGCGGTTCATCTTCGGAAAGAACACGACGGGCCTGGTGGAACTGACGGATGCCATGTCCAACGGTGCGCGCGGATGGCAGTACTCTCCTGTGCTTCCGGCGGCGTGGGAGTTCACCCACATGGTGATCGGCTCGCCGATCAAGACCGTCGACAAGATCCTTGAGTGGACCGGCAACGGTGACAAGAAGATCACCAAGCAGGTGCCGTGGCTCGGAGCGATCCTGTGAGCGCGTTCCCTGCGGACTGGGCCCCGGGGACCTGGCGTATCAGCGGATCCGCGCTGGACGGCGGCTGGCTCGCGATTCCGTCCCTTGCCGATGCTGCGCAGCAGCAGGCCTGGATCGCAGAGAACACCGCGTTGCTGCGTGAGGCGTGGGGCGACCAGTGGACCGTGGAGAACGAGGCGCTCGTGCCTCTCGCGCTGCAGGCCGCGCTCGATCGGCGCCGCCCGGACGATGCGCTCGCCTTCCAGCTCTGGCCCTTGACGATCGCGGTGTGTGCGTTCGTGCACGTCGCAATGGGCAGTGTCGACGCCGCCGAGCCCATGCCCGGCCCCGGCGACGGCGTGCTGTTCGATTCTGCCGGTCTCGGGCAGGGCGTGCTCTCGCCGCGCCTGATCGATGCGGATGGCGCCGCTCTCGTCGGCTACGACGCGGTCTTCAGCTTCGACGGTGTGGTGGTCGTCGTGTCGGTCGAGCCGACGTTCGCCGACTTCCTGGGCGTGATCTCTCCGTCCATTCACGCCTTCATGGATGGAATGGAGCTCGTGGATCCCGAGGGCACGACGAGGCGCGCGTCCGCGCCCGCTCTGCTCGAGGCCCAGCCCGTCAACACCTGGGTTGATAGCCTGACCGCATCATGACTCTTGCTCACGAAGACGCGCAGTCCTGGGCCCACGCCCGTTCTCGATCGGACACCCCGCGCCTGGGGATGCTGGAGGCGGTGGCGTTCCAGGCGCATCCCGAGGTCGTCGCGACGTTCGGCGATGATGGCACCACGATCGCCGCGCTGCTTTCTCGTCCGGCTGACACCTCCGTGCGCCGCGCGGGGCGCGGACTGCTTCTCCTCTTGGGTATCTGCGGCATTCTCTCCCCGGTTGCGGGCATGGTGGTGCTCGGGGCAGAGAGCTACCTCGTGGATCGTGTGACGGCGAGCGTATCCGTCCCGATCGCGTCGGGCGCCTTCTGGGTCGCTGCGGCGGTGCTGGTGCTCGCGCTCATCGCCTGGTGGCGTTCGGGCGCCTACTGGTCGGGAATCGTGTGCGGCATCGGTGTCGTCTCGGCACTGAGCGCGGGGTTCTCCGCCGTCAGCATGCCCCGTGTCTCCGAGCGCGACGGATACCTGCTGGATCCCATCGCCCTGCTGCCGGTGTGGCTGACGCTCGTCCTGGGCGTGGTCCTGGCGGGAGCGCTGCTCCTGCGCCGCAGTGCGCGACACCCGGAGGCGGAGCCTGCCGAGCGCCCGATGCGCCCGACGGTCAGCGACCGGGCGACGGCGATGGCGGCAGTCGCCGCCCTGACGGCCGAGGAGCGAGCGGCGGTTCGTGAGGACCGCGACGCCGCGCTGCGGATCCTCGCGGAGCGCACGCTGATCGACGACGAGACCCTGGCGCGCGCGCTGCGGGCTGACCTCGGAACCCTCTTCACCCTGGACGCCCCGAGAGGAATCTCCGCATGACGGAAGCAACGCCGAACGGATCCCCCACGCAGGTGTCACTGCGAGAGCTGCTGGGCGGTGCGCCGGATCCGGACTTCGCGCTCGTCCTGCCCCCGGGGTGGGTGCGCCGCGACGTCACCGATGCCGAGCGCGATCACATGCTCGACAAGATGCGGGGCCGTCTGCTCGATGCCCACCGGCCCGACCTCTACGGTCGCATGCGCGCGCTGGTAACCGAGGCGTTCACGCAGATGCGAAGCGTGTCGACGGTCGCGATGTTCACCGCGGGCGATGACGCACCGGATTCTGCCTACATGCCTGCGTCGCTGACGGCCACGATTCAGCATGCGGAGCCGGGCGAGAACCTCGACGCCTATGTGCGCGGTGCGATCACTGCGAACGGGGCGACGGCGCTCTTCGGCGACAAGCGCTTCCTCCGTGTCGAGCGCGAGACCACCGAGCGCATGGACGGGGAGTCGATGCTGGCCACGACCGTGGTCTACATGACCCCGGTTCCGGGATCGCAGCGGCGACGGGCTCTGCTGCTGACGCTGGTGATCCTGCGCCCGACGGACGCCCCTGCCGATGACCTTCCGCTCGTGCAGATGAAGACGCTCTTCGACCTCTGCGCGTCCACTCTGACCTGGCTTCCGGTCGACCCGAAAGCGGCGGCGCCCGTCACCTAGAACGCCGTCGGGCGGCATGGGTATTTCTCCCCATCGACAGCTTTTGCGAGCGTCGATAGCGTGAGTGCGCGGCCCCGTTGAGGGCCGAGATCCACACACGGAGGAGTGAACAACGATGGCTGATTTCGGAGCATCGTATGCCGAGATGGAGCAGGTCGCTTCGTCGCTTTCGCAGGCTCGCGACGACATCCAGGGCCAGCTGGAGCTGCTCAAGGGCCAGGTCGACACTCTTCTCGGTGAGGACTTCAAGACTCAGCACGCCTCGGGAAAGTTCGGAGAGGGGTACTCCGACTTGACGAGCGGGCTGAAAGAAGCGGTGGAGGGCATCAATGACATGTCCGAGTCGCTGCTGGGCATGATGCGTGCGATCCAGGATCTGGATTCGCAGCTTGCCGGCGGCTGACACACGCCGCACCACGGGACGCCCCCCCTCAGTCCCGGTGGTCAGAAGGAGGGCCGGTCGGGGTAGGCCGGCCCTTCTCTGCGCCCGCTGCGGCGGGTGAGGGGGACTGACGGACGCGTCGAACCGCCGTACGGTGATGCCCGCTGGGGAGCGAGGCGTTACCGTCCGGCGTCGGCAAGGTGTCGGGCGCCGTGGCCCAGAACCTTCACCATGATTCCGCGTCGGCGCAGCTCGGCCACCGTACGGGACTCCTCGTCGATGTCGCGCCCGAGCGCATGCACCGTCGAGACCACGAGCACATCGCCCGAGGCCAGTGTGTCGATGAAGCGCGCGAGTCGGTCGCTCCAGCTCTCCAGGATCTCCGGTGCCGGGTGGCGGAAGCCCTCGATCGGCACGCCGAAGCGGGTGAGGTCTTCGCGCTGCTGCACGACCGGCGGCATGCCGTCACGGGCGACGACGAGGCCGACGAGGCGTGACCCGGCAGGGCGTGCGATCCACCAGTCGTGGTTGCGCTGCAGCTCGGTGAAGCACTTCGGGCACTCGAAAGCCGCGTGCGGAAGATGCAGCGGGCTCGTCACGGCGTCATGTGCGTCGTGCATCTCCGATGTCACATCCGGTGCCTTGTTCATGGGTGCGCCTCCGGCATCCATTCTGCCCTGCACCTGCGGGGAAACCTAGCCCGCGGCGTGCGCTCAGACAAGCCCGAGCGCGCGCACCGCATCGCGCTCCGCGACGAGTTCCGCAACGGATGCGTCGATGCGCGTCTGCGCCCAGGCATCCGGCTTCAGGCCCTCGACGATCCGCCACTCGCCGTCGATCGCGCGCACCGGGAAGGAGGAGATGAGCCCTTCCGGGACGCCGTACTCGCCGTGCGAGACGACGGCGGCGCTGGTCCAGTCGACCGTGCCGTGCACCCAGTCGCGGACGTGATCGATCGTCGCACTCGCGGCGGATGCCACAGACGACGAGCCGCGCACGCGGATGATCTCGGCCCCGCGCGTGGCCACCCGCGGGATGAAGGTCTCCTCCAACCACGCGCGCACGTCACCGACCTGCGCGGCGAGAAGGTCGAGGACAGGGCGACCGTCGACGGTCGTGTGGGTGATGTCGGGGAACTGCGTGGCCGAGTGGTTTCCCCAGATGGGAAGCCTGTGGATGCTGCGCACGGGAACGCCGAGGGTCTGGGCGAGGAGTCCGCGGGCGCGGTTCTCGTCCAGTCGGGTGAGGGCTGTGAAGCGTTCAGTGGGAACGCCCTCCGCGGCGGCCGCCGCGATCAGGGCGTTGGTGTTCGCAGGGTTGCCGACGACCGTGACGCGGATGCCGGGGGCGGCGGATGCGGCGATCGCGGCGCCCTGCGGGCCGAAGATGCCACCGTTGGCGGCGAGGAGGTCCCCACGTTCCATGCCGGGTCCGCGCGGGCGCGCACCGACGAGCAGCGCGTGGTCGGCGCCGTCGAATCCGACCGTGGCGTCATCGGTGATCTCGATGTCGTCCAGCAGCTCGAAGGCGGCATCCTGAAGCTCGAGGGCGGCGCCCTCTGCGGCCGCCATCCCCTGCGGGATCTCGAGGAGGCGCAGGCGCACGTGTTCATCGGGGCCGAGCATGTCGCCTGCGGCGGTGCGGAACAGAAGCGCGTAGCCGATCTGGCCTCCGGCGCCGGTGATCGTGACCGTGGTCGTCATATGCCCGAGCCTACGCCCGCCCCGAAAGTCATGCCAGACAGGAGTAATCTCAGGGCATGACCTTCAACCCGAACGCCGATGTGAGCAACAACACGGCCCGTCGACGTGGGCGCACCGCGGCGATCGCCGGCGGCGGCATCGGCATCGGTGCGATCGCCGTCATGCTCATCAGCGCCTTCACCGGTGTCGACCTGACGGGACTCCTCGGCGGGGGCTCCCCGGGCGGGTCGACCGGCTCATCGCAGGGCACGGTCATCGAGAACTGCGAGACCGGACAGGACGCCAACGAGAACGATGACTGCCGCATCGCTGCCGCATCTCTCGCTCTCGACCAGTTCTGGGACGAGAACCTCAACGGCTACGTGAAGCCGTCGCTCACGATCGTCGACGGCTCGACGCCGACGCAGTGCGGCACGGCCTCGAACGCCGTGGGCCCCTTCTACTGCCCGCCGGAGCAGGGCGTCTACCTCGATCCGACGTTCTTCCAGATCCTGCGTCAGCAGTTCGGGGCATCCGCCGGCAATCTCTCGCAGCTGTACATCCTGGCGCACGAGTACGGGCACCACGTGCAGAACCTGATGGGCACCATGGAGGCGTACCCGAACAACGGCACGGGGCCCATGAGCAACGGTGTGCGCATGGAGCTGCAGGCTGACTGCTATGCGGGAGCCTGGGTCGGGGCGATGACGGAGCAGGAGGATGCCAGCGGTCAGCCATACCTCAAGGCTCCGACGGAGCAGGAGCTCACCGACGCGATCAACGCGGCGATGGTCGTCGGCGATGACCACATCCAGCAGCAATCGGGCTTCGTGAACCCGGAGAGCTTCACACACGGCACGAGCGAGCAGCGCGCCCGCTGGTTCGCGACGGGATACAAGTACGGTCTCGGTCAGTGCGACGCCTTCGCGACCGACGACCTCTGAAGATCTGCCTCCAGAGGTAATTCTCGACCCGCGCAGCAAACGGTCCCGCCCACGCGAACCTGTGAGTTAGCGTGGAAGGACGTCCGCATCTGCGGGTTTTTGCAGCGGGCGCTCGGGATCAACCCCAAACGCCTCGGACTGAGGGGTCCTCATGAACTTTGACGCGCTCTATCCGGAGATCGAGCCCGACGAGACCGGCCATCTGCTGGTCGGCGACGGCAACCGCATCTACTGGGAGGTCAGCGGAAACCCCGACGGCAAGCCGGTGGTCTTCGTGCACGGCGGCCCGGGCGGCGGCACGTCGGCGTGGCATCGGCGCTTCTTCGATCCCGAGAAGTACCGCATCGTGCTGTTCGATCAGCGGGGCTGCGGCCAGAGCACACCCCACGCGAGCGAACCCGACGCCGACATGCGCTTCAACACGACGTGGCACCTCGTCGCCGACATGGAGCTGCTGCGCAAGAACCTCGGCATCAGCCAGTGGCAGGTGTTCGGCGGATCGTGGGGCAGCACCCTCGCGCTGGCATACGCGCAGGCGCATCCGACGGCCGTGTCCGAGCTCGTGCTCCGCGGCATCTTCACCCTGCGCCGCTTCGAGCTCGAATGGTTCTACGAGGGTGGGGCCGCAGCCCTCCTTCCCGATCGCTGGGAGGAGTTCGTCGAGCAGATCCCGCCGCTGGAGCGTCCCCGGATGATCGAGGCCTATCACCGACGCCTGTTCGATGCTGACCCTGCGGTGCATGTGCCCGCAGCGATCGCGTGGAGCCGTTGGGAAGCAGCCGCGGTGACGCTCCTGCCGGAGCCCGCGAAGGTCGAGGAGATGAGCGAGGCGCAGATCGCGACCGCCTTCGCGCGCATCGAGAACCACTACTTCGTGAACGGCGGCTGGCTGCAGGAGGGCCAGCTCATCGCCGGCGTCGACGCGATCCGCCACATTCCGGCGGTCATCGTGCAGGGACGCTACGACCTCTGCACACCCATGATGACCGCCTGGGATCTGCACCGCGCGTGGCCGGAGGCTGAGTTCGTCGTCGTCGACGACGCCGGGCACGCGGCATCCGAGCCGGGAATCCAGCGCGCCCTGCGCGCCGCGACGGACGGCTTCGCGGCCAACTGACTTTCAAGGAGCGATGTTCCCCCTGTTTCACGCGATTCGCGGGTGAACATCGCTCCCTGAATTACGCGCGCAGCGCCTGCAGCAGTGTGCGCGCCAGCGACAGCACCCCGCCGCGCGCGCGGAATCGTGTCAGGCCCTCGCTGACCTCGGCGCCGGTGCGGGCCGTCACGAACCACGGCGGCTTCGGCAGGATCGTGAAACGTCCGCCGTCACGCCAGAAGCCCAGCGCGCGAGGGAGCGGACGGAAGGGCCCTCGGGCGACCGAGCGCTCCACGCCATCGAGGAGCAGCGCATTGTGCACGACTCCGATGCCGCTGCCGACATCCTCGATCGTGCCACCGGGGTACGCCCCCCAGGTGAGAGTCGGGGTGAGGAAGGCGAAGGCCGTCCAGGTGTTGATGGCGATCGCGCCATAGCGGAGGTCGGCAATCGCACGCTCGAAGTCCGCCCCGAGGGCCTTCTCGGTGACCGGATCGATCAGCAGATTCGCCCCCAGCGTGCCCTGCAGCTTCTCGTTCGCGTGCGCGACGGCGGCATCGAGGAACGCACGACCCGTGCCGGGCAGCTCGACCACCCCGAGAACGGGGGCGAAATACTCGGTCTGCTCCAGCGCCGTGGCATCGTCATCCGGACCGATCTCGATGAGCAGGCGGTCGGCGAGCACGAGCGCATCCGGATAGGACTCGGTGGCCTGCTGCATCCGCTCTTCGGAACGCGGGTACCAGATGGGGCGCTCCGGAGCCAGGGCGTAGGCGCGACGCAGCGCACGGCGGAACTGATCTGCCTGCGCCCACTCGGATGACAGGATCACGACCTGTCCGGCGATGCAGTTGTGTCCGCAGTTCTGCAGGCGCATCGTGACGATGTGCTCGGCCTGGAACCGCAGATCGGCATCGCTCCACTCGCCGGGCACGACGATGATCGGCGAGACACCGCCGAGCTCCGCGGTGATGGGGGTCGTCAGCTGCGGACGCTCCTCTTTGCGGCGACGCGTGGCGTCCTTGCCCGTGCCCCACACGATCGCGTCGAACGTGGGGGCCGATCCCGTGATGTGCACGTGCGCGAAGGCGTCATGCGCGGTCAGATAGGCGCCGACGTCGCCCGCGCCCTTGACGATCCGCAGGAATCCGGCCCCGATCAGCGGAGCGAACGCGCGCTCGTAGACCGGCACCATCGCATCCTGCGTCGGATTGACCTTGAGCAGGGCGACACGGTTGTGCGCGAGAAGTTCGTACAGCACGTCGAGCACCGGGATCGAGGTGACATTGCCCGCTCCCAGAACAAGGCCGATCCCTCCGGAGACGCCCGGTGTGCGCTGCGCGAGACCGGCTTTCGCCCGCGCCGTGCCGGGCGTGATGCCCGGCTCGAGCCACACCTCGCCAGAGAACCCCGACAGGAGGAAACGGTCGATCCCGGTCAGCGGGAACGCGTGCACGCGTGTGCGGTCACCCGGTGCTCGGGACACCGTCACGCCCTCCAGGGGAGTGTGGCCCGCCGCGAGCTTCGAGAGCGTGTCGATGTACGCGTCGATCGCTCCGAGCGTGCCGTAGGGCCCGCTCAGCCATTCCTCTCCCCGCAGCGGATGCTGCGCCGAAAGACCCTTCGACATCGCGGCTGTCTGTGCCCAGGCGCGGGCGCTCGCTGCCACGGCACGACGAACCGAGCGCAGCAGCGTGACGCGCTGGCCCAGGGTCAGCAGTGCCCACGAGCGCGCGCCACCCTGAAGATCTTCGATCGCGGTTTCAATCGCCTGTCGGGTGGCATCGGCAACGGCGGTGGGCATCGGCGTCTCCTTCGGCGAAGAGTGCGGGTCAGCGACGACCGCGCGGGACCCCCAGCCTACGCCCGGCGCCCGGGCGGAGGCCGGAGATGTGCTCAGCCGGCCGCGCGGGCGTCCGTGTCGGCTTCTGCGGCACCGTCGATGTCGCTGCGCCGCAGACGGTATCCGGCCAGGGTCGTGAGGCTCAGGAGCAGCAGAAGCGCAGGCAGGATGCTGAAGCACACGACGATGCCGGTGATCGCGGCGTCCGGCTGCGTGACCGTCTCCGTGGCGACGCGGGACACGTAGCCCGTCGCAGCAAGGACGAGCGCGACGGTCGAGGCGCCCAGCGCGAAGCCGATCGTCTCGCCGGCGGTCCAGACACCCGTGAAGGTGCCGGCGTGGCCTCGCCCGCTGACCCGTTCGTCGTGCGAGATGACATCTGGCAGCATCGCCATCGGCAGCGCCTGCAGGCCCGCGTAGGCGATGCCCGCGACGGCGACGGAGGCGTAGACCCATGCACCCGGCGCCCAGATCGCACCGGTGATCGTGAAGGCGGCGACGAGGAACAGCACTGTCGCGAACCCGAACGCGCGCTCCTTTCCGATGCGCAGCGACAGCCACTGCCAGAGAGGCGTCGCGACGAGCGCCGGGCCCACGAGTGCGAGGAACAGGAACGTCACGGCGCCCTCCGAACGCAGCACCCAGGTGGCGACGTACTGTGCGCCGGCGAGCATCGTGCCCGTCGCGAGCGCCTGCAGGAGGAAGGTCGCCAGCAGCGCACGGAAGGGGGCGCTGCGTCTCAGGACGTCGATGCCCGCTGCGTACTGCGCGCGGATCCCTGCGGGTGCGGATGCTACGCCTGCGGCGGCATCGGAGGGCACGCCCGCTGCAGCGATGCGCTGCGCCGCAGCATCCGCCGTCCGCGACGCGATGAGCATGCCGATTCCGATCGTGATCCCGGCGACGACGCCCATGAGCAGATAGCCGGTCACCGGATCGCCGGTCAACGCGCGCAGCTCGGGACCGCCCGCACCGAAGAGGAGGATCGCCGCGGTCAGCACGATGACGCGCCAACTGAGCAGACGCGTGCGCTCGTCATAGCTGGAGGTGAGCTCGGCAGGAAGAGCGACGTACGGAACCTGGAACAGGCTGAACGCGGTGGCTGTCGCGAGGAACGCGAGCAGGACGCAGATCGCGCCGGCAACGGGGCCGAAGACCGGCGGCACCGCGAAGGTGAGGGCGAAGAACAGCGGGAGCGTGAATCCGCCGACGACCATGAGCCCGCGCCGTGAGCCGGTGCGGGCGAGCTGCCGATCCGATGCCGCGCCGATGAGCGGATCGATGATGACGTCCCATACCTTCGCCGCCGTGACGATGACACCCGCGAGGAGTGCCGCGACGCCGAGGTTGTCGGTGAGGAAGTAGGTGAGGACGAGACCGGGAAGCGTGGCATATCCGCCCGTTCCGAGCGAGCCCGCGGCATAGCGGGCGACAGTGCGGGCGGGCAGGCGCGAAGGGGCTCGAGTGCGAGCGACGTTGCTCATCGCGTCAGCATATCGGCGCCGGAGCGAGCGTGGGGAAGTCGACGACGGGCCGACGCGGCCGCGCGCCCAGGACGCGCCCACGCGCCGAGGGCGCGCCCTACCCGCGTCGGCAGGGCGCGCCCTCGGCGATACGGCGCGTCGTGGAGAGGTCTCAGATCAGAGCGAGCTCGCGCAGCTTCGACTCGACGTCGGCGTTGGAGGGCTCGACGTGGTGCGATGCATCCGGGTAGACGACGACCGGGATGTTCGTGCGGCCCGAGATGTCCTTCGCGACATCGGCGGCAGCCGGCGTCTCGACCAGGTCGATGTAGGTGTACGCGACGCCGAGCTCATCGAGCTGCTTCTTCGTGCGAATGCAGTCGCGGCACCAGTCCGCGCCGAACATGGTGATGGTGTCAGAGGCAGGTGCAGTCATACCCCCTAGGGTACTGGCGCTCGTCTGGACGGGCGCCGAATGCCTCGGAACGGTGGAGCGTCCGCTCAACCCAGCGCGAGCGCGCCAGGACTCGAAGCGCCCTGCGTGATGATGTCGAGCGCCTGTCGCAGCGACGTGCTGGACGTGTGCGCGGTGTACGGGAAGTACACGACCTCGACGCCGACGGTGCCGAACTCCCGTTCGAGCCGCAGGCCCTTCTCGGTGCCGCGCCAGTCGTCTCCCTTGAAGAAGTGCGTGAAGTGCAGATCGCGCCAGGCATCCATCTTGTCGGGCGCCGTCTCGATGTACACCTCGTCGACGAACGAGATGTGTCGCACGATCTCGGCGCGCTCGAGTGTCGGCACGACAGGTTCGATGCCCTTCACCTGACGCAGCATCTCATCGCTCACGATGCCGGCGATCAGATAGTCGCACTGCTCTTTCGCGTGACGAAGGATGTTCAGGTGTCCCACGTGAAAGAGGTCGAATGCTCCCGTGGCGTAGCCGATACGCGTCGTCATGATCTCCCCAGATCGATCCCCAGAAAGGGCGACTCCCCAGCCACCCGTACGGCTCCCACAGCCGTGTGCCCAGTCTAGGCGGTGACACGCCTTCTGAACAGGGCGAATCTCACAGATCCCGACGCGCGCACGCCGAGCACAGCCGCACATGAAACGATAGAGACCGCAACGTCCGTGCCGCAGAAGGAGAACGTCGTGACCCGCGACTTCACAGTGCTCGTGCCGACGTTCAACGAACGCGACAACATCGCCGAGCTCGTCAGTCGCGCTGCCCGCGCGCTCGAGGGTCTCGACGCCGAGATCCTGTTCATCGACGACAGCAGCGATGACACCGCCGCCGAAGTGGCTCGGGTCGCCGCGGACGCACCGCTGCCCGTGCGCGTGATCCATCGCGAGCGCAACGCGGGAGGATTGGGTGGCGCGGTCGTCCTGGGATTGCGCGAAGCGGACGGCGATGTCTGCATCGTGATGGACGGCGATCTGCAGCATCCACCCGAGCTGCTGCCCGAGCTCATCGCCCGATACCGCGAAGGCGGGGCGGATGTCGTCGCCGCATCGCGCTACGTGGGTGGGGGTGACTCCCGGGGGCTGGGCACGGCGGTCCGGCTCGGGGTCTCGCGGGCATCGACCTGGCTCACCCGCGCGATGTTCCCCGTCCGTCTGGCGCGCAGCACCGACCCGATGACGGGCTTCTTCCTCGTCGACCGGCGACGCATCGACCTCGAGGCCCTCAAGCCGCAGGGGTTCAAGATCCTTCTCGAGATCCTCGCCCGCTCGGATGTGCGCATCGCCGAGGTCCCCATGGAGTTCAGCGAGCGCCGCCACGGCACCTCGAAGGCCTCGCTGCGCCAGGGAGCGACATTCCTCGCGCACCTCGCGCGGCTGCGTTTCGGAAAGATGTCGCTGTTCGCGATCATCGGCGCGATCGGCGCGGTCGCCAACCTCGGCATCATGTGGGCGCTCATCAGCCTGGGCGTCGATTACGTGTGGGCCGCGATCATCGGTGCCGAAGCCACGATCATCGGCAACTTCGTGCTGCAGGAGCGCTTCGTCTTCGCCGACATGCGCCGCGGGGCATCCGGCCTCGGCGTCCGGTTCCTCTCGTCGTTCACCTTCAACAACATCGAGGCGGCGCTGCGCATCCCGCTGCTGGCCTTCATGGTCGAGACCTGGCACTTCTCCGCGATCTTCGCCGCGGCGATCTCGCTCGTCGTCGCGTTCTTCGCCCGTTTCCTCTTCCACTCGCTCGTCGTCTACGCACCGCGGCGCCGAGTCGCGGTCGAGCCCGCAGAGGTGCCCACCGATACGGCCGCGCAGCGCATCATCCGCGCGATCGATGCGGAGGCCATGAAGCCCGGCGAACTCTGAACGCACCCTGCCGGAAAGACGGCCAGCGCTCTAGCATGGAGGCAATCGGCAGGGGGCCGGAGCTTGTGGGGAGCTGTGAAGAGAGCCGTTTTCGAGGCGAAGGCTCGCCTGTTCATGCGGGCGGATCGTCGCGCGCTCGCGCAGATGCTGCAGGACGAGCGGCAGACGGCGGCGGATGCTGCTGCGCTCGCCGCCGCCCGCAGCGCGGAACTTGCGCTGCATGCGTTCCGCACGACGGCGTTCTACCGCGAGCACTACACGTCCGCCGGGTTCTCCGAGGCGGACGTCGCGCAGCCTGAGAACTTCGTCGCCCTGCCCGCGCTCACCAAGCCGATGCTGCAGGACGCCGGCGACGCCCTGATCTCATCGACGTCTGAAGCGCGAGATCGACTGCCCTCCCGCACCGGAGGCAGCACGGGACGACCGCTGCTGGTCTACAACGATCGCACAGCCCCGACGGCGGCTCTGTGGTGGCGCGTGTACTCCTGGTGGGGTGTGCATCCCGCCGATGACGCCGCCTTCATCTATCGCCAGAGTCGTACCGGTGCGAAGAAGCTGCGCTACGACGCGGAATGGTGGCCGACGCGCCACATCCTCCTCGACGCACGGGGCGCGACGGCGGACACCATCGCCGCGTTCGATCGTGAGATGGCGCGGGTGCGCCCCCGGCTCCTCGTGGGCTACGTGGAAGGTGTGGCCGAATACGCGGCGCATGTGGCAGAACAGGGTGGAGCGCTGCGCGGCCTCGCCGCGATCTCGGTCACGGCCTCCATGCTGCATCCGGGCCAGCGTGCGCGCATCGAATCCGCGCTCGGCGCTCCCGTCTTCGACACCTACCGCAGCGCGGAGGTGCCGTGGATCGCGGCAGAATGCGACGCGCACGACGGCCTGCACGTGCTCTCTGACCGGCGCCGGGTCGACATCGTCGACGACGACGGTTTCCCGGCGCCCGCGGGCGAGGTCGGGACGGTGCTGGTGAGTGACTTCGACAACCGGGTGTTCCCCCTCGTGCGCTACGCGATCGGAGATCGCACCGCCGTGCTGCCGGGCGCGTGCGCCTGTGGACGCACACTCGCGCGCATCGCGCCGATCGATGGGCGCATCGCCGATGTGCTGCGCACTCCCTCCGGACGCACCGTCTCGGGCGGTCTCGGCGGGCTCTTCAACGCCTGGCCGGGGGTCGTTCGTCAGTTCCAGGTGCACCAGGCAGCGGACTATCGCGTCAGCATCCGCTACGTGGTCGGCTCGGATGCTGCTGCCGCCGCGCAGGCAGCGCAGAGCGTCTGCCGTACCGTGGCGGGATTCCTCGCGAACGAGGTCGAGGTGGTCGCCGCAGCGGTTACGGCGGTGGACGGCACTGGGGGCAAGGCGCGCCTGGTCATCTCCGAGGCAGCGACATAAAGCCGGAATCGCCCGATCTTTCTCGGTTTCTCTGAAGGGTCGACTTATAAGATGAGCGCACCCAGCGTAGGGACACCAGCACTGGGGCGAGCTGGGGGGACATCGAGTGGCAACGCACTGGACGTTGGAAGACCTGTACCGAGGCATCACGAAATCGTGGTTCGTTCTCGTAGGGACGATCGTGGTGCTGTCCGCTGCGGGGGCGGCGATCTTCCTCATCTACCCGCAGAAGTACACCGCGGCCGCACAGCACACGGTCGAGCCGATCAGCGTGCTCTCCTCCGGGTCGAGCTTCAACACGGTCAACATGGAGACCGAGAAGGTCGTCGCCACCTCGACGAGTGTGCTCACACGCGCGGTCGAGACTCTGGACGACACCTCCGTCGAGGCGCTCCGTGCGAACACCGTGATCGAGGTGCCGCGCAACTCGCAGGTTCTCATCTTCCAGGTCACCGCGAACTCCGCCGAGCTTGCGGCGGAGCGTGCGAACGCGCTTGCGACGGCCTACGGCGAGCAGCGCACCGAGAACGCGCGCGCGGTCGTGGATCAGACGACGGCCGAACTGACGAAGTCGATCACGCAGCTCCAGGAGCTGCTTGCGACGCAAGCGGAGGGCAGCAACGAGCGGGCGGCCACGCAGCTGCAGGTGCAGGCGTTGCTGGATCAGCAGGCGCGAATCGCGGCGACGCCCTTCTACCCGGGAACGCTCGTGACGCAGGCGGAACCGCCGAGGGAATCGAACCGACCGTCGATCTATGTGTTCGTGGCCGCGGGGCTCTTCCTCGGGCTGCTGCTCGGGTCGATTGCCGCACTCATCACGTCGCGGGTGCGCAACGCCCCGGGCCATTCCTACCGTCGCCAGGTGGAGCAGACGTTCGACGAGGACGAGAACGAGGACGTGGAGCCGCAGCGACCGGCCGATCCGCCGCCCGTCGTGCTGGACGATGACGACACGCTCGTCGAGCCGGACTCGGGAAGACTCGTGGCGTCGGGCCCGATCGCGGCCTCACGCCGCCGGCCCAAGCGCCGCCGTTAGGCGACGCGTGGGCCGGACGTGATCAGGAGCCCGTGTAGGCCCAGGTGCGCACGTAGTCGACCTGGAAGTCCAGGTTCTGCGTCGCCGCCTTGTTGTTCGGATCCGGGAGACCCCAGTACTTCTCGGACGGGCCGATGTGCAGGTTCAGTCGCATGTGCAGCGGCGAGCCGAAGAACTCCTGCTTCCACAGGTTCGGGTGCGATGCCGGCGTCGCCCGCAGCATCTCCTTGCCGTCGACGATCACGGCTGCGTAGCTCGGGGTGAACTCGAACGCGTAGGTGTGGAAGTCGTCCCACACGGGGGTCGGGCCGCCGAAGTCCTGGTGGTGCCAGATGTACCGCTGGTTCGCGGCCGGGTCGGCGGTGTGGGTGTGGATCGTCGTCGTCGCGGTGTCGATGCGCTGATCGCGCACTGCGGCGTCGTCGTAGCCCCAGGCTTCCATGATGTCGATCTCACCCGACTGGCTGTTACGGAGCCAGAACGCCGCCAGCGAACCGAAGGTGTTCGGGCCGCTCGGGGTCTTCGCGCGGATCTCCCAGCGACCGTACTGCTGCGCCATCGAGACATCGTCGGACTGCAGCTTGCGCTGGTCGAGGTAGCCGGTCTTGTGCCACAGTTCGCGTGGGCCGGTCTGGTTCGAGGGGCGGATGACGGGCTGGTCGAGCCAGTCGCCGCGGATGTGCAGCACGTCCGCGCCATCGACGGTCACCTGACCACGGTCAGGGACGGCGGCATCGAACAGCAGGCCGAGGTCGTCACGGCCGCGGACGTTCCACTTGCTCGGGTCGACGGCAGGAGCGCCGGTCGCCGGGTCGACGTAGTCGAACTCGTCGCGCCAGGTGGGAGCGCCCCATCCTTCGACCTTGTCGCCCGCGTCGGGTGTGGTCGGCGGAGTCGTGGGTGTCGTCGGAGGGGTGGTGGGTGTGGTCGGAGGAGTCGTGGGTGTGGTCGGCGGAGTCGTCGGGGTCGTCGGCGGCGTCGTGGGCGCGACCGGGGGCGTCGTCTCTGTCGAGGTGTGGTCCTCGCGAACGAAGTGGGCGTCGAAGCTCACGTTCGGGGTCTTGCGGTAGTTCGCGAGCACCTGAACGGCGATCGTGTTGGTGCCCTCCTTGAGTAGCTTCGCAGGCACGGTGAACGTGACCGGTTCCGAGCGCGCCTTCTTGGTCGACGGTGCCGCGGTCGCGTAGCTCTTGTCGGTGATGGTGCCGGCCGGTGCGTTCTTGCGGCCCACTTCGGTGCCGTTCACCCATACGACGATGCCGTCGTCCGCCCAGGTGTTCAGCCAGGCGTACTCGGGGAGGTCCTTGGTCAGTGTGAACGTCTTGCGGTAATAGGACGCGAGCGGCTGCGTGCCGCTGATCGTCGGGAGCACCGTGCCGGTGTTGAGTCCGGTCGTACCGACGCCGAAGGGAGCGGTGCCGGTGCGCCAGCCTGTTCCGGTCGTGTCGGTCTTCCATGTCGAGGCCGGGGCGGTGGTCGCGCGGTAATAGGACCAGCCGGATGCTTCGCGCTTGATGACGGAGCTCGTGGACTTGGTGACGGTGGATGCCGCCTCAGCGGTGGGCGCGGCGACGAAGATGCCGAGGAACACGGCGATGATCGCAAGCGGTGCGAGGAGAAGTCGGGAACGAAGGGGGAATGGAGTTGTTGTGGAGATCATTGTGCGGACGTCTGCCGGGAAGAGTGTCACTCTTCACAGCGGGGAGCAGACGTCAGGGATCGCGGATGCCTGACGATTCCCCTCGCGGCACCCTGGTCTGGGTTAACAGCACCCAGTGTAGGTCAGCTCATCCCCAAAGATCCCTGACAATTTCCGTCGTGCTGGCAATCGAGGCGCGTGAGGAGGCGCCGAAGACGATCGCCTCGACCTGCGCGTGGTCATGAATCCACCGCAGTGCGCGCTGCGGGGGAATGGCGCCCGAGGCGAAGACCGACATGGCGACGGGGCGGAACTCACGCTCGCGCAGCGCCTGCTCGTATGCGGCGATCCCGCCGGACATCCGAAACCCGATCTCGTTGATGTTGGCGCAGACGATCGGGTTGCGGATGCCGACCCGGTCGAGCGTGTCCAGCAGCATCGGGAGGTTCATCGTGATGAATCCCGGCTCGGCGCCGTAGCGTTCGCGCACGTGACGATCGAAGATCGCGAAGGCCTCATCGAAGCCGAGACCGAGCATGAGATCGACGACCACGTTCTGCAGGAAGACGACGGGTGTGTTCAGCCCCTGGAACATCTTCATCTCGGCGTCGATGAGCAGGGTGATGATGCCCTCGATGTCTTTGCGCATGAAGGACTTGCCGCCGCGCAGCGCAGCATTCAACAGGCCCTCCTCCGGGAGGAACTGTCGTACGGCGCCGAGCATTCCGTTGTCGGTCACCGCGTTCGCATACTTGTGGGCGTACGGCATGCACGGATAGAACCGGTAGTCGGCATAGCGCTCCGGGTTCGCGCGCATGTGGTCGCAGACCTCGCCGATGCGGTCGTGTGTGGTGCACATGAGTGTGCGGATGCCGTGGTCGAGAGCGATGTCGATGACGTCGATGATCGCGGACGTGTCCTGAAAGCGGATCGCCTGCGCGCGTGCCTTCTCTTCGGACATGTGATTGATGCCGAAGAACTGGTTGTCCCCCAGAAGCAGAAGATCGAGGGGGCGCGCGGCGGTCTCGGCGTCGGCCATCGTGGCGAGTTCGGATGTTTCGCTCATGCTGTCTTCCTCCGGCCGAACAGGGTGCGGCGTGTGCGGATGCGCATCACGGATGTGGGCGCGGCGGGCCCGAGCGCGGGCGATGTCTCACCCGCAGCATCCGCCTGGATCCATTCGATGATCCGGTCGGTCTGGGCTGCCCCGAGGAAGCCGTTCTGCCGTGCGGTGCGCTCACCTGCGGCGATCGCGGCGATGAAGCTCTCGAGCTGCGCGCTGTACTCCTCGCCACGCAGATAGAAGGAGACGGGCGCGGTGAGATCGGTCGTGTAGCGGATGTTCCATCCGGGGCGGTAGCCCTCCGGGGCGGGAGCGTCGTCACGCAGGAAGACCCGGATCTCCTGGCGGTCGGCGACGATCCGCCCGAGAGTGCCGGTCAGGGTCACGCTCGTCGACATCTTGCGATACGACTCATCGGACCAGTTCACGGAGAGGTGGACGCTGAGCCCGTTCGGATACTCGAGGGTCGAGTAGACCTCGTCGTCGGTGTCGGCGGAGAAGATGCTGTTGAGGACGGAGCCGCGCACCGCCTCGGGTGCACCGAGGTACCAGTGCACGAGGTCGAGCGGGTGGGCGGCGTAGTCGTAGAGGCATCCGCCGCCGCTCGCGCGCTTGGACCGCCAGGTGCCGCCCTTCGCCTGGAGGACGACCGGGCCGTACGCCTCGGCGAGCACATGCGTCACCTCGCCGATCGCCCCGGCGTCGAGGAGGCGCTTGACCTCCTGGAACGTCGCGATGAAGCGGTTGTGATAGCCGACCTGGGCCACCAGGCCGCGGTCTTGCGCGAGGGCCGCGAGTGCCAGCGACTCTTCCGCCCGAAGCGTGAGCGGCTTCTCGCAGAAGACGTGCACGCCGCTCTCGAGGGCTGTGCGCACGAGTGCGGCGTGCGAGCCGGTCGGTGTGGCGATCAGAACGGCCTCGGGACGTGCTTCAGCGAGCATCGCCTCGAGCGTCGAGTACGTCTGCGCGCCGGTGTATTTGTTCAGCACGTCGAGCAGATAGTCGGTGGCGTCGACGACACCCACGAGCTCGACGTCGCGCAGCGCGCGCACGATCGCCAAGTGCGAGAGGCCCATCTTTCCGGCCCCGACGACCCCGACGCGGACGCGCGTCGATACAGATTCTTCTGGCACGCCAGATCCCCTTCCCCAGAGAGCCCCTTCCCAGGGAGGCTCCATTCGCTATAGTAACTGGCACATCGACTTTCTGTCGATGTCTTTCCGGTGGGATGGGGCCCACCGGCGCAGTGGGGAAAGACCAGATGGTGAGCGCATTCGCTCCTCTGTCTGGCGACGTCACACAAGGGGAGTGTGTCAGATGCAAGAGGTTTCCGTCGTCGTTCCGACGCACAACAGGCCGGCGTTCATGAAGAGCGCGGTCGAGAGCGTGCTGACGCAGGAGACGGATGCCACGGGCGAGGTCATCATCGTCTTCGATGCCTGCCCGATCGAGGTGCCCGAGCTCGACATCCCTGCGGGGTGGACGGTGCGCGGCATCGCCAATTCGCGCTCGCGGGGTCTTGCCGGCGCCCGGAACTCCGGCATCGACGCCGCGACCGGACGCCTCGTCGCCTTCCTCGACGATGACGACGAGTGGCTTCCGGGCAAGCTCGCCGCGCAACTGCGACGTTTCGCGGAGGTGCCCGCGGCGATGGTCGTCGGCACAGCGATGCTCGTCGACGACGGCAGCAGCCGGATCGAGCGGCGCGCTCCCGCGGAGGAACTGACGCATGAGGACTTCCTGCGCAACAGGATTCCCGGTGTGCACTCGTCGAGCCTGATGTTCCGGCGTGAGGTGCTCCAGGGAGATCTGGGCCTCATCGACGAAGAGCTTCCGCGCAGCTACGGGGAGGATTACGACATCCTGCTGCGCGCATCGGCGCTGGGGGTCGTCACGGTGGTGAACGAGCCGCTCGTCAAAGTCCTGTGGAACGGCCAGTCGTACTACTTCGGGCAGTGGGCGAGCTATGCCGAAGCGCTGCAGTATCTGCTGGCGAAGCATCCGGATTTCTCCCGTATTCCTCGCGCCCACGGCCGCATTCAGGCACAGGTGGCGTTCGCCCTCGCCGCCAGCGATCAGGGGCCCGCGGCGCGCGAATGGGCCTGGCGGGCGCTGCGCAATGCGCCGACCCAGGTGAAGGCGATGCTCGCGATCGCGATCTCGCGGGGGCTGGTCCGGACGGAGACGGTCACCCGCGTCGTGCAGAAGCTCGGTCGAGGAATCTGACATGAAGATCCTCATCGCCTGCTCCTCCGGAGGACACCTCACCCAGGCGCTCGCGCTGCGCGACTGGTGGGGGGAGCATGAGCGGGTCTGGGCGACGTTCCCCGTCGAGGACGCCCGCTCGCGACTGGCAGATGAGAAGGTCTACGAGATCCACTACCCGACCGTCCGCAATGTGCCCAATCTCCGTCGCAACTTCGGTCTCGCGAGGCGCGTGCTGAAGGACGAGAAGCCTGACATCGTGTTCTCGACGGGCGCGGCCATCGCGCTGCCGTTCTTCAGCCAGGCGCGCAGATTCGGCGCGCGCACGGTGTACCTGGAGCCTGTCGACCGCATCACGACGCCCGGTCTGAGCGGACGTCTCGTCTACCCCTTCGCCGACGAGTTCCTCGTGCAGTGGGATCACATGCGCGCGTTCTATCCCGGGTCCCGCTCGGTGGGAGTGGTGCTCTGATGTCGCGCCTCGTCGTCGTCTCGGCAGGCACCTATCATCTGCCCTTCGACCGGCTCTCGATCTGGATGGAGGAGTGGCTGCGCGACGCCGTCGACACCCGGGTGGTGATGCAGCACGGGCCATCATGTCCCGTCGCAGGCGCAGAGAACGTAGAGATCCTGCCCTATGCCGAGCTCCTCGCTCTGTGTCGCAGCGCCGACGCGGTGGTGCTGCAGGGCGGTGCGGGCGGTGTCATGGACATGAGGGAGCTCGGCATCGTGCCGATCGTCGTGCCGCGTGTGCCGGGTGGCGGTGAGGTCGTCGACGACCATCAGCTGGTCTTCACCGCCGAGATGGAGAAGTTCGGCATCCTGCGTCGTGCGCTCACCCGCGAGCAGCTCGCGCAGCAGCTGCAGGACACGTTCGCGGGCGTCGGCGCCGACCTGCCGCAGGAGATCGCAACGCCGGGCGCCGAGGTCGTGCGTGCCCTCCTGGAGCAGCCCGTCGCCCGCCTCCCGTGGTACGAGCGGCCACGGCGCCTCGTCCGCACCGGAGGCGCCCTCGCCCGAGCCGTCCTTCGGCGCTGAGCTCAGGCGCGTGCCCCGAGGACGGGGACCTTCCGCCACAGCGGAACGATCTGCAGGCGCTCGCGCAGGAGCCAGAGAACGAGTCCGTACACGGCGCACAGCACCGGCACCGCCAGCAGCAGGGCGAGGATGCCGGTACCCAGCCACAGGGTGAACGCGAAGCCTCCCCCTCCGAAGACCGCGACCGGCAGCGCCATCGATGGCACCAGGCGCAACGGCTCCAGTTGCACGCCCATGCCACGGTGCACCTGGAAGGCGGCGATGAGGTTGTCGACGAGCACGACGCCCACCCACGTGACGGCGGCGCCCCAGAGCCCCCACAGTGGCACGAGCAGCACGTTGCCGCCGATGCTGAGGGCGAGGGCGAGCGACTTGTTGTACATCTGCCAGGTGCTCTTCCCGCCCTGCAGGAGGATGCTCTGCAGCATCCCGCACGCCGTCTGGAACATGACCGCCGCGGCCATCAGCGCCATGGGCCCCCATCCGGAGCGGAACTCCTCGCCGAAGATCGCGAGCACAGCCGAGCCCATCGAGATCAGGAGCAGGTAGAACGGCCAGTTCAAGAGCAGCATCGCGCGGACGACGCGCGTGTGCAGCCTCGTCGCCTCGTCGCGCTGCTGGGTGGCGAGCAAGGCGGAGATCGTCGGGGACACCGCGACCCGCATGGCCTTGTCAACGACACCGCCGGCGCGCACCGCACGCGTCAACACCGCATAGACGCCCGCGGCAGCCGGGGAGGCGAGCGCGGCGACGATCAGCACATCGGACCACTCCAGCGCGGTCTCCAGCCCCGAGCTCACCGAACGCGGCGCCGTGAACTTCCAGAAGGTCAGAGCACTCGGGCGGGTGGCGGCGATGCTCTCCCGTCGACGTCGGAAGTCGCGCAGGAGCGGGCCCGCCACAATCGCGAGCGTTAGCACCAGCCACACGGGCAGCGGCCACAGCCAGGCCTCGAAGGCACCCCAGGCCGCAGCTCCCACCATGGTGACGGCGACCGCCACCGTCAGGAGGCGGCTCGCGGGCAGGAGCACGCTCTGCAGCAGGGTGAAGGTCGTCACCCCTCGCAGCATCCGCGCCGCGATCTGCAGCACCCCGATGACGGCGCCTGCGATCACGAACGGTGCCATCGCGCGGAGCAGATCGCTGAGCGCCGCAGCGTCCGCCGGTGACGCGAGCCACGATCCCAGTGCGTCCGCGAAGAACCACATCGCAAGGGAGGCGAGTGCTGAGACGACGGCGACGGGAATCAGGGCGTAGGCGACGATGCGCCACTCCGCACCCGCGCGTCCGAACGCCCGCTGCTCGGCAAGGAAGCGCACGATCGCGCTGTTGGTGCCCAGTCGCAGCACCTGCGTGAGGATCGTGAAGATTCCCATCGCCTGAAAGAACAACCCGGTGCCGTCGGCCCCCAGCGCATTTCCGACGATCGCGGTCAGGACGAGGGCGGCGAGCGCTGCGAAGGCGGAGCCGAAGAGGCTGACGACGCCGCTGCGGGCCAGGCCCTCACTCCTCATTGCGCGCTCTCGCAAAGGGGATGGGCTGTGCCGTCCAGTACGAGGAGTTGCCGAGATACTTCTCACGCAGGAGCACCGCGACCGCGATCCCGACGAAGACGAGCTGGCGGTCGAGACCGTAGAAGATCGACAGGAACGCGGCGACGACGACGCTCGTATGGATCCAGAGGGCAGAGAGATTGGGTGCGCTTGCCGTGCGCACCGCTCCCAGCACGATGGCGCCGAGGAAGAGGGCCAGCCCGACGAACCCGAAGCAGAACATGGCATTCCAGATCGCGCCCTGCGTGCCGACGTAGATCTCGCTCCAGTAGCTGGGCCGCGGCGCACCGAAGCCGAGGACCGGCGATTCGAGTGTGCGCTCGAACGTCTCTGCGTAGAGATTGCCTCGGCCCTCGGTGGTGTCGACGGTCTCCTGGCGTGCGGCGATGCCGTCGAGGAAGCCGGACAGGAACAGCACCAGAGTGCCCGCCAGACTCAGGAGCGACACCCAGACGAAGGCAAGGATGCGCCCGCGCACCAGCAGACAGAACATGACGTAGACGATCGCCCCGGCGATGCCGAGGAAGAGCCCGCGGTTCGTCGTTGCGATCGCCGGCGGAATCGCCGCGACGAGAGCGAGGACGAGGAACCACATCGCGCGGGCCGTGCGGTGTCCGATCGCGGTGCCGATCGCGATCGGGGTCAGCACCGCCATCGCCGCACCCCATCCGTTCGTGTAGGAGAACGGGGCGGAGGGACGCACGAATGGCTCTTCTGCTCCCCAGGGTGTCTGGATCTCGGCCAGGGTCGGGAACACGAGTTCCGAGACGTAGTCGTTGCCGGCGATCGCGTCGGGAAGCAGAAGCCCGATCGTCAACGTCAGCCGGGTCTCCGGAAAGAGCATCCCGAGATAACCGCCGATGATCACGAAGACCCAGATGAAGGTGAGTCCGTTGAAGATCCGTCTCGGAGACAGCGATGAGCGTGCGTTGACGATGTAGACCATCATGATCGCGAGAGCGAGGAACTGACTGATGCGCACGCCCAGTCCGACCGCGCGGCCGACCTGGTCGATCATGAGCGCCGAGGGGATCATCCACAGCACGAACCCGATCCAGGGGAGGATGCCGGGGACGATGAGGATGCGGCGACGCAGGATGAGGAACGCCACCATCGGGATCGCCATGATCACGGACGCGAAAGGCAGAAGGCCCAGAAGCCAGAAGATCGGGTAGCCCCACAGCACCGTGAGTACCGGCCAGGCGGGAAGCACACGCGTCTCGACTTCGCGGTCCGCGTCCTGCCCGGTGGCGGCGAGGAGGGAGCGACTCGGCGACGTGATCAGCGAGGTCATCTCACACCGTCACAGGGTGCGCAGCTGCGCGAACTTCCGGCGCAGTGACGCCGCGAAGATCAGCACGTGCCAGGCGAACAATGCCGTGTAGGCGACGGCGAAAGGCAGGGCGAGCGGGAAGAGCGCGAGGACCAGATACGTCGTGGACGGATCTTGCGGCTGCTTCATGAAGGACTCGATGGCGCTGCGCCGGGCGTCGTCGGAACGGGGAGGGGCCTTGGGAAGCAGCTTCTCAGCGAGCAGCTGCGAGAGGAACCACCCCGAGACGAGCACCGAGAACAGCGCCGCGACGACCACGAGCCAGGCGGGCGCGTCCGCACGTACGAGCGCCACGGCGATCGCGATGTGCACGAGCGGCGCACGCACGCCGTCGACGACATGATCGAGCCATTCGCCGGCGGGCCCGCCCCGGCCCTGGATGCGGGCGAGCTGCCCGTCGGCGGAATCGAGGATGTACCCCGCCAGCAGCAGGAGCGCCGCGACCGGTGGTGCCCATGACTCGGTGATGATGACGAGGATCCCGAGGCCGAACGCGCCGAGGGCGGCGCTCAGCGCGGTGACGCCGTTGGGCGTCCAGCCCCAGCTCGCGGCGAGAATCGCGGCTTGTCCTCCGAGCGGACGGTTCACCCAGCGGAGATACGCGGGGACGCCCGCACCCGCCTTGCGGGCGGATGTGAGCGTCCGTCGCGCCTCTTCGTAGGAGAGCCTGCTCATTGCCGAAGCATACTCAGGGCGAGGTCGAAACTGAGGTCCGGTGTTGTGCGATAGTTCGCGTGCACCGAGGCCGCCAGTACGTTGACCCCGTCGACGAGAAGGCTGGCCGGAACAGCGAACGTCACGCGATTCGCTGTGGCCGCCGTGTAGCGCGGTGCTGCCGTGGCGTAGGAGTTCTGCGTCAGTGTGCCGGTGGGCAGGTTCGCGCGCCCGAGCTCCGTGCCGTTCAGGTAGACCACGACGCCGTCATCGGCGATCACCGTCACGGCGCCGTCTGTGACGGTCGAGGCATCGACCACCTCGAAGCTCGTGCGGAACTGCGCACTGAGCGGACGCGGCGAGAGTGCGGCCTCGTTCAGGTTGGTGACCTGCGCGGGGACGTTGATACCGAACAGTGCCGGGGCAGACGCCCACGCGGAGGCGTCGAACGTCGGGGCGTTCCAGTCCGCCGGCAGCGGATCCGCCGTGTACCGCCACGACCATGTCGCCCCATTGGCGACCGTGACGTCGCCGGGACCCGGGTCTTCGACGGCGGGTGTCGTCGCCGACACGGTCGCCGGCGGCGACGTGAGTCCGCCGACTCCGACCGCCGTGATCGTGTACTCGTACGTGGTCTCGGGAGTGAGGCCGGTGTCATCGAAGGTGACGGTCGGTGCGGTCACCGTGCCCACCTCGACGCCGTCACGCTGGACGGTGTACGACTGCGGAGCCGTTCCTGTCGCCGGTGCCGTCCAGGAGACCGTGACGGCATCCGGAGCGGTCGCCGTCGCGCTCGCGCCCTCCACCGCAGCCGGAGGCTGAGGTGCTGCACCTCGCTCTGCCGTGAACGACAGATCGAAGGTCACGTCGGCCGTGCTGCGGAAGTTGGAGTGCGTCGATGCGGCGATCACGTTCACGCCATCGACGAGAAGCCCCTGCGGCACATCGAACGTCACCCGGCTCGCGGCGGCGGCTGCCGCCGTCACCACGCCGTTCGCGTAGGAGTTCTGCGTGAGCGTTCCGGTCGGCATGCGATGGCGGCCGATCTCGGTCCCGTTCAGGTACACGACGACACCGTCGTTGGCGATCACCGTGATCTTGCCGTTGACCACGGTCAGCGCGTCGGTCACCGTGAACTCCTTGCGGAACTGCGCGCTCAGCGGTCGCGGTGAGAGCGCCGTCGGGTCGATGTTCGTGCCCAGTCCGGTCGTGCCGCGGCCGAGTACGGCGCTGCCCGTCGGCCAGGACGCGTCGTCGAAGGCCAGCGTGTTCCAGTCGGCTGCCAGAGCATCCGCGCTGAACCGCCAGGACCATGGGGAGAGCGTCTCGATGAACGTGAGTGCGCTCGCCGGGGGCGGCTGCACGACCATCGCGGCCGTCGTCGCCGAGCGGTTTCCTGCCGCGTCACGTGCGCGCACGAAGTAGTTCGTGGGCGTCGTCGTGACCGGCACCGTGTAGGACGTGGTCGTCGTCGACAGGATCACTCGGTTGCCGCGGATCACCTCGTAGGTGACTCCACCCGCATCGGTCGATCCGCCCCACGAGAGTGTGGCCTGCGTCCCGCCGCTGCCGAAGGTCGAGGAGATAGCGCCGGGTGTCGTGGGGGCTGTCGTGTCGCGTGGTGCGAAGCGGATGAACCCACCCGACCACTGCAGCACTTCCCCGGCTCTCACCGAGCGGCTGAAGTCGCCGCCGGCCCACAGGACACCGGTCGAGTCGAAGAACGTGCCCCAGGCGCCGTAGCCGGCGCGGGCCTGCACGACGGGCGACCAGGCGGCCACGTAGGAGCCCGTCGCCGCGTTCCATGCGCCCATCAGGTTGATCTTGTCGGCCTGGGTCCACCCGGTTCCGACGTCGCTCCAGGCGTACGCGTTCTGGTACACCCAGTGGCCGCAGTGGCATCCGCCGATCACGAGGTCGTTGTTGTGCTCGACCGTCTGGAAGTCACCGCCCGCCTTCGTGATCGAGCCGCTCAATCGCTGGAAGGTGCTGCGGTCGTACGCGAACAGCGAGTGCTCTGATCCGCCGAGCCACACTTTGCCGCCCGCCTCTGTGACGCCCAGCTGCCAGATGTTGCCGACATAGTTGCCCGACCCATCGATCGAGGCCTTGCTGAAACTCGGGCTCCACAGCGGTGCGACCAGGGGTGCGCCCGCCGCCGTCTGGATGGCCGCCGCGCTCGGCGTCGAGGTGGTCTGCTTCATCTTGAAGTACCCGGAGAAGTACGCGCGGTCGCCCTGGTCGGACGCGTCGACGGCGACTGAGGTGCCGTTGAGGAAGGCGTTCCACCCCGTGTCGGGCGTGCTGTTCGAGAGCAGGATACGACCGCCGTTCCAGGCACTCGCGCTGCTGCTCGCACCGACCCGTGTGAGGTGCGTCAGCGCGCCGGCGACGTACAGATATCCGTCCTGGACGTCGAGATCGCGCAGATACGGCACCCCACCGGCGGTGCGATGCTCGGCCACGACCTGCATGCCCGAGAGCGCGCCGGTCGTGGGGTCGAGGAAGGCGAGGGCGTTCTGCGCGACGCCGTTCACCATCGAGAACTGTCCGCCGACGGCAAGACGCCCATCGGGAAGTGCGGCGATCGCCTTAACCTGGCCGTTGAGCACGGGTCGGAACGACGACACCCATTCGCCGGTGTTGACGTCGAACGCGGCGAGGTTCGGCTGCTCCACCTGGCCGGATCCGGCTTCGGTCCGCTGCACGTAGCGGAAGTTGCCGCCGACGTAGACCTTGCCGGCCGTCTCGGCGAACTCCGCCACCTCGGTGTTCAGCTCGCCGGAGCTGCCGTTGGCGAAGCCGGAGACGCCCCATACGGTGCGCATCGCGTCACTCTCGGGGATCGCGGCGACCGTGGAAGCTCCGATGCCGCCCGCGGGGATCGTGCCGAAGTCCATGCTGGCGATCTTCAGCTGCGGGCGCAGGAACACCTGCGTGAACGGACGGGCGTAGCCCTGACCCGACGGTGCCCACAGGAACGAGGTCGCGGCGGTGCTTCCGCCGGTGCTGGAGCCGAACGCCCAGCCGTTCAGGAACTGGTGCGAAGACTGCTCGGAGAACACCACACGACGCGTCTGGTTGTTGCTGCCGAAGTTGTTCGTCTGCCCGCCGGAGCCGTTGACGCCGTCGAAGGAGTACGTGCTCACTCGGTGCTCAGCGCCGAAGGTCCAGACCCAGCGGTCGCGGCTCTGGAACTTGAACCGTGCCTCCTGCCAGGAGGTGCCCGCCGTGTTGGTGGCACGGCGGAGGCGGATGCCGTCGCCGAGCGCGTCCACGCGCCCGTTGTTGAGCAGACCGTCGATCGTCGCCGCCGGGAGCTGCGCGGGCTGGAATGCGCCGGTGCCGCTCGGGGTGTTGCGGATGTCTGCGGGTGTGCGCAGGCCGTTGTAGCCCTCTTTCCACGCCTCGCGCCCGCGCCCGACGAGCACCCATCCGCCGCCGGACGTGGTCTGATCGCAGTAGAACTGCTCGGGGGCCACGAGCGCGGGAGTGACGAGCCAGTAGACGCCGTCGGTCGAAGCGGGGTAGTTCTGCTTGACCTCCCAGCACGACCCTGCGGCGGTCTCGGAGGTGAGGCCGTTGGGCAGTGGATCGGCGGCGCTGGCCGCCATCGGACTCAGGAGCGAAGCGACGAGAGTGGTGACGGCGACCGCTGTCGTGGCAGCGAGACGACGAATGCGGGTCTGCGGTGAAGAGCCCATGGTGGTGTCGATTCTGTTCGGGTGGCCGTCAAGCGGCGCAGGTTTGCTGGTCGGGTATGTCGTGGCTGGAGATCTTCCAGGTGTCGTCGATGAACTCGGCGCCGTACACATGGGCGACAGGGTGGCCCGGGTTGTAGAGCGACGCTTTGAGCGAGTTCCCGGCTGCGTCGAGAACGTCGATCTTCGAGACATCGACGCAGACGGTGAGGGTCATGGTCGGCGGTTCACCCGCCAGGTTGACGTCGGTGGCGGTGATGCTCGTGATGACGGCCTCACCGACCTGCGTGTAGCCGAGGTCGAGCTGTTCGCGCGCCTTGGCCTGGATCTCGCCGAGTACGAAACCAGTGGCGATGGCCTCCGCGCCCACGGCCGAGCCGTCGGCGCGCTGCCCGATCTCATCGACGACGCTGACGAGCGCGGTCGCCACGGACTCGGCGCGTGCGACCTCGACGGTCTCGTCGTCGCTGACCGGTCCCGGAGTCGGCGTGGCCGCGATCGCGAGCGGTTCGTCCGAGGCCTCCTGCGTCTGCTCGGCGCTGGTCTGCGTGGGCGCGGGAGTGGGCGCGGTGCTGGCTTCCTGCCCCGGGCCTCGCGTGCTGAGAGCGAAGGCGACGGATCCGCCGACGATCGCGAGCGATGCGGCGACGGCCACGATGATCGGCCACCGGCGACGGGGGCGCGGCTCCTCTGCCGCGGAGAGATCGTTCATCAGTACGCTCCTGTCGGGCGGATCATGACCTTGGCCGTGCGCCACATGATCTGCAGGTCACCCACGACCGACCAGTTCTCGACGTAGCGGAGATCGAGGCGAACACTCTCTTCCCAGCTGAGATCGCTGCGCCCGCTGATCTGCCAGAGACCCGTGATGCCGGGCTTGATGTAGAGCCTGCGGTGCACCTTGCCGTTGTAGGACATGACCTCGCTCGGCAGCGGCGGCCGGGGGCCGACAACACTCATGTCGCCGATCAGCACATTCCAGAACTGCGGCAGCTCATCGAAGGAGAGCTTGCGCAGCACGCGCCCGACGCGGGTCACGCGCGGGTCGTCCTTCATCTTGAAGAGCAGCCCGGAACCTTCGTTCTGCTCCTGCAGGGCCAGGAGCTGCTGCTCGGCGTCGGTGCGCATCGAACGGAACTTGACCATCCGGAAAGTCCGGCCGTCGCGCCCGACGCGTTCCTGGAAGAAGAACACCGGTCCCCAGGAGTCGATCACGATGAACAGTGCGATGATCGGCGTGATCAGGGCGATTCCGAACAGCGCGACGGAGGACACAGCGATATCGAGTGCGCGCTTGAGGATGTGCTGCCCACCTTCGTACGTCGGGATCTGCACCTGGATCAGGGGCAGGCCGTCGACGGGCGTGAAAGAGATGCGCGGACCCGCGACATCCGTCAGCTGGCTCGACAGCACGAGCTCGGCGGCCGTGCCTTCGAGCTGCCAGCTGAGGCGCTTGATGAAGTTGGGTGCGCCGGTCGGGCGGCTCGCGACGAGGATGGTGTCGGCGCTGATGCGGCTGGCGACCTCGGCGACCGAGGTGATGTTGCCGAGCACCGGGATCGGCGCGGATTCACCGCCCACCTCGCGGGCGTTGCCGTCGAGGAGGGTCGCGCCGATCACGTTGTAGCCGTAGATCGCCCCTTCGCGGAGGGTGCTGATGACGTACTCGACGTCGGCGCGGTCTCCGACCACGAGCGTGCGCGAGGCGAAGCATCCGTGACGGCGCTGGTTCTGCAGCCACCGGCGCCACAGCCAGCGTTCCGTGAGGAGCCCGAGGATGCCGAACGGCATCGCCACCAGAAGCGGGATGCGCAGCGTGTCGGTTCCGAGGAGCACGGCGACCGCGGCGAGCAGGCCGAAGGCGACGCCGCTGGCGTTGACGACCCGCTTGTACTCGGTGGGGCCGGAGCCCAGGATGGCCGCATCACGTGATCGCAGGGCGCTGAGCATCGCGATCCAGAGCGCGGCCTGGATCACCGCCATGCGACCGACAGCCAGCGGATCGAGACCCAGGCCGAGCTGAATCCCCGCGGCTGCGCCTGCGGCGAGCAGCACGACGGCCGCATCCGAGATCTGCAGGCGCGCGCGATAGCGGCGTTCCCATTGGCGGCGCCGCGTCAACGTCGGCGTCGCACGCGGTGTCGCCACCGTCCGTGTCGAAGCCTTCGGTGCATGCGGCGCCGCCACGGGACGAACGGTCGGCGCCGAAGCACCGACCAGGCTCAGAGCGTCGTCGACGGACGTCATAGCGATGCTCCGTGAGCCGGAACCGTGCGCAAAAAACCCCAGTGCGTCATGGTCATTCCCCAGTTTCCCCAGACCACGAGCAGACACGCTCGCGGCATGAGCCCATCACCCGACCCCTCGGGCGTGCCTGTTACGCCTCTTCGATTCCCGGTCGAAGAGATCGCAGTGACGATTCCCACATCGTCACTGCACCGCATCAGGCATGCGGGCTCAGGCACAGATTAGCGCGGATCGTCGAAGAGCGGAAGAGAAACTTTTCGAGTTTCTCCCGCGAGTGGATATATCGCCCGCGCAGGCACTGCGCGCGTCAGCCGATGTCGGGGATGAGGTCCTCGAGCGTTGTGCCGTAGTTCACGCGGATGACGGGCAATGCGTACTTGTCGCTCCCGATCGACACGTAACCCCAGTCGATCGTGCGGCCGAACATGAATCCGGCGGCGGCGACGCCCGCCTTGGTCGTGTCGTTGTGGTGGCCGTAGGGGTACGCGACGACCTCCTTCACGCCACCCAGGACGGCGGCGGATTCCTCGAGGTCGGCGGCGATCTCCTCTGCCGACCAGTTCACCATCCGCCCCCTGCCGTTGTCGCCCGCCTCGTGCATGTTCTGCGTGTGCGAACGCTGGATGACGTAGGGAGATGGGGAGGGATCCTGGCGCACGTTGGTGATCACGAACGACGTCGTGAGTAGCTGGTACTTCGTCACCACCGGCACCGCGAGGTCGAGCCAGGTCTGGTCGGCGTCATCGTCGGTGATGATGAGCGAGCGCGGCGGAAGGTACAGCGTGCCGTCGACGAACGCGTTGAGCTCGGGCCAGGTCGGCAGGTAGAAACCCTCGGAGGCGATGTACGACATGTGCGCCTCGAAGTCGCCGATGTACGCGTAGTTGCCCCGCAGCCAATGGTCTTCGCCCTCGGGATTCGTCGTGAACTGGTGATACATCAGGATCGGAACCTGTGTGTTCGTCTCGACGTTCTGCTCGGGGGTGACCCAGCCGGCGTGCAGTGTGATCTGCTGATCCGTGCACGCGGTGAGCTCTGCCCCGTTGATGCGGGCGGGGACGGCCAGTGCGGCGGCATCCGCCTCTGTCGCATACCAGCCGGCGAAGACGAAACCGTCGCGCAGGGGGAGGGGGAGGTCGGTGTACAGCACGCCCTGCGTCTGAAGCTGCGGGTCGAGCGCGATGCCCTCGCCCGCGAAGGACACAGCGCACGCTGCCGGGTCGTCGGTGGTCGCGAGCAGAGCTTCGGACGGCGAGAGCGGGGTCGGCGTCGGAGTCGGCGTCGAGGTCGATGGCGGCTTCGCCGCGCCGGGTTCTGCGGGTGGATCGGCGAGCGCACGCAGGGCGACGACGACGACGGTCGCGACGATCGCGAGGACGAGCGCGATGATGACTCCGACAAGAAGCCTGCGGCGGCGGATGACGGCGGCGGACGGCCTGCCCTGGGATCGACGAGGCGGGCGCGTTTCTGCGGTCATGGCACCGATCCTATGGGGATCCGGCCGTCCGATATGTTACGAAAGGTCACGAATTCTGGCCATCACGCTCCCGGATTCACCCGCGCGCCGCTCATAGGTCACCGCAAGGATGAGCAGCACCGCTCCCACCACCGCGAGCGTGATCCACCAGGGCATCGACTCTATGCCGCGGCCGATCTGCACCGAGAACGCGAAGACGTTCTCGACCGGCAGCACGAGCATTCCGATCACGAAGGGCGCAGCGAGTCGCCGTGCGGCTCCGACAAGGATCGCGAGCAGTGCGAAGGCGATCACCAGGATGGCCCGCCACGTCAGCGGATCGGTGAACGTCGCCACGATCGAGGCGAGCACCGTGACGATCAAGCCCGGAGCGAGCAGCGCCCAGGATCCGCTCCAACGTCCCGGCCAGCTGGCGAGTGTCGGAGCCGGGGTGCCGGGGCTCGCGGGACGGGAGCCCCGTCGCAGCGCCGACGCTCCTGCAGCGAGCAGGAACAGTCCGAGCGGGAGCGAGAACCACTCGACGCGCAGATCGCGGGGGCTCCAGGCGACGATCGCCGTGACGAAAGCGATGCCGAAGAGGTACCACACCGGAGGGTGCGTGTGCTCGGTGCGCCGCGCGACGACCAGCATGATCGTCAGCATCGCCAGAAGCAGCGCCCACATCGCCCAGATCACGACCCAGTCGCGCTCGATGGCGAACCAGGCGCCGAGGGGCAGTGCGAGAGCGGCGGGCGCTTCGAGCCAGCGGGTGGAGGCCAGAGCATGGTCAGCCGGAAGAGCTGCGCGGATGCCGCGGGCAGCGACGAACATCGCACCGGCACCGACCGCACTCGCGAGCAGGCTCAGCCCGAACGCCGTCGCCGGAGCGACCAACCACGGCGTGCCGGTTCCGATGCCGATCCGCACGGCGAGCGTCGTTGCGCCGACCGCGGCGACCGCGGCCGCGATCAGAGTCGGGACCTGCAGGGGGCGCAGCCGCAGCCGTCGCAGATGCCGGACGCGTGTCCCGCGCTCGTCGAGCAGCGCGCTGAGGCCATCCTCGCTGCGAGTCGAAGGGGTGCGTGTGATCGCTGCAGCGGCGAGAAGCACCCAGGCGGTGAGCGCCAGCCCGACACCACGCCAGAGCGTGACCGGCGACGTCGCGGCATCCGGTCCGACCATCGTGAGGACGAGAATCGGCACGATCGCCACCGCAAGGGCCGTCGCGTACAGCGCGGAGGTGTTGAGGCCGCGCAGGCGCAACGCGACGGCGACGGCCATCGCGGCGACAGCGGGCGGCAGCAGGTACGGTTCGAGCAGTTCGATGCCGGCCAGCGCCCACACGCACCACAGCGCGCCAGTGAACGAAGCGCCGGCGGCCCACCACGCATACCGGCGCCGGGTCAGCAGCGCGCTCGCCGTCGATCCCACCCCCAGGATGAGCAGGACGAGAACGCTCGTGCCGAGTCCGGATGCCTCGCGGACGAGGGCGAGCAGAACGGCGATCGCGCCGGTCAGGAGAGCGGATGCCTCGATGGCCAGGCGCGCCGCGTGCGCAGCGGTGCCACCGAGGCCGTTGCGACGCAGCAGATCGGCGATCACCGTGGTCGACGGCAGCACGAGGGCGACGAGCACGGCGATGATCGGAAGCGTCACGGGCGAGGCGCTCATCGCCAGCACCTGGGCGCCCAGGCAGATGATCGCGACGGCCAGCGTCGGCACCAGGAGAGCGGCGGCCGCGGTGCGCAGAACCGGGGTGACACCGGGGCGACGGGTGAGCAGCAGGGCCAGGGAGAGGGCGAACATCATGCCCGTCGACAGTGCCGTCCATCCGCTGCGCTCGAAGACCACCTGCACGACACCGAGAGCGAACGGCACGGCGGTCACGGTCAGAATCGCGTACCAGGAGCGGGCGCCCACGCGCGGAAGGAAGGTGGCCACGATCGCGCCCAGCAGCCCGATCGAAGTCGTGACCGCCGGCACCGCGATGCCGCGCACGCCGAGCAGATCGAACGTCGTGGCGATCAGGACGAGTGCGTAGGCGTACCCGACCCCGACGTGGGCGAATCGGGTCGCCGGCGGCATCGCGCGGGCCACCGCCGTCAGTGCGATGAGCGCTGGGATGCCGAGCAGCGGCGCCCAGGTGACATCCGCCCAGGAGAGGATGACGCCGAAGGTGAGGAGAAGGTGCGCCGCGATCAGGGCGGTCACCCGGCGCGCGAGCGACAGCGCCGGAATGCGCAGGACCACCAGCGCGATCACCGCGGCGGCACCCAGCGCCAAAAGCACACGGAGGAGGAAGGGCAACGGTGTCGCTGCCGCTGTCGTCAGCAGCGCGAGGGTCGCGAAAGCCGATGCGAGCGTCTCGGCGAGAGGGACGGCGGGGCGCGTGGCCGAATGACCGCGGGCGCGGAGCGCGAAGAGGGCGAACCCCGAGGCTGTCGCGAGGAGACCGAGGGGGAAGGCCCAGGCGTGCACTCCGAGCGCGGTCGCCGGGCGGGCGAGTTCACCGTCGAGCAGGTTCGCAGCGATCGAGAGCGGGGTCTCCAGGGTGAAGAACGCCGAGGTGACGGATGTCGGCACGGCGGCGAGGAGGGTCGACGTGATGGCTCCCGCCAGATACTGCGGCACGCGGCGGCCACCGGCGAGGGGTCGAACGGGCCCGGCGAGAACGAGAGCGACCGCGAAGGCGGCCGGCATGAGAGCCGGGAACCAACCGCTCATCGCGTCGAACAGGACGGAGGGCGCGTAGAGGGCGAGCGCGAGAGCGGAGACGCCCATGCCGCCGGCGGCGAAGCTCCAGAAGCGTGAAAGGGCGTGCCGGGCCGCGAGGAGCGCATGCACAGCCAGCAGGCCGAGGAGCAGCGCGACGGTCAGAAGGCTGGGTGCCGCGCGGGAGGGCAGATCTGCGGTCAGCACGAAGACCCGCGGCAGGAGCAGGATCGCGGTCCCCGAGGTGAGCAGCTGGAGGATCAGCAGTGCGATGCGTTCGGCGCCGAACGGCTTCGGCGGGCGGGTGGTCTCTTCGCCCGAGACATCCGGTGCCGTGTCAGGAGCCCCGGACGGCGCGAAACGGGAGCCGATGCGCGGCAGCAGCAGCACAAGCGCCGCCGCGACGAAAGAGGTGCCGATGCGACCGAGGACCGCCGCCGGTTCCTGACCTGCGGCCTCGCCCCACATCGTCGGCACGAGTGCGAACGTGACGAGCGGCGCGCAGAGCCAGATGCGGATGCCGGCGAGCGACGCTGCCACGATCATCGCGATCGAAGACACGAGCGTGAGGCCCGCGATGGGGAGCCAGGGGCTGAGCGATGGTGGTGCCAGTTGCGCGAGCGCCCAGACATCGAGCGCCACGAACACGAGTCCGAGGGCGCCGACCGCCTCCGCCGAGAACTGCAGTCCGCGCCGCGCCAGCAGCCACGCGCCGCCGAGGAACACGAGCGTGATGAAGGCCACGATGAGGCTGCGCAGTGCGCGGTCGGTGAGGTCTGGATTGAAGAACGTGAAGACGATCGCCGCGATCGCGAAGAGACCGGCGCCGGCGATCGCCAGCACCGACTGCAGTGTGGCGCTGCTGCGCGGCACGGAAGACGGAGGCGTCGATGCGGTCGGGGAGGGAGCCTGCGGCTGCGCACCTGCCACAGGTGCGATCACACGTGCGGCCATCGGCACGCGATTGAGCAGTCGCTGGCGTCTCTCCAACGCGGTCGCTGCGCTCTGAGAGGCATCCCACAGCTGCTCGCCGGCCGCGCCGCGCAGGTCGGCGGCGCACGCCGGGCACTGTCCGTCGACGAGCGCTGCCGAACGGCACACGGGACAGGTCGTGCTGTCTCGCAGCATCCGGATCGCGGTCTCGCTCCAGGCGGGCATGGTCGTCATGCGCGCGGCTCCGTCTCGGTCGACTGCGCCGCATCCGGAACCCAGCGCATGATGTCGCCCGGCTGGCAGTCGAGCACACGGCAGATGGCTTCCAGCGTCGTGAAGCGCACGGCCTTGGCGCGTCCGTTCTTCAGCACGGCGACGTTCGCGGGGGTGATGCCGATGGCATCCGCGAACTCCTGCACGCTCATCTTCTTCTTGGCCAGCTCGACGTCGAGGTCGATGACGATCGGCATTCAGACCACCTCGGACATGTCCTGCTCGAGCTGCAGGGCCTTCGTGAGGAGTCCGCGCAGGACGATCACGAGCAGCCCGAGGCTGAAGCTCACGACCACACCGAGTGCGGCCAGCAGCTGCACCGTGGGCGAGACGGCGCGAGCGAGCATGATCACGACATAGGAGGCCGCGATGAGCACACCGGCGCAGATCAGCATCGCGAGGATGACATCGACATAGCGAAAGGCCTTCGGGCTGAAGATCTGATCCGCGCGGACGAGCGAGAGCAGCCGCCAGACGCAGACGAGGGTCACCTGCACGAGGACGAGGAACAGGATCGCGGCGATGATGCCCGGGATCTTCAACTGCGCGACGTCGGGGTTGCGGTCCGCCGTCATCTGGGCGATCTCCGGGATCGCGAAGATCTGGCTGGCGAGCAGCAGTGCGATCATGACGGCGATGAGTGCCTTGAGCGTGGCGGTGACGCGCGGTTGCATCGGATCCCCTATCGAAAAGCGACGTGTATCTATCGAAAAACGATAGCCACGCGCGTGGCGAGCTCGCAAGCCGACGGGCGAATTCACAGCAAGCGCGGACACGCAGAAGGGGTGCGCCCCGGCCGAAACCGAGGCGCACCCCTTCTGCGTACTGCTGTCAGACGGTGACGATCACGTCATCGCCGTCCACACGGACCGGGATCGGGCGCAGGCGCACCGTCTCATCCGTCGTGTGGCGCCCCGTCAGCAGGTTGAACTCGAAACCGTGCCACGGGCACACGATGTTGCGATCCGTCGGGTGGTGGCCGGGGCCACCGCTCTTGAGGTCGTCGCGCACGAGCTGGATCGTGCGTGCCATCGTCTTGCCCTGGCAGACCGGTCCGCCCTGGTGGGGGCAGACGTTGTACCAGGCGCGGACCTCGTCCAGGTAGAAGTACAGACCGAGCTCGGTGCCCTCGACATCGAGGACGATGCGCTCGCGTTCCTTCAGATCGGCGAGGCTGGCGACACGGATGTCGCGGCGGACGATCGTTGCGCTCATTCTGCTCTCCGGTACCAGATGGCCATGTCGAACAGGTTCACGTCGGCCGCATCCAGCAGCGCCGTGACCAGAACGACGGTCTCGGTGGCGTTCAGAGCGTCGGCACGAACCGGCCATGCCATCTTGCCGACGCGGTCGGTCTTGGCTGAGAACAGGCGCGCCGCGGCGTAGAGCACATCGGCGATCTGCTCGTCCTCGACCTGCGCGCCCAGCTCGGCCTCGGTGATCTGCGCGGTCAGCTCGCCGAGGCGGGCGACGACGGCCGCGAGCTCTTCGACGGCGGGGGAGGTGGTGGTGATTTCAGACATGTCAGGAGACTCCCGGACGATCCCGAAGCACATCGGCGGCCGAAGGCTTCATGCGGTCAGTGGGCAGGTTGAACAGCTTCGCCGCGTTCAGCCCGAGGATGTTGCGCTTGGCCTGCTCCGAAAGGAACGGCAGACGCGTGATGGTCGACGGCGCATCCCAGTCCCAGTGCGGCCAGTCCGACGAGTACAGCAGCTGCGTCTCGGCGTTGAAGGACTTGAACGTCGCCTCGAGCAGCTCCATGTTGGTGCGCTCCATCGGCTGCGTCGTGTACCACATCTCCTTCATGTACTCGCTCGGCAGGCGCTTCAGGCCGGGTGCCTCACTCGGGCGCATGAGGACCTCGTGGTCGAGGCGCTGCATGAGGAACGGGATCCACGCCAGGCCGCTCTCGACCCACACCATCTTGAGCTTCGGGAAGCGCTCCGGCATCGCGTTGATGATCCAGTTCGTGACGTGGATCTGGTTGTAGTGCGTGAACGACAGCGCGTGCATCGAGAGGAAGCGGTTGAGCTGCGCGAACGACGGGTCGCCCCAGTGGTAGCCCGAGTGGAAGGCGAGCGGCTTGCCGCTGTCCTCGATGAGCTTGTACAGGCGCGTGTAGACGTCCGAGTGCACGGGGTTGTTGCGCGTGGAGCAGACCGTGTAGCCGATGATGCCCGGGTCGTCGGCGTACTTCTCGACGAGCTCCTCGCACACCTCGGGGGTGTTGTAGGGCAGGTAGAGCATGCCCTTGAGGCGAGGGTTCGGCGGGAGGATGACCTCGGTCAGCCAGCGGTTGAACGCGCGGCCGAGAACGACCTCGACCTCGTCCTGCGGGTGCATGCCGAGCAGCAGCATCGCGCTCGGGAACACCACCTGGTAGTCGAGACCCATCGCGTCCATGCCGCGGCGTGCGGCCGTGACGAAGGGGTGCCCTGCGGCGCCGTCGACGGGCTCCTTGCGGCCCTGGTGGCCGATGCGGCCGCCGACGCTCTGGTGCGACATGCCGGGCTGGATGTTGAGGAGAGCGTTGTTGCCGCCGAAGCCCGCATGCTGCTGCAGACCGATCTGGCGCCAGACATCGTTGTCGATGAGGTCGAGGACCTCACCCCAGAAGTGGTCTTCGGAGACGTGCGCGTCGATGTCGACGATGAAGTAGTCGTCGTACTCGTTCTCGGCCTGCTTCGTCGCGTGGGCCAGCACATCGCGGGAGTCGGAGCGTCCGCCGATCTCGGCCAGCTCGCGAATCTGCGGGCTGTCGGAGCGGGGGGTGGGGAGTTCGCTCATTGTGGGTTCCTCTCTGAGGGGGTCAGGCGTCAGCGGGGCGAGACGATGGCGTCGGTCATGGTGGTGAGGTAGCCGTCGACGGCGGCCTCCTTGTGGGAGAGCACCACTGCGCGGGCGGGGTTGACGGCGAGACGCAGGGTGTCGCCGGCAGCGGGGATCTGTTCGGGCGCGAGGTCGGATGTCTCGACGCGCACGCGCAGCGGGAGGCCGTCTGCGCGCACGAGGAGGTTGACCGCGCTGCCCAGGTACGTGGTGCGCTCGACGACGCCCTCCAGGCGACCCGCGCCCGTGAGGCCGGACTCGTCGATGCGGGCGTGTGCGGCGCGGAACGCGACATCCGCCCGCTCCCCGACCTGTACGGCCGAGGTGGCGACGCCGGAGAGGACGAGCGAGGTGCCGTCGACGCGGATGTCGGCGACGTTGCCGTTCACGGCTTCCACCGTGCCCGGGAGGATGTTCTGGAAGCCCATGAAGTCGGCGACGTACGCGGACTTCGGGCGGTCGTACAGGTCGGCGGGTGCGCCGTCCTGCACGATGTTGCCCTCGCTCATCACGATGATCCGGTCCGAGAGCGTGATGGCCTCTTCCTGGTCGTGCGTGACGTACACCGAGGTCGTCTCGAACTGGTTGTGCAGCGCGCGGACCTGCTGACCCATCTGGTAGCGCAGCTTCGAGTCGAGGTTCGAGAGCGGCTCGTCGTAGAAGATGATGCCCGGGCGGGCGGCCATCGCGCGGGCCAGAGCCACACGCTGCTGCTGGCCGCCCGAGAGCGCCGTCACCGGGCGCTTCTCGTAGCCCGCGAGGCCGACGGCCTGCAGCATCTCCTGCACACGAGACTGACGGTCCTGGCTTCCGAGCCGGGCCACCTTGAGCGGGTACGCCACATTCTCGGCGACGCTCAGGTGCGGCCACAGCGCGTAGCTCTGGAACACCATGCCCACCTTGCGCTTGTCGGCAGGGACAAAGACCTTCTTGTCCGTGTCGACGACCACGCGGTCGGCCATCGTGATCCTGCCTGTGGTGGGGCGTTCCAGACCGGCGAGGCAACGCAGAGTCGTCGTCTTGCCGCAGCCCGAAGGGCCGAGCAGGGTGACGAACTCGCCGGAGGCGATCTTCAGATCGATTCCGTGCAGTGCCGACTTTCCGCCGTACTGCTTGGTCAGCCCGGAAACCAGGACCTCAGTCATGCTGTGCTCTCTTACTGCTTGTTCGTGCGTGAAGGATTACTTCGTGAACGTCTTCTCGATGAACTCGAAGTACGGCTTGTTGAAGTCCGGGTCCGGGTTCGCGAACGGCAGCTTGTCGATCTTGTCGAGCGAGTCCATGCCTTCGGGGCCGGGGGCCGTCGGGGTGTTGCCGTACGAGAAGTCCTTCTCGGCGAGAGCCTGCTGGCCCTCCTCCGTGAAGATCCAGTTCACGAACAGTTCGGTCGCGTCGGCGGCGGGGCCGTCCTTGGCGACGCAGAGGCTCGAGCGGCTGAGGAAGTTGCCGCCGCCCTCGAGCGGGAAGACGAACTCCAGCGGAGCGCCCTTCTCCTTCTGTGCGAGGTAGTAACCGTAGAACACTCCGGCACCGACAGGGAAGCGGCCGCTGGCGACCTCGGCCGAGACGTTGCGCTCGGGGTCGACGTACTGGATGTCCTGCGCGGCGAGCTTCTCGACGTAGGCCTCACCGAACTGCTCGGCGTGACCGTCGGGGCGCATCATGCCCGTGAAGATGTGACGCAGGGCGCCGGCGTTGGGGTCGCCCATCGCGATCTGGCCCTTCCACTCCGAATCGAGCAGGTCGTTCCAGCCCTTCGGTGCGTCAGCGGCCTTGACGTTGTCGGAGTTGTAGACGAATCCGAACATGCGGTAGGCGAAGTAGATCAGACGGTCGTCCTGCGCGGTCGGCGGCGTGAACCCGTCGGGGCCGGAGAAGACGTCGACCGGGGTGCAGATGTCGGCTTCCATGGCGGCCTGGATCGAGTCGCCACCCCACCACAGGTCGCCGACGCGCTGGCCGGTGGCGGCCTCGGTCTGCATCGTGGTGAGGATCTGCGCGTCGGCCATGTCCTTCAGCGTCACCGAGAGCTCGGGGAAGCGGTCGGTGAAGACCTTGAGCAGTGCGGTGGAGGTTGTCGCCGAGGGGCCGTAGAACACGATGTCGGTGTTCCCGGATTCGACGGCGGCCTCATAGAGCTCGTTGAACTTGGCTGCCTGGTCCTCGGTGGCACCGGGGATCTCGATGCCGGTCGACGAGCCGGCATCCGGCTCATCGGGAGCTGCCGGCGTGCTGGCGCAGGCGGCGAGGGAGGCGAGTGCACCGATCGCGACGACCGCAGTGGCCGTGCGTACTACTGGATTGAACTTCATTATTCTTCTCCTTGGGTGATTGTCAGGACGCGATGTGGGACAGGGAAGTCGTGGCATGCCCGCGCTTCGCCTGCCAGCGCGCGAACACCTTGAAGGCGAGCGCGCCGACGAGGACGACGACGGTGGCAGCGGCGAGGATGATCATGAACAGGGCGGCGCCCGTGCTCATCTCGCCCGAGAGGAACAGTTCGTAGGCGGCCATCGACACCGGGGTGACCTTCGGCGGTGCGAGCAGCAGCGGAACCGCGAGGTTGCCGATGATGAACAGCGCCGCGAGGAACCATCCGGCGAGGAAGCTCGGCAGCACGAGGCGGAGCACGATGCTCACGAGCACTCGCATGCGGCCGGCGCCTGAGATCGCTCCGGCCTCCTCCAGCTCGGGGGAGAGCTGGGCCAACGCGCCTTCTGCGATGCGGCTGGAGACCGGGATCGTCGCGACGATCAGGACGATCGTCATGAGGGCTGCGGTGCCGTACAGCGGGCGGAACGCCGGGATGTAGAGGATCGCGAACATGTACGCGAGTGCGAGGACGAGACCCGGCAGGGCCCAGGGGATCCACACCGCGAACGAGGTGTAAGCCTTGAGGAAGCCACCGCGGCGGGCGACGACGTAGGTCGTGAGCAGGGCGACGGCCATCGAGCCGAATCCGCCGAGGATCGCCAGCTGTGCGGTCGTGGTGAGCGTCGCGCTGAGCTTCGGGTCGCTGAGGATCGTGACGTAGTTGTCGAACGAGAGACCGAGGTTCATGACGCCGTAGATCTTCTGCATGCTGCCGATGATCATGGCGATGAGCGGAAGCACGAGGTTCAGCAGCATGAAGATCGCGATGAGAGCGGTGAAGACCCAGCGCACGGGACCGAGCTCCTGCGGCTCACGGCGCGAGGTCTTGCCGGTGAGGGTCGTGAACGAGCGGCCGCGGAGCAGTGAGCGCTGCACGAGGAACAGGACGAGCACGAGGATGATCAGGATGAGCGCGAGCGCGAAGGCGCGGGTGTACTCGGCCGGGACGGAGTCGCGCACGTAGCGGTAGATCTGCGTCGAGAAGACGTAGATGCCCGCCTGGCGGCCGATCATCTGGGGGCTGTCGAAGGCCTGGAACACGAGCACGGCGATGAGCAGTGCGGCTCCGGTGATCGCGGGTCCGACCGACGGCAGCGTGATCGTGAAGAACGTGCGCATGGTGCTCGCGCCGCTGATGGATGCGGCCTCGTCCAGTGCCTGGTCGCGGTTCTTGAACGCGCCGAGCATGAGCAGGTACGCGAACGGCATGTAGCCGAGCGACAGCAGCATGATCAGGCCCGGCCAGGACTGGATGTTGATGAAGCCCTCGGGAAGGCCGATGAGCTGTCCGAGCTGGTTCAGCAGACCGTTCTGCTTGTTGCCGAGCATGAGCCAGCCCATGGTGTGGAACAGCGGCGGAATGAACAGGTTGATGACCATGAGCGGCGTCAGCCACTTGCGGCCGGGGACGTTCGTGTTGGCGCCGACCCAGGCGAACATGGCACCGCCGGACACGGCGATCGCGCCGCAGACGACGACGAGGATCGAGGAGTGCGAGAGCGTCGTCCAGGTCATCTCGGATGTGAAGGCGTCGACGAAACCCTGGAGCGTGAACGGCGCGGGGCTCGTGGGGAGGCCGTCCCGGAAGGTTCCGAGGATGATCATCGTCACCGGGTAGATGAAGATCAGGGCCAGCACGGCGATGAACAGACCCCACAGGACCTTGCTCGTGATGGAGCGTCGCAGCGACGCTCGCTGGTCGCGCTCGAAATCGGTCGCAGTCACTGCACATCCCTTCGTGCAAGCGGTTCGCGTCCGTCAGGTCGAGTGGCGACGAACCGCTTTGTCCGTTGTGTTGTCAGCGTATGAATCACAGGCCCCGTTGATCTTCGGCGGGTGCTCCGAAGTCGATGAGTCGCGATCCGACACGGTGTCGGATGGACGGTGGGGAGGGGGTTCGTGCAGACGTGGAAGGAGCTCGTTCGGTGCGTGGAGGAACGCGGAAAGAGCAGAGAGCAGGATGCGCGGAGGCATCCTGCTCTCTTGTATCCAGTGTCGCAGACGGATCAGACGAGGGCGGACAGCACGGCGTCGTTCTCGGCCGGGAGGCCGACCGTGATGCGCGCACCGCCGGCGTTCGGGAAGGGACGGGCGAGCACACCCTGGGCGGCGAATCCGGCCAGGAGGTCGGCGGCGTCGCCGTGCAGGAAAATGAAGTTCGACTGGCTCGGCAGGAACGACACTCCGGCGTCGGCGAGGGCGGCCTCGATACGTGCGCGCTCGGCGACGATCGTGGCGATGCGCTCCTCGGCGACCGCCATGCCCTCCGGGCTGAAGGCCGCGATGACTGCGGCTTCGGCGATGCTGTTGAGCGCGAAGCCGACCGAGGTGCGGCGCAGCGCTTCGGCGATCCGCGGGGAGGATGCCGAGTAGCCGGCGCGAATGCCCGCGAGGCCGTGGGACTTGGACAGCGTGCGCAGGATGACGAGGTTCTCGAACTCGTCGAGCAGGGCCAGGGTCGCCTCGACGGGCTCGTCGGTGACGAACTCGCGGTAGGCCTCGTCGAGCACCACGAGGATGTTCGACGGGATGTCCTGGAGGAAGCGACGGATCTCCGCCGCCCCGACGATGCCGCCGGTGGGGTTGTTCGGGTTGCAGAGGTAGACGATGCGCGTCTCGTCGGTGAGGGCGGCGCGCATCGCGTCCATGTCCATCGCGCCGTTCTCGGCGATGTCGACGGGGGTCTTGGATGCACCGGCGAGTCCGAGCGCTGCCGGGTAGGCCTCGAAGGACGGCCAGCAGTAGACGCCGTTGACGCCGGGTTCGCAGACGAGGCGTGCGAGTCCGTGCAGCAGCGAGCCCGAGCCGTTGTCGATCGCGATGCGGTCGGCGGTGAGGCCCATGCTGGCGGCGACGGCCTCGCGGGCGGCGAGGCGGTGGTAGTCGGGGTAGCGGTGCGTCTGGCTGATCGCCTGCGTCATCGCGGCGGTGATCACCTCGGCGGGCTGCCACGGCATCTCGTTCTGCGAGAGGCGGATCGGCGGCGGCGTCGCGCCCGCCGGACGGTTGGGCGTGGACATCATCGCGTCGATCACGCTGCGGAACTCGATGGTCATGCGCTCTCTCCTTGGTCGGAAGAATCATTCATATTGAATATGAACAATAGCAGTCGATACGACATCGAGCCAGCGCCGCATGTCTGCAGGGCTGGCTCGATCAGCGCGGGTCGCGGCTCAGGCTCAGTGGGCGCCCGCGCCGGATGCGGGGTGGGTGTGGCGTGCGATCGCGGATGCCGCGAGTTCGTGATCGCGCTGCACGACGGCTTTCGCGAAGTCGAGGTGCGTGTGCAGACGCTCTTCCGTGTGCGGAGCGACGGCGTCGTCGAGCTCCTCAGTGATGTACTTCACGAGGTTCGTGTAGAGACCGCGCAGCAGCTCGTTCGGCGTCGTCTGGGCGATCCGCTCGTGGAGCCGCCACATGGTCGCGGCGCTCTCCGACGTGCCCCAGGCTGCCTGCAGCTCATCGGCGCAGCGCGCGATGTCGGTGATGTCGTCTTCCGTCGCGAAGTCCACGGCGTCGCGCAGGACCGCACCGTCCAGGGCGTCCAGCACACGCAGGCACTGCTCGGCCGTCGTCTGCTCTTCGCGCAGCGCGAGCAAGTGGTCGCTCAGCTGCGCGAACGGGGAGCGCTCAGAGACGAAGATGCCGCCGCCCGGGCCCGGCTTTGCATCGACGATCCCGCGCGAGCGCAGCAGCTGGATCGCCTCGCCGAGGGTGGCGGGAGCGACGGAGAACCGCGCGGCGAGTTCCTGTCGGCGACCGATGAAGTGGCCCGGCTTGAAACCGTTCGATGTGATCTCTTCCTCCAGCGCGCGTGCGACCTGCACGGCGACGGCGGCAGTGGCGATCTGCGACATGTCGTCCCCCTTGTGTGTGCCCGCTCCTGCAGGCGTCCGGCATGAGCGCGGCGTTCTTACCCTAGAGAAGAACCGCGCTCCGTCGCATCCGGGGCGATCTGCATGTGCACAACCGCCCCGGATTCCGCGATCAGTGCTTCTCGTGGATGAAGCCCCACGGCGACGGGAAGACGTCGACGGGAACCTTGATGATCGCCGGGCGACGGGCGCTGATGGCGGCGCCGATCTCGCGCTGCACGGCGTCCGCGTCCTGCGCGAGCGCGAAGTCGATGCCGAAGGCCTTCGCGAGCAGCTCGAAGTCGGGGTTCTCCAGGTCCGAGCCGATGAAGCGGCCGCCGTAGGTGTCGCGCTGGATGCGCCACACATTGCCGAAGCGCTTGTCCTCGAACAGCACGGTGATGAGCGGGATGCCGTACTTCTTGGCCGTCGCGAACTCCTGGAGTGACCAGCCGATGCCGCCGTCGCCGGTCACGACGACGACGGGGCGGTCGCCCGCGCCGACGGCCGCGCCGAGAGCGGTGGGCATCGCGTAGCCGAGGGTGCCCTGGTATCCGGGCCACACGTACGAGCGCGGCGCCTGCACCGGGTAGCCGTACGTCGAGACGTAGCCGATCTGCGTGAGCTCGTTGACGAAGATGCCGTCGGCCGGCAGGGCGGCGCGGATCGCGTCGACGAACGCCATCTGCGGCGCGACCTGCTCACGGACGCGGGCTTCGCCCTCGGCGCGGAGGCGAGCGATCTCGGCGCCCCATCCTTCGCGCTGCTCCAGGCGCTCGACGAGGGCGGCGATGACGGCCGTCGCATCGGCGTTGACGGCGATGTCGGGGGTGCGCGGTGCGCGCAGGTCGTCCGCGTCGATGTTCACGAGCACGAGACGCGCGTCGCCGATGTTCTGCGGCTGGCCGAAGGGCGTCAGGAAGCGGGTGCCGAACGACAGGACGACGTCGGCGGTGTTGCGCAGCTCGCGGAGGGCGAAGGCGGGGAGGGCGCGGGGCTCGCGGGCGTCGATCGCGCCGCGGCCGTTCTCGCTCATGACGACGGGGGCGTCGAGGAGCTCGGCGAGGCGGGGGAGCAGGTCGAAGGCCTTCTGGCCCTTGACACCGCCGCCGACGTGGATGACCGGGCGGTTGCTCGCGGCGAGCAGCTGCACGATCTCGGTGACCTTGTCCTCCGGGGCGACCGGCTCGGCGACGGCGAAGGGCTCGCCGATCTCGAGGTCAGCGACGGCGTGCAGGATGTCCGGTCCCAGCTCCAGCGCGACGGGGCGGGGGCGGCCGGTGCGCATCTGGCGGAAGCCCTCGTGCACGAGCTCGGGGATCTCCTCCACGCGCGTGGGACGTGCCGTCCACTTGGTGAGGCCCTCGATGGTCTCGGTCTGCTTGGGGATCTCGTGCAGGGCTCCGTAGCCCTTGCCGACGAAGGTGGAGGGGATCGTGCCGGCCAGCAGCATGACCTGCGAGCTGCAGGCGTAGGCGGTGGACATGCCGGCGCCGGCGTTGAGGACACCCGGGCCGGGGACGACCATCGCGACGCCGGGCTTGCCGGTCACGCGGTGGTAGCCGTCGGCCATGTAGGTCGTGCTCTGCTCGTGGCGCGGCACCATGAGGTGCACCTCGTCCTGGCGGCGGTACATGCCGTCGGTCAGGCCGTCCAGCTGGACGCCGGGGATGCCGAAGACCGTGTCGGTGCCCTCGCTGATGAGCGCCTGGGTGAGCGCGTCGCCGCCTGTCATCTGTGCCATCGTTGGCCACCTCTCGCGTAATTGACTATATTGAATATAGACCGATGCGCGACGTGGGTGCAACCGCAGCGGAACGGGCGGCGATGAGGCCGCCGTTAGACTGGAGTCCGATGCGCCGGCGCGTCATAGAGAGGTGTGATCGATGAATCTCGAAGGGCATGTTCAGGCCTACGCCGACCAACTGGGGCGGCCGATCATCGTTTTCGACGTCGATCTCAACGTCGTCGCCTTCAGCGTGCATGATCGCGACGTCGACCACGCCCGGCTCGCGATCATCCTGTCGCACAAGGGCTCCTCGCGTGCGAAGGAGTCCATCCGCAAGTACCGCGTCGGCTATGCCGAGGGTCCGGTGCGCATCCCTCCGATCAACGGCGGTCAGGCCCGTCAGGTCGCACCCGTGCGCCATGAGGGCCACCTCGTCGGATACATCTCCTCGACGATTCCGGAGGATCTGCTGCACCCGGATGTCGATGAGGACGCCGTGCTCGACAATGACGCGACCCGTGAGGGGCGGGTGCAGATCGGTGTGATCCTGGCCGCCATGGCGCTCGGAATCCGCGAGGACGAGGACCGCAGCCTGCGCCTCGTGACGGGACTGCTCACGGGGGATGAGGGGCAGCGTGCCCGCGCCGCGGATGAGCTGCTCACCGCGGCGCTCATCGCACCCGTGCCGCACTACACGGTCATCTCCATCCAGCCGCCGTCCGTCGCGGAGTCGAGCGCCGCGACCATGCGCCTCGTGCTCGATCGCGCGCTCGTCATGATCCCCGTCTTTCCGTCGCTCAAGGCTGTCGGTGCGGTCATCGAGGGTGAGGCCGTGCTCGTCGTGCCCTACGAGATCGACGCGAGCAAGCTCGGTGCGCTGCTCGAGGTCCAGGCGTTCTCGGGGCTGCGCGCGGGTGTCGGAGGGGCGCATGCGCCGCTCACGGACGCGTATCGCTCGCTGCGGGAGGCACGGATCGCGGCGCGCGGTGCGGTGGTCGATCCCGCGCACGCGGGCGTGGCGCTCTGGGATGAGCTGGGCCTGGATCGGATGCTGCTGCAGCTGCCGCTCGCGGATCTTGCCGTCGGGGACCTTCCGGTCTCTCTGCAGCGTCTGCTGACGGCGCAGTCGGGTCCGGATCTCGCCCAGACGCTGGAGGCGTATCTCGACTACGGCTGTGATGCACAGCGCACGGCGCAGCAGCTGCACGTGCACCGCAGCACGCTCTACTACCGCCTGGATCGCGTGCGCGCGATCGCCGAGGTCGACCTCTCTGACGGGGCGGTGCGGCGAGAGCTGCACACGGCGCTGCGCATCGCGACGCTGGCCGGCCTGCGCTGAGCGCAGCATCCGCTCGCTCGCGGTAGAGCACTGCCGAATAATTGACTATATTGAATTGATGTGATCTGGCCGGCGCTGATGCCGAGCCCACGCCTGCGGAGGGAATCCCATGAACGCACTCCTGTCATCCGTCTCGGTCGATGCCGATCGCGGGCGTCCGATCCTCGACGCCGCGACCCGAGAGGTCATCGGCCACGCGCCGATCCAGACCGTCGAGGAACTCAACGCCGCCGTCGCCGCAGCGCAGGCTGCACAGCCCGCATGGGCCGCGCTCGGCCACGCGGAGCGCTCGCGCCTGCTGCGCCTGATCGCCGACGACATCGATGCGAGTGCGGTGGAGCTCGGCGAGATCATCACCCACGAACAGGGCAAGGTCGGCGGCGAAGGCGAGGCCCACGGCGCCGCGCACTGGCTGCGCGCCGCGGCCGATATCGCGTTGGAACCGCAGGTGCTCGCGCAGGACGGTGACTCCCGTTCCGAGCTGCACTATGTGCCGCTCGGCGTCGTGGCTTCCATCGGTCCATGGAACTTCCCAGTCATGATCGGCGTCTGGCACATCGCCCCCGCACTGCGCATGGGCAACACCGTCGTCATCAAGCCGTCCGAGTACACACCGCTGAGCGTGCTCGCCCTCGTCGAGATCTTCCGCCGGCACCTGCCCGAGGGCGTCATCACGGCGATCTCCGGCGACCGTGAGGTGGGTGCTGCGCTCGCCGCACACCCCGACATCGCGAAGATCGTGTTCACGGGATCGACCGCGACCGGCCGCCGCATCGTCGAGAGCTCGGCGAACAACCTCGCACGCCTCACCCTGGAACTCGGCGGCAACGACGCCGGAATCGTCCTGCCGGGCACCGATGTCGACGCCATCGCCGACAAGCTCTTCTGGGGCGCGTTCATGAACACGGGGCAGGTGTGCGCCGCACTGAAGCGGGTCTACGTGCACGAGTCGGTGTACGAGCCGATGGTCGCCGCCCTCGCAGCGCGGGCCGACGCCGCGCCCATGGGCTCAGGTCACGACAAGACCAACCGCCTCGGACCGGTGCAGAACCCCGACCAGTTCGCGATCGTCTCCCGTCTCGTCGACGACGCTCGCGAGCGCGGTGCGCGCATCGCCGCGGGCGGGGAGCCTGCCGCCGACCTCGGTCCGCTGTTCTACCGTCCGACGATCATCGCCGACGTCGAAGACGGCGCTGCGATCGTCGATGAGGAGCAGTTCGGTCCGGTTCTGCCCGTCATCAAGTACAGCGATGTCGACGATGCGGTGCGTCGAGCGAACGGTCTCGAGCAGGGGCTGGGCGCCTCGGTCTGGGGTCCGGATGCGGATGCCGCCGTCGAGGTGGCCGCGCGTCTGGAGGCCGGCACGGTCTGGATCAACCAGCACGGCGGCGTCGACCCCTCCATTCCCTTCGGCGGCACCAAGGCGTCGGGCTACGGCCTCGAGTTCGGTGTCGAAGGTCTCAAGGCCATGGCGGCCACCAAGGTCATCCGCCGCTGATCTGCGCGGACGAACACAGAAGGGGCGAGCTTCGGGGGAGGCTCGCCCCTTCTGCGTTCATAACTCCTCCACAACGGAGAGACGCACGAAGGGTGCCCGCGGAATTCCGCGGGCACCCTTCGCTGTGGTGCTGTTTCTGGAGGAGTTGTGTACGCCTCGTCAGGCAGAGACCGCGACGCGCGCGCCGCGCAGCAGCTCCCAGAGTTCGGCGGCTTCAGCGGCATCCGCGCCGACTCCGCGCCAGGCGACCTGCTGGTCCTGGCGCACGATCGTGATCGGCTGCGTGTAGGCCTCGGGCAGCAGCGAGGGCTCGACCTCGATGACGCGGAACGGGATGCCCCGCTCAGCAGCCGTCGCCACCAGCGCCTCCGTGTCGGCTCCCGGGGTCGCGATGGCCGTGTACCCTGCCGTGAACTGGTCGTACACCGAGGTGCCGTCCGCGAGCACGAAGTGCGGTGCCCGGCATCCGGGAACCGTCGACGGCGTGTACTCGCCCATCGAGTAGCCCGGCGCTTCCACCCCGTCGTACGCGATGATCGGCGAGTCGTTGTACGCGTAGCCGTAGTTGAGGCCCTGCGCGGCGAACTGCGGCACGTTGAGCGCGTACATGGCCTCGCCGTAGGCGCGGCGCGCGGCCGCGCCCTCGGGGGAGTCCTCTTCCAGGTTCTCCGGCAGTGAGGGCTTCGCGAGCTTCTGCTGGTGGTTCATCGCGAAGTGCGAGACCTGCTCGGTGATCGGGCGACGCTCGGCCTCGTACGCGTCGAGGATCGAGGCATCCGCCCAGCCATTGAGGTGCGCGCCGAGCAGCCAGGTGAGGTTCAGCACATCCGCGATGCCCGCGTTCATGCCGAAGCCCGCGAACGGCACCCACAGGTGGGTGGCGTCGCCGGCGATGAAGACGCGGTCCTTGCGGAAGCGGTCGGCGAGCAGACGACGTGCGACCCAGTCCTCCTTCGAGATCACCTCGTAGGAGAAGTCGGCGTCGACGCCGAGGATCGCCCGGATCGCGGCATCCCGATCAACCGAGTCGTTCTCGGCCTCCTCCGGCGAGAGGTAGGTGTGCACGAGGAACACCTCTTTGCCGTCGATCGCATAGACGTGACCGGAACGGCGCGGGTTCGAGGTGTAGTAGCCCCAGGCGCGCGGCTCGGCGGCGGACATCAGGCCGTACAGCTCGGCGGAGCGGATGCAGGTGGATTGCACGTTCTGCAGCACCGGATCGCCGCTGAGCTTCGAGCCGATCTGCTTGCGGACCTGCGAGCGTCCGCCGTCCGCGCCGATCACGTAGCGCCCGCGCAGGGTGCGCTCGTTCGTGCCGTCGAGGTCGGTCACGACGATGGCCGCGGAGTCCGCGTCCTGCGACACCGACACGAAGCTCGTGCGGTTCAGCAGCGTCACCCCGGGTGCCGCCGCCGCGTGACGGGCGAGAATCGGCTCGAGGAAGGTCTGATTGATCCGCTGCGGCGGTTCGGGCGTCTGCCACGTCGTGTCCGGGCCCACCGTCGAGGTGTAGCGCTCGCCGCTCGCCGGGATCGGGATGCGCGAGAGCTCAGGGCCCGTGAGCGACGTGCGGAAGGCGACATCCTGCGGGTAATCGCTCGGGAGACCGGATGCCCGTACCTCCGCGGCGAGGCCGAGACGGCGGAAGGCCTCCATGGTGCGCGATGCGACGTGGTTGCACTTCACGTTCGGCGGCTCGAGGAACTCACGCTCCTCGACCACGATCGTCGAGATGCCGCGGGCGCTGAGGTCGAGTGCGGCGACGAGCCCGACCGGGCCCGCGCCGACGATGAGGACGTCGGCGTCGTACGCTGTGGCGGTCATCGTGCGATCGCCTCCACTTCGTCTGTGTCGCGCAGCGGCTCACCGAGGTGGCGGAAGCCGTAGGCGTCGAGAGTGGTCTCGCCGCCTCGCAGACGCTCCATGTAGACCTCTTCCTTCTCGGCGCGCTGGCGGGCGGCGTCGAGGACGCGGCCGTAGGCGCGAGCGGGGAAGATGGCGACGCCGTCGCGGTCCGCGACGACGATGTCACCGCGGCGGATCACACGGCCGCGGAGCGTCACCGGCAGGCCGACGGTTCCCGGCCACTGCTTGATGGTGCCCCGGATCGAGATCGACGTGCTGAAAGCGGGAAAGTCCAGGGCGGCCATCTGCGCGGTGTCACGGACGCCGCCGTCGATGATGAGACCGCGGATGCCCCGGGCCTGCGCTGCCACGGTCATGACCTCGCCCCAGTAGCCGAAGCGCGCCCCGCCGCCGTCGACGATGAGCACATCGCCCTCGCCGGCCTCGGCGATGCCGTGGTGGAGGGCCAGGTTGTCGCCGATCTGCGCCGAGACGGGGAACGCCCGTCCGACGATGGTCGCGCCCTCCCAGGAGGGGCGGAAGGCGGCGTCGAGGAAGCAGTCCAGGCCGGATGCCTCGTAGAGCGTTGCACTGCCGAGGCGGAGAAGCTCGTCGACCTCGTTCTGGATGCTGACCTCGCTCATGCGTCGGCCCGCTGCAGGTCGTGGTAGCCGAACTGTGCGCGTGCCTCGGCAATCGTCGCGCCGTTCAGCGCGGCCTCGACGATCGACTCCTCGCGGGCGTGGATCATCTCCGCGGTCTCAAGGATCTCGTTCTCAAGGTCCTGCGGGATCGCGACGACGCCGTCGGAGTCGCCGAGGAGAATGTCACCGGGGCGAACAGTGACGCCGCCGATCGTGACGGGGCCCTGCTCTTCTGCGACCTCGACGCGGTCTTTGCCGGTGCGCATGAAGCGTCCGCGGCTGAAGATCGGGTAACCGACCGAGAGGGCGCGGTGCGTATCGCGGCAGACGCCCTCGATAACGGTGCCGGCGATCCCGCGGTGGTGGGCGACGGCGGTGAGGATGTCTCCCCACACGGTGCAGTCGACGCGGCCGTCGTTGTCGAGGACGACGACCTGGCCCGGCTCGACCTGGTCGATGAAGTCGCCGACCGTGCCCGCCGGAACCTGCGCGCTCACGTAGCGGACGGTGAAGGCGCGTCCGACCATGTGCTGGTCGTCGGCGAGCGGGGCGATGCCGAGCAGGCTGCCGGGGCGGCCGTGCTTGTCGAGGGCGTCGGAGACGGTGGCGGTGCCGAGGGCGCCGAAGCGCTCGAGCAGGGTGTCGTTCATGGTGATGCTTACTCCGCGGTGACGGTGGGGAACTGGGAATCGTGCATGACTTCGCTGACGTCGCGGCCGCTGCGCACGGCGTCGGCCATGAGCGCCTCGCGCTGAGCGATGCGCTGGGCCAGCTCGATCACGCGGGCGGCATGGTCGGCGGCGACGAAGACGACGCCGTTGACGTCGGCGATCACGTAGTCGAAGGAGGCGACGGAGACGCCGGCGATCTGGATGCGCTCGTCCATTGCCTGCTGGACGATGCGACCGCGCGCACTGACAGGCACGGCCTGGCGGGCGAAGAGCGGCAGTGAGAGCGCCTCGCTCTCCTGCACGTCGCGGCACGCGCCGTCGACGATGACGCCGGCGACGCCGCGCTGGGTGGCGGCCTCGGCGAGCAGGCCACCCCAGCACGAGACATCCGTGCGTCCGTGGTTGTCGATCACGACGACGTCATCGGTCTCGGAGATCGCGACGAGCGGGGTGGCGATGTGCGTCGCCGGTCCCGCTGCGGCCTTGGGGGCCGCCGTGACGGTGCGCACGCGCCCCGCCACGACAGACCCCACAGGCCACATGGGTGACAGAGCCGTCACGGCTCCCGGAAGGCCCAGAGTGTCGAGCGCATCCGAGATCGCACAGCTGTCGAGCGCGCGCAGCGCCGCAATGATCTCTGCCGGTGTTGCAGTCATCTCAGGCACGCCCCCAGGTGACGAAGCCCATCGCGTTGCCGGTGCCGGCTTCCGTGCGGTAGCAGGGCTCGTAGTCGACGTTCGTGACCTGCAGGCCCACCTCGTCGGCGATGCCGGCGACGGCGATCCAGTTGCGCAGCTCTGAGGCGCCGGAGTGCATCTCGGATGCCGGAACCGACGACAGGTACTCGGCATCGTGGTTCTTCATCGCTTCGATGAACTCGGTGTCGAGCTTCTCGTCGATCACGAAGTGGCTGAGGCCACCGGAGGCGACGACGCCCACGCGAAGGTCACCGGGGAACGACTGGATCGCGCGACCGACCGCGCGACCGAAGTCGTAGCAGCGCTTGGCGCTCGGCGGGTTCGGCTCCCAGAACGTGTTGATGAAGATCGGCACCATGGGGATGGTCGAGTCCTCGCCCATGAAGCGCTGGTAGATGAAGCCGAAGCCGTGCGGGATCGAGTAGTTCTCGTAGCGGCCGGCCGGGATGATCTCGGTGGCGCCGGTGTCGAAGTCCTCGGCCTGCGTCGACTGGATGATGTGCTTGCCGAGCGCGCGGTGCGTCGGACGCATGATCGTGTGGTCCGGCACATCGCCCATGGCGGCTTCGGCGAGGCCCGGGGCCATCTCGTCGAGCTGCTCCTGCGTGAACGGCACGTGTGCGACCTCGTCGCCCCAGAACACCGAGAATGGTGCGAGCCACTCGTCGCCGTAGGTCTCCTTGTGGTCGCTGGAGACGATCACGAGCACGTCGACGTCCTGCGCCTTGATGTACTCGGCGACGGCGTCCATCGAGCCCTGGCAGCTGTCCCAGCGGCGCTGCATCACGTCGTGGGTGATCTCGTGCGAGAAGTCCTCGCGCTCAGCGCGCAGCTCATCGAAGGTGTACGTGCCTCCGCGGAACTTGAGGCCCTTGCTGCGACGGTCTGCCGTGCCGCGAGTCTCCCAGGCCTCGGGCGGTGCGGCCTTGAGCTGCGGTCCGTGCGAGGTGCCGAATCCGGCGACGATCTCGGTCATGGTCGGTCCTTTCTCAGATGCTTCGGATGCTTAGAGGCGGAAAAGCGAGCGGGCGTTGTTCTCGAGGACATCGGCGCGGCTGTCGGCATCCAGCCACTCGATGTCGTCGATGAGCAGGTGGATGTCGTCGAACCAGCGGCCCGTCTCCGGGTCGATCTGCGAGCCGGTGCCCGGCTTCTCCGAGCCGAAGAGCACGCGGTCGGTGCCGACGACCTTCATGAGCAGCTCCAGGCTCTCCTGCGTGTAGAGGCAGGAGTCGAAGTAGAGCTTGCGCAGCTTGTCGAGGTACGAGACGCCGGTGCGCACGACGGAGGGGAGGAAGCGACCCACCTGGTAGGGGATCGCGCCGCCACCGTGCGAGACGATGACCTTGAGGTCGGGGAAGTCCTGCAGCACCTGCGAGTTGATGAGGCTCCAGACGCCGACCGTCTCCTCCTGGATGAAGTGCAGGCTGTAGGGCTCGCGTGCCGGCGGCTTGCAGCTGGCCGAGTGCAGAAGCACGGGGACATCCAGCTCGCAGAGGGCCTCGTACACCGGGTACCAGTAGCGCTCGCCGAGTGCCGGCGGCGTCTCGGTGCCCTCGTGCGGGTCGCTGTTGAGCATGGCGCCGACGAAGCCGAGCTCGGTCACGGCACGGCGCAGCTCCTTGGTCCACTGCTCGGGCGTCAGGTCCGGGCTCTGCGGCATGCCCGCCACGCCCTTGAAGCGTCCCGGGAAGAGCTCGGTGGTGCGGTGGATGATGTTGTTGGTCTCTTCGGTGAACCACTCGACGATCTTCGAGGGGCGCTCACTGTGCATCATGTGGAACGGACGCGGCGAGATGAGCTGCACGTCGATGCCAGCACCGTCGATGTGTTGCATGTGTGACGCGTGCCCGAAGCTCGGGTGCGGCGCGTGGTACGACTCGATGAGGGCGTCGTCACTGATGACCGGGGGTTTGCCGCCGTGCGATCCGCGGGCCGCGAGCAGCGAGGCCTTCCAGGCGTAGTAGCTGTCGGGAGCGGTCATGTGCGCGTGGGCATCGATGATCACGAGTGACTCCTTCGTCGATTGGCCGTCGGCAGTGACGGTTGCGGCTGATACTTCGACGCTATGTGTGCCCCTGGTTTCGGGGGATCGGCCCGCTGCGGGAATCTCCTCGGGGGCATTCCGACACAGTGTCGGAATGGCGGTTTCTGCGCAGCATCCGCCTTTCCGTGTTCGCGAGAAACCACCTTCTGCGCGAGAAACCCTGCGTGCTGTGGTGTTTCACGCGAGGAGTGGTTTCTCGCGCGGGGTAGGCGCCGGTTGGGGCGTGCGGGGCGCAGCGCGACGCGCCTACGACAGAGATGCGCGCACGACAAAGAGGGCGAAGCCGACCCCCTCGGCGCAGCTCGCCCTCTTATGCCCGCAGGCTGGGTTCAGCCCGAGATCGTGGGCAGTGTGATCCACTGCCAGTAGGTGAACTCGTCGAGGTTCCAGTGACCGCCGTGGCGGCCGCCGTTTCCGGAGGCGCCGATGCCGCCCATCGGGATGTGCGCGGCGTCGTAGATGGTCTGCCCGTTCACGGCGACCATGCCGGCGTGCAGGCGGGAGGCGAAGCCGAGGGCGCGCGCGGTGTCGCGGGTGTGGATCGCGGCGGAGAGGCCGTAGGCGCTGGCGTTGGCGAGGGCGAGAGCCTCTTCATCCGTGGAGAAGCGGGTCACGGGGGCGACGGGGCCGAAGATCTCGCTCTGGAAGGCGGGGTTGTCGATCCCGACGCCGTCGAGGACGGTCGGGGCGAAGAAGACGCCGTCGTGCGTGCCGCCCTGTACGACGGTTGCGCCATCGGCGACGGCGGCGTCGACGATGCCCTGCACACGCTCTGCCTGCGGCACGTTGATGAGCGGCCCGAGGGTCGTGCCTTCGGCCAGGGGATCACCGAGGCGCATGGCCGCTGCGGCCGCCCGCAGCCGCTCGACGTACTCGTCGGCGACGCTCTCGTGCACGAGGTGGCGCCCGGTGGCCATGCAGATCTGGCCTTGGTGTCGGAAGGAGCCGCCGACGCCCGCAGCGACGGCCTTGTCGAGATCGGCGTCCGCCATCACGATGAACGCGTTGTTGCCGCCGAGTTCGAGGATGACGCGCTTCAACAGGCCTCCGGCGACCTCGCCGACGCGCTTGCCCGCGGCGGAGGATCCCGTGAAGGAGATGACGTTCGTGTGGGGCGAGCGCACGACGGCCTCGCCGGTGTCCGGTCCGCCGGGAAGGATGTGCAGCACACCTGCAGGGAGGCCCGCGCGCTCGAAGATCTCGGCGATCACGGCACCGCCGGACAGAGCCGTCTTGACATCGGGCTTCACGATGACGGCGTTGCCGAGAGCGATCGCCGGAGCGACCGAGCGCATCGCGAGCATGAACGGGGCGTTCCAGGGGGCGATGACGCCGACGACGCCGACCGGGATGCGGCGGGCGATGCCGATCGTCGTGGGGTCCTCGACCGGAAGGATGTCGCCCTGCGACATCGTCACGAGCCCTGCGGCCTCGCGCAGCTCGTCGATGACCTTCTCGACCTCGTGGTGGGCCTTGCCGGGGAGTGACCCGCTCTCGCGCACCAGTACGCGCTCCACGTCGGCGCGGATCTCCTCCAGTGCGTCCGCGGCCTTGCGCAGGACCTCGGCGCGCACGCGGTACGACGCGGCGCCCCAGGCCTTCTGCGCGTCGACGGCGCGCAGGCCCGCGCGTTCGACGTCGGCGTCGTCGGCGATGCCGATCGTGCCGATCACGGTGCCGTCACCGGGGGAGGTCACGTCGAGCGTGCCGCCGCCACCCGGGCGCCATCCGTCGGAGTAGATTCCGCCGTCGGCTGGTTTCAGGTCCCACCGCTCCATCGCAGTCCTCGACAATCCGTGCTGGGTGCGCTCGTGCGCGAAGTCACACCGATGCTATCCGCGGGGTGCGGGGCCGACATCCGCCGCGTCGCCGCAAACCGACGCCGGGTGATCCGACACGGTGTCGAGTGGACGGCGTCAGGCGAGGAGGAAGACGACGGCGATCGCTCCGATCACGATGATCGCCGTGCGCAGCAGCCATGCAGGCAGGCGTCGGCCGATCGCCGAGCCGATCGCGGACCCGAGCAGGGAGCCCACCGCGATGATGCCGATCGAGACCCATGGCAGGGCCATGTGCAGAACGAAGACGATCGTCGCGACCCAGCCTGCGACGGTCTGCAGCACGTTCTTGATGGCGTTGATGCGCTGCAGGTCCTCGCGCATCGTCAGATCGAGGATGCCGACGATCAGCACACCCTGTGCCGCGCCGAAATAGCCGCCATATGCGCCGGTGAGAAGCGTGAGGGGCGTGCGCAGCCAGGCCGGGGCGAGGGGCGGACGGCCTGCCTCCTGTGATGCGCGTCGGTTCAGGATCGGCTGGATCGCGACGAGGATGCAGCCGACGATGATGAGTGCCGGCGCGACGAGACGGAAGACCGATGCGGGCAGAGCGAGCAGTGCGAGCGCACCGGCCACCGCGCCGACGATCGTGACCGCGATGAGGGGCAGCAGGATGCGTCGCGTTCCGACGAGTTCGCGTCGGTAGCCGACCACGCCGCCCACGTTGCCGATCGCGAGACCGACCGTGTTGGCGACGTTCGCGTTCACGGGCGGAACTCCGAGCGCCAAGAGCGTGGGGAAGGTGATGAGACTTCCGGACCCGACGACCGTGTTGATGATGCCCGCGCCGATCGCGGCCAGGGCGAGCAGGCTCACACCGAGAGGGCTGAGGAGATCCATGGTGCCCTTCTGCGGAGTCGCTGCAACGGAATATCGGCCAATTGGTTGGGTGGTCCGACCAATTCTGCTACCGTACAGCACATGTCATCGATCGATTGGGATCAGCTCAGCGCAACGCCGCGCACCGCGACCGCCACGGCGATCGCGGCTCGGCTGATGGATCTCGTGAGCACAGGAGCGGTGCCTGCAGGCTCCGCGCTCCCCCCGGAGCGCGACCTGGCAGCGCAGCTCGGCGTGTCACGGACGACGATCCGCGAGGCCATCCACGAGCTCACGCTCAAGGGTGTCGTGCGGCGTCGTCAGGGATCCGGCACGGTCGTGCTGGATCCGTCAGACGCGGCATCCTCGCTCCTGCGCGACATGTCGCAGACCGAGCGCGAGGCCGTCGAGGTCACCGACTTCCGATCCACCTTCGAACCCGAAATCGCCGGACTCGCGGCAAGTCGTCGCACCGACAGCGACCTGCTCCTCCTCGCGAGCCTGTGCGATTTCGATCCGGTGACGGCCACGCTGGAGCACTCCCTCGAGTACGACCAGCGGTTCCACGAGACCATCGCGGCGACCACTCACAACCATCTGATCCTCGCCCTCAGCCGAGCCACCTCGGAATGGGTCAGCGAGTTCCGACGCACCTCCCACTCCACAGCAGAGGGTCGCACCACGTCTCTCAACGGTCACCGCGCCATCCTTGCGGCGATCGAGGCCGGACGACCGGACGACGCCGCGCGCCTCATGCGCGAGCACGTCGCGGAGGTGGGGCGCATCTGAGCCGACCCGCTCCGCGCTCCGCCCCTCCACCCGAGACCGGGCACCCTCACACATCCAGAAAGCCATCACCCGCATGAAGCGATCCACCCGATCCGCCGTCACCCTCAGCGCTCTCGCGATCTCCGCTCTCGCCCTCACGGCGTGCACCGGATCCGCGACTCCTGGCTCCACCTCCGGTGCCTCGTCGAACACCGCCGACATCAACTATCACGCAGCGGCCGGCGACGCCGACAAGACGCTCGCCGACATGCTGCCGGCTGCGGTCTCCGACAAGGGCACCCTCGTCATCGCGACCGACGCGACGATCGGTGAGCCATTCGCGTCGTACGACACCGACGGTGTCACCATCGTCGGCATCGTGCCCGACCTCGCCTACGCGATGGGCGACGCGCTGGGCGTCGACGTCGAACTGCGCCAGGTCGTCTTCGCGAACCTGATCCCCGGCCTCGCAGCGGAGCGCTACGACTTCTCGCTCGCGCCCATGCTCGACACGGCAGAGCGCCAGGAGCAGGTCGACTTCATCGACTACCTCCGCGGCGGGTCGCAGTTCATCGTCGCGAAGGACGATGCGGATGCGCCGAAGAATCTCTCGCCCGAGACCGCCTGCGGCCTTGCGATCGGCGTGACGACCGGATCGGTCGAGGAGATCTCGCTCACCGAGCAGAACGAGGTCTGCACCGCTGCGGGCAAGCCGGCGATCGAGATCCTCTCGTACAAGACCAACAACGAGGGGATCCTCGCGCTCACCAGTGGCCGCATCGACGCCTACGGCACGGCTGCCGCGCAGGGCGGCTACATCGCGCAGACCGACAACGACCGCCTCACCCTCAGCGGCGAGCCGTTCCGCGGCGGCCTGTCGGGAATGGCCTTCCCGAAGACGAGCGAACTGCTCCCGGTGATCCAGGCGACGCTGCAGAAGTTCATCGACGACGGCGTCTACGAGCAGATTCTCACCACCTACGGCGTCCAGCAGCTGGCTGTTCCGATGGCCGGCAAGAACAATGAGGCGATGGAGTGACCAGCGCCGCTCCGCGGGCGTCCGTTGACTCGCTCCTTCACGAGGTGAAGGACTACCGGGTCATCGGGCGTCCACGTCCCTTCATGTGGCTGGCCACCGTGGTGGTCATCGCACTGGCGGTCGCCGTCGCGGTCTCGATCGTGACCAACCCGCGCTTCGAGTGGGATGTGGTGTGGCAGTACTTCACCTCCGGGTCAGTACTGCAGGGTCTGTGGAAGACGATCGAGCTCACGATCGTCTCGATGGTGATCGGCATCATCATCGGTCTGGTGATCGCGCTCATGCGGGTCTCCGACAACAAGGTGCTCAACGCCGTGGCCGGCGCGTATGTGTGGTTCTTCCGCGGAACGCCGCTGCTCGTGCAGCTCGTCCTGCTGTACAACATCTCCGCGCTGTATCCGTCGATCTCGATCGGCATCCCCTTCGGCCCGACCTTCTTCGAGGGCAACGTCAACGACTTCGTGACGCCCTACGTGGTGGCCGTCGCCGCGCTCGCCCTCAACGAGGCGGCGTACATGGCGGAGATCATCCGAGGCGGCCTGCTCTCGGTCGACGGCGGACAGATCGAAGCATCCAAGGCTCTCGGCATGAGCGGCGGACGCACGATGCGCCGCATCGTCATCCCGCAGGCGATGCGCTTCATCATCCCGCCGACGGGCAACGAGGTGCTCTCGCTGCTGAAGTCGACCTCGCTTGTGTCGGTGATCGCCCTGCCGGAGCTTCTCTACTCGGTGCAGGTCATCTACAGCCGCACGTTCGAGACGATCCCGCTGCTCATGGTCGCAACGATCTGGTACCTCATCGTCACCTCGATCCTGATGGTCGGGCAGAACGCACTCGAGCGCTTCTACTCGCGCGGCTCCCAGCGCACGAGCGGACCTGGTTCGCTGCAGCGCCTCACCGGCATCCGATTCCGACGACCCGCGCAGCCCGCCCGAGAGGAGGCATCCGCATGAGCTTCCTGAGCATGCGCGAGGTGCACAAGAGCTTCGCCGGCAACGAGGTGCTCAAGGGCGTCTCGCTCGAGATGGAACGCGGCCAGGTCGTGTGCGTGATCGGGCCCAGCGGCTCGGGCAAGAGCACGTTCCTGCGCTGCATCAACCGCTTGGAGACGATCGACGCCGGGCTCATCGCGATCGAGGGCGACCCGATCGGGGCGGAGGTGCGCGGCGGACGGCTGCACGCGGCTCCCGACAAGAAGATCCGCGCGCAGCGGGAGCAGATCGGCATGGTGTTCCAGTCGTTCAACCTGTTCCCGCACATGACGGTGCTCGAGAACATCATCGAGGCGCCGATCGGGGTGCGGGGTGAGAAGAAGGCGGATGCTGTCGCGCACGCGCTGCAGCTGCTCGCTCGCGTCGGCCTGGCGGAGAAGCGCGACGCCTACCCGAAGCAGCTCTCCGGCGGTCAGCAGCAGCGCGTGGCGATCGCTCGCGCGCTCGCGATGCGTCCGAAGCTGCTGCTCTTCGACGAGCCCACGAGCGCCCTTGACCCCGAGATGGTGGGCGAGGTGCTCGGAGTCATGCGCGATCTCGCCGCCGAGCACACCACGATGATCGTCGTGACGCACGAGATGGGCTTCGCCCGTGAGGTCGCCGACCGGTTGATCTTCATGGACGGCGGGCACATCGTCGAAGACGGCGACCCCCGCGAGATCATGGCGAATCCCCAGCATCCGCGCACCCGCGCGTTCCTGGAAAGCGTTCTGTAATGAGAGAGAAAATGCACGACAACGTTCGAGACCTCATCGGCGACATCTGGCTGAGCGGTCAGCTCGGTGCCGACTTCACCGCCGTGTGCGACACCGGCGGGCGTGTGGCCGGAACCGACAGTGAGACGGCAGCGCAGTCGTATCTCGAGGGCGCCGCGCGTGCACTCGGCGGCGAGTACCGTGAGCAGACGTTCACGGTCACGGGCCTGCGCAGCGACGAGCACGGCGTGAGCATGGTCGCGTCCGGTCGCGAGCTGCAGAGCTATCCGCTGCTGAACTGCGCGCAGGTGGACGACGAGTTCGAGGTCATCGACCTCGGTCGTGGCACGCCCGTCGACTTCGAGGGCGCGCGAGATCGGATTCCCGGCAAGGCGGTTCTCGTCCGTCACGAGTTCCCGTTCTCGACGAACCACGTGCACCGCGGTGTGAAGCTCGAACTCGCACGCACCTACGGGGCCGCGGCGTTCCTGATCGGCAACAACCAGCCGGGCGCTGGCCCCGTCAGTGGATCCGGCGGCGCGGGGGAGCCGGGCGAGATGCCCGCGTTCGGCCTGAGCTACGACGCGACGAGCGAGCTGTCGACAGCGCTGGCGTTCGGACCTGCTCGGGTGCGCCTGTTCAACCGGGCGACTCCCGGCGAATGGACCGGACGCAACATCTTCGTGCACTTCCCGGGTCGTACGCAGGAGCACGTCGTGCTGAGCGCCCACATCGACGGGCACGGACTCGCCGAGAGCGCGATGGACAACGGATCGGGCCTGGCCACCGTGCTTGAGGTCGCCCGTCGTCTCGGGCCGCTCGCCGCGGACAGCGAGCGGGGTCTGACTCTCGCGTTGTTCACCTTCGAGGAGTGGGCCCTCACGGGATCCGCAGAGTACGTGGCGTCGTTGAACGAGGCCGAGCGGTCGCTCATCCACTGCAACGTGAACGTCGACACCCCGGTCGGTTACCCGCGCCTGTTCGGACTGACGGCGGGGCATCCGCGCATCCTGGAGCTGCTGCGTCAGGCCAGCGTCGTCGGCGGCACGCCCGTGCATCCGATCTACGCGCACACCACGAACTCCGACCACGCCAACTTCCTGGCGGCAGGGATTCCGGCGGTGCGCCTGATCGGCGGCTACAACGACGACTCCGCAGGCAGCCGTCTGCTGCTCACGGCAGCCGACACCCGGCACCGGGTCGAGCCGCTCGACCTCAAGCACGGTGCCATCGTGACCGCTCTCGTCACCCTCGCCGCGATGGGGGCGTAGAGCACGAGACCGCACTGTCCCGAGCTCGTCGGCAAGGAAGCCGGCGGGCTCGGGGCGCCATTGTCGTACCCGCGCGCGGCGCGTAATCGTCTCTTCGCATGAGACTGATTCACCCTGTACTCATCATCTGGCAGACAGCTACCGTCCCTCTGAAACGCAAGGAAGCGGAGGATGACCATGGTGGATCTGACACGACGCACACTCTTCAAGGTCTCGGCGGGGCTCGCCGCCGGGGTCATCGCGGACTCGCTCTTCGCCCGGTTGTCGTTGCAGGTGGCGGCAGAGAACGCGGCAGACTTCTCCACGCTGCGAGAACGATGGGTCGACATCGTCACTGGCCGTGCTCAGGTGATCCCGACCGACAGCCGCTTCTCGACAGCCTTGCTTGCCCTCGACACCCGCGTCTCCGCCTGGCAGGGGATCCTCGACGCCACTGGGACGTCGGTGTTCACCGACCTTGTCCTGACGGGACCCAACCCCGATGCGCAGGGAATCCGTGCCGCGCAGAAGATTCGACAGTCCTACGTGCGAATACTCGATTTCGCGCTCGCCTGGGCGACTCCGGGGTCCGCGCACTTCGGCAGTGCCACCGTGCTGAGTCAGGTCAGCGCGAGCCTTGACACCCTTTCCGCCGCCGGATATTCCGCGGGTACCGCAATGGCGGCCGCTGACAATTGGTGGGACTGGCAGGTGGGTTCGCCACGGGCGCTCGCCAGCATTCTTGCGATCGTGGCCGATGACGTCCCCGCGGCCCAGGTGGCGGACGGGTGCGCCGCCATCGACCACTTCATTCCAGACCCCTGGATGTTGGATCCGCTCAAGGGCCTGCCCGTCAAAGAGTCGACCGGGGCGAACCGTGTCGACATGTGTCAGGCAGTGGTCGTCCGTTCGCTCCTCGACAGCGACGCGACTCGATTGAATCGTGCACGCGCCGGGCTGGCGCCGGTCTGGACGCTGGTGCTGTCGGGGGACGGCTTCTACGCGGACGGGTCGATGCTTCAGCACACAACCGTGCCGTACACGGGGTCCTACGGTGTGGAGCTGCTGCTCGCCGCGTCTCGGCTGTTCGCGCTTCTCGACCTCGGGGGGAACGGTCCTGACTACGAGGCGTTCTTCGCACTGGTCGAACAGAGCTACCTTCCCCTCGTGTACCGCGGGCGGGTGATGGACAGCGTCCGAGGGCGGGCCATCGCCCGTCCCACGGGGCGCAGTCAGGACGCGGGCTTTGCGATGAGTGAAGGAATGCTCCTGCTTGCCACGGCTGCGCCTTCTCCGCTGGCCGCACAGATCCGAGGGCGGGTGCGGTCCTGGCTCGATGAGGACCCCACGGGGCGGATATTCACGACGGGAACGATCGCGCGGACGGGTCTCGTCGTGGAGCTGCTGAGCTCGTCCGTGCCCGCGACGGCGGAACCGGACACCGGCACCCGCATCTTCAATTCGATGGCCCGCAGTGTGATCCGTCGGCCGGGGCATGCCTTCGCGGTCTCCGCATCAAGCTCTCGCATCGCCTGGTACGAGTGCAGCTCACTCGAGAACGTTCGCGGGTATCACACCGGCAGCGGCATGACATACCTCTACGACCACGATGTCTCGCAGTACGACGACGAGTTCTGGCCGACCGTCGATCGTACTCGGCTCGCCGGGACAACCGTGGAGCAACTGGCGCTGCCCGATCGTATCGGCGGGACCTCGGGCAAGGGGTGCCCTCCAGGAGAGTGGACAGGTGGATCTGCCGTCCTCGGCGACGCGGTAGGGGCGGCGAGTGTCTTCGCGCAGCACTTCGCCGCGCCTCATGATCGCAACGGGCCGGGTGGGGCGTTTCGTGGCAGCGACCTTCGTGCTCGCAAGGCGTGGTTCGAGCACGCGGGGGTACTCGTGGCGCTCGGCGCGGATATCTCCTCCACGACAGGTGGAATCGTCGAGACCACGGTCGAGAATCGAAACCTGCATGCGAACGGCACGCACTCGGTTCGCGTGGACGGGGTGGTGAGGATCGGCACGCTGCCCAGTTCGAGGACCGAGAACGCGACAGGGCCGCTCACGGTGCACATCGACGGCGTCGGAGGGTACTACTTCCCGGTCGGCGGCAGCGTCAAGATGAAGCGCGAAGAGCGCACAGGTGCGTGGTCTGACATCAACCTCACTCCCGGGATCGACGCTGCCCCGATCGCTCGCCGTTATCTGACTCTGTGGTTGTGGCACGGGCAGAACTTCAGCGGGCGTTCGTACCAGTACGCCGTGCTTCCGGGCTACTCGCTCGCGGAGACTCAGGCGTTCGGTTCCGCGCCAGGCTTCACGGTGATCGAGAACTCGGACATCTGTCAGGCAGTTCTATTCGCTGCGCAGGCCGCCCGACTCTTCGCATTCTGGAAGCCGGCGACGATCGACGGCCTGACGGTGAACGCTCCCTGCACCGTGGCGATGTGCACCGAGGTCGACGGCACAGTGCGCATCCGGGTGGACCAGCACACCGCGCTCTCCGTTCCCCTTGTGGTGGAAATCGCCGGAGTGCCGACAGCGTCGTCTTCGGTGTGCGAGGGCGGGACGGTCGCTCAGGCGGGGTCGATCACGACGATCACGATGTCGGTCGGCTCCAGCCAGATCGACTGCGCGCTGTCGTTCTGACGAGACGTGAATTGAATTGAAACTCATTATTGAGTCATTTGTTGGGCGTGCGATTGAGTTCAAAGCAACCCCGACGGGGATGTCCAATCACATTCAACAAAGGAGTATGAGGTGAGCAGGAGACAGACGCTCAAGCGATCACTCGGGCTGTTCGCGGCGATTGCCGTCGCCGGCGCCACGGTCGGCTGCGGTACGCAGCTGAGAGAGCCGGAAGCCGGCGGAGAAGCAGCGACTATCACGTACTGGTCCGCATGGAACGAAGGCGAAGCCCAGCAGAAGATCTTTGAGACCGTACGCGAAGCGTTCACGGCGGAGACGGGGATCGAGATCGAGGTCGAGTATCTCGGGCGTCAGGTCACGACGACGCTCGTGAACGCGCTCGGCACAGGAACGGGACCCGACCTCTTCGATGCGGGGAGCCGCAACCTCCGCGACTACGAGCAGCGAGGATTCCTCGCCGACATGTCCGATCTGATGAAGACCACGATCCCCGGCGAGGACAACACCGTGGAGGAGAGCTTCTCCGCTGCAGTTCTCTCAGCGGCATCCGGTGAGAAGGGTGTCGGCATTCTTCCCACCTACGTCAACTCGAACGCGATCTGGTTCAACGCAGCCGCACACCCGGAAATCGACAAGAACCCTCCCGAGACGTGGGAGGAGTTCATTGCCGTGCTGGACGCGGAAAAGGCCGCAGGGCGCGTCCCGCTCGGAGCCGACGGAACTGTCCCCGGCTACAACGTGTTCTGGTTCTACCAGTTCATGATGCAGACGAGTGGTCCCGGCTCGTTGCGCGCGCTCGCGGAGGACGCGGCGAACTGGGACGCCTCGGAAGTTCTGCAGTCGGCTCAGATGGTTCAGCAGATCGTCGATGGCGGCTACCTGCAGGCGGACTATATGGGAACGAAGTACCCCGACGCGCAGAACCGCTGGGCCCAGAACGAGTACTCCTTCATTCTCGGCGGCTCGTACCTCGAGGGTGAGACACGAGCGCAGCAGGCATCCGGATTCACGGCGCGCACGATCCTGTTCCCGACAGTGGATGGCAACGAACGCACGATGGAAGCGACAGCAAGCGGACTGGCTGCCAACGCTGACAGCAAGAACCTGGATGCAGTGAAGCAGTTCCTGGCGTTCGCCGCGAAGAAGGAGTATCAGGAGTTGTACTCGACGGAGGCCGGGTTCATCGCTGCACGACAGGATGTCACCCCTCCGGAGACCCTGGAGACTCTGGTCGATGCGATCGCTGACGCGACCTCGACGACACAGACGTATGACCTTGCAGGTGCACTGCACTCGGCCTGGTGGAACGATGTGCTGCTGCCGCTGAACGACCAGCTGTTCTCCGGCGCGATCGACGCTGAGCAGTTCGTCGCCCTCGGCAAGGAGCAGACCGCCGCTCACATCTCGGCGAACGGCTGAGGTGCTGCCGACCCATGACATCTCCAAGAACGGTGACTCGACGGCGAACCGTGAGCGATCACAACGACGTCGGACGCCTGGCCCTGCCCTTTCTCGCCCCCGCCGTGATCTTCATGACCGTGACGCTCGCCATACCGTCGGTGTTCACTCTGGTCGTCTCGTTCACCTCATGGTCGGGACCTGGGGATGAGCTGTCGTGGGTCGGCTTACGCAACTATGTCGGCCTCTGGTCGTCCAACGCTTTCCGGACGTCTTTTCTCAATACCTTCGTGATGCTGGTGGTCGGCGGACTGGGAGTCTTCCTGGTCGTGTTCGCCTCGTTGATCGGCTTGCGGGCGATGCGCGGGGCGGCGTTCGTTCGCTCGGCGGTCTTCGTGCCGGTGATCATCTCGCCGATCGCAATCGGCGTCGCCTTCGGTTTTCTCCTGAACCCGAATGGAGGAGTGAACCAGCTGTTGCACGCGCTGTCCTTGGACGGATTGCGTCGGGCATGGTTGTCGCCCGACGTCGTCTTCCAGGTGATCATCGTCGGCTTGATCTGGAGTGTGAGCGGGTACTACCTCGCGATCGTCGCGACGGGTGTCGATCAGATTCCTCCGTATCTGTATGAAGAGGCGGAGCTGGCGGGTGCCAGCAAAGTGCAGCAGTTCTGGATGATCACGCTGCCGTTGAGCTGGGAGTCGCTGTCGGTGGCGATCGTGCTCTGGATCATCAGCAGCATGAAGACCTTCGAGATCGTGATCGCTTTCGTCGGGTCTCAGAGCGTCCCGCCTGTGCAAGCCAGGACTGCCGCGGTGCAGCAGTACCTCGCGACGACTGGTGGCACCGATGGCAACCCCCAGCTCGCGTACGCCTCGGCGATCGGCATCGTGCTCTTCCTGCTGACCTCGGTGCTCGTGATTCTCGTGCGCCGTATCCTCCGTCGAGACAAGGTGGAACTCTCGTGAACAGCGTGATCGATCGGCCGAGGGCGCCTCGGCGCCCGCTGGGGAACGTGATCGTTCCGAAGGCCACACGTCTGGCGCTGTGGGTGTGGGTTGCCTTCAACATCTTCATGGCTCTGTGGGTTGGGCTCACATCGCTGAAGTCGGATGAGGAGATCTTCTCCTCGCCGTTCGGACTGCCCAGCAGCCCGGACTGGGACAACTTCGCGAGCGCCTGGACCACCTCGGGCTTCGGCGGCGTGACGCTCAATTCCATCGTTGTCGTCAGCGTCTCCGCGGCGGTGACGATCCTCCTCGCGGCACCTGCCGCCTATGTGCTCGCTCGGAGCAATCGGCGCTGGGTGAGCGCGATGAACACCTACACCGCGCTGTGCGTCGCGCTGCCGGTGCAGACGATCCTCGTGCCTCTGTTCGTAGCGAAGACCGAGATCTATCGCTTCGCTGTCGAGATCGCCTTTGGCTGGTGGGACGACCGGATCACGCTGATTCTGATCTACATCGGCACGTCGCTTCCGTTCACGATCTTCCTGCTCACCGCCGCCTTCAAGGGGCTGCCGACCTCCCTCTCGGAGGCAGCAGCCCTCGACGGAGCGACGCCCGCCAGGACGTTCTGGAGCATCATGGCGCCCCTAGCCTGGCCAGCGGTCAAGAGCGCGTTCATCCTGAACTTCCTCAACATGTGGAACGAAGCGTTGCTTGTGATGGTGCTCATCACCTCTCCCAGTCAGCAGACGCTGCCGGCTGCTCTGCTTCGTCTGTATTCCACGATGCAGTACACCTCCAACTGGGGTGGTCTGTTCGCAGGAATGGTGATCGTCGTGTATCCGATGATCCTGCTCTACCTCTGGGTGGGGCGCCGCATCATGGAGGGAATGACGTCCGGTGCAGTCAAGTAATCTTCCGGTGGTCATCATCGATGCGCCCGTTGAGCTGGCCGATGAGCTCTTCGTTCACGGCGTCCTCGACACTCTGCAGACCCGGGCACACGTGGTGCACAGCGTGGATCGTCTCGAGCAGATCGACGAGCACCTGCGAGCACGCGCAGAAGTGCTCATCACGAGCTGGGGCACGCAGCTGATCGACGTCGAGGTCCTCCAGTCGATGCCAGCCCTGCGAGCGATCGTGCACACGGGCGGAACGATCCGATCGTTCGTGCACCCCGACGTGATCGCGGCGGGCATCGTCGTGTCGACGCAGGCGGAGGAGAACGCCAAGATCGTGGCGGAGTACACGCTCGCGATGGTGGTCGCGAGCCTGAAGGGCATCTTCGCCACCGCTCGGCGCTATCGGCACGAGAAGGGTGCGCTGAACCGATGGCCGCTGCTGCAGACGCTCGGTGTCACCGGCAAGACGATCGGCATCATCGGAGCCTCCCGCGTCGGTCAGGCCGTCATCGCACTCCTGCGTCGCTATGACGTCGAGGTCGTCCTCTACGATCCGTATGTCGACGACGCGACCGCCCTGGAGCTCGGGGTCAGAAAAGTCGACCTGTGCGAATTGATGCGAGCGAGTGATGTTGTGTCACTGCATGCACCCGCAACGGCGGAGACGGCAGGCATGATCACTCGGGAGCACCTGCTGTCGATGAAGCCGACGGCCACCTTCATCAACACTGCGCGGGGCAGCCTTGTGGATCAGGCTGCGTTGCTCGATGTACTGGCCGAGGGCAACGTGACAGCCGTGCTCGACGTCACCGACCCGATGGTCCTCGACGCGGAGGACGCGCTCTGGGACCTGGACACCGTGCTTCTGACGCCGCATATCGCCGGCGCCGTGGGCAGCGATCTGCGCCTGCTGGGAGCTGGAGCCGTTGCAGAAGCTCTGCGCGTCCTCGATCGCGCCCCCCTTCACTACGCCGTGCTGGCGTCTGACCTGCCCCGCCTCGCCTAGGAGTTTTTCGCATGCCCATCCGTACCGAGCCCCACAGTCCCGCCGAACGGGAAAAGCTGCACACCCACAGGCGCGATGTCGACGTCGATGTCGCCGTGATCGGCGGTGGACTTGCAGGCGTCGCTGCAGCGATCAGCGCGTCGCGCGAGGGCGCGAGGGTGGCGCTGATCCAGAACCGGCCGGTTCTCGGTGGAAATTCGAGCAGCGAGGTTCGAGTCTGGGTGTGCGGTGCGACCGCGACCGGGCATCAGCGGTTCGCCCGAGAGACGGGGATCATCGGCGAGCTCTACCTGGAGAACGAGTACCGCAATCCGCTCGGAAACCCGCATCTGTGGGACCTGCTTCTGCTCGACACCGTCAAGGCAGAGCCGAACATCCAGCTCCTGCTCAACACGCACGTGTCCGAGGTGGAGCGCGAGGGGTCGCGTATTCGCGCGGTGTACGGCGAGGTGCTGGGCGCGGAGACCGAGGTGAGGGTGCAGGCGCGCATGTTCATCGATGCGTCGGGCGATGGCACGCTCGCCGCAGCTGTCGGTGCAGACATCCTGCTCGGGAGGGAGTCGGCGCAGCAGTTCGGCGAGACGAGCGCCCCGGATTCCGCCGATGATCTGACCCTCGGCAGCACACTGCTGTTCTACACGCGGGACGAGGGTGAGCCTGTTCCTTTCGTCGCGCCCGCGTTCGCGATCGATATCGACCAGACGCCCATTCTCCGTAACCGGATTCTCCGAACGGGTGACAACGGCGCCGACTACTGGTGGATCGAATGGGGCGGTGAGATCGATGTCGTCGCAGACAACGAGCGCATTCGCGACGAGCTCTGGGGAGTGATCTACGGGATCTGGGATCACATCAAGAACTCTGGCGAGTTCCCGGATGCCGCGAACCTCACGCTCGAATGGGTCGGCTCGATCCCCGGAAAGCGCGAGTATCGGCGCGTCAAGGGGCACACCGTCATGACGCAGGCGGACATCGTTGAGGATGTCTCGAAGATCGACGCCATCGGGTTCGGCGGCTGGTCGATCGATCTGCATCCGCCGCGCGGGGTGTACGAACCTGCGCCTGCGGCGCGACAGACCTACCCGCCTGGCACATATGACATCCCGTTCGGCGTGCTCTATTCGCCGGACATTCCGAACCTGCTCTTCGCCGGCCGCAACGTCAGCGCTACGCACGTGGCCTTCGGCTCTTTGCGCGTCATGGCGACGTGCGCAGTTATGGGAGAAGCGGCGGGAACGGCAGCCGCGATGTGTGTCGAGGCCGATCTGTCTCCGCGCGAGGTTCACGTGGGCCGCATTGACGAGCTGCAGCAACGGTTGATCCGCGCGGACGCGTCGATGATCGGAGTCCGTGAGCAGAGCACCGACAACCGTGCGCGGGACGCGGTCGTCACCGCGAGTTCTTCCCTTCACTGGGAAGATCTGCCGGACCCGGAAGAGGCGCTCGCGCTGACATCCACGTTGGCGATGCTGGTTCCTGCGGGACAGACCGGGGTAGCAGAGCTCTTCCTGTCTGCGACGGAACCCACGACCCTGAACTATTCGATCCGCACGTCAGAGAGTGATCGAACCTACTTCCCTGCAGAGGTTCTGCACTCCGGGAGCATCGATGTCGCGAGCAGTGCGGGAGCGTGGGTCCCGCTGGAGGTCTCCGCAGACGAGCTTGTTTCGGATGGGCGGCCGTGGATCGTCGTGCTCGAGCCCAATCCTGTGCTCTCATGGTGGCATTCTGCCGATGTCGTATCCGGCATGATTGCGATGAACCTTCGCGAGGATGTCAGCGCGGAGTCGATCGATCACCACATCTCCGATGAGGATGCGAACGAGGTGGTGCGCTGGGGGATCAAGGCGTTCAACCGTCGTCGGTTCGGCGTGCGCTTCCGAGGCCCGATCAGCGGCTATGAGCCCAGCCAGGCGAGCTCGGGGCTGTCGCGACCTTTCGCAGGCCCGAACATGTGGTCCTCAGCGACACTGGCGGATGCGCCCGAGTGGGTTCAGCTGAGTTGGGATGCGCCCGTCAAGGCCGCGGAGATCCGACTGGTCCTGAACGACGATGTCAACGAGTACATGAACAACCTGCACTACGTGCGCAAGCCGTTCCGTGTGATTCCCGAGCTTCTCGCGGACATCGACATCGAAGTCCGGGTGGACGGCCAGTGGAGCAGCGTCGCTAAGATTCGGGAGAACCGGCGCCGGCACGTCATCGTGCCCATCGAACCGAAGATGGTGGATGCCGTTCGAATTGTCGCCCTGCGCACCAACGGCGCTCGCCGGGCACAGATGTGCGAGGTTCGTGTCTATGAGGAGCAACATGCCGCGGATGCCTGAACCGCGGGCGCTGAAGTTCGAGGCTCTCGCATCGGATCTGCGGCGGGCGATCACCGCGGGCACCTGGCCGCTGGGCAGCCGTCTACCCACGGAGCAGCAGTTCGTCGAATCGACGGGGTACTCACTGAGCACAGTACGACGTGCGATCGACATCCTCACCGAGGAGGGCGTCGTCGAGCGTCGGCAGGGATCGGGAATGTACGTCGAGGGGCTCCCGCGCCGCAAGCGGGGGTCCTTGACGATCGGCGTGCTCATCCCAGACACCAGCCTCTACTTTCCGCGTGTGCTGCAGGGGATCGAGGCGGGGCTGAGTGAGTCACCTGCCTCGCTCACTTTGGCGACATACGGATACGACGCCGAAGTCGAGAAGACGGCGCTGCAGAAGCTTCTCGACTCCGGTGTCGACGGGCTCCTGATCACGCCACTGGTTTCGGAGACGGCTAAGCCGGACTCGTTCTTGGAACGGCTTGAGGCGATCCCGGTTCCGACCGTTCTCGTCGAGCGCCGGCTTCACGCGCTCGATCATTTCGATCCCACGGAGTTCGTCTGCTCGAATCACGAGGGCGGCGTTCTGCGAGCGGTGACGCACCTGCACAGCATGGGGCACCGACGAATCGCTCTCTGCACGCGAATCGAATCGGCACCCGCCGGGGCGATCCGGCGAGGGTACGACGAGGCTCCGCGCTACCTTGATGCGCTGGAGACGCTGGTCATCAGCAAGAGCAGCCAGGAGTGGGTTCGCTCGCACGCGGACGGTGTGCTCACGGAGCTTCTTGCAGCCGGGGTGACTGCAACGGTCGTCTTCGGCGACCGAGAGGCGACGCTTCTCGAGATTGCCTGCCAGCGCCGGGGCATCCGAGTTCCAGAGGACCTGGCGATCGTGTCCTACGATGACGAGCTCGCGGATGTGGCCCCCGTGCCCCTCACGGCGGTCGCTCCCGCCAAGCATCGGGTGGGGAGGATGGCGGCGAATCTGCTTCTGGCGCGCATAGCCGAAGGGGATCAGTCGCCCGTGCAGCAGATCTCGATCATCCCGAGACTCGTGGTTCGGGAGTCCTGCGGTGCGGCGAAGCAGAGTGACGACTGACCAGAAACGCTCAGCGCACCGGGAAGCTCTGCGCCACCGCATCCGTCAGCGGGTAGGTGAAGTGCCACCATTCCATCTCGTACGGCTCGAAGCCGTGGGCCGTCATGACCTCGCGCAGGAGTGCGCGGTTCTCGGTCTGCTCGGCGCTGAGTCCCTCCGCGTCGTAGTGCGAGCGCTCGCCGAAGAAGTCGAAGGGGCCGCCCATGTCGAGTGGTGATCCTGTGGTGAGGTCGATGATCGTGAGGTCGACCGTGCCGCCCAGCGAGTGCTTCGAGTGGTCGGCGATGTAGCCGAGCTCGAAGAGCTGCGGCTTCTCGAACGTCGGGTAGTACTCGGCCTTCGTCGAGTCGTCCGGGTTCTGCGACCAGGCCTGGAAGAACTCCACGGCTGTCGTCGGGCGGTAGGCGTCATACACGAGAAGACCGAGGTTGCTGGCCGCGAGCTCCTCCTGCACGGCGGCGAGGGCGGCGGCGGCATCCTCCTGCAGGATCACGACGTCGGAACTCTCGTAGCCGTCGACCTTCTCGCCGGTGAAGTTGTTCGTCGTGGCGTAGCGCAGCTCCACCTGGATCGTCTTGTCGAGGCTGCGGGCGTCGACGAAGTCCGCTGGCCGTGGTGCCTCCGACGGTGTGGACAGCGCCCAGCCCGTCTGCGCGGCAGGGGTGAGCGCCTGCGACCCGGTGGTCCACGCGGTGCCGAGCGCGACGAGCACGCCGAGCACGAGAAGTCCCTTCCCCGCCGGGCGTGAGATGCGCGGCAGCAGGAAGAGGGCAGCGAGGGCGACGAGTGCGAGAATCACGCTGCCGATGAGGGTCAAAACTTGGATACCGTCCACGTTTCCAGCCTAAGGGTGCGAACCACGGGAGAGCTCCGTTAACCTTCGCCGGTTAGCGTTCCGCTACCCGCCGCCTGCGACGCGGCGAGGAGAGGAGTCCGAATGCCCGTGTTGCGTCCCGAGATCGGCGCGCTGACGCGCGTGCGATCCGCCATGACGAGCCTGGGGCCGAGCGAAGCCCGCGTCGCGGCCGTCGTGCTGGAGCATCCGGAGGATGTCGTCGAATGGTCGACGGCGGAGCTCGCCCAGGCGGCGGGAACCTCGACGGCGACGGTGATCCGTGCCTGCCAGAGTGCGGGATTCCGCGGGTTCCAGCACCTGCGCCTGGAGCTCGCGCGCGCCGCACCGCTGCTGCCGCGCGGTGCGGACGAGGCGCATGAGGAGCGCACCTTCGACGACGCGATCGATGCGCTGCGTCTCGCGCAGGAGAGCGTCGCCCCCGATGCGCTGGAGAGGGCAGCGGATGCTCTGCGGACGGCCCGTCGGATCGTGCTCGTCGGCAACGGATTCTCGGGGCCGCCTCTGCAGGATCTCGCGATGCGGATCAGCACGCTGGGCCGACCGGTCGAGGCTCCGGTCGATCCGCTCGCCCAGCAGTTCGCCGTCAACTCCCTCGCGCACGGTGACCTCTGTCTCGCGCTCAGCTACTCGGGGGCGAATGTTCAGACGCTCCGGGCCTGCACGGCGGCATCCGAACGGGGAGCCACCGTCGCGGTGGTCACGAGCTACGCGCGCTCCCCGATCGGCCGCAGCGCCGACATCGTGATCGCCACCGGTGCTGCCGCCGCCGCGCACGATATCGATCCCTATCTCGCTCGTCTCGGTCACACCGTGGTCCTACATGCCCTGCATGCGGCTCTCGCGCGCGGCGGCGGTGCGGTCAGCGTGGCGAGCATGCGACATGTCGTCGCCGACGCGCTCAGCGAGGACTGACCGCACACGCACCGTTCGCCACGGCGTCGCTCGCACGTCACCTGCCGGTCACCTGAGCGGATGACAGTACCTGTGTAATCACATTCCGAAAGGGATGTAACGGAAGTAACACAGGAGCGGGGCACGCAGCATGCGCACGATCGAAGTCGAAGGTCTCTTCAATGCGAGGGCCGTCGACGCAGGCATCCCGTGGCTTGTGCGCACGGGCGCGACCGAGAACCTGACCCCCGCAGGAGTGGCGACACTGCGCCAGTGCGGCGTGGGTGTCATCGTCGATCTGCGCGAGCCGTTCGAGCAGGGCCCGATCGGCCACGACATTCCCGTGCACGCCGTCTCGATCTACGGCACGAACCCGCCCGACACCGGCCGGCTGGAAGACATCTACGAAGGCCTGCTGCGCACCCGCGGTGCTGCTCTTGCCGACGCCGTCGCCGTTGTCGCCGACGCCCAGAGCGCGGCGCTCGTGCACTGCACGGCGGGCAAGGATCGCACCGGTCTCGTCGTCGCCCTCGCCCGGCTCGCGGCCGGAGCGACCCCCGCGGAGGTCATCGACGACTACGAACTCTCGGGAGCGGAGGTGCGCCCGGTGCGCGCTGCGCACGCCGAATCGATCGCAGCGCAGTCAGCGTTGGACGACCGTGCCGACATCCTCCGTCTGCACCTCGACAGCCCTCGTGAGGCCATTGCTCACGCGCTCGCCGTGATCGACGAGTGGGGAGGTGCGTCCGAGTACCTGAAGGCGCACGGTCTGCGCGACGCGCAGCTCGCCGCGCTGCGGGCCAAGCGTGAACGCGCTCTGGAATCTCAGCCGTCGTTCGCGGGCGAGGCGCGGTCATGAGCCGCGAGAACGGGCGCCTCACGGTCCTGCATCTGAGCGACGTGCACGCCACCGACGGTGCGCTGCTCTACGACGCGGTCGATGGCACGGCGCGGCTGCGATCCGTCGCGGACTACGTGCGGCAGGCGGGCGCCACTCCCGAGGCGATCCTCGTGACGGGCGATCTCGTGCAGCGCGGGAACGCGAGTGCCTACCCCATGGTGCGCGATGCGTTCGCCGCACTCGAAGACGCCGTCGGTGTTCCGGTGCTCACGATCATCGGCAATCACGATGACCCGGATGCGGCGCGCATCCTCGCCGGTCATGAGAACGGCCACGCACGCACCGTCCTGCTCGACGCGCTCCGTTTCGTGCTGCTCGACTCGTCGAGCGGCGCGCTCGGCGAGGAGCAGCTCGCATGGCTGCGCGCAGAGCTCGCCGAACCGCACGGAGAAGGAACCGTCATCGCCGTGCACCATCCGCCGCTGGGATCGCCCCTGCCGACGCTCGCGAAGGCGGGACTGCGCGACGCGGATGCCCTCCTCGACGTCCTCGAAGGCAGCGACGTGCGCGCTGTACTGTCCGGGCACTTCCATCACCCGCTCGCGGCGACGGTGCGCAGCATCCCGGTCTTCGTCGGCCCTTCGCTCGCCTACCACCAGGTGATGGACGCGGGCCCCGATCACGTCAGCGGCCACGACCGCGCGATGTTCTCGCTCGTGCACCTGCTGCCCGAGGCCGTGACGAGCACGAGCGTCAGCCTCGAATCCCCCTCGCCTCTGTTCTTGTCTCCCGTCACCCGCTGATACCCACCCACCCCTGCACGACCCCACCCACAGATAGGAAGCCATGTCCCCCCTGCGCATCTCCGCCGGCATCGCCGCGTTCGGCCTCGCCACCCTCGTTCTCGCCGGCTGCGCTCCGGCCGCTGCAGCGCCCGAGCCGACGACCGAGCCCGAGGCTACGGCCGAGGCTCTCGCCCCCGCGACGATCACGGTCTACACCTCCGAGCCCCAGGCGAAGATCGACGAGGTCGTCGCCGCGTTCAACACCGTGCAGCCCAACGTCACCGTCGAGGTGTTCCGCGCGGGCACCGGCGACCTCACGACGCGTGTCGCGACCGAGCAGGCCTCGGGAGGCATTCAGGCGGATGTCTTCCTCGCCGCCGACGCCGGTACCTTCGAGAACTACGCCGCCGACGGCCTGCTGCGCGAACTCGAGCCGGCCGACATCGACGCGATCAACCCCGATGTGGTCGACCCGGAGGGCTTCTACGTCGGCACGCGCATCATCCCCACGGTCATCGCCTACAACACGGGCATCATCACCGAGGCGCCGACCTCCTGGGCCGACCTGACGGACCCCGAGTACGCCGACCGGATCGTCATGCCGAACCCGGATGTCTCGGGTGCTGCGGCCTACAACGCCGCCGTCTGGCTCGACGAGAAGGCTCTGGGCGAGAAGTGGATGACGGCGCTCGCCGCCAACCGTCCGGTGATCGCCGACAGCAATGGCCCGGTCTCGCAGGCGGTCGCGACCGGTGCGCAGCCCGTCGGCATCGTCGTCGACTACCTGGTGCGCGAACTCGCCGCACAGGGCTCGCCGATCGCGGTCGCCTACCCGAAGGAGGGCGTGCCCTACGTGTCGCAGCCCGTCGGCATCTTCGCGGACAGCGACGAGGTCGAGGCCTCTCAGGCGTTCGTCGACTTCCTGCTGAGCGCGGAGGGCCAGAAGCTCGCCGTCGCGCAGTCGTACCTGCCGGTGCGCTCCGATGTCGGCACGCCCAAGGGTGCCCCCGCGATGGACGAGATCGCGATCCTCTCGCCCGACGTGCAGAAGATCCGTGCGACGCAGGATGCTGCGGTCGAGACCTTCCGCGGGCTGTTCCAGTAGTGACCACTCTCACAGGCACCGCGGGTCCGGCCATGCGCCGGGCCCGCGGCTCCGTGCACCCGCGCCGCGACGGGCTGACCGGGGTGAGCCTTGCCCTGTGGATCGCGTGCGCCTTCTTCGTGTTTCTTCCCCTCGGGGCGATCCTCGTCCTCGCGGTCGGGGGATCGCAGTTCGGGATGCTGCTCGACGGCGACGTCGTCGAGGCGGCAACAAACAGCCTCGTCTCGGCCGTGGCATCCGCTCTGCTCGCTGTGCTGATAGGCGCGGGGTTCGCGATCCTGTTCGACCGTACCGACCTGCCCGGGCGTCGCCCCCTGCGCCTGCTCGCGCTCACCCCTCTTCTCATGCCGCCCTTCGTCGGGGCGATCGCGTGGCTCGGCGTCGCCGGCCCCACGAGCCCGGTGAACCTGTGGTGGCGTGAGACCTTCGGTGCTCCGCTGTGGTCCATCTACGGTGCAGATGGCGTGATCTTCCTGCTGACGGTGCACAGCTATCCGCTCGCGATGATCATCGTGGCGGCGGCTCTGCGTCGCGTGCCCTCCGACCTGGAGCAGGCCGCCCGCATCGCCGGAGCCAGCCCGGCGCGGGCGCTCTTCGCCGTCACGCTGCCGCTGCTGCGGCCCGCTCTGCTGTCGTCTTTTCTGCTGATCGCGGTGGGAAACCTCGCCGACTTTGGCATCCCGTCGATCATCGGTCTGCCCGAGCGCTTCGTGACGCTCGCAACACTCGTGTACCGCTATCTGCAGTCGGGCACTGTCGATGACCCCCTCGCGGTGGTCGCGGCGATCGGCGTCGTGCTGCTCGTGCTCGCGATCGGTGCGCTGCTGCTGAACATGCTGATCGGGCGTCGCGGAGGGGAGCTGGATGCCTCGTCAGCACCGCCGCAGGTACTCGTTCTCGGGCGCGCTCGCGCCGTCACGGGCATCGTGGTCTGGGCGCTCGTGCTGATCATCACGGTGCTGCCTCTGCTGGCGCTGCTCGTGCAGGCGCTGCTGCGGGCGCCCGGCGTGCCGCTCGTCTCGGAGAACCTGACTCTCGATCACCTGGTGCGCGCGCTCACGACGCAGACGGCGCTCGACGGCGCGAAGAACTCTGTCATGCTCGCCGTGCTGGCCGCGGTCATCTGCGGGGTGCTGGGCCTCGGCATCGGCGTGCTCTCCACGCGCACCTCGCTGCGCGGATCCCGTGCACTGGGAGGCGCGGCCATGCTGCCGCAGGCGATCCCGGGCATCGTGATCGCGGTCGCGTGGCTCATCATCGCCCCGCGCATCGGACTCTTCAACACTCCCTGGCTGATCCTCGCGGCCTACGTCACCTCGTTCACGGCGCTTGTCGTGCAGGCCGTCAACGCGCCGCTCGCGAGCACGCCGTCGAGCGCCGAGGAGGCGGCCCGTGTCTCTGGTGCCGGTCGCGTGCGCGCGCTGTTCGACATCTCCTGTCGGATGGCACTGCCTGCGGCGCTCTCGGGGGCCGTCATCGTTGCCGTCACGGCCGTGCGGGAGCTCACCCTGTCGGTGCTGCTGCTGTCGCCGGGCTCGCAGACGCTGGGCGTCGCGATCTTCAGCTTCCAGCAGGCTGGGGCCTTCAGCACGGCGGCGGCGTGGTCGCTCATCGTCGCGATCGTCGGCATCGCCGTGATCGGCTTCGCGACGCGTCGCCCCGCAGACACCTAAACCATCACTTCATCGTCAGAAAAGCCCCTCCACCGTCAGAAAGAGAGTCCCGTGGCCTCTGTCACCCTCGACACCGTCTCGCTCCGCTACCCCTCGGGCGCTGTCGGCCTGCATGAGATCGATCTGCAGATCGCCGATGGCGAGTTCATCGCGCTGGTCGGACCCTCGGGCTCGGGCAAGACGACGCTGCTCCGCACGATTGCGGGTTTCCTCACGCCGACGACGGGTACGGTGCGGATCGGCGACCGGACAGTGGCGGATGCTGCACGACCGCGCGACCGCGCTGTGACGGTTCCACCCGAGCATCGTGAGCTGGGCATGGTGTTCCAGCAGCATGCCGTCTGGCCGCATTGGAACGTCGGGCGCAACGTCGAGTATCCGCTGCGTCGCGCGGGTGTCGCCCGGGCCGAGCGCGCCGCGCGGGTCGATGAGGCGCTGGAGCTTGTGGGCCTCGCGGGGTACGCACGGCGTGATCCCGCGACACTTTCGGGTGGGCAGCGGCAGCGGGTGGCTCTGGCGCGGGCGCTCGTCGCGCGCCCCCGTGTTCTGCTGCTCGACGAAGCGCTCTCGGCGTTGGATGAGCCGCTGCGAGACCGACTGCGGCTCGAACTGCACAGTCTCACTCGCGAGCTCGGGCTCACGGTCGTCCACGTGACGCACGACCGCTCGGAAGCGCTCGCGCTCGCCGACCGGATCGTCGTGCTCGACGCCGGCACCGTGCAGCAGATCGGCACGCCCGAGGAGCTCGTCACGAGGCCCGCCACCGGACTCGTCGCGCGGTTCCTGTCGGATGCGACGCTCATCGAGGGCGAGGTGTCCGGCGCGCAGTTCGCAGCCACGCAGCATCCGCTTCACTTGTCGCTCACGGATGCCGCGGCATCCGGTCCGGCGACGCTCGCGGTGCTCCCCGCCGATGTGGACGTGATCGTCGACCCGCTCGGTGATGCGGTCGTGCGCTCTTCGCTGTTCAGTGCGGACGGCGGCGACCTCGTGGTCGAGTGGGCGGGGGTGTCGCTGCGAGTGAAGACGCGGGGGCTGCGTCCTGCGGTCGGCGCGCGCGTCTCGGTGTCGGTGCGGCGGGGAATCGTCTACCCGCTGAGCGGGGCAGGTGTGACGGCCCGCCCGGATCGTGTGGCATCGCTGGCGGCGCCGTGGCTCCTTCCCGCACCCGACCGCGCGGTATCCGCATGACGCTGGCACTGGTGCGCCACGGTCGCACCGCCTGGAATCACGAGCGTCGGATGCAGGGGCGCACCGACCTTCCGCTCGATGACGAGGGACGGGTCCAGGCGCTCGGCGCTGGCCGCCTGCTCGCGCGTGCGCAGTGGAGGCGGATCGTGAGTTCTCCGATGGAGCGTGCGCACGAGACCGCGCAGATCATCGGGCAGCTGGCCGGTCTCGAGGTCGCACGGGATGATGCTCTGATCGAGCGCGACTACGGGGTTGCCGAGGGCCTGTCGGTCAGTGAGGCACACGAGCGCTGGCCAGAGGGGGACTACCCCTCTTCGGAACCGTTGGGCGTCCTGGCGGAGCGCGCCGGGGCCGCGTTGCGCGCCCTTGCGGAGGAGACCGGAACGATCGTCGTCGCGCACGGAACCTTCCTGCGCATCGGCATCGAGGAACTCACCGGCACGACCTGCCCGCGCATCATCAACGGACAGGTCGTGCTGATCGAGCGACGTGCTGACGAGGGATACACGGCGCGGATCGTGAGCTAGGCGTCGCGCACGCGCATCCCCGCCCGCCCTCAGGGGACGATGACGAGCTTTCCGCGAGTGTGGCCGGAGCGGCTCTGCGCGAAGGCATCCGCGACGCCATCGAGTGCGAAGGTCTGCGCGATCTCGACCTTCAGAGTGCCCTCGTCGACAAGGGCCGCGAGCTGTGCGGTCGCGGCGCCGTCGGGGCGCACCCAGATCGCGCGCCCGCCGAACTCCTCGACCGAGCCATCCGCGATGGACGCATGCCGACCGCCCTCGCGCAGCACGGCGAGAGTGGTCTCGCGCTGTCCGCCGACGAAGTCGGCGACGGCATCGACGGGGCCGCCGGCGAGAGCGAGCACGCGCTCTGCGAGGCCGTCGCCGTAGCTGACGGGCTCGCCGCCGAGGGAACGGACGAAGTCATGGTTCGCCTCGGATGCGGTACCGATCACCCGTGCACCGCGGGCGACGGCGATCTGCACGGCGAGGCTGCCCACGCCACCAGCGGCCGCATGGATGAGAACGGTCTTTCCGTCGATGTCGCCGAGCGCCTCGATCGTGCGCAGGGCTGTGCCGCCAGCGAGGGGGAGCGCGCCCGCCGCCTCCCAGCTGAGCGACGCCGGCTTGCGCGCAAGGCTCACGGCATCGACCGCCACGTACTCGGCGAACGTTCCGCCCGAGAGCACGTGCTTGCGGGCGTATCCGAGGACCTCATCGCCCACCTGGAACTCCGGGGTGTCGGTGCCGACGGCGACCACGGTGCCGGCGACATCCCATCCCGGAATCACGGGGAAGACTGCGGGAAAGAGCGCGTCGATGTATCCGGCCATCGCCTTCCAGTCCACGGGATTCACACCCGCCGCGCGCACCTTGATGAGCGCCTGCCCCGGCGCGGGCGTCGGGGCGTCGAGGTCGCGCACCTCGAGTGTTGCGGCGTCGGTGGAGTAGCGGTCGTAGACAGCAGCGCGCATGAGAAGTCCTTCGGTCGGTGATGCTCGTGGAAGGGGTAAGCGCGCGGGTCGGGGCAGGTATTCCGTCGATTCCGCGCTGTGACGTCATCGCCGCGTGATCGAGCGGTCTAGAGCCCCTGCCCGGCATCCCACAGGCGTTCGGTCTGCCCGGCGAGCAGTGCGTCGAGCGAGATCGCCTGGGCGTCGGTGAGGGCGGCGACGTAGTCGATGATGCCGCGGCCACGGCCGAGTCGGGCCAGATCGGTGTTCGTGGGGGAGTCGACGAGCTGCGGAGCATCCTGCGCGAGCTGACGGTAGTCGTCGGTGGCGAGCTCGACGAGGTCGATGAGACGACGCGGTGCACGGCGGGCATCGCGGGGGTCGTCGAGCCAAGCGGCGAAGCCATCGACGAGACGTTCGAGCACACTGGCCTGCCCGCGCTGGTAGACGGCGAGGTCGGGGCGTTCCAGGATGAACCGTTCGTGCAGGAACTTCAGCACGGCGACCTCGTGCCATGCCTGCTGGTTGAGGCTGACATGACCTGAGCGGATGTCGGGGTGCCGGTGCACCTCGATCGAGGACTGCAGGCGCGCGATCCACGCCGACGTGAAGCGAGCGAGCACGCGCTCGCTCTCAAGTGAGCCGTCGAAAGGCACGGCGACGAGGCCGTCGATGACCTCGGCCTGCACCTTCGTGACGGCGGCGCGGAAGGCGTCGGCGTCGGCGATCCAGGCATCCTTGCTGAGCAGTCGGCGCCAGAGGAGTTCGAGGGAGTGGCCGGGCGTGCGGGTGTCGGCGGCGAGTTCCTCGACGTCGAGCGCGCGCAGTTTCGCGAGGTCGCGATTCCAGGTGCGGAACTCGGCCGAGATCGTCGCGGGGTTGAGCAGGCCGGCACGGTAGAAGTCGTCGAGGTCGTGCAGCGAGTAGGCGATGTCGTCGGAGATGTCCATGATCGAGCACTCGACGGTCTGCTGCCCGCGTTCAATCAGCGGATACGCCGAGAGCGCCTGCAGGGCGTCCTGCTCGTCGATCGCGTAGTAGTTGAACTTGCTCGCACCACCACGGCGGATGCCACCTTCGCCGCGTCGCCACGGATACTTCAGCACCGCCGTGCGTACAGCGGCTGTGAGGTTGAGGCCGACGCCGGGACGGTCGTGCTCGTCGAGACGGGTGAGGATGCGATAGGTCTGTGCGTTGCCCTCGAATCCCTCATCGAGGCCGAAGCGGGTGCGTGCGAGGCGGTCGAGCGTCTGTTCGCCGAGGTGGCCGAAGGGCGGGTGGCCGAGGTCATGGGCGGCGGATGCTGCCTGCACGACGACCGGATGCGCGCCGCCGAGCTCGGCGGCGATGCTGGCGCGCTCATCGGTGCGCGTCGACAGGTGCGTGGCGATCGCCCGTGCGACGGCCGCGACCTTCACGGAGTGCGTCAGCCGGTTGTGCACCGCGAGCCCCGCGCCGGCCTGCGAGATGACCTGCGTGACTGCGGAGAGCCGCGAGTAGAAGGGGGAGAAGCGGATGCGCTCCACATCGACCCTGAACTGCGGATGGCCCTCCGCCTGCTGGAACTCGTTGAGAGTCTCGGGCAGGCGACGCGCCTGGCGGGGATCGGTCATCGACTGAGGCATGAAGTCAGTGTTTCAGAGACCGGCCCGTGTCCGTGCGCTCGGCCTGCAACAAGAACGTGCTCGCGCCAGGGCAAAGCAAAACCCCCGCCATGTAGAAGCTAGGCGAGGGTTTCTGGAGTGACTGTAATGATCACCCTTGTGGCTCCGACGGGCGTCGATCCCGTGACCTCACGATTTTCAGTTGAATGCGGTGGGGTAATGGGTGCTCGTTGACAGCCGTTTGCCGCGTGATTCCGCGGAGGTCATTATGGTTGGTCGCGGCTGGTGAGGGTGGTTTCAGCGGAGCTACCGGCACAGGACCGCCACAACACGCGTGCGATACGATCGATCTACGGTGGTGCTCAGAAGTCAAGCCAACAGGGTGTTGCCGGGATCGCATAGCGAGTATGTTTGGTGTATTGGAAGGACGTCTCATGGTAAGAGAGAGCAGTCAGCCCCGCCCAACACAGAGCGAACGCGAGCAGGCTCGACGTCGCGTTGAGGAAGCTCGGCAGATGGCGCGTCAACGTGAGCGGGCAGAGAACCAAACGCGTTACGTAGCGTACGTCAACGCGCACTGACGTTAAGCAGAGTCCGTCCCGCCTCTGCAAGTAGCGCGACGAGTTCGGCAGTCGACTCCGTCGAACTCGTCATCAGGCTGTCCTTGAGGTGCGCGGTCGATGCAAGGGTAAGGGTGCCGACGATCGCGTTTTCCACGCGGATTGGGATCGCGAGAAATGACTTTGACGTGTATCGCGCTGCAGAAGCTCTGCCTTGCTCCAAGTTCGTGATATCGAACGAGCTTGGGCGCCCTTCGGTGAACGAGCGTACGGCCGCTAGATAGCTAGGGGACTCGATCCGACCTTCTTTGCCGTTCACTCCCTCGAGAGTTGATCCTTCTGAAGATGCCCATCTCACAAGGTGCCGATCGGGGTGTCGCGGATAGCAACGAACCCAGAGTTCAAGACGGAACTGCTCTGAAGCCCGACTGAGTGGGTCCGGATTCGCTGATGCTCCTATGACGGGAAGCGCGCTCGCCAGGGCGGACCTCAAGGCCGCGGGAAGACCTGGATCGACGCCGGTCGAAGCTATCCAGCGCTCCCACCAGCGGGACAGGCGTGTCATGTAGTCGCTCGTCCATTCCTGATCGGTTCGGGGACTGCTAAATGCAGTGCGGACGAATGCCTCATGGAAGAACTGAGCGACCTGACCATGGAAATCTGCGAACACGGTACGCACGCCCAACTCCGATGCACGATGCGTCGCTAGGTCGACGGCAAGCGCATTGCCTTCGTCATCGAAGGCAGTGGGGAATCCTTGTTTAGTGAGGATTGCGACACGGCGTCCTGCCTTGCGCGTGTCGCTCAATGCCCGGACGAGTGGTGCGTCTTGAAGACTACTTCCAACGATCACAGTCATCGGACATTCGGCCAAGTGTCGTCGGAGGACAGCGCCAACGCTTTTCGCAGTGGCGGCGTAGCTGTTCTCATCGAGAACAATGGGCCAGCTGACGTCGCCAGTGCGCGGAACCCGTCCGTGTAAGTAGGTTAACGAGACTGAGGAGCTTGGGCTGCTTAGCATATTGATCGGTGGATGGTCGACCACGACCTTCACCAGCGACGCGCCGTCCGGGACTTTCTCTGGGGATAGGACCTGTACTCGTAGCCCGGGGAAGGTGGTCGCCATCGGTAGAGCCTCGATGTCGCGACGGATCACTTCGTACTCAGCTTCGATATGGTCGTCATAGTTGGTTGTCACGATATTTGTCTCGCGACCAGCGAAGCTTCGGATCACGGCCAGATTGATCAGGTTTGGGACGAGTTCTCCGGCCTGCCAGACTGCTTTGTCGCCGTATAGTGAACGCCTAATTCGTATTCTCAAGGTATCTCGAAGGGACGAGCTGGAGCCCGCCGCGACCGCTCTCAGCGTATGTACGAGACTCGATGCGAGCTGATCCGGAGGTAGGGCCGGTGCCTCATCTAGTTGCAACGAAGTCGGTCCAGTTGGGTAACGCTTACTGTGCCGCGTAGGAAAACAGGACCTCACGAGAGCTGACCAGCTCAAGCCAGTTCGATCGATACTCACGCCGGCCCCGCAATAAATCACCAGGGGCTGGTCGCAGGCGGCCAACTCCTGAAGGAGGGACGTCGCTGAGGCCGATTCGAAAAAGGGAACGCTGCTTCGCACTCCATCATCTTGGCAGGGCCTCAGGGAATCTCTGCGGGAGCTCGCGCGTGAGGTGTGTCGCGCCCCATAGGAGCGCCCGAACCGCGGCGGAGCGAGGACCGGCCCACGCACGTGGCGCTGCCGGTCACTAGGCCGGGGTCTCACGATTTTCAGTTAGATTCCGTGCGTCAACGGGTGCTCGGTCAGCGGGTGCTCGTTGGTCGCCGTCCGCCGCGTGATTCCATGATTGGTGGCTGCTGGTCGAGGGTTTGTTTCAACGGAGCTACCGGCACAGCTAGTCGCTAATCCAATCCTTGGGAATCAGCGCTTCTCCCCGCCAGTTGTGTTGGACTGCTTCCTCGAACCAATCCTCAGCAAGGTGGGCGTGATCACTGACGATGATCTGAAAATGAGGTGCGAGTGCCTTCGCGAATCGATCGAGAAGCTCAAACATGCGGGTCACCGCAACATGATCATCTTGCTCCGGCATTCCCGAGTCGCTAAGGCGCTCAAGGCTCTCCAGCGATCGTGACTCATAAAAGGCCTGAGTGGGCTGATCCAACATGAGAACCCTGGGCACCGGCAACGAGGATTGCGCGAACAATTTGTGCAACGCAAGGTGAGTTGCCAGGTGGTACCCAAGCCAGTTTGCTCCCGAGCCCAGACCCGACAGCGGTACGGGCCCCGTGGCGGTGTCCGTCACAACGGTCAGCTTTGCAATGTCCAGCCGGACGCCAAGCTCCGAGTTCTCGAGCTCTAGCGCCTGCGCGATGTCAGTCATCTCCCTGCCAAGCGTGATCAACGCAGATGTTAGGCGCTCGCGGGCGACATCATCGTCAAGTTCCCTCTCCAACGATTCGACACGTCGTCTCGCTGACTCCGCTGCCGTGGTGAGGCGCGAAATGTCGATCTCGTTGCGTCGAGCGAGTCGACCGATCGTGGCGTCGATACGTCCACGAACAAACTGCGCGCGATTGTGATCAAGGATCGCGCCTTCCTCACTCGATGCGGAGTCGTAGGCATCGATCGCCGTCTCCACGCTGACCAATCTCTCGCGCGTGCTGTGGATTTGTTCGGTTACGGCCGTAAGCGCCTTCTGTCTGCCCGGTTGAGCTAGTGCTAGCGCCTCGAGCTCTTGGGACAGCCGGTTGAGACGTGCTGTCATCTGCGCCGCTGTCGGGTCCTCGTCGTGAAGCCTTTGCGAACATACGGGGCAGATACCAGAATCTGCTGTTTCCGGAGCAGGAACGAGATCGATGCTGCGCAGTCTCTGCGCTTGTTTGGCAATTGCAGCGTCGTAACCGCTTTCGGTACTCGATACCTCAAGTAGGGCATCTCGTTGATCGAGGAGATATCCGAGCTCGGTTGTCACTTGGTGCTTCTCGAGCCGTAGCTCAGCGACTCGATCCTGTGAACGAGTATCGATCGATAGGTCGTCGGTGGCTGGATCGACAGAGCGAGCGAGGACACGTTCCAGAATTTCCAAAGCAATCTCCGTGGTCGGAGCGCGGTCAACGTCGGCGAGACCCGACGCGTATGCCTCGGCCACGAGGGCTTGAATCTGAGTATCGTGGCCTGCTGCCTCGGCGACAGCAGCGTCAAGTGCGACCTCCGCTCGCCGAAGGTCACGCTTCGCACGTCGAAGCTGATCGTGTCGTTCCGCGTGGTCGCCGCTGACCGCACCGAGGAAGAACGGTAGCGAGTCGCGAATGGAAGCCGCCATGCCGTCCTCCCCTTGGCGATGGAACAGAAGGGATTTATTGGCAATCTCGCTCTGAGCTTGGAACAAGAAGATTGCAGCCTGCCCAAGACCCACTTTGTACGGGCTTCGCGTCGATCCCTCGGGCGGGCTCAAACGCGAGTCGCCTAGCCCTATACGCGCGCCGAGTTGGTCCCGAAGAGTCACGGAGTCCGTGTTCTCCACCAGCTCTTCGTATTTGGGGAGCGCGAGATCCTGTCCCCCGAGCTGAAGCATCGCGCGACTCGTGGATGACTTGCCCGGCTTAAACATCGGTCGCCCAGTGAACGCCCGTGACCCGTCGTCGAACTGCCAGAGACACCCGTACCACGTGACCGCGTGAAACACCTTGGTCTGCGGGATGGGTGCTTCGTCGCGGCCTAGGCAGAAGTCGACGATGTCGAGGAGAGCACTCTTTCCTGTCCGTGAAGCCCCTGTGACGATATTCAACCGTCCCGTACGGAAGTCCACAGGGCGTAGTCGCCCATCGAGGTTGTAAACCGCGACACTGATTAGCTGCACAGCATCATGGTGCCACACCGAACAACGCATAGAGTGTCGCAGGCGATCCCGTATGCGCGAACCATCGTCCCAGGAAAGCCGCTTTGCCAATGACGAGAGCGAGTTCCTTGTCGCGATCTCGGTTTAGTTTCCAGCTGGGTGCACCGAGCAGCCGCTCGCCGTCGATGATCCTGAGCGAGCCCGTGCGTAGCCCGAATCGCATCCCTTCCCGCGTGTATGGAACCATACTCCGCGCGCGGCTCGCGAAGGACGCCTGGAGAGCAGCATTCTCAGCAACCCACTTCGTAGTGTGGGAGTTGATGCGTGTGGGTAGCGCTTCACGCGTGTCGCGATGCAGCACCATCGGGACGGACAGGAACGCGAGTTCCCACGGCATCGGATCACCAGACTGCTCTTCGTACATGTGCGCCGTGGCGACGAGTGTGGCAGCGATCAAAGCTGGATTCAGCATGCTGCCGGTAACCCACGAGCGATTGTCCCAGTTGGGCAACCTCATGGAGGTTGACACGCCTTGCGTATCCTTCATTCGATCGCCTCTACTGTTCCAACCGTGAGAGCCTCGATCAGCGACTCGAAGTCGGGATGCCAACCGCACGAACCGCCATCTGCGATCTCGTGTCTGATACCGCGAGCGTAGAACGCCTCTGTGTAGCGCGGACGAACTTGGACGGCGACAGAGTCGCGGAGACGGCGATATAGCAGCTTGCCAGCCTTGGCCCGATCACCCGCTGGGGCATCCTCGGGTAGGTCATCGATCATGTCGTCGAACGCGATCTCCCACTCATCGGTGAGGCTCTCCTTGAACCGGTCAAACTCGGTCATCTCGATCAGATTTCGATCAAGCCATTCAGTGGTTTGGGTCACCGCGCGGTGGAAATCTGTCACAGCAGTGCGAAGCATCACTGGCGTTGCGCTGATGAACTTGAGTTGGCGCACGAAGTTTCTGTGCTCGTACTGGGCTAGCGCTTCCTCGGGCGTGACGGAGACATCTATCGTCAGGAGATTGTCTGGCAGGAACCGGTCTCGAATATCATCGAGTTTTGCCTTCATCTCGCGGACGCTGATCGATCCGCGCGCCTTGCGTAGGAGGTCGATAGCGACGGCGAGCCACCAAGCATCTAGCTCCGCTCGAAAGTCGGTCTCACGATCGCGAGGTGCGATCATCCACAACTCTCTGTCGATAGCCTCATCGAGCCCTTCGATGCGGACGTCTGCGTCGAGCACAGTTGTCCGCTGCACGATACCGATCCGCTCAAGTTCTGGCAGCGCCTGCCATGCCAGCCGCGCGTCTCTTGTCTTTTGATCTGTGGAACTTCCCGCCGCGGAATCAATCCGGGTGAGCGCAATCGCAGTGTCTCGAGATTCCGTCCGCAAGAACCAGGCCGCAGAGTCGGGTGGAGCCGTTGCGGTTGTGACGATCGAAAGCTCGGGGCCGTCAATTTGGCGGAGTCTGACATCATCAATCCAGACTTTCAGGGTCCGCCAAAGGTCTGCACTCTTGTCCGATAGCGATCCCTGGCCGACTGAATGATGCTTCAGCTGCAGCGCTGACAAAGGGTCGCCTACCGAGTCCTCCCATGCAACATCGTCCAGCCGCTCGAGCGTCAAGCTCATGTCGGGTCGGCTACGTGCGCCACGAAGCAGTTCTAGTAGCGCCCATCGGACTTGGTAGAGGTAGCCAATGGCACTGGCTGATGCGTCGTGCGAATTCACCTGGCCTCCTTCCCGATTGGCTTGACATCATCGTCGTGGCTTCAGACATCGTTGCACAAGTCGAGAATTCGGCTGCTGAGTCACCGAGGACCGGACGCACCGCAGGTGACGCAGCCGGCCGGAGGTCGGCCTTGAACGAGTAAAGAAAGTCTTCACAGCTCGGGCACTTGACGCTTCCGCAGTGCGACGCCCCTGATCTGGCGATCCACAGGTTCCCTTGTCGATGCACTGAGTGTGGGCTTCTCGACCTCGCCTGCGTTCTCGCGGCGGGCGATCTCTCCTACGGCGCCATGCACTCGCTCGAGGTCCGTGCGCGTTAGCGATGTGAGGGCGTGACGGATGATCGCGGTGTTGGGCTCGTCGCTGAGTAACTCTCTGATGGCGTCGACCATCGCCTGGTTGTAGCGGCGCGGGATGCTCTGCCTGGTTGCGTCTTGAGCCTTGGCGAGATCCGACATCACGGGGCGCGGCTCATGGAACTGGTGCGCATACGCGGTCAGCAATGAGCGCAGCTCTGCGGCGGCCTTGCTGATCTTGTGCGCATCGCTGATCGTCTTGCGCAGGAGGGGCTGCACATCGCTGGGCTCGGATGGCCACTCCACCCGCTGGAGGCCTTCGTTGCTTGTTTCTACGCGGGCAGACCTCGCGGTCCTCAAGTGCTGCGAGGCCGGACGTGTCGTCTCGATTTTCGCTGGTTTCCATACGATCGCCTCCCTCGTTGCGACGCTACGCCACGCGACCGTTGCGCGTCAGGGGCAGTTGCCCAACCGGCACAAAACCGGCACAACGTCGGTGGGCAGCGCGTTCTGCCCTCGCCTACTTGGGCACCAACCGGGGAAGGGGATGCGCTTCGTCTCGCTTCGCTCGCTCGACGAATGGGGACAGAAACCGTGCTGACACCGGGGCAAAGCAAAACCCCCGCCATGTAGAAGCTAGGCGAGGGTTTCTGGAGTGACTGTAATGATCACCCTTGTGGCTCCGACGGGCGTCGATCCCGTGACCTCACGATTTTCAGTCGTGCGCTCTACCAACTGAGCTACAGAGCCATGTGACTGGCTGAACCTGTCACATCCTAGACGAAAGGCCCTCTCGTAAAAAAGGGCCTGTCGCTCGGAGCGACCCTGACGGGACTTGAACCCGCGACCTCCGCCGTGACAGGGCGGCACGCTAACCAACTGCGCTACAGGGCCATGCTTGTTAAGTTATATCGGAGAGTGACCCCAACGGGATTCGAACCCGTGCTACCGCCGTGAAAGGGCGGCGTCCTAGGCCGCTAAACGATGGGGCCGTCTGGTTGACCTTCGCAGGTCTTCCTTGCCGACGCTCAAGCATAAGTGATTCCGAGAGCAAAACGCGAATCGAGGGCGCGTCATCCGGATTCCCGGGCGTGTTCGATGCAGGATGAGTGTCACGGATACCCTTGTCCACGTCGCGTCGTGCGCGCAGAATCGCCCTGAGGTGCCGTCTTGCGCATCCGAGGGGTGTTGTGTATGTGACAGATGTTGTTACTGTGGCACCTGTGACTGCTGAGGAAGGGAAGCGTGTGAGCGAGCAGGATGTTGACTGCGGCTGCGGCCCGACCGAGGCAGAAAAGCGCGGATTCTGGGAGAAGGGCTCTGTCTCGCGACGGAGCGCGATCGGCCTGGGCGCACTGACGGTCGCCGCGCTGAGCACCTTCGGTGTCGGCGCGGGCTTCAACGCTGCGTACGCCGCCAGCTACCCCAGCTGGGACGACGTGCAGAACGCGAAGAACAACGAAGCCGCCAAGGCGAACGAGATCGCCCGCATTCAGGGGCTGATCAGCGGTCTCACGCAGAAGGTCGCCGATGCGCAGGCCGCTGCACGTGCCGCCGGTACCGAGTACTACAACGCCCAGCAGGCATTCTTCGAGGCCGCACAGCGCGCGACCGACCTGCAGGCGCAGGCCGACGCCCAGGATGCCCTCGCACTCGACTCCGCCCGCAAGGCTGGCCAGGTCGCCTCGCAGATCTACCGCAACGGCGGCGACAACACCTCGCTGGAGCTCTTCTTCTCCAGCTCCGCAGCCAGCGCCGACGAGCTTCTCTCGAAGCTCGGCCAGATGGACAAGCTCCTCTCGCGCAACCAGGCGGTCTACGACGACGCCGTCTCCGCACGCAACTCCGCGCAGAACCTCAGCGACCAGGCCGTCACTGCGCGCACCGAACGCGACCGCCTGCAGAAGCTTGCAGAAGAGAAGCTGAAGGCCGCACAGGAAGCGCAGATCGCCGCAGAGGCCGCGCTCGCCGAGCAGCAGACCTACCTGCTTCAGCTCGAAGCGCAGCTTGCCGCGCTCCAGGATGACACCGCCAAGACGATCGCCGACTACGAAGCCGGTGTCGCCGAGGCGAAGCGCCTGGAAGAAGAGCGCATCCAGCGCGAGAAGGAAGAAGCGGCGAACAACCCCGGAAACGGCGGCGGCGGCAACGGCGGCGGCGGCACGGGTGGCGTCGGCTCCGGCAACGGCTGGGTGCGCCCCCACGGCGGCTACCAGTCGTCCGGCTACGGCCCGCGCGTCCCCGACTGCGACTCCTCAGGCTGCTCGTCGAGTTTCCACCGCGGGGTCGACCTCGCCGCGGGCTGCTGGGCACCGATCTACGCGGCCTCCTCGGGATGGGTCGACGCGGCCTTCTACAACGGCGGCTACGGCTACTGGGTGCGCATCCAGCACGGCGACGGCATCTCCACGAGCTACGCGCACATCGCCGAAGGCGGCATCGCGGTCAGCTATGGCCAGTGGGTCTCGGCCGGTCAGGTCATTGCCTACGCCGGCAACACCGGAGCATCCTTCGGCTGCCACCTGCACTTCGAGGTGTACGAGTACGGCAGCGTTATCAACCCGATCTGGTTCATGGAGTCGCTCGGCGTCTGGATGGGCTGAAATCTCGCGGATGCTGCGCCTCGCAGCATCCGGAAATGCAGAAGACCCCCGGCCGCATCTGCGGAACCGGGGGCCTTCTGCGTCAGATCAGTGGCCCTCTGCGCCGAAACGCTCGATGGCCTCGTCGAGAATGCGCTGCGCCTCAGCGGCGTCGCCCCACGCGTCGACCTTGACCCACTTGTTGGGCTCGAGGTCCTTGTAGTGCTCGAAGAAGTGCTCGATCTCCTTCTTCGTGTACTCGGCGAGGTCGCCGATGTCCTGGATGTGCTCCCAGCGCGGGTCCTTCGCGAGGACGGCCACGAGCTTGTCGTCTCCGCCGGCCTCGTCGCTCATCTTGAGCACGGCGACAGGACGCACCGAGGCGACGACGCCCGGGTACACGGAGTGGTCCATGAGCACGAGCACGTCGAGCGGGTCGCCGTCTTCGCCGAGCGTGTTGTCGAAGTAGCCGTAGTCAGCGGGGTAGCCGAAGACCGTGTAGAGCACGCGGTCGAGGTGCACTCGCCCGGTCTCGTGGTCGACCTCGTACTTCACGCGGCTGCCGCGCGGGATCTCGATAACGGCGTCGTGTGCGCCCATGCGTGTGCTCCTCAAAGAATGATCGGGGGATGCCGCGGACTAGCCTACCCGCGTGTGCGAGCGGGCGTGTCTCGGCGGAGGATCCGACGAATCAGCAGCGAGACCGGCCAGGTGAGCGCTGTCAGCAGCAGGCTGGCGTAGGCGATTCCCGGCACGGTGACGGCCAGGGCGAGGGCGACACCGAAAAGCAGCGTCGACGCGGTGTCGCCGATGATGCCCGAGCGCATGCGCTCCTCGCCCCACTCGTGCATCTGCGGATGCCGCAGCAGATAGGCCTTGGCCGTGAGAGTGAGCAGCTGGGTCGCGATCAGCGAGCCGATGTAGACGGCCGCCTGTGCAGAGTCGAACGGCATCTGCCCGACCATCGCCGTCGCGACCGGAAGCCACACGATCGTGAACAGCCACGCCACGTTGATCACGACGAGCGGTGCGGTGACGCTGCGCACCTGCCCGTACACGCGGTGGTGCTCCATCCAGAACATCGCGATCAGCGCGAAGCTCAGCGCGAAGCTGATGAGCTGCCCGCGATGATCGGCCAGGAACTCCAGCGTCGAGAGGTGCTCGTCGCTGGCGTCCGACACCGCTTCCATGAGCGGCAGGATCAGCAGCGTCATCGCGATCGCGACCACCGCGTCGACGAACGCGGTGAACCGCTCGACACTCAGCTGACGGGAGGATGACGCGCGCGACACGCCACCAGGCTAGGGGAGCGGGCACGACGACGAAAGAGGTTTCCGTCGCCGCAGTTCGAGGGTGCGCTACGCGGCGCGCGATGCCTCGTCTAGCGTGGAGACGTGCCTTCCCTCTCTCCTGCCGTCGCCGAGCTGCGCCGGGCCGTGCGTTCTGTCGTTGCCGATCTTGCAGAGCGCCGCATGGTGGTCGCGCTGTCGGGCGGAGCGGATTCGCTCGCGCTGACGGCCGCGGTCGTGTTCGAAGCGCAGAAGGCGGATGCCACGGTCGTGGCGGTCGTCGTCGATCACGGCTTGCAGGAGGGGTCGGATGCTGTCGCGGCGCGTGCCGCCGATGCTGCGCGTGCTCTCGGTGCCGACGCCCGCGTCGTTCGGGTCGACGTGGATCTCGCGCACCCCGACGGGCCGGAGGCCGCCGCGCGCGAGGCCCGCTACGCCGCACTGCGCACGGTCGCGCGCCAAGAGGGCGCCGCAGCGGTGCTGCTCGGGCACACGCTCGACGATCAGGCCGAGACCGTGCTACTGGGACTGGCCCGCGGCTCGGGCGCCGCGAGCCTGCAGGGCATGGCGCCGGAGCGCGTTGACGACGAGGGGCTGCGCTGGGTGCGGCCGCTGCTGAGCGTCCGCCGCGAGACGACGAGGGCCGCGTGCGCAGCATCCGCCCTCGAATTCTGGGACGACCCGCACAACTTCGATCCGCGATACGCACGCGTGCGGGTGCGGGAATCGGTTCTTCCCGTGCTCGAGGCCGAGCTCGGCCCGGGCATCGCCGAGGCACTCGCCCGCACCGCCGAGCAGCTGCGCGAAGACGCCGATGCGTTCGACGAGATGATCCACGAGACGATCGAAGACATCGTCGAGCACGCCGAAGCGGGCATCTCGGTCAGCGTCGCCGCACTCGCCGCGAACCCGGCAGCGCTGCGCAACCGCATCATCCGCCTTGTCGTCGATGCCGAGTTCGGGGCGAGTCTCAGCCGCATCCAGACGCTCGAAGTCGCGCGCCTCGCGACCGACTGGTCCGGGCAAGGCCCGATCGACCTGCCCGGCTGCTCCGCGCAGCGCGTCGGCGGGCAGATCGTGTTCACCGCCCGGGGCTGACCTCGCGCCGCGGCACCGCGGCACCGCGGCACCGCGGCACCGCGGCACCGCGGCACCGCGGCACCGGGGCGCTCCGGGACGGATGGCCGGAAGCATCGGCCATTCCGACCCGGAATGGGCCGTCTCTCCCCATCCGTGAACTCACCCGCCATCCGTCCCCGGGGCGCCGGACGCAGCACACCCATCCGGCAGAGCGTTCCCACATCACGCGCAAAACGGGCGCCCACCCGAAGGTGAGCGCCCGTCATGCAGCGGATGCTACTTCTTGCCGCCGAGCAGACCGCCCAGCAGTCCTCCGAGATCGATGCCGCCACCCGAGCCGCCCTGGTTGCCGCCGCCGAGCAGGCCACCGAGGCCGCCGATGATGTCACCGAGTCCGCCACCGCCCGAGCCACTCTGGTTGCCGCCGCCGAGCAGGCCTCCGAGGATGTCGCCGATGCCGCCGCCGGACTGCTGACCGGCCGGAGCCGATCCCTTCTGGCTGTTGGCGATCAGCCCCATGACGATGGGGGCGAGGATGGGAAGGAGCTTGCCGAAGTCGATGCCGGCGGTCTGGGGCTCTTTCGTCAGGGTCTCCGCGACCTGCTCCTTCTTGTCGCCGAGGATGTGGGTGACGATCTTCTCTCCGTCGGCCTGGTCGATGTCATCGACCTTCGAGGCGCCGCTGAAGCCGCCGTGCTTTCCGAGGGCCTTCTCGATCGCAGCGGATCCGCTCTCGGTCTCGGCCGACTTCGCGAGACCGCCGAGCAGCGTCGCGCTGCCCTCCTGCACGGCCTGGCGGGCGACGTCGGTGCTGACGCCGAACTTCTCGGCGATGTCATCGATCGGTGCGAGTTTGAGGATGTCGTTGACGTCCATGCTTTTCCTTCCCCTGGGCGCGCTGCCTGCGCTCTCTCCGCTCACAGTAGTGGGCACGGTCGGCGTGCAGAACGACTGCGCACGAGCGGCACTCGGCGCCGCCCGGCGCAGCATCCGGTTTCGCCCCGTAAAATCGATGCATGCGTGCAGCCGACATCCAGCAAGACCTCGCCAAGATCCTCGTCACCGAGGAGCAGATCATCGCCAAGCTGGACGAGCTCGCCGCTCGCGTGGCCGACGACTACGCCGGTAAAGACCTCGTGCTCGTGGGCGTGCTGAAGGGTGCGGTCATGGTCATGGCCGACTTCGCCCGCGCGCTGCCGATGCACGCGCCGATGGACTGGATGGCCGTGTCGAGCTACGGCGCCAGCACGAAGTCGAGCGGTGTCGTGCAGATCCGCAAAGACCTCGACACCGACCTCCACGGCAAGCACGTCCTCATCGTGGAAGACATCATCGACTCGGGCCTGACGCTCAGCTGGCTGCTCGAGAACTTCGAGTCCCGCGGCGCCGAGTCGATCGAGGTTCTCGCCCTGCTGCGCAAGCCCGAAGCCGCGAAGGTCGTCATCGACTGCAAGTACGTCGGCTTCGACATCCCCACCGACTTCGTGGTCGGCTATGGCCTCGACTACGCCGAGCGCTACCGGAACCTGCGCGACGTCGCGGTTCTCGCGCCGCACGTCTACAGCTGACAAGATGCGGATGCTGCGGCATCCGCATCTCTGACTCCCGCCGCGCGGAGGGTACGCCCTCGGCGAATCCCAGCGAGGCCCAAGGGACTCCGCGCTACGCTGGCTCACATCATGGATGTGAAGAAGATCACCAAGAACCCCCTGATCTACGTGGCGCTCATCGGCCTGCTGCTGATCGGCGGGTTCATGCTGATCTCGAGCCTCGGCGCGGCCAAGCAGATCTCGACCCAGGAGGGTCTCGAACTGCTCAAGGGCGACACGGTCACGAAGGTCGTCATGACCGACGGTGACCAGCGCGTCGATATGCAGCTCTCGAAGCCCTTCGAGGGCTCTGAGTCCGTGCAGTTCTACTACGTCTCCGAGCGTGCAGACAGTGTGATCAGCGCGATCAACGATGCGAAGCCCAAGGACGGCTTCAACGACACGGTGCCCAAGCCCACCTGGTTTGACGGGATCCTCTCGCTGCTGCTGCCGCTGATCCTGCTCGGTCTGCTCTTCTGGTGGCTGCTGTCCTCCGCTCAGGGCGGCGGAAGCAAGGTCATGCAGTTCGGCAAGTCCCGCGCGAAGCTCGTCTCCAAGGAGACCCCGACCGTCACGTTCGCTGACGTCGCCGGTGCCGAAGAGGCACTCGAGGAGCTCGCCGAGATCAAGGAGTTCCTGCAGGACCCCGCCAAGTTCCAGGCGATCGGCGCGCGGATCCCGAAGGGCGTGCTGCTGTACGGCCCTCCCGGAACAGGAAAGACCCTGCTCGCCCGCGCCGTCGCCGGCGAGGCCGGAGCACCGTTCTACTCGATCTCGGGTTCGGACTTCGTCGAGATGTTCGTCGGTGTCGGAGCCTCGCGTGTGCGCGACCTCTTCACCCAGGCGAAGGAGAACGCCCCCGCGATCATCTTCATCGATGAGATCGACGCCGTCGGCCGCCACCGCGGCGCCGGTATGGGCGGCGGAAACGACGAGCGCGAGCAGACCCTCAACCAGATGCTCGTCGAGATGGATGGCTTCGACCCCAACGCGAACGTCATCGTGATCGCCGCGACGAACCGTGCCGACATCCTCGACCCCGCTCTTCTTCGCCCCGGCCGTTTCGACCGCCAGATCGGTGTCGACGCGCCCGACATGAAGGGGCGCCACAAGATCCTCGAGGTGCACGCCAAGGGCAAGCCCCTCGCGAACGGCGTCGACCTCGAGACCGTTGCACGCAAGACGCCCGGCTTCACCGGTGCCGATCTCGCCAACGTGCTCAACGAGGCCGCTCTGCTCACCGCGCGCTCCAACGCCCAGCTCATCGACGACCGCGCGCTGGATGAGGCCATCGACCGTGTGATCGCCGGTCCGCAGCGCCGCACCCGCGTGATGAAGGACAAGGAGAAGCTCATCACGGCGTACCACGAGGGCGGCCACGCCCTCGCCGCCGCCGCGATGAACTACAGCGACCCGGTGACCAAGATCACGATCCTGCCGCGTGGACGCGCTCTGGGGTACACGATGGTGCTGCCGGTCGATGACAAGTACTCCGTCACCCGCAACGAGCTGCAGGATCAGCTCACGTACGCCATGGGCGGTCGCGTCGCGGAAGAGATCGTCTTCCACGATCCGACGACGGGCGCATCGAACGACATCGAGAAGGCGACCGACATCGCCCGCAAGATGGTCACTGAGTACGGCATGACGACCGAGGTCGGTCCCGTGAAGCTCGGATCCGGCTCCGCCGAGATGTTCGTCGCACGCGACATGAACCGCGGACGCGAGTACTCCGAGTCGATCGCCGAGCGCGTCGACGAGCAGGTGCGCAAGCTCATCGAGCAGGCGCACAACGAGGCGTACGAGGTCATCAGCGCGAACCGCGACATTCTCGACACGCTCGCCCGCGAGCTGCTCGAGAAGGAGACGCTCGACCACCACCAGATCGCTGAGATCTTCAAGGACGTGCGCAAGCTGCCGCCGCGTGAGCTGTGGCTCTCGAGCGAAGACCGCCCGGTCTCGACGCTGCCTCCGATCGACGTTCCCGTCACGGCCAGCGAAGCAGGACTTGCCGCGACGACCGAGGCGGATGCCCCCGCGAAGCCCGGCACGGCCACCGGCACCGCAGGCAGCACCGGTCACCCCCGTCCCGCGACGGCCTGACATGGCGGTCGACCGGGAGCGGGTCGCCGCCCTCACGCGCGAACTACTGGAAGCGATCGGCGAAGACCCGGAGCGTCCGGGGCTCAAGCAGACCCCGGCGCGCATGGCCGAGCTGTACGCGGAGTTCTTCGCCGGTGTCGGCGAAGATCCCGCGGCGCCGCTCGCGCACACGATCAGCGTGACCCGCGGGCCCGCGCCAGACACTCTTCCCTCGGGCGCGGTGCTGCTGCGAGACATCCGCTTCCGTTCCGTGTGCGAACATCACCTTCTGCCCTTCGCCGGCGTCGCGCACATCGCGTACCTTCCGGGGGAGCAGGTCGTGGGTCTCGGCGCCCTCGTCCGCGTCGTGGAGACCCTGGCCTCGCGCCCTCAGGTGCAGGAGCGCCTCGGCGAGCAGATCGCCGACACGATCGCGGGAAACCTCGACGCGCGCGGCGTGCTCGTCGTGCTGGATGCGAGCCACGGCTGTGTGACCATGCGCGGAGGACGTCAGCCCGAGGCATCCACGGTCACGATCGCCGCTCGCGACGCCTACGCGGATGCCGCGGCGCGCGCCGAGCTCATCGCATTGATCGGTGCTCGACCTGACCACGGGATGACGGCCGAGTGACCGCGATCTGGGGCATCCTCAACGTCACTCCCGACTCCTTCAGCGACGGCGGTCGCTACCTTGACCCGGAGATCGCCCTCGCCCATGCGCGCCTGCTGCGCGCACAGGGTGCCGCGGTGATCGACGTCGGCGGGGAGTCGACGCGTCCGGGCTCCGAGCGGGTGGGCATCGCCGAAGAGCAGCGCCGTGTACTGCCGGTCATCGCCGCGCTCGCCGCCGACGGCGTGCCGGTCAGCATCGACACGCTGAACGCCTCGACCGCGGCCGCCGCGGTGCAGGCCGGCGCACGCATCGTGAACGACGTCTCCGGTGGTCTCGCCGACCCGGAGATGCTCGCCGCCGTGGCCGCATCCGGCGCAGACTTCGCCCTCGGACACTGGCGCGGGCCGTCCTCTGACATGTACGCCCGCGCGGACTACGTGCGGGTCGGCCGGGAGGTCGCCGGCGAACTGCGCGAACGCATGGGCATCGCTGCCGCCGCGGGCATCGCCCCGTCGCGGCTCATCATCGATCCGGGTGTCGGCTTCGCGAAGACAGCCGAGCAGAACTGGGAGCTGTTGCGCGACCTGTCCGACATCGTCGCTCTCGGGCCGCGCGTGCTCGTGGGCACCTCGCGCAAGCGCCTGCTCGCAACCGCTCTCGGCGATGACGCGACAGAAGAACGCAAGGATGCGGCGACCGCCGTCACGAGCGTGCTCGCCGCACGCGCCGGCGCGTGGGCGGTGCGCGTGCACAACGTCGCCGCGACGCGCGACGCTCTCTCCGTGCTCGGCGCCTGGGACGGCTGAGCCCTCGTCTGCAGGGGGTGTGCGCGTCCGGAGGGTCGGATGACGGCGTGTCGCCCTGCATTCGTGCACCCACCCTGCATCCGTGCGGTGCGCTGTCGCGCCCGCCCCGTACCCTGGATGCATGAGCGACGAGATCGCCCTCACCGGGCTGACTGTCTTCGGCTATCACGGCGTCTTCGACCACGAACGCGCTGAGGGGCAGGAGTTCACGATCGACGTGCGCCTGCGCCTGCCGCTGGCGCCCGCCGCGGCGTCTGACGACGTGCGGGACACCGTGCACTACGGTGAGCTCGCCGAGCGGGTCGCCGCGATCGTCGCGGGCGAACCAGTCAACCTCATCGAGACGCTCGCCGAGCGCATCGCGGATGCTGCGCTTGCGGATGCCCGGGTGCAGAGCGCGAGCGTCACCGTGCACAAGCCGCATGCGCCGATCCCGCTGACGTTCGCGGATGTCTCGGTGACCGTCACGCGCGAGCGGGGTGCCGCGTGATCTATCAGCCAGGCAGGAAGCTCCCGGCGCACGATCCGCGGCCGGGGCGCGAGGCCGTCGACGCCGTCGTCGCCCTGGGCTCGAACCTCGGCGACCGTGAGGAGACGATCGGCGAGGCGATCGCCGCGATCGCGCGTCTTCCGCTCGTCGACGGAGTGCGCGTCTCGAAGCCGTTCCAGACGGTCGCCGTGCGCCTCGACGGTCCCGATCCGGACGCTCCGGTGTTCGTCAACGCGGTCGCGATCGTGACGACCCGCCTCGCACCCTCGGTGCTGCTCGGAATGCTGCACGCGATCGAGGAGCAGCACGGTCGTGTGCGTGCACAGCGCTGGGGCGACCGCACGCTCGACCTCGACCTCATCGCCTACGGTGATGAGCGCAGTGAGGATGAGCGACTGCTGCTGCCGCATCCACGCGCCGCCGAGCGCCTCTTCGTGCTCGAGCCCTGGCTCGACGTCGACCCCGACGCGACCCTCCCCGGACGCGGGCGCGTCGCCGATCTCGTCGCGGCGCTGAAGGGTGAGGTATGAAGCGCACATCGGTCACCGTGCTGCTGCTCGTCGCCCTCGCGGGCGGCGCCGGCGGCTTCCTCCTCGACCATGCGCTGACGGTCTCGGGTCGCGCCACGTTCACCCCTGCGCTGGGACTTCCCCTGCTGCTCGCACTTCTCGCGGTGGCAGTGCTGGCCCTCGGATGGACGGTGCGGCGCAGCATCCGCAGCCCGGAGCATCCGCGCATGAACCCGTTCCGCGCGCTGCGGATCGCCGTGCTCGCCCGCGCATCGAGCCTCGTCGGAGCACTTCTGCTCGGGTTCGCCGCGGGGGCGCTCGCGTACATCTCCACGCGCCCGGTCGGACCACCGATAGGCTCGGTGCTGGCTTTGACAGCCACGCTGGGTGCAGCGCTTGTGCTCGTGATCGCGGCGCTCGTCGCCGAGCACTTCTGTACGCTTCCGACCGACTCCGACGGACCAGACAGCCCCGGAGCATTGAAAGGCGACGATGACGAACATCCCCGACCCGCAGGCCACCCCGCCCACTGAGTTCGCGGCGGCACCGCCCGCGGCACCGGTGGCCCCGGACACGGCTCCGGTAACGGATGCTGCGCCGGTGGCACCGCCCGTCGACATGGAGGCGCCTCTCGCTGTCGCTCCCACCGCGGCCGCAGCCCTCGACGAGGGCACCTACGAAGCGCTGCGCACGCCGAAGTCGACGGCGGCGCTCTCACTGGACGGCGTCTGGCACCAGATCTCACCGCGCTACGTCGTCTCGCAGGTGCTGCAGAACGTGGTCATCCTCGTGCTGATCGCGGCGGCGGCACTCGTCGGCGGGCTCGTGCTGCACCTGAACTGGGTCTGGATTCCGGCCGGCATCCTGGCGTTCTTCACGCTCGCGACGCTCATCATCCTCCCGCGGCAGGCGCGAGCGATCGGCTACCAGCTGCGTGCCGACGACATCGTGTTCCGCAAGGGCATCCTGTGGCAGCGTGTGATCGCCGTGCCTTACGGCCGCATGCAGCTCGTCGACATCACGCACGGTCCGCTCGACCGCGCGTTCGGCATCGCCAAGCTCAAGATGGTCACCGCTGCGGCGACTACGGGCGTGGAGATCCCCGGCCTCACGCAGGGTGCGGCGGAGGCGCTGCGCGACACGCTCATCGAGGTCGCTGAGACCCGTCGGACCGGCCTGTGAGCGAGCCGCTGCTGCCGCCGGCATCCGCGCCGACTCCACCGGTCGACGAGCGCACCACGCTCGCGGACGGTGCATGGCATCGGATGCATCCGCTGACCCCGCTCTTCAAGGGCGGGCTGGTGCTCATCATCATCGCGGGCATCGTGATCTCGAACATGCGCGAGCGGCTTGGGTTCTGGTTCTTCAGCCTCGTCGCCCCCGACGCCGACATCGACGGTCTCACGGGCGGCGACCCGATCGACTGGGTGCTGGAGAACAACTTCGTGCTCGTCGGTCTCGGCGTGGTACTGGGTGTACTCGTCCTCTTCATCGGAATCTTCTGGCTCGTGTGGCGCTTCCAGGAGTTCCGCATCACGGGCGAGCACGTCGAGGTGCGCAAGGGCATCCTGTTCCGCTCGCAGCGTCGGGCCCCGCTCGACCGCGTGCAGGGCGTGAACCTCACTCGTCCTTTCCCCGCCCGCATCATCGGTCTGGCGAAGCTCGAGGTGGTCGGTGCCGGAACCGACGCGAACGTGCCCCTGGAGTACCTGGCGACCGCGCGCGCCGAATCCGTGCGCGCCGACATCCTGCGCCTCGCATCCGGCGCGCGCGCTGCGCGACAGGACCGGATCGCGGGGGTCGCTCCCGGCGCACTGGCGACGGCGCGGGCACAGCTCGTGAACTCCGTGAACCACGGGGTCACCGATCTCATCACGGGCGTCGACCTCGCCGACGTGCAGGCGGAGAGCGTCGTCAAGATTCCGACCGGACGACTCGTCGGGTCGCACCTGCTCTCGGGCGTGCTCTGGTTCCTGTTCTTCGCCCTCATCTACGTCGCCGCGCTGGGTGGCGTGGCCTGGAGCGTCTTCCGCGACGGAGACCCGGAGGGCGGCATCATCATCCTGACGATGTCCGTGGGCCTCGCGGTGCCGTTCATCATCGCGACGATCGGTGTCACCTGGGCGCAGATCTCCAAGTCGCTGCGGTACTCGATCGCGTCCACTCCGGATGGTGTGCGCATCACGTACGGTCTGCTCACGACCGTGACGGAGACAATCCCCCCGGGCCGCATCTTCGCCGTCGACATCACGCAGTCCCTGCTGTGGCGGCCGTTCGGCTGGTGGGTCGTTCGCATCAACCGCATGTCGGGCAAGAGCCTCGCGCAGCAGCAGTCCAGCAGTGCGCAGCAGTTCAACGTCGTGCTCCCCGTGGGCACGCGGGCGGATGTGGAGCGGGTGCTCGCGCTGATCCTTCCGGATGCTCCCGAGAGCGTTCGCTCGCTGATCTGGGAGAACGGCGCGCTCGGACCGAGCGAGAACGATCCATACGAGACCATGCCGCGCCGTGCCGCATGGCGCCGGCCGCTCTCATGGCGACGCCACGGCTACGCGGTCACCCCCTTCGCGCTGTTCCAGCGCCGTGGTGTGGTGTGGCGCAAACTCGTGATCTTCCCGCTGGCGCGCCTGCAGGGCTTCTCGCTCTCGCAGGGCCCGATCGACCGGCTGCAGCGGGTCACCGGTGTGCAGGCGCACTCGGTGACCGGGCCCGTGCAGGGTGTTCTCGCCGGCATCGAGCGGGATTCCGCGCTCGGCCTTCTCGACGAGGTCGCTCGGTTCACGGCGCTCGCAGCCGCACAGGATCGCGGCCACCGCTGGGCGGAGGCACTGGAGGAAGCGCTCGATCAGGCATCGGCTTCGGACGTAGCGGCCGCGGTTCCGCCTGTGGCCCCGACGGCTGCGACGGCGGTTCCACCTGTGGCCCCGACGGCCCCGACGGCTGCCGGAACCGTGACGGTCGAATGGCCGGAATCACCGCGTCAGGACGGACCATCGGCGTGACGCAGGCCGGACGCCTCGGCATCGGCATCATCGGTGCCGGGCGGGTGGGGCCGGTCATCGGCGCGGCGCTCGCCGGCGCCGGCCACGCGCTGACGGGGATCACGGCGGGCTCCGACCCGGACCGCGTCGCGGCGATCCTCCCGGATGTGCCCGTGCGCGATGCCGACGAGATCGTGCGCATCAGCGAGCTGGTCGTGCTCGCTGTGCCTTCGGATCAGCTTCCGGGGATCGTCGCAGGTCTTGCCGAGACCGAGTCCTGGCAGCCGGGGCAGCTCGTTCTCCACACTGACCCCGGATACGGCACCTCGGTGCTGGCGCCTGCGATGAGTCGTGGGGCGATTCCGCTCGCGGTGCATCCGGCGATCTCGTTCACGGGCACCTCGATCGACCTGCGCCAGCTGCGTGCCGCCTATGCCGCGGTCACGGCTCCGGCCGCGGTCCTGCCGATCGGCCAGGCTCTCGCGGTGGAGCTCGGCTGCGAACCGGTCGTGATCGCCGAGGCGGATCGCGCTGCGTACGCCGAGGCCATTTCGACAGCATCCGAGTTCGCGCGCTCCATCGTCGGACAGGCGACGGGCCTGCTGCGCGGCATCGGCGTCGAGAATCCTGGGGGATACCTGTCGGCGCTCGTCTCGTCGACGTTTGACCGTGCGCTGCGTGACGTCACCCCGCCCGAGTTCCGCCTCCCCGACGAGGGCTGACCACGCCACATTGAGTGGTCAGTTTCGGCAACTTTCTGCGTGAGAAGGTGCCGAAACTGACCATTCGATGGACTGGGGCGGTGCGGTGCGTCGCAGGCTCAGCGCCCGCCGGAGAACCCGCCTCCGCCGCCTCCGCCAGAGAACCCGCCTCCGCTCGATCCGCCGAAGCCGGAGGACGAGGTGCTCGCGGCCGTGACCTGGTACGCGGCGGATGATGTGGTGGTGTGCGCAAAGGAGTACAGCGCCGGTGCGAGAGCTGTCGTCGGACTCGTCGTCCAGAGCGCGGTCTCGCCCGTTTCTGCGTAGGACACCTCGAGGACGCGTCCCCACTCCTTCTCCAGCCCGAACAGCATCGCGTAGGGCAGAAGCCGTTCATAGACGTGGATCACGTCGATCGTGCCGTCGTCACGTCGCTCCGCACCCGAGTACGACTGCAGCATCTGCAGACGATCTGCTTCGGCGACCCGGATGAACTCCTTCACTCCGAGCAGATACTCGTATGCCAGCGCCCCTTCGGGCGTATGCACGCGTCGCTTGGTGAGCGCCGGTCCGCCGATGATGAGCGCGAGGATCACCGCGAAGAGCGCGGCGACGAAGGCTCCTGCAGCGATGGGACGGCCGAAGATGAGTCCGGCGATGCCGATCGCGACGCCTGTCCCACCGAGGAGAAGTCCGAGGAGCAGCACCGCGGCGGCCGCGCGACTGGGGCTCTTGGTCATGAGTCCACGGGTCTCGGCCTCCTCCTCGCCGCGGGCGATGAGTCTGCGCATCCGCGTGCCGAAGCCCTCGTCCTCTTCGGGAATCGTGACATCTCCCTCGGCGTCGGCGCCGCGGAAGATCTTCTCGTGGGCCTCGGCGTCGAGCGGATCGGGTGCCACGGCGCCGGGCAGTCGCCGCAGCACGGGGCGGCCGTCGGCGTCGTGGATGATCAGCATGCCGGACACCGCCTGGTGCACGATCTCGGCCGGGATCACGTTGTCGGGTTTCGGCAGGATCGCGGCGGCGACCAGTGGCGGCAGCGTCGCGGGCACATCGAACTGGGCGATCACGAGGCCGGTGCCGCGGCGCGAGCGGCGGACGAAGGCTCCGAGCATCAACCGGCTGACGACGGCGACGAGCATCCCGGCGCCGCCGAAGACGACCGGTGCGAGTTCGAGGAAGAGGTTCGGGATGCGCCGACCGGGCTGAACGACCGTTCCGGCGTCCATGCCGATGGCGACGGTCACCCCGTCACCCGCGGGCAGGTTCTGCGCTTCGACCGAGAAGGATGCTTCGCCCGCGGAGACGGTCGGACCACGCAGGCCGGAGCCCACACAGGGATCGGCTGCGCCCGCAGGGCCCTGATAGCAGGCGGTGGCGTCGGTGATGAGCGCTGCGCTGAGGGTCTCGTCGAACGTGATCTCGGCGTGGAAGGCGTCGATGGGCTGGGTGCTGTCGAGGGGGAGGAGATCCCAGTAGAACTCGTCGACGCCCGTCTCGGACGCAGCGATCACGACGTCCTGCATCGTGTACTCGATGACATAGGTGGTGAGTCCGTGCTGGAACTCGTCGTCGCCGATGAGGACGAACAGCATGTCGTCATCCTCTTCGAGCTCGAAGGGCACGGCGGCGCCGGTGTCGTCGCGGACCGAGAGAACTTCGGTGTCGAGGCTGGCGTCCTGGTAGTGCTGCAGCAGGCCGCGCACGATGCCGCGATTCTGATCGAACTCGGGGAACTGCGCCTGCAGGGTCTCAACGGCGTGCATCGTCGAGCGTCCGTGCTCATCGATCCCGACGCGGAGGTCGGCGTCCCAGCTGACGTAGGAGAAATCATTGACATCGGCGGATGTGGCCGCCGCGGCTGTGGTGCTGGTTCCCGCGAGCAGTGCGACGCCCAGGGTTGCGATGATCAGCGGACGCGAGCGGAGGCGGACTGTCATGCTCCGAGGGTATCCGGGCTGGCCGAGACGGGTATCCGGGCTGGCCGAGACTTCCAGGCGACGCCGGTAAACTGAGCGCTGACTTTCCAAGGAGCTCCGAATGACTGACGCGTCCGCCGCGCCCGCTGACAACACCCCCGCTGAGGACGACGTCTTCGAGCAGAAGGCCGTGCGCCTCGCGAAGCGCGAGCGCCTGATCGCTGCGCGGGCGGATGCCGCGGGCGGCGCCTTCCCGGTCGCCGTTCCCGTGACGCACCGCATCCCCGAGCTGCGTGCGCAGTACGGCGACCTCGAGCCCGACACGGCCACCGGCGTGATCGCTGGCGTCGCGGGTCGCGTCGTGTTCAGCCGCAACACCGGAAAGCTCTGCTTCGCGACGCTGCAGGCCGGCGACGGCTCGCGCATCCAGGCGATGATCTCGCTGGCGAACGTCGGCGAGGAGTCTCTGCAGGAGTGGAAGGAGCTCGTCGACCTCGGGGACCACGTCTTCGTGGAGGGCGAGGTCATCTCCAGTCGCCGCGGTGAACTGTCGATCATGGCGACAAGCTGGCAGATCGCCGCGAAGGCGATCCTCCCGCTGCCGAACGTCTACGGCGAGCTGAGCGAGGAGAGCCGCGTCCGCAGCCGCTACCTCGATCTGATCGTCCGCGAGCAGGCCCGCACGACGGTCCGCGCCCGTGCCGCGGTGAACGCGAGCCTGCGCGCCACGTTCGCCGAACACGACTACCTCGAGGTGGAGACGCCGATGCTGCAGGTGCAGCACGGCGGCGCATCCGCTCGTCCCTTCGTCACTCACTCGAACGCGTTCGACACCGAGCTCTACCTGCGCATCGCGCCCGAGCTCTACCTGAAGCGCGCCGTCGTCGGTGGCCTCGAGCGCGTGTTCGAGATCAACCGCAACTTCCGCAACGAGGGTGCCGACTCCACGCACAGCCCCGAGTTCGCGATGCTGGAGTCGTACCAGGCGTACGGCGACTACAACCAGATGGCCGCACTCACGCAGGAGCTCGTGCAGAACGCGGCGATCGCGGTGGCCGGTTCGACGACCGTGACCTGGGCCGACGGCACCGAGTACGACCTGGGCGGCGAGTGGGACCGCATCTCGATGTATGACTCGCTTTCGGCCGCGGCCGGGCGCACCTTCACCCCGAACGACGCGGTAGAAGACCTGATCGCGTTCGCAGAGGCGAACGAGGTCGAGATTCCCGCGCAGGCGACGCACGGGAAGCTGATCGAAGAGCTCTGGGAGCACTTCGTCAAGGGAGATCTGGTGCGTCCCACGTTCGTCATGGACTTCCCGGTCGACACCTCACCGCTGGTGCGCGAGCACCGCTCCATCGCGGGCGTCGTCGAGAAGTGGGACCTGTACATCCGCGGCTTCGAGCTGGCGACGGGCTACTCCGAGCTGGTGGACCCGGTCATTCAGCGGGAGCGTTTCGTCGAGCAGGCGAAGCTCGCCGCGCGCGGTGACGTCGAGGCGATGCCGGTCGATGAGGAGTTCCTGCGTGCACTTGAGCACGGCATGCCGCCGTCGGGTGGCATGGGCATGGGCATCGATCGCCTGCTGATGGCCATCACCGGCCTTGGCATCCGCGAGACGATCCTCTTCCCGCTCGTCAAGTAGACCCGCGACGGGCTCACGGGGTGGGCTGTTCTGCCGCTCCTGCGGCGGAGAACGCCCACGCCGGAAGCATCCCGGCGTCGATGATCGTGCGCAGCATGGCGGCGAACGTGTGCTCCGGCGTGATCTCGTGGGCGAGCGTGAGGTAGTGATCGGCATGCGTGGCGCGACCGAGTGCCCACGAGAGCCACGCGGATGCCACGAGTGCGCCGACGCGTGAGGCCCGCGGAGCGCGAGCGGCGGCATTGCGCGCGAGCGTGAGTGCGAGGCGGAGCCGGTCGGCATCAGGGCGCGGTCCCTGGCCGAGCATGATGTCTCCGAGGTGGGGCGGGAACGTTGAGATGTCGCCGCGGAATGCCAGTTGCGCCGCGAGGACCTCGTCGCCCGTCGGCAGATCGGTGGCCCACTGCGCGAGGGCGACGTCGCGCAGGGGGGGCCGTTCGAGGCACCAGATCAGCGCAGCGGTTGCGAACGGATCGATGTTCTCCGGCGAGTCGAGCAGGTCTTCCAGGAACTGCGGCAGGTCGTCGAGCGCGAGGGCCGACAGATACGCACGCGGGTCGAGGCGGCTCTCCGCATCCACGGGTCTCGCGCCGTCGAGAGGCTCTTCCGCTGATTCGTCGTTCGGCATGAGCGCCGTGAACATCTGGTCGACGGCGGCCAGCGCCTGAGCGACGCGCTCTTTCTCGGCGAGGTCGACGGTCGGCAGCTCCCCACCCGCGGCCTGATCAGCGGCGATATCGACGACGCCCGGCACAGAGGGTGGTTCCGGGATCTCTGCAAGGTCGTGCACGATCGGTGCTGTTACGAGGTAGTTGGCCCAGCCGTCGGCACCCACGCAGAGGACTTCGACGATGCGCAGCCCGCATGATTCCGCGCAGGCGATCGTGATGTCGGCGACCTCCGCAAGGGGCAGGGCGTCGGGGTCGATCTCGTCGTCGGTGTAGATGACGGCGGCGAGCCCGTCGACGGACGGGACGCGGCAGGTCATCCCGACGAGCGTTGCGGCGTACTCGTGCAGGTCGACGTCATCGTTCTTCGGCAGGTCCGCGCGCAATGCGCCGCCTGCGCGAGAACCGGTGAAGGGCAGCAGCACAAAGCTCTCGCGCGGAGTGAACCCGGCGAGTGTGGGGATCAGGCCGAGCAGATCGGCCGGGCCGGAGGCGGTGAGGATCGTCGTCATGGCCACCATCCTGAACATCCGGGTCCTGCCTGCTTTTCGGGTCTGCGGGAACGGTGCGAAGGCCTCCTCGGGGCAGCGACTGTGGAGGAAACGACGGGATATCCTGCGCCCAGGCATCTCCTCAGCCCACGACGTACACTGGGGACATGGAGAACTTCTGGCTCGCAGCCGCCTGGTCGCTCATTCCGACGGTCGGCGTCAGCGTTGCGTTCTTCATCGTGCTTCGCGGCATCCTGCGTTTCGACCGCACCGAGCGACGCACGCACGCGCGCATCGAGGCCGAAGAGCGCGCCGCGCGCGGCCTGCCCCCGCGCGCCTGAGTCGCGCGCGACCTTTGTCGATCGCCCCACTACTGTGGGGACGAGGCCTACCGGTCTCGGTGAGGCGTATGGCGGAGGGGCCGAATGAATTTTGACTTCACGCTGTCGTGGTGGTTCATCGCCCTCACGGTCATCGTCGACCTCACGATTCGCATCACCGCGATCATCGTCGTCCCGCGAAACCGCCGCCCTACCGCCGCGATGGCATGGCTCCTGGCCATCTACTTCATCCCCATCATCGGGGTCTTCCTGTTCCTGCTGATCGGAAACCCGCGACTTCCGCGTCCGCGCCGTCGCAAGCAGGCGGCGATCAACGAGTACATTTCGGAGACGAGCGCGAGTCTGCAGCTGGGCACGCTCCGTCCCCATGCTCCGGACTGGTTCGGCGCCCTCGTGCACATGAACCAGTCGCTGGGTGCGATGCCGATCTCGGGTGACAACGGCGCGCACCTGATCTCGGGATATCAGGAGTCGCTCGATGAGATGGCCGACGCGATCCGTCAGGCCAAGGAGTACGTCCACGTCGAGTTCTACATCCTGCAGGCGGATGCCTCCACCGACAACTTCTTCCGTGCGATGGAGGAGGTCGCCGCGCGCGGCCTCCCCGTGCGGGTGCTGCTCGATCACTGGGCGAACCGGTGGAAGCCGCGGTACAAGGAGACGGTTCGCCGCCTGGACGCGATGGGCGCGGACTGGCATGTGATGCTTCCGGTGCAGCCGCTGCGCGGCAAGACGCAGCGCCCCGACCTGCGCAACCACCGCAAGCTGCTCGTGATCGACGGCGACGTCGCCTTCCTCGGGTCGCAGAACATCACCGACTCGACCTACAACCTGCCGAAGAACATCAAGCGCGGATTGCACTGGGTCGACCTCATGGTGCGCGTCGACGGGCCGGTCGTGGCGAGCGTCAACGCCGTCTTCCTGAGTGACTGGTACAGCGAGACTGATCAGGTTCTCACCTCGGTCGACTTCACCGCTGCGAAGATCGGCAGCGGAGACCTCGACTGCCAGATCGTTCCGTCAGGCCCCGGTTTCGAGGTCGAGAACAACCTGCGCCTCTTCCTCGGCCTGCTCTACGCCGCCAAGCGCGAGATCATGATCGTGAGCCCTTACTTCGTGCCGGATGAGGCGCTGCTGCTGGCTGTCACCGCCGCGTGCGATCGTGGTGTCCAGGTCGAGCTGTTCGTCTCCGAAGAGGGCGATCAGGCGATGGTGTATCACGCGCAGCGCAGCTACTACGAGGTGCTGCTGCGCGCGGGCGTGCGCATCTGGATGTACAAGAAGCCCTACATTCTGCACACCAAGAGCCTCACGATCGACGATGAGGTCGCGGTCATCGGATCGAGCAACATGGACATGCGCTCGTTCGGTCTGAACATGGAGATCTCGATGCTCGTGCGCGGTGAGGAGTTCGTCCAGGAGATGCGGGCGGTCGAAGATCACTACCGTGACCTCAGCCGTGAGCTCACGCTGGAGGAGTGGAAGCAGCAGCCGCTGCGCTCCACTGTGCTGGACAACCTCGCGCGCCTCACCTCGGCCCTGCAGTAGACGCACAGCGACTCGTTACCCAGCGTTATACCGCGCGGAGTACCGTGGGGACCATGAAGATTCGTGCAGGTATCGCCGCAGCCGCCGTGCTCGCGAGCGCCGTTCTCGTCCTCGCAGGCTGCGCCACCTCGCCCGCGACTCCTGCACCGAGTCCGGTGCCCACGGATGCGCCGCAGACGACCGAACCGCAGCCGGATGACATCGATGCCGCATGGCTCGACAACGGTCGCATGATCGCGGTCATCACCTGGGGTTCTTCCTCAGTCGACTGCACTCCGCAGGCGGCAGATGTCACCGCCGACGGGCAGAACGTGACGGTGACCATGGCAGAGTTCGACGAAACGCTGGCCTGCACGGCGGACTTCACCGCACGCGCGACGCCGGTTGCGCTTCCGGCGGGAGTAGACCCCACCAAGGAGATCACCGTCACGGTCGCGATCGGCGACCAGAAGCTCGACACCGACCTCGACGGGGCGAAGGGCGTCACCGGTGTTCCGGGTGAGCCCACGGACTACCTGCCGAGCGCGGGCTGGTTCGATGACAACGGCCTCGTCCTGCTGACCTGGGGATCGAGCACGTGCCGTCCGGTCGTGCAGGACTTCGCGGAGACCGCGGATGCCCTCACGGTCACGTTCGCGGCCAGTGAAGCGCCGTGCACCTTCGACATGGTTCCGCGTGCGACGGTCCTGCAGGCCACGAACGACGACATCACCACGCTGACGCTCGTCGGCGACAACCTCGACGGCACCGTCACGATCCTCGGCGACTGACCGCAGACGCTGTGCGAACGCCCCCTTCGTGTGAGGGGGCGTTCGTCATGTCACAGCCCGGAGACGTCGTGGCCAGCCGGCAGCACGATTCGCAGTGCACCCTCGTCGATGCGGCAGTGAATCCGTGACGCGAGCCCGAACTCGTCGCCGTCGAGCTCGACAGGCACGGCCGAGGATGCCGCCGCCTCGACGGCGGTTCCCTGCAGGAAGCGCACCGATCCGCTGGTGCCGGTGAGCTCCAGCATCCGTCTCCCGGTCTTCGTGCGCCGCAGCACTGAGTTCTGCCACCACACGGTGCGCCACACGGCCAGCCAGCCGAAGGGGCCACGAGGTTGGAAGATCACCATGTCGAGGCCGCCATCGGTGATGGAGGCATCCGGGATCAGCGCGATGCCCGCCGGGAGCGTGCCGCAGTTCGCGAACAGCATGCTGTACGCCTTCGTCGAATGCAGGCGTCGCGAGTCGATCTGGTAGACGACACGGAAAGGCTTGGCCTTGGGGAGCGAACGCGCAGCGCCGTCGATGTAGGCAACCCAGCCGACGGACTTCTTGAGATCAGGACGCGTATTCGCGATCATGTCGGCGTCGAGGCCGATGCCGGCGAGCACGACGAACGCATGCGTGCTCTGCGTGCCGTCGGGCGCGGTGATCTCGGCCCAGCCGATGTCAATGGGATGCACGTCACCCGCGAACACCGCGCGGATGACAGCGGCGGGGTCATCGAGCGGCAGGTTCAGATTGCGCGCCAGCAGGTTTCCGGTGCCGCTCGGGACGATCGCGAGGGGCACTCCGCTGCCGGCGACCGCTTCGGAGACGGCGCGCACTGTGCCATCTCCGCCCGCCACGAGCACCGCGTCGATGCCGTCGTCGATCGCGCGACGGGTGATGCCCTGCCCGGGATCTTCGACCGTCGTCTCCAGGATGAGCGGCGGCGCCCAGCCCGCTGCTGCAGAGAGGCTCGTCAGCAGGGAACGCAGCTTCGGAGCATCCGCCTTCACCGGATTCACCACGAGGGCCGCGCGACGTGCATCGGCGGCAGGGGTGGTCATGTCTGTACTCTATTGCGCGCTCTCGTCGCCCTCGTGATTCGCCGGCAGCCGGATGGGCGGTCAGGCAGGTTGACTAGACTTGACGGGTGATCGATCTCGCACTTCTCCGCGACGAGCCCGAGCTCGTCCGTCGCTCCCAGACCGCGCGCGGCAACGCGCCCGAGACCGTCGATGCGGCCATCGAAGCGGATCGATCGCGCCGTGCCGCGCTCGCCGCATTCGAAGAGCTCCGCGCCGAGCAGAACGCGTTCGGCAAGCTCGTCGCGAAGGCGCCGAAGGACGAGAAGGCTGCGCTCGTCGCGCAGGCGAAAGACCTCGCGGATCGTGTGAAGCAGGCGCAGCAGGCGGCGAATGAAGCGGCGGATGCTGCCGCTGACGCGCTCGCACGCATTGAGAACGTCATCATCGACGGCGTGCCCGCGGGCGGCGAAGCCGACTTCGTCGAGCTGCGTCGGGTCGGTGACGTGCCGACGTTCGACTTCGAACCGCGCGACCACCTGGAGCTCGGCGAGATGCTCGGCGCGATCGACATGGAGCGGGGAGCGAAGGTCTCCGGTGCGCGCTTCTACTTCCTCCGCGGCATCGGCGCGCGTCTCGAGATCGCGCTCATGAACCTGGCGCTCGACAAGGCGCTGCAGGCGGGCTTCGTGCCCCTCATCACCCCCACGCTGGTGCGGCCCGAGATCATGCAGGGGACCGGCTTCCTCGGTGAGCACGCCGATGAGGTCTACCACCTCGACAAGGGCGATGACCTGTATCTCGTCGGCACGAGCGAGGTCGCTCTCGCGGGCTACCACAAGGACGAGATCGTCGATCTGGCCGACGGTGCGCTCCGTTACGCGGGCTGGTCGACCTGCTACCGCCGTGAGGCCGGTTCGCACGGAAAAGACACCCGCGGCATCATCCGCGTGCACCAGTTCAACAAGCTCGAGATGTTCGTGTACACGACGGTGGAAGAGGCCGAGGCCGAGCATCTGCGCCTGGTCGCGCTGCAGGAGGAAATGCTCACCGCGCTCGGCCTCAGCTACCGGGTGATCGATGTCGCTGCGGGTGACCTCGGTTCGAGCGCCGCGCGCAAGTACGACATCGAGGCATGGGTTCCGACGCAGGATGCGTTCCGCGAGCTGACGTCGACCTCGAACTGCACGACGTTCCAGGCTCGCCGCCTTGATGTGCGCCACCGCCCCGAGAGCGATGACCCGAAGGCGGCGAAGACGCAGTTCGTCGCGACGCTCAACGGCACGCTCGCCACGACCCGCTGGATCGTCGCTCTGCTCGAGACGCACCAGCAGGCAGACGGCTCGGTTCGTGTGCCCGAGGTGCTCCGTCCCTACCTGGGCGGGCTGGAGGTCATCGAGCCGCTGCCGTCAAAGGGACGCAAGGCCGCCGACGAGAGCACAACCGCGTGACGTCGCCGTGGCTCATCGGGCTCGACGTCGACGGCACGATCATCCTGCAGACCGAGGAGATGAGCCCCGGCGTTCCCGAGGCGATCGCGCACCTGCGCGACAGCGGTTCTGAGGTGACTCTGGCGACCGGCCGCAGTTGGATGGCCACGCACCCGTTCCTTGACCTGCTGGGCCTGCGGCCCGAGTTCGTCGTGTCCTCGAACGGCGCTGTCACGATGCGCCGTACGGTCTCGGTCGACGAGGCGCTCGCGTCTCCGGCTGCGGCGTCGTATGAGCGCTGGCACGTCGAGACGTTCGATCCGACGGTGGTGCTGGAGCTGCTGGGCGAGCACCTTCCCCAGGCGCAGTACATGGTGGAGCTGGGCTCGGGCAAGCGTCTGTTCACGGAGCATCTGGACGACTGGACGCTCGACGGAGGTCGTCAGGTGACGTTCGCCGAGTTGTCTCACGAACCGGTGTCGCGCGTGGTCGTCGTGGCGCCCGGCCACGACGAGGCGGATTTCCACCGCATCGTCGAGCAAGCCGGCCTCAACGACGTCTCCTACGCCATCGGCTGGACGGCCTGGCTCGACATCGCCCCGTACGGTGTCGACAAGGGCACGGCCCTTGAGCGGGTGCGCGACCATCTCGGATGGAACCCGCACCAGGTCTTCGTCGCGGGAGACGGCCGCAACGACATCGGCATGTTCGAGTGGTCATCCCGGATCGGCGGGCATGCGATCGCGATGGGGCAGGCTCCTGACGAGGTCAAGGCGGCGGCCACCGGTGTGACCGTCGAGGTCGAGCGCGGGGGCTTGGCGCTCGCCCTGCGCGCACTCGTGGACGTCTCGGCGGAAGCATCCGCTGCCTCTGTGGACTGAGCGGTTCCCTAGCCCTCTTCCAGGCTGTCTCCAGGCGCGACCGAGACAATGGAGACACGCCCGAACAGGGTGACCCGACTGATCGACTAGACTCGACCCCTGATCGGCGTGTGCACTTCGACGCCGAGGAGGGTTGTCCGAGCGGCCGATGGAGCTGGTCTTGAAAACCAGTGGGCAGAAATGTCTCGTGGGTTCGAATCCCACACCCTCCGCAGAGTGAAAGGCACTGAGTGAGCGCGAACTCCCGCACGCGGCGACCCGTCGCCCGCCACGGACAGCTCCGTCGCCCCCGTGCCTGGTCGCAACTGCTGAAGATCATCGGCATCGCGATGACCGTCGTCCTCGTCAGTGGCCTGGGCGTCGCTGCGTACGTCGTCTACGACCTGTCGCAGAGTTTCGTCGCTGACGCGGTCGAGATCGAGGGCCAGGAAGCCATTCCGCCGGACATCGGCGAACTCAAGGGCGGCATCAACATGCTGCTCGTCGGCACCGATGAGTGCGAAGAGGGTTACGAAGCCTCCTTCGGAGAACGCTGCGAAGAAGACGACGGCGGTGCGCGCAACGACGTCAACATGCTGCTGCACATCTCAGACGAGCCGCGGCGCGTGACGGTCGTCACCTATCCCCGCGATCTGATGATTCCGATTCCGGAGTGCGTCAACGCCGAGGGCGACACGGTCGGCGGCGGCTACGGACAGATCAACACGACGTACGAGATGGGCGGGCTCAACTGCGTCGTCCAGACCGTCGGCGAGCTCTCGGGGCAGAGCATCCAGTTCGCCGCGAAGGTCACCTGGGCGGGCGTCATGGAGATCACGAACGCGATCGGCGGGGTCCCCGTGTGCATCGCGAACGGCCTCACCGACAGCCACACCGGGCTCGAACTCGCGCCGGGTGTGCACTCGCTGTCCGGATGGACGGCACTGCAGTTCCTGCGCACGCGCTACGGCGTCGGCGACGGCAGCGACCTCGGCCGTGTGAGCAACCAGCAGGTCTACATGGCCGCGCTCGCGCGCAAGCTGGTGAGCGAAGAGGTGCTGACGAACGTCGGCACGCTGCTCAAACTCGCAAACGTGACGCTCAACAACGTCACCCCGAGCACGAGCCTCACCAACCCGATGCTGCTCGCGCAGATCGCCCTGGCCGTGAAGAACGTGCCCTTCGAAGACATCAACTTCCTGCGCTATCCGGTCTTCGACGATCCCGACAACCCTGCGCGTGTGATTCCCGACTACGCCAGTGCTGACATGCTCTGGGAAGCTCTCGCCACCAACCAGCAGCTGCAGGTCACCGGCGGCACGGACGCAGTCGGCGCGGATGGATCGGCCATCCCGGCGCCTGCCGACGCCACCCCTGGCGACGGCGAGGTCATCGACGGCGAGGCGCCGGTGACTCCCGGTGTCGTGTCGTTGCCCAGCAACATCAAGGGCCAGTCCGCGAACGTCGAGTCCTGCGCGAACGGCGTCGGCTGAGCGGCAGCCTTCCGGTATTCCCTCAGGCGTCCTCACTATTCTGGTGCGCAGTGCCGTCTCCGGGAGGGGCGACGGCAGCGAGGAGTGGTGACGGATGACGCGTGGTTCGAAGACGCCTTTGGCGCGGCACGGACAGCAGCGGCGACCCCGTGGCTGGCAGCAGCTGCTGAAGGTTGTCGGCATCGCCACCGCGGTCGTGCTCGTCAGCGCGGTCGCGGTCGGCGCCTATGTCGTCTACGACATCACCCGCCCCTATGCGAGCAACGCCGTCGATCTCAAGGGGCAGGAGAACCTGCCGCCCGACATCGGCGCCTATGAGGGAGGATTCGACCTCCTGCTCGTCGGTGTCGACACGTGCGAGCAGGAGTACGCGCACTACTTCGGCGACCGCTGCCCGGTTGACGAGGCCGGCTATCTGCTGCCCGATGAGAACGCGACGCTGAATGACGTCAACATCCTCGTGCACGTCTCGCCGGAGCCCCGTCGTGTCACGGCGGTCAGCTTCCCCCGCGACCTTCAGATCCCGATCCCTTCCTGCGTGGATGCCGACGGTGACACGCGTTCGGCGATGAGCAAGCAGCCGATCAACTCGGCGTACTCCTACGGGGAGCTGGGATGTGTGGCTGACACGATCCATGAGCTCACCGGTCAAGACATCGAGTTCGCGGCCTCCGTCACGTTCGGCGGAGTGATCGAGATCACCAACGCTGTCGGCGGTGTCGACGTGTGTGTCGCGAGCCCGATCCGCGACGTCGACGCCAACCTCTATCTGGACCCGGGCACCTACTCGCTCGCGGGCATCGAGGCGCTGCAGTTCCTGCGTGCTCGTCACAGCATCGGCAACGGCAGCGACCTGGGGCGCATCAGCAACCAGCAGCAGTACATGTCCAGCCTGGTGCGCAAGGTGTCCGGTGACGAGGTGCTGAAGGACACGGGAGCGCTCATGCGTCTGGTGAGCACGGCGTTCGCGAACGTGACTCCCAGCACGAGCCTGACCAACCCGTTCCTCCTCGGGCAGATCGCCCTCGCGGTCAAGAGCGTGCCCGTCGAGGACGTCGTCTTCGTGCAGTACCCCACGATCGAAGACCCCGACAACGCGAACCACGTCGTCCCTGACTACGAGGCGGCGACCGCGCTCTGGGAGGCGATCAACGCCAATGTTCCCCTGGGGCTCACGAGTGCGCTCACAGAAGACGACGGCGTCGTGCTGGCGGATCCCGCGGCCCCGGCTCCGGATGCCACCGCGGGCGGCACGGGTGTGGCTCTGCCGTCGAACGTGAAGGGCAACAGCGCCGCCCAGCAGACCTGCTCCAACGGCAACGGCTAGCGCGCGGCGGGGCTCGGTTTCGCGCCAGGGCGCAGGAGCGGTTAGGATGACTTAGCGCATTCGATGCAGTACCCGAATGCCTGGAGACGTCGCATAGTCAGGCCTAGTGCACCACCCTGCTAAGGTGGAGTCCTCGCAAGGGGACCGAGGGTTCAAATCCCTCCGTCTCCGCCGCAAACCCCTGCTCAGGCAGGGGTTTTCTGCGTTCTGTCCGGAATGAGTGACGGAGCCATGCCGGCTCTCAGGATATACCCCCAGGGGTATGTTACGCTCGGGGAAACATCGAAAGGACGAGTATGTGCGCTCGCGTGACCTGTGACATCTGCGGCAAGCCGACCTGGGACGGCTGTGGCCAGCACATCGAAGAGGCGCTCGTCGGCGTCGCGGAGGCCGACCGCTGCCCAGGGCACTCCGCCGCGGCGTGACGCCTCGCGCCGTCCAGAGATTTGAGAGGATCGCCTCATGAGCTCCATTGCCATCACCGCTGACACGCTGAACGACACGATCGATCAGAACGACATCGTCCTCCTGGACTTCTGGGCAGAGTGGTGCGGCCCGTGTCGCGCATTCGGGCCGGTCTTCGAGAAGGCTGCCGAAGCCAACTCCGACATCGTCTTCGGAAAGATCGACACAGAGGTCGAGCGAGAACTCGCCGCCGGTTTCCGGATCACGTCGATCCCGACGCTGATGGTCTTCCGCGGTGGCATCATCGTCTTCTCCCAGCCAGGTGCGCTCAACGCTGCGCAGCTCGACCAGGTGATCGCCGGCGCCCGCGCTCTCGATATGGACGAGGTGCGCGCAGCCGTCGCCGCGCAGGAGGAAGACCCCGCGCAGGCCTGATCTTCGACGAGAGAGGGCGGCACCGGTCATCCCGGTGCCGCCCTCTTTTCTGGCTGCGCGTGGCGGTTACGGAATCAGGCGCCAGGGGCCGTTCTTGTCGCCCGGCACCTGGTTGCGGGTCCACCACTTGGCGACATACGACTGGCCGGCGTGCGTGACCTCGTCGCCCGTCACGAAGATGCGTGATGCTGCCCAGAGTGCGGTGCCGTCCGCATCCGTCGCGATCTGCTGCCAGGGGCCCTGCGGGCTGCTGCCCGGGGTCTGGTTGCGGGTCCACCAGCTGGCGACCCAGAGCTGACCGTCGTGCGTGGTGAGTTCGCCTGTGACGTAGGCGGCGCTCGCCGTCCACGCCGGGGCGAGCGTCAGCGGCAGCGGCTCAGCGGTGGCGACGATCTCCGCCGCTCGAGAGCCGTTCTGAGCGGTTGCCTCGACAGCCGCGGCGGAGACGTGACCCGCGGCGAGGGCGGCCGCATCGAGCACGCTCACGCGGGTCGCTCCGGTCGCGCTCTCACCGACGGCCAGCTCGGCGCCCTCGATTCCGGGGGCGGTCACGCCCGTGAGGCGGACATTGCCGGTGTTGGTCACCGTCGTCGTCCACGCGACGGTATCGCCGACGTTCGCGACACCGTTCCCGTTCGTGTCGTTCCACACACCGGTCTCGCCGGCGGTGAGCTGCGGGGCGCGGGCGACCACGTCGACCTCGCCGCCCGCCACCTCGATCGTCGCGCTGCTCTGGCCGGCCGCGCTGACCGTCCAGGTGGTGTCGGCGAGGAAGAAGCCGTCGGCGAGGTCGGCATCCGTCACCGCATGCCGCGGCGTCGCGCAGTCGAAGCCCCCGAAGGCCGGCAGGCCGCGGTATCGGCAGTTGCCGGCACCTGCCGGCAGGAAGGGCGAGAAGGATCCGGCCGTCGGCGTCACGTCGGTCGTGACCGGCGACGCGCTGTCCACGCGGAACGCGTACGGCACCTTTTCGCCGACCGCATAGGGACTGGCGGCGAGGTCACGATCGGTGTCGGTGCGGGCGCCGGTGATGGTCGTATCGAGCACGCCGTCGCGCAGCACGACCGGTGTACCGACGTGTCGGACGACCGTGGTGTTCGACGTGTCGCTCATCGGCGCGATCGTGAAGCTGAACTCCGGCGTGTACCACCCGCGCTCGATGTCCTCGGCGGTGAGGGTGCGCTTGGGAGTCTTGCAGTCGTAGGCGCCGAGCGCGCCCAGGTTCTGCCAGCGGCATGCGGTGGGCAGGAAGCCTGACGTGAAGGTGGTCTCGTGTGGGGTCACCACCGTGGCCACGTCGGCGCGGCTGGTCACGCGCAGGTTGAAGCTCAGCACCTCTCCCGCGGTGTAGGGGTTCGCGACGACGTCGCGGGTGGGGCTCGAGTTGGTTGCGGCCAGCGTCAGATCCATGACGGATGCCACGGGCAGGCGCAGCGTCGTCGTGGTCTGGCTCAGTCGTCCATCGGCGGCGGTGAACGTCGCCTGCGGGCGGTGCACTCCGGTGGCCGATGCAGGCACGGTGACGTCGACCGACACCGTCGTCGAGGCGCCCGGAGCGAGGTCGGCGACCTGCGCCGTCGTGGCGCTCCAGCCCGACGGCACAGCGATCGTGACGGCGCCCGAGAGTGCGACCGCCTCCTGGTTGGTCACGGTGACGTCGATCGTCTGGGTCTCGCCGGCGGCGAGCGGAGCATCAGTGACAGACAGCGGCGCGCAGACGTAGTTGAGCCACTTCTCATCGAACGTCGAGAACTGCATGTCGTTCGTGTAATTGCGCTCCCACAGCACGCCGATGCGACCGTCGTCGAGCATGGTGGCGGATGAGTACGCGAAGGAGCCGCGGTCGATCGACGCGAGTCCTGGCCAGGTCTGCCCGTCATCGCAGGACACCCGTGCCGCACCGTTCACGCGGTTCCCGTTGGCGCCATTGTTGGAGTTCGTGAAGAGGAGCTTCCGTGCCTCGGGGGTGCCGGCAGCTGCATCGGGGTGCAGGCGGATCAGCGAGGCGTTGTTGGTGGGGTCCGGCAGTTCGTCGTCGCGGGTCACGGCGCTGTAGGAATGACCGCCATCCGTGGAGAGGGCGACCTTGCGCAGGCGCCCGTTGTCGCTGTCGCGGGAGTTGAGCATGACCGTGCCGTCGGAGAGTTCGACGACCTTGTTCTCGTCCATGCCGGCGCCGACGTTCTCGCCCTTGTGCCAGGTCTCGCCGTGGTCGTCCGAGTACACCGAGTACGCCTGCAGAAGAGAGGAGCCGTCGGCCTGCACGACCCAACCGGCGAACTGCTGGATGAGGCGCCCGGCGTATTCGCCGTACTGGAGCTGAATGCCCTCGCCGGAGGTCGCGAACGTGGTGCGCACGTCTCCCGCGACCGGTGTGTAGGTGCCGCCCGAGGTGGTGCCATTGGCGGGCTTCGACACGGAGGTGATCAGTCGAGGCTCGCTCCAGGTGACGCCGCCGTCATCGGAGTGCATCACCGCACTGCTGATGACGCGCCGGTCGGCGTCGTCGTTGCCGTGGATGGAGCCGTGGAAACCCTGATCCTTCGAGTAGACGAAGAACGAGAACACACGTCCCGTCTCGCGGTCGACGATGTAGCTCGGGTCGGAGTATCCGTACTTCGGGACACTCGCTGTGCCGAGGTGTCCGGCCGCGATCGTCTCGATCGGCCCCCACGTCTGGCCGTTGTCGGTCGAGCGTCGCTGCACGATGGAGTTCGGGTTGGGAGCGTCGGCGGCACTGCCCGGACGCCCGTCCCACGATGCGAGCACGACGCCGTCGCCCAGGTGCGCGAGCGCGGGAATGCGATAGAAGAAGTTGGCCGAGGTTCGGTCGGCCCCGATGTTGGTCGTGGTGAATTCGCCTTCTGACGGTGTCGCGGCGAGAGCGGCGGATGCGCCGAACGTCGACAGGGTCAGGCAGGCGGTGACGGTGGCAGCGGCGAGCGCCAGTCGTCGGCGGAAGAGGGGAGAGCGCACGTGGATCCTTTCCTCGTTGAATGTACGACATCAGACGTCGTACATTCGGAAGGTATCCGAGCTGCGCGCGAGTTGCAAGAGGTGCGGACCTAGACGGCCTCCGCGAGCAGCTCCAGGATGTGCTTGTAGTTCTTGTCGGTCGCGCGGGTCATGCCGATCTCGCAGGTGCGGTTGCACGATGCGTGGGCGTCGGCTTCGAGAGTCTGCACCTCGGCGGCCTCGGCGGCCGTGGCGGACGCGGTGAGCTCAGGATGCAGCATCCCGCGGTCGCCGGCGAAGGCGCAGCATCCCCAGGCATCCGGCACCACCGGCGTCGTCGCGATCGCTGCGGCGATGGTCTGGATGTCAGGGTTCAGGCCCATCTGCGTCGAGGAGCAGGTGACATGCAGGGCGAGCGTGTCCATCGAAGGGGTGATCTCGCCGAGACGGGGGAGGATCTCGCGGGCGGTGAACGCGACAGCATCCTCGACCACCGCGGTGACACCCGCGTCTTCGAGGAGGTGGGCGAAGCCCTCGGTGCAGCTGGCCGCATCGCTGATGATGTGCAGGGTTCCGCCCGGGTCGGTGGAGCGGATCGCCTCGACCACGCGGTCGCTGATCGTGCTGCGCCCGGCGGTGTAGCCCTTCGAGGTCCAGGGCGTCGAACAGCACAGCGACTCAATCGCGTCGGGCACGATGACCGAGATTCCGGCCCGTTCGCAGAGCTGCAGGAACGCGTCGGTGACTCCCTGTCCGCTGTCCGCAGGACCGAACATGCTGTTGACGCAGGCAGGCAGATACAGCGCCTTCGGTGTGGTTTCCGCAGAACCCTGGATGCCGCGGAGCCGGCGTCGATCCGCACCGCCCCCGGGCAGCTCCGCGGAGTACTCGGGCACGGTGTCGCTGCCCAGGACCGCACGACCAACCGTGGTCGCTGCGCGCACGAGTCCGACGGGAACCTTATCGGCGACCGTCAGCGCTGTCGCGCCGACGCGCGTCACCGGACCCCAGGTCTTCGCGGCGGCGCTCCATCCGGCAGCGAGCACAGGGTTCTGCTTCTCGCGGCGCAGGCGCTTGACGAGAGAGCCGGTGTTGATCAGCACCGGGCAGGCGGTGACGCACATGCCGTCCGCGGCGCAGGTGTCGACGGCGTCGTAGCCGTAGTCGCGATCCAACTCGCGTGCGAGCGCATGGTCGCCGGATTCCTCGGCGCGGTTCATCGCCCGGCGCACGACGATGCGCTGTCGCGGGGTGAGGGTGAGATCCTTCGACGGGCAGACGGGCTCGCAGTATCCGCACTCGACGCAGCGGTCGGCTTCGACCTCGATCTGCGTCGTCGGCTTGAAGTCGGCGAGATGCGCAGCAGGATCATCCGTGATGATGACACCGGGGTTGAGGATGTTCGCAGGGTCGCACAGCGTCTTCAACTCGCGCATCACGCCGTACAGCTCAGCGCCGTACTGGCGCTCGACGAACGGTGCCATGACGCGGCCCGTGCCGTGCTCTGCCTTGAGGTTGCCTCCGGCGTCGAGCACGAGATCGACCATGTCCTCGGTGAAGCGCTCGAAGCGGTCCATCGCCTCCGTCTCGCCGAAGCGGTCGGTGAGCATGAAGTGGATGTTGCCGTCCTTCGCGTGGCCGAAGATCACGCTGTCTGCGTAGGAGTACTGCGTGAACAGGTCCTGGAGGCTCTCGCAGGTCGCCGCCAGGCGGGGTACCGGCACGACGATGTCCTCGAGAAGTGCCGTCGTGCCCGCGGCGCGTGCACCGGCCACGGTGGCGTAGAGGCCCTTGCGCAGTTTCCAGGCCCGGGCGCGCTCTTTCGCGTCGGTCGAGAATGCGGCGGCCGCGCGCAGTGGGTGCGCTCCGAGCGTCGTCGTGCCGAGGGCCGTGAGCGCCGCCAGCTCTTCCGCCGAGTTCGCGTGGTACTCGATGAGCAGCGCTGCCTCGCCGGTCGGGGTGAATCCGAGGATCTCCGGCGGCGCATCCGCGAATCCCTGACCGACGCGGATGCTCGTCGCATCCATCAGCTCGAGCGTCGCGGCTCCTGTGCTCACCAGCGCCGGCAGGGCCTGCGTCGCCTCCTCCAGAGTCGAGAAGACCGCGAGCGTCGTCGTGATCTCGCGCTGGATCGGCACGGTGCGATAGGTCGCGGATGCCACGAAGGCGAGCGTGCCCTCGCTGCCGATGATGAGATGCATGAGCATCTCAACGGGCGACTCGAAGTCGACAAACGCGTTGATGCCGTAGCCCATGGTGTTCTTCATGGCGAACTGCCGGCGGATGATCTCGACAGAGGCAGGGTTGTCGATGATGCGTCGGCGAAGGCGCTGCAGGCCGTCGAAGAGCTCGGGCTCGGCCGCCCTCAGGTGCGCGTTGGCATCGGATGCGGCCGTGTCGACGATCGTGCCGGACGGCAGGATGAAGACCATCGACTCGAGTGTCTGGTAGGTGTTCTCGTCGATGCCGCAGGCCATGCCGCTGGAGTTGTTGGCGATGACGCCGCCGATCGTGCAGGCCGCTTCGCTGGCGGGGTCGGGCCCCAGGCGGTAGCCGTGACGGACCAGGCGGGTGTTCACCTGGCGCACCGTCGCACCGGGCTCGACGCGCACGCGGGTGCCGCCGTCGAGAACCTCGATGCCTCGGAAGTTCTTGCGGGTGTCGACGAGGATGCTCGCGCTCGATGCCTGTCCGGAGAGGCTTGTGCCGCCCGAGCGGAAGGTGATGGGTGTGCGGCTCTCTGCGGCCCCGCGCAGCAGGGCGGCGACCTCAGCGGCATCCGCTGCGGTGATGACACCGGTGGGGGTGAGCAGGAAGTGGGATGCGTCCGACGCGTACGCCACCCGATCGATCGCACGCGTGCTCACGCGGGCGTCGTCGCGCACCGCGCGAGACAGCGACTCGGGCACGGTGCCGGAAGCGAGGAGGGGAGCGTGTGCGACAGCGGACATAGACAAATTGTTAGACAAGTGGGCTGGCAAGTCAAACAGACAAGCGTCGCGGCGATGGCTACCATTCAAGAGTGCCCAAAGCCCTCGGAGTCGTCTCGATCGTCGATGCCGTCATCGTCGACCTGCGCCGTCGTGTGCTGACCGGCGAGCTGGGCGCGGGCGCAGCGCTCACCGAAGCCGAGGTCGCCGAGACCTACGACATCGCACGCACGACGGCGAAGGCCGCGATCGAGAGCCTGGTGAGTGAGCGGCTGCTCGTCCGCAAGGCACATAAGACCGCCCGCGTCGTGACCCTCAGCGCGGAGGATGTGCGCGACATCTATCGTTCCCGGCTGCTGATCGAGTCTCCGGTGCTGCGGCAGCTCGCGGTGACAGGCGATGTCCCGGCCGCGGCGCGTGCCGCACAGGACGAACTCGTCGCCCTTGCCGACGCCGCACCACGCGAACTCGTCGAGCCCGACATGCGCTTCCATCGAGCACTCGTCGATGCGTTCGCCAGCGAACGCATCAGCCGTGCTTACGCTGCTCTCGCATCCGAGGTCATGCTGTGCATGTCGCACGTGCAGGGCGCGGCGCTTCTCCCCAATGACCTCATCATCCGCGAGCACGGTGAGATTCTCGACCACCTTGCCGCGGGCAATGGAGAAGCCGCTGCTGCGGCGCTGTCCCAGCATCTGGAACGCGCCGCAGAGCGGCTTGCGGCTCTCGTCGAGAGCTAGACGCGCAGCTCGCCCTCGTCCGCACCGCCGGCGGCACGGTCGGCCTCGGCGCTGTCGATCAGGTCGTCGTTCACGTCGGGATCGATCCGTTCGTTGCCCTGCTCGTCGGTGACGGTGGCGTCGATGCCATCGTCACCGTCCGGAAGCGGCATCGGAGGAACCATCGGATTGCTCATGATCGTGTCCTTTCTCTGGTGTGGTGCGGGAATCGGCGCTCAGCCGTCTTTCACCTCGTACTGGGCGCCGGACTCGTCCTCTGCGCGACCGCGCTCGGCGTCGTAGTCGGGACGCATCGGCTGCGGCGGCTGATCAGAAAGCTCGCCACCTTCGCGACCTCCGTAGGGGCGGCCGTGGTCGGCGAACTCTGCGCGCGCGAAGACGAATGTCCACGGACCCGCGGTGAAGCGCGCGCCCGTGCGCAGGATCTCCGAGTGCTCGCCGACGGCGTCGCCAGCCGTCGTTGCGCGCGCGTTCATCTCGCCGTCGCCGTGCAGAGTCAGCACGTACTCGTCATTGTCGTCGTGCAGGATCGTGGCGTGCAGGAGCGCGGTGTCCGCGACGAGCACATCGCACCCGCCATCCGACCCGATGCGCGTCAGATCGGCGGTCAAGTGGTGAACGAAGTGCTCATCGCCACGCGAGATGAGAAGGTGCGGTTCTCCCGCGCCCCATCCTGCGTGCGTCGTCGTCGGGTGATTGCCCGGAGCATAGTGCGGTGTCTCGTGTGTCATCTCAGCACCTCTCGCGATATCGGTTGCTTCGTGTGCAGCGAATCTAGGTCGGTCAGCGGAGTGGATCGAGGGGGTTGACGACGGCTCCGACGCATGCTTCGCAACCGGGATCGCAGAGCGTTAGCAAGTCGAGGCGCTCAACGCAATCCCCTGGAGTGGATCGCGAGATCTGCTTATCGTCGCTGCATCAACACGCTCAGGAAAGGACCATCGACATGGGACTCATGGACGACGCCAAGGAAACCGCTGAGACGCTCGGCCGCAAGGCCAAGGACGCCTGGGAAGACACGACCGATCGCATTGGCGACAAGGTCGACGAGATGAAGGCCGACGCTGAGGTGAAGAAGGCGGAAGCAGAGGCTGAGTCGGTTCGCAAGCGCAACGACCTGAAGGAAGATCTGCGCGGCGACTGAGCGCGAGAACAATGAGTGATGTCACGATCTTCGCGCCATCGCCCATCCTGACCGTCACCGTGGAGGATCATCCCGCAGGGAGCGAGATCCACATCCACGCTGGCGGTCAGGGTGTCTGGCAGGCTCGGATGCTGCTGAGGCTCGGAGTCTCCGTCACAATGTGCTGCGTGCTCAGCGGCGAGACCGGGACCGTTCTGCGGCACCTCTTGGAAGAAGAGGGAATCACGGTCACCGAGACGCGAAGAGATGCCCGCGGTGCTGCCTACGTGCACGATCGCCGCGATGGGCAGCGCGCCGTCATTGCGGAGGAGCACGGAGAGCCGCTCGGGCGGCACGACCTCGATGAGGTCTATGGGGCTGTCCTCCGTGAGGGCCTCGGGTCGCGCCTCGTGCTGCTGAGCGGTCCGGGAGACGAGGAGACCCTGCCGGCAGACACCTACCGACGACTCGCGGCGGATCTGCGCGCCGCGGGAACGACGGTGATGGTCGACCTTGCCGGTGAGCGGCTCGCTGCCTCGCTCGATGGCGGCATTGACGTCCTCAAGGTGAGCGATGAAGAGCTGCGTGCCGACGGTCTGATCACCGAGGGCTCTGCCTCCGAGGTCATGCGCGCGATGCGTGAGCTTCGGACGCGAGGCGTGGGAACCGTCATCGTCACCCGCGAGGCGGAGCCCGCCCTGCTCCTCGATGACGACGGCTTCCTGGAGGCCACCATGAAACGCCTGGAGGTCGCGGACACGCGCGGCGCCGGTGACTCGCTCACCGCAGGTGTGGCGGCCGGAATCGTCCGAGGAGAGTCCGCGCGGGATGCTCTCACCCTGGGGGCTGCGGCGGGGGCGATGAACGTCACCCGACACGGCCTCGGCACCGGAGACCCGCAGACCGTACGTGCGCTGCGCGAGATGGTGACCGTGCGCGCGGTCACGGATTCCCCTGACCCACAGCCCGAGCAGCCGTCGACCGAGCACGTCACCCCGGGCACGCTCGCATCGATGGTCGACACCAGCGCGGACCAGGCGCCGGATGCCGATCGTGCGGAGGGCACGGCATGACCCGGGTTCTCGTCACCAACGACGACGGGATCGACGCTCCGGGACTTCTCGTCCTCGCGCGGGAGGTTCAGGCGGCGGGGTTCGATGTGACACTCGCGGCACCGGCGAGACAGTCCAGTGGTTCCAGTGCGTCGATCATGGCCGCGGAGGAAGATGGGCACATTCGCGTCGAACGACGTGATCTCGCCGAACTCCCGGGTGCGCCGGTGTTCGCCGTGCACGGCGGGCCGGGACTCATCGCGCTCATCGCGGCCCACGGGGCGTTCGGCGACCCGCCGGAGATCGTGCTGTCCGGTATCAATCACGGTGCGAACGTGGGCCGAGCGATCCTGCACTCCGGAACTGTCGGCGCCGCCCTCACCGGTGGGCTCAATGGTGCCCGGTCGATGGCGATCTCGCTCGACGTCGGAATGGACCCTCGCGAGTTCCACTGGGACGCCGCAGCGAGGGTCGCCCTCGAAGTGCTCCCGGCTCTGCAGCAGCGTCCACGTGGCACCATCGTGAACGTGAACGTGCCGAACTCCGAGACACCTCGCGGGGTGCGTGAGGCGACCCTCGCGCCGTTCGGCATCGTGCAGACCACCCTGAGCGAGAGCAGCGAGCAGCGCGTCCGCCTCGCGGTGGAGGATCTGCCGAACGCACCGGAGCCGGGGAGCGATGCAGCCGCGCTCGCCGAGGGATGGGCGACCCTCACCGCCATCCTCCCGGTTTCCAGCGAACCGTTCGGCTGGGAAGCTTCGCTCGCCTAGCGTCCCCGCTTCGAGTGTCAACCCCCTTCTGGTGTTGCGCCGGGGTTCCTAACCTGCGAGTGAGTGAAGGAGGACACCATGCCCAGACAGCAAGGATCCAACAGCCTCAAAGATCCGGAGCTCTACGAGGAGCTGAGGAAGCAGGGGGACTCGAAGGAGAAGTCGGCGCGCATCTCGAATGCGGCGGCGCGGGACGGCCGCTCGGCGGTGGGCCGACGCGGAGGGGAATCCGAGGATTATGAGGATCGGACGGTTTCCGAGCTTCGCGCGCGTGCCAAGGAGCTGGGTCTGCGCGGCTACTCCGACAAGCGCAAGTCCGCGCTGATCGAGATGCTTCGCAACCATTGAGGGGGGTGAGGGGACATGCCGAGGGTCATTCGTGTGCACCCGGATGTCGACCCCGGGGTGCGCCGCGTGCGCGCGGGATCTGGTTTCCGCTACATCGACCCCCAGGGTGATGCTGTGGAGACCTCCGTGCGCGAAGATATCGAAGCCCTCGCCATCCCTCCCGCGTGGACCGACGTGTGGATCTGCGCCGACCCGTACGGTCATATCCAGGCAGTGGGCACGGACGCCGCGGGACGCCGACAGTACATCTATCATCCGCAGTGGCAGCATCGTCGCAGCCGTGGCAAGTTCGCGCGCGCTCTGGCTCTCGCAGAGGCGCTGCCGCGAGCACGCGGCCGCGTCACTCGGACGTTGAGAGCGGCGTCAGCGGGCGAGGATCCTGGGCGCGAGACGACACTCGCGGTCGCCTTCCGCATGCTCGATGAGCTGGCTCCACGAATCGGCTCGAGTCGCTACATGGAGCGACATGGCAGCCGGGGTCTCACCACACTGGTCCGACGAGATGCCAGGGTGGACGACGAGACGATCGCGCTGTCGTTTCCCGGGAAGAGCGGACAGCGCGCACAGCTGGAGGTGGTCGATGCCGAGCTCGCCGGCGTGCTCGCGGAGCTCGCCGCGGGCCGTCCCGGTTCACCGTTGCTCTGGTACCGAGATGGGCGCCGCCAACGACCGTTGACGCCCGCCGAGGTCAATGCGTACGTGCGCGAGCTCACGGGCGGTTCCTTCACGGCGAAGGACTTCCGCACGCTGCGCGGCACGATCGTCGCCGCGCAGACGCTCGCGACGCTCGGGAGCGCCACGACGCCGCGACAGCGTCGAAGCGCCCATGCGGAGGCCGCGCGCGCGGCCGCCGCTGTGCTCGGGAACACTCCGACGGTGGCACGCAACAGCTACATCGATCCGCGGGTCTTCCGCCGACACACCCAGGGCGAGGTGCTTGATCTCACCGTCTCACCGGAGTCCGCTCTTCGGCGCCTCCTTGCCGAGCCCCGGCGCGCCGCTCGCAGCGGCGGTGCACCGCGACGACAGAGAAGGCAGGGAGCGCGGTCCCTCGCGAAGGAGAGAAGGGTGGCGACGACATGAGTGGGATGCGGGAACTGACGATCGCGCGCGAAGGCGTACGGGTCTGGCTGCTCGACAACCCTTCGAGAGAGGGCATCGAGGACGCGGCGCGCGCTCTGGACCTGCAGCCGCTGATGGTCGAGCACCTCCGCCAGGGCAGGCAGGAACCCCGGTTCGAGAGCATCGGCGGCGTCCTGTCGCTCTCACTGTGGGATGCCACCAACCGGCGTTCCGGACGCAGCGGCGCTGACCCCCAACTCACCTTCGTCTTCGACGCGTCGCGACTGCTCGTCATGCAGAGCGGGCCGAAGGGTGCGCTCCGGGATGTGCCGCGTGCGCTCCACGACCACGAGGTGACCACGCCCAGCGAGGGCGTTTATCGGGTGCTGCACCAGATCGTCGACGACTACATCGATGCGGGCTCCGCGATCGAACACGAGCTCGACGAGGTCGAGGCGGAGGTGTTCGATTCCTCCGTGCGGGAGGACTATCGCCGTATCTACCACCTGCGCCGAAGGATCGGACGCATCGACCGGGCGATCACCGGTCTCGCGAACGCCATGCGCTCCGCGCAGACATCCCTCGATCTCGTGATGGCCGGTGATGCGGGCTTGCGGGAGCGCTTCGGGTATCTCGATCGCACGATCGACGGTCTCGCGACGCTGGCGCATTCTGCGCACTCGGCGCTGGACGCCGTCGTCTCCAGCCATGAGAGCAATGTCGCGACGCGGCAGAACCAGGACATGCGGACGATCTCCGCGTTCGCGGCGCTCCTCGCCGTCCCGACGGTGATCGCCGGAATCTACGGAATGAACTTCGACAATCTTCCGCCGTTCCAATGGGAGTTCGGATGGATCGTCGTCGTGATCGCGATGGTGGTCGCCGATATCGCTCTGGCGATGTGGTTCGTGCATCTCGGGTGGCTCGGTGGTGCCCAGCAGGCTCGCCGAGACGGCGACGACCCCTGAGCCGCGGCTACTCGGCCGTGGGTGTGATCAACTCCGGAATGAGCGTGATGCCACCATTGGCGTTGGCCGAGTTCGCCAGCGCGAGGATCCACTCTGCCTGGATCTCGTCCGGCTCGGCGGAGTCGAAGACAAAACGGAGCGGAATCGCCGGGTGCAGCCACAGCGTCGAACGTCCGGGAGCGTCGCCCTCCGGGTGCACCCACGATAGGGTGAAGCACTCGTTGCGCCGAAGCTTGGTCGCGATGACGACCTTGAGGTGTGCCAGTGCGCGATCTTCGATATGGATCGGCTCCGCCGCACTTCCGTAGTAGAGCGTTCCCATGTGGCTAGGCTACTCACACCCGATCAAGTTCGATAGCGCGTGTGGCGCGGTGAGGAGACGGCCCGTGGGCAAGTTCATCTACAACGGCAGCGTGAAGACCGAGATCGAAGACCGTGCGCTCACGCACCTCCAGCACGTGATCACGGCCAAGCTCCGTCGCGGTGAGCCGTTCTCCTTCAGCTGGAAGGAAGACAGCAGTGTCGGCGGCGGACGTACGACCGTGTGGGTTCATGCGAACAGCTCGCTCGTCTTCAAGTACTACGGCAGCAGGCAGCCGTCGATCAACCGGGCATGGATCGAAGCCCTCGCGTTCACGGCCAACGCCCCGACGGGCCTCTATCTCGTTCCCGAACCCACGGAGAACGACGTCGATGAGGCGGCGACCGGATCGAACGTCGTACCGTTTCTGAGCTGAGTCAACCCCCTGTCGGTGTCGAACGAGCGCGGGCAGGGTGGGGATCTCCACATCGAAACGGAGGACCTCATCATGACTGACTCGCTGACCGATCCCCGCACCGTCCACCGCTCCGCGGAGTTCCCCGCTCAAACCCAGCACCAGCCGGGCAAGACCGAGCCGATGAATCCGACGCCGGATCATGGCGAGGAGACGTATCGCGGAAGCGGTCGTCTCGATGGCCGTCGCGCCCTCATCACCGGAGGCGACTCGGGCATCGGACGCGCCGTGGCGATCGCCTTCGCACGCGAGGGCGCGGACGTGGCGATCGTTCATCAGGACGAGGAGCAGGACGATGCGGACGTCACTCTCGACCAGGTGCGCGCCGCAGGCCGAACCGGGGTCAGTCTCGCGGGAGATCTGCGTGACGAGGCCTTCGCGACCTCGATCGTCGAGAAGACACGCGAGGCGCTCGGCGGGCTCGACACCCTCGTCCTCAATGCGGGTTACCAGCATGATGTCGCCGGCTTCGAGTCGCTTGACACGGAGAAGATGCGTCGTGTGTTCGACACGAACCTCGCGGGGATGCTCTTCACCGCTCGTGCAGCGTATCCGACCCTCGAACCGGGCAGCAGCATCATCGTCACGGCCTCGATTCAGGCCTACAACCCCTCACCGGGACTTATCGACTACGCGATGACGAAAGCGGCCCAGGTGGCGTTCGTCAAGGCGCTCGCCGAAGAGGCAGGGCCGCGCGGCATCCGCGTCAACGCGGTCGCGCCCGGCCCCATCTGGACGCCTCTCATCCCCGCCACCGGGTGGGGTGAAGAGCGGGTGCGCACCTTCGGACAGGATGCGCCGCTGGGGCGCGCGGGGCAGCCCGCAGAGCTCGCGGGGGCATACGTCTATCTCGCATCGGATGAGGCGACGTACACCTCCGGTGCGGTGCTCCCCGTCACGGGCGGGAAGGCCCTGTGAGGGACGCGCTCAGCCGACGCGGGTGAAGACTCCCAGGCCGGAGGGCTCCTCGACGTGCTCGAACTTGTTGAACACCGTGAGGGTCACCCCGGTGATCGCTCCGCCCTCACGCGTGAACACCGCCGATGAGAGGGATCCGGGCAGCGTGTTCTCCCCGACGGGCGCGAACGACAGGGTGTCGCCGTCCCAGGGATCCAGTGTGAACGTGTAGCCGCCGTCCGGCCCCAGCGCTCCCTGGAGCGCCCCGCCGGTGTCGGTCACGGTGAAGGTGCCGAAGTAGTCGCTCGCATAGGTGCCGACGTAATCGGATGCGGGCCCCTGCGGCGCCGCATCCGCGGGAGGCTCTTCGCCGGCGAGGTCGCCCGCCGGTGCGTTGTAGTTCGCGAAGAAGCCGCTCATGACGTCGACCCAGTCGCGTGCGGGAGCCCCGTACATGACCGTCTCGACGAAGGACTGCGTGATGGCCTCGGGCAGGCCGATCGGTGCGCCGTTGGTGAGCACCACGATGCCGAGATCGAGGTCGGGGACCATCGTCGCACCTGTCGCGGTGCCGAGGCCGAAAGCGCCCGAGTGGCTGAGGGTGACGCGCCCGCCGGCACCCGAGCCGACGTTGATGCCGAACCCGTAGTGGCTGGGGCGCTCTTCGAGAGTGCTGTTGTGCGAGCTGACGATCTGCGCCGAGAACGTCTGGGTGAACGGCGCGGGATCGATGAATGGCGCGCCGTCGAGTTCCCCGTCGGCGAGCACGAGCGCCATCCATTTCGCGATGTCGCCTGCGGTCGAGGCCACACCCCCTGCGGGTGCCTCCGCGTCGGGATTGCGGTCGAAGAGCGGCTGGAAGTCATCCTCGCCGATGCGCGCGTGCTGCACGGCCCTGTTCTCCGTCTGGAGGAAGACCTCGTGCGAGGCGGTGGTCGACGTCATGTCGAGCGGGTCGAACAGCAGTTCCTGCGCCGTCTCCTCCCAGGTCTCACCTCGCGAGAAGGCAACCGCCTCGGCGCCGGTGGTGAGGCCGAAATTCGAATACTGATACGTGATCCGGAACGGCGCGAGCGGGATGTACCGCAGGTGATCGAGGATGTATTCGCGGTCGAACCCGAGGTCCTCCAGGTCGTCCCCGCCACCGGTGGGGATCCCCGAACGGTGCGCGAAGTAGTCTCCGATCTGCGCGTTCTCGGTGACGTACGGATCGTTCATCGCGAAGTCGGGCATGAGCTCTGAGACCGGCGTCTGCCACGACAGGTTCTCGTCCTCGGTGATGGCCTTGGCGATGATCGTTCCCGAGAGTGGCTTCGACAGCGAGGCGATCATGAACAGCGTTTCGGTGTCGACGGGGTCATCCGTCGTGTTGTCGCGCACACCGAACGCACCCTCGTAGATCGTCTCGCCCTTCGAGACGACGGCCACACTGGCCCCGGGAACACCCGTGCGTTTCATGCCGTCTTCGACGAGCGCGGGCAGCTGCTCCAGCGCTGCCGCGATGGCGTCGTCGCGGTCGACCGGCAGCGCGACGACGTCCTGGCTGGGTACGTCGCCGGTGGTGATGGCGATCGTCGCCGGAGAGGCGGATGCTGCGCCGAATGTGCATCCGGTCGCCCCGCCGATCAGCGCGATGGCCAGCACTCCGACGAGAGCCGGACGTGCGCGATGGCTGGTGTCGAGTCCCGCTCTGCGTGTGCCCACCGTCATATTGTGCGCGCCCGTGAGCCCGGTTGTCGATGGGTCCGCGAGCGGTGGCCGCTCAGTGCGCGGTGAACAAACGCCGGAGCCCGGCGATGCCCTCCTCTTCGAGCGCGCGCAACTGGATGTCCGCGCCGGTTCCGTGAGCCTGGATCGCGCCGAATCGAGCGTGCACGACCTCGAGGTCACCATGCGCGTCGAGACTGTTGCGCAGTGCCCGCACGAGCCCCTCCGCGATCGACGTCGCGGGGGCGACCTCACCTGTGCGCGGATCGACGAGTCGCGCCTGCATGCCGGCGCGCGCCGCCATCCAGAACGACGCATCGATGGCCTCGGACTCGAGCGCGATGGCCGTCGGAGGCTCGGTCACGAGTGCGCGGGTGAGCGCCGCCGCGAAGAGTGAGTCCTCCGTCGTCAGCTGCGCGTCGAACACACGCACCTCGACCGTGGGGTAGTTGTCCGAGACGCGCGCCGCCCACGCGATCGAGCCGCGGTCGATGGCAGCGCCCGTCGCCACCAGGCGATCGATGCGCCGCTCGTAGTCGTCGGCGTCGGCGAAGAGCGGCGGACACCACATAGTTGAGAGTCTGCGCAGCAGAATGCTGCGCCAGCTGGCGAACCCGGAGGGCTGATGCCGCCAGAACGGCGAGTTCGCGGTCAGCGCCAGAAGCACAGGCAGCCAGGGGCGCAGGGCATTGAGCGCCCTGATCCGATCCTCGGCGCCTGTGACCTCGGTATGCACATGGAGTCCGTTCACGAAGTGCTCCTGGGTCAGGCCGCCCATGAGGTCTGCGATCACGCGGTAACGCTCTTTGGGCGTGACAGCGGTAGAGCGCGGAGATCCATAGGGGGTGCCCGCGCTGCAGATGAGCGCATCGGCTCCTCTGGCGAACTCGCCCAGAGCCCGACGGAACCCGCGGAGCTCGAGTGCTGCGTCGGCCAGGGTCGTTGCGGGCGTCGTGGAGATCTCGACCTGGCAGTCCAGGAATTCCGCTTCGGAGTCGCCGCCGACGGGCGCATCCGCCTGATGTGTGCGCACAGCTTCGCTGTGCAGTGCGGCGCGAGCGGCCATGCCCCTCGGTGCGGGCGCCAGTGTGCGCCGATCGAGCACCATGAACTCCTCTTCGACGCCGAATCTCACCATCGTCCGCCTCGCACTCTCGCTCGGATGCTGCATGTGCCGCGACGTTCGCGCACGATGGCCGCTGCTGTCAACCCCCTTTTGGGGCGATATCGCGATCCCTATAGTCGGTATCTCCCTCACGGTGCAACAGTGCCGAGACGAAAGGAACGCAGATGAACATTCTCTTGGTCGTCGTCGTCGTGATCGCAGTGATCCTGGCGATCACTGGTGGCTTGGTGCAGTCGCTCAACTTCCTGCTCTGGGTCGGCCTTGTGCTGCTGGCCATCGCGGTCATCGCCTGGCTGATCCGCTCAATCTCGGGGCGCAACACCACGCGTTGACGCCCGTCACCATCGCAGACGAGGATGGCCGCTCCGGATGTTCCGGGGCGGCCATCCTCGTCTGCATGGGCGACGGATCGCGTGACAGTCCTTGCGCACGCGTAAGAAAGAGTGATTCTTTCCGAAGATCTGCCGGAAATATCTCGATTTCAGGTCGTTCCGTCCGCCACTATGAGGCTGTTTGATCGGATCTCCGCGCATCCTGCCGGGGGTCGCTATGAGGGAGCACTTGCATGACAGTGATGGGAATCGTGGTCGAGGGTGATCGCGAAACACGCGTCGCCGCGACTCCGACGACGGTGGGAAAGCTCATCGGGCTCGGATATGACGTGGTCGTCGAATACGGCGCAGGAGAGACGGCATCGTTCAGCGACGCCTCGTTCACCGAGGCCGGAGCGCGCATCGTCGACCGCGACACCGCATGGGCGGCCGATGTGGTGCTGAAGGTCAACCCGCCGACGGCGGCGGAGATCGCGATGCTGAGTGATGGCGCCACCCTCGTGAGCATGCTCAGCCCGAACCTGCGTCCGGACCTCATCGAAGCCCTCTCGCAGCGCGGCATCACCGCGATCGCTCTCGATGCCGTGCCGCGCATCTCGCGAGCGCAGTCGATGGACGTCCTTTCCTCGATGGCGAACATCGCCGGCTATCGCGCCGTGATCGAGGCCGCGCACGAGTTCGGTCGCTTCTTCACCGGACAGGTCACCGCGGCCGGAAAGGTCCCGCCTGCCAAGGTGCTCGTCGCGGGAGCCGGCGTGGCAGGGCTCGCGGCGGTCGGCGCCGCCTCGAGTCTCGGCGCGATCGTGCGTGCCACCGACCCGCGCCCCGAGGTCGCCGACCAGGTGCGATCGATCGGCGGTGAGTACCTGACCGTCGATGTGCAGGTCGATGAGTCCACCGACGGCTACGCCAAGGCGACGAGTGAGGCCTACGACCGCCGCGCCGCGGAGATCTACTCCGAGCAGGCGCGCGACGTGGACATCATCATCACGACGGCGCAGATCCCCGGCCGAGCGGCACCGCGTCTCATCACCGAGGCGGATGTTGCGAGCATGAAGTCGGGCAGCGTCATCGTCGACATGGCGGCCGCACAGGGCGGAAACGTCGCCGGCTCGATCTCGGGTGAGAAGGTCGTCACCGCGAACGGCGTGACGATCCTCGGGTACAGCGACCTCGCTTCGCGTCTTCCCGCGCAGGCCTCGCAGCTCTACGGCACGAATCTCGTCAATCTGATGTCCCTGCTCACGCCGGGCAAGGACGGCCAGCTCGTCCTCGACTTCGATGACGTCGTGCAGCGTTCCGCGACGGTGGTGCGCGATGGGTCGAGCACCTGGCCGCCGCCCCCGGTGACGGTATCGGCCGCGCCGAAGGCTGCGCCGGCAGCATCCATCCCGGTGCCCGAGCCCAAGAAGGGCATCAGCCGTGGCGCCAAGGTCGCCTGGTTCGCTGCCGGCATCGTCGCGCTGTTCCTGGTGAACCTCTTCGCACCCGACCCTCTGCCGCAGCACCTCACCGTGTTGATGCTCTCGGTCGTGATCGGGTTCTACGTGATCGGCAAGGTCGCGCACGCGCTGCACACACCGCTCATGAGCGTCACCAACGCGATCAGCGGCATCATCGTGGTCGGTGCGCTCCTGCAGATCACACAGCCGAACCTTCTCGTGCAGATCCTCGCGGCGATCGCCGTGCTGGTCGCGAGCATCAACATCTTCGGTGGCTTCGCGGTGACCAAGCGGATGCTGGCCATGTTCTCCAAGGGCTCGAGCCCTGCGGGCAAGTAGAGGAAGACCGAACCACAATGAATCTCTTCTCTGCGGAAGCCCTCGTCGGCGCGGCCTACATCGTCGCCGCACTGCTCTTCATCCTCAGCCTCGCCGGTCTCAGCAAGCACGAGACCTCGCGCGCGGGCGTCACCTACGGCATCATCGGCATGGCCATCGCCCTGATCGCGACCGTCGGCGTCTCGATCAGCGGCGCCTGGGGTGACCCTGCGGCCACGACCGGCATCGTCCTGCTCTTCGCCGCCGTCATCGTCGGTGCGGCGATCGGACTCTGGCGTGCCCGCGTCGTCGAGATGACCGGGATGCCCGAACTGATCGCGCTGCTGCACAGCTTCGTCGGTCTCGCCGCGGTCATCGTCGGATGGAACGGACATCTCAACCCGCCGGCGCTCACGGGCGCCCTGAGCGACATCCACCACGCGGAGGTCTTCATCGGCGTCTTCATCGGCGCCGTGACCTTCACAGGATCCATCGTCGCCTACCTGAAGCTGTCGGCGAAGATCTCGTCGAAGCCGCTCATGCTGCCGGGCAAGAACGTGCTGAACGTGCTCGCGCTCGCCGCGTTCCTCGTGCTCACGGTCTGGTACGTCATCGATTCGCAGCTCTGGCTGCTGATCGCCGTGACCGTGGTCGCGCTGGCGCTCGGATGGCACCTCGTGGCATCCATCGGCGGCGGCGACATGCCGGTGGTCGTCTCGATGCTCAACAGCTATTCCGGATGGGCGGCGGCCGCAGCCGGCTTCCTGCTCAACAACGACCTGCTGATCGTCACGGGCGCGCTCGTGGGATCCTCGGGTGCCTACCTGTCGTACATCATGTGCAAGGCGATGAACCGCTCGTTCTTCTCGGTCATCCTGGGCGGCTTCGGGATCGTCGCCACCCGCGGCGACGAGGAAGAGCATGGCGAGCACCGTGAGGTGAACGCTGAGGAGGTCGCGCGAATGCTGCAGGGGGCGAAGAGCGTCGTCATCACCCCCGGCTACGGCATGGCCGTCGCGCAGGCGCAGTACCCGGTTGCGGAGCTCACCTCGCGTCTGCGCGACCACGGCGTCGATGTGCGCTTCGGCATCCACCCTGTCGCCGGCCGTCTGCCGGGGCACATGAACGTGCTGCTGGCGGAGGCGAAGGTGCCGTACGACATCGTGCTCGAGATGGACGAGGTGAACGACGATCTCGCCGCCACCAGTGTCGTTCTCGTGATCGGCGCGAACGACACCGTCAATCCCGCCGCCGCGGAGGATCCGGGCAGCCCCATCGCAGGCATGCCAGTGCTGCGGGTGTGGGAGGCGGAGAACGTCGTCGTGTTCAAACGCTCCATGGCCTCGGGCTACGCCGGCGTGCAGAACCCTCTGTTCTTCCGCGACAACGCGCAGATGCTCTTCGGAGATGCCAAGGAGCGGGTGGAGGACATCCTGCGCGCGCTTTGATGAACGTCGAATGAAGGGCGGATGCTGTCTCGGGAAGTTTCGGTGACAGCATCCGCCTTTCCTTGCGTTGCGGGGCACCCCTTCGGTATGTGAGCGGCGGATGCGACAATGTGCGCATGGGGGAGTACGAGGGAGAACTGGAGTCGGTACGCGTCGCGCGCGTGCTGCGGGAAGAGATCATCATCGGCGACCGCGAACCGGGGACCCGCCTTGTCGAACGCGATATCGCCGCCGCGATGAACGTGAGCCGTCTGCCGGTGCGGGAGGCGATCAAGCAGCTCGCCGCGGAGGGGATGGTGATCGCGAAGCCGCGTTCGGGAGCGGTCGTGCGGCAGTTCACTCTGCAGGACATCGACGACTTTGCGGAACTGCGAGAGGCGATCGAGACGCTGACGTTCGTCCTCGCCGCCAAGCGGCACACGCCCGAGGGGCTTGCCGCGCTGCGCGAGGTCATCGATCGGCAGCGTGCGGCTGTGGGAGCGGACGATCTGCGGGCGGCGTGGAGTGCCTCATCCGACTTCCACATCCTGGTCACGCGGCTGGCCGGAAACGCCATGGTCAACGAGATGGTCGCCGGAATGGCTCCACGCCTGCGCTGGATCTTCGGTCACCACGAAGACCTGGCTGGCATGGTCGAGGCGCACGAGGCGATCTTCGCCGCCGTCGAGCAGCGCGATACCGAACGGGTGCGGGGGCTCGTCATCGACCATCTGGAGTCCGGGCGTCAAGAGGCCATCGAGAGGCTGAACGCACGCACGATGTGGTCGATCTGAGCCGCAGAACCGGATTCCTCGATCAAGACCCGTGGCTGATCGCCGGCATTGGGCGTACTCTCTGAGCAACCTATCCGTGCTGGTTCGTGCTTGCCTGGGGGCTGCGTGCGCATCGTTGCATTTCTGGCTGGACTGATTCTGCTGATCTCCGGTGGTGTCGTGCTCGTCGTCGCGGATCGGGCGCGGGTGGATGACATCGACCGGCTGCGCGCGATCGCTGACGCGCAGGTCGATCGCCTGCGCACCGCGCATACGACGAATGCGCGGCTGTCCAGTGAGCTGCTGCCGCTGCGCCAGCAGCTCTCGATCGACGAGGCCGTGCTCCGCGACACCACGGGGTTGCTTCCGTGAAGCCGTGGCGGGTCCTGGCGATCGGCACTGTCGCGGTGGCGATCACCGCAGGAGCCGTCGTCGCGCGATCATCCGATCTCTCCGCGCAGCGGGAGCAGCTCGCTGCCCAGATCGTTCGAGTGGACAAGCTTGCCGATGCGGCGGAGCGACGGGGACTGTGGCTGCACGCGCAGGTGGAGAGTGCCGAGAAGGCGGCGACGGTGGTCAGCGAGCTCGCGTCACTTCGTCCGTCGTTCGATGCGGCGGTCGCATCCGCGTCTGAAGCGCTGACGGCCGCGGCCGGGAAAGTCGATGCGGATGCGGCACGCGCGGCGATCCGGGCCGTGCAGGCGGCGGTGCTGGCGGAGCGGGAGACTCCGGCGACGGTGGTCGCCGCAACCGCGACGGTCTCGGCGATCGCGTCAGCCGTCACAGGAGAGGCGGCGGCGTACGATGCGGCCGTCCGCGAGGTGGCATCTGGAGGAGGGGAGTCATCGCCGGCGGGCGCATCCGGATTCGACCGCGTGCGTCAGGCACTCGATCGCGTCGGGGGTGGCGGAGTGCCCCTGTACGAGTCCGGCGACTGCGCGGGCGGAAACTCTCCGGCGTGCGCGAGCAGTGAGGGCTACATCAAGTACCGAGCGGATCTGACCGACTGGGATGAGAATCGACTGCTCTGGGCGATGGCGCACGAGCTGGCGCACATTCACCAGTTCCGTGTGTGGGGTGATCTGAACGCGTCCAACGCATACGTGCAGTACTTCGGCGCGGATCCCGAGTTCCTGGCGAACTGCATGGCTGCGGTGCGCGGCTACCCCGGAAGCGTCGGCTGCGACCCCGGCCAACAGGAATGGGCGGCGGGGATCTGGGTCGGGGTGGTCGGCTGACCGTCGTCAGGCCACGGGGGGCATCGGCGTCGTCGTGTCGATGGCCTCCCGCAACGGGCCGCGCATCGCACGCCAGTAGCCGGTGGGCGCGACGCGGACGAGGGCATCGATCAGACGTGCTTCGCGACCGACCATCACTCGCGCCTTTCGCTGGATCGTTCCGCGCACGATCTGTTCTGCCGCGTCATCGGGATCGGTCGTGTACATCGCCGCCTGTGCAGCGGCGGCTCGTGAGGCGACGTTCGGATCGATCGCCGCGGCGTACCGCCCGTGCAGGATGATCCCCGTGCGAACGCCCGCGGGGTAGACGGCGCCGACGGTGATGCGTGTGTTCTCGAGTTCGTGCCGCAGGGCCTCCGAGAATGCGCGCACGGCGTACTTGCTCATCGCATAGGGGATGCGACCGGCGGGGGAGGCGAGCGCGTAGACGCTCGCGAGGTGCGTGATGTGCGCCTCCGGCGCGCGGCGCAATGCCGGCAGCAGCGCCTGGGTGATCGAGACCGTGCCCCACAGGTTCACATCCATGAGCCAGCGCATCTCTTCCATCGTGAGCTGCTCAAGCGATCCCAGCATCGACGATCCGGCGCAGGTGATCAGCGTCTGGATGTGCGGATGCTGCCCCATGACCTCCTCCGCGACCGCCTGGACGGCGGTGTCGTCGCGAAGGTCGACGGTGTGCGTTGTGACGTGCGTCGCGGCCAGTTCGCCGGCGAGGTCTTCGAGGCCCCCGGAGTCCCGGTCGATCAACGCCAGATGTGCACCGCGAGTCGCAAGATTGCGTGCAATCTCGGCTCCCATACCGCTCGCGGCGCCGGTGATCACACTGGTCGCACCCGCAACCTTCAGTCGGGGCATTTCTCCTCCTTGAGACGCACGCACCATCGCGGCCCTCCGCGTCCGTCGAGTTCGGGTGTCGGCACGCGTCTTCCCTATTCTGACTCACACTGCGGCGGTGTGGAACGGGTACGCTCGGAGCGAGGGAGGTAGCGGTGGGACGGACAGCGGATGCGATCGCCGAAGGCGTGGCGATCGCCACGTCGGCTGCGCGGTTGGCTGTCAAGAACCGCATCCTCGTCAGCACGATCGCTCACGATGAGTCGTTCAACGTCGACGCCTACGTGACCGATGCCCGTGAGGCGATCCTCGCCCTGGCCAAGGAAGCCGAAGAGGCGGCCGAGATGACGACCCGTCTGCGCAAGCGCGCGCACGGTCGGTACTCTGATCCGCGAGGCACCCACGACTACCGCGACCGAGATGTGCGCAATCTGCGTCGTCGTGCCAAGCAGTCCGCCGGTGTGGCTCAGCGTCTGCGTGCGTTCGCCGATGACCTCAACGAGCTGCGTGCGCTGGTCGAGCAGGCGCGCGAAGCGGCATGGGCGGATGTCGCGACGAACCTCGAACGACGACTGCAGGTTGAGGGCATGCGTCCCGACCAGGACCCGGACTACGAAGTCATGCGCGAAGCGCGGATGCAGGCGCTCCGTCTGGTCGATCTGCAGGAGCTCGCCTCGGATGCCAGAGCGAAGCGCAAGCGCGAAGCGGCCGCCGCCAAGAAGGAAGAAGCCGCTGTCGCGAAAGACGCCCGTAGCGCTCGCAAGCAGAAATAGTCGCTGAGCAGGACTTTCTGCGCGACGCGCGCGGGCGTCTTCGCTCAGTTTCACTTTCCGGTAGGTCCTGGGGTATTGTTGACGAGGCCCGCTACGCGGGAAGTTTTCGAAAGAAAACGATGCGCCCCTAGCTCAATGGATAGAGCATCTGACTACGGATCAGAAGGTTGGGGGTTCGAGTCCCTCGGGGCGCACCACCAAGAAAACCCCGTCGCGTGAGCGGCGGGGTTTTCTCGTTCGCCTCCGCTCGTTGAGCGTACCGCCTCCGTTCGTTGAGCCAGCGGAGCGAGACGAACGCGCGCGGACAGGGCGGCATTCGGAGGAGAGTTCGGTCGGTTCTGCGACGGGAAAACCGACAGGAAGCTCCTTTGACGAGGCGGGCTGCGGGACGTTTCGTCTCGGTCGCTGGCCCTCCTTCGCAGGGAAGACCACGATCGCTGCTGTTCGGCGTAGCCTGGTGGGTGTGACAGCGTACGTCTCGGCCTTTGACCTCTTCTCCATCGGAGTGGGGCCTTCGAGTTCCCATACGGTCGGGCCGATGCGGGCGGCGCAGCAGTTCGCCGCGCGGTTGCGTGCCACAGGGGTGCTCGACGAGATCGAGAACGTGTCGTGTGTGCTCTACGGCTCACTGGGGGCGACGGGACTCGGCCACGGGACGCCCGATGCGGTCGTCGCGGGTCTGCAGGGGCTCGCACCCGAGACCTGCTCTCCGGATGACGTGCGTCGAGCCTGGGTGGACTGGACCGAGGGTGCGCCACTTCTTCTGGATGGGTCGCACCCCGTGCCGTTCGCGAAGGCGGATATCGCCTTCGAAGCCCGCACGCGTCTGCCGGGGCATCCGAACGCGATGACGCTCATCGCACGCGACGGCAAGGGCGCCGTGCGTGCGGAGGAGACCTACTACTCCGTCGGAGGTGGCTTCATCCGCCGCGATGGCGAGGATCAGCAGCTCGGCGGGCACACCTACCCCTACGCGTATCGCGACGCGGCGGGACTCCTCGAACTCTGCGACGAACACGGGCTGACGATCGCCGAGCTCGCGCGACTCAACGAGGTCTCGCGACGCAGCGAAGACGAGGTTGCGGCGGGACTCGACGCGATCTGGGACGCGATGGCGTCGTGCGTCGAGGCGGGGCTGGCGACCGATGGCACGCTGCCCGGGATCCTGCAGGTGAAGCGACGCGCATCGGCGATCCGCGCACAGCTCGACGCGTCCGAAGCCGAGGGTGGCAGGGAGCTCCCGGGGGAGTGGCTGGGCGCCTTCGCCCTCGCCGTCAACGAAGAGAACGCTGCCGGCGGACGGGTCGTCACGGCGCCGACGAACGGGGCCGCGGGCATCCTTCCCGCGGTCGCGATGTACTGGTGGCGCTTCCTGGCGGACTCCGGACTCGGCGTCGGCAACGCCGTCACCCCCTACGGCGAACTGGTCGGCAGCGCGCTGCTCGGTTTCACCGGCGACCGTGCGGAGGGAGCGGATGCCGCGCTCAGCGACGCCGACGTCGCTGAGGCGAACCGCCGTCGTGGCATCCGCCGTTTTCTGCTCACCGCGACCGCACTGGGGTCGCTGTTCAAAGCGAATGCCTCGATCTCCGGAGCCGAGGGCGGATGCCAGGCCGAGGTCGGATCTGCGTGCGCCATGGCCGCGGGCGGTCTGACGGCTGTGATGGGCGGCACGAACCGGCAGATCGAGAACGCCGCCGAGATCGCGATGGAGCACCACCTGGGGCTGACGTGCGACCCGATCGGCGGACTCGTGCAGATCCCGTGCATCGAGCGGAACGCGATCGCGGCGTCGACGGCGGTGACCGCGGCTCGTCTGGCGTTGCGCGGCGATGGCAGCCACTACGTGTCGCTCGACGCCGTCGTCGAGACGATGCGCCAGACGGGCCTCGACATGTCGACGAAGTACAAGGAGACCAGCGAGGGCGGCTTGGCGGTCAACGTCATCGAGTGCTGACCTCCCCGTTCGAGGAGCGAAGTTCACCCCCTTTTCGTCGAAAACAGGATGAACATCGCTCCTTGAACGCAGGGCGAGGCTGTTGACGGCGTCCGCGCAGCGGAGCACAATCAGCCCATGACGACGGATGCGGCGGTCGCAGTTCGTGGGTTGCAGGTGCAACGCGGCAGGACGCGCGTGTTCGACGGGGTGGATCTGGACATCCCCCGCGGGCAGGTCATCGGCCTGCTGGGTCCATCCGGATGCGGCAAGACGACGCTCATGCGCGCGATCGTCGGCGTGCAGAAGACAGCGGGCGGCACCGTGACCGTGCTGGGTGAGCCCGCCGGGGCGGCGTCGCTGCGGCATCGTGTCGCGTACGGCACGCAGGGTGCTGCGGTCTACACGGACCTGAGCGTGCGGGAGAACCTGCACTACTTCGCGGGGGTGCTCGGAGCGCCGCGCGGCGACGTCGAGCGTGTGCTGAACCGGGTGGGACTCCGGGCCGAGGCGAACCGCGTCGTTCGGGACCTCAGCGGCGGACAGGTGAACCGGGTCTCGCTCGGTATCGCCCTGCTCGGCACGCCGGAGCTGATCGTTCTGGATGAGCCCACGGTGGGCCTCGATCCGGTGCTGCGCGCAGAGCTGTGGGGGCTGTTCCGCAGTATCGCGGAGGCGGGGACCACGATGCTCGTCTCCAGTCACGTCATGGACGAGGCGCTGCGCTGCGACCGCCTGCTGCTCATGCGGGAGGGGCGGATCATCGCCGACACGACACCCGCGGACCTGCTTGCCTCAACCGGAAAAGCCGACGCCGAACAGGCCTTCCTGGTGATGATCGAGCGCCAAGGCGCAGCATCCGCATCTCCTCCGCCCGACCGCGCGGAGACGCGTCGCTCACGGCGGGAGGGGACGAGATGAACATCCGGTGCACGCTCGCAACCGCCGGACGCGTGCTCTTGCAGCTGCGTCGCGATCCGCGCTCGATCGCTCTGATGGTGATCGCGCCGAGCCTCCTGGTCGGCCTGTTCGCGTGGCTCTTTACAGATCAGGAGGGTGTGTTCGACCAGTTCGGCGGGGCGATTCTCGCGCTGTTCCCGTTCATCGTGATGTTCCTGGTGACCTCGATCACGACGCTGCGTGAACGCCGCTCGGGCACGCTCGAGCGGCTCATGACGACCCCGCTCGGCAAGGCGGATTTCATCCTGGGTTACGCGCTCGCGTTCGCGGCGATGGCGGTCGTGCAGGCGATTGTGACGGTCGCCTTCGCCGTGTACGTCTGCGGGCTGACGGTCGACGGGCCGCTGTGGCAGCTGGGCGCAGTGGCTGTGGTGGATGCGGTGCTCGGCACAGCCCTCGGGCTGCTGGCGAGCGCGTTCGCGCAGACCGAGTTCCAGGCGGTGCAGTTCATGCCCGTGCTCGTCTTTCCGCAGATCATCCTCGGTGGGCTGTTCATGCCGCGCGACCAGATGCCGGATGTGCTGTCGGCGATCTCCGACTGGCTGCCCCTGAGCCACGCGATCGATGCGATCCAGGCCGTCGCGGCGGGCGATCAGGGGTGGGACGTCGGGGGTCCGCTGCTGATCGTCGCGGCGTTCGCCGTGGGATTCCTCGTGTTGGCGCCGCTCACCCTGCGGCGGCGTACGCCGTAGGGTCTATCCCTGTTCGCGGGCCGTGCGCGCCTTCGTGTGGCGGGTGGGGGTGGCCGCCCAGGGGTCTTCGGGCCATGGATGCTTGGGGTAGCGCCCACGCATCTCAGCGCGCACCTGCGCATAGGGGCCCGACCAGAACGAAGCGAGATCGTCGGTGACGGCGAGCGGGCGCCCGGCAGGTGACAGTAGGTGAAACAGCACGGGGACGCGGCCATCGATCAGTCGGGGGGTCTCGGCCCAGCCGAAGCACTCCTGCAGCTTCACCGCGACGACAGGACGTGCGGTCGGATCGTCGTGCGGAGGATAGGCGATGCGAATCCGACTGCCACTGGGGACCTCCAGGCGCTCCGGAGCGAGGGCGTCGAGGTTCACGGCGGCCGGCCACGGGAGCAGTCGCTGCAGGGCGGGCATCATGTCGAGTCGTCCCGCCGGCGTTCCGCCCGCGAGTGCGTCGACTTCGGGTGCGAGCCACACGTCGAGCGAGCCCCGCAGTGCCGCATCCGACACATCCGGCCAGGGTGTGCCTTTCTCGCGGTGCAGCAGCGCCAGCCGGCGACGGAGGCCGTCGGCGGCATCCGACCAGGTGAAGATGTCCAGCCCGTCGCGTTCGATGCCGCGACGCACCGCCTCGCGGCTTTCCTCGGCGTTCGCCGTGACCGGAGCCGAGGAACGCATGATCGCACCGACCCGCCGCTCACGCCGCGCCCGCACGCGACCGTCGACGAACGCCACCTCGACCCTGTCGGTGAGAAGCGGCCCGGCCGCCTGCTCGAGGTGCGATTCGGAGAGCACCGCGGCCGCGCGGATCACCGCCCCGGAGTCGGAAGCCGCGCGGCCCGTGGCGCGGGCGACGTCGGCCACAGCGAGCCATTCGGCATTCGCGAGCGCCCCACGGAGCCCGGCACGGGTACCGGATGCCAGCAGGAACGTGGCGCCGTCTGAGGAACATTCCACGCGGCGGGCGATTCGTTCGGGGAACGCCAATGCGATCACCAGTCCGACGTCATCGAGCGTGCCGCGCACTGTGCCTTTGGGGGCCAGACGTTCCAAGCGCTCGGCGTCGCGCGCCCACCGCCGTGCGTCCGGGCCATGACCGTTGCGCAGCCCGCGCACGGCAGCGGCGACATCGGTGTCGGCGACGCGCTGGTCGCCGCTGAGGAGAGCGACCACTTCTGCGGCGAGTCGGGCGCCGACCAGTGCGCCACCACTGAGCAGGGCGCGGGCCAGACGCGGATCGGTCGGGATGCGTGCGAGGGCGCGCCCCTCGGCGGTGGCGCGGCCGTGTTCGTCGATCGCTCCCAGTCCGCGCAGCACGGCAAGGGCGTCGGTCAGATTTTCGGCGGGGAGTGGATCGATCAGCCGGAGGCCAGTGCCTCCGGGGGTGCCCCAACAGGCCAACAGCAGCGCAGCATCCGCCAGATCCGCGGTGGCGATCTCGGGCGCGGGGCGGGCAGGGGCCGCCGCGTACCCGCGTTCATCGACGCAGCGGATCACCGTGCCCGGTCCCTGGCGTGTGGCGCGACCGGCGCGTTGGACGCAGGAGGAACGGGATGCGGCGGAGGTGACGAGCCCGGTCATGCCGCGGCCCGCGTCGCGCTGGGGGACGCGAGCGAGGCAGCTGTCGACGACGACACGCACGCCGGGCACCGTCAACGAGGATTCCGCAAGTGACGTCGTGACGATGATGCGGGGCGGCTGCGCGGATGTCCGTCCGCGGATCACCGCATCCTGCGTCGCCGCAGGAAGCTGCCCGTGCAGCTCTCGAACGTCGAATTCCGGGGCGTGATCGCGAAGCCAGCGGGCGATCTCTGCGACCTCGCGCGCGCCCGGAGCGAACACGAGGACATCGGATGCTCCGTCGCGGCGGGTCAGATCGCGAGCGGCGGATGCGGCCGTGTGCGCGACATGGTCGAGGAACGCGCCCGTGACGCCGCGAGCATCGAGGCGGTTCGACGGCGGCGGAGCCCAGCGCTCCGTGAGCGGAAATGCGGGAATCTGATGGTCGACGAGGGGAGCGGGCTCCGTCTCTGTGCCGATGACGGCAGCGATGCGCTCCGCGTCGAGCGTGGCAGACATGGCGACAAGGACGAGGTCATCGCGCAGTGCGCGCACCTCGCCGAGGAGGCCGATCAGCAGATCCGTCTCCAGCGCACGCTCGTGCACCTCGTCGATGATGACGCCATCGACGCCGTCGAGGCCCGGGTCGTGCAGCATCCGGCGCAGCAGTACGCCTGCTGTCACGAACTCCACACGCGTGTCGGGGCTGATGGCGCGCTCGCCGCGGACAGTGAAGCCGACGCGGGAACCGAGCGGGGTGCCATCGAGCTGGGCGAGGCGGCGGGCCGCGGCGCGGGCAGCGACGCGGCGCGGTTGCGTCACGATGATGCGCCCCGAGGTGCGGTTTGCGAGCAGGGGAGGCACGAGTGTGGTCTTGCCGGTACCCGGTGGGGCGCTGATGACGACCGCCGAATGCGCGTTCAGCGTTGCAGAGAGCTCGTCGAGGGCGGTCACGAACGACAGCCCTGCGCCGATCGCGCCCAGATCGAATGCGGCATCCATCACCTGATCAGTTTGCCGCGCAGAAGTCCGAGTCGCTGACGCGGGCATCGTGGGTTCGGTGCCGGGCGGGGTCAGCCGCGGCGCAGCTTCTCCGTGAGCGCGAGGAGCTCACGAAGTTCTTCGTCGTCGAGTGTCGCCATGCGCTCGGCGATCGAGCGTCCGTGCACCGTGGCCACCGCGCGGAACGCCCGCACGCCGGCATCTGTCGCCGTGATCAGCGCGCCGCGTCCGTCGTCGGGATCGGCACGCTTGATGATGAAGTCGCGGGCGACCATCCGATCGATGAGGCGCGAGACGCTCGGCTGGCTGATCAGCATGTTGAGCGTGATGTCGCGCAGGCGCGTGGTCTGGTCGGGGGACCGAGTCACTGTCAGAAGGACGTCGTACTCGGCCTGCGTGATGTCGGCGCCGTCGAAGTCGGAGTGGAACTCTGCGAACAGTTCGTGCTGGGCGCGGAACAGGCTCTCCCATGCTGCTTGGGCGAGCTTGCGATCAGTCATTCTCACAGACTAGTGCGGGCAAAGGTGAGGGCCGATCGGAGAGGCAACCGATCGGCCCTTGTCCCTTGCACCAAGAGTGTCCTGCAATCACATCCGGTGAATGCCACAGCAAACATTCACCGTGCACTCACCATATAACGGCGCGGTAACGAATGTAAAGGTTTGATCACGGCGAGTCTGCCGTTTCAGGTGTTTCTGTCCGATCTCACGCAAACTGTCGGACTCTCACGAAGGTGTCGGAGCTTCTCACGAAAGTGGCGGAATCTCAGATGGCGTGTCGGAAGCGGCGGCGTGTCACCACGCCCGTCAGAAGTCGGACGCGGCGCCCGCGTGTGATGGTCGGATGCGTTCCGACCGACCGCATTTCCCCTACCAAGCGTCTGCGGCGACGCATTCGCCCAGAGCCTGACCGGCGGAGACAAGTCAGACGGACGACGTCGTGTCTGGCCGGGTGCCAACGGGCGCGGTCTGCGAAACGTCTGTCCAGACCTCGGTCATCTCATGAATCAGCCCATCCCGCACTCGGACGAACGTCGCACACTCGAAGTGATCCACGCCTTCACGACCGCGCCCTGTGACATGCGAACGACAGGCCGCACGGTCCGAATCTCCGACGATCTCTTCGACACGAAGGTGTTCGAATCCTGGATACTCCGCGTTCAGCCGGATCCACGACGCACGATCGAAGGACTCGCCGGTATGAACGTATCGGCACGAGAAATCGTCATGAAGGTACCCAGCCAAGTCATCCCAGCGGCGATCATCGATCGCGGACATCAGTCCACCCAGCAGCTCAACAGCAATCACGCTGTCAGGTTACTGGCCCCGGCGGACCCCCGGTTCGTACAGGGAGGCAGGTTGAGGGCGGAGCGTGATTTCCGACACGTTTCGTGAAACAACAGGCAGTGTCGGCGGCAGATCAGACGCCCGTCTTTCCAGGGGCGTTGCGTCTCACTGTCCGACGTGTTTCGTGAGATCGGACAGTTCCGTCGCTCCCGGAGTGCTCGCCGAGTCGTCGTCTAGGCTGGCGCGATGGCCGCAGCTCCCGAAGAGATCAGTTCTTCGTTGGTTCGCTCCCTGGTTTCGGAACAGTTTCCCCAGTGGTCTGAACTGCCGATCCGACCAGTGGATGTGCAGGGATGGGACAACCGCACCTTCCGGCTTGGTGACCGGATGTCGGTCCGCCTCCCGAGCGCCGACGGCTACGTCGCAGGCCTCGTCCGGGAGGAGCAGACCCTCGCGGTCCTCGACTCCCGACTTTGCATCGCGATCCCCCGCGTGATCGCGACCGGGGCGCCTTCGACGGCATTCACCCGGCCCTGGTCGATCCGCGAGTGGATTGACGGGCACACCTTGACTGCGGTGGAACCGCGCGACCGCGAGCGCGCCATCAACAACGTCGGTGACGCGCTGAGAGATCTGCAGGCCTGCGATACCGCGGGAGGGCCATGGGCGGGAAGCGCGTCTGCGTACCGCGGATGTCACGTCAGTGCGGTGGGCGAAGAGGTGCAGGTCGGGCTCCCCGTTCTGCCCAGAGGGCAGGCTGACGGATGCCGGGCCCTCTGGGATGCGGCCGTGACCACGGTGTGGACTGCGCCGCCGGTGTGGGTCCATGGCGATATCGCGCCAGGCAACATGCTGTTCGGTCACGGTGGTCATCTGGAGGCGCTCATCGACTTCGGACAGACGTGCATCGGGGATCCCGCCTGCGACCTGGCCTTCGCATGGTTGAGCTGCAGCTCTCACGAACGTGACCGGTTGCGCGCCCGGCTGGAACTGCCGGAGGATGCATGGCTACGAGGAGCAGCCTGGGCACTCTGGAAGGCCCTGATCAGTTCCCCCGAAGAGATGCTCACCAAGTACGGGCGCTCACGGGATGCCGTGCTGAGCGATATTGCCGGCGCGTGCTCCTGACAACATGGATCGAATGCAGCGGGTCTACGTCGTCACTCATCCAGAGTCCACCCATCACGTCGAGGGGCTGGTCGGCGGATGGTACGACTCGACCCTGACGGCGCGAGGCATCGCCCAGGCGGAGAAGATCGGCGCGTTCCTGCGCGATGCGATCCCCGGCGACACCACGCCGCTGCTGATCTCGTCTGACCTGCAGCGGACGGCGCAGACGGCAGCATCCATCGGCGAAGCCCTCGGAGTCGAGCCCGTTCTCGATGCCGATCTGCGCGAGAAGTCCTACGGTGTGGCCGGCGGCCGCCCACAGGCGTGGCTCGATGAGCGCTTCATCTTTCCGCCCGCGCGCGGCGAGCGACTCGATCACGACGAGGGCATCGAGGGTGGCGAGACGAAGCGGCAGGCGATCGAACGCGCCTACGCCGCCGTCGCCCGGTGGGAAGCGCATGCTGCCGACACCCGGATCATCGTCACGCACGGAGGAACCGCAAACTGGGTCATTGCCGCCTGGATGGGCATCCCCGTCGAAGCCTGCGCTCACGCCGCGTTCCGCCTTCCGTCCGGCAGCGTGACGATCCTCGAAGAGGACGACGTCTTCCACAACCGCACGCTCGTCTCGCTCGGCAAGAGCGAGTTCTAGAGGACCCCGTCCTCCGCGACGTACCCCGTCGCCGGATCGATGGAGGCGAGGAAACCTCGGATGGCGGCGCGAGCCTCGTCTTCGGTGAGTGATGCGCCATCGGAGCGACCGAGCGTGAATCCGTAGCCGGCGTTGGGACCGCTGACCCAGGTGAGATGGTTGGCGCCGCCGTCCTTGTCGACGTCGAAAGTCTCGCCGTCGACGATGAGACGGAAGAGCAGAACCATGCGCTCATGATTCCAGATGCACCGCGGCCTGTCTCTCGACGGGCTTCCCTGAAAGGATGGACGAATGATCCAGGTCGAGCAGGTGGGCGTCGTCTCCGGTGGCGTGGCGTTGCTCGATCCTGTCTCCCTGGATGTCTCCCGAGGTGAGGCGTTGGTCGTTCGCGGCAGCAACGGCGCGGGGAAATCGACCCTGTTGCGCGTCCTCGCGGGCGCGCGCACGCCGACGAGCGGTTCCGCGCGTATCGCAGACACTGTCGTCACTGAGGGTGATCGGATGCTGCGACGCCGCGTCTCCACGATGATCGGCCTCCCTCCGATGGCGGTCGACCTCACGGTGCGCGACCATGTGCTGCTTGTCGCGACGACGTGGGTGGATGATGGTGACGCTGCCGCCGAGCTCGCGGATGGTGTGCTCGCGGAACTCGGGATCGACTGGCTCGGCGAGCGTTACCCGCATGAGCTCTCTTCGGGGCAGACGCAGCTGTTCGGCCTGGCTCTCGTGCTCGCCCGGCCGTTCGACGTGCTGATCCTCGACGAGCCCGAGCAGCGCCTCGACCCTGAGCATGTCGAGGCCGTGATCGAGGTGCTGCGCGCACGACGCGAGGCGGGGGCAACGCTCGTCATCGCCACGCACAGCGCTGTGCTCGCAGACGCCCTGGCCGACCAGACCGTCGTGCTGAAGCGAGCGGCGTGAACGGTCGAGCGCTCGCCGCCCTTGAGATCTGGCACGCGCGCAACAGTGCCGGGCGCGATCGGGCGTTCGCCGTGTACATGGCATTCATGGTCGCGTTGGTGGCCGTCGTTCCTGTGGCACGCGCCGTGTGGGTGAGTGTGACGAGTCCCGCAGGAGTGGCCCTCTTCGCAGATGTGGCAGCGCCCGGCGTCGCCTCCGTGATCGTCGCGGTGCTCTGGGCGGGCGCGCTGCTCGTCGGACGCGTGCGGGGGCCGGCGCTGCTCGCACCGTTCCTGACGCACACGCTCGCGATGAGTGATCTGCGGGGAACAGACATCTTCCTGCGTCCGATGCTGCGAGCGACAGCACTCATCACGACAGCGACAACGACGGTCGCGGTGACGATCGGGGCCAGCCTCGCTCAGCACGGCATCGTGAGCGTTCTCGACGTCCTGCTGTTCGGGGTGGGCGGGGCGCTCGTGGGCGCAGTCACGGGCGTGCTCTGGCTCGCCGGGCAGGCCTTCCCCCGAGCTGCCGCGGTGGCAGCGCTCAGCATCCTGTTCCTCGCGTTCCTTGCCTTCGCGACGCCCGTGCTGCAGGTCGTCCTGCCGTGGGCGTGGGTGGGCTACCCGACCCAGATGCAGGCGCCGATGATCGCTGCCCTGGCGGCTCTCACCGTCGCGCTGTTGGCCGCGGTGCCTCCGCTGCTCAATCACCTTCGTCACGAGACGCTCATGGCGCAGTCCGTGCGATGGGATGCGCTGGTCACCCACGCCACCGGTATGGACTTCGCATCGGCTGTGTCGACGTACCAGACACGCCCACGTATCGGCCGTCGATGGCGGGCGGTGAAGCCGCGTCGCGCTCTCTCGGCGACCTTCTTCGTCCGCGACGCGATCGGCGCGATGCGCACTCCCGGGCGTCTCGCCATCGGGGTGGCCGCACTCGCGGCATCCGGGATGCTGCTGGCACTCGCTCTCACGCCGGGAGCACCCGCCTGGCTGCTGGGCGCGGCCGCGGGTGTGATCGCCTTCGGAGGTCTCGGGCCGCTCACCGATGGGCTCCGGCACGCCGCGAGCATGGCCGCGGACTTCTCGCCGTACGGTGTCAGCGACAGGACACTCGTCGCCTACCACCTGCTGTTTCCGCTTGTGGTCACGGTCGCGGTGCTGCTCGCTGTCGTCGGCGTCGCCGCACTTCTGATGGCGGTGCCCCCGGGGTCGGCGGTACTCAGCGCGCTGCTTCTCGGGGTCTTCGCCCTCGGCATCCGAGTCAGCAATGCCGTCAAGGGCCCCATGCCCACGACTCTGCTTGCGCCCATGCCCACGCCGATGGGTGACCCGATGGCCGCCGTGCGCGTCATCTGGGCACTGGATGCGCTCGTGCTCGCAGCGCTTCTCGGCGCGGCGGCCGCGAGCCTCTTCAGCATGCCGCTCCTCTTCGCGGGCATCGCCGTCGCTATCGTCGGGACTGCAGCGATGCGCTGGCAGCGGCGCCGCTAGAGGCACTGTCTCTCGAGCTTTGCCGGAACTGCCGGTTCCTGGACAGCCTCACATCTTGGGCGCGTAGTGTTCGAAGATGAGTTCGAAAGAGAATGAGGCCGACCCGGGCGCAGGCGTCTCGGAGAAGCAAGAGGCCAGCTGGGCTGAAGACGTCGCGAGCCATTGGCATGAGTACGCTCCCTCTGCGGCGACTCGCGAACGGACCGCGGCCCGACACATTGACGGGCCGTCGCAGGAAAGCTGATCGCAGTGAGGCACGCGGCCGTCGTCTACAACCCTCACCGAACCTCACCTGACGGTCTTCGCGCGGTATTTGACGCGGCCGAGGCACGCCACGGATGGGCGACGACGCGCTGGTATCCGACGCGCGAACGTGACTCCGGCGTCAGCGCCGCGCAGGAAGCGCTCGACGGAGGGGCGGCGGTCGTGGCTGTCGCAGGCGGTGACGGGACCGTCCGGGCGGTCGCCGAAGTTCTGCGCGGATCCCGCACGCCCCTTGCTCTTGTCCCGTCGGGTACCGGCAACCTCCTGGCACGTAACCTCAGCATCCCCCTCAACGACATCGACGGATGCGTTGAGGCTGCTTTCTCTGGTCCGTTTCGCGCCATCGATGTCGGCGTCATCGACTTAGACGATGGGTCCGGCGACCGTCGCACGCATGCCTTCATGGTCATGGCCGGTATCGGTCTTGACGCCGAGATGGCGGAGTACACGAGCGCGTTCGCGAAGAAACACCTCGGCTGGCTCGCATACGTCGGCCCGATCGCGAGGTCGATCCTTCGACACCGGAGCTTCAGACTTGACTATCGGATCGACGAAGAATCCGTGCGCTCGACCGGCGCGCACACGATCATCGTCGGAAACTGCGGAACCCTGACCGGCAACATGCTGCTGATTCCCAAGGCCACGATCGACGACGGGAAACTGGACGTCGTGATGATGCGCCCTCGCCGCCGTTTCGGTTGGGCGCAGATCGGCACGCGTCTGACTTTGCAGGGCATCGCCCGCACCTCGGCATTCAGCCGGAGGATGCTGCATCGAGCTCCTCAGCTGCACACGCTCGCTTACGCACAGGCCGAGCGCTTCGAGGCTCGCTTCGAGACCCCGCACATGATCGAACTCGACGGAGACAGCTTCGGGTTGGTTCTGCGTGCGCGGATCCACGTGCAATCGGGCGCGCTGCTGATCAGCAGCGGGGTTTCCGCGCGACAGGCCACGCTCGCGACGAGTGAACCGCAAGCCGGCTGAGGTCGACCTGAGGGACAGGAACCCCCACCCGAACCGGCGTTGTCGCAGCAGCGGGGCGAGAGTTCCTATCAACCAGAGCGCATCCCCCGGAACAACCCTCCCAGAGCCAAGTGATGCCTCTGATCTGGAGCGTACACCCGCGCGACGCGCGGTGTAAGGCCATCCCTTCCGTCGTCTCTACGTCGTGAGAGCACCGATGTGGCTGCGTTGATCGGCGAGCGGGCAGGTGAACACATCTCGCTCGCCCAGCCCGACGCGATTGATGTAACGGATCACGATTGCATAGGAGGCGAAGAGCCCCACCTGTGTGTACGGCACCCCTTGCTCGCGGCAGTACGCAGCGATCATGGGTGCCGCGCGTCGTAGGTGCGGGCGCGGCATCGACGGGAAGAGATGGTGCTCGATCTGGTAATTCAGCCCGCCCATCGCGATGTCGAGCGCCCTGTTGCCTCGGATGTTGCGGCTCATCATCACCTGGCGGCGAAGGAAGTCCAGCGTCAGCTCACGCGGAACGATCGGCATTCCCTTGTGGTTCGGTGCGAACGCCACGCCCAAGAGCTGCCACCATGTGTCTCCGATCCAGACGAAAACGAGAAGGCAGGATGCCAGAACAAGCGGTGCGCCGATGAGTTTCGACCAGTAGTAGCCGTACCTTCGGCGCAGCAGTCCTCGTTCGCGGACCTGCTGAGCCAGCTCCGTGAACGTGCTCGACCCGCGCGACACCGCGTCGCGTGGGCGGGCGTGGGCGGTAGAACGGATGCCGTCCATGGTGACCTCGTCTCTGAGGCGTCGCCCTATGTGCGGACGGCGCCCCCTTCTTCGACCCAGTCTTCGATGCGAGCTTCGTCGTCGGACTGCGGAGATCGATCGAACGCGACCGCATCAGCCAGTTCGGCGACCGCGGCCACGCGGGTCTGCTCCCGTACCGAGTCGGCAAGGAATCGATGGGCGGTGATCTCACGTCGCGACTGGATGGCGGCGCTGATCTCGGAGAGTTCGTCGGCGATGACTGCAGCCAGTCCATCGCGCAGCTCTTCCAGGTTGGTGTTCGCGATCTCAAGTCGTCGGTCTGCGACGTGCAGTTCGACGGTGGAGTATCCCTTCGCGGACAGGTGCGCGCGCACTGCGTTTCCTTGGATCGCGGCGACTTCGTCGCGATCGGCTTTGCGCGTGAACACCGCTTCCACGGTGTAGCGGTCGGGGGCGTCTTCGGTCATCAGCGTCGCGGGAAGCGAGCCGATGAGGACGGAACCCAGCCCCAGCGGTTCAGGGCTCTGCCCTGCGATCTTCAATTGTGTGTTCATGAACCGACGGTACGCCCCAACACTGGGAGCGCTCACAGATTCGAACTCGGCTGCTGCAGCGCAGAGTTGCGGATCGCGCAGCTCTCGGGGTGTGCGCACCGGTCGAGTAGCGTATCCGGGTGTCGATCGATCGAAGCCGCATCCGTGTCAAGGCGATGCTCATAGCGCCGAATGCCGCGGGCTCCGCGCACGCGGTGAGTCTCAACGTCCCCACAGCAGAGAACCCGAACGGATTCCACCGCCTCATCGGCGGCAGCGTCGAACACGGCGAGACCCATCGCGCGGCCATTGAGCGCGAGGTGGCGGAGGAACTCTCGGCGACGATCGGCGACCTGCGCTACCTCGGCGTGGTCGAGAACATCTTCCGATACGAGGGCGAGGCCGGACACGAGATCGTCTTCGTCTACACCGGACGCCTCGACCCCGAACCCGCGGAGGCCGGTGCAACCCTCACAGAGAGCAATGGTGAGATCGTGCCTGTCGTGTGGCGGTCATTCGCGGATGACGGCGAGGCGCTTCCGCTCTATCCGGCGGGCGCGATGGAGCTCTTCCGGCTCGAGGGAGCGCAGCCCGCGCCGTAGCGCCGCGGGCTCGTCGGGTCAAGACCCTCGCGCGCCCCGCGCTGCACGGAGAGACTGAGGCCTCGTCCATCTACGGAGCGTGCCTCATGACTTACATCGCCCTGGCCCATCCCACCTCTGTTCCGTGCTCGCCGCGTGGCGCGCTCAGCGAGAGTGTCCTCCACGCACTCACCTCGGATGCTCGCACTGCACTGGGTGAGGTTGTCGAGGAGGCGCTGGTGCGCTGCGGTGACATCCTTCGCGATGACGACATCCAGCTCGCCCTGTTTCTGCTCTACGCGTCGGCGTACGGCTCGCTGCCCGGGCTCGACGCCGGGCGGGAGTGGGACCCGGATCTGATCCGCGCACGGCAGAGGTTGGAGCGTGAGTTCGAGCGCGTTCTGCGGGCCGCGGTTGCCCCGCCCGAGCTTCCCGAGCCGACGGAGGATGCGGTCGCCAGGGCGCTGTTCGCTCTCGTGGCCGGGGACACGGGGCCCAGCCTCTCCCGGTACCTGGCGAGGAAGGCAACCCTCGAGCAGGCGCGGGAGTTCTTCATCCACCGGTCGATCTACACGCTGCGCGAGGCGGATCCGCACTCCTGGGCCATCCCGCGCCTGACCGGCAGGCCGAAGGCGGCGCTGGTCGAGATCCAGGCGGATGAGTATGGCGGAGGACGCCCGGAGCGGGTGCACGCGGAGATCTTCGCGAAGGCGGTTCGCGGCGCCGGCCTCGATGACACCTATGGCGCCTACATCGACGATGTGCCTGCCATCACTCTCGCCTCGCACAACATGATGTCGATGTTCGGGCTGAACCGGCGGCTGATCGGGGCGATCGTCGGCCATCTTGCGGCGTTCGAGATGACCTCCTCGATTCCGAACAAGCTGTACGGAGATGGCCTGCGGCGTCTGGGCTTCGGCGAGGATGTCACCGACTACTTCGACGAGCATGTGGAAGCGGATGCAGTGCACGAGCAGATCGCGGCTCGTGATCTCGCCGGCGCACTGGCCGAGGAACGCCCCGACCTGCTCGCCGACATCATGTTCGGTGCCGCAGCATGTCTGACGATCGACGGTGCGGTCGGGGAGCACATCCTCACCGCGTGGCGGCGCGGAACCTCCTCGCTGCGAGAAGGAGCGGCGCAGTGAGCGGGCGACACGAACCCGCGACGGTCACCGCGTATCCCGACGGGCCGCTGATCGTCCGGGGCGACGTGCAGCTGGAGACCGCGGATGGCGAGCCGATCGAACGGCACCGAAAGACGCTCGCACTCTGTCGTTGCGGTCTCTCTGCGATCAAGCCGTTCTGCGATGGCACGCACAAGGCAGCCGGGTTCCGTACCGACGACTGATCGCATCTGTTGCATCGCCGCGGATCTGCGTACGTTAGTCGCCATGACCGCGAATGCGAGGCCGAACTCGCCAGGGACAGCGCGATGAACGAGATGGCGGAGAGTCCCGCTCAGAAGCCCCGCGCGCATCCACGGCTTCGCCGCACGTTCCTCATCATCGCGTGCGCGCTCGTCGCCCTCGTCGGCATCCTCGCGGTCGCATTCGGCCCCCGCCTGTTCGGCGATCAGCTCGATCAGAAGGCACTCGCCGAGTTCTACGACGCACCGGCCGAGGTCGCCGGTGAGCCCGGGTCGATCGTCCGGATCGAGCCGCTGCAGGGACATCCGTTCGACGCCATGGCGTGGCGCATCCTCTATCGCACGACCGATGTGAACGGTGCTCCGCAACTCGCGAGCGGCGTCGTGATCACTCCGAACGGAGACGCCCCCGATGGCGGACGCACGGTGCTCGCCTGGGGACATCCGACGACCGGCTCCGCCCGCGATTGTGCACCGTCGCGAGGTTTCGATCCGTTCCTCGACATCGAGGGGCTTCGGATGCTGCTGGATCGCGGCTACACGGTGGTCGCGACCGACTACGTCGGCATGGGAGTGGCGGGGCCCGATTCGTACCTCGTCGGGGATACCGCCGCGCACAGCATGCTCGACGCGGTGCGGGCGGCGCGGGCGATCGAGGAGGCGGATGCGGGGGCATCCGTAGTCCTCTGGGGGCATTCGCAGGGGGGTCAGGCGGCCCTCTTCGCCGCCGAGTATGCGCCGACCTACGCGCCAGAGCTGCGCATCGACGCGGTGGCGGTGGCAGCACCGGCGGCGGAGCTGGGCTCGCTCATGCAGGCGCATCTCGATGACGTGTCGGGCGCGACGATCGGCTCGTACGCGTTCCGGTCATACGCCGACGTCTACCGTGATCGTGGCGCCGATCTCGCCACAATCCTCACCCCGGGGGCGCGCGAGATCCTTCCCGAGATGAACGCGCTCTGTCTGCTCAGCGACCTGGACGAGCTCCACAAGATCGCCGAGCCCGTCGTGGGAAAGTTCTTCCTCTCCGACCCGACGACGACAGAACCATGGGCGACGCTGCTGCGAGAGAACTCGGCGGGGGCGCTGACCTTCGACGCCCCGCTCTTCGTCGCCCAGGGGTTGAAAGATCAGCTAGTGGTCCCTGACAGCACGAAGCAGTTCGCACAGGCCCAGCGAGAGCACGGGATGGATGTGACCTACCACCCGATCGCGCTCGCCGATCACGGCACTGTCGCCTACCTGGCGCTGATCGCACTCGAGGAATGGTTGGACGCGCAGGGGGTCTGACGCGCGCGGATAGGCTCGTTCGATGGCACGCCTCGACTTCGCAGAACTTCCCTCCGACATTCGCGAGCGCGTCGAGCAGGTCGCCGGAGCCCCGGTTCACGAAGCCACGACGCAGAGCGGAGGATTCTCGGCGGGCGTGGCATCCCGGGTGTCGTTCATCGACGGCCAGCGGCTCTTCGTCAAGGCCGTATCGGCCAGCGCGGAAGGGACGTTCGAGCTCTACCAGCGGGAGGCTGCGGTGCTGCGGGCGATTCCGCGCGACCTCCCCGCTGCCCATCTCGTGGATGCGTTCACGCAGGACGAGTGGACTGTTCTCGTTATCGAGGACGTCGAGGGGAGGCATCCGCAGAGTTCCTCTGCCGAGGACACCCGGCATGTTCTCGATTCCCTCGCCGCGCTGACCGCCTCGTCGACCGACGCCGATCTTCCGTCACTCGGAGACGAGCTCGCGGGCGATGCGCTCTCGTGGGGACGCCTCGAGGAGGACGGGCTGCTCGAGACCACGACGCCCTGGTGCCAGGACAATTTCGCCTTTCTCCGGGCCGCAGGGGAGCGCGTCGCATCCGCGGTCGCCGGCGATCGCCTGATCCACGGCGACCTCCGTGCCGACAACATGCTCATCGATGCGGCGGGGCACGCCCACCTGCTCGACTGGCCCTGGGCATGCAGGGGTGCGGGCTGGGTGGATGCCTTTCTGTACCTGCTGGATGTGCAGGTGGCGGATGCTGCCGCCGATGTCACCCCGTTTCTCGACCACCGGGTGTTCGCCGGTGCTCGTACGGAGGATCAGATCTCGCTGCTGTCGGCGATCTCCGGAGCCTGGTTCGAGAAATGCCGCTGGCCGGCGCCTCCCGGGATGACGACGCTTCGCGAGTTTCAGCGTCGCGAAGCGATCACCTCCGTGGAGTGGATCACGCGGCTCGCTACCTGAGCCGCTTGCGCATGAAGACCTGCGCAGTGCCGTCGCCCTGCTCGATGCGCTCCGCCTCGCGGTACCCGCAGTCCTTGTAGAGCTCGATGTTCGCCTCGCTGAGGCTGCCGGTGAACAGCTCGGCCTCGCTGCAATCCGTGTCGTTCTCGATCGCGTCCAGAAGCCTGCGACCGATGCCCTCGCCCTGCAGGTCGGGGGCGACCGCGACGCGTCCGATCTGCAGTGTCCCCTCGTTCTCGCGCGCACGGACGGCCCCGACAACCCGCTCGCCCTGCACAGCGACGAAACCCTTCGCGTCTCGGAGCTCCGCTTCCAGCTGTTCGAGCGTCTGAGTGAGGGCCGGCTGGTTCGGGTCGCCATAGATGAGCGCCTCGGACACGAAGGCCGCGCGTTGGATCGTCAGCACCTGGCCCGCATCCGCCTGCATGATGGGGCGGACGACAATCGGGTTGTCTGCGGATCCGTCGGAGTCATTGATGTTCGGCATTGTCTCTCCTTCGTTCAGGTCAGGGGCGGAAACGTGGTCACACCGTCGAACTCGTGCACCGGCCGCGCGGGGTTGGTGACCTCTGAGATGTGGGTGCGCAGCGCCGCAGAGAAGCCGATGGCGTCGCCGGCGCGCAGGAGGTCGGTGAGCGCGAGGTGCTCCTGGATGATTTCCGCGCAGCGATCGAGCAGCCGGTCGCCGGCGTCGAAGAGCACGAAACGCTGCCGGTCGGCGAGGCGATCGTAGAGTTCCAGGAGCACGCTGTTGCCGCCGGCTTCGACGAAGCCGCGGTGGAATCGCATCGTCAGTTCGACGAACTCGCGCACGTCTCCACGCCTGAACGCAGCGCGTTGCGCGTCGACCGATTCCTTCAGCCGATCGGCGAGGCGCTCGCGCAGAAGCTGGGGGGCGCGACCGACGGCGGTGGATTCGAGGATGAGGCGTGCGTCGTCGAGATCGACGATCGTGCGTTCGCTGAGTCCCTGCACCACCGCGCCGCGCTTGGGATAGATGACGATCCAGCCCTCGTCCTGCAATCGCGCGAGTGCGGCGCGCACGGGAGTGCGGCTCATTTCCAGTGAGGCGGCGAGAGAGGATTCGCCGAGCATGTCGCCGGGTGGGTACGAGCCGTCGAGGATCGCATCTCGGATGCTGCGATATGCCCGCGCTGATGCGCTGGAGTCTGCGTCGTGCACGGTTCGCCTCCGCCGGGTGAGAGGGGACAAGGATACAAGTCGCGCGTGAAGGGCGCTCCTAGAATGCCACTTGTATCCTAGATTCATGAGCACTCCCGCAGAGCCCGGTCTCAAGGAACTCCAGTCGAAGGTCACTTTCTACCGACGCCTGACGATCGGGCTGGCGCTGCTGGTGGCTTTCCTTGCGATGGTCGTGATCGCGCAGCTCACCGGATCGGGGCAGGAGAAGGCTCCGCTGGCGGACAAGCCGGCGGCGGCCGAGAGCCCGGCAGGCGCCGCGCAGGACGCGCCGTACATCCGCCGCGACGCGGACGACCCCATGGCGATCGGTGACGTGGATGCTCCTGTCGTGCTCGTGCAGTGGACCGACATGCGCTGCCCGTTCTGCGCCGCCGTCCACCGCGACACGCTTCCCACCGTGATTCAGGAGTACGTCGACAGCGGCAAGGTGCGCCTCGAGCTCAACGACGTGTCCTTCTTCGGCGAGGAGTCAGAGACGGCGGCCGTCGCTGCCCGTGCGGCAGCCGCGCAGGACATGTACTTCGAGTACCTGGACGCGGTCTTCGGTGCGGCGCCGGGCACCGGTCATGCGGAGCTCCCTCGTGAGAAGCTGATCGCCTTCGCAGAGGAGGTCGGCATCCCTGACATTGCAAAGTTCACCGCCGACCTCGACGACCCCGCGCTGCGGACCGCGGTGCAGACCAGCACGGCCGAGGCGCAGCGGCTCGGTGTGAGTGCTGTCCCGTTCTTCGTCGCCGACGGCACGGCGCTCTCGGGTGCGCAGCCGATCGCGATCTTCCGCGACTTCCTCGACAACGCGGTCGACAGCAAGGGCTGATCCGATGGAGATCGGACTGCTGGGAGCGTTTGTCGGCGGCATCCTGACCCTGCTCAGCCCCTGCTCGGTGATGCTGCTGCCTGCCTTCTTCTCGTATGCATTCACGAGCCCCGGCACACTCATCGCCCGTACCGGGCTCTTCTACCTCGGGCTCATCACGACCCTCGTGCCTCTCGGCGTGCTCGCGGGCACGCTCGGTGCGTTCGTGAACGAGCACCGCTTCACCTTCGTGACGATCGCGTCGGTGATCGTGATCGTGCTCGGGCTGCTCATGCTGCTCAACATCCCGCTGCCGTTCCTGAGCTCCGGGGCGGGACTGCAGAGCACGACACCGGTCTCGGTGTACGCGCTCGGCACCGTCTACGGCCTCGCCGGTGTCTGCGCGGGTCCACTCCTCGGAGCCGTGCTCACCGTCGCCGCGGTCAGCGGGAACGCGATCATGGGCGGGGTCACGCTGCTCTTCTTCGCTGCGGGCATGGCGCTGCCGCTGCTCGTCCTCGCGCTGGTGTGGGGACGCTTGCCGATCGCGCGACGGCTCGTGCGCCCGCGCGAGGTGCGGATCGGGCACTGGCGCAACACGTGGACCGGTATCGTCGGCGGCGCGCTCACGGTGACCTTGGGTGTCTTCCTGCTCGTCACGAGCGGCACGTCCTCGCTCGGCGGCCTGCTCTCGGCCTCGACGCAGGTCAAAGTCGAAGGGTGGGCGTACGAGGCGACTCGCGGCGTGCCCGACTCCGTCGTCCTGATCGTGGTGCTGGTGATCGCGGCAGGCGCGTGGGGTGTCAGCCGGATGCTCCGTGCGAGGGCGGATGCTGCGGCGCAGCGAGCAGGCGAAGGCTCCTAGCCGAGCGGGCTCTCTGCGAGGGCCTCGTCGGCCAGCGCGATCACGCTCCAGACGGTGCCATCCGAGGCCGTGAACTCGTAGGCCGGAACAAGATAGTGCGCACGGTCGGGGCCGATGATGCTGGCGAGCCCGAGGCGCGCAGAGGTGATCTCGTGCACCCCGATCGACCAAGGAATCGCCGCCCCGGGGGTGGGCGCGGGGGCTGGAACATCCGGTGGCAACGCGGCGATGCCGTCAGCGATGCCGGGGCTTCGAACCGTGGAAGCAGCATAGGCGGTGTCGTTGAGCCGAAGTGCGGCATCCGCGGGGCTCACGATCGGGTACTCACCGAGCGAGACGACGGTGCCGACGGGGGCAGAGGCACTAAGGATCCCCTGCGCCGTGACCTGGATGTTTGCCGTGATGTCTGTGACGTCGCCGTCAACGACGAGAGCGGCGATCACCGACATGATGGTCGTGTCGTCGCCCATATCCATAATCGTGATCTGCGTGTGAGCGGGGTCGATTCCGACGGCGGTGAGGAAACGCTTCATGGCGGCCTGCGCATCGTCCTCGTTCGGCGAGGGCATCTCGGCCATGCACTGGATCATGTGCTGGCCGAAGGCCCACGATCCATCATCGTTCAGCTTGTCGCGCCCGTACTGCTCATCGCCCTGCTGTTCACAGATCTTCACCGGGTGTGGCGTACCTTCCTCGTAGGACAGTCGCCAGGGGGTCAGGAAGAGGTGTGCTGAAGCCGGGTCGCCGATCATCCACCCGCCCATATCTGCTGTAGAGGGTTCTCCGCTCACGCCCAGCGCCGCAGCGATGCGGGATGCCTCCTCTGCGGAGTACCGTGACGCTCCCTCGAAGGCCCACGTGGACGCCGTGGACGTCGCGGCGTCGAGCGGAGGGACCACAAACCGATGCGCGCCTTGTGCGGTGAAGAACGGTGACGCCATCGTGTCGGCCTGCAGCTCCAGAGCCCCGCCGCCCGCCGAACCCAGTGCGATCGGTGGTGCCGGAGTCTCGGGCGAGCCCGTGGACACAGCCAGCGGTGTGACTCCTGGTGAAGGGGCGAGTGCGCCGGAGCCCCAGGCGAACGCGCCGCCGACGACGGCGACGACCGCCGCGGCCGCAGCCACGGGTACGAGCCACCGTCTGCGTGCATGAGCCTGTCCGCTCGCAGGGATCCCCACAACCCGTGTCCGCAGCGCGTCCGAAGCGATTGCCTCTGCGGCCGGATCGGCGTCACGAAGCGGACGGAGGCCGTCGGAAGGTGTCTGCTCGTTCATGGATTCTCGTCTCGTCGGAGGATGGCGTCAGAGAGTATGTGTCAGTGGGTGGGAAGATCTTGCGCGTCGCGTTCCCACACCTCGCGAAACCGCGTGCGCGCGCGGGAGAGCGCGGCTTGGGCCCCGGAACGGGAGATCGCGAGCGCCTCGCCGAGCTCGTCGCCCGAAAGCCCCTCCCAGGCATGAAGGAGCAGGATCTCGCGGTCGCGTTCGGGCAGCAAAGCCAACGCGCGAGACAGCCGATCCCGTTCTGCGATGCGGCGCGCGTGGTCCTCGTCGGTCGGCTCTTCGACGAGTTGCAGCGGCAGGCTCTGCACGCGGCGGCGATGATTCGCCAGGACGAAACCCGCGGTGCGATACAGCCAGGGCAGCGCCCGCTCCGAGGGGATGTCGGCGAGCTTCCGCCACGCGGTCTCGAAAACCTCAGCCGTGAGGTCATCCACGTCGGTCGTGGCCGCCCGTCGCCGGAAGTAGCGGAACACGGCATCGAGGTGCACCGCGATCTCCGACGTGAATCGCATCGCGGAGGCATCCGATCGATCGCCCATGGCACTCCTTATGGCGGCTCCGATGTCCGCTCACAAGGGATATGTCGGGCTGTCGCCGATTCTTGCACGCGCGGTCGGAACCGACGAGTTCGGCTGTGGCGATCGAAGGACCCGACTAGCGCGATTCGAGGGCGAGCCGCCCGGCGAGCAGCACGTAGGTGGCGGCGAACGTGCGTCGCAGCCACGCCATGACGCGCGGTCGGCTGATGACCTGTGTGCGCATCGTGGCGGCGAAGACGCCGTAGATCGCGAAGACGACCAACGTCAACGCCATGAACACCAGGCTCAGCAAGACCATGTGCCCTGTGCTGTTGGTGCTGCCCGCGGGAACGAACTGCGGCAGGAACGCCAGGAAGAAGATTGTGAGCTTCGGGTTCAGCAGGTTGATGAGCACCGCTGTGCGGATCGTCCGCCAGAACGACACCGGAGCGGGAGACTTCTCGACATCGATCAGTGAACGGTCCCGCAGCGTCTGCCACGCAAGGTAGACCAGATACGCGACGCCCAGCCACTTGATCGTCTGGAAGGCGATCGCGGAGGCGTTGAGGATCGCCGCCAGCCCGGTGATCGCGGCCACCATGTGCGGCACCACACCGAGCGTGCATCCGAGAGCGGCGACGATCCCGGCCTTCGTCCCTCGGGAGAGTCCCGCGGCGATCGAGTAGACCGCTCCGGTTCCGGGAGTCGCGACCACGACGAGAGTCGTCAGCAGGAATGCGATGCTCATGCGGTGCCTTTCGGATGATCGTTGGTTCGGAATCGTATCGGTATCGTCGCTCGCCGTCGATGCGCGGCGACGACATCGTGGAGTGATTGCTACGCTCGCGAGATGACCGGCAACCTCACGATCGCGCATCTCAGCGATCCGCATCTCGACGGATCCGCCCGACGCCGTGAGCGGTTCGAGGCTGTGCTGCGCCACGTCGTCGAACTGCCCGAAGTCGATGCGATCGTCGTGAGCGGCGATCTGGCCGACCACGGTCGAGCCGAGGAGTACGCGGAGTTCTTCGCCGCGCTACCCACCGAGATCCCGACCCTCGTCTGCGCGGGGAACCATGACCTCACTGGGCCGCTGCAGGAAGCGAAGGCACGTGCGGGAATGAGCGCGCAGCCGGACGATGCACTTCACCTCGATGGCCTCGTGATCGTCGCGCTCGACTCCCATGTCGATGGGCGAGACGACGGGATGCTCGACGCCCCGACCCTCGCGCAGGCGCGACGTCTGATCGCGGAGGCATCCGCACCTGTTGTGCTGGTGCTGCATCATCCTCCTGTTCCCGTCGGGCATCGCACGGTCGACGAGTCGTACCCGCTGCGAAACCCCGACGACCTCGCGAGGCTGATTCAGGATTCCCCTGCGGTCGTCGCTGTGTTCTCGGGTCATGTCCACACGGCCTTCACCGCGACTTTCGCCGGAGTGCCGGTGCTCGGGGCACCAGGTATCGTCTCCCGGCTCCGTCTCGGCAGTCGGATCAACCCGATCGCCGACCCGGATGCCATGCCCGGCTTCGCACTGCACACGGTCGTCGGGCGCAGCATCCGCACCGTCTTTCACACGCTGAGCCCGAGCGAGCTGGCCTGATCGCTGTCGTCAGAGGAGACATCCGTCGGTTATCCGCAGTGATAATCGACGAAAGGCTCCTTTCAGACAAGTCTCTGCGGAGAAGCACACGACATAACGCCCGCCATCGATCGCGATGACGGGCGCCATGGGTATCGCAGGTCAGCTGACGGCGTGCACCAGGCCGCTGATGAGCACGGTGATGATGGTCGTCCAGCCGATGATCGCGAGCGCCTGCCAGAACAGGATGCGCACCTTGGTGACTCCGGCGGCGGCGAGCATCGTGGCGGTGAACTGCGTCGGCAGCAGCAGCGGGCCGAGCAGGCTCACTCCGGGGACGCCGTACTTGAGGAGTGCACGCTGGAACTTCGCCTTGCGGGCCGCCTTCCGGTCGCTGTCGGTCGACTCGACCACAGCCGCGTCTTCGACGACGGTCTCGCTGCCGCCGGCGAGGGCGAGCTCGCGCTTGCGGGCGCGGCTCGTGACGATGGCCTGGCGCGCACCGGAGCTGGCGAGCACAAGGATCGCGACGCACAGGAAGTTGCCCGCGATCGCCGCGATCGCCGCAACGACCGGGTTGATTCCGCCGGCGATGCCGATCGCAGCGGCGCCCTCTCCTTCGATGAACGGCACCGCGGCGGCAAGCGCGACGATGAGCGGCTGCACGAGCTCGGGAACCTGGGCGACGAGGTTCTGGAAGGTTTCGATGAGGTTCATGGTGACTCCGATGTGAGGGGCTGTCTGTGCGTCTGGGAGCCGGTCGTCCGGCTGATGAATCCAGTTCAGCCTCTTGCGGGGATCCGCAGAAGTGTCGGGCTGTCACCGCATTGCGGGTGGAATGCACGCGCGAGGCATGACATCTGTCATGGCCGTATCGTGGAGCCGATGAACACTCTCGACGCCGCCGATCCCGACGGTCTTTCGGCGCATGCAGCTCCCGGCGCCCGTCACCTCGCGCGTGGCCTCACGGGCGCCTGGTGGTACACCGTCGGCGGTGTGATCTTCCTCGAGCTGATGCTCGTGCTGATCGTCGTCGGCGCGGTGTTCACGGCCGGGGAGAGCACTGCGGTGGTCCTCACCGCTCTTCTCGGCGGCCTGCTGTGGTTCGCGTCGACGCTGCTGCTGCTGTTCCGCTACCGCCACTACGGCGAGACGGCGGCCGACGGGCAGTGGATGAGCGTGCTGGTTCCTCTCGCGGTCGCCGTCGCGTTCGGTGCGACTCTCGGCGTCATGAGCGAGAGCCTGCTGCTCGGTGCTTTCCCGCTGGCGCAGAGTGTGACGCTGCTGCACTGGCCGCGCGGGGTTCGTGCGCGAGTCGTGATCGGACTCGTTGTCGCGCTGATCGCGCTCTGGATCATCGACGCCCGCATGGGCAGTGCGGTTCTTCACACCGGACCGGCAGCCGGTCTGACGGCCTTCTACTGCACGGTCCTGCCGGTGATGACGGTGACGACGCTGTGGTGGTGGGACGTCCTGAGCGCCCTGAATCAGGCGCGCATCTCCGAGTCGCGACTTGCCGCCACCCAGGAGCGGCTGCGCGTCGCGACCGACGTGCACGACCTCCAGGGGCACCATCTGCAGGTCATCGCGCTGCAGCTGGAGCTCGCTGAGCGCCTCATGTCTCGTGAACCGGATGCGGCGCTGGAACAGCTGCGCGCAGCACGCGTCAGCGTCGACGAAGCGCGGCAGGGGACCCGCGACCTCGCGTTGCGCTTCCGTTCCGTGCCGCTGCCCGACGAGATCGCGAACGCCAGCGATCTGCTGCGCGCGGCGGGCCTCGATGTCACGACCACGATCGCTCCGGATGCTGCCGATGCGCCCGGCGCCGATCTTGGACCGGTGATCCGTGAGACGACGACCAACATCCTGCGTCACGGCGGAGGCAAAAAAGCCCGACTCTCCCTTGCGCGCGCAGACGCCGTCTGGCGCTACGAGATCGCCAACGACGTCGTCCCCGGTGTCGTGGCCGACGCCGACGGCTCGGGTCTCGAAGGGATCGGCCGTCGCGTGCGCGAAGCCGGAGGCACGCTCGAGGTGCGTCGCGGCGACGAGGAGTTCGCGGTGATCGTGACGGTTCCGGGACGTGCCGCGGCATCTGCTCTGCCCCCTTCCGTCTTGAAGGAGGCACCGTGATCCGCGTTCTGCTCGCTGACGATGAAGGCATGATCCGCTCGGCCGTGGCCGCCCTGCTGCGGTTGGAGGGCGACATCGATGTGGTCGCCGAATGCGCCGACGGGACGCAGGCGGTCGAAACCGCGCTGCGGTTGCAGCCCGACATCTGTCTGCTCGATCTGGAGATGCCGGGTCTCGACGGCGTCGAGGTCGCAGAGAAGCTCAACCGCAGCATCGCGACCCGCTGCATCGTCGTCACCCGGCACGCGCGACCGGGGGTGCTGCGACGCGCACTCAGCGCCGGCGTCGCGGGCTTCCTGCCGAAGTCGCGGGGCGCGGATGAGGTCGCGGCGATCATCCGGCGGGTGGCTGCCGGCGGTCGCTATGTCGACCCCGAGATCGCGGCGGATGCCCTGAGCGACGAGCGAAGTCCACTGACGGACCGCGAACTCGACGTGCTGCGCGCGGGCCGGCGCGGGGAGACGACCGGACAGATCGCCCGGTCGCTGCTGCTCGCCCCGGGAACCGTGCGGAACCACATCTCAGCGATCCTGGGCAAGCTGTCTGTCGCCACCCGGCAGCAGGCCGTGCTGCTCGCGGAAGAGCGCGGCTGGATCTGAACTACTCGCCGAGCTCTGACTGAAGCGCCCGCAGCCGCGCCTGCGTACGCCGGTACAGCAGGTACTCGGCGATGTTCACGCGATCTCCTTCGTGATCTGCGAACACGGTGACGCTACGGGCGGCGTCGGCGGGCGCGGGAGTCGTCGGCGGCAGGAGGTCGAGGATCGGTGCCGAGTGGTCGCCTACGGCCTGTGAACGTCCGACGCCCTGGCTACATTGGCGTGGTGGAACAGCTTCTGACCGAGCGCCTTGTGCTCACCCGACCCCTGCCGGATGACGAGTCCGAGCTGTTCGCGCTCTGCTCCGATGAACGGGTCTGGCGGCACTACCCGTCGCTGCGCCACACCGACACCGAGCAGACGAGAGCGATGCTGGACCGCTGGACGCAGCAGTGGGACGCGCACGGGCTCGGAGTCTGGGTCGCGCGCGGGCGCGAGGACGGCGCTCTGCGCGGGTATGGCGGCTGCTCCGTGCTTCACGATGCAGTCTGGAACCTCGGCTACCGACTCACTCCCGAGCATCACGGCCACGGCTATGCAACGGAACTCGCGCGTGCGGCGATCGATGCGGCGCAGCGCGTCCATCCCGACCTCCCGGTCATCGCGTACCTGCTGGCCAACAACGAGGCCTCCGCCGCTGTCGCGCGACGGCTGGGGCTGCGCGAAGTGCACCGGGGGCCCGATGCGGGCAACCCCGATCCCGACGCGGTCCGGCTCGTCTTCGCAGAACGCGCGCTCACGGCGGGCGAGCTCGCGGCGACCCTGCGCTGAGCGCTGACAAGATGGAGGCGTGGTCTCCAGCTTCACGATCGTCACGCGTACGGGGCTCTCCGTCGAGCGGCTGTTCGACGCGTCGCTGAACATCGATGCGCACCAGGCGTCGATGGAAACGTCAGGAGAGCGAGCGATCGCCGGTGTCACGAGCGGGCGGATCGGGCTCGGCGAGACAGTCACCTGGCGGGCGCGGCACTTCGGCATCTGGTTCCGAATGACCTCGAAGATCACGAGCCTCGACGCCCCTCACCGCTTCGTCGACGAACAGGTCTCGGGGCCGTTCCGGAGCTTCCATCATCTGCACGAGTTCGGCCGGGACGGTGACGAGACGGTCATGACCGACTCCATCACGCTCGCGTCGCCGATCTTCGGCGCTGTCGCAGAACGTCTCGTCCTCGTGCCGTACCTGCGACGTCTGATCCGCCAGCGAAACCACTACCTCGTCCAATCGCTGTGCGGTTCGGGGAGCAACGAGTGACGCTCCCGCACCTTCCTGTCTGGCCGTCGGCGGATGCTGCCTTCCGGCGATCCGAGGTCGCAGCCGTCGTCGGCCACGGCGACGAGGCATGGAATCGCGCCACACACGACGTGCTGCGCTGGAAGGTGAAGACCCGCAGCGGATTCCGGGTGCACGCGGAGGGCCCGGTGGTGGCCGGGGAGCAGCTCATCGTGACGGCACGGGTGCTGTGGCTGACAATCCAGGAGCCCATCGAGGTCGTCTCGGTCGTGCAGACAGCGCAACGCGTGGGCTTCGCGTATCGCACCTTGCCCGGCCACCCGGTCTCCGGAGAAGAAGCCTTCATCGTGCACCGTGACGGCGACGCCGTTGTGCTCACGATCCGCTCGCTCACACAGGCGGCACGGCACCAGCCGTGGCGGATGCTCTACCCGGCGCTGCGCGTGGCGCAGCTTTTCGCACGACGGCGGTACTTGCGCGCCCTGCGGTAGATCGCGGCGCCGCGGAGGCCACCGATGCCTGCGTCTCGATCGAAAGGTGGAGAGGAAGCTCCATCCTCCTGGTGATCCCCGCGACCGCGTGCGCTGCTGGGCTGGGGAGCATGACACATCTGCGCGCGCGCACCCTTTCTGATCGGCTCACTTCTCGACGCGGAGCGTGGATCTCGCTGGGCATAGGGCTGATCGGTTTCGTTCTGCTGTTCGGACTGTTCGCCCGAGCGGATGCTCCCGCGGCCAACGCCGTTGCTCCGGCCGATTCTGAATCTGCGCGCGTCAGCGCGCTCATGCAGACCTTCCCTGACGCCGATCGCCAGTCCGTTCTGCTCGTCGCCGTGCGCGAAGACGGGGCAGCGTTGAGCGCCGATGATCAGACGGACCTGGCTGCGCTCCCCGGGGCACTGGATCCCTCTGCCGCGTCGCAGATCTCCGGGCCCATCGTGAGTGACGATGGGCAAGCCGCACTCCTCGTCGTACCGATCACCACCGGTGCGAGCAACGGCGAAACCGCGGAGGTCGTCGCCGCCCTTCGGGACGAGATCGCCGGGATCACACCGTCCGGGCTGACGATCGAGGTCACCGGTGGGCCGGCCTTCGGCGCGGACGTCGCGGCCGCGTTCGAGGGCGCGGATTTCACCTTGCTTGCGGTGACGATCCTGATCGTCGCCGTGCTGTTGATCGTCACGTACCGCTCACCCGTGCTCTGGCTCCTTCCGCTCGTGGTCGTCGCGTTCGCGGATCAGCTTGCGGGCAAAGCGACAGCTGCGGCGGGAGCCGCCTGGAACCTCCAGTTCGACGCCGGAATCATCAGCGTGCTGGTGTTCGGCGCCGGCACGAACTACGCGCTCCTGCTCATCTCGCGATACCGCGAAGAGCTGTTCGTGCATCAGGATCATCGCGCCGCGTTGAGCGCCGCCTGGCGCAAGACCGCTCCGGCGATTCTCGCCTCGAACGTGACGGTCGTGCTGGCGCTGCTGACACTCGTCCTTGCCGTCATCCCCGGTACCCAGGGTCTCGGTATCTCCTCGGCGATCGGCCTCCTCATTGCGCTTGCGGCCGTGCTGCTCGTCCTGCCTCCGCTGCTGGCCGTGTGCGGACGAAAGATCTTCTGGCCGTTCGTCCCACGCCCCGATGCACCCAGGCGAACCGGCGGCGTCTGGCAGACGATCGCGGCGAATGTCGTGAAGCGACCGCGCCGGAGCCTGGTCGCCGGTCTTGCACTGCTCTCCGTCATGGCTCTCGGCCTGATCGGAACCTCCGTCGGGCTCGACCAGGCCGAGAAGTTTCGCGTGCCATCCGAATCTGCGGCAGGGTTGCAGACACTCTCGGAGCACTTTCCCGCGGGCGAAGCACAGCCGATCTTCGTGGTCGCCACCGCGTCGACTGCGGACGACGTCATCGAGGTCGTCCGCAGCGTGCCCGGAGTCCTGCGCGCACACACGACGGGTGAGGCGAGCCCCGGCGGGCTCGCGACGATCATGGTGACCGGCGAGTACTCACCGGGGACGCCCGAGAGTCTTGCCCTCGTGGAGGATCTGCGCGATGCCGTGCACGAGATCGACGGGGCCGGCGCGCTCGTCGGAGGTGCCGTCGCGACCGACCTCGACGCCCGTGCCGGCAATCAGGCCGATCTGCTCCTGATCGCGCCACTCGTGCTGGCAGTGAGTTTCCTCGTGCTACTGATCCTGCTGCGCGCGATCGTCGCCCCCGTGCTCTTGCTGCTGGTGAACATCATCAGTGCCGTGGCGGCGATCGGCGCGGGCGCGTGGCTGAGCAGGGTTCTCTTCGATCAGCCTGCGCTCGATCTGCAGGTGCCGTTGCTGTCCTTCCTCTTCCTCGTCGCACTGGGGATCGACTACACGATCTTCCTCGTGCACCGTGCGCGAGCCGAGGCGCGCACGCTGGGCACCAGGGAAGGGATGGTGCAGGCGGTCGCGCACACCGGAGGCGTGATCACCAGCGCGGGGATCGTGCTGGCTGCCGTCTTCGCGGCGCTCGGAGTGCTCCCACTCGTGACCCTCGGTCAGCTGGGCCTCATCGTGGGCATCGGCGTCATCGTGGACACACTGGTTGTACGCACGGTGATCGTGCCGGCGCTGTTCGGGTTGCTGGGGGACCGCATGTGGTGGCCCGGCGTCGGTCGTCGAGCGGCTGGTGACCTTCCGGAGCGCCCCCTCACCGCCGAGGCGTCACGCGAGAGCGTTCGCGCCTAGGGCATCGCGTAGGCGGCGCTCATCGTGCGCCGTCTACGCATCCAACGCGGCAGCATCCGCCTTCTGCTCGTTCGCCGCCCGCTTCGCCTTGCGGGTGCGCGGACGCTCGCGCGACAGCGGGTACTTCTCATCCAGACGGGGCTCGATCACGAGACGACGCAGGGCCAGCAGGATGAGGAAGCCACCCGACCAGTACGACAGGAACAGCACGATCCCGTAGGGGAACGTGAAACTCACCAGCGTCGCGATGATGCCGATGCCGAAGTAGAGCCAGCGCCAGGCCTGCGTGATGCGATCCCGGGCGGCTTGCTGTTCATCGGCTCGCACCTGCAGCGATTCGACACGGGCGTTCAAGGTCTCGTCCTCGATGACGGTGAAGAGCTCGCGCACCGCGACCTGCAGGGCGTCTGCGACGAGTGACAGCGTCTCCAGACTCGCATCCTGCCCTGCCTCCAGGCGCTGGATCGTGCGCAGTCCGACGCCGCTCTCGTTGGCGAGCCGCTCCTGGGTCCAGCCCTGCGCCTGGCGGAGTTCGATGATTCGTGTGGTGTTCATGGCTCTCATGCTCGTCGCCCCTCTGCCGCCAGCACCACGCCAGGGCGCCGCCATTCCGCCGCCAGCATGCCGCCAGCGACCCGCCACCATTCTTGCGCGCCGATGTCGACTTATGGTCTCGGGCGGTTGTCACGCGCGAGTAGCGTTGTGAGTCTCATGTCCCAGCTCTCCGCCGTACGCCGCGCACAGGCGGCACCGCCCGCACGCGCATGGGTCATGCTCGTCGCGGGCCTGCTCGCGCAGGCATCCGGAACCCTGTTCGTGAGCACACCGGCATTCCTCATCCCGTACCTGCATGCCGAGCGGGGGGTGAGCCTCGCCGAGGGCGGGATGCTCGCTGCGGCGCCCACCCTCGGGCTCGTCCTGACGATGGTGCTGTGGGGCGCGTTGGCCGACCGCTTCGGCGAACGACTCGTGATCGCCCTCGGGCTCGCCCTCACCGCGCTCCCGGCGCTCGGTGCGGCGATGACGACGGACCTGGTGCAGCTCGGATTCTTCCTCTTCCTCGGCGGTGCGGCGTCCGCGAGTGTGAACGCGGCGAGCGGTCGCGTCGTGATCGGATGGTTCCCCCATGACCGCCGCGGATTCGCGATGGGCATCCGGCAGATGTCGCAGCCGCTGGGAGTCTCAGCGGCCGCGATCCTCGTGCCCCTGCTGCTCGACGGATACGGCATGCCTGCAGCGCTCCTGCTCTCCGCGGTGCTCAATGGCGTCTTCGCGGTGCTGTGCGCGATCATCATTCTCAACCCGCCGCACATCGCGAAGGCCGCAGGCTCGGTTCCCGTCGCCGCCGTCAACCCCTACCGGGGCAGCAGCTTCCTCTGGCGCATCCATGCCGTTTCCGGACTGCTCGTGATCCCGCAGTTCGCGCTCTCGATCTTCGGCGTGGTCTGGCTGGTCACCGACCTCGGCTGGGATGCGACGCTCGCAGGCCTGCTCATCGCCGCCGCGCAGTTCATCGGCGCGATCAGCCGCATCGTCATCGGCGGGGTCAGTGATCGCGTCGGCAGTCGTGTGCGCGTGCTGCGGTGGGTCGCGATCGCCGGATGCTTCGCGATGCTCGCCCTCGGACTCGCCGGCTTCCTGCGGATCGATGCGCTCGCCGCCGTGATCTTCATCGCCGCGACCGTCGTCAGCGTGCTCGACAACGGCATCGCCTTCACGGCTGTCGCCGAGGCCGCCGGTCACGGCTGGGCGGGGCGCGCACTCGGCGTGCAGAACACCGGGCAGTTCCTTCTCGCCTCGGCTGTCGGCCCGGCGTTCGGCGCGCTGATCACGCTCGTCGGCGCGCCGTGGGCGCTCACTCTGCTCGTGCTTGCGCCCGCCGCCGCATTCCCCCTGATTCCGTCGGAGGATCGCTCGGCGCTCGCCGAAGACTCCTAGCTTCGCTCAGGACGGCATGCGCGTCAGCTTGTCCGGGTTCGAGATCTGGTGCACTTCGATCACGTGGCCTGCGTCGTCATAGGCGATCTCGAGCACATCCCGTCGGCCGGGGGAGTCGAAGGCGATGACGAAAGCGTCATTGACCTCGAACACAGCCACCTGCATCGGGGCGTCCGGGTGCTCGGCGGCCGTCTTCGCGAAGATCCCGAGGTAGAAGCGCGCGATGTTCGCTCCACCGTAGATCGGATTGCGCGCCGCGCGGACCTTGCCGCCGCCGTCGGAGTAGAGCACGGCGTCGGGGGCGAACAGGGACATCACCGTTTCCAGGTCGCCGTTCGCGATGGCCGTCACAAGTCGTTCGAGTGCCGGCCGATCTGCCGGGCGCGGCGCCGCCGCATCCGGATCGATCCGCAACCGTCGTTCGGCACGCGAGATGAGCTGACGTACGGCGGCGGGTGACTTGTCGAGGACCTCGCCGATCTCCGGTGCCGTCATCTCGAAGGCGCGCGAGAGGATCAAGGCCGCCCGCGCCTCGGGCGGCAGCTGCTCGGCGAGGTGCAGCAACGACAGCGACAGCAGCTCGCGATTCGCGACGGCGTCCTCCGGAAGCAGCGCGGTCGCGACGGGCTCCGGCAGCCAGGTTCCGGGGTACTCCTCGCGCACTGCCGCCAACTGCCGCACCCGGTCGATCGAGCGGCGCACGCACACCGTTGTCAGCCAGGCCGGCCAGGAACGGATCGGCGGCGCGCCACGCTCCGCCTGAACCGCCTCAATCGCGACGTCGGAGACGACGTCCTCGGCGTGACCGAAGTCTCCGAGCATCCGATAGGCGATCCCGATGAGACGCCCGCGCTCGCTCTGCCAGGCCAGGGTCGCGGGCGTCGCCGTTGTCATGCCTTCACCGTATTCGCGTTCAAGGAGCAATGTTCACCCTGTCTTTGGCGAAAAGGGGGTGAACATCGCTCCCTGAAAGGGCAGAGGATCACGCGATCGGGTTCTTCTCATCGATCGGCGGCTGCATCTCGGTCGCGATCGCGATGCGGTTCCACACATTGATCGTCGAGATCGCGAGAACGAGAGCGCCCAGCTCGCCGTCGTCGAAATGACGCGCCGCTTCCTGCCACACGTCGTCGCTCACTCCGTCCGGCGCGAGGAGGGTGAGTGCGTCGGTCAGCGCGAGCACAGCGAGCTCGCGCTCCGTGAACAGCGCCTTCGCGTGACGCCACGCACCGACGGCGTGCAGCTTGCGGCTGGGGATCCGGTGCTTCAGCCCGGCCGTCGCGTGCATGTCGACGCAGAATCCGCAGCCGTTGAGGATCGAGGCGCGGAGCTTGAGGAGCTCCAGCAGATCGACGGGCACACTCTTGCGCGCGTGGGCCTCCATGCCGATGACGGCGGCATAGCCGAGCTTGTTGGTCTGTCCGATCGAGATTCTCGTCATGACGGGTCTTCCTTCCGGCACCCGCGGTGGGTGCGTTCATGAAGATGTCGGATGCCGTGGGCGAAGTGTGACAATCATGGGCCGTGCGATATCCGTCATCCGGTCTTCGGGCGCGCCGCACCCTGCGACAATGGAGGCGCCGATGTCTTGAGCCGAGGAGCCGACGTGCAGTTCATCTCGACCCGTGGCGGCATGCAGCCGCAGCCTTTCAGCGAGACCCTTCTCGAGGGCCTCGCGCCAGACGGAGGGCTTGCCGTGCCCGAGGTGATGCCCCAGGTCGACGGCGAGACGCTCGAGCGCTGGCGGGCGCTGACCTACCCGCAGCTCGCGACCGAGGTGCTCGGCCTCTTCGCGACCGACATCCCGCGGGCAGACCTGGCCCGGATGACCGAAGCGGCCTACGCCTCCTTCCCCGCCGAGGTCGTGCCGCTGCGCGCGATCGGCGATGGCATCACCCTCGTCGGTCTCTCTGAAGGCCCGACGCTGGCGTTCAAGGACATGGCGATGCAGTTCCTCGGGCAGGTGCTCGAGTACACGCTGGAGCGCAAGGACTCGGTGCTGAACATCGTCGGTGCGACATCCGGCGACACCGGATCCGCGGCAGAGCATGCGCTGCGCGGTAAGGAGCGCGTCGCTGTCTTCATGCTGTCGCCGCAGGGTCGTATGAGCGCCTTCCAGCGCGCGCAGATGTTCTCGCTTGATGACGCGAACGTGCACAACATCGCCGTCGAGGGTGTGTTCGACGACTGTCAGAATCTCGTCAAGGCACTCGCCGGCGACCTCGACTTCAAGCGTGCCCAGCACCTCGGTGCGGTCAACTCGATCAACCTGGCCCGCATCACGGCGCAGGTGGTCTACTACTTCTGGGCCTGGCTGCGGGCGACTGACGCCGGCGGCTGGACCGAGCTGTCGTTCACCGTGCCCTCGGGCAACTTCGGCAACATCCTCTCCGGCTTCTTCGCCAAGCAGATGGGGTTGCCGATCCGTCGCCTCGTGCTCGCCGCGAACGAGAACAACGTGCTCGACGAGTTCTTCCGCACGGGCATCTACCGTCCGCGCAGTGCTGCTCAGACGCTCGCGACCTCCAGCCCCTCGATGGACATCTCGAAGGCCTCGAACCTCGAGCGCTTCATCTTCGACCTCGTCGGACGCGACGCGGCCAAGGTCGTGGCCGCCTGGCGCGACCTCGACGAGCAGGGCTTCTTCGACTTCACCGCCGACCTCGGCCGTTTCGAAGACGAGTTCGGCATCGTCAGTGGCACCTCGACGCATGCTGACCGTCTGGCGACGATCCGCTCGGTCTACGAAACCACGGGCGAGATCATCGACCCGCACACCGCGGATGGCGTGAAGGTCGCCCGCGAGTACGTGGAGTCGGGTGTTCCGATGCTCGTGCTCGAGACGGCCAAGCCGGAGAAGTTCGCCGAGACGATCCAGGAGGCGATCGGCGTCGAACTCGACTACTCGCCGGAGCTGCAGGCGATGCTCGATGCTCCGCAGTTCGTCACCGAGATGGCCGACGACGAGCAGGCTCTTCGCGCATTCGTCGAGGCCAACGCGCTGCGCTGACGACCAACCGCCGTTCCGACCGAGGCGCCCACGGCGTGGACGCCCCGGCCGGGGCTGTGATGACGAGCGTCAGGCGAACGACGGGTTGACGGCGACCATCCACGTGATGCCGAAACGGTCGACCATCATGCCGAACAGTCCGCCCCAGGGGGCGGGGTCGAGCGGCATCAGAACGGTGCCGCCTTCGCTGAGGCCGTTCCATGCCGCCCGCAGACGATCGGTCTCGGGATCATCGCCGCTGAGCGAGACCGACATGCCCTGCGGCGTCGCGTAGTTCATGCCCGTCGGAGTGTCGGATGCCATGAGGACGAGCCCGCCCTCGGCGTTGATCTGCGCATGCATCACGAGGTCTTCCTCGCCCGGTGCGACACCGGACTCCGGCATGTCGCCGAACCTGCTGACGGTCAGCTCGCCGCCCAGCACGGAATGGTAGAACTCCATCGCTTCACGTGCGTTGTCTTTGAAGGACAGGTACGGATTGAGGTGCGCCATCGCTGCTCCTTTTGCGTGGGAAACGGGCCGTCCGTCCGCGCTGCACGCTCAGTCTGCGCCTGGCCCCCGACATCCGCAAGGCATCTTCGTGCGTCAATCGCGGTTCCGGATGCGTGTGCGTCGCCGGCCCTCGATAGCATGGCGCCATGACCACCCCGACCGTGCGCCCCGGCATCGCCGAGCGGCTCTCGCGCATGATTCAGCTGCCCACGGTCTCCGCCGAGATCGAGGAGCGAGGGCAGGAGCCTTTCGATGGTTTCGTCACGCTGCTGGCCGAGCTCTACCCGCGTGTGCACGACACGCTCACTCTCGAAAGGCACACGGATCTCGGGTTGCTGTACCGATGGAAGGGCGCGTCCGCCGAGCGTCCGGTCGTGCTCATGGCGCACTACGACGTCGTCCCCGTCGATGAGAGCGATGACTGGACGTATCCGCCCTTCGAGGGCAGGGTCGCGGACGGCTCCGTCTATGGGCGCGGGGCGCTCGACGACAAGGGGCCCCTGATCGTCGTGATCGAGGCCGTGGAGAACCTCCTCGCCGACGGCTACACCCCGGCGCAGGATGTCTACCTCTCGTTCGGCGGCAACGAGGAGACCTACGGCAAGGCGGCGGAGGAGATCGCGAGGGTGATGCGCGAACGCGGCATCGTGCCCTGGCTCGTGATCGACGAGGGTGGTGCGGTCGTCACGGCGCCGCTGTCGTTCGTCCCCGGTCGCGCGGCGATGATCGGCGTCGGCGAGAAGGGCGTGCTCACGCTGCGCCTGTCGGCCCGGGGCGACGGCGGACACGCCTCCGCGCCGCCATCGCTCACAGCGGTCGGTCGCGTGGCACGGGCCGTCAACCGCCTGACCCCCGCTACCTTCCCCGCCCGCACGCCGAAGGGCATCGCGCGGATGCTCACGGTCCTCGCCGCGGAGACCCCGGGGCCGGCGCGGTTCCTGCTGAAGACGCTGGGCGCCGTGCGACCCTTCACCGCGCGGGTGTTCGCGGCGATGGGCGGAGAACCCGCAGCGATGGTGCGCACCACGGTCGCGGCGACGATGCTCGCCGGAGGAACCGCCGCGAATGTGCTTCCCTCGCAGGCATCCGCGACCGTCAACCTGCGCATCGCCCTGGGTGAGACGGTCGAAGGCGTCGCAGAGCGAGTGCGCCGCCGCATCCGCGACCCCCTTGTCGTGGTCGAGATCGTCGAGGGCAGCGAGCCATCGCCGGAGTCCGCAACCGACAACGCGCAGTTCTCCCTCATCGCCGATGCGCTCGCCGTGTCACACCCCGGCGTTCCCGCTGTGCCCTACGTCATGATGGCTGCGACCGACTCGCGTCATTTCCACCGCTATGCGCCGGCGGTGTACCGTTTCGCGCCGCTGGAGATGTCGAACGCGCAGCGCGCGTCGATCCACGGTGTCGACGAGAGCGTCGAGATCGCGGCGCTCGAGAGCGGCGAGCGTTTTCACCGCGCACTCCTGCAGCGGATACAGTGATCGCACCCGTACCCGACGGGCATCCCTCCACCTCACCGAACGAGGAGGCGCAATGACGCGCACCGCAGCACTGGGCACTCTTGCCGCCGTCGTCGGCTTCCTGGCCTTCGTGGAGTTCACCAGCGGCGTGCTGCAGGGCTACTACACGCCCATGCTCACCGACATCGCACGGCACCTGGGCATCCATGATGCGGACGTGAACTGGCTCGAAGGCGCGCAGCTCATGCTCTCGGCGCTCGTCGTTCCCGCATTCGCGAAGCTCGGCGACATGATCGGCCACAAGCGGATGCTGCTGATCTCCACCGCGCTCACGGCGGCGGCGGCTCTCGTGCTGCCGTTCACCGACTCCTTCGTGGTGTTTCTCGTGGCGTGGGCGCTCATGGGCTTCTACGTCGTGTGGCTGCCTCTGGAGATCGCGCTGATCTGGTCGCGCTCACGACGCATGGAGGGCCGTTCGCTCATCACCGCACGTGCTGCGGGTCTGCTCGTCGCCGCACTTGAAGGCGGTGCGATCATCGGTGCGCTCGTCGGAGGCGCGTTGATCGATGTGCTGCCGCTGACGGTCGTGCTGCTCATCCCGGCCCTGCTCGTCGTCGTCTGCTTCTTCGTCATCCTGTTCGGGGTGAAGGAATCGCCCGAGCCCACGGGTGGCACCTTCGACACCGTGGGCCTCGTGCTGATCTCGCTGGCGCTCATCTGCTTCACGGGCGGCCTCGGGATGCTGCGCCTCGAAGGCGGCCTCGAGAACCCCTGGTCGTGGGGCGTCGTGGTCCTCGGCCTCGCCCTCATCGTGCCCTTCGTGCTCTGGGAGCTGCGTCACGCCGATCCGCTCATCGACGTGCGAATGTTCCGCTCCCCGGCGCTCGGCCCCGTCTTCCTCACGGCCGGCCTCTTCGGCGTCAGCGTGCTCGGCGCCCAGGCGCCGCTGTCGACCTTCGCGCGCACCGACCCGACTGTGTACGGCTACGGCCTCGGCACCACAGGCTTCGCGACGTCGCTCATCATCGGCATCTACCTGATCGCGATGATCACGGGTGCGCTGCTGTTCCCCGGGATCGCACGGCGCACGGCGCCGCGCCTGACGCTCATGGGCGCCTCGGTGCTCGTGGGCGTGGGCTTCCTGCTGTTCCTGCCGTTCCACGACACGTATCTGCAGCTCGTGACCAACATGGTCATCGTCGGCCTCGGATCCGGTGCGCTCGTCGCGGCGCTTCCTGCGGCTGCCGCATCCGCTGCCCCGGCCACGCAGACCGGGGTCGCGACGGGGCTCACGAACTCCGTGAAGACGGTCGGCGGTGCGATCGCCTCGTGCATCTTCGGCATCGCCCTCCTGCAGGGCGTGGGCGGCGCTGTCGCGGAGGGCACCGCAGGGTCGCTCTCGGGCTACTTCACGGTGTGGATCGTCTGCGGCGTGACGGCGCTCGCCGCGGCCGCGCTGCTCGTCTTCGTGCCGAAGCAGGCGTTCACGGACCGGGCCGCGGCGTCCGAGGACGAGGTCGTCGCGACTCCCTGATCCTCAGGCCTCGTCCCGCACACCCATGAGAGTGCGCAGGCGCGGGATGGCGTCCTCATCGAGGCCGTGCGCACGCAGATAGGCGCTGCTTCCTCCCCATTCGCCGTCGATGCGCGCGAAGGCGCCTTCCAGAAGCTCCGGAGGCGAGGCCGTCGCCCGATGCGCGGCGATCCCCGGAAGCGATCTTGCATCGACATCGGCGAACAGCTCGGCCAGGTACGAGGGACCGAGGCGTTGCTGTGACTGCGCGAAGTCATCGAGCACGAGCGTTCGCTCGACGCCGAGCACGTCAAGCACCAGCGCGCTCAGCACACCCGTGCGATCTTTCCCGGCCGTGCAGTGGATGAGCACGCCGCCGGCGGCGTGCTCACTGACGGCGGCGAAGGCACGGGCGAGGGCCGCGCCGCTCTCGTCGATCATCACGGCGTAGAGCTCCGAGAGGTCGGCGAAACGGATCTCATGCAGTCGATCCTCGAAGACCGGCATGGGGCGGGCCTGGAGCACGGGATGCTGCCATGCTCCCGGAGTGGAGGCGCGTTCGCGGGCGTCGCGCAGGTCGACGACGGCGCGAACGCCCAGCGCGACCACCGCCTCGCTGGCGGGGGTGCGGCGCGAGAGTGGGGCCGCCGAACGCCAGATGAGATCGTCGCGCACGACGTCTCCCGTCCTGGTCGGCAGACCGCCCACCGGGCGGAGGTTGTGCAGGGGGGCGGCAGTGATCAGTCGGTCAGGCGCCATGGTGTGCTCCTCGATCGTTCGGGGCTCGCGGCGGCAGCATCGGCACGCTCGCAATCAGTTCGCGGGTGTAGGGATGGCGGGGGTGCTCGAGCACGTCGATGACGGGTCCCTGCTCGACGATGCGCCCCTGGGTCATGACGATCGCGTCCGCACACAGCCCATCGATGATGCCGAGGTCATGGGAGACGACGACGATCGTGAGGTCTTCGTGTGCCGCCAGTCGGCGCAGGAGGCGCAGAACATGTGCGCGCACCGACACATCGAGCGCGCTGACGGGCTCATCGGCGATCACGACCTCAGGACGCACCGCGAGAGCGCGTGCGATCGCGACGCGCTGCCGCTGTCCGCCGGAGAGCTCGCGAGGAAGGCGGTCGGCGACATTCGCCGGCAGCTCGACCGCGGCGATCATCTCCGTGGCACGGTCGTGCGCGTCCCACTCCGGACGGAGCGCGCGGACCGGCTCGGCGATGATCCGTCCGATCGGCATGCGCGGGTTCAGCGATGCGAAGGGATCCTGCAGCACGACCTGCACCCGCCGGCGGAAGTCGCGGGCCGCCCGACCGCGCCCTGCGGGTACGGGCGCTCCGCGGTACATCACGGTGCCGGTGGTGGGGCGCTGGAGGCCGAGCAGGATGCGAGCCAGCGTGGACTTGCCCGACCCCGATTCCCCGATGATGCCGAGGTGGCGCCCTGCGTCGATCCGAAGGTCCACGCCGTGCAGCGCCGGTCGGGCCATCCCCGGGTACGTCATGCCGATGCCCTCGGCACGGAACAGCTCGACCGTCACGCCGGCACCGCCTCGAGGAGGCGACTCGGCTGCCAGCTGGTGGCATAAGCGGCGTCGATCAGTTCGGCGGTGTAGCTCGTGCGGGGTGCGCGGATGAGCTCGTCGGGGGTGCCCTCCTCGATGATCCGCCCGGCCTGCATGACCACGATCCGATCGCATTGCGACGCGGCGACGGCCATGTCGTGCGTCACGAGCAGGCTGCCTGCGCCGCTGCTCTCGACAAGATGCGACATCAGGCGCAGCACGCGCGCCTGCACGGTCACATCGAGCGCCGTCGTGGGCTCGTCGGCGAGCAGCAGCCGCGGCGATGTCGACATCGCCATGGCGATCATGACGCGCTGCCGCTGTCCACCGGAGAGCTCGTGCGGGTATCGACGCACGAGCTGGGCGGCATCGGGCAGGCCGACGCTCTCCGCGAGGCGGATGGCTGTCTCGCGGCCCGTCCCCCGGCGGAGCATCCCGTGTGCGCGCAACGGGGCGACGAGGTGCCGGTGGATCGGCAGAAGCGGGTCGAGCGCGCTCTGCGGCTCCTGGAAGATGCAGCCGACCGTCCGGCCACGCAGCCCGCGGATCGTCGCGGCATCCGCACCGACGGTTTCGGTGCCATCGACCCGCACGCTGCCGAGGATCTCACCGCGCGGCGGGCACAGTCCGAGGATCGCCATGCTCGTGAGGGACTTTCCCGAGCCGGACTCGCCGATGAGGCCCACGCGTTCCCCGGAGGCGACCGTGAGCGAGACATCGTCGACGACGGTGCGTCCGTCGATGCGGATCGTGAGGTTGCGGATGTCGAGCAGTGTCATGCGGGCACCTTCTCTGTTGACGCGGAAATGGCGGAAACGGGCTGTGAGCGGGAAGGGCGCCGTGCCTGGTCGGGTTCGAGCGCGTCGCGGAGTGCGTCGCCGAGGAGCGCGAATCCGATCACGAGCGTCGTGATGGCAAGGCTCGGAGCGATCAGCACCTCCGGGCGCACGAGCACCTGAGACTGGAGGTCGGCCAGCGTGCGTCCCCAGGACGGGGTGGGTGGCGGAGTGCCGAAACCGAGGTAGGAGAGGCCGGCCTCGGCAAGGGCGGCGACGGAGAGCAGCTGCGTCGCCCGGATGAACAGCGTGGGCGCCGCGTTCGGGAGCACGTGCCGCCACAGGATGCCGATGACCCCGACACCACCCGCTGTGGCGAGCGTGACGTAGGGGCTCGCCATCGCCCCGCGCAGTTCGGGCAGCATCGTGCGAGCGATCACCACCGCGCCGCCGAGGCCGATCGCGAGCGACGACACCCACAGGCTCGCGCCGTAGGAGGTCACCAGGATGATCGCGAGCACGAGGGTCGGGAAGGCGATCGCGATGTCGATGCCGCGCTCCAGCAGGAGTCCGAGTCGGCGGGAGGCGAGTGCCGCGGCCATCGCAAGGGGGAGTCCGATGACGACGGCGATGAGGGTCGCGATGAGCGTCGCGAGCATCGTGGACTGCGCGCCGACGAGGAGGACGCTGAACAGGTCTCGCCCGCCGGCGTCTGTGCCGAGGAGGTGTGCCGGTGAGGGGGCGAGCCAGCGGTCGGCCGGCGCGAAGGCGGTCGGATCGTACGGCGTCCAGACGAGGGAGACGAGAGCTGCCAGCAGCGGGATGCCGACGAGCACGAGCCCGGCGACTCCGAGGGGGTGTCGGAGGAAGCGAGCGATCATGAAATCCTCCGGATGCGGGGATCGAGCACGCGCGAGAGCGCGGTGAGCGTGACGGTCGAGATCATGACCAGTGCGGTGAGCACGAACAGTGTGCTCTGGATCGACACGATGTCGCGGTTGCCGACATCGGCCAGGATCATCCCGCCGACTCCGGGGAGCGCGAACAGCTGCTCGACGATCACGGATCCCATCAGGATCCCGGCGATCTCCAGCCCCAGAACACCGAGGAGAGGAAGGGCGGCATTGCGCAGGCCCTGGCGCAGCAGCACATCGCGCAGTGGCCATCCCTGGGCGAGTCCGGTGCGCACCCACTCCTTCATCAGCACGTCGATCGTGGCGCTGCGTACGAAGCGCACGAGCACCGCGGCCTGGCCGATCGCGATCGCGGTCGCCGGCAGGATGAGCGCGCGCATCGCCTCGCCGGGATCAGCCCAGCGGTCGGCAGGGAAGCCCTGCACCGGAAAGAGGCGCGTGGGAAGCGCGACGAGCACGACGAGAAGCAGGCCCAGCACGAAGGTCGGCACGGCGGCGGAGAGCTGACTGAGCGCGGCGACGGATCGGCCGAATGCCGACTCGCGGTACACGGCGGCGATCACGCCGAGGGGAACGGCGATCACAACGCTCAGCAGCAACGCGAGGAGACCGAGGGGAATGGTGACCTGGAGCTTCTCGCCGAGTTCGGCGGCGACGGGGCGCCCATCGAGCGCCGAGGTGCCGAGATCGCCGCTGAGGACCCCGCCGATCCAGTCGAGGTAGCGCAGCCAGAGCGGGCGGTCGAGGCCGAGTTGCGTCCGCAGCGCCTCGAGCTGTTCGGGTGTGGCATCCATCCCGCCCATCACGGCGGCCTGGTCGCCGGGGAGAACGGCCAGAAGGGCGAAGATCACGATGCTTGCGGCGAGCAGGGAGGCGAGGAGGACGACGGCTTCGTTCAGGAGTTCGGCGGCGACCCGCCGGACACGGGAGGATCCGTGTCCGGCGGGCGTCCGCACCGGCGGGGGTGCTGTCGTGGTCATGTCACTCGGCGACGGTGATGCCACTCACCCGGAAGTTGTTCGAGATGCGGTCGACCGGGAATCCGGTGAGATCCTTGCCTGCGACCACGACGGTCTGCGGCGAGTAGAGCCAGTCGCTCGCGGCATCCTTCGCGACCAGTTCCGCGACCGCGCGAAGCTTCTCGTCGCGCACCTCGGGAGTCGCCGCCTGGCGTGCGTCGGTGACGAGCGCCTGCGCCTCGGCGTTGTCGTAGCTCCAGTAGTAGCCGGGGTTGCCGTAGTAGGTGATCGTCGCAGGATCGACGTGGAGCACCATCGTCAGTTCGAAGTCCTTGTTGGTGTAGACGTCTTCGAGCCAGGTGGCGAACTCGACGGTGTCGATCGTGACGGTCACACCGACCTCGGCGAGTTCAGCGGCGATGAACTCGGTGATGATCGTGTCGTAGGTGTTCGAGACCGTGAGCGTCAGGTTCAGGTTCTCCTGCCCCGCCTCGGCGAGGAGTTTCCGCGCGGCGGCCGGGTCGTAGGGTGCGGAGTCCGTGGCGTCGACGTGCCAGGCGTCGGTGGGGACGGTGATCGTGCCGACCTCGAGTGCCTGGCCCCCGATGACCTCGATGAGCTCCTCCTTGTCGATGGCCTGGCGCAGCGCCTGACGGACGCGCTGGTCGGCGAGGGGCGCGAAGCTGTGGTTGAACCCGAGGGTCATCCAGCTCGTGGAGTCGCCCTCGATCACCTGGAACTCGTCGGCGCCGCGCAGCAGCTCGGCGGTCTCCGCGGTGACACCGGCGAGGATGTCGACCTCGCCGCTCTGCAGGGCGGTGGCGGCGGTGGTCTCGTCGGCGATGTAGTGGAAGACGACGCCGTCGTTGAGGGGAGCGTCGCCCCAGTAGCCGTCGAACGGCTCGAGCGCGAGAGTGGAGCCGCGGTTCCACCGGTCGAGGGTGTACGGGCCCGTGCCGTTGGTGGCGGATGCCAGGTCGACCGACGACGCAGCGGGCACGACATAGCCGGCAGAGGTTGTCAAGGACTCGAGGAAGTTGATGTCGCGCTGCGAGAGGGTGATGACGAGCGTGGTCTCGTCGGTGGCCTCGATCGAGGCGACCGAGCCCATGCGCTTGGCATCCGGGTTCATGGAGCCCTCAGCGCTGGATGCCGTCAGCGACGCCACGACGTCATCGATCGTCATCGGTGTGCCGTCGTGGAACGTCACACCCTCGCGCACCGTGAAGGTGTACGTCAGACCGTCCTCCGAGACCTTCCAGTCGGAGGCGAGCGCGGGGAGGATCTCGAGGTCCTCGCTGAGTCCCACGAGTCCCTCGTAGACATTGCCGCGCATGACCTGCACGAGTCCCGCTCCTGACGTGGTCGTCACGTCGAGGCTCGTCGGCTCCAGTCCCACACGAATGTCGATGATCTGCGGAGTCGCGGATTCGGGGGTGCCGGTGCCGGGCGCCGTGGCGCAGCCGGCGAGCAGAAGTCCGCCGAGGATGAGGGCTGTGGACGCAATCGTTCTGCGCATGGCATACCTTTCTGTTGCGGGGATCTTGTGAGATTCGCCGCGGCTGTGATCGAGACGTCTATATGTCTACGGATCGACAGTGTCGAAATGAGGAGTGTCAGGTGAACGATCGGCGAAGTGCGCATGTCCGTACGGGCGCGGGTGTGCCCGCGTATCGGCGCATTGCGACCGCACTGTGGGAGCAGATCCAGTCCGGCGAGCTCGCGCCGGGGGCGCGGCTGCCCAATGAGGCAGAACTCGCCGCGCGCTTCGGTGTGACACGGCTGACACTGCGTCAGGCGGTCATCGAACTGCAGCGCCTCGGCGCCGTGGAGATCCGTCGCGGAGTCGGCACCTTCGTGATGTCGCCGCCTGATCTCGTCGAGATCGTCGCGAGCGTTCCATCGCTGCGTCAGGAATCGGATGCGACGGCGGATGCCTTCGACGAGCAGGCCCTGCATCGCTCCGCGCGGCCCGTACGCACAGTCGACGAACTCATCCTGGGATCCGGAGCGGCGACGGGCCCGCTTGCCGACGAGGCATCCGCGCATCTCGGCGTGCCTGCTGAGCGCCTGCACCGCCTCGATACCGTCATGGTGCGCGACGGGAGGCGTTGGATCGCCAACAGCTACTGGTTCGATGAGCGCTGGGCGGCCGTGGACGGGCTGGTCGCCGAGCATGCTCTCGTGGTGCGGGCATTCGCCGACGGGCTCGGGCTGCAGCTCGGCTATCTGTGGCGGGCGTTCAGCGCGATCGGGGCCGATTTCGACGACGCGGAGACCCTCGGTGTGCCGACCGGGACCGCGCTGCTCGTGCGCGACGGAGTGTCCGCCGACGACACCGGGCGGCCCGTGTTCTACGTGCGTCGCCGCCTCCGCGGGGATGAGGCGAAGTTCGTCCTGCGCTACGACACCGAGCCGATGCGCGTCGAGGGCTGACCTGCCGCATCGATGATCCGGGCGACGATCTCGGCCGGAAAACGGAACACCTCGTCATCATCGCTCATCCGCTCGAGGAACGGGGCGACGCGCACGCGCTCACCGCGGATGTCGATGACCGCGCCGCCGTATCCGTCGATCGCCGACTCCTCGCGTGGATCGTCGAAGGAGCGGGCGATGTTGGCCACGCCGGGGGCGACGACGACAGGGATTCCCGCAACCGTCTCGACCAACGGGAGGTGATAGTGCCCACTGAGAATCACGCGGACGTCGGACCCACGCAGGTCCTCGATGAGAGCGAGACCATCGGCCTCATCGAGCGCGAGCGCCTGCAGCAGCTCGGTCTGCGCGTCGATCGGAGGGTGATGGATCACGAGCACCGTGCCCTGCGGGGCGGGCGTCGCCAGGTGTGCGCGCAGGAACTCGCGCTGCTCGGGCTCGATCGATCCGTAGCCGCGCATCGGGATCGAGCTGTCGAGCACGATCGTCCGCCAGCCGTCGACGGTCGCCGCGGAGGCGACGGGGCGCTGTGGGTCGGTTCCGGCGAGCACTGCCTCGTCGACGTCAGGCTGGCCGCCGCCGAGCACCTCGCGGAAGGCCTCGCGACGGTCGTGGTTGCCCATCGCATAGACGGTGCGCGCTCCGCGCTCGCGCGCCCACGGCTCAAGCGTCTCGCGCAGCCAGCGGTAGGAGGCGGTGGTGCCGTCCTCGCTCACATCCCCGGAGCACACCACGAGGTCGAAACGCAGATGGGCGACATGCGCGAGAGCCCGGATGAGGTGCGAGCGCGTGTCGACCACGTCATAGTGGCGGCGGGTGTCGCCATACAGATGAGTGTCGGTGAGGTGCAGGATGCGCAGACGGGTCATGTCAGCAGGAGTATCACTCCGAGGTGAACGGCGGGAGATCGTCCCGCAATCGCAGAACGCGGAGGAGCTCCGGCCACGCCCGCTGCCCGAGCTCGGCATCCGCGTCCGCCCGTCCGCCGCGGGCCATGCGGATGCCACCCTCGGCGGGCTCCTCGCCGGGAAGCAGCAGCCGGTGACCGGCATGCGGGTGCGTGATCACCGTGGTGCGGCGCCCGGCGGTGATGCGAGCCTGCTCGATCTCCGCCGCGAATCGCTCGCTGGGCCAGACCTGATCGTCGCCACCGGCGACGAGGAGGACCTCTCCGGTGATCTCCTCTGCGCGGATCCGTGCCGCAGCGGTCATGGAGGGTGCGAGGCGCAGGCTCTGCTCGTAGAGCCCTCGGTAGGAGGGCGGGTCGGTGCTCGGAGACCAGGACGGATCGAAGGACACCCACGGAAGCGGGGCGCCATGGAAGGTCCAATGCGAGGACCACTCCTCATCGCGCAGGCCGCCCCAGACGACGCTGCTCGGCGCGATCGCGACGACGGCGTCGACTGCTGTCAGCGTCGCGGTGACGAGAGCGGCCTCCGCGCCGAAGGAGGTGCCGACGATGGCCACATGATCCGCGTCCGCGCGCAGTCCGTCGAGCTCAGCGATGAAGAGCTCGATCGGCACCTCATGCGGGGTCGGGCGTCGTCCGTCTCCGCCGAACCAGCGGATCGCGGCGACGCGGGCGCCCCGATCCGCCAGCATCTCGGCGCGCTCGCGCTCGACGCGTCCGCTCGAACCCGCCAGAAGCAGCACGGCTGTTCCGGTGGCCTGCGCGGGGATCGCATCGTGCCGATCCGCATCCGAGAGGGGTCGCATCGATCAGTGCGGTGCGTGGTACTCGGCTTCGTCGCGCTTCCAGTAGCCCTTGACGACAGCCTTGCTGATGTCGACGCCCCAGCGCTCCAGCAGTGCGCGCCCCGGCTTCACGATCGCCTGCTCGGCGGCGATGAAGCAGAAGGGATCTTCTCCGACGCGCTCGTCGGCGCCCAGCCCATCGAGGAAGGCGATCAGGGCCGAACCCTCCAGGGCGTCGCCGCGATGAAGCCATTCGACGTCGACCGGCGCATCGATGGCGACCTCGTCGGCATCGGTGCGGGTCTCGATCACGATGCGTGCCGGGGTGCCGGCGGGGATCTGTGTGGCGAAGCGGCGGATCGCCGGGATCGCGGTCTCGTCACCGACCAAGAGCCAGGATCCGGGCTGGCCGGTGATCACGGCGGAACCGCGCGGACCCCCGACGCCCACGATCGAGCCGAGGGGAGCGGATGCGGCCCAGGGGCCTGCCACGCCGAGGTCGCCATGCACCACGAACTCGACGTCGAGCCAGTTCTCGCCCCAGGCGAGGGGGGTGTACTCGCGGCTCGGGAACGCGCGCATCTCTTCGACGGTCTCGACCTCGTGTTCGGCGAAGAACAGACGCATGTGGTCGTCGGCGCCGAGGGAGGTGAAGCCTTCGAGCTCATCGCCCGACAGGCGCACGCGGACGAAGTTCGGGGCGAGCAGCTCGCGCGACGTCAGCGTCGTGCGGCGGAAGCGGAGGTCGAGCCCGTGGCGTTCGATTGTGAAGCTCGATTTCGTTTCAGTCATGAAGTAAGGCTAACCTACATGCAGGTCGAGGAAGGGTTGCCTAACCTCAGCCTTCGATGCTCTCGCATCACCCCCATCCACAGAACAGGAGTCCCTCCATGTCCGTGCCCCGCGCGCTTGCGGCCACCAGCCTCGGTCTTGCCTCTGTCCTCGCTCTCGCCGGCTGTGCCACGACGGCCGCCGCAGAGAAGCCCGAAGCCATCGAGACGCCCAAAGCCACGTCGGTCACGGTGGAGGACAACAACGGCAAGCACACGATCGACCTGCCGCTGACGTCGGTCGTCGCGACCGACAACCGTACGTTCCAGACGCTGTCCGACTGGGGCATCGAGCTGACCGCGGGCGCGGTCGCACTCATGGGCGACGATGTCTCCTACAAGACCGACTCCTCGATCATCGATCTCGGCAACCACCGCGAGCCGAACCTTGAGGCTGTTGTCGCCGCTGCGCCGCAGCTGATCATCAACGGTCAGCGCTTCGCGGACTACCAGGACGACTTCGAAACCCTCGCACCCGAGGCCGTCGTCCTCAACCTCGACCCTCGCGAGGGGAAGCCGTTCGATGAGGAGCTCAAGCGCCAGGTGACGGTTCTGGGTGAGGTCTTCGGCAAGCAGAAGGAAGCTGCAGCCCTCGTCGCCGACTTCGAAGAGGCGATCGACCGGGCGAAAAAGGCCTACAACTCGGACGAGACCGTGATGGCGCTCATCACCTCCGCGGGTGAGGTGGGTTACGTCGCGCCGAGCGCCGGTCGCACCCTCGGGCCGATCTTCGACATCCTCGGACTGACCCCCGCGCTCGAGATCCCCGAGGGCTCGGAGGATCACCAGGGTGACGACATCTCGGTCGAGGCGATCGCCACCGCGAACCCGTCGTGGATCCTCGTGATGGACCGCGACGCCGTGTTCGCCGCAGATGAGCCGAACTACGTCCAGGCATCCGAGATCCTCGAGAAGTCCGAGGCGCTCGCCGGTGTCGACGCCGTCAAGGGTGGCAACATCGTCTACATGCCGACCGGGACCTACCTCAACGAGGGCATCCAGACGTACACGACGTTCCTCAACGACTTCGCTGACGCCCTCGAGAAGGCGGCGAAGAAGAAGTAATCGCTCGCTGCGCGGGAGACAATAGAGATGTCTCCCGCGCAGCATCCGCGTGTCGACATCCACTCGCCATGACAGCCCGCACTGAATCCGTCCGCCCTGACGCGCGCCCGCGCTTCGCAGGGCGGCTGTTCGACCCCGCCCTGCTGATCGGCATCCTCGTCGTGGCGGGGCTGCTCGTGCTCTCGCTGTTCACGGGCGTCTACGATCTCTCCGCCGAAGGCGGCTCCGAGATGTTCGCGATCACCCGCGTGCCTCGCACGATCGCTCTCGTCCTCGCGGGCGCGGCGATGGCGATGGCAGGCCTCGTCATGCAGCTGCTCACGCAGAACCGCTTCGTCGAGCCCACCACGACAGGCACGACCGAATGGGCGGGTCTCGGACTCCTCACCGTCATGGTGCTCATGCCGCAGGCCCCCATCGTGGTGCGCATGATCGGCGCGATCATCGCCGCGTTCATCGGCACGATGGTCTTCTTCCTCTTCCTGCGCCGCGTCTCGTTGCGCTCTTCTCTGATCGTCCCGATCGTCGGCATCATGCTCGGGGCCGTCGTCGGCTCGGTCTCGACGTTCTTCGCGCTGCAGGCCAACGCACTGCAGAACCTCGGCGTCTGGTTCGCGGGAAGCTTCACGTCGGTCCTGCGCGGACAGTACGAGATGCTGTGGATCGTCGCGATCGTCGCCGTGATCGTGTTTATCGTCGCCGACCGCTTCACCGTGGCAGGCCTCGGCGAGGAGATCGCGACGAACGTCGGGCTCGACTACAACAAGGTCATCCTGCTCGGAACCGCTCTCATCGCGATCGTGACCGGCGTCGTGACCGTGGTCGTCGGCGCTCTGCCCTTCCTCGGCCTCATCGTGCCGAATATCGTCTCCCTGATCCGCGGCGACGATCTGCGCAGCAACCTGCCCTGGGTCTGTCTCGCGGGCATCGCGATCGTCACCGTGTGCGATCTCATCGGTCGCACGATCATCGCCCCGTTCGAGGTTCCGGTGTCTCTCATCCTGGGCGTCGTCGGCGCCGTCGTCTTCGTCGGCCTCCTCCTTCGGCAGCGTGCGCGTGGCTGACATCCTGATCCCCGCAGCGACGACGGGACGCACAGCATCCACGGGCGAGCGCTCGTCGGCGGCTCTTCCGACCTCACGTGCGCGCCTGCGCTACACGATCGTCGTCAGCATCCTGTCCGTGCTCGCCGTCGGCTTCGCCTTCGGGCTGCTCGCATGGGACAACCCGATGCCGGTCGGCTCCGACGGCTTCTGGCTCATCGCGAAGATGCGCGCGACCAATGTCGTGGTGATGCTGATCGTTGCGTTCTGCCAGGCGATGGCGACGGTCGCTTTCCAGACGGTCACGAACAACCGCATCCTGACCCCGTCGATCATGGGCTTCGAGTCGCTCTACATCTCGGTGCAGACGACGACCATGTACCTGTTCGGCATTGCCGGGATCATCGCGATCCAGGGCATCTTCCAGTTCAGCGTGCAGATCGTCATCATGGTGGGCCTTGCGATGGCGCTCTACGGCTGGCTCCTGTCGGGACGCTTCGGCAACCTGCAGATCACTCTTCTCGTCGGCATCGTGATCGGCGGCGGACTGGGCGCGGTCTCGACTTTCATGCAGCGTCTGCTGACGCCGAGCGAGTTCGACGTCCTCACGGCGAAGCTGTTCGGCAACGTCTCCAACGCGAACCCCGACTACTTCCCGGTTGCGATCCCGCTGTGTCTGCTCGCGGGCGCGGCGCTGTGGATGCGCTCGCGGCGGTTGAACGTCATGGCATTGGGTCCGGATGCTGCGCGTTCGCTCGGCGTGGATCACCGACGCGAACTGCTCATCACCCTGTTCTTCGTCGCCGTGCTCATGGCGACGTCGACGTCGCTTGTCGGCCCGATGACGTTCCTCGGCTTCCTGGTCGCGACACTCGCGTACCAGTTCGCCGACACCCACGACCATCGCCGGGTCTTCCCCGTCGCGATCCTCACCGGGTTCGTCGTGCTGGCGGGCGCCTACTTCGTGATGAAGAACATCTTCTACGCCCAGGGCGCGGTCTCGATCATCATCGAACTCGTCGGAGGTCTCGTGTTCCTCATCGTCATCCTCAGAAAGGGGCGACTGTGATCACCCTTGCCGGAGTGCGCAAGAACTACAGCAGCGAGGTGGCGATCGGCCCCGTCGATCTCGTGATCCCCGAGAACGGGATCACCGCGCTGATCGGCCCGAACGGCGCCGGCAAGTCGACGCTGCTCACGATGATCGGCCGCCTCATGGGGCTCGACGAGGGCGCGATCGAGATCGCCGGATACGACGTCGCGACGACGTCGTCCAAGGACCTGGCGAAGATCGTCTCGATCCTGCGTCAGGAGAATCATTTCGTCACCCGGCTCACCGTGCGCCAGCTCGTGGGCTTCGGCCGCTTCCCGTACACGAAGGGGCGCATCACGCGGGCAGATGAGGAGATCATCAGTCGGGCGATTGACTTCCTCGATCTCGGCCCGCTCGAGGGCCGCTATCTCGATCAGCTCTCCGGCGGTCAGCGTCAGCGCGCGTATGTCGCGATGGTGCTCGCGCAGGACACGGAGGTCGTGCTGCTGGATGAGCCGCTCAACAACCTCGACATGAAGCACGCCGTGCAGATGATGAAGCACCTGCGCCGTGCCGCAGAAGAGCTGGGGCGCACGATCGTGATCGTGCTGCACGACATCAACTTCGCCGCACACTATGCGGATCACATCTGTGCGATGAAGGACGGTCATGTCGTCGAGTTCGGCATCGCCGAGCAGATCATGACGGATGAGGTGCTCACTCGCGTCTTCGACACAGAGGTGCGCGTGATCGAAGGGCCGCAGGGGCCGCTCGCCGTCTACTACTGAGTCGCGCTACAGCTCGATCCCGTGATCATCGTCGTTGACGCCGGCGGCGTGGTCTCGGCGTGCTTCGAACCCGAAGAACCAGCCGAGCCAGATGAGCAGGCCGAGCAGCAGACCGAGCCACACATTCTGCAGGATGAATCCCACGACGAGTGCGACGACGAGCAGTCCGGCGGTGCCGGCGACGCGGGTGCCGGTGCGTGAGCGAGGCTTCATGTCCTCAGCCTAGGTCCCACCGCCACGGGGCGCTGTGTCTCACCGCCCGCGGTGATCCTCTGGTGCCAATCTCGGTCCGCGGCGCGGTTCGCTGACTCTGCTGCGCCCGATGAGTCGGACGACGCGCTGCCGGTGTCCTGCCCAGGGGCTGAGCAGTTCGAGCATGCCCGCGTCGTCGGTGCGATGGCCCGTGAGCGCATAGCCGACCTCGTGGGCGAGGTGGTAGTCGCCGACGCTCACGGCATCGGGGTCGCCCAGTGCGCGGATGCGCGTCTCGGCGGACGTCCAGGCCCCGATGCCGGGCAGGCTGGTGAAGACACGCTCGCGCTCTTCGCCATCGGAGGCGCGGAGCGCGGCGACGGCGATGCGATCGCCACGTTCAGCGACGCGAACGATCGTGCGGGACTGCGGAGGCTCGACCCCGGCACGATGCCAGGACCAGGACGGGATCGCGTGCCAGCCGGAGGGTGCCGGGGCGGCGAACATCGGACGAGGTGCCGGTCCTGGTGCGCGGGCGCCGAACGACGACACGAGCACCCGCCATGCGCGAAAAGCCTGCAAGCCGGTGACCTTCTGTTCGAGGACCGCGCAGGCGAGGGCGTCGAACACCGCGTCTGTGCGGGTCAGGCGCAGCCCGGGATTGCGTCGGTGCGCTTCCGCGATCAGCGGATGCGACGATGCGTCGAACCCTTCGGCATCGTCATCGGCGCCGCACAGCCGTGGCACGGAGTCGAGCGCGAACTCTGCTCCGGCGCCCCACGCGCTCGCCCGGACCTCACCGCCGATCTGTCGAAGAGCGAGAGTGGCGATGCCCTGCGGAGTGCGCAGCGCGCGCCAGATCACGCCGTCGTCAATGACGGTGGTCGGGTCACCGGGGCCGCGGCGCAGCATCCCGACGGTGTGCAGCAGGTCGAGCGGATGCCGCGGCCGGTAGGTGCTCTCCCGCATCGCCCCGCGGGACGGTTCGATGGGGACGGCTGACGACATGTCGTCAGCCTACGTGCCGCATCCGACAGTGCCCTCGGCGAAGATCAGAAGCGGTCGGGCGAGGGGGTGCCGTGGCCGTAGCGGATGACGACGTCGGCGTGACGGTCGAAGCGGTACCCGACACCGCGCACGGTGCGCACGATGTCTTCGTAGCGCCCGAGCTTGGCGCGCAGACGACGCACGTGCACGTCGATCGTGCGCTCTCCGGGCGTCTCGTCGTCGGGGGCCTGCCACAGTGCGCTCACGAGTTCGGCGCGCTCGATCGTGCGACCCTCGCGCAGTACGAGGTACTGCAGCAGCTCGAACTCTTTGTAGGTGAACGATGCCGAGTCGCCATCGATGAGGACGCGCTTGCGGGAGATGTCGACGACGACGCCGCTCTCTTCCGTCTCCTCCTCTTCGGCAGTGGCCTTGGAGCGGGCGATCGCCCCCGGCTCCTGAAGGGCGAGCCGCACCACGTCGAGGTCACGGCCTCCGGCGCCGAGGGGTGCGAGAGCGACGGTGGCGTGCGTCTCGGCCTCGGGGGCGAGTTCAGCGAGCGTGCGACGCAGCGCGTCGACGAGGAGAGGAAGGCTGACGCCGGCGCCTGCGGCCTTGATCTCGTCGAGACCGACGTACAGGGCGAAGCCGCGGGGGGAGCGTGTGGCGGGAAGGTCGGCGGTGGCGACGGGGGCGCCAGCGACGCGGACGGTGGAGGGACGCTCGAGAAGTGCAGAGTTCGACATGATGATGGGTTCCTTGAAGGAGAGGAGCCGAGAAGGGCTCAGAATGCGTTGCGAAAGGACCGGCGAGCCGGGAAAGCGAGCACAAGGGTTGCGGCTCGAGGGTTCGCGTCGAAGATCACGACGGTGAGAACCAAAAGGGGTGGCTGTTCGTTCAGCTACACATTCGGCAACACATGCCAACGCTGCCGGCCATCATCATGCCGGCACTCCTGTTCGCCTCCTGGGCGGACAAAGGGCGTGCGTTGGTGGTCATGCGGCGATTATGACTGAGAATGACCTCGCGTGTCAAAATGCGCCCCTCTGCGTCAGGGTCGATTAGCGTGGTCGGATGGCTGTTGAGGACGCAGATCTCGAGTTCACCCTGACCAAGAAGGTGGATGCTTCGCGGTACGAACTGCACCACCGCGGACAGCTCGTGAGTGTTCTCGACTATCGCGATGACGGTCACACCGTCGCCCTCACCAGAGCCTTCACAATCCCGAGTTTCCGCGGCCAGGGGCATGCCGCGCGGGTTGTCGGCGGTGCCGTTGCAGACATCGCCGAATCAGGCGGACGCGTGATCGATGCGGTCTGCTGGTACGTCGCGGAGTGGTTCGCGCAGCATCCGGATCACGCGCACCTGCTGCGCCAGCGCTCGGCCTAGCGCACTTCCTCGCCCTGTGTCGTCGTGTTACGACGCGGCTCGGTTTTCCCGCACCGAGGACCAGTGATTGCTGGGCTCTGAGGAGAGCCCCAATGGTCCTAGTCAGCAAGGGTGGTCTTCCGACATACTGGGGCGGAGAGTGCAACGCGCGTTGCGCTAGATGCAACAGACTTGATTGTCCGGAGGTATAGCCATGTCGCAGAGCGTGACCCGCGCCGCGCGAATTCTCGACGTGCTCGCGGCCGACCCTCAGACCGTGCCCGAACTCGCCGTGAGCTTCGACCTGCATCGCTCGACCATGTTCCGCGAACTGCAGGCGCTGGAGCGCGTGGGGTTCGTGCGTCGTCGCAAGGACGGTCGCTACTCGCTCGGCGTGCGCCTGATCGCACTCGGTCAGACGGCGCTGAACACGCTGGATCTGCGGGAAGCGGGATCGTCGTATGTGCGCCAGCTGCACAAGTCGGTCGGCAACACCGTGCACATGGCGGCCCTCATGGATTCGACGATCGTCTACGTCGACAAGGTCGATGACGCTCAGGGCATGCGGATGTACTCGCGCGTGGGCGCGCCCGTGCGGGCATACTGCAGTGGCATCGGCAAGGTGATCCTCGCGGATCTCGATGTTCCTGAGCGCGATGCGATCCTCGCGGACACCGAGTGGGTGCGGTACACCGAATCGACCATCACGTCGCGAGAGGCGCTCGACGATGAGCTTGTGCGCGTGAGTGCGCAGGGGTGGGCGGTGGATGACGGCGAGTTCGAGGACTTCGTGAACTGCGTCGCCGTGCCGATCCGAGCCAGTGCCGGAATCGTCGGAGCGCTGTCGGTGACGGCGGTACGCATGGTGCAGAACATCGAGCAGCTGCGACGCCACATTCCACTCATGCAGCAGACGGCAGACCGTATCGGGCGGGCGCTGGGCTAGGGCTCATCGGCACGCCTTGGGCGGAATGTCCGAGGCCGTCCGTAGCGTGTGAGCATGCGCATCCTGCACACGTCTGACTGGCACATCGGCCGCAGCTTCCACGGGCACTCGACGCTCGAGGCGCTGGCCGAGGTGCTCACCGCGCTGGTCGCGCAGGTGCGTACGCACGAGGTCGACGTCGTTGTGGTCGCAGGCGACGTCTTCGATTCGGCGACGCCGGCCGCTTCCGCCTACACGCTGCTCACCGACACGCTCGTCGCCCTGCATGACACCGGTGCGCGCGTGATCGTCACGAGCGGCAACCATGACTCGGCGGCCCGTCTCGGCTTTCAGGCGCGGCTGCTGCGTGAGGGCATCCACGTCCTCACCGATCCGCAGAAGATTGCAACGCCCATCACGGTCAGCGACATCCACGGACCGGTGCACTTCTTCGGCATCCCCTATCTCGAACCGGCGATCGTCCGCCATCACTGGCCCGAGGCCACTCTGCGTACGCAGGCGCAGACGATGGCACACGCGATGACCCTCGTGAATCAAGGACGAGCATCGCACCCGGGGCGATCGGTCGCGATCGCGCATTGCTTCGCGGCCGGTGTCGACGCCACCGCGGGCCTCGAAAGAGAAGTGCGCCAGGGCGGGCTCGACGTTGTACCGCTCTCCGTTTTCGACGGCCCCGACTATGTCGCCCTCGGGCACATCCACGGTCGCCAGCAGCTGAGCGGCTCCGTGCGCTACGCAGGGGCGCCGTTGCACTACAGCTTCGGTGAGCAGCACAAGCCACGCGGCTCCTGGCTAATCGAGCTCGGCGCCGACGGCCTCTCTTCCGCCGAGTGGCTGGAACTTCCGGTGCCACGGCGTCTCGTGACCCTGACGGGCACGCTCGATGAGATCCTGTCCGACGACAACGTCGCGGCCCACCATGACGCCTGGGTGTGCGCCGTCTACACCGACGCCCTTCCGCAGACCGAGCCGATGCGGCGACTGCGGGCGCGTTTCCCGAACTGCGCGCTCGTGCAGCATGAGCCGGCGGGTGCCGAGGCGAGCGATGAGCGCAGCTATGCGCAGCGGCTGCGCGCCGCGGTGACCGACGAAGAGCGCATCGAGGCCTTCCTCGTGCACGTGCGCGACGGTCAAGGGGCGACCGCAGAAGAGAGCGCGCTGATCCGCGAGGTGCTCGATGACCGGGTACGCGCCGAGGCGCTCGTCTAGTGCGGCTGCATCGTCTGGAGGTCGAAGGATTCGGTCCGTTCCGGGAACGCCAGCGCGTCGACTTCGACGCCTTCGCGGCCGACGGCATCTTCCTCATCGCGGGGCGCACGGGCGCCGGAAAATCGAGCATCCTCGATGCCGTCTGCTTCGGTCTGTACGGCGGGGTGCCACGCTACGGCACAGCCGAGAAGCGCCTGCGCAGCGATCACAGCGAGCCGGGGGAGCCCTCACAGGTCGTCGTCGAGTTCAGCACGACCGCGGGGCGGTTCCGTGTCACGCGGTCACCCGAGTACCTTCGTCCCGCGAAGCGCGGCGGAGGACTCACGACGGAGAAGGCAGCGGCTGAGCTGGAGCAACTGCGCGACGGCGAATGGCAGGGGATCGCATCGCGTGCGGTCGACGTCGCGAACGAGCTCGATGCGATTCTTCAGCTCACGCAGGAGCAGTTCCTGCAGGTCATCCTGCTCGCGCAGAACCGTTTCGCGGATTTCCTCCTAGCCGACAGCAAAGACCGTCAGCGGCTGCTGCGTCGGCTCTTCGGCACGGTGCGTTTCGAAGACTTCCAGAACCGCCTCGATGAGCGACGCCGGGCGTCCGAGCAAGCGCTGAGCGGTCGCAACGCCACGGTTCTCGCTCGTGTCGAAGAGGGGGAGCGCCTCGTCGCAGCGGAGTTCCCCGAAGAGTCGGAGGCGGATGCGACGGGCACGGCGTCGACGGGCGAACTCGGCCCCGCGCAGACCACAGCGCAGCGCATCGACGCACTGCAGCACGCGGTGGCGCGGCTGCGGTACCGCGCAGAGCGCCGTGCGGCCGAACGTGACGACGCCGAGCTGCGTCAGCAGGCCGCGGACGCTGCGCTCACCGTGCTGCGTGAAGATCGGCAGGCGCAGATCGAACGTGATCGCGCGCGAGTCGCTCTGCGCGTCCTCGACGAGGAATCAGGCGAGATCTCGCAGCTGCGAGAGCTTCTCGATCGGGCTCGCGCCGCTGAAGCCGTGCGCGCACCGATCGATGCGGCGCGGACCGCCGAACAACGGCGCGCACAGGCGCACGCGCAGGTCGACGATGCCCGCGCGCGCTGGATCGCGTCCGCCGGTCAGTGCGCAGATGTCACCGCCGTCGGCCTGCGCACCTGGGCGCGCGAGCGGTCGACGGAGCGCGGCGGATGGCAGCACGTGGCCGGCCTTGAGGAGCGCAGCACCGAACGAGAGACCACGCAGCACGAGGCTGCGGCCCGCGTCACCGCGGCGACCGAGTCGCTGCAGGCGATCGACGCCGAACGAGCGGCTCTCCCCGCGCAGCTGGCGGATCTCGTGGCCGAGCGGGAGCAGCTCCGTGTCGACGCTGATCGACGCGAGGAATGCGAGCGACTGCGTGACACTGCGCAGGCGCGACGGACCGCCGCGGTCCAGGCAGACGCACATCGCGCGGCGCTGCGTACGAGCGAGATCGCCGTCGCGGACGCATCCGCCGCGCTCGCCTCCGCGCAGACCGCGCTCGCAACGCTGCGCCAGCGCCGCCTCGACGGTTTCGCCGGAGAGCTGGCCACGGCCCTCGTCGACGGCGAGCCCTGCGCGGTGTGCGGCTCGACCGAGCATCCCCGTCCTGCCGCGCACGCCGATCCCGTCACCGCGGACGACGTCGCAGACGCCGAAGAGGTGCGCGACACGGCGGCGGCCGTCGAACGTGATGCGACAGCGACCGCGGCGGCGATTCGTGCTGAGCTCGCGGTTGCGGAGGCGCGCGCTGAGGGGCGCACGCCGGCGGCGGCGGACGCCGATCTCCTCGCGGCAGAAGACGCACTCGCGCGGGCCGTTGATGCGCAGGAGAAGATCGTCGCGCTTGACCTCCGGGCCGATGAGCTCCGTGCTCGCGTGGAGGCGATCGCGACCGAGCACACCGCAGCCAGCGCCGCTCTCGCGACCGCACGCGAAGCTTTCGCGACCGCCGAGAAGGCCGCCGCTGAGGCGTGTGCGCTGATCGCCGAGACGCGCGGCGACTTCGACTCCGTGGCGGAGCGCATGGCCCATGTCTCCGTTCAGATCGACGCCGCCCTCGCCCTTGCCGATGCGATCGACGAGCATCGCGCCCGCGATGAGAACCACACAGAGGCGCAGACAGTGCTGCGCGACGCACTCGCCGACAGTGCCTTCGCCGATGCGACGCAGGCCGAGGCAGCCCTGCTTCCTCGCGAGACGCAGGCAGCGCATGAGCGGCGCATCACCGCGCACAGCGTGCAGCGCGAGAAAGAGCGGGAGATCCTGCTGCAGCTCGAACTCCGGATTCTCCCTGAAGAGCCGATCGACCTCACCGCCGAAGAGACCGCTGCCGCCGACGCCCGCACGGTCTGGATGCAGGCGGTCACCGCCGCCCAGCAGGCCGCACTGCGAGTGGAGCAACTGCACGAGACGACCGAGTCGGCCGCTCGGGAGTACGCGCTCAGCGCGACGCAGACCGCGCAGCACGAGGTGCTCTCTGCGCTCGCAGCGACGATCAAGGGCACGGGGAACCAGCGCAAGATGGATCTCGAGACCTTCGTGCTCGCCGCCGAGCTTGAAGAGATCGTCACCGCCGCCAACGTCCGGCTGCACGACATGTCCGCGGGCCGCTACCAGCTGCAGCACTCCGACGAACGCGCCTCGCGCAACGCCGCATCAGGCCTGCGCATCGCCGTCTATGACGCCTTCACGGGGCAGAGCAGACCGCCGCAGTCGCTCTCCGGCGGCGAGACCTTCCTCAGCTCTCTTGCCCTCGCCCTCGGGCTCGCGGAGGTCGTGACAGCCCGTGCCGGAGGCATCCAGCTCGACACCCTCTTCATCGACGAAGGCTTCGGCTCCCTCGACGCCGACACCCTCGAGGTCGCCATGCGCACACTCGATGAGCTGCGACAGGGCGGGCGCACGGTCGGGGTGATCAGCCACGTCGAAGCGATGCAAGAGGCGATCCCCGCCCAGATCACCGTGCGCGCGACGAGCCAGGGACCGAGCGTGATCGATGCCGCGTGACGGCCGAGAGCTCAGACGCCGTACTCGTCCTGCACGCGTGCCCAGAGCTGTGCGCTGCACCGGGCCAGGGCAGCGGTGAAGTCGTTCAGCGCGCCATCCTCTGCCCGGTCGGAGACCGCCCGGAATACTCGGATCGGCAGGCCGAACTTCTCGGCGACCCAGATGTACGCGTAAGTCTCCATGTCGACGAGAGCGGCCCCGGTCGGGCGGATGACCGCGGTGACCTCCGCGTCGCTCACGAAATGATCGCCCGTCGCGATCAAGAGGCCATCGCGTCCGGTGTGCACGCGCGCCGGCAACGAGATGTGCTGGCCGAGCACACCATCGAAGTCCGTCACGTCGTGCTGCAGGGCGCTGCCGACCTCGTGCGCTGTGGCCTCCAGGTCGTGGTCGATCGCTCCTGCGGTGCCGACGACGACGATCTCGTCGTAGCGGGCGGCATCCAGCGCACGCGTCAGCGCGTACGTCGCCTGCAGCTTGCCGGGGCCGGTCACCAGGCGGTCGAATCCCGGGATCTCCGCCGGGAAAGCAGACAGTTCGGTGGCGAGGGCGGCGACGAGAAGCTTCACGATCCAATTGTCCCAGGTCGGCGCGGCCTGAGCCGCCGGGCGATTGCGCACGGATACTTAAGGGAAGAGCCCGACCCGAGGAGTCCATCGTGACACTGCAGCGTGACATTGCCGAAGCACTCGGCGTGCAGCCCCAGATCGATCCCCAGGCCGAGGTGGCGCGTCGCGTGCAGTTCCTCGTCGACTACCTGCGCCGCACGGGCGCACGCGGATACGTGCTCGGAATCTCCGGCGGCCAGGATTCCACTCTCGCCGGGCGGCTCGCCCAGCTTGCGGTGGAGCAGGCGCGGTCCGAGGGGCTCACCGCCCGTTTCCTTGCCGTGCGGCTTCCGTACCGGGTGCAGCGAGATGCGGCGGATGCGGCGGCCGCAGTGGAGTTCATCGCCGCAGACACAGCGGTCGAGGTCAACATCGCGCACGGCGTCGACGGTGTCGAACAGGACATCGAGGCGGCGCTCGACGGAGACATCACCGACTTCAACCGGGGGAACATCAAAGCCCGGATCCGGATGGTCACGCAGTACGCCCTCGCCGGCCATGACGGGATGCTGGTGATCGGCACCGACCACGCGGCAGAGGCCGTGACCGGCTTCTACACGAAGTTCGGAGACGGCGCGGCAGACATCCTGCCGCTCGCCGGACTCACGAAACGGCAGGGGCGGATGCTGCTGCAGACGCTGGGCGCGCCGGACTTCCTGACGTTCAAGGTGCCGACGGCTGATCTGCTCGATGATCGTCCGCAGCGGACGGATGAGGATGAGCTGGGACTCACGTACGAGCAGATCGACACGTACCTCGAGGGTGGCGTGATCGAAGCAGAGGCTGCCGCGCTCATCGAAGCGAAGTACCTGGGCTCGGCGCACAAGCGGCACCTTCCGGTCACCCCGGACGACAGCTGGTGGCGCACCCGCGGGGACTGAGCGGTTCTGCGTCTCGGCCCGGCGTGCGGGCACCGGCCGATGTCTGTGGCCGCGGCTAGGGTCGAAGCATTCACCGACGGCTTCCGCTGTCGCAAAGAAGGAGAAGCATGCGCGTCGTCGAGCCGGAAGGCGGTGTTCGCAGCGTCGTCTGGAGCGCGAGCGATCTCAAGCAGGCGGCCGAGTGCGAGTTCGCCTGGGCTCGGGCGCTGGATGCGAAGCTGGGCCGAGTGCCGGCGGTCGAAGAGCCGGAAGACGTCACGCTCGAGCGTGCTGCGCGTATGGGCGACGCCTATGAACTGCGTGTCCTCGACGACTACCTGGCCGATTTCGGTGCGGGCGTCGTCACCCTGCCGAAGGTGTCCGCAGGCGACGCGGAGGCGATGCGCGAGGTCCTGGCCGAGACCGAAGCGGCGCTGCGGTCCGACGCCACGGTCATCTACCAGGCCGCATTCTCGACCGACGAGTTCGTCGGTTTCGCCGACTTCCTCCTCCGTGACGAGCAGGGCTGGCGAGTGCAGGACTCCAAGCTCGCGCGCAAGGCGCGCGTGACCGCCCTCATGCAGCTGGCGGCATATGCCGATCAGCTCGATCGCCTCGGCATCGAACGCTCCGACGAGGTCGACCTCATTCTCGGCGACGGCACGATCAGCACGCACCGGGTTGACGATCTGCTTCCGCTCTTCCATGTGCGCCGGGCGCGCCTGCGCGCGATGATCGCCGATCGTCGCGTCGCCGAGGGCGCAGAGGGCGAGCCCCTGGCCTGGGGCGATGACCGGGGGGATCTGCAGATCCGCGCGTGCGGTCGCTGCGCGACGTGCAACGAGCAGGTCGAGCAGCACCGCGATCTGCTGCTCGTCGCGCGAATGCGCCCGGCTCAGCGTGCGCGACTGCGCGCGGCGGGCATCGAGACGATCGACCAGTTGGCCGTCGCGGATGCGGCGCCCGAAGGCATGCACGTCGAGACCTTCCGGGCACTGCGTGACCAGGCTCGTCTGCAAGCGGGGGTGACGCCTGAGCAGACTGCGCCGCCATTCGAGCTGATCTCTGCACAGGCGATCAGCCTCATGCCACGGCCCAGCCAGGGCGACATCTTCTTCGACTTCGAGGGCGACCCGCTCTACACCGAGTCCGGAGACGAAGAGCACTGGGGCATCGACTACCTGTTCGGATGGATCGACAACGCCGAGCAGTACACGGCTCTGTGGGCTCATACGTTCGCCGAAGAACGGCAGGCGCTGCTCGACTTCCTCGAGTTCGTGAAGCTGCGCCGAGCATCGCATCCCGACATGCACATCTATCACTACGCGCCCTACGAGACCGCGCACCTCGCGGCCATGGCGGCGCGGCACGGCGTCGGTGAGGCCGACGTCGACCGGCTGCTGCGCGAGGGCGTCTTCGTCGACCTGTATCCGCTCGTGCTGCGCACGGTGCGGGTCGGTTCGCGGTCGTACTCGATCAAGAAGCTCGAGCCCCTGTACATGGGGGCCGAGGTGCGCGAAGCCGACGTGCAGAAGGGCGACGAGTCGATCATCCGCTATGTCGAAGCGCGGGAACTCGCGGGTGCCGGTGAGATCGCCGCCAGCAGGGCGATCCTCGACGATCTGGCAGAGTACAACCGCTACGACTGCGTCTCGACGCGACGTCTTCGCGACTGGATGATCGGTCTGGCACGGGAGAGCGGGGTGCTGCCTGCCCCTCCGGACGATGCGGAACTGAAGCCCTACGAGCCGTCACCGCTCTCGCTCGCGCTGCTCGCCGCCGCGCAGCACGCGACGCACGAGGGGCGTGACGGGCAGGTGTATCGCGTCGCGGCCGCCGCGCTCGACTACTACCCCCGTGAGGCGAAGACCTTCTGGGTGTCCCACTACCAGCGTCTGCGCGAACCGCTCTCGATGTGGGATCAGACCCGCGATGTGCTGCGCATCGAGCCAAGCGAGAGCGTCGTGCGCGAGCACTGGGGAGTCGAAGAAGGGCGACGCGCCTCGACCCGCGTGGTCGAACTGCGCGGCGAGCTCGCCCCCGGCAGCACCATCGGCATCGGAGCGCGCCCGTTCGCCCTGTACGAGACGCCGGCCCCCTTCGACAGCGCCGCGCCGTCGCGAGTGATCCATGTTCCGCACGAGGTGGAGGTCATCGAGATCCTCGAGGGAGGATTTCTGGTCCGCGAGTTCGCGATCCGGGGGCAGACCTGGGACGCTCTTCCGATCGCCCTCGCCCCCTCGTCTCCGCCGCCGGCGGCGGCGCAGCAGAGCGCGATCGAAGAATGGGCTGATCGGCTGTTGCGCATGGCTCCCGAGCTGCCGACGGATGCCGCGACCGACATTCTGCGTGGCATCGCTCCGCGTACACGCTCCGACAACCCGCTGCCGCCGGCGGGAGACGACACGATCGAGGCGATCGTGCGGGGCATTCGCGATCTCGACAGCAGCTACCTCGCTGTGCAAGGACCTCCGGGCACGGGCAAGACGTACACCGGTTCGCGTGTCATCGCTCGGCTCGTCAACGACTTCGGCTTCCGCGTCGGTGTCGTCGCGCAGTCCCACGCGATCGTCGAAACCGTGCTCGATCGTGTCATCGAGGCGGGCGTGCCTGCGCAGCAGGTCGCCAAGGCCCCGAAAGACGCCACGGCCGAGCACGCCTTCACCGTGATCCGCAAGAACGGCATGGCCGGGTTCATCGCCGAGCAGTCCGGCAAGGGACTCGTCGTCGGCGGCACCGCGTGGGACTTCAGCAACACCACCCGCGTCGAACGTCGCGGCCTCGACCTGCTCGTGATCGACGAGGCCGGACAGTTCTCCCTCGCCTCGACGATCGCTGTCGCGGCGGGCGCCCGTCGCGTGCTCCTTCTCGGCGATCCCCAGCAGCTTCCCCAGGTGAGCCAGGGCACACACCCCGAACCCGTCGACACCTCCGCGCTCGGCTGGGTCATGCACGACGACCCGGTCATCCGGCCATCGCACGGATACTTCCTCGCCCGCTCGTGGCGCATGCACCCTGCCGTCGCCGCACCCGTGTCGACGCTGTCTTATGCGGGCCAGCTCGCATCGGCGCCCGGCGCCGAGAAGCGCAGGGTGGAGGGCATCGAACCGGGGCTCCACCCCGTTCCCGTGCGGCATCGCGGCAACGCGACCCAGTCACCGGAAGAGGCCGCGCAGGTCGTCGCGATCGTGCATGATCTGGTGGGGCGGGCGTTCACTGACACGAGTGAGGCGGATGCACCTGTCGAACGGCCGCTCGCTGCGTCCGACATCATCGTGGTCGCCCCGTACAACGCGCAGAAGCAGCTGATCATCGATGAGCTGCGAGCGGCCGGCTTCCCCGACGTCGCGGTAGGAACGGTCGACAACTTCCAGGGCAAAGAGGCGGTCGTGTCGATCACGTCCCTCGCCGCGAGCAGCGGACGCGACGCGCCGCGCGGGTCCGAGTTCCTGCTGTTGCAGAACCGGCTCAACGTCGCGATCTCCCGCGCGAAGTTCGCTGCCTACCTCGTGTACTCACCGGGCCTCCTCGACGATCTTCCCTTCGCCGCGGAGGGGGTCGCGAGACTCAGCGCTTTCGCGCGCCTGGTCGGTGTGGAAGCCGAGGATGGGGTGCGCGCATGAGCGCCGTGCACTCGGCGGACGAGATCCTGCGGCACGCCGCGGAGTGGGCCTGGCTGCCGCGCAACGCCGACCTGAGCCAAGAAAACCTTCAGTTGGTGCGCTATCCGCAGCGTCTGGGCGGGGGTGTTCGTGGCAGCCGCGTCGACTCGATTCTCGACCCAGGGGAGATCATCGACTTCGCTATCGGGCGGGTCCGAGAGTGGGAGGCGACACGGCTGACGATCTGGGTCGGCGACGCCGACAGCCCGAATCTCGAAGACGAGCTGCGCCGCCGCGGCGCCGTGCACGACGACACCGTGACGATCTTCGCTCGGCCGATCGACGCCGATGAGATCCGCTTGCCCGTCGGCGTCGCGGCAGAGATCGTCCGCAGTCTCGAACACGTGCGTGGCGTCGACACGATCAACGTCTCGGTGTGGCAGCAGACCGCACTCGATGAGGCAGGTCTGCGTGATGAACTCAAGGAGGTCAGCGACGAGCTACGCAGCGGCGCCGGCGCTCGCGTGCTCGCAACGCTCGACGGCCGCGCGGCGAGCACGGGTGGGGTCACCATCGTCGACGGCTTCGCGCGTCTCTGGGGTGCCGCGACCCTCGAGGGGTTCCGCGGTCGGGGCACCTACCGTGCCGTCCTGGCCGAGCGGTTGCGATACGCCGCCGCGCACGGTGCGCGCACCGCGATCGTGAAGGGGCGCGTCGCGACATCCGCACCCATCCTCGAGCGCTGCGGGTTCGTTCGCTACGGCGAAGAGCGCGCCTATCGGCTTGACGCGCTCATCGAGCCCGCCGAGTAGCGGTGGAGATCAGACCGTTCCGTACAGACGGTCGCCGGCGTCGCCGAGGCCGGGCACGATGTAGCGGTTCTCGTCGAGTCCCTCATCAAGAGCGCCGAGGACGATCGTGACGTCGCGGTCGCCCACGAGCTTCTCGATCGTCTCCAGTCCTTCCGGGGTACCCAGCAGGCAGATCGCCGTCACGTCCTGTGCACCGCGGTCGAAGAGGAACTGGATCGCTGCCGCGAGCGAGCCGCCGGTGGCGAGCATCGGGTCGATCGCGAAGCACTGACGGTCGCTCAGATCGGTCGGAAGCCGCTCGGCGTAGGTCATCGGCTCGTAAGTCTCTTCGTCGCGCACCATGCCGAGGAATCCGACCTCCGCGGTGGGAAGAAGCTTGACGAGCCCCTCCAGCATGCCGAGACCCGCGCGCAGGATCGGAACGACGATCGGGCGCGGCTCGGAGATCTTGACCCCCGTGGTGGTGGTCACCGGGGTCTTGATCTCGATCGGCGTCACCTTGACATTCCGCGTCGCCTCGTAGGCGAGAAGCGTCACGAGCTCTTCAGTCAGCTGCCGGAAGACCGGAGACGGGGTGCGCTCGTCGCGCAGGACCGAGAGCTTGTGGGTGATCAGCGGGTGATCGGCAACATGAACGCGCATGCATCTAGGCTAATGCGCCCGATGCCTCCGGCACGACCTGAGATCTGACAACGCCCCGCACCCGCCGCCGTGCAGGAAGTCGCCTACGCTCAGATCATGACCGCTCCCGACGCAGAAGCCATGCAGCGCGCGCTGGCCCTCGCCGCCGAGGCCGCCGCAGTGAGCGAGATTCCCGTGGGCGCTGTGGTGCTGGACGCCACGGGCGCGACGATCGGGGAGGGCCGCAACACCCGTGAGGAGACGCACGATCCCACCGGGCACGCCGAGGTCAACGCGATCCGCGCGGCGGCGGCCGCTCTCGGCTCCTGGAACCTGGAGGGCTGCACCCTCGTCGTGACCCTGGAGCCCTGCGTCATGTGCGCCGGGGCGATCCTGCAGTCTCGCCTGAGCCGGGTCGTCTTCGGCGCCTGGGATGACAAAGCGGGAGCAGCGGGCTCGATGTACGACCTGCTGCGTGATCGTCGGCTCCCGTACCGCGCCGAAGTCGTCGGTGGCGTGCAGGCCGAGGCGGCCATCGCCCAGTTGCAGGGTTTCTTCGCCGAACGTCGGTAGTCGTCTGCTCAGTCGCGGGCGGCCAGCTGCTGCTCAGTCGCGGGCGGCCAGCTGCGCGACGAGCGAGAGGTAGGCCTGCGCGTCCGGGGCGAAGTATCCGCGTCGTGTGACGCCGAACTCGTCGGTCGACGTGTGCGCACCATGGCCCTGCGTCGGTTCGCCATTCGTGTCGGTCCCGGGCACCCGCCCCCCGTCGGCGCTGTAGACAGCCGCGCCCTCGAGGTCGCGAGCATCGACCGGATGGGCGCCGAGACGACCGAGCCGCGCGATGACATCGGCACGTGCTTCGGTCGCGGCGAAGTCCAGGGCGCCCCCGGCGATGAGTTCCTCCACACTCGCGGCACCGAACCGCGTCATCCCGGCCCCGCCGATCGCAAATGCCGCGTCGACCCGTGCCGCGCCGCCCAGCAGTGCGAGTTCTCCGAGGAGCGTCACCCCGTAGGAGAACGCGACGACAGCGACCTCGGCGCCGGGGTTGCGCGCCACGAGCGCATCGAGGTCCACCGCTAGCCGTGCGGCGCCCAGTGTGGCGTGCGCCGTCGCGCGCGCGGTCGCGTGCGACCCGGAGTCGTACCCAAACCAAGCGATCGTCGCGACTCGCGTCGATCCGCCCCGCAGTGCGCGGGCACGGATCACATCCGCGCACAGCCGCTGGGCAGTGGATGCCCAGGCGCCGAAGCGCGTCAGGTCGGTGTCAACGCCGTGCACCAGATAGACGACGAGATCCGCAGCATCCGCATCGCCGAACGAGACGCTCGCATAGGGGGCGCCGTCGAGGATCACGGCGTTGCGCAGTCGCGCCTGCGAGTCGGCGCGCAGAACACGTTCGACCTCCTGCAGCTGCGCCCGCGCAGCATCCGAGATCTGCGGCTGCGCAGACAGCTGCCGCAGCACGGCGAACGCCTCTTCCGTCTTCATCCCGCGGGGCGGTGATCAGTCGGAGGACTTCAGCACGAACGCATCCGTCGATGGTGCAGGGTCCAGCGACGGACGATAGATGTCGGGCTCGATGTAGATGACGCGCGCCGCAGGAACGGCGGCGCGGATGCGCGCTTCCATCTCGTCGATGTCGGCGGACGCTTCGCGCACCGACTTGTCGGCGGTGAGCGCGACCTTCGCCGCCACCATGAGCTCATCCGGGCCGAGGTAGAGGGTCTTCAGGTGGATCACCTTCTCGACTTCATGCCCCGACTGGATGGCGTCGACGATGCGGTCGTAGTCCGCTTTGGTCGCTCCCTCGCCAACCAGCAGGCTCTTCGTCTCGACACCCAGGACGATCGCGATGAGCACGAGCAGGATGCCGATGGCGAGGGTTCCGAGCGCGTCGAACAGCGGGTTTCCGGTGATGACCGTCAGCCCCACGCCCAGTAGGGCGAAGGTGAGGCCGACGAGCGCGCCGATGTCTTCGAGCAGGACGACGGGCAGCTCCGGCGCCTTCGCACGACGGACGAATGAGACCCAGCTCTGCCCGGGCTCGCGCACCAGGTTGCTCTCACGCACGGCCGTGCGCAGGGAGAACGACTCCAGTCCGATCGCGATCACGAGCACGACGAGCGGGAGCCACCACCACACCGGGTCGAGCTCGTGGGGATGGGTGAGCTTGTCGACGGCCTCGTAGATCGCGAACAGGCCACCCACCGAGAACAGGATGATCGACACCACGAAGGCGTAGACGTAGCGCTCGCGGCCGTAGCCGAAGGGGTGGGAGCGATCGGCGGTCCGCCGCGCCTTGCGCCCGCCGAGCATGAGGAGCAGCTGGTTGCCCGAGTCGGCGACCGAGTGGATCGCCTCGGCCAACATCGACGCGGAGCCGGAGAGGAACCAGGCGATGAACTTGGCCAGGGCGATGCCCATGTTCGCGAGGAATGCCGCGACGATCGCCTTTTGCCCACCGGAAGCGCTCATGCCGAGAGTCTACGGGTGAGGTGGGTGCGCGTGTCGGGTGCGTGCGCCGGAGTGTTCGGATGCCGAGATGGCCCTCTGCCGGAGACGCCTCCGCTTCTAGACTGAGTTCATGACCGACGCGATTCCCTCTCTTGCCTTTCTCGGTGCCGGATCCATGGGAGGGGCGATTCTGCAGGGCGTCGTCGCCTCGGGGATCCCGGTCGACGGAGGCATCATCGCGACCAACCGCTCGCAGGAGAAGACGCAGGCGCTCGCCGGGCTCGACGGCGTGCACGCCATCGCGTTGAACGACAACCCGCACGGCAATGCCGAGGCCGTGGCATCCGCGCGCGTCGTGCTGATCGGCGTGAAGCCGGCCATGGTTCCCGACCTGCTCGCCGAGATCGCCCCGCACCTGCGTTCGGATGCGATCGTCGTGAGTCTGGCTGCGGGCGTCACGCTGCAGACGTTTGCGCGCGTGCTGGGCGAAGAGGCGAACGTCATCCGTTCGATGCCGAACACGCCGGCGACCGTCGGCAAGGCGGTCACGGGCCTGGCGGCCGCCGCGCACGTCTCTGCGGAGGATCGTGCGATCGTGCGCCGACTGTTCGAACTCGTTGGCGCTGTCATCGAGGTGCCGGAGGAGCAGATCGACGCGCTGTCGACGATCTCAGGATCCGGCCCCGCCTACGTCTTCCTGCTGATCGAGGACTTCACGCGGGCTGCGATCGACAAGGGCTTCAGCGAGGCGGATGCGCGGCTGATGGCCGAGCAGACCTTCATCGGCGCGACGGCGCTTCTCGCTGCATCCGGTGAGGATCCGGCGGAGCTGCGTCGTCGCGTCACAAGCCCGAAGGGGACGACCGAGCGTGCGATCGCGGTGCTTCAGGACGCGCACCTCGACCGCGTGTTCACTGAGGCGACGGACGCGGCGCTCGCACGCGCGAGGGAGCTCGCCGCCGGGGCGTAAGCGCGCGACCACCGCGAGAAACCACTTTTTGCACGAAACACCCGTGCGGACGTGGTTTCTCGCGCCGAAAGTGGTTTGTCGCCCGAGGCGCGGGAAGCGGCCTCCGCGGCGATACGACCGCGCGAGGGTCAGCGGTCGAGTGACGCGAAGCGCTCGATGTCGCTGTTCGTGCCCGACACGATGATGAGGTCGTGGTTCGTGACGATCGTCTCGGCCTCCGCGTAGCGGAACGGCTTGCCGGGGCTCTTCACGCCGACGACGGTCACGTTGTACTTGGTGCGCACACCGGACTGGTTCAGACCCACGCCGCGGATGAACTTCGGTGGGTACATCTTCGCCAGCACGAAGTCGTCGTCGAAGCGGATGAAGTCCAGCATCCGACCGCTCACGAGGTGCGCGACGCGCTCGCCGGCCTCGCGCTCGGGGTAGATGACGTGGTTCGCGCCGACACGGGCGAGGATCTTTCCGTGCGACTGTGAGACGGCCTTCGCCCAGATCTGCGGAACCTTGAGGTCGACCAGGTTGGCGGTGATGAGGACGGATGCCTCGATCAGCGAACCGACCGCGACGACGGCGACCTGGAAGTCCTGGGCGCCGATCTGACGCAGCGCGTCGATGTTGCGGGCGTCGGCCTGCACGGTGTGCGTGACGCGCTCGGACCACTTCTGCACGAGTTCGAGGCTGTCGTCGATCGCGAGCACTTCGCGATCGAGACGGTCCAGCTCCCCGGCGCATGCGGCGCCGAAGCGACCGAGTCCGATCACGAGAACCGGAGCGTCGTTGCGCAATGCTTCAACCAACGATGGGCCTTTCCACAGGCAGCGAGTACAGCTGCGAACGGGATGTCGCGGCCACGGCCGCGGCGAGAGTCACTGTACCAACGCGGCCCATGAAGATCGTGGCCGCCATGATGTACGACGCCGAATCGGGCAGCTCCGCGGTGAGCCCGGTGGACAGTCCGACGGTGCCGAAGGCGGAGATCACGTCGAAGAGCACCTCGACGACGGGTTCCTTCGTGATCTGCGCGATCGCGATGGTGGAGACGGCGACGATCGTGGCGCCCCAGGCGACGACGCTGAGGGCGACGCGCTGCACGTCGCTCGGGATGCGGCGGCCGAACACCTCGACCGACTGGCGTCCCTTGGCCTCGGACCACACGGCCAGTGCGAGCACGGCGAGCGTGGTCACCTTGATGCCGCCGGCTGTCGAGGCGGAGCCGCCTCCGACGAACATGAGCATGGATGCGGCGAGCATCGACGAGCCGTTGAGATCAGCGATGTCGATGACCGAGAAGCCGCCGGATCGTGTCATCGCGGACAGGAAGAACGCCTGGAAGGTCGTGTCGACGGCGTCCATCGAGCCGAAGGTCTTCGGGTTGTTGTACTCGAGCACCAGGAACACGGCTGCGCCGAGGATGAACAGCAGCACGGTAGTGATGAGCGTGAGCTTCGCGTGCAGCGACCAGCGCTTCACGTGCCAGACGTGCTTCGAGAGCGCGTAGATCACGGGGAAGCCGATGCTTCCCAGGAAGACACCCGCCATCAGGACGGTGAGCAGGAAGTAGTCATCCGCGAAAGGTGTGAGGCCTCCCGCGTTCGGGGTGAAGCCCGTGTTCGTGAAGGACATCGCCGCGTAGAACGGGGCCTCCCAGAGTGCCGTGAGCGGGTCTACCCCCGCCATTATGAGAGCCGGGTAGAGCAAGATCATCAGTCCGACCTCGATGACGAGGGCCGAGATGGCGACCGTGGTGAGCAGCTGGCCGACTTCGCCGAGTCGGACGGTCTGTCCCTCGTTGACGGGTCCGCCGTGTGCGCGCAGCGGGTTCGTGTCGCCTGCGGCGATGAGCTTCGCGCGCAGCCCGAGCCGCTTCGAGATGACCATGCCCATGAGTGAGGCGAGGGTCAGCACGCCGAGGCCGCCGATGTTCACACCCACGAAGATCACGGCGATGCCGAACGGAGACCAGTGGGTGGCCATGTCGACCGTGGCGAGACCCGTGACGCAGATCGTGGAGACCGCGGTGAACAGCGCGTCCGCCAGAGGCGTGACCGTTCGATCGGCGGATGCCGCGGGAAGCGACAGCAGTGCGGTGAAGACCAGGATGAGCGCGGCGAAGATGACGATCGCGAAACGGGACGGCGAGGAGGTCGTCAGCTCCTTGAGGCTGCGCGCGATCGAACGTGCGGTAAACCGCGAGCGGAACGCCGTAGTACTGCCCGACATCGTGCGCGATCCTCTCGAAGCTTTCGTGCGCTGGCCTCCGTCATGGTACTCCGGCGGCAGCCCGACTAACCTGATGTCATGACCGACATCTTCGATGTGATCGCCGACGGTACCAGGCGAGACATCCTTCAGCTCCTGCTCCGGCGTGCGGCGGATGGCGATGGCGGCACGAGCGTGACGCAGATCGTGAGCGAACTGGGCATCAGCCAGCCCACGGTGTCCAAGCATCTCAAGGTGCTGCGCGACAGCGAGCTCGTGACCGTCCGCGAAGACGGACAACGCCGGTTCTACAGCCTCGCGGTCGAGCCGCTCGAGGCCGTCGACGACTGGCTCGTGCCGTTCCTCGTCGACGCCTACGGCGATTCGGCGCCCGACATCGATTTCAGCGTGCCGCCACTGCCCGACAGCGCCGCGCACGCGGCCGAGGTGGTCGGCCGCGCAGCGGCATCCGCGAAGCACGTCGTGCAGACTGCGCTCAAGCGCCTCGGCGCCTGAGCCTGGAGCGGGGCGTGTTCAGCGCCGCCCCGCCTTGCGTCGGAACAGCCGTGCTCCCCACGCGATCGAGAACGCAAGGATGGCGAGGCACCACCCGACCGCCCAGAGCGCGCTGTCGCCCAGGGGAGTCCCGAACAGGAGGGCGCGCACGGTCTCGATGATCGGCGTGACGGGCTGGTTCTCGGCGATCCAGCGCAGCCACTCGGGCATCGTGTCGACCGGGACGAACGCGCTGGACAGGTACGGCACGAACAGGATGATGAATCCGAATCCGTTCGCCGCCTCTGCGCTGGACGCGGCGAGCCCGATCGCGGCGAACAGGTACGTGATCGTGAGGATGTACAGCGCGATCATGAGCGTGGCCCCGATCCATCCCCACAGCTCCGCCTGGGGGCGGAATCCGACGAGCAAGGCGCCGGCGATCACGATCGCGGTCGCGACGAGATTGCGCGCGAGACTCGCGATCACGTGACCGGTGAGCACAGCTCCGGCCCGCAGCGGCATGGTGCGGAAGCGGTCGATGATGCCGTTGCGCATGTCGTTCGCGACGTTGACGGCCGTGGATGAGGCTCCGAATCCGGCGCACAGCAGGATGATTCCGGGAACCACGTAGTCGACGTAGCCGCCGGACGGATCGATCGCGCCGCCGAAGACGAACGTGAACAGCAGCATGAGAAGGACGGGCAGCATGATCGCCATCAGAAGCGATTCGCCGTCACGCATCGAGAGCAGGAGGCTGCGCTTCAGGAAGATGCTCTCTGCGCGGATGCCTCGCAGCAGCGGGCGCAGCGGAGGAGTGATGTCGCCACGGCCGTGGAGGATGGACGCGGTGCTCATGCGGACTCCTTGAGTGAGTGATCGAGTGCGCCATGCGACGAGTTGCCGGTATCAGCGGTCAGGGCGAGGAAGACGTCATCGAGGGTGGTGTGACGCAGCGAGACCGCAGCGGTCTCGTCAGCGTCCACGAAGCGGAGGGCGTCGCGCAGGCTCGCGAGAGATCCGTCGACGGGGATGGACTGTGCGACGGTGCCTGCGGCGTCGTGCACCTCCAGGCTGTCGGTGCCGACAAGGGCTTTGAGCTCCGAGGGAGTGCCGAGCGCTGCGATCCGCCCGTTCGCGAGCACGGCGATGCGGTCGGCGAGATGGTCGGCTTCTTCGAGGTACTGCGTCGTGAGGAAGACGGTTGTGCCGCCGGCGGCGAGAGAGCGGATGACTTCCCAGAGATCTCGTCGGCTGCGGGTGTCGAGCCCGGTCGTGGGCTCATCGAGGAACAGCACCTCGGGCTGAACCACGAAGCTCAGGGCGAGATCGAGTCGCCGGCGCATGCCGCCCGAATAGGTGCCGACGCGTCGGCGGCCCGCGTCACTGAGCCCGAACTCTGCGAGGAGCTCGTCTGCGCGTTCCCGTGATTCGCGCGAGCCGAGGCCTGCAAGCCGGGCGAACATCGTGAGGTTCTCCAGGCCACTGAGTCCGTTGTCGACCGCCGCCGACTGGCCGGTGAGGCTGATGCGACGTTTCACCTCAAGGGGCGATCTCACCACGTCGTGTCCGAGGACGTGCGCGCTGCCGCCATCCGGGCAGACCAGCGTCGTGAGGATGTTGATCGTGGTCGTCTTGCCGGCGCCGTTCGTGCCGAGGAGAGCGAAGATCTCGCCCGCGAAGACCTGAAGGTCGAGTCCGTCGAGGACCACGTTGGTGCCGAACTGCTTCCGCAATCCGCGCACATCGATGGTGGGTTTCATGAGGTCACTCTTTCTGTGTATGCCAGAAACTGTGTATGACAGTAACACGCTGTTTATGTCATATACAACGGTACGATGAAGCTATGACCGAATCGGAGATCGCAGAGCCGCTGGAGCTCCCTCGCGGAATCGCGCTCGCCTGGGGCATCGCCGCAGCGCCACAGCGCGGACCGAAGCGCGAGATGAGCGTGGAGCGCATCGTCGACGCAGCGGTGGAGCTCGCGGATGCCGACGGTCTCGCAGCCGTCTCCATGGCGGCGGTCGCGTCGAAGCTCGGCTTCACGCCGATGTCGCTGTATCGCTACGTCAGCGCCAAGGACGACCTGCTGTTGCTCATGCAGGAGGAGGCGCTGGGGCTTCCCCCCGAGAGCCTGGACGAGGCGAACGGGTGGCGGGCGCGGCTCGCAGAGATCTATCGCGGTGCAGTCGAGGTCTACCAGCGGCACCCATGGCTGCTCGCGTTGCCGATCTCGGGCTCGCCGATCACGCCCAACAGCTCGGCGTGGATCGATGCGACACTCCAGGCGCTCGCCGAGACCGGTCTCACCTACGACGAGCGCATCGCCGCGTCGCTGACCGTCATGGGGCAGGCACGCTGGTGTGGCACCGTGCAGGCGGGATACGGAGAGCGCGCGCGCACGTCCGGGCTCGACGACGCGCAGATGGCCGCGCAGGAGAGCGCTCTGTTCGACGCGGTGATCGGCGCGGACGAGTTCCCGGAGCTGCGTCGCGCGATCGATGCGGGCGTCTTCACCTCCACATTCGATCCGTTCCGATTCGGGCTTGAGCGCGTTCTCGACGGCGTCGACGCCTACATGGCCACGCGGGGTTCGGATATGGCACCAGAGGTGTCCGGTCACGAGTGGATCGCACTCGAAGAGGCTGAGCTCGCAGGAGACAAGCGCTACCTCGACGCGCTGAAGGCGGTGCGCGCTGCGGAGAAGGCACTGCGGGCTGCGCGAAAGGTCGAACGCCAGACTCTGCGTGAAGCGAACGAGCGGATCGCGAAGGCGCGAGCGAAGGGCTGAGAACGCGGGGGTGTGTGGTCGAGTCACACCCGTCACAGGGATTTACATCAGTCCCGCAGCGACCGTAGAGTGTGTCGTCAGAGACGAAAGGGGCATGGGGATGCCTGAGCTGGGAGATGTGCGCTTTCTCACTGTCGCCGAGGTCGCCGAGATCATGCGGGTGTCGAAGATGACGGTGTACCGCCTCGTGCACGCCGGTGAGCTTCCGGCGGTGCGCTTCGGGCGCAGCTATCGGGTCCCGGAGTCGGCGGTCACGGCCGCACTGCACCGACCCGTGGCTGACATCGGCTAGGACACTCCTGCCCGTGCGCTAGACTGTCCCGAGGCATTTTTCCATGCCCGATCCCGGGTGTCGTTTCGGTCGGCGCCCAGCCCCCTGACTTAGTGAGGTTTCCGTGGGTTCTGTCATCAAGAAGCGCCGCAAGCGCATGGCGAAGAAGAAGCACCGCAAGCTGCTTCGTAAGACTCGCCACCAGCGCCGCAACAAGAAGTAAGCGGCCGATACACCAAGCGCCTGTCCTCGGACGGGCGCTTCGTGTCTCAGCCCCGTGTATTCCCTTTTGACGCCCGGGAGGCGTGCATGAATTCGATCACCGTCACCGAACTGGCTGCGCGCACCGACGTTCCGCTCATCGATGTGCGCGAGCGCCATGAGTTCGCCACAGGCCACGTGCCCGGTGCCGTGAACATCCCGATGTCGGAGATCGGCGACCGTATGGCAGAGCTTCCGACGGAGGCGTTCGACCTGATCTGCCTTGCGGGTGGACGCTCGGCGCGCGTCGGGCAGGCGCTGGAGGCCCGCGGCTACGACGTGACGAACGTCGATGGCGGCACGGACGCATGGATCGCCGAGGGGTTCGCTGTCGAGGTGCCGCAGGCATGATCACGGTGACCGTCATCGGAAAGCCGGACTGCCATCTGTGCGAGGTCGCCTCCGATGTGATCGATGCGGTCGTCGCCGAGCTGCCTGACGCGCTGGCCGAAGACATCGAGATCGTGGAGCAGTCCATCCTCGATGACACCGCGCTCTATGGGCAGTGGTGGGAGAAGATCCCGGTCGTTCTGATCAACGGCGACCTGCACGGACACTGGCGCGTCACCCCCGACCGCCTTCGCACTGCACTGGAAGAGGCTGCCCGATGACCCTTCGTCACGTGGTTCTGTGGAAGATGGCCGCGGCGGATGCGTCGGAGCGGGCCGCTCACGCCGCCGAAGTCACGCGGCGGCTGCGTGCCCTGGAGGGCGTCGTCCCGCAGATCCAGTCGATTGCCGTCGGCGCGAACTCCGAGTATGCGGATGTGAACTGGGACGTCACGCTCGTCGCCGACTTCGCCGACGTCGCCGCCCTCGAGGCCTACCAGGTCCACCCGGCCCACGAAGAGGCCGCGTCCTACATTCGCTCGGTCGTGGGTGCCCGCGCGGCAGTCGACTACACGCTCTGACCCGCGCGTTCGCTACGCCTCGACGTCATCGAGGCGGGCGATGACGACCTCCAGCATCCGCGCGAGCTCGCCACGTTCGGTGTCGCTGAGGTCCTGCAGAACATCCGTCTCGACGACGGATGAGCCGCGGATCGCAAGGGAGAAGAGCTCCCAGCCGTCGGCTGTGAGGCTGACGTAGGTGCGGGTGCGATTCTCCGAGTCCGGCGTGCGTTCGATGAGTCCGCGGCCGGCGAGCTTGTCGAGTCGGTGCGTCATCGATGACGGCGCGACCATCGTCAGGTCGGCCAGCTGGCTGGGGGTGAGCGGCTCTCCGGCCTTCGCGAGCGAGGTCACGACTGCCCAGTCGCCGGAGGTGACGTCGAGGTCGGCGAGCTGACGCGCGTACCACTGGTCGAGCTTCTTCGTGAGGCTCTGCACGGCGGTGATCACGCGCTGCACGGACTCCTCGCCGCCGGCGCGGACGTACGTCGCAACCGCCCGCCTATACAGCTCAGGTGTGCTTGCTCGAGGTTTCGACATGTCGGAATTCTCGCACGCGTCTTTCGGTTGCTAATATTTCGAAATCGAATAATTCGAGTTCGAATGACTTGGGATCGCTCACGCACCTCGGAGGGGTCGTCGCCAGCGCAGAAGGGACCACACGGGTGCGCGCACGCCTGCTCATCATCGCCTCCGCCATCGGCATGCTCGGCTGGGGAGCCGTGCTTCCGTATCAGTACGCGTACGCGGCCGAGACCCGCGGCTGGGGCACGCTGCTCGCCGCGGCGGCCTCCTCCCTCTTCTCCATCGGCGCTCTCGTCGCCGCGCCGATCGCGGGGCGTCTGGCCGACCGCGTCAACCCCGTCACGGTCGCCGTCGTCGCGCAGCTGCTCGGGGCCGCCGGCGTCGCGTCCCTCATCGTGATCGATGAGCCGTTCGCGTTCCTTGCGGGCATGTTCGTCTTCGGACTCGGACTCGCAGCGGCCGTGCCCGCGAAGCAGGTCCTCGTCCTGCGATGGTCATCGGGGGATGACCGCCGCAAGGTCTTCGCCTACAAGTTCACCGGCGAGTCGCTCGGCATGGCAGCCGGAGCCTTCTTCGCCGGGCAGATCGTCGACCTGTCCACCCCGAACGGACTCGACATCGGCTTCGCGATCGCCGCCGCGGGCTTCGTCGTGTCGTCGCTGCTGATCGCGATCGCCGGACGCGGCGCATCCGCGCACGAAGAGATCGCCTTCGACGCCAATGCTCCGCGCGCCGAGGGAACGGGCGTGGTGCGCGCGATTCTCTCCACGCCGGCGCTGCGCTGGACCGTCGTCGTGACGATCACTCTCGCGCTCGGCTTCTACGCCCAGTTCGAGGCCGGTCTTCCGGCCTACGGCCTGACCGTCCTCGACATCGACGCCTCGGCGATCGGCATCGCCGCGGCCGTCAACTGCATCGTGATCGTCGCTCTGCAGGTCGTGATGGTGCGCCTCACTGCGAAGCGCGACGCCGCAACGCTGCTCATGGCCGTCGGCATGATCTGGGTGGTGTCGTGGACGGTGCTGTCGTTCGCGCAGTTCGCCCCGGGCATCGCCTCGGCGCTCTTCGTGATGACCTACGGTATCTTCGCCGTCGGCGAGACGATCTACAGCCCGGTTCTCAATCCGCTCACGGCCCAGCTCGCACCCCGGGGCATGGTCGGACAGACACTCGGTACGATCAGCGCGCTGCAGACGGCCTTCTCCGCCGCCGGCCCGCTGGTCGCAGGCCTGCTGCTCGGTGCGGGGCTCGCTGATGTCTTCCTCGGCATGCACCTGGTGATCAGCATGATCGCGGTGTTCGCCGCCTGGCGCATCAAGAAGGCGCTCGCGGTCCGACCCCCGGTGCCTCCGCTCGAGGAGCGCTACGAGCGTGCGAATCCGCCGACCGCGCCGCTCACGATCGCCTAACGGAGTTGCGTCCACCGCAACGAAATCGTGATCGCCGGGGTGGGACTGCGAATAGGCGAAGGTGGAATCGCGTGCCAAGATGAAGGCCTATCTTTCGCGATAGCATCCGTCACCCGGCACAGGAGCCTGATATGACTCGACGCACCCCCCTCGCCCTCGGCATCGCTCTCACGGCGGTCGCCTCCCTCGCTCTCGTCGGCTGCGCCAGTGGCGCAGGCTCCACCGGCGACGGTGACGCGGCGGCAGACAACAAGTTCGGTCTCGTCGAGGCCGGAACCCTGACGGTCTGCTCCGACGTGCCGTACCCGCCGTTCGAGTTCGAAGACACCTCGTCCGAGTCGGGATACTCCGGCTTCGACATCGACCTGCTCACCGCGATCGCCAAGGAGCTCGACCTCAAGATCTCGGTGCAGGACGTGGGCTTCGACGCGCTGCAGTCCGGGACGACCCTGGCCGCAGGCACCTGCGACGTGGGTGCCTCGGCGATGACGATCACCGATGAGCGCAAGGCGAACATCGACTTCGCAGACCCGTACTACGACTCGCTGCAGTCGCTGCTGGTGCGTGCGGACTCGGGCATCAAGAGCATCGACGACCTGGCAGGAAAGAACGTGGGCGTCCAGCAGGGCACCACCGGCGAGGCGTATGCCGGCGAGAACGCCACGGGTGCAGAGCTGGTCTCCTACCCCTCGGACGGTGAACTGTGGCCGGCCATGCAGGCAGGGCAGATCGACGCGATCCTGCAGGACCAGCCCGTGAACCTCGAGCACGAGAAGGCCGACAGTGCCTACAAGATCGTCGAGACCTACAACACCGACGAGTCGTACGGCTTCGCCTTTGCGAAGGGCGAGCGCACAGAACTGCTCGAGGCGGTCAACGCAGCCCTGAAGGACCTTCGCGACAGCGGCGAGTACCAGAAGATCTACGACAAGTACTTCACGGCGAACTGATCACTCACCCCAGGTCGGAGGGACCTTGACGATGGCGTTGAGGCGCACTCAGAAACAGAAGCTCTACCGGTACTCCGTGTATGCGGTGCTGATCGCCCTCGCGGTATGGGCGGCGGTCAGCACCGACTGGGCGCGGATCGGAAAGCTGTACTTCAATCCCGAGGTCGCGCTGAAGATGCTTCCGGGCATCATCACGACTGGCCTCGTGAACACGCTGTGGTTCACGGCGGTGGCGTTCATCGGCGGACTGCTGCTCGGCATCGTGCTCGCGCTGATGAAGCTGTCGGAGATCGGGCCGTTCCGGTGGATCGCGACGGCCTGGATCGAGCTCTTCCGAGGTCTGCCCGCGATCCTCACGATCTTCGCGATCGCGTTCATCCTGCCCATCGGCCTAGGGGTGCCCGGCACCAAGCTCGGTGGCCCGGTCGTACTCGGGCTCGTCGGTCTGATTCTTGTCGCGTCGGCCTACATGGCAGAGACGATCCGCGCCGGCATCCAGGCGGTGCCGAAGGGGCAGACGGAGGCGGCGCGGTCGCTGGGCATGTCTCCGATGAAGACCACGTTCTGGATCGTCGTCCCGCAGGGCTTCCGCATCATCATCCCGCCGCTCACGAACGAGTTCGTGCTGCTGCTGAAGGACACCTCGCTGCTCTTCATCGCAGGATCCTTCATCTGGTCGAAGGAGCTCACCACGTTTGCCCGTGACGCGGCCACGCAGAACGCGAACGGCACGCCGCTGATCATGGCGGCGATCCTGTACCTGATCGTGACGATTCCTCTCACGCGCTTCAGCGCGTGGCTGGAGCGACGAATGGCGAGAGAGCGATGAGCACCGATCTGATCAACGTCCACGCCCCCGCGATCGATGTGCAGGGGCTCGTGAAGAGCTACGGCGACAATGAGGTGCTCAAGGGCATTGATCTCACCGTGCGTCCGGGTGAGGTCGTCTGCGTGATCGGGCCTTCCGGTTCCGGGAAGTCGACGCTTCTGCGCTCGGTGAACCTGCTTGAGGAGCCCACCGGCGGCAAGATCCTCATCGAGGGCATCGACATCACGGATCCGGATGTCGACATCGACCGCGTGCGCACGCGCATCGGCATGGTGTTTCAGAGCTTCAACCTGTTCCCGCATCTGAGCGTGATGGGAAACCTCACGATCGCGCAGCAGCGGGTGAAGAAGCGCTCGAAGGCAGAGGCGGAGAAGATCGCGCGCGAGATGCTCGATCGTGTCGGTCTCGCGGAGAAGGCGGATGCTTACCCGGGTCACCTCTCCGGCGGTCAGCAGCAGCGCGTGGCGATCGCGCGCGCACTGTGCATGAACCCCGACATGATGCTCTTCGACGAGCCGACGTCCGCTCTCGATCCCGAGCTGGTCGGCGAAGTGCTGCAGGTCATGCGCACGCTGGCCGATGAGGGCATGACGATGCTCGTGGTGACGCACGAGATGGGCTTCGCCCGCGAGGTCGGCTCGCGCCTGATCTTCATGGATGGCGGCCACATCGTGGAGGAGGGCGACCCGCGCGAGGTGCTGGCCAACCCGCAGCATCCGCGGACGAAGGACTTCCTCTCCCGCGTGCTGTGAGGCCCACGCCGTAGGCGTCGTGCATCCGCATTCCTCGCGCTCGCTATCATGAGCGCGAGAGTGGGGAAATGCTCAGGGGAGTCGTGCGTGGTTGAGTCGTTGTTGAACGTCGACATCGTCGATGGGCCGGTGCCGTTCGTCGTCTGGGGAGCGACCGCGGCCATGCTCATCGTGCTGGTGTGTCGTCGGTGGACGGCACTGCGGCTGCTGCTCGCGGTGGTCGCCGTGCTGCTCGGCGCCATGGTCGGCGTCGCGACCCTTGCGGTGATCGAGTTCTCCGAGGCGTTCGGCGCGACGATGCCGGTCGGTGTGATGTGGTGGACCATCGGATGCTTCGCAGGACTCGGTCTCGCCGTGGTGAGTCTCTGGAACCGTACGCTCTGGCGCAAGATCGTGGCGATTTTCGCGATCTTCTCCGTCCTGATCTCGCTTGCGGTCGGCGTGAACGCCACATTCGGCATCAACCGCACAGTCGGAGACGTGCTCGGGATCTCCACGCTCCCTCCGGCGACAGAGCTGCCCGAGCCGACACCGGATCCCACCTCCGACGAACCTCTCTACCGCACGTGGACGCCCCCGGCCGTCATGCCGGCGAAGGGCGAGGTGTTCCAGCTCAGCGGTGCCTTCTCCATCCCCTCGACGGATCGATTCGTTCCGCGGGACGCGGCCATCTATCTGCCCCCGGCAGCGCTCGTCGAGGATCCGCCGGAGCTGCCGATCGTCGTGTTCATGATGGGTAAGCCGGGCGACCCGAACCCGCAGTTCGTGCAGGAGGCACTGGACGCCCTTGCCGCGCAGCATCGGGGGCTCGCGCCGATCGCGATCGTCGCCGACCAGCTGGGGGACCCGAACGTCAATCCGGCATGCGCGGACTCCGTCGCCTTCGGGGGCGTGGCCTCGTACTTCAACCGCGACATTCCGACGTTCATTCGCGAGCACCTCGATGTGCCCGCGGACCCGCGGTACTGGACGATCGGCGGCTATTCGAACGGCGGCGCGTGCGCCATCACCTGGGCGGCGCAGCACCCCGGCACCTGGGGCAACGTCCTCAGCATCTCGGGCGAGGCCTTCCCCGGAAGCGAAGAACCCGACACCGTGCGCGATGAGGTCTTCGACGGCAGCGCGAAGGCCTACGACGCCGCGAAGCCGGCCGCGATTCTCGGCAAGAACAAGGGCGCATTCGACGGGCATTTCGCCGTGTTCACGGCGGGCGAGAACGACCCTGACTTCGTGACCGCCGCGGAGACGAACGCGGTACTGGCGGAGGCGGCCGGCTTCGACACGGAGCTGTTCATCCTGCCGGGTGCCGATCACACGGTGTCGGCGGTCCGCGGCGGGCTGCAGCGCGCGTTTGAAGCCCTCTACCCGCGTATCGGCCTGTCCGAGAACTGAACCGAAAGGCGAACATGACCACGCAGACGCATAGCCCCGAACCGGCCGTGACGCGGGTGGCGCGGCACATCGGTCGTTATGTGCGGCAGCATCCCTTCTCGGTGGCGCTCAGCATCGTCCTCGTCACGACCGCGCTCGCCTGGGGCACGCTGTGGGGCAACCATCCGCTCGAACTCGCCGCGAGTCCGCTGACGACGTTCGCCGCCGGGGCCTGGTGGACGCCCATCACCGCCCTGCTTCTGGTTGACTCGGCGATCGATCTCGTACTCACCCTCGCGATCGTGCTGACCGTTATGGCTTACGCCGAGCGACTGCTCGGGTCGCTGCGCGCCCTGATGCTCTTCTTCGGGGTCGGCGTGGCGGCGATGCTCGCGGGAATCGGCATCGAGGCACTGGCCGCGCAGGGCGGCGCGATGTGGGCGCTCGCCGCTGAAGCGGAGACGGTTCTGGATCCGGCGGTGGGTGTCTTCGGTGTGGTGATGGCGGGAAGCGCCCTCGCACCCGCGCTGTTCCGGCGGCGCATCCGTCTCATCGGCCTCGCCGGGGTTCTCATGTTCGCCCTGTACGCGGGCGACGCCGACAGCATCTACCGGCTGCTGGCCGCCGTGATCGGTCTCTTCGTCGGGATGCTGCTCGCCCGAGGTACGTCCGGCTCTGCCTTGTATCGCAGCTCCTACGGGGAGACGCGCACGCTCGTCGCCGCGATGGTCGCCGTCACCGGCCTCGGACCGCTGATCGTGCTCATCTCGGGGATCGGCAACGGTCCGCTCGCGCTCGCCGTGGCAGGTTTCCGTGGAGTGGACGCACGTGAGGTGCTTGAGCGCTGCGCCGATGATTTCTCCGAGCGCTGCGTGGCGGATGTCTCGCTGGCGCTCAGCGCGGGCGCCGGGCCCTTCCTGCTCAGCCTGCTGCCGCTCGCCCTCAGCCTTCTCGCCGCATGGGGGCTGCGGGTCGGACGCCGTGCCGCGTGGATTCTCGCCGTGATCGTGAACATCGCGATCGCCGTGCTGACCGCGGTGAGCCTCGGAACGCTGGCGCTGCTCGACACCGCCACCGTCGACATCGTCGGCGAGGAGTTCGCTCTCTGGGCGGTCGCCGCGGTGCTCGTCCCCATCGCGGTCGTGGTGATGCTCCTGATCACCCGCCGTCGGTTCGCCGTGCGGGCGCCGAAGGAGGCATCCGCGCGCTTCGCGCTCACCGTGCTGGGGGCCTTCGTCCTCCTGGCGACGGCATACGTGGTGATCGCGCTCACCGCGATGTCGTCGTTCGCGGTGCCGGTCGGTGTCGGCGATGTGCTCGTCGATGCGCTGCGCCGGTTCCTGCCCGCCGGCTTCCTGCAGGGGGTGCCCGCGGCTGTCGCGCCGACCGAGGGACTCGCGCTGTTCGCGCACCAGTGGGTCGGTGTGGTGTTCTGGGTGATCGTCATCATCGGCATGCTCGTGCTCTACCGGGCGACCTCCAGCGACCGGGATGCGGCGGGGGAGAAGCGCTTCCGAGAGCTGCTGCGCACCGGCGGCGGAGGAACCCTCGGCTTCATGGGCACCTGGCCCGGCAACGAATACTGGTTCGCCGACGACGGCTCCGGTGCTGTCGCCTACCGGGTGATCAACGGCATCGCCCTCACGATGTCCGACCCTGTGGGCGACGAGACGCGATCCGCTGCGACCATCCGCGGTTTCGTCGACTTCTGCGACGCGCAGGGATGGAGCCCGGTCTTCTACAGCTTCCATGAGAAGCACCTCGCGACGTTCCAGGACTTCGGGTGGCAGTACCTGTCCGTGGGAGAGGAGACCGTGATCCCGCTCGGGACTTTCGAACTCACCGGCAAGCCGTGGGCGAAGGTGCGGCAGGCGTACAACAAGGGCGAACGTGAGGGCATCACGACCCTCTGGTCGACGTGGGATGACCTGCCTGCCACGATCGCCGCGGAGATCACGGCGCTCAGCGAGCAGTGGGTCTCTGAGAAGGAGCTGCCCGAGATGGGCTTCACGCTCGGCGGGATGGCAGAGCTCAAGGATCCGGACGTCGCGCTCTATCTCGCCTTCAACAAGAATGGCGGGCTTGAAGCGATCACGAGCTGGCTGCCGAGCTGGCGGGACGGACGTGTCGTCGGCTGGACGATCGATTTCATGCGCCGCGGAGACGGTTCCATGCCCGGCATCATGGAGTTCATCATCGCCTCGGCGGCATTCCGCATGAAGGAGGAGGGCGTCGAGGTCATCAGCCTGTCCGGTGCACCGCTCGCAGAGAAGCCTCTGGCGCCAGGCGAAGAGGCACCGGAGGCGACCGTCATGACTCGTCTGCTCGGCTGGCTCGGGAAGGTGCTGGAGCCCGCGTACGGCTTCACGTCGCTGTTCCGGTTCAAAGCCAAGTTCAACCCGGAGTATCACACGATCTACATGGCCTATGCAGACCCCGCGCAGCTGCCGACGATCGGTCTCGCCATCGGAAAGGCCTACCTGCCGGAGGTCTCACCGCAGGAGTACGTGGCGCTGGCGAAGACGCTCACGCCCTAGCATCCGACGCAGAAGGCGTCCTCCCGCGAGTGCGGAGGGACGCCTTCTCTCGCTGTCAGCTCTCGACCTCGATGACCTCCGCGTCCGCGGCATTGCGGCGCACAGAATCGATGCCGTTGAGGGCACCGGCCTTCGAGGCGTAGCCCTGGCCTGTCGCGATGACTTCGCCGTTGCCCGCCTTCAGGCGAAAGCGGTAGTCGCCCGCCTTGTCTTCGTAGAGTTCGAACTTTCCTGCCATGGGGTTCCTCCCTCGGGGTGGGGTATTGCTCAGACGCTATCGTGCCGTGCTCTCCGAGGGAATGACGTACTTGAATCCGAGGTGCGAGCCGGTGAACCCGAGGTTCTCGTAGAACCGGTGCGCGTCGGTGCGCGCAGCATCCGATGTCAGCTGCACCATCGCTGCATCGAGCGCAGGCGCCGCGTCGTCGGTCACCCAGCGCATCGCCGCGGAGCCGATTCCGGACGAGCGCAGGGCACTGCTCACCCGCACGGCTTCGACGAGCAGACGCAGGGCGCCGCGGCGAGCCATCCCGGGAATCAGCGTGAGCTGCAGCGTGCCGACGATGGCGCCGTCGAGTTCGATCACGAGCAGATCGTTGCCCGGGCTCGCGAGCACATCGCGGAAGGCGGCGAGGTAGAGAGGGCGATCGGCATCGGATGCCACATCACCGCGTGCGGCGCTGATCGGGTCGTCCGCGAGGAGCGCGATCACGGCATCGGCGTCGTCGCGCTCAGCGCGGCGCAGCGTAGCGGCACCCGCGCGGGATTCGAACGGAAACGGAAGAGGCAGGGCATCGAGCATGCCCTCAGTCTGGCATCCTGAGAGCAATGGAGATCGGCGCGTTCCTCGGCCTCGAGCAGCTCACCTGGGGCATGCTCCTGCTGATCGTCGTGGCCGCATTCGGCGCCGGATGGATCGACGCCGTCGTGGGCGGCGGCGGCCTGCTGCAACTGCCCGCGCTGCTGCTGATCCCCGGGATCACACCCGTGCAGGCCCTCGCGACGAACAAGCTGGCCTCCGTCTTCGGCACCGCGACGAGCAGCGCGACCTACTACCGGCGCGCGAAACCCGACATCCGCACGGCGATACCGATGGCGCTCATCGCGCTCGCCGGATCCTTCGGCGGCGCGAGTCTCGCCACCGCACTGCCCGCATCGGCATTCAAACCCATCATCGTCGTGGCGCTCCTCGCCGTCGCGCTGTTCACAGCGCTGAAGCCGCAGATGGGGGCGGCGACGATGCTCCGCTTCCGCGGGCACAAGCACCACATCGCGGCCGGCGCATCCGGACTCGTCATCGGCTTCTACGACGGCCTCATCGGCCCGGGCACCGGCACCTTCCTCATCATCGCCCTCGTCGGCCTGCTCGGCTACGACTTCCTGCAGGCGAGTGCGAAGGCGAAGATCGTGAACCTCGCCACCAACACCGGGGCGCTGCTGCTGTTCATCCCGCACGGAGCCGTGCTCTGGATCCTCGGCGGGATCCTCGCGGTCGCAAACATCGCCGGCAGCTATCTCGGCTCGCGCATGGCGATCTCGCGCGGCACGACCTTCATCCGCTGGGTGTTTCTCTCAGTCGTCGTGCTGCTCATCGGCAAGCTCGGTCTCGACGTGTGGAACGAGAACCTCGCGCCGCTGTTCGCGGGGGCCCTCTAAACGCCGAGACCCCGCTTCAACGCCGAGACCCCGTGTTGCCTGCGCAGGCGACACGGGGTCTCGGCGAGAGAGCGGGGTCTCGAAGAGCGGATGCTCAGGCGTCGGCGTCCTCCGGGACGAAGTCGACGCCCGCCTCGGCGCGCTGCTCCGGCGAGATGACGCCGGGAGCCTCGGTGAGCGGGTCGAAGCCGCCACCCGACTTCGGGAACGCGATGACGTCGCGGATCGACTCGGTCTTCGTGAGGTGCTGCATGACGCGGTCCATGCCGAGCGCGATTCCACCGTGCGGGGGAGCGCCGAACTTGAACGCCTCGAGCAGGAAGCCAAACTTCTCATCCGCCTGCTCGTCGGTGATGCCCATCACGTTGAACACGCGCTTCTGCACGTCCTCGCGGTGGATGCGGATCGAGCCGCCACCGAGCTCCGAGCCGTTGCACACGATGTCGTACGCGTAGGCGAGAGCCGAGCCCGGGTCGGTGTCGAAGGTGTCGGCGAACTCGGGCTTCGGACCCGTGAAGGCGTGGTGGACGGCCGTCCAGGCACCCGCACCCACGGCCACATCGCCCGAGGCGACAGCCTCGGAAGCGGGCTCGAACATCGGGGCATCCAGGACCCAGGTGAACGCGAACGTGTCGGGGTCGAGCAGGCCGAGGCGGCGGCCGATCTCGACACGCGCCGCACCGAGCAACGCGCGGCTGGGCTTGGTCGCTCCGGCTGCGAAGAAGACGCAGTCGCCGACAGAGGCGCCGACGAGCTCGGCGAGACCTGCCTGCTCGGTCTCGGACAGGTTCTTGGCGACAGGGCCGCCGAGAGTGCCGTCCTCGTTGAAGAGCACGTAGGCAAGGCCACGGGCTCCGCGCTGCTTGGCCCACTCCTGCCAGGCGTCAAGCGCCTTGCGCGGCTGGCTCGCGCCGCCGGGCATCACCACGGCGCCGACGTACTCGGCCTGGAAGACGCGGAAGGTCGTCTCGGAGAAGTACTCGGTCGCCTCGACGAGCTCAAGCCCGAAGCGCAGGTCGGGCTTGTCGGAGCCGTACTTCGCCATCGCCTCGGCGTAGGTCATGCGCGGCAGCGGCAGCGCCACATCGACGCCGATCGTCTTCCACATCGCCTGGATGAGCGACTCCATCAGCGTGATGACGTCTTCCTGCTCGACGAAGCTCATCTCGATGTCGAGCTGCGTGAACTCGGGCTGACGATCGGCACGGAAGTCCTCATCGCGGTAGCAGCGTGCGATCTGGAAGTACTTCTCCACGCCACCCACCATGAGCAGCTGCTTGAACAGCTGCGGCGACTGCGGCAGTGCGTACCAGCTGCCCGGGTGCAGACGTGCGGGCACCAGGAAGTCGCGCGCGCCCTCCGGCGTCGAGCGCGTCAGCGTCGGGGTCTCGACCTCGACGAAGTCCTCGTCGTGCAGGACGTCGCGGATGGCCTTGTAGACCTGCGAGCGCAGGCGGATCGCGTTCGCCGTGGTCGGGCGGCGCAGGTCGAGGTAGCGGTGCTTGAGGCGCGCCTCTTCACCCACCGTCTCGCTGTCGGCGAGAGCGGTCGACACCTGGAACGGCAGCGGCGCGGACTCGTTGAGCACCTCGACCTCGGACGCGATGACCTCGATCTCACCCGTGGGCAGGTTCGGGTTCTCGTTGCCTGCGGGGCGGCGGGAGACCTCGCCCGTGACCTTCAGAACGAACTCGCTGCGCAGCGGGTGCGCGATCTCCTCGTCGCGGATGACGATCTGCGCGATGCCCGATGCATCGCGAAGATCGATGAAAGCGACTCCTCCGTGATCGCGACGGCGATCGACCCAACCCGTGAGGGTGACGGTCTGGCCGGTGTGCTCGGCTCGCAGAGAGCCGATCGTGTGAGTGCGAAGCACGGAAGATTCCTCCTGATCGGGGAAATAGGGAACCTGGCCATTCTATGCGGGGCGCTGCGCGGCGAGTTCGGCGACGATCATGGCTGCCGCTGTCTGTCCCGCGGATGCCGCGGCGAGGACGGATGCCATGGGCCCGGGCAGCGACGCGCGATGCGCGAGGTCGCCCGCCGCCCAGATGCCGGGTGCGGACGTGCGGCCGAAGTCGTCCGTCGAGATCGCGCCGGAGGCATGGATGGTGAGGCCGAGCTCCTCCGCGAAGGGGGCGCGCTGCCGCGACGTGGCTGCCGCGACGAAGATGCCCGCGACGGTGAATTCGTCGTTCTCGGTGGTGATCCGCACACCGTCGGACGTGTGCGCGATCGCGGTCGCCGGCAGCTCGGAGAGGTGCGCACCCGTCGCGTCCAGGGCCGCATGGTCGTCAGCGGACAGCGATGCGCCTACGGGCAGCACGGTGATGCCTCCGACGATCGGTGCGAGCAGGCCGATGAGATGGGCAGCGCGCGGGCCGCCGCCGAGGATCGCGATGTTCTGGCCTGCGAACTCATGGCCGTCGCAGAACGGGCAGGTGAACGCTGTGACGGTCCACGCCTCGGCAAGACCCGGCACCGGGGGCAGATCATCCGCGATCCCCGTTGCGAGCAGCACATGCCGTGCGTGGATGTCGGAGCCGTCCGCGAGGCGCACCGCGAACTCGCCCGCGCTTCCCGTCACCTCGCTCGCGGCGATGTCGCGGATCGACACGGTCGGGTAGGCAGTGAGCTCGCGACGTGCCGCGGCGCGCAGGTCTCCGGGGTCGCGCCCGTCATTGCCGATCATGTTGTGCATGTGCCGCACCCCGGCGTTGCGGTACTCGCCGGAATCGAGCAGCACGACGCTGCGGTGCATCCGGCCGAGAGTCAAGGCAGCCTGCAGTCCTGCGGGCCCGCCACCGATCACGATCACGTCGTTCATCTCATCGTCCTCTCGTCTGCGCACCAGGCGCCCTCTTGCGGTTTCCGTCAGTCTGTGACTTCATGTCAACATGAAGTCAAGTGCGCAGGGCCTGTGGTCGGTCGGCGAGGTCGCGGGGCGCTTCGGGCTGCCGACGAACGTGCTCCGTCATTGGGAGAGCGTCGGGCTGCTGCGGCCCGCGCGCGACTCTGCCGGGCGCCGTCGCTATGGCGAGAACGACGTCGTGCGCATCGCCGTGATCCAGCGCAGCAAAGCGGCGGGAATGACACTCGAGCAGATCGTGGTGCTCCTGGACGACGGCAGCGCCGGACGGCACGCTGTGCTGCAGCAGCACCTGGACGAACTTGACCGTCGCGCGGAGGAGATCCGCCTCTCGCGCGAGATGACGGAGCACGCGCTGGGCTGCCGTGCACACGACATCGCCACCTGCCCGCGGTTCCAGGCGAGTGTCGCCGATGTCCTCGCGCGCGTCGGGGGTGCGGATCGCTAGACTCTGGCCGAAGTTTCCGTTCGTCCTCCGCACTACCTCTTCAGGAGCCACCATGGATTCGAATCTCATCAGCGAGCAGCTGCTCTCGACCACCTCCGTCGTCTGGGGTGTGATCTTCTACATCGTCTACGCCGTCACCATGTGGCGCGTGTTCTCGAAGGCGGGCTACCCGGGCATCCTCGCGCTGATCCCGATCGTCAACTGGATCTTCCTCGTGAAGATCGCCGGCATGACCGGGTGGGCGGCGCTGCTCTACCTGATCCCCATCGTCAACGTGATCTTCGCGATCGTCGTGGCGATCAAGGAAGGACGAAACTTCGGCAAGGGCGGCGTCTTCTCGTTCTTCCTGCTGTTCCTCTTCCCGTACATCGGTCACCTGATCATCGGATTCGGCAGCGCCGAGTACCGCAAGGTCTGAACCTCAGGAGAGCGGATGCCGCGGCATCCGCTCTCCCTAGACTGGGGCCATGCCCGCTGAACGTCTGCACCTGGTTCGCCACGGTGAGGTCCACAACCCGACCCGCGTCCTCTACGGGCGGCTTCCGAACTACCGGCTGAGCGATGCCGGGCGTCAGATGGCCCGTGCCGCCGCCGAGTACGTTGCGACGCTCGGACGACCGGTCACGGCGTTGCGCTGCTCGCCGCTGGAGCGGACCCAGGAATCGGCTGCACCGTTCGCCGAGCGCTTCGACCTCGAACCGGTGCTGGATGAGCGCATCATCGAGCCGACGAACGTCTTCGAGGGGCGGCAGATGAAGCGCGCCCTCATGGACCCGCGCAACTGGTGGCACCTGCGCCAGCCGTCGTTGCCGAGCTGGGGGGAGCCGTACGAGTCGATCGCGGCGCGCATGCTGGAGGCGATGGATGAGGCCTGGCACGGTGCCGAGTCCGGTGACGTCGTGTTCGTCTCGCACCAGGCGCCCATCTGGATCACGCACCTGCGGGTTGCGGGTCTCCCGCTCCGGCACGACCCGCGCACACGCCGATGCGACCTCTCCAGCGTCACCTCATTCGAGCGGGTGGGTGACGTCTGGCGTGAGGTCGCCTACGCCGCCCCCGCGGTGACCGGTGGTGCCGTCGACGTCGGGGCCGTGTGAGGTACCCCACACGGGTATGAGTCTTCCCCGGAGACGCATAGGGATGCTCCGTACAATCAAGGCCGTGTTCACCTCTCTGCGCCCGAATCGCAGCGCGGCACGATCGCGAGCTGTGCGTCTCGGTTCCTCGGTGGTCGTCGCCGCTCTCGCCGTCAGCCTCGCCGCGTGCGCGCCTGACCCCGTCGCCCAGCAGTACCTCGACGGGTCGAACAAGGGCTACATCGCGGCGAACGGCTTCCGCGTCGAAGAGGTGAAGATCGCCGAGCGCGGAGAGCCCGTCGTCTACGGGGGAGTCCTCGAGAACGGCGAGAAGTTCTCCAGCGACGAGGTCGCCGGAGATGTGGTCGTCGTGAACTTCTGGTACGCCGCCTGCGGCCCGTGCCGCGTCGAGGCCCCCGACCTGGAGGCCGTCTGGCAGGAGTTCAAAGATGACGGCGTCTCGTTCATCGGGGTGAACACGTACGACCAGGCCGACACCGCACTCTCGTTCGCGGAAGAGTACGGCATCACCTATCCGAGCCTCATCGACGTCAACACCGGCGAGGCCAAGCTGGCGTTCGCGCAGGTCACCCCGATCCAGGCGACTCCGACGACGCTCGTCCTCGACAAGCAGGGGCGCGTCGCGGCGCGCATCATCGGTCAGCTCGAAGACGCCTCCATCCTGCGCACGCTCGTCAAAGACATCCGCGCGGAGAAGGCGTGAACGTTGACGCCGTCGTCGGATTCGGCGCGCTCTGGCTCGCCGTCCCGGTCGCGATCCTCGCGGGGCTGATCTCCTTCCTCTCGCCCTGCGTGCTCCCGCTCGTCCCGGGCTATCTCGGCTTCCTCGGAGGCAGCGTCGACAGCGGCTCATCCGGATCGGCAGGGGCGAAGCCCTCGCGCGGACGCCTCGTCGGCGGGGTGCTGCTCTTCATCGCCGGCTTTACGACCGTCTTCATCGCGCTGACCATCGTCGGCGGCACAGCCGGCATGTTCTTCATCGAGTGGGGCGATCTGATCACCCGCATCCTCGGCGTCGTGATCATCCTCATGGGGCTCGTGTTCATTGGCCTCTTCGGCTTCGCCCAGCGCACGATGCGCATGAACATCTCCGGCCGCACGGGCCTGCTCGGCGCCCCGCTTCTCGGCTTCGCGCTCGGCATCGGCTGGACGCCCTGCATGGGGCCGACGCTCACGGCGATCACCGCCGTCGCCTGGAATGTCGGCGACCCGTGGCGTGCAGGCCTGCTGGGCCTCGCGTACTCGCTCGGACTCGGCATCCCGTTCCTGCTCGTGGCGATGGGCTTCGGCTGGGCGACCCGTTCGCTCGGCTTCCTGCGCCGCCACGTGCGCACGGTCAACATCATCGGAGGTGTGCTGCTGGTGCTGCTCGGCGTGCTCATGGTCAGCGGAATCTGGACCGACATCATGTCGCGACTCGGGGCGGTGATGAGCAGTGTCATCCTCCCCCTCTGAGAAGGCGTCGAAGAAGGCCGCGGCGACCGGCACGGCTGCCGATCCGCTGCGTCCCTCTGACCACATCGACAGTGACAATGACACGATCACGTCTCCGGCGCTCGGCGTCGTCGGGTGGATGCGCTGGGGCTGGCGGCAGCTGACATCGATGCGCACGGCGCTCGTACTGCTGCTCGTGCTCGCGATCGCCGCGATTCCCGGCTCGATCTTCCCGCAGCGGATGGCCGACCCGAACGGCGTCACGCAGTGGCAGAGCGAGAACCCTGATCTGTTCCCGATTCTCGACGCCATGCAGATGTTCGACGTCTACCTGTCGGCGTGGTTCTCGGCCATCTATCTGCTGCTGTTCCTCTCGCTGATCGGGTGCGTGCTGCCTCGCATCAAGCACCACTTCAAGGCGCTGCGCACGAAGCCGCCGCGCACGCCGGTGCGGCTGAGCCGCCTGGACGACTTCCGCGCTGTGTCGCGCACGGTCGTCGCCGATCAGGATGCCTCGGCGGCAGCATCCGCCGCCATCGACGGTGCCGAGGCGCAGTTGCGCTCCTCGGGCTACCGCGTCGTCCGCTACGACGACAAGCGGGGCTACTCCGTCTCCGCGGAGCGTGGCTACGCCCGCGAGACGGGCAACCTGCTCTTCCACCTCGCGCTCGTGGGAATCCTCGTGACCGTCGCGGTCGGAGGCAGCTTCGCCTACACGGGACAGCGCGTCGTCGTCGAGGGCACGAGTTTCGTGAACACGCTGCTCGACTACTCGTCGATGAACCGCGGACGCTTCGTCGCCGAGGGGGCGCTGGCCCCGTACCGGATGACCCTCGACGAGTTCGACGTCACCTACGAACCGATCGGCACGACCGCCGCAGGACAGGCCGGAAACTTCGCCGCCCACGTCACGATCGACGTTCCCGGTCAGGAACAGCGCACCGACAAGGTCGTCGTCAACTCGCCGATCACGATCGAGGGCGATCAGATCTACCTGCTCGGCAACGGCTACGCGCCGACCATCACGGTGCGCAACGCCGACGGCGATGTCATCTTCCGCGACTCCGTGCCGTTCCTCCCGCAGGACGCCGCGATGACCTCGCTCGGCGTCGTGAAGATCCCCGACGGCCTGCCTGAGCAGATCGGTCTTGTCGGGTTCTTCTACCCGACGCAGGTCGAGCTCAGCACCGGTGCCTTCACCTCTGCGTTCGGCGATCTGATCAACCCGATGCTGACCCTCAACGTCTACGAGGGCGACCTCGGCATCGACGACGGCACCCCGCGTTCGGTGTACGTGCTCGATCCCAGCGGCATGGAGCAGCTCACCGGCGGCGAGACGGGCGTCGACTCGATCGAGCTCGCACCGGGTGATACCGCCGAGCTTCCGGGCGGTCGCGGCTCGGTCACCTTCGAGAACGAGTCTCCGGCCGGCGCCGCTGACTACAGCCAGTCCGTCAAGCGCTTCGCATCGCTGCAGATCCATCACGATGCCTCGGCCATCTGGGTGCTCGGCTTCGCCGTGCTCGCGGTCGCCGGACTCCTGCTCGCGATGTTCGTGCCGCGCCGCCGCGTCTGGGTCAAGGCGACCGTCGCGGACGACACGGTGTCGTTCGAGTACGCGGCTCTGGCGCGTGGCGAGGACCCCACGCTCGCGATCGCCATCGACGACGTCGCGGCGAAGCACGGCCGTGCGCTCGACGAGAGCGGACACTATGCACCGGCACCGGACGACGAGCCCGACGCCGCAGAAAACACCGAAACACCTGCGACAACCCCGAAAGTAGACTGAAGCAATGGACCTCGACTCGCTGTCGATTCTGCTCATCTGGACCGCCATCGCGATCTACGCGGGCGCCTTCGTGGCCTTCGCCTTCGATCTGGCCGCACGCTCGCAGGCTGCGGGCGACGCACAGACGGCGGCCCAGAAGCCCGCGCTCGTCGGGGCCTCGGTGGGCGGCGGTGGCGCCGCATCCGCTCCTGCCGTCCCGGCAACCGCCGCGCCTGCCGCACCACGCCGCCGTTACGTGATGGCACGCATCGGCATGGCGCTCACGGTGCTCGGATTCCTGTTCCACCTCACCGGCACGGTCCTGCGCGGCATCGCGGCCGAGCGCGTTCCGTGGGCGAACATGTACGAGTTCGCGATGATGGGCACCCTGCTGATCATCGCCGTCTTCATCGCCGTGAACATCTGGATGGACCTGCGCTATCTGGGCACGTTCATCCTCGGCCTGATCGTCGTGCTGCTCGGTGGCGCGGCGACGAGCTTCTACGTCGAGATCGTGCCGCTCATGGACCCGCTGAAGAGTGTGTGGCTCATCATCCACGTCTTCGTGGCATCGCTCAGCACCGCCTTCTTCGGGCTCGCCTTCGCGCTGAGCGTGCTGCAGCTCATGCAGGGCCGCCGTGAGCGCCGTCTCGCCGCGGGCGAAGCGAAGATCGGCCCCGGCTTCCTTGCGACGCTTCCGGTTGCGGATCGTCTCGAGAGCCTCGCCTACCGCTTCGTGACGGTCGGATTCATCCTGTGGACCTTCACGCTCATCGCGGGCTCGATCTGGGCGCAGGAGTCGTGGGGTCGCTACTGGGGCTTCGACGTGAAGGAGACCTGGACGTTCATCATCTGGGTCGTCTACGCCGGCTACATCCACGCGCGTGCGACGCGCGGCTGGCGCGGTGCACGATCGGCCTGGCTGTCGATCATCGGATTCGCCGCCGTGATCTTCAACTTCACGATCGTCAACATGTTCTTCAAGGGTCTGCACGCCTACTCGGGACTGTAAGCCCGAGCGCTGTTGGTCAGAACGGCCAGATCGGCGTGCGCGGAGAGATCCGTGACCGCCGATCCCGCTTTTGGGGTGAGAACCGGTGACAAAGCAGGCTTCGCTGCCGGTATTCTGACCGGGATGGCGCGCGCCTCTTCATTGACGAAGGGGTCTTGACGACATCGACGTTGTTCTCGCATCACCGTCACCTACCCCGTCAAGGAGAAATCATGTCCTTCTGGACCACGATCTGGGACGCCATCTGGTGGTTCCTGACGATCTTCGTCTTCGTCGCCTACCTCATGGCGCTGTTCTCGATCATCAGCGACCTGTTCCGTGATCACAAGCTCAACGGATGGGCCAAGGCCGTCTGGATGCTGTTCCTGGTGTTCCTGCCCTTCGTCACGGCGCTCGTCTACCTGATCGCGCGTGGCCGTGGCATGGGCGAGCGCGCCCAGCAGCAGGCCGCCCAGGCGCAGGAGGCGGCGAACGAATACATCCGTTCCGTCTCGGGCGTCGCTGCCACCCCCGCCGCGGAGATCGCCCACGCGAAGCAGCTGCTCGACTCGGGTGCGATCACGGCAGAAGAGTTCGACAAGCTCAAGCAGTCGGCGCTCGCCAAAGCCTGACCTCTTACGCAGAGCCGCGCGCGCCCTTCGGGGTGTGCGCGGCTCTGTCGTCGGCCAGGGGTGTGATCAGTCGATGACGGCCGCGATGGCTTCGATCTCGACGAGCTGGTCGTCGTAGCCGAGCACGGTCACGCCCATCAATGTGCTGGGTACGTCGTGCGCTCCGAAGGCGTCGCGCACGACCTCCCACGCGGCCACGAGGTCGGTCTGACGGGTCGATGCCACGAGCACGCGCGTGCTGATGACGTCGTGGATGTCGGCTCCGGCTTCGGCGAGGGCGATGCGCATGTTCTCGAGGCATTTCGCCGCCTGCGCTGCGTAGTCGCCGATCCCCGCGGTCGACCCGTCGTCGTTGAGCGGGCACGACCCCGCGAGGAAGATCAGTCGGGCGTCCGACGGGGCTGTCGCCGCGTAAGCGTATTCAGCGACCGACGAGAGCGAGTTCGAGCGGATGAGAGTCACGGCTTTCGGCATGCGGGCTCCTGCTGCTGGTGGTGAGACCTTCATCCTGCCCCCTGCCACGAGGGCAGGGGGGGCTGAGACGGGATGGCTGGTTACGCTGCGGCGAGAACCGCCTTCGCGGAGGTCGTGCGCCGACGGACAACGGCGAGCGTCGTCGCGAGGAACGACAGCACCGCCCAGACGAGCATGCCCACGACGGCGGACCCGGCTCCGGTCTCGCCGATCAGGGCCACCGATGCGGGCGCGGTCGGCAGGAACCCGGCGATGCCTGCAAGCCACCCCGGCACGGTGGAGATGATGCCCGTGGCGACGGCGATGACGCCGATGAGTGCGGAGATCCAACGTCCGACCCCACCGAACACGGCGACGAGAGCCTGGTTGACGGCTGCGAACGCCACGCCTGCGACCATCGCGACGCCGGCGAACGTCCACCATGCGGTCGCGTCGTAGCCGGCGACGATCTGCACGATCAGTGCGACGAGCAGTCCCTGACCCGCGCCGATCGCCGCGGCCGGCAGCAGGGCGCGCCAGGCGAGCGCGGCCGAGGGGCGGCGCGAGGTGAGGGCGCTGCCGGTGACGGCGCGCATCGCGATGAAGGAGGCCAGTCCGCCGAACCACAGCACGACGGTGGCGAGCAGCGGAATCGCGGTGGGACCGAACATCGCCGCATCGCCGGAGTCGGCCGCGACCGGGGACGCGATGACGGACGCGAGGTTCGCGGCCTCACCGTCGGCGTACGACGGAAGTTCGCGACTCGCCGTGGCGAGGCCGTCGGCAAGGTCACTGGTTCCCGTGGCGAGGGTGTCGAGGCCGGTCGCGAGCGTGGCCGCGCCGGTGCTCAGCTCGGACGCTCCGCTGCTGAGCGCTCCTGCGCCCGTAGACAGTTCCCGCGCGCCGGCCGCCGACTGATCGACACCGGCCGCCAGCTGTCCGAGGCCACCCGCGAGGGCGTTCGCGGCGTCGCCTGCCGTGCGCATGGAGCTGGCGATCTGCGTGGGTGCTTCGGCGGCAAGCTGGCTCAGGCCAGAGGCGGTACCTGCTGCCGCGCCCTGAGCCGTCAGCGCGGGGCGGACCATCTCGCCTGCGGTTGTCGCAGCTGTGCCGAGACGTCCGCAGAACGTAGCCGGGATGTTGGGGTCAGCGGCGCACTCGGCCGCGAGTGCGCCGAGTTCTGTCGCGAGTCCCGGGGCAGACGCAGCAACGAGATCGGCATTCTGCTGGCTGACAGCCGCAGCGCCCAGAAGCTCCTGTGGCACGATCCCGTTCGCCACCAGCTGGTCCGCGCCGCCGATGAGTCCGGCACCGAGCTGCGCGGCGCCGTTCTGCGCGTCTCGGGTTCCGCTGGCGATCGTGTCGAGGCCGGAGGCGAGAGCTCCCGCGCCGGAACCGAGCTGTCCGGCGCCGTCGGCGAGCTTCGTGGCTCCCTCGGGGATGGCGGCGGCACCGGTCGCTGCATCCCGCGCACCGCTCGCGAGCTGACCCGCGCCGTCTGCGGCGGTGCCGATCTGGTCGCCGATCGTCGTGAAGCCGACGAGCACGTTCTCGAGCGTCGTCTCCGCGAGAGTGGTGCCCATCGTGGATGCGGCGACCGCCGCGATCTGGTTGGTGATGAGCCCGTCGGCAACGCGCCCATCGGGGGCCGTGGTGACCTTGATGGTCGCCTGCTCGGGGGTGACGTCGGCGCCGCCGACGGCCTGGCCGCCGGAGGTCGCCGCGGCGGAGAACTCCTCGGGGATCGTCACGACCGCCTGGTACGTGCCGGCGGTCAGCCCCTTCGCCGCATCCTTCTCGTTCGAGATGACCCACGTGAGGTTGGAATCCGCGTCACCGCCGTCGACGAGACCGGAGGCGAGTTGGCGGCCGAGCGGAACCATCTGCCCGTCGAGCGTGACCGGCTCGTCGAGGTTCACGATCGCCGCGGTCATCTGCTCCAGGCGCTCGGTGGGGTTCTGCAGCGCGGCCACGAGCACACCGCCGAGCGCGGCAGGCAGCAGCAGCACGCCCAGGAGCGTGAGCCAGGTCACAGGGCGGCGCGAGCGCGCCCGTTCGATCAGAGTGGTCATGCGGTCACCTCTGCGGTGTCGGAAGCGGATGAAGAGGGCGCGGAGACGGACCGGCGGCCCGTACTGGCGAGGTCGACGAGAGCGGCCTGTGACCAGCCCGCATCGACGAGGAGACTGCCGGCGCTGTCGGCGTCGGCCGCCGTGACGAGGACGGCGAGCGGGCGTCGTGCGGCCGCGTCCCGCAGCATCGCCGATGCCTGGTCGCTCTCGGTGGCGCTGAGTCGGTCGATGCCGTCGATCACGACGAGGCTGCTGCGCCCGCGGAGAGCATCGCGCAGGGCCTCAAGGGGAGCCTCGGATGCCGCCACGAGCACGCAACCCACATGCGCACGCACCCAGCTGGCACGGCCGGGGAGCAGGTGCCCTGCCACACGCAGACGTCCGCCTGCGGCAGGGATGCGTCCCGCGACCGTGAGCGCGAGCGTCGTGCGCACCGCGGCGGTGCGCCCGACGACGACCGCGGCGGCACCGGGGGCGACGCGCAGGTCGAGCTCTTCGATGATCGGAGCGTCCGCCTGCACCGACAGCGCCTCGGCGGCGATGACCGAGTCGTCTCCCGGCCACGTCTCAAGGGCGCGCTCGCGTTCGACGGCCTCCCCCTCGATGTCGACGTGCGGCAGCACCCGCTCCAGCCAGGCGGGGATGCGCCAGGCGCGATCGCCGAGAATCGCCATGAGCGCGGGGATCAGCGTCATGCGGACGAGGAAGGCATCGATGGCGATGCCCGCGGCCAGGCCGAGTGCGATCGGCTTGAGCGACGAGTCGCCCTCGGGCACGAACGCGACGAACACCGCGAACATGATGATCGCTGCTGCGGTGACGACCTTCGCCGAGCCGGAGAAGCCGGTGCGGACGGCGCGGATCGCCGCGGCGCGACGGATCGTCCTGTGCTCCGGGCTGTTGCTCGTCGCCCCGCGCAGCTCGGGATCGTGCACATAGTCCTCGCGCATCCGCGACACCAGGAACACCTGATAGTCCATGGCGAGACCGAAGAGCACACCCATGAGGACGATCGGCATGAAGCTGATGATCGGACCGGTGCGGGCCACGTGCAGGAAGTCGGCGAACCATCCCCACTCGAACACGGCGGCGACCACTCCGAAGGCGGCGACGATCGACAGCAGATATCCGGCGGCTGCGGTGATCGGCACCCAGATCGAGCGGAACACGATCGTCAGCAGCACGAGCGAGAGGCCGATGACGAAGATCCCGAACGGCAGGAGGGCGGCACCGAGCTGATCCGAGATGTCGATGGCGACGGCGGTGAAGCCGGTGACGGTGAGGTCGACGCCGAACTCCTCGAGCCACTCGTCGTGGTGTGCCCGCAGTTCCCGCACGAGGTCGGAGGTCGCGGGGTCGTCGGGAGCCGTGGTCGGGATGACCTGCACGATCCCGGTGTCCGCCGTCTCGTTGGGCGTCGACAGCGCGACCTCGGCGACGCCGGGGATCTCCTCGACGGCATCGGCGAGATCCTCCATCAGGCCGAGGGGATCGGTGGAGGTGACGATCGTTCCGGTGAGGATCAGCGGTCCGTTGAACCCGGGACCGAAGTGCTCGGCGGTGAGGTCGTATGTCTGCCGCGCTTCGGAGCCCTTCGGCAGCACGCCGGCGTTCGGCAGTGCGAGGTTGAGGTCGAGGGCAGGGATGGCGACGACGCCGAGGCCGATCACGACGGCGAGGGCCGAGACGATCGGGTGCCGTGTGACCCGCGTGACCCAGCGGGTGGATGTCGCCGGGCGGGGTTCCGCGACCTTCTTGGTCTTCTTCGGGCGTTCCTTCTTGGGACGGCCGGCGACGCGACCCTTCATGAACCCGAGCAGTGCGGGAGTCAGGGTGACGGCGATGATGACGGCGACGGCAACGGCGACGGATGCCGCGATTCCCATGGTCGTCAGGAACGGGATGCCGGCGAAGCCCAGGCCGATGAGCGCGATGAGCACGGTGACGCCGGCGAACACGACAGCCGATCCTGCGGTGCCCGTCGCGCGGGCCGTGGACTCCTCGGGGTCGACGCCGGCGCGCACCTGGTCCTGATGGCGCGAGACGATGAACAGGGCGTAGTCGATCCCCACCGCGAGGCCCAGCATGAGGGCGAGCAGCGGCGTCGTCGAGGAGATCGTGCTGACGGCGGTGGCGGCGAAGATGCCGGCCATCGAGATGCCGACGCCGAGGATCGCCGTGAGCAGGGGGAGACCTGCGACGACGAAGGAGCGGAACGTCACGACAAGCACGATCAGTGCGATGAGCAGACCGACGGCCTCAGTGAGCGTGACGCCCGGGATCGACATCGCGAAGAGGTCGCCGCCGAGCACGGCGGAGCTGCCCTCGGGCAGTTCGTCTGCGAGTTCGCGGGCGATCGCGGTGAGGGCGTCGGTCGTCTCCTCCGTGACGTCCGTGGCCTGGCCGTCGAACTGCAGACGCAGGATCGCGGCGGTGTCCTCGTCGCTCACCATCCCTGTGACCATCTCGTTGAACGGCGAGGTCGCTGCGAGCACGCCGTCGAGGTCTTCGAGATCGGCGACGGCCGCTTCGATGGGCTCGCGGTAGCCCGGATCGGTCACGCGATCGCCGTCGGCGGCGACGACGAGGATCTGCGCGCTGGTGCCGCTGACCTGCGGGAAGGTGCGCTCGAGTTGCTCGAGCCCTGCCTGCGACTCGGTTCCGGGGATGCTGAAGGAGTTGTCGAAGCTCTTGCCGAAGGCGAGAGCGCCGCCGCCGGCGATGCCGAGCAGCAGCAACCAGGCCACGAGGACGCGCCACGGGTGCCGGTAGGACCAGCGACCGAGGGAAGAAAGAAGAGTGGACACGCGATTCCTCCGGGAAGCCGAACGAGGGTGATTGTGCGGATACACAGGTGTATTCAATACACACCTGTATCGTAAGGGGGTCCGCCTCTCGCATTCTGTGTACGGGGTGTGAATGATGGAGAAGAGCCTGGGAGGCACTGATGACCGCACCGACGACTCGGAGTCGTGAGAACACACGCGCCCGTCTGCTCGACGCGGCCGCCCAGGTCTTCGCCGAGGTCGGACTCGAGGGTGCCAGCGTCGAGAACATCTGCGAGCGTGCGGGTTTCACGCGTGGCGCCTTCTACTCCAACTTCGAGTCGAAGGATGCGCTGTTCCTCGAGCTCACCTCGGTGGTGGCCGCCGCTCGACTTGAGACCATTCGCGCGCGCATCGATGCCTTCGTCGCTCGCGGCATGCTGGGCAGTGACCTGGATGCGCTCGAACTCGTGCACCAGATCATGGAGACCGGCATGGACGATCGTCTCGACGTCATGTTGATGAGCGAGATCCGCAATCATGCGTTGCGCAGTCCGCTCTTCGCGGAGGCCTACCTCGTGCAGGAGCAGAAGATGACGGCGAGCATCGAGGGCATCATCCGCGGCATCGTCGACTCCGGCGCCTTCTCACTGCGCGTGGACGTCTCCACGGCGGCGCATCTTCTCACCTCGATCTGGGAGGGGACGATGGTGCGCTGTGCCATCAGCGGCTTCGACGGGGAGAAGCTGCATCGAGCGGGCGGAGCGGCTCTCGCCGACATGGTCGAGTTGCTGCTCGCCCCGGGTCACTCGGCGGGTGCGTCGAGCGCGTCGTAGCAGCGTTCCAGCCGCCGCATCCACCATTCCCGACGCTCGTCTGATGCGGCGAGCCGGCTGAGCGCGGCCGCATCCGGAACCGCCCGATCCGCGGGTACCGTCCCGCCGCGCGGACGGAAGTCGGCGACATCGTCGGCGAACAGCGAGGCCGTGCCGAGACCGCAGTCGAACTCCAGCTCGGGAAGCGCGGCTGCCAGTGCGGCGCCCTGCGAAAGCCCGACGGCCGTGTCGAGCGCGCTGGAGACGACGACGGGGAGCCCCGCCGCGGCGATGATGTCGAGCGCGCGGCGCAGTCCGCCGAGCGGCTGCGCTTTGACGACGAGCAGATCCGCGGCGCCCGCGCGTGCCACTGCGAGAGGGTCGGCGGCTTTGCGGACGCTCTCGTCGGCGGCGATCGGAACGCCCATGTACTTCACGCGTGTGCGCACCTCGGCGAGCTCCTCCACGCTCGCGCAGGGCTGTTCGGCGTACTCCAGGTCGAAGGCCGCGAGCTCGCGGATCGCGTGTTCCGCCTCGTCGACGTTCCAGCCGCCGTTCGCGTCGATGCGGATGCGCCCCTCTGGCCCCATGGTGTCGCGCACAGCGCGTACTCGCGCGATATCGTCGGTGAGCGTCTGCCCGCGCTCGGCGACCTTGACCTTCGCCGTGCGGGTGCCGTCGAATCGCGCGATGACGGCGGCGACGTGGTCTGCGGCGACGGCAGGAACGGTCGCGTTCACGGGTACCCGATCGCGCAGGGCGCCGGGTTGCGGCGCGTAGGCGAAGTCGATCGCGGCGGCCAGCCAGACGGATGCCTCGGTGTCGTCGTACTCCACGAAGGGGGAGAACTCCGCCCAGCCTTCGGGGCCTTCGAAGAGCAGTGCCTCTCGGGTGTCGACGCCGCGGAAGCGGGTGTGCATCGGCAGAGACACGACACGGGCGGTGGCGGCGATGTCGGCGAAGGTGGGGTGCATGTGCCCATTCTGCTCCGCGCGTCACGATTCCGGGGTACGGGGGCGGCGCGGCGATGCGCGGGGTCAGCGCGAGCGCGCTCGGAGGCTGAGCGTTGACATTAGTGTGCGTCACACAGTATTGTCTCAATCATGAATGAGGTAATCGACACGCATCTTCAGGAGCTGCGCCGCGGCACGGTCGTCCTCGCGTGTCTGCAGCTGCTGCGCACGCCCGGCTACGGCTACGGTCTGCTCGAAGAACTCGCGCGGCGCGGCTTCGCGACCGACGCGAACACGCTGTACCCGCTCCTGCGTCGGCTCGAGAAGCAGGAGTACCTCACGAGCGAGTGGAACACCGACGAGGCCCGGCCTCGAAAGTTCTACCGCACCTCTGCGGCGGGTGCCGCTCTCGCGGATGTGCTGACCGCAGAGTGGGCCGCCCTCACCGCCTCCATCGCCGATCTCGGCACCGACCTCCCGGAAGAGGAGCACTGATCATGGCTGCAACGCTCACCGCGCGCTACATCGACGCGGTCACCCGCTCACTCGCCCCGAACGCGCAGGAAGATGTGCGGGTCGAGCTCGAAGCATCCATCGCCGACGCTGTCGAGGCGCGCCTCGAACAGGGTGAGAGCCCGGATGCCGCAGAGCGCGGCGTTCTCACCGAACTCGGCGACCCTGCGGCGCTCGCCGCCGGCTACGCGGAACGTCCCCTGCACCTGATCGGTCCGCGGTACTACCTGGTGTGGTGGCGCCTGCTGAAGCTGCTGCTGATCATCGTGCCAGTGAGCGTTCTGGGAGCCGTCGCTCTCGGACAGACCCTCGCGAATGCTCCGATCGGAGAGATCATCGGCACCTCGATCGGCGCTGCCGTCACCGTGGCGATGCACGTCGCGTTCTGGGTGACGTTCGTGTTCTTCCTCTTGGAGCGCACGGGCGCTGACACCGGCGTGCGCTGGAACGTCGACATGCTGCCCGAGCCGCAGGAGAACGGCACGGGGCGCTCGGAGATGATCGCCTCGCTCGTGTTCCTCGTGATCGCTGCGGGCGCGGTGATCTGGGATCACTTCCGAGGGTTCGCGTTCGTCGATGGCGTCGCGGTACCGGTGCTCAACCCCGAACTGTGGCCGGGGTGGATCACGGCGCTCTTCCTGCTCATGGGCGCCGAGGGCGCGCTCGCGATCGCCGTCTACGGCAGTCGTCGATGGACGCGTGCGTTCGCGGTGGCGAACACCGCGCTCGCCGTTCTCTTCGTCAGCTGGGGTCTCACACTTCTGGTGCGGGGCGACCTGATCAATCCGGTCTTCATCGAACTGGCCTTCACCGGGCGGGTCGACGGTGAGGTGCTGCGCATCCTGGCGGTGCTCACCGGATTCATGATCGTCGGCATCTCGGCCTGGGACGCGATCGACGGATGGCGCAAGGCGCGCCGCGCCGCTACTTCAGGGTGATGCCGGTGATGCTCACAGGGGTCTTGGGAGCCCCATCGGGGCTCCCGGACTCCGTGCCGGCCTTGGCGATCTCGGCGACCGTGTTCGTGCTGGTCTCATTGAGCTGACCGAACACGGTGTAGTTCGGCGGGAGATCGGTGGGCGCGTAGACGACGAAGAACTGCGAGCCATTGGTGTCGGGGCCCGAGTTGGCCATCGCGAGGGTGCCGGCGCCGTAGGTCTCGCTGCCGCTGAGCTCGTCCGGGAACGAGTAGCCGGGACCGCCGGTGCCAGATGCCGTCGGGTCGCCGCACTGCAGAACGTAGATTCCGCGGACAGTGAGACGGTGGCAGCTCGTGTCGTCGAAGTAGCCCTGCTCCGCGAGTGACAGGAAGCTGTTGACCGTGCAGGGCGCAGCATCCGCATCCAGTGTGACGGCGAGATCGCCGACGCTCGTGGAGACGGTCGCCGCGACTGCGCCGGAGTGCGTCGGATCCGTGTGCGGTGCATCGACCGGCTTCGCTGCTGGCCGTCCCTTGGTCTCGGGATAGCTGCACGCTCCGGAGGCAGCGACATCGTCCGACGACGGACCGAGCGACTCCGGGGAACCAGGGTTCGACGCACATCCCGTGAGGGCGAGTGCTGACGCAGCGGCCAGAGCGAGCAGGGAACGACGAAGGCCGGGAGAGGAAGTCAGACGCACGAGACCCGATCGTACGCGAGTGCGACGGTCCACTGCGGCCGTCGGCGCACGCCGGAATAGGGTAGAAGGCGTGACCAGCGACTTCGTCTCCGATCTGTTCGACCCCGCCGAGTGGGAGCTCGCTCCTGGCGCCGAGGCCTACACCGACATCACCGCGCACGTCTCCCGTGACGGCGGTGTCGCCCGCATCGCCTTCCACCGGCCCGAGGTGCGCAATGCTTTCCGCCCGCACACGGTCGATGAGCTCTACCGGGCACTGGACATCGCGCGCCAGGACCCGAAGATCGGGGTCGTGCTCCTCACGGGAAACGGGCCGAGCGCGAAAGACGGCGGCTGGGCGTTCTGCTCCGGCGGAGACCAGCGCATCCGCGGTCGCGACGGGTACAAGTACTCCGACGACGAGACGGCCGTGCACGACACGGCGCGCGCGGGGCGCCTGCACATCCTCGAGGTCCAGCGCCTCATCCGCTTCATGCCGAAGGTCGTCATCGCCGTCGTTCCCGGGTGGGCCGCCGGCGGCGGACACTCGCTGCACGTCGTCTGCGACCTGACGATCGCGAGCCGCGAGCACGGCCGCTTCAAGCAGACGGATGCCGACGTGGGCAGCTTCGACGCCGGTTACGGCTCGGCGTATTTCGCGAAGCAGATCGGCCAGAAGTTCGCCCGCGAGGTGTTCTTCCTCGCGGAGGAGTACTCTGCCCAGCGTGCCTATGAGATGGGTGCGGTGAATCGCGTCGTCGCCCATGAAGACCTCGAACGCGAGGCGATCGCGATGGCGCGGACGATCCTCACCAAGTCGCCGACGGCGATCCGGATGCTGAAGTTCGCCTTCAACGCGGTCGATGATGGCATCGTCGGCCAGCAGGTGTTCGCCGGCGAGGCCACGCGCCTTGCCTACGGCACCGACGAGGCCGTCGAGGGTCGTGATTCGTTCCTCGAGAAGCGGGCGCCCGACTGGTCGGCGTTCCCGTATCACTACTGACGCGCATGAGTGGGGCAGAGCAGGGGCGTGCAGCGCTGGCGTCGGGCGCCGTGATCGAGACGTCAGGCTCGACGGGAGTTCCCAAGCGGGTCGTGTTGAGCGCGGCAGCCCTTCGTGCGAGTGCTGAGGCGACCGCGGCGCGCATCGGCGTCGGCCAGTGGGTGCTGGCACTGCCGACCGACTACGTGGCGGGCTTGCAGGTGCTCGTACGCTCGGCGCTTGCCGGCACCGAGCCGGTGACGCTGGCGGGGTCATTCACCGCGCAGGCATTCGTGGCGGCCACGGCGGTGGCCTCTGAACGCAACCGGCGGCTGCTCACCTCGTTGGTCCCTGCGCAGGTCGCCACGCTGCTCGACGACCCCGACGGGGCGCGGGCGCTCGCCGCGTTCGACGCGGTGCTCGTGGGCGGCCAGGCGCTGCCCGATGCCGTGCGGGTCCGTGCTGCCGAGCTTGGCGCCCGCATTGTGCGCACGTACGGATCGAGCGAGACGAGCGGAGGCTGCGTCTACGACGGCGTCCCGCTCGACGGCGTGCGTGTGCGAGCGGTCGACGGGGAACTGCAGCTCGCGGGGCCGATGCTCGCCGACGGATACCTCGGCGACGACGTGCTGACCGCACGGACATTCGTCGAGGACCACGCCGGGACGCGCTGGTATCGCACCGGCGACCTCGGGGAGATCGAGAGCGGTGTCGTCAGGGTGACGGGTCGCGCCGACAACGTCATCATCTCGGGTGGCGTCAACGTGTCGCTCGACCGCGTCGAACGCGTGGTGCGCGGCATTCCCGGACTCCAACAGTCTGTGGTCGTTCCGATCGCCCACGCGCGCTGGGGGGAGGCATCCGCCATCGTCGCTCCCGTGACCGCACCGGTCGTCGACGAACTGCTCGCCGTCGCGCGCATCGCCGTTGCGGAGCAGATCGGAGCCCCCGCCCGCCCCTCGGTGCTGATCCCCGTCGCCGAGATCCCCGTCCTGGCATCAGGCAAACCCGACAGGGCGGCTCTCACGGCCCTCGCGAGAGCCGCGACGACCTGAGCATCGTCCGGGCGTGTGCCTCCCGCGGGATACATCTGCAGACGGATGCCGCACAGCGTCCGCTCCCGTAGCGTGGAGTCGTGACCCGCACGCCGATCTCGATCCAGTTCGTCTTTGAGATCTTGGGCGCTGCCATCGGCTTCGTGCTCACGGTGCCGCTCTCGCTGGCCATGGTGTCCGCTCAGACGGAGGCGGTGCTGCCGACGTGGGCGTCGCTCACCGTCCAGCTCCTCGTCGGCGCCGCGCTCTGGTTCGCGGCGGCGATCGCCCGCCTTCGTCCGGGCGTCGCGCTGAGCATCTCATGGGCGGCGGCATTCGTGCAGCTGAGCACGGCCCAGGTGCCGAGCATCGCGAACATCGCCATCTTCGCCGTGCTGTTCGCGGCCGCGGCCTGGGGCAGCAGACGCCTGGTGTGGATCGGCGGTGCATCCGCGGTGCTGGGTGGCATCATCGCCGGGGGCTACTTCGGGGTGCTGTCGAGCGGGTCGATGATCCAGGACGCCTTCACCACCGTGCGGGTGTTCACTGTCGGCGGCATCTTCATGATCACCGGGGTCTTCGGACTGCTGCTGTGCTGGGGGGCGGGTCTGCTCTGGCGCCTGGTGCTGCAGTCACGTCGCAATCGGGAGGCCCAGGTTCGCGCGGAGGCCGTGGCGATCGCAGAGCAGGAGCGCGTGCGGATCGCACGAGACATGCATGACGTCGTCGCACATTCGCTGGCGGTCGTGATCGCGCAGGCTGACGGCGCTCGGTATGCGGCAGCGACCGATCCGGAGGCTGCGACGACCGCACTCGCCACGATCGCGCAGACGTCACGCGCCGCACTGTCGGATGTGCGGATGCTGCTGACGCAGCTGCGTCATCAGCAGGGGGAGGGGCCGCAGCCGACGCTCGCCGATCTCGAGCAGCTCTTCGCGCAGGTGCGCAACGCAGGCATGGAACCCCGGGTGACGATCGATCCGCTGCCGCCGGGGGAGCCGCCCGCGAGCATCCAGCTCGCCGTCTACCGCATCCTGCAGGAGGCACTCACGAACGCCATCCGACATGGGAGCGGCGACGTCGACGTGACGATCTCGTGGATGCCCCACCATGTCGACCTTCACGTCCGAAACTCGACGGCGACCGAATCCGCCACGCCGGCGGTCGGCGGACACGGCCTCATCGGCATGCGAGAGCGTGCGCAGCTCGTCGGCGGTAACCTTTCCACGGAGCAGGTGCACGGAGAATTCCACGTGCGCGCGCGGCTCCCGATCGGAGGAGCCGCATGATCCGCGTCGTACTCGTCGACGACCAGTCCCTGTTTCGGGCCGGGGTGCGCATGCTCGTCGCGTCGCAGCCCGATCTCGAAGTCGTCGGTGAGGCCGGTGACGGGCGCGAAGCCGTCGAGGTCGTGCGCGCGACGGCCCCCGACGTCGTCATGATGGACATCCGCATGCCCGTCATGGACGGCATCGCGGCGACCGCGGAGATCCTCGCGCAGCCCGACCCTCCGAAGGTCGTCATGCTCACCACCTTCGACCTCGATGAGGCCGCGGCGCGCGCCATCCGTCAGGGGGCGAGTGGTTTCCTCCTGAAGGATGCCGAGCCGGAGTCGCTGCTCTCGGCGATCCGCACCGTTCATCAGGGATCGGCGGTGTTCGCGGCGGCGGCGACCCGCGACCTCTTCGCGCACTTCGCGGATGCCCAGCCCACCGCGGTGCCCGAGGAGTTCGAACTTCTCACCGACCGCGAGAAGGAGATCTTCGCCCTCGCGGCCCGTGGACTGTCCAACTCCGAGATCGCGGCGCGCGAGTTCCTCTCCGAGGCCACCGTGAAGACGCACATCAGTCGCATCCTCGCCAAGCTGGCGCTGCGCGACCGGGTACAGCTCGTCGTCTTCGCTTTCGAGCACGGCCTCGTGTGACCGCCGGGCGTCTTCCGGAACCGCATGCATGCGAGGGTGCACGCGGGATCATCCCCGCGATGTAGCCGGATGAATCGGCGGACGGATGTGCCGTTTCGGGCTCTCTTCGTAGCGTCGAAGGCATGGAGATCACGACCACAGACCTCGGCCTCGCCGCCCGCGTCCAGCACCTGTCCAAGACCTACGGCACCGGCGAGAACGCGGTGCGCGCCCTCGATGACGTCAGCGTCGGTATCCGTCGCGGACAGTTCACCGCCATCATGGGCCCCTCCGGTTCCGGCAAGTCGACCCTGATGCACATCATGGCCGGGCTCGATCAGCCCACCGGCGGTCGCGCATGGATCGGCGACACCGAGATCACGGGCCTCGGCGACCTCGACCTGACGATTCTGCGGCGCCGCCGCGTCGGCTTCATCTTCCAGGCCTTCAACCTCGTGCCGACGCTCGATGTGCTCGGCAACATCCTGCTGCCGTTCGACCTCGACGGACGCCGCCCCTCGGCGATGGAGCGTGCGCGCATCGACGGGCTGGTCGAGTCGCTCGGGCTCGGCCCGCGTCTGCGGCACCGGCCGCACGAGCTCTCCGGCGGTCAGCAGCAGCGTGTTGCGATCGCCCGGGCGCTCGCCGGCGCTCCCGACCTGATCTTCGCCGACGAGCCGACCGGAAACCTCGACTCGCGGACAGGACGCGAAGTCCTCGCGCTGCTCGCCGCGGCCTGCCGCGAGCACGGACAGTCCATCGCGATGGTCACGCACGATCCGATCGCCGCCAGCCATGCCGACCGGGTGCTCTTCCTCGGCGACGGACGCCTCGTGGCGGACCACCCTCGCCAGAGCCCCGAGCAGATCTCGGCCTACATGCTCGCCGCGGAGGTGGCGGCATGAGCGGCACACTGATGGAGACGCCGCTGCCGACGTCGCGTCTTGCGTGGCTGCGTGAGCGCGGCATGGGCGCGAGTGTGCTGGTGGCGACGCTGTCTGCGGCGTTCGGCGTGACGCTCGTGGAGACCACGGTGTTCATCGGAGCCGTGCTGAAAGCGGATCCGCTCATCGGCGACAGCGGCACGCTGGCCGTGGTCGTCGCGATCCTGTCCGTGCTGCTCACCGCGGTCGCGATGTACGTCGCCGCGATCGTCACGGCCAACACGTTCTCGACGATCGTCGCCGGACGCACACGGCAGATCGCACTCCTGCGTCTGATCGGAGCGACGGCGCGTTCGCAGCGCCTGCAGGTCGGACAGCAGGGGCTCACCGTGGGTGTGCTGGGCGCCACGGCCGGCCTGCTCATCGGTCTGGGGTTGTCGGCCGCGGGTGTCGCGATCAGCGGGCCGTTCATCGCGAATCCCCCGGTCGGGTTCACGCTCGCGCAGCCGCTCATCATCGTCCCGGTGGTGGGCGTCGCCCTGACGACCTGGCTCGCATCCTGGGTGGGCTCCCGCCGCGTGCTGACGGTCACTCCGCTGCAGGCGCTGGGTGGCTCGGTCGAGCTCAGCCGCGAGGAGGTCGCGGCGGGCCGCGGACGCCATGCCGTCGCGGGAGTCCTCCTCGGCCTGGGAACGCTGCTGCTCGCCGCCGGCGTCGTGCTCGGCCTGATGTCGCCCCTCGGCGTCGTCGTCGCATTCGTCGGCGGGCTCTTCTCCTTCACCGGACTGACGCTGGGTGCGTCGCTCGTGATGCCACCCGTGCTTCGTGCCGTCGGGCGCATGTTCGGCTCGAGCGCGACCGCACGGCTCGCCGCGGAGAACGCGATGCGCTTCTCCGAGCGCTCGAGCCGGATGGCGATCGGTGTCGTCATGGGGGTCACGCTCGTGACCATGTTCGCCGTCGCTCTCGAGTCGGCGAAGCACATGATGATGCGTCAGCTCGACGGGGAGGTCCCCGCGGAGGTGTTCGCACCCTTCGACGCCTTCGGCGCGATCATGATGGTGCTGGTGGCGGTATGCGCCGTCATCGCCGCGGTGGGACTCGTCAATCTGCTCACCATCGGCGTCGTGATGCGACGGCGGGAGCTGGGGCTGCTGCGCGCGATCGGTCTCACCGGTGGCCAGGTGCGGGCCATGGTGCTCTTCGAAGCTGCCCACATCACGATCGCCGCGACGTTGACCGGGCTGGTGCTGGGCGTCGTCTACGGGTGGGTCGGCGCGCAGTCTCTTCTGGGCTCGGTGCCAACGCTCCCCAACATGGAGCCTGCGGGTTTCGTGGCCCCCTACGTGCCCTGGCTGCCGATGGTCATCATCGTCCTCGCGACCGCGGCGCTGACTCTGGTGGCGGCGGCGACGCCGACGCGTCTCGCGACGCGGGTCACGCCGGTCGAGGCGCTCGCCGCGGAGTAGCGGGTGTCAGTCGCCCGCCCAGGACGGGGCGATCCGACGGATCCGGCGCTGCCGCCACTGCCACACGACCCACAGCATCGGCCAGAGAACAGGGGTGAGGGGACCGGCGATCACCAGGCGATCACGCCACAGGGTGCGTCGCCGGTCTCCGGGCACCGGCGACACTGCCATCTGATGGTCCCAGACGTCCAGTGAGGAAAGCGGCCCTGTCAGGGGGATCCCGCTGTCGCGCACGATGCGCACGGTCCCGATGCGATCATCGCGGATGCTGTCGCTCAGGGCGATCAGCTGCCGACCGAGCGGGATCACGCCGAACAGCCGCATCTGCACGGCGTAGCTCGGGTGCGCGGTCTCCGGGCTGTCGTCGGGCGAGAGATGTTCGAGCGTGATGAGGGGCCCGTAGATCTCGCTCAGCACCGCGGGCGAGTGCAGCGCGTGCCACGCGGCATCCGCATCGACGTCGATCGCGAACTTCAGCATGATCCTCATATGCCCATCCAACACCTCTGCGAGGCAGGACGGAACCGGGGTGCGATCAGCGCGGCAGCTGCGCTGCGCGTCGCACCTCTGTCGTGATCTCGCGCCGCACCCAGACGAACTGGTAGGCGGGATCGAAGGTGCGCGAGCATTTGACGCAGGACGTCGGCCTGCTGGGCCGACGATGGCGGTAGGTGGTGTGCCCAGCCGGACAGCTGCCCACCCAGGGGGCGAGCTCGGTCGCCGTTTCGCCGTGGTGTGTCGTCCCCCCGACGTACCCCAGCTCACGGGCGATCCGCTTCCAGGTCTTGTCGTGCGCCGCGTGGAAACCCGCGAGGGCGTGCGCCACCTCATGCAGCAGCACCTGGTGGATCTCGTCGTCATCGAACCGGGCGGCCAGATAGCGGGACACGGTGATCCGACGGTCACGGAAGTTGCATTGACCCGCGCGACGTTTGGCGTTGTCGAACGCGAACGACCAGGAGTCGTCGAGGTGTACCCGGATCAGCGCCTCACCCCAGATGCGCACACGGTCTAACTCGGCCATGAGGTCAGGGTAGGCCATGCGGCGGACAACGCCCAGTGGGGATCGTCAGCTGAGGACGAGCGCCGGTCCGCGACGCTTGTCTGCGGCCTCGATCGCTCGCAGTGCGCTCTCCAGTGCGGCGTCATCCGCTCCCGCCTCGCGACGGAGGAAGAGCGTGCGCTTGAAGCTCTCACGTGCCTGCGCGAAGTCACCCGCTTCGTAGGCATTCCGCCCGCGGTGCTGATGGGCGAACGCGGCGATCGACGGCCATCCCTGCCCTTCCGCTTCGGCGGCGCAGGTGTACATCTCCTGGTCGGCGGCGGCGTAGGCACCGCGGTACTGCAGGACGGTGGCGCGCAGGACGCGCGAGCGCAGCAGGTCCTGGCGAGTTCCCGCCATCCGCGCGAACCGCACTGTCTCGTCGCCCAGCGAGAGAGCCTCGTCGAGGCGCCCGAGCACCTTCAGCAGCCAGACGCGTTCCAGCAGTGCGGGCAGCGAACGCTGTCCGTCGATCTCGGCGAGCCGTGCGTCGCACTCGGCGGTATCGACGACCTCGCGGAGGGTGTCCTCGTCGAATCCTCGAATGAAACCCACGTGTCTCTCCTCTCCGCTGGCGATCATCATCCAGTCTGCCTGCGACTTCCGGCATCGGGTCGAGGCACGCCCAGCGACGCCCACCGCCACAACGGTATACCGGTGCGACTCTGTGGGGCATACGTAGTTTCCACACATTCGCCTCGGTCCGAAGCATCCGGGGAGTGCCTCTGCGAGCATGGCGGTGCGTCCGACTGGCCACGTCCAGTTGCGTGACGCGATCTCTCGTTCCGACAAAGGAGTTCGTTCGTGACACCAGCTCAGTCCACCCGTCGTTCGCCTCTGGGCAAGGTGATCCCTCTGGCGCTCGGCGCCGCCCTTGCGCTCTCATTGGGCATCGCGCCCGCGGCACAGGCCGCCGAAGCGGATGCCACGGACTCGACCAGCACGCCCACGACGACGATCAACGGCTATCGCAACGTCGGCTACTACGGGCAGTGGATGGCGGATGACCCGGCCAAGAGCCTGAAGGCGCTGTTCATCGACGGGGCGCACGGTCGCTCCATCACGCACTTGAACTACTCGTTCGGCAACATCGCTGGCGACCAGGCGACGCTCGATGCGGCGCGGGACGCCGGCGTCAAGGGGCTCGACGGGGTCGAGCCGTACACCTGCTTCATCTCCGACGGCGTCGCCTCTGCGCCCGGCGAAACGGGAGCAGCGGGCGAGGCTGACATCGACTTCGTGCGCGCCTTCAGCGCGGAGGAGTCGATCCTGGGCGTCGCCGATACGAAGAAGCAGAAGCTCGCGGGTGCGTTCAACCAACTCGTGCAGCTCAAGCGCGCCTACCCCGACCTCAAGGTCCTCATGTCGCTTGGTGGCTGGTCCTGGTCGAAGTCCTTCTCGACGGCTGTCGCGACGCCCGAGGCGCGTACCAAGCTCGTGAGCTCCTGCATCGACCTCTACATCGACGGCAACCTGCCCGAGATCGACGGTCGTGGTGGCGACGGCGCAGCCGCCGGCATCTTCGACGGCTTCGACCTCGACTGGGAGTGGCCGGGCGCACCCGACTGGGCGCAGGAGGTCGGCAACGTGATCGACCCCGTGAACGACAAGGCCAACTTCCTCGCCTTCGCGCAGGAGCTGCGGGCGCAGCTCGACGCTCGCGAAGCAGAGAACGGCACCGAGTACGAGATCACGACCTTCGCCCCGGCGAGCCCCACGGTCATCCGGGCCGGCGGTTGGAACGACCCGGCGCTGTGGGAGAACCTCGACTTCGGCAACATCCAGGGCTACGACCTGTGGGGTCCGTGGGGCAACCAGACCGGTCACCAGGGCAACATCTACGGAGACCCGGCGTTCAACGGCGGTCTGGGGCTCGACACGGTCATCGCCACGTACAAGAACGCGGGCATCCCCGCGACGAAGCTCAACCTCGGCCTTGCCGCCTACGGTCAGGGCTGGAAGGACGCCGTGCGTGAGCCGGGGCAGCCGTCCGGTGGCGGCGTCGCCGGGAGCACCAGGACCTGGGACGAGCTGAAGGCCGCCGGCATCGAGATCGAGTACGCCTACACGGCCGACGGCAAGTTCAACGCCTCGTACGGTTACAACCCCAGCACGTCCGAGTTCTTCTCGATGGACGACCCGGTGGCCGTGCAGCACAAGACCGAGTGGGCTATCGCCAACGGTCTGGGCGGCGTGGACTTCTGGCAGCTCCCCGGCGATGTCGCCGGCGACCTCTCCGCTGCGAGCCTGGGAGTTCTCACCGCTGCGGCACCCGGCCCGCTCGCCGGAGCCGAGAAGACGGTCTGCGAGGAAGCCCCGCTGTGGAACGGCTCGACGATGTACGCCCGCGGCAACCGCGTCGTACTTGACGGCGCCGTGCACGAGGCGCTGTGGAACACCCGCGGCGAGTACCCGAACACGACCACGACCGGTGGCTGGCAGACGATCGCCGAGTGCGGTGCTGACCTGACCGCCGTGCAGCCCTGGTATGCAGATCACGTGTACCTCAAGGGCGCAGTGGTGACGCACGACGGCGAGGAGTATGTGGCTCGCTGGTGGACCCGCAACGAGAAGCCCGGCACTGCAGGCTCGGCGTGGGTCGTGAAGTGACGCGCTGCCCGTAGCGCACACTCACCCAGAAGAGGGATCGGCTTCGACCGGTCCCTCTTCGCTGTGTCGCGGAACTCGCGCCGGGGCGGGGAGCTCAGCGCAGGAACAGCGAAGAGTCCGGGCGCGGCGATGCAGTGGCATCCGCGTCCGTGACGATCGGCGCACCCTGCGCGAACGCTGCGACCTCTGCGCCCTGTGCGATCTTCGCGGGGTGCGGTCCCGCCGCGAGGATGCGGGGCAACCAGGTGGTGGGGAGGGCGGCGGCGGATGCGGCGATCACGAGGTTTCCGAAGCGGCGGCCCTTCAGGATCTGGGTGTCCGCGAGGATCGCGACCTCGCCGAGCGCAGCGGTGATCGTCGCGACCTGACGGCGCGCGAAGGCGAGACCAGGTCCGTCTGCCACGTTCACGAGCAGCACGCCGCTGGGGCTGAGCAGTTCGGCGATCTCACGGTAGAACTCCACGCTGGTGAGGTGCGCCGGCGTCTGCGCGCCGGAGTAGACATCGGATACGAGGAGGTCGACCTTGCCCGAGATTGCCGGCGGCAGGCGGCGCAGTCCCTCGCGGGCGTCTCCGATCCTTACGCGGATGGCGGCACCGCGCGGCAGCGGCAGGTGTTCTCGAACGAGCTCGATGAGCGGGCCCTCCAACTCGACGACCTGCTGGCGCGAACCGGGCCGTGTGTCCTCGATGTAGCGGGGGATCGTCATCGCCCCCGCACCCAGGTGCACCGCGGTGAGTGCGGCTCCGGGCTCGGTGAGCTGGTCGATCACCGCGCCCATCCGGACGATGTACTCGAAGTGCAGGTGTGTCGGGTCGTCCAGATCGACGTGGGACTGCGGGGTGTCGTCGACGAGGAGTTCGAAGCCGGAGGTGAACTCGGAGGGCGCGATCCACGCGCGTGATCCGGAGTCCAGACGCGTGCTCGGATGCTCCGTGTCCTTGGCGCGATTTCGTCCCATACGTCGACCCTACGTGTCGTTCGGGTAACGACATTGGAAGCAACTTGCAGGACGCCTAACAATCCCGGATACTTTTTCCAGCGGTGGACACCCGGCCGCTCGGATGTTTTCAAAGAGGAGATTGCCGAATGAAGAATCGTATTCTTCCCGTTATCGCACTCGGTGCGGTAGCAACCCTTGGGCTTGCAGCCTGCTCCGGCGGCAGCACGCAGCCGGCGGCCAGCGAAGGCCCCGTCGACGGCAAGGGCCAGACGCTCAATGTCTGGATCATGAAGGGCACCAACCCCGACGCCACCGCCTTCTACGACGCCGTCTCGGCCGAGTTCGAGGAGAAGACCGGAGCCAAGGTCAAGATCGAAGAGGTCCAGTGGGCTGACGCGCACGACCGTTTCGTGACCTCGATCGCCGGTGGCACGACCCCTGACATCGCAGAGACCGGCACCACCTGGACCGCCGAGTTCGCCGATGCAGGCGCGCTGCTCGCGCTCGACGAGTACGTCGACGCAGAGAAGGGCCTGCGCGATGACCTCGTCGAGGGTCTCGCGGTCGCCGGCACCTACGGCGAAGAGCTCTACGGCATGCCCTGGTACGCCGGTGTGCGCTCGATCATGTACCGTGCCGACGTCTTCGAAGAGCTCGGTCTCTCGGCTCCCGAGTCGTGGGACGACATCGTCGCCGCGGGGGAGGCCATCAAGGCCGCCAAGCCCGAGATGATGGCCTACGCCGTTCCGGGCGACGCCGAGTTCCTGGTCTACCCCTGGGTCTGGGGTGCCGGTGGCGAGGTCGCAACCCAGAAGGGCGACACCTGGACCAGCGAGCTGGACAGCAAGGAGTCGCAGGAGGGCATCCAGTTCTACACCGACCTCGCCGTGAAGCACGGCTTCTCGTCGGCCGGTGCGACGACCTGGAAGGAGACGGACCAGCGTGACGCGTTCACGCAGGGCAACGTCGCCATGATGATCTCCGGATCGTGGACCCCCAAGTCGCTCATCGAGGCGAACCCGGAGCTCGAGGGCAAGATCGGCGCAGCCGTGATCCCCGGCCAGAAGCCGGGCACCATCTCCCCGTCGGTTCTCGGTGGCTCGCACCTCTCGGTGTTCAACACCACGAAGAACCCGGAGCTCGCCTGGGAGTTCGTCAAGATGATGACCGTCGGCGAGTTCGCTGAGAAGTGGGCCGCCGAGACCGGCTACTTCCCCGGCGTGCAGTCGGCGATGGAAGAGGCGCTCGCCTCGACCGACCCGCTCGTCGCTCCGTTCGCGAAGCAGATGGTCGAGGGTGGCGCTTCCGTGCCGGTGACCCCGAACTTCGGTGCTGTCCAGGCCAAGAAGACCACCAACGCCATGATCCAGGCCATCCTCAGCGGGCAGAAGGACGTCGCGACCGCGACGAAGGACGCCGCTGCTGAGATGACCGAGCTGCTCAACCAGTAACAAGTAGGAACGACAACAAATGTCAATGGTGCAAGCACCACTGCCGGCCACGGACGCGCGGGAGACCCCCGCGTCCGTGGCCGGCGGCCCCACGCGTGGCCGCCGTCTCTTCACCTGGGCGAAGGCACGCCCGTGGCTTCTGCTTGCGCCGGGGCTCGCGATTCTCGCGGGTCTCATGCTCTGGCCCCTCATCCAGGTCGTCATCTTCTCGCTGCAGGACTACGGTCTGCGCGAGATCAACACCGGTGAGACCAACTTCATCGGCCTCGACAACTACATCGAGGCGCTGACCAAGCCGACGCTGTGGACCACGGTTCTTCCGAACACCGTGGGATTCGCGGCCATCGCCGTGTTCGTCACGGTCGCCGTCGGCACGCTCGTCGCGCTGCTTCTCGCGCGCCTGGGCACGGTGTGGCGCACGATCGTCTCCAGCTGCATCATGGTCGCCTGGGCGATGCCCGCGGTCACCGGCACCTATGTCTGGATCTGGATCTTCGACGCCGACCGCGGCATCTTCAACCGGATGCTCCTGGACTGGGGACTGATCGACGAGCCGGTCAACTGGTTCACCAACCAGTGGTCCTTCTACGCGATCGTGCTGCTGAACGTCGTGCACCACGGTTTCCCGTTCGTCGCCGTGACGATCCTCGCCGGCCTGCTCGGCGTCTCCAAGGAGATGCTCGAGGCGGCCGCGCTCGACGGTGCGGGCGCGTGGCGTCGTTTCTGGAAGATCGTCTTCCCGACCCTGCGTCCGGTCTTCTCCGTCGTCATCATTCTTTCCACGATCTGGGACTTCAAGGTCTTCGCGCAGGTCTATCTGATGCCGGGTGGTAACGGCGGCAACCGTTCCGTTCTGAACCTCGGCGTCTGGTCGTATGTCGAGTCCTTCGGCCAGAACCGCTACGGCTTCGGCTCGGCGCTCGCCGTGCTGCTGACCCTCGTGCTGATCGGCATCACGATCGTGTACATCCGCTCGCTCATGAAGGAGGACGAGCTGTGAATTCGTCGAAGCGCATCCTCTCCAAGGTCGGGCTCGGTGTAGCGATCACGGCCGTCCTGCTCTTCACGCTCTTCCCGGTGTACTGGATGCTCTCCAGTGCGTTCGACAAGAAGGCCTCCAGCGGTGGGCAGTCGCTCGTCCCGCAGGAGTTCACCTTCGACAACTTCATCTTCGTGCTCAACGACGGCGGCTTCGGGGTCTTCCTCCGCAACTCGCTGATCGTCGCACTCGTCACGGTGCTGGTGAGCGGGTTCGTCTGCCTTCTCGCGGCCGTCGCCGTGGCGCGGTTCAAGTTCAAGTTCCGCACCATGGTGCTGATGATGATCCTCATCGTGCAGATGGTTCCGCTCGAGGCGCTGGTGATCCCGCTCTTCCTGCAGGTCAAGAGCCTCGGCATGCTCAACAGCATCCTCGGTCTGATGGTCGTGTACGTCGCGCTGTCGCTCGCCTTCGGCATCTGGATGCTGCGCGGATTCGTGCAGGCTGTTCCGGTCGAGCTCGAAGAGGCGGCATACATCGACGGCGCGAGCTGGTGGCGGATGTTCCGCTCGGTGCTGCTGCCGCTGGTCATGCCGGGTCTGGTCGCCACGAGCGTCTTCGCCTTCATCACCGCCTGGAACGAGTTCATCTTCGCGATGACGATGCTGGGCGGCGCGACCGACCAGTACACCGTCGCGATCGGTCTGAAGTCGTTCTTCGGTCTGCACTCGAACGACTGGGGCAGCATCATGGCCGCGTCGACCATCATCACCGTGCCGGTCATGATCTTCTTCGTGATCGTGCAGCGCCGCCTCTCGAGCGGCCTCGTGGCAGGAGCAGTCAAGGGATGACGGATGAGCTGACCCGGCTCGCGAACGGCGTCCTGTGGCCGGGGTTCCTCGGCACGCAGGCGCCGTCGTGGCTGACGGAAGAACTGCAGAACGGCCTCGCGGGCGTCGTGTACTTCGCCCAAAACATGGGACCGGATGTCGCGGCGCTGAGCGCAGAACTGCGCGCGGCCAATCCGCGTGTGCTGATCGGCGTCGATGAGGAGGGCGGGAGCGTCACCCGGCTGGAGGCCGGCAGCGGTTCCACTCTTCCCGGTGCCGCGCAGCTCGGTGTCCTGAACGATCTGGCGGCGACGCGCGCGACCGGAGCGGAGCTCGCACGCCGCGTTGCGGCCGCGGGCGCGAACGTCGTGCTCGCACCGGTCGCCGACGTCAACACGGATCCGCGCAACCCCGTCATCGGGGTGCGTGCGTTCGGCTCGGACACGGAAGAGGTCTCGGCGCACGTCGTGGCGTCGGTCGAAGGGATCCAGGGTGGCGGCATCGCCGCGTGCGTCAAGCACTTCCCGGGTCACGGCGACACGCACCTGGACTCGCACCACGCGCTGCCCTCGATCGACCTCACACCGGCCGAGATCGAGCGTGACCACCTTCCGCCGTTCCGAGCGGCGATCGCCGCGGGCGTGGACTCGATCATGACGGCGCACATCGTTGTTCCGGCGTGGGGCGAGCAGCCCGCGACCCTCAACGCGGATGTGCTCGGGATGCTCCGCCGCGATGGCTTCGAGGGTGTCATCATCACCGACGCGCTCGACATGGCCGCAATCCGCGAGTCCGTCGGGATCGGCGGTGGCGCCGCGCAGGCGCTGATCGCAGGTGTCGATCTGATCTGCATCGGCAACCCCACCAATCCCGGGCCCGCTATGCTGCCCGACCAGGATGAGCGCGACTTCCATGCTGCGCGTGACGGGATCCTCGCGGCCCTCCGCGACGGCTCGCTGTCGCGAGAGCGGCTGGAGGAGGCGGTCGCCCGTGTGGCGCGCCTCGGCGAGAAGCTCGCAGCCGCTGAGGTCGCGCAGTCGGAGGTGCTGGATGCGGCGGAGATCGTCGCCCGTGCCCTCAGCGTGCAGGGCGCGCTGCCCGCAGCATCCGCGTCCGCCCTCTCCGTGATCGACGCCCGCACCCGCTCGACGCTCGCCGTCGACAGCGCGGCCGCGTACGTGGGAGAGACGCTGGCCGAAGGCGGATTCCGTGTCCGCGTGGACACGACGGAGGTCTCCCCGGAGGAGACGTCCGCAGCGATCGCAGAGGCTGTGCGCGTGGCATCCGAGCGCGACCTGCAGGTCATCGCCCTGGTGGACCGGCTGCACAGCTCTGCCGCACAGCGTGACCTCGTCGCGCAGGTCGCACTGGCGGCCTCCGACGCCGTGGTCGTCAACGTCGGGCTCGCCTCGGCGCAGACCGAACTGCCGCTGCCGTTGCTGGATGTGCGCGCCGCAAGCCGCATCGGAGCCGCGGTTGCGCGGGAACGGCTGATCGGGGCGTCGTGAGCGCTGTCGGGGGCGGGGGAGCTCGCCGTGGACGGTGACGCCCTCGCCCTCGTGCGCGCGTCACTTCCCCGGCTGAGCGCGGCGGAGGCGCGTGTCGCCGAGGTGATCCTCGGAGACCCGACGCTCGTCGTGGACCTCGCGATCACCGACCTCGCGCGCGTGTGCCGCACATCGCTGTCCACGGTCGCGCGCTTCGCGCAGAGTCTCGGGTACTCGGGCTATCGCGAACTGCGGGTCGAGTGCGCCCGTGCGGTGACGCGCGCACAGGCGCAGCAAGAGCGCTTCGGCTTCGATGACGCCGTGATCGATCTCGAGGACAGCGCGGAGGCGGTGGTCGCGAAGATCGCTGCGCAGGAGGTCAGCGCGATCGAACAGACCGCACTCGCGGTCGACTTCGCGGGCATCGACCGCGTCGCATCCGCTGTCGCCGCCGCCCGGCACACCGAGCTTTTCGGGCAGGGTGCTTCGGCGTTGACCGCGCAGGACTTCCGCTTCAAGCTCGCACGAATCGGATGCTCCGCCGGGCAGTCGTCCGACCCGCATGTCGCCTTCGCCTCGGCCGCGCTGCTGAGCCCCGGCGCGGTGGCGATCGGAATCTCACACAGCGGCGAGACCTCCGAGACGCTGCGGGGTCTGGAGATCGCGCGCGCGACGGGTGCCACCACGGTGGCTTTGACGAATGCGCCGGAGTCGTCGATCACACGCCTCGCGGATGTCGTGCTCTACACGCGTGCGCGTGAGTCGCCGCTGCGGATCGCCGCCATGTCCAGTCGCATTGCGCAGTTGGCCCTGCTCGACGTGCTGTTCGTGCGCGTCGTGCAGATGCGTGGCGGTGCCTCGGCAGAGCCGCTCAGGCTCACTCGCGACGCGGTGGCGCCGAAGCGCAGCTGAGAGCCGCGCGCCGCTCAGTCGACGTGGTCGCGCGTGGTGCCGAGCACTCGCGTCGCCAGTCGGTGCGCGCGTGCCACGCAGCCGGCGAGGGAGAGCCCCGCGAGGACTCCCGCGAGGAATCCTGCGGCGAAGGCGTCACCGGCGCCGATCGTCTCCACGACGGTCGCGTCGAGGGCGGGAGCATCCACGCGCTCCGCGCCGTCGAAGGCGACTGAGCCGTCTTCGCGGGTCACGACGAGGTAGCGGGGCGCGGGGAAGGCGGCGCGCAGCGCGGCCGCGTCACTCGTGCCGAAGAGAGCCGCCGCATCCGAAGAGCTGCACTGCACGATGTCGGCGCGGGCCATGTAGCCGCCGAGCACTTCGCGCGCCTCGTCCTCGCGGCCCTCCCAGAGCATCGGACGCCAGTTGAGGTCGAAGCTGATGAGGCGGTCACCGCGCTCGGCGAACAGCGCATCCTGCGCAGCACGGGCGCCGTCCGAGATCGCGGGGGTGATGCCGGTCGTGTGCACGAGGCGCGCCTTCGCAAGGACGCGCTGCACCGCCGGGGTCTCCAGCAGAGCGGGGGTGATCCGTGTGGCAGCGGACATCGCGCGGTAGTAGTGCATGGAGCTGGCCAGCACGCCCTGCGTCGCGGGGCCGAGCTCCTTCACGTACAGGCCCGTCGGCGCGGTCGGATCGATCTCGATCGCGGAGGTGTCGACGCCGTGCTCGTCGAGCGCGGACAGCAGGAAGCGTCCGAAGCCGTCGTCACCCAGTCGGGAGATCACCGCGGAGGGCGTGTGCGCGGATGCGAGGGCGATCGCCACGTTCCATTCGGCGCCCGCGAGAGAGCGCTCGAAAGTGCGCACGTCTTCGAGTGGTCCGGTCGATGTGGGAACGAGCGCGATGAGGCCTTCGCCGAAGCAGGCGACGAGCGGAGTGTGTTCGGGCACGTTCGTGACGATACCGGATCGAGACACGTCGGGGGTTTCAGAATTGCGTCGACGCAGATACGGTCGAACAACACTCACCGTGTGAAGCGCAACGTTGCGCTCCGATCGCGCAAAGATGCGCAGGATCAGGGAAGGACTCACAGCATGCACCACACGCGCATGAATCGCCGGGGCCTCACAGCAGTGACGGGTGCCGCAATCGCCGCCCTCGTGCTGTCCGGATGCGTCGCCAGTGAACGTGGCGGCGGATCGGCCGAAGAGGGGGAGGGTGGCGTCGACGGGACATTCGTATTCGCGGCCTCCTCCGACCCCGTCAGCCTCGACCCCGCGTTCGCCCAGGACGGCGAGAGCTTCCGCGTCTCGCGGCAGATCTTCGAGGGACTGGTCGGCACGGAGCCCGGCACGGCAGACCCGGCGCCGCTGCTCGCGGAGAGTTGGGAGTCGTCCGAGGACGGCATGTCTCACACGTTCGCCCTGAAAGAGGGCGTGAAGTTCCACGATGGCTCCGACTTCAACGCGGAGGCCGTGTGCTTCAACTTCGACCGCTGGTTCAACTGGACGGGCCTCGCCGCCTCTGAGGCGTTCGGGTACTACTACTACAAGCTCTTCCAGGGGTTTGCGAGCAATGCAGCGGATGCTGTCTACAAGTCCTGCACGCCGGACGGCGAGCTCTCGGTGACGATCGAGCTCAACAAGCCGTTCGCCGGTTTCATCCCGGCGCTGTCGCTGCCGGCGTTCTCGATGCAGAGCCCGACGGCTCTGCAGGAGTTCGACGCGGATGCCGTGGGCGGTTCGGCCGAGGCGCCGCAGATGTCCGAGTATGCGATGGGCCACCCCGTGGGCACCGGTCCCTTCCAGTTCAGCGAGTGGGCGCCGGGCGAGCAGGTCACCCTGAACGCGTTCGGCGACTACTGGGGCGACACGGGCCAGATCGACGAGATCATCTTCCGCACGATCGATGACCCGACCGCGCGTCGCCAGGCGCTCGAGTCCGGAGCCATCGACGGCTACGACCTCGTCGGCCCCGCCGACACCAAGGCTCTGGAAGACAAGGGCTTCACGATGGTCTCGCGCCCGCCGTTCACGATCCTGTACCTCGCCTTCAACCAGGCGGTGCCGGAGCTGCAGGACCCGAAGGTGCGTGAAGCGCTCTCCTACGCGGTCGACAAGGACGCGCTGATCAGCCAGGTGCTGCCGGAGGGCACGCAGAAGGCGATCGAGTTCATGCCGCCGGTCGTCAACGGCTACAACGAGAACGTCACGACGTATGACTTCGACGTCGAGAAGGCCAAGTCGCTGCTCGCCGAGGCCGGCTACACCGAGGCCAACCCTCTGACGCTCACCTTCAACTACCCGGTCAACGTCTCACGTCCGTACATGCCGGACCCCGAGCAGATCTTCACGGTCCTGTCGACGCAGCTTGCGGCGGCCGGTGTGAAGACGAACCCGGTGTCCGAGGAGTGGGGCGAGTACCTCGACCGCACGACCGGCACCCCGGACCACGGCATCCACCTGCTCGGGTGGACCGGCGACTACAACGACACCGACAACTTCGTCGGCGTCTTCTTCGGACAGCAGAGCTCGGAGTGGGGCTTCGACAACCCCGAGCTGTTCGGCAAGCTCGCCGAGGCGCGCGGCATCGCGAACCTCGAGGAGCAGAGCGCGCTGTACCAGGAGATCAACGAGGATGTCGCGAAGTTCATCCCCGGTGTTCCGCTCGCACACCCCGCTCCCACGCTGGCGTTCGCGCCCCGCGTGAAGAGCTACCCGGCCAGCCCGGTCAATGACGAGGTCTTCTCTGAGATCGTCCTGACCGAGTAGTTCTGACCGAGTTCGGCGTCGCCCCGCGCTCATGACGTGAGCGCGGGGCGACCCGCACCTGATCGACGGAGATCCTGTGCTGCGCACCATCGGCAGGAGACTGCTGTTCCTCATCCCTACTCTCTTCGGCCTGAGCATCCTGCTCTTCGCCTGGGTCCGTGCCCTTCCCGGCGGACCCGCTGTCGCCCTTCTCGGCGAGAAGGCCACTCCCGAAGCTGTCGCTCGCATCAACGAGCTCTACGGCTTCAACAAGCCGCTCATCGAGCAGTACTTCATCTGGGTCGGACGCCTCCTGCAGGGCGACTTCGGAACGTCCATCCAGACCAATCGGCCGGTGCTGGAGGAGTTCTTCCGCCGCTTCCCTGCGACGATCGAGCTCTCGGTGGCGGCCCTCATCTTCGCCGTCGGCGTCGGCGTTCCGCTGGGCTACTGGGCGGCGCGCCGCCACGGCAAGTTCAGCGACCACGCCTCGGTCGTGTTCAGCCTCGTCGGCATCACGATCCCGGTGTTCTTCCTGGCGTTCATCCTGAAGTACGTCTTCGCGGTGCAGCTCGGATGGCTCCCGTCGGACGGCCGCCAGAACCCGCGAATAGATGCGACCCATCCCACCGGCTTCTATGTCTGGGACGGCATCATCACCGGCGAGTTCGACGCCGCCTGGGACGCGTTCCTCCATCTCATCCTGCCCGCGCTCGCGCTCGGCACGATTCCGCTCGCGATCATCGTGCGCATCACCCGGGCCAGTGTGCTGGAGGTGCAGAACGCCGACTACGTGCGCACCGGGCGCGCGAAGGGCGTGGCGCGCCCGACGCTCCGCAACCGATTCATCCTGCGCAATGCCATGCTGCCGGTCATCACGACGATCGGTCTGCAGACCGGTCTGCTGATCTCGGGGGCGGTCCTCACCGAGACCGTGTTCGCCTTCCCGGGTATCGGCTCCTTCCTGGCCCGCGCGATCTTCACCCGCGACTTCCCGGTGCTGCAGGGATTCATCATCTTCATCGCGATCGCCTATGCACTCATCAACCTCGCCGTGGATGTGTCGTACAGCCTGATCGACCCGAGAGTGCGGGTGCAGTGATGCGAACCACAGCGCATCGACTGCCCGCACGAGAGGAGGAGACGTCATGAGCGTCGCACTTCCCCCGGCCCAGGGCGGAGGCATGATCGACACGGTCGCCATCGCTCAGGCCGATCTGAAAGACGGCCCCGGCGGCTTCTGGCGTGATGTGTTCCGACGTCTGCGCCACAATCCGACGGCGTGGATCGGCGCGGCCATCGTGCTGCTGTTCCTGCTGATCGCGGCGCTCGCGCCGGTACTTGCTCCCTACCCGGAGACCGCGCTGCCGGGGGCGAAGTTCATCACACCGACCCACATTCCCGGACCGGGCGAGCTGCCCGAGTTCCCGCTGGGGCTGGACCGCTTCGGCGGTGATGTGCTCTCCAAGCTGATCTGGGGTGCGCAGGCGTCCCTGATGGTCGGTGTGGTCTCCACGGCGCTCGGCCTCGCGGGCGGAATGCTCCTCGGCCTCATCGCCGGAACCTTCGGCGGGTGGGTCGACACCGTCATCATGCGCGTCGTCGACATCATCCTCTCGGTGCCGAACCTGCTGCTCGCCGTCTCGATCGCCGCGATTCTCGGCCAGACGCCGTTCGCCGTCATGATCGCCATCGGTGCCTCGCAGGTGCCGATCTTCGCGCGCCTGCTGCGGGCGTCGATGCTGCAGCAGCGCTCCGCGGACTACGTGCTGTCGGCGCAGACGCTGGGTCTCGGTCGGGGCACGATCACGATGACCCACGTGCTGCCGAACGCGATCGGACCGGTCATCGTGCAGGGCACGCTGACGCTCGCGACGGCCGTGATCGACGCCGCAGCGCTCTCCTTCCTCGGTCTCGGCGGCGGACGCCCTGAGACCGCTGAATGGGGGCGGATGCTGACCTACGCCCAGAACGAGCTGGCGATCGCCCCCTGGCTGGCGTTCTTCCCGGGTATCTGCATCGCGGTCACCGCGCTCGGCTTCACCCTGTTCGGTGAGGCGCTGCGCGAGGCGATGGATCCGCGGACGAGGGCACGATGACCATGTCGAGAGAAAACGAGAGCATGACATTCACCGAGGCATCCGCCCCGCTCCTCTCCGTGCAGGGCCTCGCCGTCGACTTCATGACCATGGACGGCGTCGTGCACGCCGTCGAGGGCGTCGACCTGGAGATCTCCGCAGGGGAGACCGTCGCGATCGTCGGCGAGTCCGGTTCGGGCAAGTCGACGACCGCGATGGCGATCATCGGGCTCCTCGCCTCCGGCGGACGTGTCGCGGCAGGAAGCATCCGCCTCGACGGACGAGAGATCGCGCACGCGAGCGAGAGCGAGATGCGGATGGTCCGCGGGCGCTCCATCGGCCTCGTGCCGCAGGATCCGATGTCGAATCTGAACCCCGTCGCCAAGATCGGCACGCAGGTCGCCGAGACGCTTCTGGCCCATGGGCTCGCGAACAGGCGCGACGTGGACGCGAAGGTCGTCGAGGCGCTGCAGGCCGCAGGGCTGCCCGATCCGGCGCAGCGTGCGAAGCAGTACCCGCACGAGTTCTCCGGCGGCATGCGCCAGCGGGCGCTCATCGCGATCGGTCTCGCCTGCAAGCCGCGCCTCCTCATCGCGGATGAGCCAACGAGTGCACTCGACGTCACGGTGCAGCAGACGATCCTGGACCAGCTGGGTCAGATGACGCGCGAGCTCGGCACGGCCGTGCTCCTCATCACGCACGACCTGGGGCTCGCTGCAGAACGCGCGGAGCGCGTGATCGTCATGCACCGCGGACGGGTCGTCGAGCAGGGGCCGGCGCGTCAGATCCTCGAGAACCCGCAGCACCCGTACACGCAGGCGCTCGTCGCGGCGGCGCCCTCCGTCGCGGTGGCGCGTCTGCAGCCTGATGCCTTCATCGCGAAGGAGCGGCAGGAGGAGGCATCCGCGGATGCACCCACGCGACCCGACCACATCGTCGAGATGGCCAACCTCACCAAGGTGTACCCGGTGCGCGGACGCGGGGAGGACTTCGTCGCCGTCAAGGACGTGTCGCTCGCGATTCCGCGAGGGGAGACCGTGGCGATCGTGGGGGAGTCGGGGTCGGGCAAGACCACGACAGCGCGGATGCTGCTGAAGCTCATCGAGCCGACGTCGGGCACCATCACCTATGAGGGCACCGACATCGCTCGCATGGACCGTGCCCAGACGCGGGAGTTCCGACAGAAGGTGCAGCCGATCTTCCAGGACCCGTACGCGAGCCTCAACCCGATGTTCACGATCGAGCGCCTGATCGCAGAACCTCTCGACTTCTACAAGCGCGGGAGCACCACGGAGCGTCGCGCGCGTGTGCGGCAGCTGCTCGACGATGTGGCGCTGCCGCAGTCGATGCTGCGCCGCTACCCGTCAGAGCTCTCGGGAGGTCAGCGTCAGCGTGTCGCGATCGCCCGCGCGCTCGCGCTCTCGCCGGAGCTCATCGTCTGCGATGAGCCCGTGTCCGCACTCGACGTGCTCGTGCAGGACCAGATCCTGCGGCTGCTCGGCGATCTGCAGCGCGAGTACGGGCTCAGCTACCTGTTCATCTCGCACGACCTCGCCGTCGTGCGGCTGATCAGCGACTACGTCTGCGTCATGAAGGACGGGGCGCTCGTGGAGGCGGCGTCGAGCGAGGAGATCTTCACGAATCCCCGTGATCCGTACACGCGTCGACTTCTGGCATCCATCCCGGGGAACGAGCTCGGGATCGCGTCCTGACGCGCTCTGCCACGCGCACATACCCCACGTTGGGAAGAAGGTCAAGAATCACGCTGGACATGTCGTGAAATTGGCCGTATAGTTGGTAGTTGCGCTCGATTCTCCCTGCCCTCATATGGTGGTCGGCACTGTCTGCGCGCCCCGCTCACCAGCGGCGCGTGCCCGCAGACACGGGAAAAAGATCGAGCGCAAAACCACCTGACGACAGAGGAATCGAGAAGCCCCGCGGGGCTCACGGAGGTTATTCCCTTGGCTGCTGCTCGCAACGCATCCACTCCCACCACCAACAAGAACGGACGCGGCGCATCCCGCCTCTCGTTCGCCAAGATCTCCGACACGCTGACGGTCCCCGACCTGCTTGCACTGCAGACAGAGTCGTTCGACTGGCTCGTCGGCAACGAGGCCTGGAAGGCGCGCGTCGCCGAGGCCAAGAAGGCCGGCCGCAAGGACGTCGCGACGGTCAGCGGTCTGGAAGAGATCTTCGAAGAGATCTCCCCGATCGAAGACCTGGGCGAGACCATGCAGCTCTCGTTCACGAACCCCTACCTCGAGCCCGAGAAGTACTCGATCGACGAGTGCAAGGAGCGCGGCAAGACGTACGCGGCCCCGCTCTACGTCGAGGCCGAGTTCATGAACCACCTCACGGGTGAGATCAAGACGCAGACCGTCTTCATGGGCGACTTCCCGCTGCAGACCGCAAAGGGCACGTTCATCATCAACGGCACCGAGCGTGTCGTCGTCTCGCAGCTCGTGCGCTCGCCGGGTGTCTACTTCGACAAGACGCCCGACAAGACCAGTGACAAGGACATCGTCTCGGCACGCGTCATCCCCAGCCGCGGTGCATGGCTCGAGTTCGAGATCGACAAGCGCGACCAGGTCGGCGTGCGCATCGACCGCAAGCGCAAGCAGTCCGTCACCGTCTTCCTCAAGGCCCTCGGCCTCACGAGCGAGCAGATCCTCGCCGAGTTCGCCGGCTTCCCCTCCATCGAGGAGACCCTGGCCAAGGACACCATCGTCACGAAGGAAGATGCGCTCCGCGACATCTACCGCAAGCTCCGTCCGGGCGAGCAGGTCGCTGCCGAGGCCGCACGTGCGCTCCTCGACAACTTCTACTTCAACCCGAAGCGCTACGACCTCGCCAAGGTCGGTCGTTACAAGATCAACCAGAAGCTCGGTCTCGACGCCGCTCTCACCGAGTCGGTGCTCACGGTCGACGACATCGTCGCCACGATCAAGTACCTGGTGCGTCTGCACGCCAACGTCGAGACCTTCACGGGCATCCGTGCGGGCAAGAAGGCCGAGATCCGTCTCGCGACCGACGACATCGACAACTTCGGCAACCGTCGTATCCGCGCCGTCGGCGAGCTCATCCAGAACCAGGTCCGCACGGGTCTCTCGCGCATGGAGCGCGTCGTCCGCGAGCGCATGACCACGCAGGACATCGAGGCGATCACGCCGCAGACCCTGATCAACGTGCGCCCTGTCGTCGCCGCGATCAAGGAGTTCTTCGGAACCTCGCAGCTGTCGCAGTTCATGGACCAGAACAACCCGCTCGCGGGTCTGACGCACAAGCGTCGTCTGTCGGCCCTCGGCCCGGGTGGTCTGTCGCGTGACCGCGCAGGTGTCGAGGTTCGTGACGTTCACCCGTCGCACTACGGCCGCATGTGCCCGATCGAGACTCCTGAAGGCCCGAACATCGGTCTGATCGGCTCGCTCGCGACCTTCGCCCGCATCAACTCCTTCGGTTTCATCGAGACGCCGTACCGCAAGGTCGTCGACGGTGTCGTGACCGACCAGATCGACTACCTCACCGCGAGCGAAGAGGACGACTTCATCGTCGCCCAGGCCAACGCTCCGCTGCTGGCTGACGGCAAGTTCCGCGAAGACCGCGTTCTCGCCCGTCAGAAGGGTGGCGAGGTCGACCTGTTCGAGCCCACCGAGATCGGCTACATGGACGTCTCGCCGCGCCAGATGGTGTCGGTCGCGACCTCGCTCGTGCCGTTCCTCGAGCACGATGACGCACAGCGCGCGCTCATGGGCGCTAACATGCAGCGTCAGGCTGTTCCGCTGCTCCGTTCCGAGTCGCCGCTCGTCGGCACCGGTATGGAGGGCTACGCCGCCATCGACGCCGGTGACGTGATCACCGCAGAGAAGGCCGGTGTGGTCAGCGAGGTCTCCGCAGACCGCGTCGTTGTCATGCTCGACGAGGGTGGAACGCAGGAGTACTACCTGCGCAAGTTCGACCGCTCGAACCACGGCACCTCCTACAACCAGCGCGTCGTCGTGACCGCCGGTGAGCGCGTCGAGGTCAACGAGGTCATCGCCGATGGCCCCGCGACCGAGAACGGCGAGCTCGCACTCGGAAAGAACCTCCTCGTCGCGTTCATGACGTGGGAAGGCCACAACTTCGAGGACGCGATCATCCTCAGCCAGGACCTCGTGAAGGACGACACCCTTTCGTCGATCCACATCGAGGAGTACGAGGTCGACGCGCGCGACACCAAGCTCGGCAAGGAGGAGATCACCCGTGACCTCCCCAACGTCAGCCCGGAGCTGCTGAAGGACCTCGACGAGCGCGGCATCATCCGCATCGGTGCTGAGGTTCGCCCCGGCGACATCCTCGTCGGCAAGGTCACGCCGAAGGGCGAGACCGAGCTCTCGGCCGAGGAGCGCCTGCTCCGCGCCATCTTCAACGAGAAGAGCCGCGAGGTGCGCGACACCTCGCTGAAGGTTCCTCACGGTGAGCAGGGCACGGTCATCGCGGTCAAGGAGTTCAACGCCGAGGACGGCGACGACGAGCTCGGCTCGGGCGTCAACCGCCGCGTCGTGGTCTTCATCGCCCAGAAGCGCAAGATCACCGAGGGTGACAAGCTCGCCGGCCGTCACGGCAACAAGGGTGTCATCGCGAAGATCCTCCCGATCGAGGACATGCCCTTCCTCGAGGACGGCACGCCGGTCGACATCCTGCTCAACCCGCTCGGCATCCCGGGTCGAATGAACTTCGGCCAGGTGCTGGAGACCCACCTCGGGTGGATCGCCAAGCAGGGCTGGAAGATCGAGGGCACTCCGGAGTGGGCAGCGCAGCTGCCGCAGGAGGCTTTCGACGTCGCTCCCGGCACGAAGGTTGCGACGCCTGTGTTCGATGGCGCGTCCGAGGCGGAGATCTCCGGTCTTCTCGACTCGACGCTGCCGACGCGTGACGGCGTTCGCCTGATCGACTCGTCCGGCAAGACGACCCTCTTCGACGGTCGTTCGGGCGAGCCGTACCCGGCACCCGTCTCGGTGGGCTACATGTACATCCTGAAGCTCCACCACCTGGTCGACGACAAGATCCACGCACGTTCGACGGGCCCCTACTCGATGATCACCCAGCAGCCGCTCGGTGGTAAGGCGCAGTTCGGTGGCCAGCGCTTCGGTGAGATGGAAGTGTGGGCCCTCGAGGCCTACGGTGCCGCGTACGCGCTGCAGGAGCTCCTCACGATCAAGTCCGACGACATCCTCGGCCGCGTCAAGGTCTACGAGGCGATCGTCAAGGGCGAGAACATCCAGGAGCCCGGCATCCCCGAGTCGTTCAAGGTGCTCATGAAGGAAATGCAGTCGCTCTGCCTGAACGTCGAGGTCCTCTCGGCAGACGGCACGGCGGTCAACCTCCGTGACACCGACGACGAGGCCTTCCGGGCTGCAGAAGAGCTGGGCATCAACATCTCCAGCCGCTTCGAGTCCGCCTCGATCGACGAGATCTAAGCCAGAACCGATCGACAGGTCCCTGACCTGCTCATCACAAGCTTTATTTGAGACACAGGAGAACTAGTGCTCGACGCAACAACGTTCGATCAGCTTCGCATCGGTCTGGCCACCGCCGACGACATCCGTCGTTGGTCCTTCGGCGAGGTCAAGAAGCCTGAAACCATCAACTACCGCACGCTCAAGCCCGAGAAGGACGGTCTCTTCGGAGAGCAGATCTTCGGACCGAGCCGTGACTGGGAGTGCGCATGTGGCAAGTACAAGCGCGTCCGCTTCAAGGGCATCGTCTGTGAGCGATGCGGCGTGGAGGTCACCAAGAGCTCCGTCCGTCGTGAGCGCATGGGCCACATCGAGCTCGCCGCTCCCGTCACCCACATCTGGTACTTCAAGGGCGTCCCGTCGCGCCTGGGCTACCTGCTGGACATGGCGCCGAAGGACCTCGAGAAGGTCATCTACTTCGCTGCGTACATGGTCATCTCGGTCGACGAGGATGCGCGTCACCGCGACCTCGCGACCCAGGAGAACAACATCCGTCTTGAGCTCAAGACGCTGGGCGACCGCCGCGACTCGAAGATCGCTGACCGTCTGAACCGCCTCGAAGAGGAGCTTGCTGCTCTGGAGGAAGAGGGCGCAAAGGCTGACGCGAAGAAGAAGGTCAAGGACGCCGCCGAGAAGGAGATGTCGCTCATCCGCAAGGGTGCCGACGAGGCGATCGCCAAGCTCGAGCGCGTGTGGGAAGACTTCCGCACGCTCGAGGTGGGCGCGCTGCGCCCCGAGGATGACGTCTTCCACGAGCTGCAGGACCGCTTCGGTCAGTACTTCGAGGCCTACATGGGTGCCGAGTCGATCCAGCGCCGTCTGGCATCGTTCGACCTGAAGGCCGAGTCGGAGAGCCTGCACCTGCAGATCTCCGAGGGCAAGGGCCAGCGCAAGATCCGTGCGATCAAGCGCCTCAAGGTCGTGAACTCGTTCCTCGAGACCGGCATGAGCCCGGCGTCGATGGTCCTGGATGTCGTGCCGGTCATCCCGCCGGAGCTGCGCCCGATGGTTCAGCTCGACGGTGGCCGCTTCGCGACCTCCGACCTGAACGACCTGTACCGTCGCGTGATCAACCGCAACAACCGTCTGCGTCGTCTGATCGACCTCGGTGCCCCCGAGATCATCGTCAACAACGAGAAGCGGATGCTGCAGGAGGCCGTCGACGCACTGTTCGACAACGGCCGCCGTGGTCGCCCCGTCACCGGTACCGGCAACCGTGCTCTGAAGTCCCTCAGCGACATGCTGAAGGGTAAGCAGGGTCGTTTCCGTCAGAACCTGCTCGGCAAGCGCGTCGACTACTCGGGCCGTTCGGTCATCGTCGTCGGCCCGCAGCTGAAGCTGCACCAGTGTGGTCTGCCCAAGCAGATGGCGCTGGAGCTCTTCAAGCCGTTCGTCATCAAGCGCCTGATCGACCTCGGTCACTCGCAGAACATCAAGGCTGCGAAGCGCGCCGTCGAGCGCACCCGCGCCGAGGTGTGGGACGTTCTCGAAGAGATCATCCGCGAGCGCCCCGTGCTGCTCAACCGTGCACCTACGCTGCACCGTCTGGGCATCCAGGCGTTCGAGCCGCAGCTCGTCGAGGGCAAGGCGATCCAGCTGCACCCCCTCGTGTGTGCCGCGTTCAACGCCGACTTCGATGGTGACCAGATGGCTGTGCACCTGCCGCTGTCGGTCGAGGCGCAGGCTGAGGCCCGCGTGCTGATGCTCGCATCGAACAACATCCTGAAGCCGTCGGACGGCCGCCCGGTGACCCTGCCCTCGCAGGACATGATCATCGGTCTGCACCACCTGACCACGGTCAAGGAGGGCGCCCTCGGTGAGGGTCGCGCGTTCGGTTCGGTCGCCGAGGCGACGCTGGCCAAGGATGAGGGAACCCTCGACCTGCAGGCCAAGGTCCGCATCCGCATCCCGGGTCTGACGTTCCTCGAGGGCGAAGCTCCCGAGGGTTACGAGCGTCACGGTCTCGTCGACGCATCGCTCGGCCAGGCGCTGTTCAACGACACGCTCCCCAAGGGCTACCCGTTCGTTCGCGAGCAGGCCGACAAGGGCAAGCTGTCGCAGATCGTCAACAAGCTCGCCGAGGAGTACCCCAAGGTCGAGACGGCGGCGACGCTGGACCGCATCAAGGACGCCGGCTTCTACTGGGCCACCCGTTCGGGTGTCACCGTGGCGCTGAGCGACATCCTGACCCCGCCGAACAAGGCGGAGATCGTTGCGGGCTACGAGAAGCAGGCCGCCAAGGTCCAGTCGCAGTACGAGAAGGGTCTCACGACCGACACGGAGCGTCGTCAGGAACTCATCAAGATCTGGACTGAGGCAACCGACGAGGTCCAGGCCGCGATGAAGGCGCACTTCCCGGAGGACAACACCATCAACCGCATGGTGACCTCGGGTGCTCGTGGTAACTGGCTGCAGATCCGCAACATCGCGGGTATGCGAGGCCTGGTGAACAACCCCAAGGGTGAGATCATCCCGCGTCCGATCATCTCCTCGTACCGCGAGGGTCTGTCGGTCGCCGAGTACTTCATCGCGACGCACGGTACCCGTAAGGGTCTCGCTGACACCGCTCTGCGTACCGCCGACTCGGGTTACCTGACCCGTCGTCTGGTGGATGTCTCGCAGGACGTCATCATCCGCGAGGACGACTGTGGCACGTCGAAGGGCCTCGAGCTCCCGATCGCCGCTCCGAACTCGCAGGGCGAGCTCGTGCGCGACCCGAACGTCGAGAACTCGGTGTTCGCTCGTACGCTGGCATCCGATGTCGTCAACGAGGCAGGCGAGGTTCTCGCTTCCGCCGGTGACGATGTGGGTGACGTGCTCATCGACAAGCTGGTCGGCCTGGGTGTCGAGAACATCAAGGTCCGCTCGGTTCTCACGTGTGAGTCCGCCGTCGGTGTCTGCGCTCAGTGCTACGGCCGTTCGCTCGCCACGGGCAAGACGGTCGACATCGGTGAGGCCGTCGGCATCATCGCGGCACAGTCGATCGGTGAGCCCGGTACGCAGCTGACGATGCGTACGTTCCACACCGGTGGTTCCGCGTCGGCCGATGACATCACGCAGGGTCTTCCCCGTGTGCAGGAGCTCTTCGAGGCACGTACCCCCAAGGGTGCATCGCCGATCGCCGAGGCCGATGGCCGCATCACGATCGACGAGACCGACAAGGCCAAGAAGGTCATCCTGACGCCCGACAACGGCGACGAGCCCGTCGTCTACCCGGTGCTGAAGCGTGCCACGCTGCTCGTCGAAGACGGCCAGCATGTCACGGTCGGCCAGCCCCTGCAGGTCGGCACGCTCGACCCCAAGGAGGTCATGCGTGTCATGGGTGCCCGCGAGGTGCAGCGCTACCTCGTGAACGGCGTCCAGGGCGTGTACCGCTCGCAGGGTGTGCCGATTCACGACAAGCACATCGAGGTCATCGTCCGCCAGATGCTCCGCAAGGTCACCGTCGTCGACCACGCCGACACGACCCTGCTGCCGGGTGAGATGATCGACGCTCGTCGCTACCAGGACATCAACCGCGAGACGGTTGCTGCGGGCAAGCGCCCGGCATCGGGTCGTCCCGAGCTCATGGGTATCACCAAGGCGTCGCTGGCGACCGAGTCGTGGCTGTCGGCCGCCTCCTTCCAGGAGACGACCCGCGTGCTCACGCAGGCCGCCATGGAGGGCAAGAGCGACCCGCTGATCGGTCTCAAGGAGAACGTCATCATCGGTAAGCTCATCCCCGCCGGCACCGGTCTGCGTCGCTACCGCGACATCACGGTCGAGGCCACGGAAGAGGCTAAGAGCGAGCGTTACCCGAACCGGATCTTCGCATCCGACGGTGCATACGCCGACAGTGACTTCGGTTACGTCGACTTCGACGCGTTCTCGACCGACGACATCACGCCCGGCACTTACAACTGAGCGTGATCTAGGTCACTGAAAAGGCCCCCAGGTTCTTCGGAACCTGGGGGCCTTTCGCGTTCGCGGATGCCGCTGTCGAGCCGCTGTCGCCTACTCGAACAGGTGCGCGACGATGCTCGAGGTATAGCCGCTGGGGGCGAGGTTGGAGTACTTGGTATCGATGAGCACGTCGTCACGCCAGAACAGGGTGCGCCCGTCGGTGACGGGGTAGGTGCCGTTCGCCCACTCCTTCTCGCAGCGTGTTCCGTTGTCGGGCGTGAAGCACGTGAAGCCCTCCTTCGCGGCGAGTCCGTTCAGGAGATCGAGTGCGGGGCCGCGGTTCATCTCCGAGATCGTGGTCATGAGGTAGGTCGTGTCGGCCCGGGGATCTCGCCAGAGACAGATGAGGGAGCCGTCGGGCTGCGCGCCGGTGGGCCCGAAGTTCTCGGGGTTCAGCGGGGTCTCTCCGAGTTGCGTCAGCACCTCCTCGGAGAGGATCTCTCGGCAGTCCGTGGGCATCTTCACGGCCTTTGTCGTCGCCGTTGGTGAGGGGCTGGGTTTCGCGGTCGTGGGAGCGCTGGTGCTGGGCGAAGGATCCGCAGGGCTGCTGGAGGACGCTTCGGAGCCTGAAGGGCTTCCGAGAGGCGCGCACGCGGCGAGACCGCAGGCGAGGCCGAGCGCGGCCAGCAGCATCATTCCGTGGCGGAGAGGTGTCGGGCGTGACGGGGGGCTGGTCGGTGCGCTCATGGGCATACGCTAGTCGACGAGAGTGGGCGTGGCCAGGATGCGGCGCCGTGCAGTCGATCGTGCAGAGGAGCAAAGATGCCGGAGCCGGTGCCGTCGCGGGTGGTCGTGATCGGGGATGCCCTGATCGATGAGATTCGGGATGCCGGTGGCGTGCGTGAACTCGTCGGCGGTGCTGCGTTGAACGTGGCAGTCGGGCTCACACGGTTGGGGATTCCCGCAACCCTCATCGCGATGGTCGGAGCGGATGCGGCGGGTGACCACATCCGCACCTATCTGCACGATCACGGGGTGCAACTGCTGGCCAGTGAGGCTCCGCTCGGCTCGTCGCGGGCGATCGTCACACGTGGGGCGGACGGTGAGCCGAGCTACCGGTTCAATGAGGCTGCGCAAGGTCGCAGCATCCGCTATTCCGACGCAGAAAAGGAAGCGCTTGCACAGGCCGACGCCGTCGTTGTGAGCTGCTTTCCCTTCGACAACGGCGCAGAGGTCGACGCGCTTCTGGACGCAGTGGGAGATCGACCCCTGATCGTCGATCCGAATCCTCGAACCGGGATGATGCGCGATCGTGCGGATCTCGCCGAAGGTTTCCTGCGCGTGGCCGCGGGCGCGCGTGCGATCAAGATCGGGTCGGATGACGCGGAGATTCTCGCCGACGGCGACCTGCCGGCGCTGGGGGAGCGCCTGCGCGACAACGGCGCAGAGATCATCCTGATGACTGCGGGCGCGGCGGGTGCCGCGTTGCGGGCGCCGGGCTGGGAGGTCAGCCGACCCATCGCGACGCTGCCTGGGGCGATCGTCGACACGGTGGGTGCCGGTGATGCCACGCTGGCCGCGCTCGTTGCGGGGCTCGTGGGCGGAGTCCCCGAGACGGAGGGAGCGGCGGGGTCTCTCCTCGAGCGCATCATGGAGGTCGCCGCGGCGACGTGCCGCGGGGAAGGCGGGCTGCTGCGCACGCCGGAGTCACTGCTCGCGTCGCCGATGGATCGCAGCGCGACCTAGATCCTGGCGAATTTAGTCGCTGATCGGGCGATTTCACGCGCTCGCGTTCGACAGGTAGTATTGATCTTCGCGCCCCCGGTCTGCTGGAAAAGTGGGACGGGCGTGCACTGGCAAGTTGCCCGAGCGGCCAAAGGGAGCTGACTGTAAATCAGCCGCGTAAGCTTCGGGGGTTCGAATCCCTCACTTGCCACCAGTAGTACACGAAGGGCCCTGCGTAAGCAGGGCCCTTCGTCGTTCTCGCCCTGTGCTGCCGCCGAACTATCACGGGATGGTATCGGTCATTGCGTCATGCCCTTCTCGCGGGTATAAATGTAAGCGCTTGCACAATCCCCTCGGGACAGCGACGACCACGCGCGAGCCGATCCCAGACTCCGCGGGACCACGACAGAGAGGTACACCAATGAAGGTGAACAAGAAGGGCGTTCTCGGCATCAGCGCCCTGATCGCCACAAGCGCCCTGATCCTCACCGGCTGCGCCGGCGGTGGCGGCGACGCCGGTTCCACGGCCCCCGCCGACGGCGGATCGCTCACGGTCTGGGTCGACGCCGACCGCGCGACCGTGCTCAAGGACGCCGCGAAGGCGTTCCAGGATGAGACGGGAGTGAAGGTCACCCTCGTTCAGAAGGACTTCGGTGAGATCCGCGACCAGTTCATCTCGCAGGTCCCCACCGGCAAGGGCCCGGACATCGCGGTCGGAGCGCACGACTGGCTCGGCACGCTCGTGACCAACGGAGTGGTCGCCCCGGTCGAGCTCGGCGACGCAGCGGGTGACTTCCAGAAGGTCGCCATCGACGCGATGTCGTACGAGGGCAAGACCTACGGCGTGCCGTACTCGATCGAGAACATCGCGCTCATGCGGAACACCGCGCTGGCGCCGGAGGCACCCGCGACCTACGACGACATGATCGCTGCGGGCACGGCGGCAGGAACCGAGTACAAGTTCCTCGTCGGGCTCGACCCCGAGCAGGGCGACCCGTACCACCTGTACCCGTTCCAGACGTCGTTCGGAGCTCCGGTCTTCGGCACCAACGCCGACGGCACCTACAACGCCGCCGACCTGCAGATCGGCAATGCCGGTGGCGACGCATTCGCCGGATGGCTGGCCGCACAGGGCGCCGCGGGCATCCTGAACACGAACATCTCGGGTGACCTCGCTCGTGAGAGCTTCGTCGCGGGCAAGTCGCCCTTCTTCCTCACTGGCCCGTGGAACGTCCCGGCCGCACAGGACGCAGGGCTCGACATCGCGATCGACCCGATCCCCTCGGCTGGTGGTCAGCCTGCGCAGCCGTTCGTCGGCGTGCAGGGCTTCTTCCTCAGCGCGAAGAGCAAGAACGTCGTCGCGGCGACGAACTTCCTCACGAACTACATCGGTAGCGAAGACGTGCAGACCGCGCTCTTCGAGGTCGGCGGCCGTGCACCGGCACTGACCGCCTCGTTCGACGCAGCACTCGCATCCGATGAGATCGTCGAGGGCTTCGGCACCGTCGGCGCGGACGCCGTTCCGATGCCGAACATCCCGCAGATGGGATCCGTCTGGGAGTTCTGGGGCGTGACCGAGGTCGCGATCATCAACGCACAGGGTGACCCGGTCACGCTGTGGCAGAAGATGACCAGCGACATCGCGGCCGCGATCAAGTAATTCGCTCAGTCTCCGGGGCGGCGCTCGCACAGGGTGTCGCCCCGGAACTGTCAGCGGTAGCATCCCCACAACAAAGGGCTCAGACGATGACGATGACTCCCCAGCGGACTTCCGCCGAGATCCGCAGAGACAAGCTCTCCGCCCGTGCCGCGCGCATGGCGGAAGCGGCGAGCGGCGGCTGGAAGGTCGTGCTCTTCAAGATCGTGGCGCTCGGCCTGATCGACGCGATGGCGCTGTACTCGTGCCTCGTGCTCTTCCGCGCGGGCAACTGGGTCGTGGGCTCGATCATCGCGGTCGGCACGGTCGTCGTCAACATCATCTACCTGCGCAAAGGTGGCCTGCCCGCGAAGTACCTCACTCCGGGACTCATCTTCCTGCTGATCTTCCAGATCTTCGTCGTGCTGTACTCGGGCTACATCGCCTTCACGAACTACGGCACCGGCCACAACAGCACCAAGGAAGATGCGATCAGCGGCATCATGCTGCAGAACCAGGAGCGTGTGCCGGATTCCGACGCGTATCCGGTCTCGGTGCTGCAGGGGCCGGGCGAACTCCTGTTCCTGGTCACTGACCCGGACGGTGACGCTCTCATCGGCGGCACGGACCGCCCCCTCGAGAACGTCGACGATGCGACGTTCGAGGGTGGCAAGGCGGTCGGAGCCCCCGGCTACACGACGTTGGACTTTGCCGGGCTCATCGCGAATTCCGAGGAGATCACGCAGATCAGCGTGCCGATCAGTGACGACGTCAACGACGGGATGCTGAGCACCGCCGACGGCGCCACGGCCTACCTCTACACGTCGCGCTACGTGTACGACGAGGTCGCCGACACGATGACCGACACGGAGAGCGGCGTCGTCTTCTCCAACATCGGCACGGGCGCGTTCACTGCGCCGGACGGCACCGAGATCCTGCCGGGGTGGCAGATCACCGTCGGCTTCGACAACTTCATCCGCGCCTTCACCGAACCGAGCATTCGTGAGCCGCTCATCTCGGTCACGATCTGGACGTTCGTCTTCGCGATCCTCTCGGTGGCGACGACGTTCATCCTGGGTCTCTTCCTCGCCATCGTGTTCAACGATCCGCGGATGAAGAGCAAGAAGTTCTACCGGGTCATCATGATCCTGCCGTACGCGTTCCCCGGGTTCCTGTCGGCGCTGGTGTGGGCGGGAATGCTGAATCAGGAGTTCGGCTTCGTCAACACGGTTCTGTTCGGCGGCGCCGAGATCCCCTGGCTGACGAACGAGTGGCTGGCGAAGTTCAGCATCATCTTCGTGAACCTCTGGCTGGGCTTCCCCTACATGTTCCTCGTCACGACCGGGGCGCTGCAGTCGATCCCCGACGAGCTGACCGAGGCCGCCCACATGGACGGCGCGCGCACCTTCCAGGCGTTCCGTCTCATCAAGCTGCCGCTGCTGCTCGTCTCCGTCGCGCCGCTGCTGATCTCGTCCTTCGCCTTCAACTTCAACAACTTCAACCTGATCTACATGCTGACCGGGGGTGGCCCGCGCGACATCACCGCAGGAGTGAACGTCGGCGCCACCGACATTCTCATCTCGATGGTCTACAAGGTCGCCTTCATCGGCGCCAACCGTGACTACGGTCTGGCCAGTGCCTTCTCGATCATCATCTTCATCCTGGTGGCGACGATCTCGATCATCGCCTTCCGCCGGACCAAGGCTCTCGAGGAGCTGAACTGACATGACGAACACCGACGTTCATCCCACGACCCGAGCCGCGATCGTCGCCCGCACCGGCAAGGACGGCACGATCCCGCTGCCGCGCCGGCCCTTCCCGAAGTGGTTCCGCGAAACCGGCTGGCGCCACATCATCGGCATCGCGATGCTGGTCTTCGCTGCCTTCCCGCTGCTGTACGTGCTCTCGGCGTCTCTCAACCCCGGTGGCACCCTGGTCACAGCGAACTCGCTGTTCTCCACCGTCGACCTGGGCAGTTATGTCGAGCTGTTCAACCGTCCGCAGCAGCCGTACGCGGCCTGGTTCGCCAATACGCTCGTGATCGGACTCAGCTCCGCAGCCGGCACGGTGCTTCTGGGGGCCCTCGCCGCCTACGCCTTCTCACGCATGCGGTTCACGGGGCGCCGGTTCGGACTCATGACGCTGCTGCTGGTGCAGATGTTCCCGCAGCTGCTGGCGATGGTCGCGATCTTCCTCCTCATGAGCGCGATCGCCGACATCTTCCCGGCGATCGGCCTGAACAGTCAGATCGGCCTGATCATGGTCTATCTCGGCGGTGCCCTGGGTGTGAACACCTACCTGATGTACGGGTTCTTCAACACTGTTCCGGCGTCGATCGACGAGGCGGCGAAGATCGATGGCGCGGGCCACGCGCGCATCTTCTTCACGATCATCCTGCGTCTCGTCGCTCCGATCCTCGCTGTCGTCGGTCTGCTGTCGTTCCTCGGCACGATGAGCGAGTTCGTGATCGCGAGCGTCATCCTCGTCGATCCCGAGAAGCAGACCCTCGCGGTCGGCCTCTACCAGTTCATCTCGCAGGAGACCTCGCGCAACTGGTCGGTGTTCGCGGCCGGTGCGGTGCTCGCCGCGCTCATCCCGATGGGGTTGTTCCTCGCGCTGCAGCGGTTCATCGTGGGCGGGCTGACTGCGGGAAGCGTCAAGTAGGCAATGCGCGGTGTGCGTTCGGTCGTCGTGTGGGGTGCCCTCGTGGCATCCGCTGTGGCGATGTCCGGATGCTCGGTGCCCTCCGCTGTCGAGCCTGCGGCCCCGGACGTGGGCGTGCAGCTCTTCCAGCTGCCCTGGACCTCCATCGCGGAGGAGTGCGAGAGCGCGCTCGGCCCCGCGGGGTTCGCCTGGGTGCTCACCTCTCCACCGCAGGAGCATGTCGTGGGGGAGCAGTGGTGGGTATCGTACCAGCCCGTCAGCTACCAGATCGAGTCCCGCTTGGGGACGCGGGCGGAGTTCGCAGACATGGTCTCGCGGTGCGGGGCGGTCGGTGTCGATGTCATCGCGGATGCCGTCATCAACCACATGAGCGGTCAGGATGCTCCCGGCACAGGCTGGGTAGGATCGGCTTACGCGCACCAGGGGTATCCGGGGCTGTACGGGCCGGGGGAGTTTCATCATTGCGGTCTCACCGCTCAGGACGACATCGAGGACTACGGCTCGCGTGAGCAGGTGCAGAACTGCGAGCTCGTGAACCTCGCCGACCTGGACACCGGATCTCCCGCGGTCAGGCAGACGATCGGTGCGTACCTGGATGATCTGCTCTCGCTCGGCGTCGCGGGCTTTCGGATCGATGCGGCCAAGCACATGGCCGCGGAAGACGTCGCGGCGATCGTCGCTGCTCTGCCCGAAGGCACCAGGGTGATGAGTGAGGTCATCCGCGGTGCGCGCGAGCCGATCCAGCCGGAGGAGTACACGGCGTTCGGCGAGGTGTTCGAGTTCTCGTACGCACGAGAGCTCGGTCCACAGCTGGAGTCGGGGATGCTGTACGACCCGGATCTCTCGGACGAGCGAGCGTTGCACGTCCCGGCGTCGTCGGCGGTCGTGTTCATCGACAACCACGACACCGAGCGCGGCAACGCACCGCTGACCTATCGCAACGGCGCGGAGTATCTCCTCGCGAACGTCCTCATGCTCGCCGATGACTACGGCGCGCCCGTGGTGTACTCGGGCTACGCCTTCAGCGACCGCGATGCGGGTGCGCCGACGAACGCCGATGGCACCGTCGACGGTGGCACGTGCGCGCCGCATCCGGCTCCGGACGCGGAGTATGCCGACGGCGACCGCACCTGCGTGCAACGCTGGGCGGGGATCGTCGGGATGCTGGAGTGGCGCGCGGTCGTCGGAGATGCGGCGCGGATGCCGGGTGTCAGCGAGAACGACGCCTACGGTTTCGAGCGCGAGGGACGCGGGGTCGTCGCCGCCAATCCGAACGATGCCGACGCGTCCGTTGCTGTTCCCACCTCCATGCCCGACGGCGAGTACTGCGACGTCGTGGCGAACGGGTCGGGTTCGTCCTGTCCGGAGGGTGCGCGCGTCCGCGTGCGGGACGGTCTTGCCGCCTTCGACCTGGCTCCGCAGCAGGCCGCTGCCATCCATCTCGGATCACGGGTGTCGTAGCGACGCCGCACCGATCGGACTCATAACTGAACAACAATCTGAAGGCTCTGTCATGGCGTCCTGCCGTGCATCCGCGTCGCATCCCGCGCACTCGTGCGCCCCACGAAAGGATCCGGTGCCACCATGACGCACCTCACCCCCCACCACGACGGCTCGCCGCTGTACGTGTCGAACTCCGCCCCCGCGCTCGGGGACGCCGTGCGCGTGCGCGTGCGCATCCCGAGTGGCTACGGGCCGCTCGCTGCCGTGCGCACGCGATCCAACCCCGACCACGAACCGGCCTGGTCGGACGCCGTTCCGCAGGGCATCGTCGACGGCTGGGAATGGTGGGAGGCGGAGATCGTCGTCGCGAATCCCCGGCATGGATACCGCTGGCTCTTCGTCCACGAGGACGGCACCGTGCACTGGCTCAATCAGTCCGGACTGCACACCCTCGAGACGCTCGATGCCGAGGACTTCGCGTTGGTCACCTCGCCTCCTCCTCCGGCATGGATGCACGACGCGGTGATGTATCAGGTGTTCCCGGACCGCTTCGCGCGCTCGCCGCAGGCGGATGCCCACCCCACGCCGGACTGGGCCATCGCCGCGAGCTGGGACACTCCGGTGGACCCGGTGCTGCCCGGCCGCTCGCAGCAGTTCTACGGAGGTGACCTCGACGGCATCACGGCGCACCTCGACCACCTCGTCGAGCTGGGCGTCAACCTGCTGTATCTGACGCCCATCTTCCCGGCGGCGTCCAACCATCGCTACGACGCCTCGAGCTTCCTGTCGGTCGACCCGCTCCTGGGTGGGGATGACGCGTACCTGCGCCTGATCGAGGCGGCGCATGCCCGAGGCATCCGCATCATCGGCGACCTCACCAGCAACCACTCCGGTGATCGCCACGAATGGTTCCAGGCGGCACTCGGTCACCCGGGCGCACCGGAGGAGGAGTTCTACTACTTCACGGACGACGCGAACACCGAGTACATCTCGTGGCTCGGAACCCCGACGCTGCCGAAGTTCAACTGGGCGTCGCAGGAACTGCGGCGTCGCTTCATCGACGGCGCGGACTCGGTGGTCGCGAAGTGGCTGCGGCCGCCGTACAGCACGGATGGCTGGCGCATCGACGTTGCGAACATGACGGGCCGCCTCGGCGACATCGACCTCAACGCGGACGTGCGGCAGGTGCTGCAGCGGACCATGCACGAGGTGAACTCCGAGACGGTGCTGCTGGGGGAGTCGACCAACGACGCGGCGAGCGACCTGCAGGGCGACGGATGGCACGGAGCGATGACGTACCCCTCGTTCACCCGCCCGCTGTGGGCCTGGCTCAGCGCGCCCACGGGTGCGCCGTATCTGAACGCCGAGGGCGAGGAGCTCACCGAGCCGTGGTTCTTCGGCCAGCCCATCGGCGGCATCCCGCGCTACACGGCATCGGAGTTCGTGGCCGCGGTGACTCGCTTCACAGCGAGCATCCCGTGGCGTGTGCGCCTGGGCAACATGCAGCCGCTCGACACCCACGACACCGCGCGCTTCGCCACGAATGCCGCACCGGGGGCTATCCCGCTTGCGGTGGGGTTGTCGATGACGCTGCCCGGTGTTCCCGTCGTGTTCGCCGGCGATGAGTTCGGCCTCATCGGCACGGACGGTGAGGCCAGTCGGACGCCCATGCCCTGGGGCACGGAGGATGAGCCTGAGGTGGCTGCGCGGCTGGCGCTGTACCGCTCGCTCATCGGGCTGCGCCGTGCGCATCCGGTTCTCGGCACGGGCGGCATGCGCTGGGTGCACGTCGACGACGACGCGATCGTCTTCATCCGGGAGTCCGAGGAGGAGAGTGTCCTCGTGGTCGCGTCGCTACGCGACGTGGACGTCGTCCTCGAGGCAGCGGCAGTGCCCGGTGCGGAAGTTGCGGTCGCCCTGGTGGGGGAGGGCGCACTCCGGCCCGGTGCTGACGGGTCGACGCGTCTGTCCGCCCGGGGGCCCGTGTTCGCCGCCTGGGCGCTTCCGGGGGTGGCACAGCCGTGATGCGCAGGGGATTCGAAGAGCTCAGCGCCGGAATCGCGGCGGGGGTGCGTGCACACGACGATCTCCGGGGGGTCGTCCTGCTGGGATCAGCATCCGCCGATGCGGCCGCACGCCGAGACGAATGGTCGGATCACGACTTCTTCGCGCTGATCGCGCCCGGGCGCGGGCCTGCGGTGCGTCCGGATCTGGGGTGGCTGCCCGATCAGGATCGGATCGTCCTCACGGCACGCGAAGGCGAGGTCGGTTTCGTCGCGCTCTACGACGATGCGCGGCTCTGCGAGTTCGCGCTCGCCGAGGCGGAGGAGCTCTCCGGTGCGCTCGTGACGGATGCGACGATCGTCGAGGACGACGCGGATGGTGCGCTCGCCGCACTCGTGGCTCGTGGACGGACGCAGGCGGAACAGGCAGGTGCGCTCGATCCGGTGAATGATGCGCGGCTCGTGCTGGTGAAGCTCCTGATCGGGGTGGGTCGCGTCCGTCGCGGGGAGGTGCTGGCGGGCGGTGCGTTCATCCGACAGTGGGCCGTGCAGCATCTGCTTCGCGCGCTGCGCGGGCGTGCCGGCGAGCAGGGTGCGAGCTTCGGCGATCCGTGCGATCCATTCCGGCGCTTCGAGCAGGACTTCCCGGTCTGGGGTGCGCGGATCGCGGATGCGCTGTCGCGTCCGCCAGAGGAAGCCGCCCGGGAGCTCTATCTCTTCGCGCGCGAGGTGCTGGAGCCCGGGTGGGCGCAGTTCCCTTCCCGTGCCGCGGACGTCGTCGCGCTGCGACTGGGCTGGTGATTCAGGAGCCGGGTCCGTTCGGGCCCGGCTCTTGATACGCGGTCGCAGTCTCGGCCACACTGAGTGCCATGGGATCAGCGTTGACCACCATCGGATTGCCCGTCGCACTCGGCATCATCATGTTCGGCCTCGGGCTGAGCCTGACCGTGGGCGATTTCGCCCGTGTCGCCAAGCAGCCGAAAGCGGTGATCGTGGCCTTGCTGTGCCAGCTGGTTCTGCTGCCGGCGATCTGCTTCGGTCTTGTGCTGCTGTTCCAGCTTCCGCCCGTCCTCGCCGTGGGAATGATGATGCTCGCCGCCTCTCCGGGCGGCACCACCGCGAACCTCTACAGCCATCTCTTCCGTGGGGACATCGCGCTGAACATCTCCCTCACGGCGGTGAACTCGGTGATCGCGGTCATCACTCTGCCCATCATCACGAATCTCGCGATCGCGTACTTTCGGCCGTTCGACGACCAACTGGGTCTGCAGTGGTCGAAGGCTCTGGAGGTCTTCGCGATCGTGCTGCTTCCTGTGGCGTTGGGCATGCTCGTGCGTCGGTTCTGGCCTCGGTTCGCGGATGGCATGGACAAGCCGGTCCGCATCGCCTCCGTGATCATTCTGATCGTGGTGATCGCCGGGGCGGTGGCCTCGAACTGGTCGCTGCTGGTCGAGAACTTCACGCGTCTCGCGCTCATCACCGTCGCGTTCTGCGTGATCAGCCTGGCTGTCGGCTATCTGGTGCCGCGGATGCTGCGCGTCGGTCGTCGACAGGCCATCGCATCGTCATTCGAGATCGGCATTCACAATGCGACGCTGGCCATCGTGATCGCGCAGACAGTGCTCGGTTCGGTCGAGCTGAGTCTGCCTGCGGCGGTGTACGGCGTGCTGATGTTCTTCATCGCGTTCGGCTTCGGCTTCCTCATTCGGGGGAAGGGCCAGGAGGGAGCGGATGCTGCGCCGGAGCGAAGCGCATCCGCCACCGCATCCTGATATGTCCTGAAAATCAGCCATCCACTTATATTCAGGAAAAATAAGCTCTATGCTTATGTCATGCCTGTTGCAGTGATCGCCGACATCATCGGCTCTCGCGCCCTTCCTGACAGGTCGGCCGCGCAACGCGAGTTCGCGCGCCTTTTCGCCGAGGTCGAAGAGGCGATGCCTCTCGCCGCCGAGCCCCTGCGTGCCACCGTCGGTGACGAGTTCCAGGCGGTCTATCCGACGCTCGATGCGGCGCTCGCCGCTCTCCTGTTGATTCAGCTGGTCCTGCCCGACGAGCTCGGCCTGCGTTTCGGCGTCGGTGTCGGCGAGGTGAGAGCCGTCACCGGTGCGGACACAGCGCTGCAGGACGGCCCCGGATGGTGGGCGGCGCGCGACGCGATCGACATCGTGGACGCGCGGCAACAGCGCGCCATGCCGAGCACCCGCACCTGGATTGTCGGCGGTGACGACCATGATGGGCGGATGAGCGACGCGATCGACACCGCCAACGCGTACGTCCTGCTGCGCGACCAGCTGGTCACCGGAATGACCGCACGAGAGCGCCGTCTCACGTATGGGCGTTGCCTGGGCCAGACGCAGAAGGCGCTCGCGGCGGCCGAGGGCATCACGCAGTCGGCCGTGTCGCAGGCGCTGCAGAACGCGGGGGCCGTTGCGGTCGTCGCCGGCTTCGAGATCCTCAGAGAGCGCGCGGCCGCATGATTCTCGCTGCGAACATCCTGCTGGCCGTCGGCATTGCCGACCTGCTGCGCACCCACGTGCGGCGTTCGGTGCAGCCGATCGCCTTCGGCGTGGCTGCCGTCGTGCTGCTTCTGCTCGGGGCCGCATCCGAATCTGCCCTCCCCGCTCTCGCGGGCATCGTGGTGGCTGTCGGGTGGGTCTTCGCGATGCCGCTCCGCCGCCGCCCGCGTCTGGGGCTCTGGCCGGCGGGCATCCTGGCCGCCATCGCCATCGCGGCGGTGGTGTGGTCGCCGCGCAGCCCTGCGCTCGGAGTGATCGGCGACTCGTGGGTCCTCATCGCGCCGACCGGCCCCGTACCGTTCGGACTCGCGCTCCTGGCTGCCGGAATCGCCGTCGTGCTCCTGGAGACCGGCAACGTGATCGTGCGGGCAGCCCTCGCCAGCGAGAACGCGCAACTTCCCGCGGAGCTCTCGTCGACAGAACCGTCGACCGTCCAGACCTCGTCTGAGGACGCGATGACAGGCGACACCGCACCGGGCTCCCCGGTCCCGGTCCCCACGGCGCCCGCTTCCGGCTTCCGCGGCGGACGTCTGATCGGACCGCTCGAGCGCATCCTCGTGCTCACGCTCACCCTCGTTGCGGCATACCCGCTGCTGGCCGCGATGCTGGCGGCGAAGGGCATCGTGCGCTTCCCAGAGATCTCCCGCGATCGCAAATCCGGCGCGGGTGCGGAGTACTTCCTCGTCGGCAGTCTCGTCAGCTGGGTGACTGCTCTCGGGGGCGCATTCCTGCTGTGGTGGGCGGCATCGACGGGAATGCTGCGCTGATAGCCTGGTGGGCGTGTCGAATTCAACTCTGACGGCTGCCGCCCCGGCCATCGACCCCACGTTCGAGAACGTGTGGGACGAGATTGTCTGGCGCGGACTCGTCCACGTGTCCACGGATCAGGATGCGCTGCGCGCACTTCTTGCAGGACCGCCCGTCACCTATTACTGCGGATTCGACCCGACCGCGCCCAGCCTGCACCTCGGTCACCTGGTGCAGCTGCTGACTCTTCGCCGTCTTCAGCTCGCGGGTCACAAGCCGCTCGGCCTCGTCGGCGGATCGACCGGCCTCATCGGCGACCCCCGCCCCACGGCGGAGCGCACGCTCAACACCCGCGAGACGGTGGCCGAGTGGGTCGACCGCCTGCGCGGCCAGATCGAGAAGTACCTGAGCTTCGAGGGCGACAATGCCGCGCGCATGGTCAACAACCTCGACTGGACGGCCCCGCTCAGCGCGATCGACTTCCTGCGTGAGATCGGCAAGCACTACCGGGTCGGCACCATGCTGAAGAAAGACGCGGTTGCGGCCCGTCTGAATTCGGACGCCGGCATCAGCTACACCGAGTTCAGCTACCAGATTCTTCAGGGTCTCGACTTCCTCGAGCTGTACCGTCAGTACGACTGCGTGCTGCAGACCGGCGGCAGCGACCAGTGGGGCAACCTCACGAGTGGCACCGACCTGATCCACCGCGTCGAGGGCACGTCCGTGCACGCGATCGGCACGCCGCTGATCACGAACAGCGATGGCACGAAGTTCGGCAAGAGCGAGGGCAACGCGATCTGGATCGACGCCGAGCTCACGAGCCCGTACGCGTTCTACCAGTTCTGGCTCGGCCAGGCGGATGCCGACGTCGTCGAGCGTCTCAAGGTCTTCACGTTCCTCACGCGTGCCGAGATCGATGAGTACGCGGCGCTCGTCGAGGCAGAGCCGTTCCGTCGTGCCGCGCAGAAGCGTCTCGCTTTCGAGGTGTGCGCACTCGTGCACGGTGTCGAGGCCACCCAGGCCGTGATCGCAGCCTCCGAGGCGCTGTTCGGTCAGGGCGATCTCACGACGCTGGATGCCGAGACGCTGCGCACCGCTCTGGAAGAGCTTCCGCACGCGACGGCCGCATCGGGCATTCCTGTGGTCGAGGCCCTCGTCGAGACCGGACTCGTGTCGAGCCTTTCGGAGGCGCGTCGCGCGATCGCCCAGGGCGGCGTCTCGCTCGACGGTGCGAAGGTCGAAGATGAGTCCGCGACGGTGACGGGCTCTCTGCCCGGTGGGGTCTCGGTGCTGCGTCGCGGCAAGAAGACCCTCGCCGGTATTTTCATCCAGGCCTGATTCGCGTCCGCCGACAGCGCCACGATCGCGGGAGGCGAAGTGCCTTTCACCCCCAGTCATGCGATCGTGGCGTTGCCGTTCCTTCGCACGCCACTGATTCCTGCGGCGATCGCGATCGGTGCGATGACTCCGGACCTGCCGCTTTTCGTCCGCGTGCTGGTACCGGACTACATGGTGACGCACGATCTGCGAGCGATCGCGTTGACGGCCACGATCGCGCTCGTGCTGCTGCTGGTCTGGCGGTGCCTGCTGCGTCCGGCGGTACGTCCGCTGGCACCGCGCTGGCTCGCGCGGCGGCTTCCGCGCGAATGGGATGCGGGAGCGCCTGCTGCCGTGCGCGAGACGTTTCCGTCTCTCGTCGGGGTGATCTGGCTCGTCGTGTCGCTCCTGATCGGAGTGGCATCGCACATCGTGTGGGATGCGTTCACGCATGAAGGTCGCGTCGGCACAGCGCTGTGGCCGGCGCTGTCGCATCCGTGGGGTCCGTTGGACGGCTACAAGTGGATGCAGTACGGCTCGACCGCGTTCGGCCTCGTGGTGCTGGGGGTCGCGGCCCTCGTGTGGTTCGTCCGCCGTCGCGCCGTCACGGGCACAGCCCCGTGCGCCCCGCGTGCCCTGCAGATCACGTGGTGGGTGTCGCTTCCGGTGTTTCTGCTCGCTGCCTGGATCTGGGGTCTGGCCGCGTTCGGCCCGCTGACGGCATCGTTCACGGTGCGGCACCTCGCCTACCGCGTGCTGCCTCCCGCGTGTGCGGTGTGGGGAGTGTTCACTCTTGCCGTGTGCCTCATCGCTCCGTCGCTGGCCCGCCGGGCGATGCGGTCCATTCCGCAGGATCTGATCCCCAGCGACGTGGCGCGCTGAAGCGGGTCGGGCCGCCGAGGTAGGCGACGGCCGGAGCCGCTGTCGTGACGGTGTCGCCGTCGACGGCGAACGTCTGCAGGTGGGCGGTCACGTCGCCGACTGTGGTGTGTGACGTGTCCTTCTGCCGGGGCAGTCGCAGCAGCTCGGCGGCCATGCGTCGCAGCGAGGTCTCGACGATCCATCCGCCGCCTTCGACGCTCTGCCGGCGCAACGCCGCACAGATGCCGGCCGCCAGGAGATAGCCGGCGCTGTGGTCCAGGCCCTGGGCGGGGAGTGCGCCCGGACGTTCTCCGTCCACGGATTCGATCCACGAGATCCCGCTTGCCGCCTGGACGAGACTGTCGAAGCCGCGCCGCGCAGGGGCGTCGGAACCCCAGGCGGTGAGCCGGGCGATCACCAGACGCGGATGCTGGGAGTGCAGCGCTTCGGGTGTGAGACCGAGACGGGCGAGGCCTTCTGTGCGATAGCCGAGGACGACGACGTCTGCCGAGTGCAGCAGCTCACGCCAGCGGATCGCGTCGGCGGCGATGGCGAGCAGCGCACTGCGCTTGCCGTGACCGGTGTCGAGGTGCTGCCATTCCGGCTCCGGGATGCGCGGCGGATCGATGCGGAGCACCTCCGCACCGAGCAGAGCGAGAGTGCGGGTGGCGACGGGGCCGGCGATCACACGCGTGAGGTCGAGAACCCGGATGCCCCGCAGCGGCGCACCGGGATCCTCGAAGCGGCGCACGGCGGGTGACGCATCCGTCACCCGGGTGACGGTGATCGCGGGGCGCTCGCAGAGCGCAGCATCCGCCTCGGGGTTCTCAGGCGAGACCGAGACACAGAGACCATCCTCCGCAGTGACCGCGGTCGTCGCGTCAACGGAGGTGAGGGCGCGCAGTCTGCGTGCAACGTCTTCGGGCGCGGCGTCCGCGGGCAGATCCAGTCCGCGCCGAAGGGCGGCCGCATGGTGCGGGTAATTGCCGTGCGTGCGCACCCACCCGTCGGCCGTGCGCCAGAATCCCGAGAACGGAGACCATACGTCGGGAGTCGCGCCGTTGATACGCAGGTGTCGGTCGCTCTGGAAGGCGACCGCGACGCGCACCGGATCGGTCTGTACCTGAACGACATCCGAGGTCAGCCGTGCGGCGGCGATCGCGGCGGCGGTCACGCTCGCCCACGCCATGTCGCCGAGAGCAAGCCGTGCAGAGAGTGGCACCGCGCCCGGATCGGCATGCGTGACGTCGAGGCTGTGCGGAGAGTCCCCGAGCGCATCGCGGAAGCGTCGCAGCGTCGAATCACGCACAGAACCGGTCATGCGTCACACCCTATGCCGGAGGACGCGCGGCGTATCCGCCCGCGTCGGAATACCGGTATGCATGGTTGACTCTCCTCATGTCGCGTGCGCCGTTGCCGATTCTCGGGTCCCTGTCGAGCGGATATCGACAGACGCTCTTGCGCCTGCGGTCAACGCTGGTTCTCGTGGCCGTGGTGCAGGGCGCCGTCGCCCTGATCGCGGCGCCCCTGCTCGTCGGGATGTTCACACTCGCCGCGCGATCCTCGGGACTCATCGCGGTGACGGACACGACAGCGGGCGCACTGTTCGGCAGTCCGCTCGGGGTGACGATCGTGGTCGTGTCGCTGCTGTTGACGGTCGCCGCGGCGCTCACCCAGCTCGCGGTCTTCGCGGTCGTCGCACGGCACAGAGAGGGCGGCGGCGAACCGGGCGTGCGAACGATCGCCGCGCAGCTGCGGCAGCGTCTGATCGCGCTGGCCCGGCGCCCGTCGACACTGGCGCTCATTCCATACCTCATTCTGCTGCTGCCGCTGGGGCACGTCGGCTTCGGCTCCGTCCTGACCCGCTGGGTCTCGATCCCTGCGTTCGTGTCGGATGAGCTCTTGAAGTCTCCGACCACGACCGCGATCTACGTCGGCTTCCTCCTGATCGTCTGGTGGCTCAACCTGCGGTTCGTGTTCGCATTGCCGCTTCTTGTCCTGGGGGAGGGGAGCGCGCCGGGTGCGCTCGCGGCGAGTTGGCGCCTCACACGCTGGCGCAGCATCCGCGTTGTGGGGCTCCTGCTCGGCGTTGCCGTCCCGCTCACCCTGGCGCTGACCGCCCTGGGGATCATCGCCGTCCTGCCCACGGTGCTCAGTGATGCTGTCGCGCCGGAGGCCTCAGTCGTGGTCGCCGCCATCGGTCTGGCGCTGCTGCAGGTGCTGGTCTTCTTCCTCGTGGGCGTGTCCGTCATGGTCCAGATGCAAGCACTCGTGCACGCGGCAGGTGCCGGGGGCGCACTGAGGGCGGATGCCCCGGAGGTCTTCGATGCAGGCGACGCATCGGATGCCTCGGCGGTGCGGACCTCCCGCACCGCCGCGCGCATCGTCGCAGCGGGCGCCCTCGCCACAGTCGTGGCGTTGACGGTGGCCGCGATCGGTCCGCTCTCGGAGGTTGCAGACGGCAGTGCGGAGGTGCTCGGTCACCGCGGCTTCAGCGACGGCGGTGTCGAGAACACCCTGAGCGCCCTGGAGGCGGCCAACCGCGCAGGCGCCGATCTCGTCGAGATGGACGTGCTGCAGACGAAGGACGGCGGCTGGGTCGTCATGCACGACACGACGCTGTCGCGTCTTGCAGGTCAGGACGTCGCCGTGGCTGATCTCACGCTCGACGAGCTCACCCGGATCGAGGTGCACGATGCCGCCGGACACGTCGACACGATCCCCTCGCTGGAGGCCTACCTCCGTCGCGCGAAGGAGCTCGACCAGGAGTTGCTCATCGAGATCAAGACGCACGGGAAGGAGACGCCGGACTACGTCGCGGAGCTCATCGCGTTCATCGACGAGGTCGACGATGCGGATGCGCACATCTATCACTCACTCGTCTCCCACGTGGTCGAGGAGTTCTCCACGCTGCGCCCCGATCTCACGATCGGGTACATCCTGGCTCTCTCCTTCACCGGAGTCCCGGAGTCGCCGGCCGACTTCCTCGTTCTCGAGCAGAGCGCGTACGACAGGGAGAAGCGGGACATGCTCTGGGACCGGGGCCAGGGTGTGTTCGTCTGGACGGTGCAGGATGCTGCCGCCATGCGGGAGTACATGCGAGACAACGTCGACGGGATCATCACGGATCACCCCGATGTGGCGCTGACCGAGAGGGACGGCATCCGCGACGACATCGGCGTCGCCGCCCGGCTGCAGGATGCGGTGGATCGTCTGCTCGTGAATCCCTGAGCGGGACGACGGCGGCGACACGCCCGGCGGGGTGGGGTGATTTGTGGGTTGGTGGGGTTGCGCGTAAGTTATTACTTGTTCGCCCCACAGGGAAGCGGAAGGGCCGGAAGGCCTCACCCCCCTCATGCTGGCGGACAGCCCACCACACTTCGAAGCCGTTTGGTTCTGGTGTGTTCTTCTCGTTTGGGGAGGGCCTGGAACTGTGGTTCTGGTGGTGGCCTGCTGGTCTGGATCGTCGATTTGACAGTCTGGGTCTGGCGGGTAAGCTAGAGAAGTTGCCTCGGAGCGTTCAGCTCTGGGTGGCGGATCTGGTTCCGAGCTTCACGGCGTGTCGATTTGACAGGCTGAGCGGCTCGGATAAGATAGAGAAGTTGCCCTGAAGGGAAGGCCGTGAGGCTGGACCGCAGGAGCATCCGATCCTTGAGAACTCAACAGCGTGCACTTGTCAAATGCCAATTTATTCCTCGTCCATTGACCTTTTGGGTTGATGGTGAGAAATTCCTTTGGATCAAAGACCAACCCTTTGGGGTTGGCAACGGATAGTCAGCAATGATTTATCTCTTTGGTCAGTTTCAAACTCGCTGCATGGCCGTTTTCCCGGTTGTGTATGCATTTCTTTTTTACGGAGAGTTTGATCCTGGCTCAGGATGAACGCTGGCGGCGTGCTTAACACATGCAAGTCGAACGGTGAAGCAGGAGCTTGCTCTTGTGGATCAGTGGCGAACGGGTGAGTAACACGTGAGCAACCTGCCCCGGACTCTGGGATAAGCGCTGGAAACGGCGTCTAATACTGGATACGAGTAGCGACCGCATGGTCAGCTATTGGAAAGAATTTCGGTCTGGGATGGGCTCGCGGCCTATCAGCTTGTTGGTGAGGTAATGGCTCACCAAGGCGTCGACGGGTAGCCGGCCTGAGAGGGTGACCGGCCACACTGGGACTGAGACACGGCCCAGACTCCTACGGGAGGCAGCAGTGGGGAATATTGCACAATGGGCGCAAGCCTGATGCAGCAACGCCGCGTGAGGGATGACGGCCTTCGGGTTGTAAACCTCTTTTAGTAGGGAAGAAGCGAAAGTGACGGTACCTGCAGAAAAAGCGCCGGCTAACTACGTGCCAGCAGCCGCGGTAATACGTAGGGCGCAAGCGTTATCCGGAATTATTGGGCGTAAAGAGCTCGTAGGCGGTTTGTCGCGTCTGCTGTGAAATCTGGGGGCTCAACCCCCAGCCTGCAGTGGGTACGGGCAGACTAGAGTGCGGTAGGGGAGATTGGAATTCCTGGTGTAGCGGTGGAATGCGCAGATATCAGGAGGAACACCGATGGCGAAGGCAGATCTCTGGGCCGTAACTGACGCTGAGGAGCGAAAGGGTGGGGAGCAAACAGGCTTAGATACCCTGGTAGTCCACCCCGTAAACGTTGGGAACTAGTTGTGGGGTCCATTCCACGGATTCCGTGACGCAGCTAACGCATTAAGTTCCCCGCCTGGGGAGTACGGCCGCAAGGCTAAAACTCAAAGGAATTGACGGGGACCCGCACAAGCGGCGGAGCATGCGGATTAATTCGATGCAACGCGAAGAACCTTACCAAGGCTTGACATATACGAGAACGGGCCAGAAATGGTCAACTCTTTGGACACTCGTAAACAGGTGGTGCATGGTTGTCGTCAGCTCGTGTCGTGAGATGTTGGGTTAAGTCCCGCAACGAGCGCAACCCTCGTTCTATGTTGCCAGCACGTAATGGTGGGAACTCATGGGATACTGCCGGGGTCAACTCGGAGGAAGGTGGGGATGACGTCAAATCATCATGCCCCTTATGTCTTGGGCTTCACGCATGCTACAATGGCCGGTACAAAGGGCTGCAATACCGCGAGGTGGAGCGAATCCCAAAAAGCCGGTCCCAGTTCGGATTGAGGTCTGCAACTCGACCTCATGAAGTCGGAGTCGCTAGTAATCGCAGATCAGCAACGCTGCGGTGAATACGTTCCCGGGTCTTGTACACACCGCCCGTCAAGTCATGAAAGTCGGTAACACCTGAAGCCGGTGGCCTAACCCTTGTGGAGGGAGCCGTCGAAGGTGGGATCGGTAATTAGGACTAAGTCGTAACAAGGTAGCCGTACCGGAAGGTGCGGCTGGATCACCTCCTTTCTAAGGAGCATCTGACTCATCACGAGTCCAGAACCCAGATCGAAGGCGTACGTTCTTCGCTGGGAGCTCATGGGTGGAACATTTGACATGACATCAGCGCAGCTGGTTTCTGCTAGTACGTCAACTTCGGTTGGTTGGAATGTGGGGATTGGTGAGCGGGGTGTCTGCACGCTGTTGGGTCCTGAGGGACCGGGTGCAACCCGTTTGGGTTGCGGCTGAACCTCAGGACTCTTCTGGTTTCTGGCCTTTTTGGTTGGTTGCTGGTTGAGTACCGCCCGTACTTTGAGAACTACACAGTGGACGCGAGCATCTTCAACATGACCCTTTGGGGTTGTGTTGTGAAAGATGATCTTAAAGATCATTAGTCAATTTCTGATTCACACTTTCGGGTGTGGGTCGAGTTTTGATTCAACTCATGTGATTTCAAGTCTTTAAGAGCAAACGGTGGATGCCTTGGCATCTGGAGCCGAAGAAGGACGTAGCAATCTGCGATAAGCCTCGGGGAGTGGATAAGCACACTTTGATCCGAGGGTGTCCGAATGGGGAAACCCCGCTGGGCGGCGTGCCGACCTAGTGACTCCCGCCTGAATATATAGGGCGGGTAGAGGGAACGTGGGGAAGTGAAACATCTCAGTACCCACAGGAAGAGAAAGCAACCGCGATTCCGTTAGTAGTGGCGAGCGAAACCGGATCAGGCTAAACCGAGCATGTGTGATAGCCGGCAGGCGTTGCATGTTCGGGGTTGTGGGACTCACCTGGATCTTCTGCCGAAGGTCCGACGTTACAGAAGCGTATAGACGAACGGTCTTGAAAGGCCGGTCATAGAGGGTGCCAACCCCGTAGTCGAAATGCGTGTTCTGGCGTGGAGAGTATCCCAAGTAGCACGGGGCCCGAGAAATCCCGTGTGAATCTGTCAGGACCACCTGATAAGCCTAAATACTCCCAGATGACCGATAGCGGACAAGTACCGTGAGGGAAAGGTGAAAAGTACCCCGGGAGGGGAGTGAAATAGTACCTGAAACCGTTTGCTTACAAACCGTTGGAGCCTCCTTAGTAGGGGTGACAGCGTGCCTTTTGAAGAATGAGCCTGCGAGTTAGCGATATGTGGCGAGGTTAACCCGTGTGGGGTAGCCGTAGCGAAAGCGAGTCTGAATAGGGCGATTCAGTCGCATGTCCTAGACCCGAAGCGAAGTGATCTATCCATGGCCAGGTTGAAGCGCGTGTAAGAGCGCGTGGAGGACCGAACCCACTTAGGTTGAAAACTGAGGGGATGAGCTGTGGATAGGGGTGAAAGGCCAATCAAACTTCGTGATAGCTGGTTCTCTCCGAAATGCATTTAGGTGCAGCGTTGCGTGTTTCTTGCCGGAGGTAGAGCTACTGGATGGCCGATGGGCCCTACAAGGTTACTGACGTCAGCCAAACTCCGAATGCCGGTAAGTGAGAGCGCAGCAGTGAGACTGTGGGGGATAAGCTTCATAGTCGAGAGGGAAACAACCCAGACCACCAACTAAGGTCCCAAAGCGCGTGCTAAGTGGGAAAGGATGTGGAGTTGCTTAGACAACCAGGAGGTTGGCTTAGAAGCAGCCACCCTTGAAAGAGTGCGTAATAGCTCACTGGTCAAGTGATTCCGCGCCGACAATGTAACGGGGCTCAAGCACGCCACCGAAGTTGTGGCATTGACATTATTGGTAGGCCTTCGTGGTCCAGCCGTGTTGATGGGTAGGAGAGCGTCGTGTGGCCAGCGAAGCGGCGGTGTAAACCAGCCGTGGAGGCTACACGAGTGAGAATGCAGGCATGAGTAGCGAAAGACGTGTGAGAAACACGTCCTCCGAAAGACCAAGGGTTCCAGGGTCAAGCTAATCTTCCCTGGGTAAGTCGGGACCTAAGGCGAGGCCGACAGGCGTAGTCGATGGACAACGGGTTGATATTCCCGTACCGGCGAAGAACCGCCCAAGCTAATCCAGTGGTGCTAAGCGCCCAAAGCCAGACACCGTCACCTTCGGGTGGCATCGTTTGGTGGAGCGCGCGACCCCATGCTGGTGCGGTTAGCGTATTAACAGGTGTGACGCAGGAAGGTAGCCCAAGCCAGGCGATGGTTGTCCTGGTGCAAGTGCGTAGGCCGAACGGTAGGCAAATCCGCCGTTCACGTAGGCTGAGACACGATGCGGATAAAAAGTGGGTGATCCTATGCTGCCGAGAAAAGCATCGACGCGAGGTTCTAGCTGCCCGTACCCCAAACCGACTCAGGTGGTCAGGTAGAGAATACCAAGGAGATCGAGAGAATCGTGGTTAAGGAACTCGGCAAAATGCCCCCGTAACTTCGGGAGAAGGGGGGCCATCGACGTATTAGGACTTGCTCCGAAAGCGTTTGGTGGCCGCAGAGACTAGTGGGTAGCGACTGTTTACTAAAAACACAGGTCCGTGCCAAGTCGCAAGACGATGTATACGGACTGACGCCTGCCCGGTGCTGGAAGGTTAAGAGGACGGGTTAGCTTCGGCGAAGCTCAGAATTTAAGCCCCAGTAAACGGCGGTGGTAACTATAACCATCCTAAGGTAGCGAAATTCCTTGTCGGGTAAGTTCCGACCTGCACGAATGGCGTAACGACTTCCCAACTGTCTCAACCGCGAACTCGGCGAAATTGCACTACGAGTAAAGATGCTCGTTACGCGCAGCAGGACGGAAAGACCCCGTGACCTTTACTACAGCTTGGTATTGGTGTTCGGTGTGGCTTGTGTAGGATAGGTGGGAGACTTTGAAGCAGGGACGCCAGTTCTTGTGGAGTCATTGTTGAAATACCACTCTGGTCACTCTGGATATCTAACTTCGAACCGTAATCCGGTTCAGGGACAGTGCCTGGTGGGTAGTTTAACTGGGGCGGTTGCCTCCCAAAAAGTAACGGAGGCGCCCAAAGGTTCCCTCAACCTGGTTGGTAATCAGGTGTCGAGTGTAAGTGCACAAGGGAGCTTGACTGTGAGACTGACAGGTCGAGCAGGGACGAAAGTCGGGACTAGTGATCCGGCAGTGGCTTGTGGAAGCGCTGTCGCTCAACGGATAAAAGGTACCTCGGGGATAACAGGCTGATCTTGCCCAAGAGTCCATATCGACGGCATGGTTTGGCACCTCGATGTCGGCTCGTCGCATCCTGGGGCTGGAGTAGGTCCCAAGGGTTGGGCTGTTCGCCCATTAAAGCGGTACGCGAGCTGGGTTTAGAACGTCGTGAGACAGTTCGGTCCCTATCCGCTGCGCGCGTAGGAAGTTTGAGAGGATTTGACCCTAGTACGAGAGGACCGGGTTGAACGAACCTCTGGTGTGTCAGTTGTTCCGCCAGGAGCACCGCTGATTAGCTACGTTCGGAATGGATAACCGCTGAAAGCATCTAAGCGGGAAGCCGGCCTCAAGATGAGACTTCCATGCCTTCGGGCGAGAGGCTCCCAGCCAGACTACTGGGTTGATAGGCCAGATGTGGAAGCGTGGTAACACGTGCAGCTGACTGGTACTAATAAGCCGATGACTTGATAACACACCGTTTTTGGTGCTTGCGTCCACTGAGTGGTTCTCGATGTACGGTCGAGAACCACCTTCAACACAACATGTATTGTGTTGCTAAGGTTTTGATTGAAACATCAATAGTGTTTCGGCGGCCATAGCGTGAGGGAAACGCCCGGTCACATTCCGAACCCGGAAGCTAAGCCTCACAGCGCCGATGGTACTGCAGGGGGGACCCTGTGGGAGAGTAGGACACCGCCGGACTTCTTTTGTAAAAGAGCCACCCATCGCTGGGTGGCTCTTTTGCGTTAACGCGCACGGTGCATCATCCGCTTATGCTGGATGTGCCCCGATGAGCGTGGCATGACGCGTGTGCTGTGCTCGAGGCTTCGCACGCACGCTCGTATGGAGGTTTCATGACCGCTCCGCTTCTCTGCACCGTGACCGACGGTCTTGCACGGATCACGCTGAACAGGCCGCAGCGGCTCAACGCCTTCAACAGCGAGCTCGCGCATGCCTGGGCGGAGACCACGACCGCCGTCGTCGCGGATCCATCCGTCGGCGTGATTCTTCTTGAGGGCGCCGGTCCGTCGTTCTGTGCGGGCGGTGACGTGCTCGACATGGCACAGAGCATGGGCTCTGGTGCCGAGATCACGGCGCTCGCTGGCGTCATCAACAGTGGCATCCGCGCGCTCGTCGAATCGCCCATCCCGGTGGTCGCTGCCGCGCACGGAACCACCGCGGGAGGTGGGCTCGGAATTCTTCTCTGCAGTGACTACGCGATTGTCGGCAGCAACTCCAAGCTCGGAAGCCTATATGCCAACATCGGGCTCACGCCCGATCTGTCTGTGTCCGCGCAGCTGGCGCGAGCAGTGGGAGAGCGTCGTGCCTTGCAGCTCGTGCTCCAGGACCGTCTGCTCTCCGCCGAGGAAGCCGTGGAATGGGGTCTCGTCGCCGAAGCCGTCGACGCAGAAGACGCCGCGGCGATCGCCGCAGCGGTACGTGAACGGGCGGAGGCCGTCGCGGCATTCTGGCTGCAGGGCGCCTACCGTGCGTATGGCGAGGCGAAGCGCCTCATCCGTTCTCAGCCGGCCCGCTCTTTCGCGGAGCAGCTCTCCGAGGAGGCGCGGATGATCGGAACATCCTTCGACCGTGCGGAAGCGCAGGCACGGGTGGCGGCGTTCGCTGCGGCTTCGGCCGCGCGGCGCTCCTGACGTTCAGCGCTGTCATCGGCGACCATCGATCTCTCCACAGGAGGGGGATTCTGAGGGCTTTCCACCGAGGCGGGTGCCACACGAGCATCGTTCGCAACGCATGCGAAGATTGAGGCCACGAAGGTGACCGGAGGAGAGATCGCGTCATGACTGCCCCATCGCAGCAAGAGTCCAAGCCTGACATGTCCCTGCTGATTCGCGGCTCGCTGTGGATCGCCATCGGCGCGCTGATCGCAGCGGCGCTCGTGTGCGTCGTCTGGGTGCTGATCGGCGATCAGGAAGGACTGATCGGCCGCGCCTTCCTCACGATTCTGCTGCTGGCGGGGTTTGCGGGTATCGCGATTCTCGAAGCGAGCCTCGCGCCGAACCGACCCGACTGGCTGGCCCTGCTGAGCATGGTGTCATGGATCATCGCCCTGCTCGTCGGCGCAGTCAAGATCTGGCTCCCGGAAGATCAGCGGTACGGCTACGGCTACTTCGATCCCGCCGAACGGTTCTGGTTCCTGATCCTCGCGATCGGCGTACTGCAACTCGCGCTCCTTCACGTGCGTCTGTTCACGAAGGCTTCTCAGAGGTATGTGACGACGTTCACCCGAGTGATCACGATCCTGACCCAGGTGTTCCTTGCCGGGCTCGTCGGCCTGTTGGTCTTCTTCCTCACGTTCCCGCGCTCGTTCGAGTACGCCGACCTCTACTGGAGAATCGTCGTCGCGCTCGCGATTCTCACGGCGGTCGGTACGACGCTGATTCCGCTGCTCAACGCACTCTTCGCTCCGAAGAAGCCGAAGCCAGCGCGGCCCGTGAGCGCCGCAGCGCAGCTTGCGCCGTGGCCGATGTTCGCAGACGGTGTCACGCCGCTGCCAGCCCTCCACGACGGCTCGCCCGACTGGAACGCCTACTACACCGGCGTGCCCACCCCGCAGCTCGAATGGAACTACGACCCGCAGACGCACGTCGGCGCTCCGCAGGCGGCTATGGCTCCTTCGGCTCCGCCCGGGCCTCCCGTGCACGTGACTGAGCAGAGCGGAGCGGATGCACCGGTGCAGCCGACGACGCCCGCGTTCCCGCCGGCGCCTCCCGCACCGCCCGCGCCTCCGGTCCCACCTGTGTCGCCCGCGCCTCCGGCCCCGCCGGCGCCTTCCGCCCCGTCTACCGACGACACCGCCCCTGAACCGCCCCGGTGATGAACCCGGAGGCCTATCGGCAACTGGCCGTCGACATTGCTCAAGAGGCAGGGGAGCTCGCGCGTCAGCGTCGTGCCGCGGGCGTCGCGCTGGCCGCGACGAAGTCAACGCTCGCGGATATCGTCACTGACGCTGACCGCGAAGTGGAGGCGCTGATCCGTGATCGACTGCGCACCGAACGGCCCGGAGAGGGATTCCTCGGCGAGGAGTCAGGCACGTCGGCGGGGGCGACGGACATCACGTGGGTCATTGATCCTATCGACGGCACGGTCAACTACGCGTCGGGTATTCCCCTCTATGCCGTGAGCATCGCGGTCGTGCAGGGCAGCCCGGACCCCGATACCTGGGTTCCGCTCGCGGGCGCGGTTCATGCTCCCGTGCTGGGCGAGACCTTCTCCGCTGCGAACGGCGGAGGAGCCCAGCTCAACAGCCGACGCATACACGTTGCCGAGCCCTCGGCCGCCGGTGCTCTGCTCGCGACCGGATTCGGATACGACCCCGCGACGCACGCCGGAGATCTCGCCACCGTGGGCCGCGTCATGCCGATGGCGCGCGATCTGCGTCGCGGCGGATCCGCGGCGCTCGATCTCTCGTTCGTCGCCGCCGGGCGGCTCGACGGCTACTTCGAACGCGGTCTTCAGCCGTGGGACTTCGCGGCCGGGTCTCTCATCGTGCAGGAGGCGGGGGGAGTGTTCTCCCGGCCCGAGCAGTCAGCGGCGCGGCGGATGAATCTCGCAGGCGCCGCGGGTGTGGTCACGGAGCTCCGCAGACGGATCTTCGATGCAGAATGAGCACCCGCACGAGGCCCCGCACCGACGTGCGCGGAAACAATCCACAGCACGCCGACGTGCACATGGCATTCCCAGGACGATGCATGTAGTGTTTATCCGATCGTTACCTTCGTTACCCGAATAACGAGGGGTGTACCACCCACTGAGCCGCCCCGATACGGCCCAACCCCGAGAGAAACGTTTTGCCCTTCGAATCCCCCGCGACGGAGTCTGCGCCCACGCGCCGTTCTCGTCGCCTCCCGACCTCCGGTGCGCCGGAGACTCCGGAGACTTCGCAGGAACAGCAGCTCGAGACGCCCGCGGCCGTCGTGGCTCCCGCGCCTCTCACGCGTCGTTCACGACGTCAGGACGCCACTTCTGCATCCCCCTCGGCACAGCAGCTCGACACGGTCGACGGGGTCGCCGCCGCACAGACGTTGATCGCCGCATCCGCTCTTGCGGCTGCGCAGGCCGTCGCTGATCCGTCGGACGAGCCGAAGCCAACCCCTTCCGCGCCGTCGGCGCGATCAGACGATGCGCCGACGACGCGCACACGGGCAAGAGCGGCAGCGCGACCCACGGTCACGGTGACCCCCGTCGCCGCGCCGGTCTCCGAACCCGCCACCGTTCCCACTCAGGTCGTCGAAGACGCGCCCGCGACGGCGCCGGAGGTCGAGTACGACGTCTTCGCCGCAGCCTCCCAGCTTTTCGCTTCCGCCGCTCCCGAGTCGGCTGGCCCATCCCTCCCGCGGCACCGGTCGGCATCGGCCGACCCCGCAGCGACGTCAGAACATGTCGTGCCGCAGCGCCCCCGTGTGGGTGCGCTGCGCAAGATGGTCACGATCGGTGCGAGCGCCGGCGTCATGGGGATCGCAGGTCTCCTCGCCGTGTCGATGACGCTTCCGGCCGAGGCTGTCGCTGCGGCGCAGGGTGCCTCGCTGGCGTCGACAACCTCGCTGGTCGCGCAGGGGCCGTCTGCGGGGAGCAGCAAGACAGAACAGGGTGAGATCCAGGCCTTTGTGGCGCCGACCGCGGTGCAGAACGAGGCGCTCACCGGCGCAGCCGGGTTCTCGACCATTTCGAGAGCCGATCTCGCCGCCGAGCAGGGCATCCGCTACTCCGACTCGCTGTATACGAACGACCCGAACGCGTCGATCCAGTGGCCCTTCGTCGTCGGTGTGGCGATGAGTTCGCCGTACGGCCCGCGCTGGGGACAGCTGCACGCCGGTATCGACCTGGTCCCGGGTGAAGGCGCACCGATTCAGGCGATCGCCGACGGCGTCGTGCGTCTCGCGACAGAGTCCGACGGCGGCTACGGCGTCGGAACCTACATCGATCACGTCATCGACGGACAGCTCATCACGAGCCACTACGCGCACATGCAGTACGGCTCGCAGCGTCTGCAGACCGGAGACGTGGTGAAGGTCGGCGACATCGTCGGGCTGACGGGCAACACCGGTCGTTCCTACGGCGCCCACCTGCACTTCGAGCTCATCGTGAACGGCTCCACCATCGATCCTCTGCCGTGGATGATGGCCAACGCCGGGCGGAAGTAGCCTCGATTTAGCGAGAACGCCGGAGAGTGCTATTCTCATCTGGTTGCCAAAAATACGGCATCGCCCCGATAGCTCAGTGGCAGAGCACTTCCATGGTAAGGAAGGGGTCGTCAGTTCAATCCTGACTCGGGGCTCGCAGCATTCTTCTCCTCTGTGAACGGATGCCTCGCGGCAGGGTAGCTCAGCTGGTTAGAGCGCACGACTCATAATCGTGAGGTCGCGGGTTCAAGCCCCGCTCCTGCTACAGACTAGGACCCCCGGATTTCCGGGGGTTTTGTCGTTTGAGGGTCCGCCGCAGGACGGGCCCAATTCAGCCGTTGGACCGCTCCCCGATAAGATTGATCCGGTGACTGATACGCGTGCCGAGGCGGCATACTCCCGCTCTCTCGCGGCGTTTAGAACCCCGACCCTCGATCTCCTGCACGGGCGGTTCGCGCCCTTCGTGGTCGCCGCCCTCTCGATCCTCTTCACCGCCGATCGGCCCTCTGTCGCGATCGCCGACGCGCATGCCGAAGTCGCCGAGATCCTCGACGAACTCCGCTCCGCCGGTCACGACGATGAAGAGCGGCGACTGCCCTCCGGCAGCGGACGCGAAGTCTGCCGCACCTGGGCGAAGGTCGGCTGGCTCGTGCAGCAGATCGACGACGATGTCGAGGTATACCGTCTCTCCGCCCACGCCGTCGAAGCGCTCGAGATCACCGGACGCACCGGCGCCGGCCGCACCCGCGTCTCCAACTCCCGCATCCGCACGCTCCTCGAAGCGGTCGAGAACCTGTCCGACAACGCCGAGGCCGACCCCATCCGCCGTCTTGTACGCCTCACGGCAGAGCGCGACGCAATCGACGCCGAGATCGCTCGCGCGGAACTCGGCGATCTCGCTCCGCTCGACGACGAGGAGCTGCTCGAAGAAGCCGAGAACGTCCTGCACCTCGCGCGTGAGCTGCCCGCCGACTTCACCCGCGTCGCGGAGTCCCTCAAAGCCATGCAGCGCGATGTCGTCGCCCATCTCCGCCGCGACGAGCGTCCCACCGGCGAGGTATTGCGCGAATACCTGCAGCGCGCCAAAGACGTCATGCAGTCGACCCCTGAGGGACGTGCGTTCTCCGGAGCGCTCCGCCTCATCGGAGATGCCGACCGCATCGACGCCCTCACCGACCAGCTGCATGTGCTGCTGCGCCAGCCCTTCTCGCAGCGACTCGATGCCGCCCAGCGCGCCGAACTTGACGCGATCGGGCGTCGCGTCGAACTCGGCGTCGAAGAGGTGCTGGCAGCGCAGCGGCGCGCCTCGCACGTCATCACCGGGCAGGTGAAGACCCACGACCCGCTGCGCGATCGCCAGGTCGATGATCTGCTGCGCGACGTGATCTCCGGCCTGCACGCCTGGACCCGCGACACCTCCGGCAGCCACATCGTCGACCCCGTGCGCAGCCTGCCGCGTCTCGACCTCGGGCACCTCCGCCAGTCCATCAGTGACATCCGCCCGCCGGGCACCCCAGCGCCGCTCACCGACGCCGACGACGTCGAATTCGTTGACGCCGACACCCGCGCATGGGGAGGCCCCCGCTACGCCGAGATCGAGGCGTACCTCGCCGGTCTCGGAGAGGAGTTCGACCTGGCGGACGCGTTCGCCGGCGTCGATGACGACACCCGCCGTCCCGTGGACCTTCTCGGAATGCTCGAGATCGCCCATCGCAACGGCCTAGCCGAGGGGGAGGGCGTCTCGATCGTGGAAGCCCTGCGTCCTGACGGCACCACCCGACGTTTCGCGTTCGGCGCCGTGACTGCCCGCACGCACAAGGAGGAACAGCATGACTGAGCCGGAAACCGAGGAGCAGCGTCCCGAGGAGACCGCCACCGTCGAGTCTGGGCGGGACGAGGCATCCGCCGTCGGAACCTCGACGGACGACGCCTTCATCGCCCCCGTGGCGATGGAGGACGACCCTGACGACCTCTTCGCCGGTGACCGCGGAACCCTCGACGCCGAGGTGCGCCGCGTGCTCGTCCTGATCCTGCAGCGTCGCTTCCTCTCTGCCGAGCGCAACCGCCGGGAGTGGGCGCTGCTGCGCGACCACCACCAGATCGTCGAGTCACGGCTGAACGACCTCTTCCTGCGTCTCGTCGTCGACCATACCCGCGGTCTCGCATACAAGCAGCAGGTGCGGTCCGACGAGCTCGATGTGCCGATCCTGCTCAAGGACGCGCCGTACACGCGTGCCGAGACGCTCGTGCTCGTGCACCTGCGCACCGTCTATCAGCGCGAATCCGCTGCGGGCGAATCCTCACCGCGCATCGACATCGAAGACGTCGAGCAGACGGTGCTCAGCTACTTCGCCGAGGTCGACGGCAGCACGGCCCGCCAGCAGAAGGCCATCCGCAATGCCATGGAGCGCCTCGACCGTGAGGGGATCATCGACGAGGAGACGACCGGACGCTACCGGATCAGCTCGCTCGTCGAGGTCGTGCTGAGCGCCGAGAAGCTCGCCGAGCTCCGGGACTGGCTGCGCGCACGGCAGGCCGAGAAGGACACCGCGGATGCTGCGCCTGAGGGCGCCGAAGAACACGCATCGAACGATGCCGATGACCTCGTGGAAGCGGGCGCGCTGTGACGATGATCGACACCCTCTTCGGGCTGATTCCCGCCGAGTCGCGCGGACAGCAGTGGGTCGCAGAAGATCTGCAGCTCGTGAACTGGGGCGGCTACGACGGTGGTCCGCACCTTGTGCGCTTCTCGCCCAACGCGACGCTGCTCTGCGGCGGCTCCGGCTCCGGCAAGTCCACGCTCATGGACGCCTATATCGCGCTCATGATGCCGCACACGACGCCCTTCAACGGTGCCTCGAACGGCGGCGTCACCGGGCGCCCGCGCGGCGAGGAGCAGCGCAACATCCTCTCCTACGGTCGCGGCAAGCTCGACGAATCGCGCACCGACGAGGGCACGAAGCTGCGCGTGCTCCGGGGCGACGGCGAAGACACCTGGACCGCCATCGCCATGACCTGGCGTGACCATGACGACGCACGCTTCACCGCCCTTCGCGCATGGTACATCCCGGCCGGCGCGCGCACGCTCGAAGACACCGTGCGCGTGCGTGCGACGACCGCCGCGGCGTTCGACCTCTCCCTGCTCGATGGTGCTGCGGCGCAGCGCCTCGCGGAGCCCGCGCTGCGCGCGCTGGGCCTGGAGACGCTCGGCACCGACCGAGAGTTCTCCGCGCGACTGCACGCGGTGCTGGGCATCGGAGCCGCAGGCTCGGGCGCGAAGGCGGTGAGCCTGCTCTCACGCATCCAGGCCGGTCAGCAGATCACCACCGTCGACGACCTGTACAAGAAGCTCGTGCTCGAAGAGCCCGAGACGATGGCCACCGCCGACGCGGTCGTCGCGCACTTCGACGAACTGGAGAGCACCCGCACGAGCATGCTCACAGCACGCCAGCAGGTGAGTGCGCTGGAGCCGATCCGCGGCATCCAGGAGCGGATCGAGACCGCCGCCGAGCGCGTCCGTCTGATCGACGAGGTCGGCGATTTCTCGCAGCCCGCTTCTCGCGCGTCGCTCTGGCGTGCACAGCGGCGACTGGATCTGCTGCGCGAGGTCGAGACGGAGCTGCGCGACCGCACCCGGGCCCTCGACCTGGAACTGCGGGAGAAGCGCGCGCTTGCCGCCGCGGCCGACGCCGAGCGGGAGGGACGCCTGGATGTCCTGCGGCAGTCCGGCGGTGACCGCCTGGAGACCGCGCAGCGCGAGCTGCGCGGGGTCGAACGTCGTCTCAGCGAGGTCAGGCGAGAGCGGGAGCGCTTCGACGCCGATCTGAACGAACTGGACGAGGAGATCACGACCCGCGAGCAGTTCGATGCGCTGCTCGGACGTGCCGCAGAAGCCACGAGCGACGCAGCCGGTCGGCGCGCGGCTCGCGCGGAGTTCGCTGAGGCGGAATCGACCCGTGCCCGTCTGGCCCGAGAACTCGCCGCGATCGAGGACGAACGCGACAAGGGGAGCCGTGTTCGCGGCAGCATCCCCTCCGCCCTCGACGACTCACGTGCGCTGCTCGCCCGCGCCGCAGGCCTGGAACCCTCGGATCTGCCGTTCGTCGGCGAGCTGATCGAGGTGCGCACGGAGTTCGAGCCGTGGCGCGAAGCGTTCAACCTCGCACTCGGCGGCTTCGCCACCACACTGCTCATCGACGAGGCCCACCTGCCCGCGTTCCGCGCGGCGATCGACACCGTGCGCACGCCTGTGCGTCTGCGATACGAGGGGATCCAGTCCGGACTCGCGCAGACGAGATCCGGCGATGTCACCACGATGCCCGGACGTCTGGAGTATCGCGACTCCACGTTCACGGGCTGGCTGCAGCAGCGCCTCGACGAGCGGTTCGCCTTCGTGTGCGTCGATTCGTCCGCGCAGCTGGGCGAGCACCGTATGGCTCTGACGATCGCCGGTCAGATGTCGCAGGGGAGCCGCGGCGCGCACGGAGGACACGGGCGAGAGAACGTGCTCGGCTTCTCGAACGAGCGACGCCTTCGCGACCTCGACGGGCAGCTCGAACGCCTGCGTGGCAAGGTCGACGCCGCCGCGGGCGCCGTGCGCAACGCCGAGGCGGCGCTCGACGGCATCGAGCGCCGTGCCGCGATCTTCCAGCGCATCAAGGACCTCACCTGGGACCAGGTGGACGTCGCGGCCGTCGAAGCTGAACGGGATCGCTGGATCGCCGTGGAGACCGAAGTCACCGACGCCAACCCTGAGATCGCACGTCTGCGCGCAGAGACCGAAGAGCTCAAGGCCCGCTCAGCGCGACTCAACGGTGAGATCGGTGCGACGAGCGTCGAGCGCGACCAGGTCGAGAAGCGCTGGGGCGATGTCACCGACGATGTGGACGCATGCCAGAGCGTGATCGACGCGGCAGAGGCCGCCGAGATCGCCCTCGACGCCGTCCAGTCGCGCTTCCTCGATGACCGTTTCATGCTCGCCGAGGAGGAGGCGCAGGAGAGCGCATCCGCGCGGCTCGCCCGCCTCGATCTCGCCGTCGGGTCCGCCGCGCAGCGCCTCAGCGACGACAGGCGCACCGCGGCGGATACACACGCCGAGCAGCGCGACAGCATGCAGCGTCTGATGCGTGGCTTCTTGGAACGCTGGCCGAGCCTGGCGCTGCTCCCGGATCCGGATGCCTCGGTGGGGGAGTTCGAGCGCATCCTCGAGACCCTGAAGACGAGTGGCCTGCACGAGCTGGAGAACGAGTGGCGCGACAGCCTGCTCAAGCTCTCGGGCAATGACCTGACGAGCCTGGACTCCACGCTGAGCCGGTCGCTGCGGGAGATCAAGGAGCGGATCGACCCCATCAACCGCATCATGGAGGCTCTGCCGTTCTACGACGATGCGCATCGCCTGCAGATCTCGCCGCGGGAGAACACCTCCGAGCCCCGCAAGCGCTTCCGCCGCGACCTTCGCGAGGTGCGCGCACTGATCGAAGATGCGACGACGGATGCTGAGCGTGAGCACGCCTACGCGCGGATGTCGCGACTGATCGGGCGCATGCGCCGGACCGCCCCCGACTTCGCCGAGCTGATCGACGTGCGCAACCACGTGCGCGTGAGTGCGGAGCGGATCGACGCCCAGACGAAGCAGCATGTGGCTCTCTACGACCACATCGGTGAGAAGTCGGGTGGCGAATCGCAGGAGCTCGTCGCCTTCATCGTCGGGGCGGCCCTGCGCTACCAGCTCGGCGACGCCGGCGCAGAGCGCCCGCGCTACGCTCCGGTGTTCATGGACGAGGCCCTCATCAAGGCCGACGCGCACTTCACCAAGCGCGCGATCGGCGCCTGGAGGGGTCTGGGCTTCCAGCTCATCATCGGCGCGCCGAATGACAAGTACAGCGCGATCGAGCCGCACGTCGACGTCGAGTACGACATCCTCAAAGACACCCGCGGACGGTCCTGGGCGAAGGCGAAAGTCGGCCTGCCGCAGACCGCGGGCTGACCTCAGCCCGTCGGGGCCTCACCCTCGAGCGTCTTGAGGGTGTCCTCCTCGACGGCGATATCGGCTTCCAGCTCTTCCTCGGTCACCTCGCTGCCGCCCAGGGGCGCCTCGTCGTCGGTCGTCGGCGCACCGGAGTCCTCGGGGTCGGAGGGGGCTGGCGAGTCGGGTCGTGTGCTCATGTCGTCACCTTCTCTCTGTGGAGATCTGACACTAACCCCGCGCCGTCGCGTGGCCACGGGGGTTGAAGCGACAGTGGGAAGGTGTTAGCGAGGGACGACCGTCGGACCGGTGGTCGCATCCAGCATCCGGTAGCGCGTGCTGGGGCGTCCCTTCGTGCCGTAGTCCAGGGCGCGTGTCGCGCGGCCGATGCTCGCGAGATGCTCCAGGTAGCGGCGCGCGCTCACCCGGGAGATTCCGAGAGCGTCGCCCACCTCCGATGCCGAGGCATCCGGATGCTGGGCGAGCGCGGCTGCAACGCGGTCCAGCGTCTCTGCGCTGAGGCCCTTCGGCAGTCCCTGGCGCTCACGGAAAGCGATGATCGCGTCGGCCGCATCGACGCGGCGCACGACATCGTGGAGCTCGGTGTGGTCGCGCAGCAGGATCGTCGCCTCGGATGCTTCGCCATCCACGCGTGCGCCCGTGCTGCGCGCGACGATCACACGGGGCCCGATGATGACAGGGCTTCCCGCGGACTCACCCTCGTTGAGGATCCGGACGAGCTCGGCGGGCAGCGCATCGTCGACGTGCGCTCCGGTGAGCTGGTCTGCGGTGGAGTCGAGCAGATCGGCGGCGGCGTCGTTGACGAGGCTGATCATTCCGTCGTGCTCGACGACGATCACGCCCTCGCTCAGCCGGTGCATGGTCGTCTCCCGGTTCTTCACGAGGGCGGCGATCTCGTGAGGTTCCAGGCGGTAGATGCGACGGCGGATGATCGAGGTGACCCAGGTGGAGCCGAATACGCCGATGATCGCGGCCGTCACCATCGCGCCGGTGAGCCAGAAGAGGTTGTTGACGAACTCCTCGTTCAGCTCGCTCTCGAGGATGCCCACCGATGCCGTGCCGATCACCTCGCCGCTGTCGAACACCGGGACTTTCACCCGCCACGTGGTGCCGAGGGTTCCGGTCTGGGTACCGACATAGATCTCACCCGCGAGCGGAATGGACGGGTCGGTGGAGACCCGCTCACCGATGCGGTCGGGGTTCGGGTGCGAGTAGCGGATGCCCTCTTCATTGGCGATCACCACGTACGCGAGATCGGATGCTTCGCGGATGACCTCGGCGATCGGCTGGATCACGCGCGAAGGGTCCGCGTCATCGAAGGCATTGATCACCGTGGGGAGGCCTGCGATGGACTGCGCCACCGCCTGCATCCGGTCTTTGTACGCGTCGCGGATCGCCTGCTCATGCAGGACGCCGGTGATGATTCCGGCCGCGAGGGTCACCACACACACAATCAGTGCTTGAAGTACGAGAAACTGTGCTCGTAGCGTCATCTTTGAGGCCACGGCTCTATTCTGACCGGTCGGGGAGCGGGCCCCAAGCGCCCGAAGAGCCCTTCCGTGATCAATAGTTCCGAAAGGCCGAGCAATAGTTTCGGATACTCAGGAGCGCGGATTTCTCCTTCTACGTTGTAGCTCAGCATCACGAGCCACTCGAGGAGGAGTGCATGAGAACTGCAACGAAGCGGACGGTCAGCCTGGCCGCCATCATCGCGGCCGGAGCGCTGGCATTGACGGCCTGCGCCGGAGGCACGACACCCGCCGCCCCGGAGAAGGGCGACGCGCCCGAAGCCGAAGCGATCACGGACGTCAACATCGTCGTTCCGGCCGACCCGGGCGGCGGCTGGGACCAGACCGGGCGTGCGATCGCCCAGGTTCTGACCGGTGACGGCATCGTGTCGAGCGCGCCCGTCACGAACATCGGCGGTGCCGGTGGCACCGTCGGTCTCGCATCGCTCGCGAACGAGAAGAAGCAGAACACTCTCATGGTGACCGGCCTCGTCATGGTGGGCGCTGTGGAGACCAACGCGTCGAAGGTGCGCCTGGAGGACACGACCCCGATCGCCCGTCTGACCGACGAGCCGCTGGTCATCGTCGTTCCCGCGGCGTCGCCGTACAAGACGCTCGACGACCTCGTCGACGACATCGTCGCCAACGGGCAGGCCGTGTCGATCACGGGCGGCTCGGCCGGTGGCGCCGACCACATCCTTGCGGGCCTGGTGCTCGAGGCATCCGGTCTCAAGGCCGAGGAGATCCCGACGAAGCTGAACTACATCCCGAACTCGGGTGGGGGCGAGGCAACAGCCCTCATCATCGGCAACCAGGTCTCCGCAGGCATCTCCGGCGTCGGCGAGTTCGTCCAGCACATCGAGTCGGGCGACATGCGCGCGCTCGCCGTCTCGTCGGAGAACCCGGTCGAGCAGCTGCCCGACACCCCGACGATCACGGACGAGGGCATCGATGTCGTCCTCACCAACTGGCGCGGCGTGATCGCACCGGGTGGCATCGACGACGCGACGCGTGCGGAACTCGAGCGGGTTGTGACGGAGCTGCACGAGACCGACGCATGGACGTCGGAGCTCGAGACGCGCGGATGGAACGATGCGTTCCTGATCGGCTCGGAGTTCGACTCGTTCCTGAAGACGAACATCATGGATGTCTCGGCGACCCTGAAGAACATCGGTCTGGTTGGTTGAAATGATTGCTGGGTCTCCGGGGACGGGACCTGACACCGTGCGGGCCGAGGAAAGTCGGCCCGCACGGTCTCGTGCTTCCCTCCCCATCGGCGAGCTGGTGTTCGCCGTTCTCATGCTCACACTCGGGGTCTTCGCCCTGGTCGGAGTCTTCGGTATTCGCGTGCCCGTGGGCGCGCAGGTGGGACCGACCGTCTTCCCGCTGGTCGTCTCGATCCTCCTCCTCGCCGCGTCGGCGGCGGTGATCGTAGGAATCTTCCGCGGCCAGCGTGTGGAGCTCGAAGAGGGTGAGGACATCGACGAGTCGATGTCCACCGACTGGCTCACGCTCGCGAAGATCGTCGCCCTGATCGTCGCGCATCTGCTCCTGCTCGAACCCATCGGCTGGGCGCCTTCTGCGGCGATCCTGTTCGGCGGCGTGGCCTGGTCGCTCGGTGCCAAGCGCTGGTGGATGGCCTTCCTCGTTGGCCTCCTCGTCGCGCTCAGCGTGCAGATCGTGTTCGGCGGACTGCTGGGTCTGTCGCTGCCGTGGGGCCCGCTCTTCGGCTGGCTGGGAGGGATGTTCTGATGGATAGCTGGACTCTTCTGCTCGAGGGCTTCGCGACGGCGTTGCAGCCGCAGTACCTCGTGTTCGCGTTCCTGGGTGTGCTTCTCGGCACCGCCGTGGGTGTGCTCCCCGGGATCGGGCCCGCGATGACGGTCGCGCTGCTGCTGCCGCTCACCTACACGCTGGAGCCCGCGGCCGCGCTCATCACGTTCGCCGGCATCTACTACGGCGGCATGTACGGCGGCTCGACCACATCGATCCTGCTCAACACCCCCGGCGAATCCGCCTCGATCGTGACAGCGATCGAGGGAAACAAGATGGCCAAGCTCGGACGCGGTGCCGCCGCTCTCGCGACCGCCGCGATCGGCTCGTTCATCGCGGGCACGATCGCGACCATCGGCCTGACGCTGCTCGCCCCGGTGCTCGCGCGATTCGCCGTGAATCTGGGCCCCGCGGACTACGTCGCGCTGATCGTCATCGCCTTCATCACGGTCGGAGCCCTGCTGGGCTCCTCGGTGTCGCGCGGCATGGTGTCGCTCGGTGTCGGTCTGTTCCTCGGGCTCGTGGGCACCGAGATCCTCTCCGGCCAGCAGCGCTACACGCTCGGCGTCCCCGCGCTTGCCGACGGCATCGATGTCGTCCTGGTCGCCGTCGGTCTCTTCGCCGTCGGTGAGAGCCTCTACATCGCCGCCCGCTTGCGACGCGGTCCGATCGCGCTCATCCCGGTGACCCGTGGGTGGCGCAGCTGGATGACCCGTGAGGACTGGAGGCGGTCCTGGAAGCCGTGGCTGCGCGGATCGGCGATCGGATTCCCGATCGGCACGATCCCCGCCGGCGGCGCGGACGTCGCGACGTTCCTCTCCTACGCGGCGGAGCGCAAGCTCTCCACGCGGAAGGACGAGTTCGGTCGCGGCGCGATCGAGGGAGTGGCCGGTCCGGAAGCGGCGAACAACGCCGCGGCCGCCGGTGTGCTCGTGCCCCTGCTGACGCTGGGTCTTCCCACGACGGCAACCGCCGCGATCATCATCACGGCATTCCAGTCGTATGGCATCCAGCCCGGGCCGCAGCTGTTCACCAACCAGCCGGCCCTCGTGTGGGCACTCGTGGCAAGCCTCTACATCGGCAACGTCATCTTGCTCGTGCTGAACCTGCCGCTCGTCGGCATGTGGGTCAAGCTGCTGCAGATCCCGCGACCGTACCTGTATGCGGGCATCCTGGTGTTTGCCGTGTTCGGCGCCTACGCGCTGAACTTCTCGACGATCGACATCCTGATCCTCCTGATCATCGGTGTCCTCGGCTACTTCATGCGGCGTTACGGGTACCCGATCGCACCTCTCGTGGTCGGCATGATCCTCGGTCCGATGGGTGAAGCGCAGCTGCGCCGTGCCCTGCAGATCAGTCAGGGAGACCTGACGACGCTGGTGACGCAGCCCTTCGCCGCGAGCGCCTACGGCGTGTTGATCCTGCTGATCGCGGGCGGTCTGTGGCTGAAGCGTCGCCAGCGTCGATACGAGCAGGCACTCACGGAATCGATCGCGGTGCCGATCAAGGCGGATTCGGAGATCTGAGAACTCCTGATGACCCGCAGAAGACCACGGACCCCTGTGCCCCGGGTTCGTGGTCTTCTGCGTTCCCTGCGCGGGCATAGGCTGGAAGGCGGACTCCGGACACGAGGTGCGGACTCCGGAGGAGGGCGAACGCGTGAATTCCGCAGAGACCGAGCAGCGGGGTGTGCGCGGCTACGCGATCCTGATCGGCATCGGCCTCACGGCGGGACTCCTCTCCGGACTGTTCGGCGTTGGCGGGGGCACCGTGATCGTGCCGCTTCTCGTGCTGATGCTGGGATTCAACCAGCGTCTCGCCGCCGGAACCTCGTTGGGTGCGATCGTGCCCACCGCGAGCATCGGCGTGCTCTCGTATGCGGCCTCGGATTCCGTCGCCTGGATTCCTGCGCTTCTGCTCGCCGTCGGGGCCGTCGTGGGCGCGCAGATCGGCACGCGGCTGCTGCCGCGGGTGTCGCAGACCGTGCTGCGCTGGATCTTCGTCGGCTTCCTGGTCCTGGTTATCGTGAGTCTGTTCCTGGTGATTCCGTCGCGGGATGCCGTGCTCACGCTCGACTGGATCTCGGGCCTCGCGCTCGTTGTCGTCGGCGTCCTCACCGGCATTCTCTCCGGTCTGATCGGCGTCGGCGGGGGCATCGTGGTGGTTCCGGTGCTCATGCTCGCCTTCGGAACGAGCGATCTGGTCGCCAAGGGCACGTCGCTGCTCATGATGATTCCGGCCGCGGTGTCGGGGACGATCGGCAACCTGCGTCATCGCAACATCGACCTGGTCGCTGCGGGTGTCGTCGGTCTCTCGGCGTGTGCGACGACCGCGCTCGGCGCCTGGATCGCCACGCTGATCAACCCGGCCGTCGCGAACATGCTGTTCGCGGCATATCTGGTCGTCATCGGAACGCAGCTGGCACTTCGCGCGATCCGCGACCGTCGCCCCTGATCGCATCCGGAGATGAAGGAATCTTCATCTCCTCCTCATCTGAGCCTCACGAACGCCGGGCACGATAAGAACATGTCCTCCGCACGACGTTTTCTTCTTCCCGGCGCACTCATCGCCGTTCCGGTGGTGTGCGCTGCCGGTGTGATCGCGCTGGCGCAGATCCCGGATGCTCCGGATCTGCCGACCCGAGTGATCGAGGTTCCGGTCGTGGCGCCGAGCCCGACGCCCACGCGCACTCCTTCCGCTCCGGCGGCTCCTGCGCCCGTCGTGCCGGCCCCCGCGCCTCCCGCGCCCCCAGCCCCTGCGCCTGCACCGGCGCCGCCGGCGGGAGACGACGATGACGACGACAGCGGAGCAGGCGATGACGACTGACGCGCCCACCGTGCCTCTCACCGCGCCCCTCCCGGTCACCGCACCGGTCGCTCCAGCTCCCGCGCCCGAGCGGCTGCGGACCCTGCGCACCCGCACGCTGCCCGCCCGCTGGCGGATCACCGCGTGGATCATCCTGAGCACGGTCTTCACGATGCTCGCCGTGGGGCTGATCGGCCGAAGCCTCTTTCTCTCGGGTGTTGAGACCGCGGCGAACACCGAGATCGAACAGGAAGCCGCCGAGTTCGTGCGCTTCATCGACACCGGGATCGATGCGGGCACCGATGAGCCGTTCGCCTCGGTCGAGAAGCTGCTCGCGGATTTCGTGGGTCGCCAGTCGGTGCACGAGAACGAGATCCTCGTCGGCGTCGTCGACGGTGAGGTGCTCACGGTCGCCGACGGCGTCGCTCCTGAGGAGAAGCATCCGCTGGACATGACGCCCGGCAGGAGCATCCCGGCCGAGATGCTCGCGCCGACCGTGCGTGCCGGGGCATCAGAGGACTCGCCTGCCGGCCCCCTGCGCTGGGGGCGCGTGGACTTCACCCTGGGCGAGCGCAGCGGCGCACTCCTGATCGTGCAGCTGACCGGCGACGACCGGGCCGCAGTGGAGGAGGGCGTCGCGGCGTTCGCCGGCATCGCCTTCGCAGGAATTCTGCTGAGCTCGGGCGTCGCGTGGCTCGTGGCGGGGCAGATCCTCGCCCCGGTACGCGCCGTGCACCGCGTCGCGCAGAGCATCAGCGAACACGACTTGACGACCCGCGTGCCCGTCGAGGGCACCGACGACATCGCCGCGGTCGCGACGACCTTCAATCAGATGCTGGATCGCTTGGAGCGCCTGCACGCGACGCAGCAGCAGTTCGTGGACGACGCGGGGCACGAGCTGCGCACACCGATCACCGTGGTGCGCGGACAGCTCGAACTGCTCAGTGATGACCCGGAGGAGCGCGCCGAGACGCTGCGCCTCGTGAATGACGAGCTGAGCAGGATGAGTCGGATCGTCACCGATCTTCTGGTGCTCGCACGCGCACAGCAGCCGGACTTCGTGCGCATCGCCGGGTGCGATGTCGCGACGCTCACGCTCGACATCGAGGCGAAGGCGCAGGCGTTGGGTGATCGTCGCTGGCAGCTCATGGAAGTCGCGGAAGGCACCGTGCGTCTGGACCCGCAGCGCGTCACCCAGGCTGTCCTCCAACTCGCGGCGAATGCGGTGCAGGTCACGAACGACGGCGACCGCATCCGCATCGGATCGCGCTTCGAGGGCGCTGGTATGGATCGCCGTCTGCAGCTCTGGGTGCAGGACACCGGTCCCGGCGTCGCCCCGGACGACGCGGAGCGCATCTTCGAGCGCTTCGTGCGCGGCGGCGCACGTGCCGACACGAACGGTCCGACACCGCGCTCCGGCTCGGGGCTGGGCCTCGCCATCGTTCGTGCGATCACGGACGGTCACGGCGGCGCCGCATGGGTCGACAGCGTCTTCGGTGAGGGCGCCACCTTCGGCATCGACCTGCCCGCTCCGGAAACTGATGTCACGACCGAGAAGGGACTCTGAGATGCGACACATCCTCATCGCGGAAGACGACCCGCACATCACCTCCTTCGTGCGTCGCGGTCTGCACACCGCCGGCTACGAGACCTCGGAGGCCGCCGACGGCGAGACGGCGCTGCTGCTCGCGCGCAGCGGCATGTTCGATCTCGTCCTGCTCGACATCGGACTGCAGGGGATGGACGGCTTCTCCGTGCTCTCCCACCTGCGCGGTGAGGGCGTCGGCACTCCCGTGATCATCCTCACCGCTCGCGACTCGGTGATCGACACCGTGCGCGGCCTCGAGAGCGGTGCGAACGACTACGTGACCAAGCCCTTCCAGTTCGCCGAGCTGCTGGCGCGGGTGCGTCTGCGCATCGGCGATGGCGAACAGCGCAGCACCGGACCCGTGCTCTCGCACGGCGACCTCACCGTCGACATCCGCTCGCGCCGCGTCACCGTCGGCGGAGTCGCTGCCGACCTCACGAGCCGCGAGTTCGCGCTGCTGGAGGTCTTCGTCGAGAACGCGACGCAGGTGCTGTCGCGCGATCAGCTCATCGGGCATGTGTGGGGGATGGACTTCGATCCCGCGTCCAACGTCGTCGACGTGTACGTGCGGGCGCTGCGCGCGAAGATCGGATCCGAACGCATCGAGACCGTGCGCGGAGCAGGGTACAGGCTGCGATGAGCACCGTCACTCGCACACGTTTCGCGACGACACCGCCGGGTGTCGCAGCCTCCGCGCCGCGTGCCTCGCGCCGCCACCCGGGTTCAGGACGGATCGTCTCGCTCGCCCTCGTGCTCGCGTCGGCGGTCGTGCTCGTGCTGTTCGCGGCACAGGGCAGCGCGTCCGCGATGACCGGGGCGCCCCTGTCGACCACCGGCGCCCTCACGATCGGCGTCTTCCTCCTCGCCGTGTGGGCGTGGATCGCCACACCGCTCGACGACACCCTTGTGGCGCTTCTCGCCGCGCTCGCACTCATCGCGGTCGGCGCGCTGCCGTCGACGACATTCTTCGCCGCCCTCGGAGACGAGACGATCTGGCTGCTCATCGGTGCGTTCATCATCGCCGCGGCGGTCAACGCCTCGGGACTCGCACTCCGCGGCGCCGCACAGCTCGTGCGCCACGCGCGGACCCCACGGGCGCTGTTCCATCTCACGACCGTCGCGCTCACGCTCACCACGTTCGCCGTGCCGGCCACGTCGGGGCGCGCCGCCCTCGCCGTTCCCGTCTACGCGGCGCTCGCCGCGGCGCTCGCCGGACGCGCAGGCCTCATCCGCGCGCTCGCCCTGCTTTTCCCAACCGTGATCCTGCTCTCCGCCGTCGGTTCGCTCCTCGGCGCCGGTGCCCACATCATCACGGGTCAGATCGTCGGCACTGCCACCGGCCAGGAGTTCACCTTCCTCAGCTGGCTGTGGTTCGGGCTTCCGCTCGCGATCGTCTCGTCACACATCGCCTGCGAGATCGTGCTCCTGCGGTTCACGTCGCGCGCCGAACGTCGCTCCACGCTGTCGATCTCGCTCGGTGACATCGCCGCCACCGCGCCCACGCCGGTGCAAGGTCCGCTCACCGCCGTCGAGAGGCGCGCGCTCCTCCTGCTCGTCGGCGCGATCGCGCTCTGGTGCACGGAACCGTGGCACGGGATCTCGCCTGCGCTCGTCGCGCTGATCGGTGCCGTTGCGGCGGTCACACCCGGAATCGGATGCACCTCCATGGCCGCGTCCGTGAAGACGGTGCCCTGGAACCTCCTGCTGTTCCTCGCGGCAACGCTCGCGCTCGCCGCGGCGCTCACCTCGTCCGGGGCGGCGACCTGGATCGGTCAGGCAGCGCTCGCGCCTCTCACCGGGCTCGGCGAAGCAGGAGCGATCGTGTTCGTGCTCGCCGTCGTCGCCGTCTCGCTCGGTGCGCACCTGCTGATCCCCTCGCGTTCGGCCCGCTCCGCAGCCCTCATTCCTCTCGTCGTCGCCCTCGCGCCGAGCGTCGGCGTAGACCCGATGGCCGCCGCCTTCGCCTCGACGGCCGCGGCAGGTTTCTGTCACACCCTGACGAGCTCTGCGAAGCCGGTGGCGATGTTCGCTGATCCCCAGATCGCACCAGGCGGATTCCGCCCGGCCGACCTGCGACGCCTCTCGGCGCTGTTGGCTCCGACGATGTTCGTGCTCGTGTGCACGTTCGCCTTCTTCATCTGGCCGTCGATGGGGATGCCCCTGCTGCGCTGACGCGCGACGTCTCGCAACGTACCCCTTCATAACTTCACCATCCGGGTTGTGCCCGGTACTTGTCGTGCCCGCAAGAAGGGCACAAAAGGAGGAACCATGTCCATGCAGATCCCTCAGCGCATCGTCGTCGCCCCGAGCGGCTTCAAGGAGAGCCTCGACGCGGCCGGTGTCGCCCGCGCGATCGCCGCCGGCGTGCGCCGCGTCATCCCCGGTGTGCAGGTCGACGAGTTCCCCGTCCCGGACGGCGGCGAGGGCACGGCCGAGGCCCTCGCCACGGCGACGGGTGGCACGCTCGTTCCGGCTCGCGTCACGGGGCCCGTCGGGGATGAGGTGCTGGCGCATTGGGCGCGACTGGGCGGCGCCGCCGTCGGAACTGCTGTCGTGGAGATGGCCACCGCGGGAGGGCTGCGTCTCGTGCCCCGCGATCGTCGTGATCCCGGTGCCACGACGACGTACGGCGTCGGACAGCTGATCGACGCGGCGCTCGACGACGGCGCCACGCGCATCATCGTCGGCTGCGGTGATTCAGGAACCAGCGACGGAGGTGCAGGGGCGCTCCAGGCCCTCGGCGCACGGATCCTCGACCGCGACGGTGCGGAGATCCCGCACGGCGGACGTCACCTGCGCGATGCCGTTCACCTCGACCTCGCGGGGCTGCATCCCCGCATCGGCGAGGTGGAGATCATCCTCGCGTGCAACGTGCACAACGTGCTGTGCGGACCGCGCGGCGTCGCGCGCGTCTTCGGGCCGCAGAAGGGAGCGAGTCCGGCTGACGTCGAAGAGCTCTCGGACGCGCTCGACGTCTGGGCGGATCTGCTCGAGCGGCAGACCCCGCACGGTGGGCTCATGGATGTGCGGACCGGTGCGGGAACCGGGGCATCCGGTGGGCTGGGCGCCGGACTCGCCGCGGTTCTGGGCGCCCGACTGGCACCGCGCTTCGAGGTGCTTCTCGATGGCGATCTGCTGCCCGCATCCCTCGACGACCTGATGGCGGCCGCGGATCTCGTGATCACCGCTGAGGGCGCGATCGATTTCCAGACGCCGCGAGGCAAGGTGCCGGCGGAGGTCGCCCTGCGCGCTCGCATCGCCGGCGTCCCGGTACTGGGTATCGCCGGCTCCCTGGGGGAGGGCGCGCCTGCCGTCCACGACATCGGAATCGCCGCGATCGCATCGATCCTGACCGTGCCCATGCAACTCGAACACGCGGTCGAGCAGGGCGAGGAGCTGCTGCGCGACGCGGCAGAGCGCAGCATGCGGCTCGTCCTGTTGGGTGCGGCGATGTCCGCCCGCCCTGCGGCGTGAGTCCTCCGCGCACCGGGGAAATTACCCGGCGCGCGGAGGAGCGACACAGGGACCCCTCGGTAGGATCGAGGGGTGCCTGTGAACAGCGAACTCGTCGGCCGGACGTTCCCGCCGACCCCGTCCTACCTCGTCGGACGAGAGAAGGTGCGCGAGTTCGCGCGCGCCGTCTTCGCCGACGCCCCTCAGCACTTCGACGTCGCCGCGGCGCAGTCGCTCGGTCACGCCGATGTCGTCGCCCCGCCGACTTTTGCGATGGTCATCCAAGACCTCACGCTGCAGCAGCTTCTGGGCGAAGCGGACTCCGGCATCGTGCTCGCACGCACGATCCACGCCGAGCAGAAGTTCGCGTACACGCGGCCGATCGTCGCGGGCGACGAACTGAGCGCGCAGCTGCGCGTCACGGGCATCCGCACGATGGCGGGCAACGCCATGATCACCAGCGAAGCCGAGATCACGGACGCCACCGGTGCGCATGTCGTCACCGCGACCTCCGTGCTGCTCGTGGGGGAGGACTCCGAATGACCCTCGTCGTGGGCGACGTGATCGCCGAGCGCACCGTGCACCTGACCCGCGAATCTCTCGTGCGCTATGCAGGAGCATCCGGAGACTTCAACCCGATCCACTACCGCGACGATGTCGCCGCAGCCGTGGGACTTCCGGGCGTGCTGGCCCACGGCATGCTGACGATGGGCATCGCCTCGTCGGTCGTCGTGTCCGCACTGCCGGGTACGGCACGTGTGCTCGACTACGGTGTGCGCTTCACGCGTCCGGTCGTCGTCGACCCGGAGACGGGTGCCGACGTGACGATCAGCGCCAAGGTCGCTGCCGCGGATGACGACGCGGTGCGCATCGACCTGACCGTGAAGTACGCCGAGGCGACGGTGCTCGTCAAGGCGCAGCTGCGCGTCGCCGCCGACTCGCTCGCCTGACGGCGGGCCGGAGACCACCATGCCTGAGATCGAGCCGCTTCCGCTCGCGTCGCTGACCACGCTGCAGACCGGTGCTGCGCCGACCCGCATGATCGACGCGCACACGACGGCCGAGCTCGTCGATGCGCTGCGCGAGGTGTGGGCGGACGGTGACGAGTGGCTCGTGCTCGGCGGCGGGTCCAACCTCTTCGTCGGAGATGAGCCGTTCGAGGGCACGGTCATCCGCGTGCTGACGTCGGGTATCGAGAAGCTGCCGTCTCCGCACGAGGGCCGAACGCGACTGCGTGTGCAGGCCGGACACAACTGGGATGATCTCGTCGCCTTCACGGTCGCGGAGGGGCTCGCGGGCGTCGAGGCGATGTCGGGCATCCCCGGCACGGTGGGAGCTGCGCCGGTGCAGAACGTCGGCGCATACGGGCAGGAGATCCAGGAGACGCTGGTCGAGGTCGAGTGGATCGACGAGGCCACGGGTGACGTCACGGTCGCTGCAGCATCCGAGCTGGGTCTGGGCTTTCGCACCTCCGTGCTCAAGCACCACTACGGCGACGTGCCACAGCGGCGCGCCGTGATTCTCTCGGTCACGCTCGATCTGGCTGAAGTAGGCGACGCCGGACGCAAGGTGCAGGGTGCACAGCTGCGCCGCGCGCTGCAGTTGGAGGGCGACGACCCCGTTCCGTTGGCCTGGGTGCGCGATCAGATCCTCGCGACTCGTGCCGCAAAGGGGATGCTGCTGAACCCGGCGGATGCGGATACGCACAGTGCCGGGTCGTTCTTCCAGAACGCGATCGTCTCCGAGGCCTTTGCCCGCACGCTTCCGCCAGAGTGCCCGCGCTGGCCGGTGACGCCTGACCTCGACGCCGTGACCGTGATTCCGCTGGAGCGCTTCGACGGGTACGTGCCGGCGCCGGTGCCCGTGCAGAAGGACGTGAAGGTCAGTGCCGCGTGGCTGATCGAGCAGGCCGGGATCCGCAAGGGATTCGCGCTTCCGCGCTCTCGCGCGAGCATCTCGACGAAGCATGCGCTGGCGCTCACGAACCGTGGGGGCGCGACGGCTGAAGAGGTCGCTGAGCTCGCACGTTTCGTGCAGGGGCGTGTGCAGGCGGAGTTCGGACTCGTCCTGCAGCCGGAGCCGGTGCTCGTCGGCGTCGCCCTCTAGTTTCACCATCGCCGTCCGGATACGATGACGCGATGACCGGTCTCATGCCGTACCTGTCGTTTCCCGGCAACGCGGGGGAAGCGCTCGAGTTCTACCAGGATGTCTTCGGCGGGCAGCTGTCGCTGTTCACCTACGAGCAGTTCCAACGCACGGACGGACCGCCCGACATGATCGCGCACGGCGAGCTGGCAGGTCCGGTGCGGCTCTGCGGATCGGATGCCGGGCCGGACGACGACGCCGTGCACATGCTCGGCATGAGCTTCGCGCTGCTCGGCACGGCAGAACCGCAGATTCTCACGGAGTGGTTCGACCAGCTCGCCGAAGACGGCACGGTCATCGACCCGCTGCAGAAGCGCCCCTGGGGTGCGCACGATGGACAGGTGCGCGACCGCTACGGCGTGCGCTGGCTCATCGGCTACGAACGCTGAACGACGACGAAGGCCCCGGCATCCAGGATGCCGGGGCCTTCGTCGTCGCGCTCAGGAGAAGAGGCGCTGCAGGCGCTGCACGCCCTCGAGCAGCTGGTCGTCACCGAGCGCGTACGACATGCGGATGTAGCCGGACGGGCCGAAGGCCTCACCGGGAACGACGGCGACCTCGGCCTGCTCCAGGATGAGGTCTGCCAGTTCGAGTGACGTCGTCGGCGTCACGCCGCCCCAGGTGCGGTTCAGGAGGCCCTGCACGTCGGGGTAGACGTAGAAGGCGCCGAGCGGGTTCGGGACGACCATGCCATCGATCTTCGACAGCTCCGAGACGATGAGGCGGCGTCGGCGGTCGAAAGCCTCGCGCATCTGCTCGGCCTCGGTCTGCGGGCCGTTGAGCGCGGCGATCGCCGCCTTCTGGGCGACGTTGTTGACGTTGCTGGACAGGTGCGACTGCAGGTTGCCGGCGACCTTGATCGCATCGGCGGGCCCGACCATCCAGCCCACGCGCCATCCGGTCATCGCGTACGTCTTGGCGACGCCGTTGACGAGAAGGGTCTGGCCGGCGAGCTCAGGAACGGCCTCGACGATCGACGTGGCCTTGACGCCCTCGTAGGTGAGGTTCTGGTAGATCTCGTCCGAGATGACCCAGATGCCGTGCTCCAGAGCCCACTGGCCGATCGCCGCGGTCTCCTCTGCCGTGTAGACGGAGCCGGTCGGGTTGGAGGGCGAGACGAAGACGAGCACCGTGGTGCGCTCGGTGCGGGCGGCCTCGAGCTGCGCGACGGTGACCTTGTACTCCTGGTCGGCGCCGGCGAAGACCTCGACCGGGATACCGTCGGCAAGGCGGATCGCCTCGGGGTACGTGGTCCAGTACGGGGCGGGAAGGAGGACCTCGTCGCCCGGGTTCACGACAGCCTGGAACGCCTGGTAGACAGCCTGCTTGCCACCGTTGGTGACGATGACCTGGTTCGGGGAGACCTCGAGCCCGGAGTCGCGCAGCGTCTTCGCGGCGATCGCCTCGCGGAGTGCGGGAAGCCCGGCTGCGGGGGTGTAACGGTAGCTGGCCGGGTCGGCGAGAGCCTCGGCCGCGGCGTCCACGATGAACTGCGGCGTCGAGAAGTCAGGCTCGCCGGCGGCGTAGGAGATGATCGCCTTGCCCTCGGCCTTCAGAGCCTTGGCCTTGGCGTCAACCTTGAGCGTCGCCGACTCGGCGATGGCGGAGAGTTTGCGGGAGAGAGGAGCGCGTTCGGTCACGCTTCTGAGCGTACTCGGATGCCTCGGGGACGCGCACCCTGTGTGGCAACGCTCCGAGTCCGGAATTGCTCAGGGCGAAGCATCCGCACAATTTCTCAGACGCTGGGACTCAGTGTCGCGTATGCTGATCCTCAGTTTCATCCGATGATGTGCGAGGAGCTTCTCATGGCCGCCGACACCCCCTATGTCCCGCCCGTATCCGACTACGCCTTCCTCTATGGCGAAGCATTCGGGCTCGACCTGGTGGCGCGTTCCAGCGGAGGAGAGATCACGGCGGAGGATGCGGCGGAGATCGTCGCCGGTGCCGGGGAGTTCGCCGCATCCGTCCTCGCTCCTCTCGAAGCTGTCGGCGATCAGGTCGGCGCGCAGCTCGTCGACGGCACGGTGCGTCTTCCGGAAGGATTCGCCGAGGCCTACCTGGCGCTCGTGGAATCCGGATGGATCACGGCAGAGGCTCCCGCATCCGCGGGTGGTGACGGCCTGCCGGAGTCGGTGCGCGCCGGACTGGGCGAGATCTGGAACGCCTCGAACGCGGCGTTCGCGCTGTGCTGGCTGCTCACGGCCGGTCAGATCCACGCGCTCGATGCCGTCGCATCACCCGAGATGCGTGAGAAGTTCCTCACCAAGCTCGTGAGCGGCGAGTGGACCGGCACCATGAACCTCACCGAGCCGGACGCCGGCACCGACCTCGGTGCGATCCGCACGATGGCGACGCCGAACGACGACGGCAGCTGGGCGATCAGCGGCCAGAAGATCTTCATCACCTGGGGTGACCACGACATCGCAGAGAACATCCTGCACCTCGTGCTCGCTCGCACGCCGGGAGCGCCGGAGGGGGCGAAGGGTCTGTCGCTCTTCGTCGTGCCGCGCAACCACGTCGCCGACGACGGCACCGTGGGAGAACGCAACGGCGTGACGACCGTGGCTCTGGAGCACAAGCTCGGCATCCACGCGAGCCCCACCTGTGTGCTCGCCTACGAAGGTGCCACCGGGTACCTCGCGGGTGAGCTGCACGGAGGCCTCGCCGGCATGTTCGTCATGATGAACTCTGCGCGCGCAGGCATGGGGTTCCAGGCGACCGGCATCTCAGACCGCGCCTACCAGCAGGCGCTCGCGTACGCGGAGTCGCGTCTGCAGGGCCCGGTCATCGGACGCCCTGCAGGAACGCCGATCGCCCAGCATCCGGATGTGCAGCGGATGCTGCTGTCGATGTCGAGCCGCATCTTCGCGATGCGCGCGCTCGGCGTCTTCACCGGCGACCTCTTCGATCGGGCCGAGACCGACGGCACCGGTGCGCTGGCAGAGTTCTTCGTGCCGATCCTGAAGGGCTGGGCGACGGAGGACGCATTGCTTGTCACCTCGGACGCGATCCAGGTGCACGGCGGCATGGGCTTCATCGAAGAGACCGGTGTCGCGCAGCACTACCGCGATGCGCGCATCATGCCGATCTACGAGGGCACCACGGCGATCCAGTCGAACGATCTCGTCGGTCGCAAGGTGATCCGCGACCAGGGTGCGACGGCCGAGACGCTGTTCGTGCAGATCGACGAGACGATCGCGCATCTGCGCGCGCTCTCGCATGACGTGGCGCAGCGCACGGCTGACCGGCTGGAGCGCGCCGTGGCTGCCTCCCGTCGCGCGACCGCCGACCTGATCGGCTTCGCCGGGTCACCCCGTGACGCGTATGCCGTCAGCGTGCCGTACCTCATGCTGCTGGGCACGCTTGCCGGCGGTTGGATGCATGGCTTCGCGGTCGTCGCGACGCTGGGCTCTGCGGACGCGGATGCGGCGCGCCTGACGTCCGCGGACTTCTATGGCGCTCACCATCTGCCGCGCGTGCATGCGCTGGCGGAGACGGTCGCGGCGGGGGAGATCGCCTAGGGCTTCACCGACGGCGGGACGGCGCAGAAGTCGGCAAAGCGCCGGGTCGGATGCGCAGGGTCCGTCACGTCGACGATGGCGGATGCCGCGGTGTAGGGCCGCTCGTCGCCGGCGACCAGCCACAGCGTGTGATGCCACAGGCCGCGGATCTCGGGCGTCAGCAGTTCGGTGTCGCCGGAGATGAGGATGGCCGCGTCGGGCCGCTCGGCGCGGAAAGGTTCGACGACCTCGGTGCGGAGGGCGGCTTCGTCGCGCCCTTCCGCGGTGACCTGACGCGTGTCGATGCCCTGGCGTTCCATGGCTTCGGCGAGATGCGATGCGAAGACGCGGGAGCGATCCGCATCGATGCTCGCGACCGCGAGCAACCGCGCCCCGCGCGGGTAGTTGTGAGTGAACTCACGCACGAGGTCGTCGTAGAGCGTCAGGGTTTCTTCGGTCATCCCGTCAGCGTACGCTCGCTCCTCACCGAGGCGACCGGTGTTTCCGACCTGGCGCGTAGGAGCGTGGCGAGCGCTGCGGTCGCGGCGGACACCAGAGTGTCGTCGAGGTTGCCGTATCCGAGGACGAGCGCTTCGGGGCGTCGGCTGACATCCTCGTACCGTCGCAGCGGGGTGAGCGCGAGGCCGTGATCGCGCCCGCGCCGCGCGAGCTCTGCGGCATCGGCGCCCGCGGGCAGCTCCAGCAGCAGGTGCATCCCTGCCGCGATGCCTGAGATCGACGCGTCGGGAAGCTCGGCTCGAAGGGCGTCCAGCAGTGCCGCGCGACGTCGACGGAAGCGGGACCGCGCGGCACGCAGGTGGCGTTCGAGGTCGCCCCGCACGAGGAAGTGCGCCAGCGCCGCCTGGTCGATGAGCGACGGCATCGCCGGAGAGTGCTCGGGATTCAGCCCGTGGGGGAGCACCATCCATCCCAGGCCCAGTGCGGGAGACACCGACTTCGACAGCGATCCGATGAGCGCGACGCGGTCTGGTGCGAGTCGCTGCAGCGCGGCGATGGGCCTCCGGTCGTAGCGGAACTCTGCGTCGTAGTCGTCTTCGATGATCAGTCCGTCCACCGCGTGCGCCCACGCGATCACCTGCTCACGCCGCGCGGGAGACAGCGCCGCCCCGACGGGGAACTGGTGCGCCGGGGTGAGCAGCGCCACTCGCGCGCCGGTGCGAACGGATGCGGCGGCGAGCGCCTCGACGTCGATGCCGTCGTCGTCCACGGGGATCGGGATCGTGCGCAAACCGTGGGTCTGCGCGATGTCGCGAAGGCGAGGCCAGCTGGGGTCTTCGACGAGGATCGCGCGGTGTCCCTGGCGTCGTAGTTCCCGCGCCAAGATGCTCATGCCGTCGGATGCGCCGTGCGTGATCACGACACGATCGGCCGTCGTGGCGACGTGGCGAGAGCGCCCGAGATAGTCGGAGACCGCCTGGCGCGCGGGCGCGTAGCCACCGGGGTGCGCGGCGGCGAGGTCGCGGTCGGCGATCGACGAGAGTGCTGCTTTCACCGCGGAACCCCAGCGTGCACGCGGAGTCGCCCGCAGATCGGGGAGACCGGGACGGAGGTCGAATCGCGCGTCCACGGGAGTCGCCGTCGGAGCCGGGTGATCCGACGGCGGATGCGGCGGCGGCATCCGCTCGCTGAGCGTGGGCGCGGCGACGCGCGTGACGGAGCCTGCCCTGGCATCGAGCACGCCCTCTGCGACGAGCTGCCCATAGGCCTCGGTGATCACCCATCGGGAGACGCCCAGATTCTCGGCGAGCGTGCGACTGGGGGGCAGCGCCGAGCCGGGTACGAGGTGACCGTCATCGATCGCGCGGCGCAGCGCGTGCTCGACGCGTTCGCGGAGCGGCGCGGGAGCGTCCGTGCGCGCGATGTCGAGCAGCGTCTCCCACGCCAGAATTGGTCTGGTCTTCTGCATCCTGATTGGAGTGTAGTCCCGTACCGAAATCCTTCTAGCGTGTGAGCGAACATCCTGAAAGGACCACCGATGCAGTACCGCACCCTCTCCAACGGGCAGACCGCTTTCGACGTCTCCACCCTGTGCCTCGGCACCATGAACTTCGGCACCACGACAGCGCCCGATGTCGCCCGTGCGATCCTCGACCGCTTCGTCGACGCAGGGGGCACCTTTATCGACACGGCCAACAACTACAGCCTCGGCAACGGAGGAACCGGTCGCGACAGCGAGGACCTCCTCGGCGCGTGGATGGCCGACCGTGGCATCCGTGATTCGCTGCGGATCGCGACCAAGCTGGGCGCCGCACAGCAGGATCCGACGAAGCCCATCTCCAGCACCCCGCCGACGAACTTCGAGGGGCTCTCCGCTGAGGTCATTCGCAGGCAGGCACCGGAGAGCGCGCGCCACCTCGGCATCGAACACATCGACGTCCTCTACGGACATGTCGATGATCGTGACGTCGCGCTCGCCGAGACCGTCGCCGCATTCGGTGAACTCCAGCGTGAAGGACTCATCGGCATCGCGGGCATCTCGAACGTGGCGACCTGGCGTGTGGTCGAGGCGCGGGAGGAAGCGCGTCGACAGGGCATCGCTCCGTACGGCGTCGTGCAGCAGCAGTACAGCTACCTGCACCCGGCGCCCATGGTCGGACGCAACAACTTCGTCACACCGGGGCTGCTCGACTATGCGGCATCCACGGGTACGGATGATCGCCCGCCGCTCACGGTGACCGTGTACTCACCGCTGCACCAGGGGGCGATCGCGCGTCTCGGCAAGCCGCTGTGGGGCGGCGTCGACCATCCGACGAGCCGGATGCGCCGGGCGCTGCTGCACGAGGTGGCATCCGACCTCGGCGTGACCCCGAACCAGGTCGCGCTCGCATGGCTGCTGGGTGCGGAAGTACCTGTGATTCCGGTGGTCGGGGTGTCGAGCGTGGCGCAGTTGGATGAGGCGCTGGGGGCCGCAGATCTCGTGCTGGATGCCGAGGTGCGTGCCCGCCTGGACGCCGAGCCCGTTGACGCATAGCCCGCACGCACGCGAGTGGTCAGTTTCGGCAACAATTCGCGAGAAGGGGTGCCGAAACTGACCACTCGATGTGCACCTCAGGCGTCGAGGTAGCGGTTGTACGCGCCGAGCGTCAGGAACGCCGGGAACTCCTCCTGCAGCGCCACTTCGCGGAAGATGGCCGCTGCGTCGTCGAAGCGGTCGCCCTCCCGGCGCGGAGCCTCGGCGAGCACCTCGGCGATCAGCCCTTCGACGTACTCGACGGTGATGCGGTCGCCCTCCTCGGTCAAGCGGTCCTGGTGGATCCACTGCCACACCTGCGAGCGGCTGATCTCGGCGGTCGCGGCGTCCTCCATGAGGTTGTCGATCGCCACGGCGCCCAGTCCCTGCAGCCACGCCTCGAGGTAGCGGATGGCCACCGAGACGTTGTCGCGCACACCGCGCGCGGTGATCGGGCGGCCGATCTGCAGGTCCAGCAGATCCTCGGCGCGCACCTGCACGTCATCGCGCTGGCGGTCAACCTGGTTCGGGCGCTCGCCGAGCACGGCATCGAACTCGGCCTGGGCGGCAGGGATCAGGTCGGGGTGCGCCACCCAGGTGCCGTCGAAGCCGTCGCCGGCCTCGCGCTTCTTGTCGGCGGCGACCTTCTCCAGCGCACGCTGCGTCACCTCGGGGTCGCGACGGTTCGGGATGAAGGCGCTCATGCCGCCGATCGCGAAGGCGCCGCGCTTGTGGCACGTCTTCACGAGCAGCTCTGTGTAGGCCCGCATGAACGGCACCGTCATCGTGACCTCGCTGCGGTCAGGGAGCACGAAGCGTGCGCCGCGGCCGCGGTAGGTCTTGATGATCGAGAAGATGTAGTCCCAGCGTCCGGCGTTGAGCCCCGCGCAGTGATCGCGCAGCTCGTAGAGGATCTCCTCCATCTCGAATGCGGCGGGCAGCGTCTCGATCAGCACCGTCGCGCGGATCGTGCCGTGCGGGATGCCCGCGTACTCCTCGGCGAAGGTGAAGATGTCATCCCACAGCTTCGCCTCGTCGGCAGACTCCAGCTTCGCGATGTAGAAGTACGGGCCGCGGCCGGCATCGATGAGGGCCTGCGCGTTGTGGAAGAAGTACAGGCCGAAGTCGACGAGTGAGCCGGATGCCGCCATGGGACGCCCGGTGCGGTCGATGAAGCGGATGTGCTTCTCGGTCAGGTGCCATCCGCGGGGGCGCATCACGATCGTCGGTGTGCGCTCGGCGGTCACCCGGTACTCCTTGCCCTGGGGTGAGGTGAAGGAAAGTTCGCCGCGGATCGCGTCGCGCAGCGAGAGCTGACCCTCGATGACGTTCTTCCAGGTGGGGCTCGTCGCGTCCTCCTGGTCGGCGAGCCAGACGCGGGCGCCCGAGTTGAGTGCGTTGATCGTCATCTTCGGGTCGGTCGGGCCCGTGATCTCGACGCGTCGGTCTTCGAGTCCAGGGCCGGCTCCGGCGACTCGCCAGTTCTCGTCCGCGCGGATGTGGGCCGTGTCGTCGCGGAACTGCGGGTCGTGTCCGTTGCCGATCTCGAAGCGGCGGCGCATGCGATCGGCGAGCCGGTCATGCCGGCGGTGCCCGAAGCGGTGGTGCAGCTCGGTGAGGAACGCGATGGCCTCGGCGGTGAGGATCTCGTCGTAGCGCTCGCGCAGGGGGCCCGTGATCTCGATCGCGGGACCCTGCTGGGTCAGGGTGGTCGGAGTCGTCGGCGGTGCCGTGGGTGTGGTCATGATCGGTGTCCTTTGCGGAGAAGTCGTCTTAGTGGAACTGCGCGGCTTCGGTGGAGCCGGCCAGGGCGAGGGTTGCGCTCTCAGGGTTGAGCGCGGTGGAGATGACGTCGAAGTAGCCGGTGCCCGCCTCGCGCTGGTGCTTGGTGGCGGTGTATCCGGATGCCTCGGCGGCGAACTCCGCTTCCTGCAGCTCGACGTACGCGCTCATGGCACGTTCGGCGTAGCCGCGGGCGAGGTCGAACATCGAGTAGTTCAGGGCGTGGAAGCCTGCCAGCGTGATGAACTGGAACTTGTAGCCCAGGTCGGCCAGCTCCTGCTGGAACGTCGCGATCTCGGCATCCGAGAGGTGTCGCTTCCAATTGAAGCTCGGCGAGCAGTTGTACGCGAGGAGCTTGCCCGGGTATTGCGCGTGGATGGCCTCGGCGAACGCGCGCGCGAGCTCGATGTCCGGCTCTCCCGTCTCGACCCAGAGCAGGTCAGCGTAGGGGGCGAAGGCGAGGCCGCGGCTGATGACCGAGTCCAGTCCCGGGCGGATGCGGTAGAAGCCCTCGCTCGTGCGCTCGCCGGTCGTGAACGCCTGGTCGCGCTCATCGACGTCGCTCGTGAGCAGGTCGGCCGCGAGCGCATCCGTGCGGGCGATGATGACGGTCGGCACACCCGCCACATCGGCGGCGAGACGCGCGGCGTTCAGCGTGCGGATGTGCTGCTGCGTCGGAACGAGGACCTTGCCGCCGAGGTGGCCGCACTTCTTCTCGCTCGCGAGCTGGTCCTCCCAGTGGATGCCGGCAGCACCCGACTGGATGAGCGACTGTGCGAGCTCATAGGCGTTGAGCGGTCCGCCGAAACCGGCCTCGGCATCAGCGACGATCGGTGCGAGCCAGTCCTGCGTGACCTCGCCCTCAGCATGCTCGAGCTGGTCCTGGCGGATGAGTGCGTTGTTGATGCGGCGCACGACCGCGGGCACCGAGTTCGCCGGGTACAGCGACTGGTCGGGGTAGGTCTGACCGGCGAGGTTGCCGTCGGCGGCGACCTGCCAGCCCGAGAGGTAGATGGCCTTGAGGCCAGCGCGGACCTGCTGCACGGCCTGTCCGCCCGTGTACGCGCCGAGCGCCCGGATGTAGTCCTCGGTGTGCAGGAGGTTCCAGAGGTTCTCGGCACCGCGGGCGGCGAGGGTGGATGCCTCGCGCACCGAGCCGCGGATCCGGATGACGTCTTCGGCGGTGAAGGTGCGCTCGACGCCGCTCCAGCGCGGGTCGGTGTCCCAGATCTCCTGCAGTTCGGCGGCGGTCTGCGTCTGGTCGCCGTGGCGGAGGCCGGTGGGGGTGGGCTGGATGCTCATGGTGTTCTCCTCGGAAGGGGCTGTTCGTGTGGCGGCGGCGGTGCCGGTGAAGCGATGCCGGTGGAGTTGTGTGCGGGGTGCCGCGGTGGCTTGCATCCACTGTGTGTGAAGATTCCGGCCCCACCTGACCAATTTCGGCGTGAAGATTGCCCAAATTTCTGCTCTTGTGACAGAATCGCCGCCATGACGCTCATCGATGAGACAGAAGAAGCGGACGCCCTCACGATCGGCCGGCGCATCCGGCAACTGCGCACCGCGCGCGGGATCACGCTCGAAGAGCTCGCATCGACGGTCGACCGCGCGCCCAGTCAGCTCTCGATGATCGAGACGGGCAAGCGTGAGCCGAAGCTCACCCTGCTGCAGGCCATCGCCCGTGCGCTCGGCGTCACCGTCGACGCGCTGCTGGAGGGAGAGCCCCTGGATGAGCGCAGCACCGCGGAGATCTCCCTCGAGCGGGCGATGAAGGGCCAGACGTTCCAGGCCCTCGGGATCGAACCGTTCCGCATCGCGAAGACCGTTCCGACCGAGATGCTGCGCGCCCTGCTGGCGATGCACGGCGAGATCGAGCGCCTGCGCGATGAGCGCGCGGCAACCCCGGAGGAGGCGCGTCGCGCCAACGTGGAGCTGCGCGACCTGATGCGCAGGCAGGACAACTACTTCGCAGACCTCGAACGCGAGGCATCCGCGATCCTCGAAGCCATCCAGCATCCTGGCGGACCGCTCACCCAGAGATCCGCCTCAGAGGTCGCCGCTCATCTCGGGTTCACCCTGCACTACGCCTCGGATCTGCCGCAGACCACGCGCAGTGTCGCCGACCTCGAGAACGGGCGTCTCTACCTCTCCTCCAGCGTGCCCGCGAAGGGGGATGCGCGCACCGCGGTGCTGCAGGCACTCGCCAGCCGCATCCTGGGGCATGCTGAGCCGCGCAGCTATGCCGAGTTCCTGCGCCAGCGCGTGGAGACGAACTACCTCACCGGCGCACTTCTCGTCCCGGAAGAGCACGTCGTGCCGTTCCTGCAGGACGCGAAGGCGCGGCGGGCGATCTCGATCGAAGACCTGCGCGACGCGTACTCCGTCTCCTACGAGACCGCCGCGCATCGCTTCACGAACCTGGCGACGCAGCATCTGGGCATCCCGGTGCACTTCCTCAAGGTGCACGAATCCGGCACCATCACCAAGGCCTACGAGAACGACGACGTGAACTTCCCGACCGACCGACTCGGGTCGATCGAGGGCCAGATGTGCTGTCGGCGCTGGACGAGTCGCGTCGTCTTCGATGTTGAGGACCGCTTCAACCCCTACTACCAGTACACCGACACCGGCAACGGCACGTACTGGTGCACCGCCCGCGTCGAGGCGTCGAGCGAGGGTTTGCACTCGGTGAGCGTGGGCGTGCGCTTCGACGACACCCGCTGGTTCATCGGCCGGGACACGACCGAGCGCTCGGTGTCGAAGCACTCCGTCGAGGCCTGCTGTCGGCGGGCGCCCGCCGCGCTGGAGGAGCGCTGGCGGCAGAACTCCTGGCCGAATGTGCGCACCCCGCGCACGCTGCTCGCGACCCTGCCGACCGGGTCGTTCCCCGGCGTCGACACGACCGACGTCTACGAATTCCTGGAGGCGCACGCGCCGCGGTGATCTAGACCGCGTTCCAGCGCAGACGCGTCTGTCCCTCGATGAGGCGGCGCGTGCGGTCGTCTCCCGCGATCGGGAACAGGGTCACGAGCAGCGGCTGCATGCCGCTCTGCGGTGCGACGGCATAGGCGAGGGGCCTCACGCCCTCGCGTTCTTCTCCGAGCGCGACCTGCGTCATGCGTCCGTCGATCGCGGACAGCCACGCCCATTCGGCGGTGCTCAGGATGCCGGATGCCGCGGCGTCCGCGCGCGCGAGGAGCGTCTCGTCTCCGGCCCAGGGAATGAAGTGATCGGCCGCAAGCGTGAGTGTGCGAGCGAACTGCCCGTCAAGCCAGCGATCCCGTTTCATGCCGTACGGAGTGGGTGTGAGTGACAGGAGATACCCGTAGCTATGCAGGAGCCCCGCGTTGCCGACGGGCCACGCGGACGGAAGGCCAGCGAGGGTGTGCAGCGCCTCGAAGGCGGCTCTGCTGAGCACCGCCGAGCCGACGTTCTCGTCGATGACGGTGGAGCGACCCCACCGGGTGAAGCGGCCGGCCGTGCGGTCGTCTTCGATGCTCTGTGTGAGCCAGGGCAGTGCGTACAGTGCGGTCGTCGCGGCGTCAGCCTCGGTCTGTGAGACCTCGTGCGCGACGGCGATCAGGTCGTCGAGTTCGGCCATGGCCTCACCCTACGTCACTGCTGTGATCGGGGCGCCCGCAAGTGTTCATCGGGCGTTCACGCCGCGTGGGCGAACTGTCCATGAATGCTGGCAATAGTGGACGGCGTGTCCACCGGATGCCGGAGCGTCGCTCGGCAGCATCCGCTCACCCGATCAGAAAGAACGCTGTGCGCCCTCGTCCCATCCTGCTGTTCGACTTCGACGGCACCGTCGCCCTCGGCGATGGCCCGGTCATCGCGTACGCCCGAGAGGTGTCGCGAGCGCTCGGTGGTCCCGAGGGCTTTCTGTCGGACGTGCTCGCGACGCTCGCGGCCCGCACCCAGGGGCTCGACGGCTACGACGCCGTGCGCATCGCCGCGGAGCGTGCGGGGGCGGATGCTTCACTGCTCAGCGCTGCGTACCTCACCAGCCGCCGTCAGCTGGCGACGCCGCACGCCGCGATCGAGGCGCCCGACGGGCTTGCCGACTTTCTGGCGAACGCCGATGCCGAGCGCATTCTCGTCACCAATGCCCCGTCGATCCGCCTGAACGAGGCTCTCGTCTCGCTGGGCCTTCACGCCCTGTTCGACCGGGTGATCTCGAACGCCGGAAAGCCCGCGGGGCTTGAAGAGGTGCTCGACTCGTTTCCCGCGGATGCTCCGGTGCTGAGCATCGGCGACATCTGGCGCAACGACCTGGAACCGGCGCAGCGCCGGGGCCACGCGACCGCGCTGGTCGGCGGTTTCGTCGATGACGGCGCGCATCCGCTCTTCCGCGCCGAGACCCTGACCGCGCTGCTGCCGCAGCTGTCCGCATGGCTGCGCGATCCACACGCCTTCTCTCCCGCAACACCCGCCTCCCACACACCCCTCGCAAAGGAACAGAATGCCTAAGCTCACCCGCCGCTCGACGATGGGCTTCGCCGCCCTCGGCACGCTCCTCACCGTCACCCTTGCTGGCTGCGCCGCACCGGCCGCAGAGGAATCTGCCGCCACCGACGCACCCGTAGCCGACCCCACCTCGCTCGTCCTCGCCCTGGTGCCCTCACAGGACCAGGACGGCCTCGTCGAGACCGCTGCACCCTCACCGACTACCTCACCGAGGAACTCGGCATCGAGGTCACGGGCGTCGTCTCGAAGGACTACCAGGCCGCCGTCGAGGCGATGGGCGCAGGTCAGGCGCAGATCGGTTTCCTGCCCTCGCTGCAGCTCTGGCAGGCGAACGACATGTACGACGCGAAGACCGTGCTGCAGACCGAGCGCAACGGCAACATCACCTATCCCGCGCAGTTCATGACGAACAACCCCGACAAGTACTGCGAAGACGCCCCGGTCGAGCGCGATGGGATGCTGTTCTGCAACGGCGCCGACGCGATGAAGGGCCCGGCCGGACTCGACGCGATCGAGAAGGTCAAGGGCGCGAAGACCGCCGTGCTCGGCCCCGGATCGCCCGCCGGCTACATCTATCCGATCCTCGCGCTGCAGGAGGCCGGACTCGACACCGACACCGACATTCAGCAGATCCCGGTGACCGCGAACGACGCCTCGGTCCTCGCCGTCTACAACGGCGACGCCGAGGTGGGCTTCAGCTTCTGGGACGCTCGGACGATCGTGCAGAAGGACACCCCCGATGTGGGGCAGAAGGTCGTCGTGTTCGCGATGACCGAGGAGATCCCGAACGACGGCGTCGCACTGTCGGCCGACCTCTCGCCCGAGCTGCAGCAGCGCATCACGGACGCGCTCGAGGAGTTCTCGAACACGAAGGAGGGCTCGGAGATCCTGCAGAGCATCTACTCGATCACCAAGCTCGCCCCCGCGAACCCCGACTCGCTCGACGTCGTCGCACGCGCCGCCCAGGCTCTGGGACTGCAGTAGTGCCACACGCAGCAGACACCGTGGGCGCCTCCGCTTCGGCGGCGGCGCCCACGCCGTGGTCGATCACTCTCGACGACGTGACCGTGCGCTATCCGAACGGCACCGTTGGGCTCAAGAACGTCTCGCTCGACATTCCGTCAGGCTCCATGGTCGCGGTCGTCGGGCTCTCGGGCTCGGGCAAGTCCACCCTGATTCGCACGATCAACGGCTTGGTGCCGGTGACCTCGGGCACGCTCGACGTAGGTGAGCACCGTGTGAGCGGGGCATCCACCCGGCAACTGCGGCGTCTCCGCGGCGACATCGGCATGGTGTTCCAGGGGTTCAACCTTGCTGGCCGTGCCAGCGTGCTGCAGAACGTGCTCGTCGGGCGTCTCGCCCATACATCGCTGTGGCGCACCCTGCTCGGCGCGTACAGCGAAAGCGACAGGCAGCTCGCATATCGGGCGCTCGAGAGCGTGGGCATCCTGCCGAAGCTCTACGCGCGGGCATCCGAACTCTCCGGTGGCCAGCAGCAGCGCGTCGCGATCGCTCGTGCCCTCACGCAGCAGCCGGCGATCGTGCTCGCCGACGAGCCCGTCGCAAGCCTCGATCCACCGACCGCGCACGGGGTCATGGCGGACCTCCGCCGAATCAACCACGACCTCGGCATCACGGTGCTCGTGAACCTGCACCTGCTCGACCTCGCCCGGGAGTACGGCGTGCGGATGATCGGCATGCGCGCGGGCGAGGTCGTCTACGACGGCCCTGCGGCGAGCGCGAGCGACGCCGACTTCGAGAGCATCTACGGGCGCTCGATCAGTCCGGAAGATCGGCTGCGCGCGTGAGCACAATCGACCGACTTGCGCTCCCGCCGAAGCCGAAGGGTGCGTGGAAGGCTCCCGTGATCGCCCTGGTGATCGTGGCGATCACGGTCGTCATGTGCCTACCCGGCATCGGGATCGGCGTCGATCTGGGCGCGATCACTCGCAACTGGCAGAACGGCGCCGACAAGATCGTGAAGCTGCTCGTGCCCGACTGGAGTTTCTTCCCGCGCACGATCCCGCCGCTCATCGAGACCCTGCAGATGGCCGTCATCGCCTCCGTGCTGGGCGCCGCCGTCGCGCTGCCGGTGAGCTTCTGGGCGGCGCGGAACACGAACCCGACCACCGCGACGCGCATGGTGGTGCGCGGTGTGCTGAATGTCGTCCGTGCGGTTCCCGACCTGCTGTACGCGGCCATCCTGGTGGCGATGGTCGGCGTCGGAGCGCTGCCCGGCATCCTGGCGCTGCTGCTGTTCAACATCGGCATCGTCGTCAAACTCGTCTCGGAAGCCATCGACACCAACGACACCGGCCCGCTCGAAGCGGGGCGCGCCGTGGGGGCGACGCAGACGCAGATCAACCGCACGCTCGCGCTGCCCGACGCGTGGCCGGCGTTCGCGAACCAGGCGCTCTATGCCTTCGAGCTCAACGTGCGGGCCTCGACCGTGCTCGGCCTGGTCGGGGCTGGCGGTCTCGGACTTCTCATCGACGCCGTGCGCACCTTCTACCGCTACGACCAGCTCTCACTCATCATCCTGGAGATCCTCATCGTGGTGATCGTCATCGACATTGTCAGCGACGCGATCCGGCGGCGGCTCGTATGACCGCGCCAACGCTGCAACTCCCGCAGAGACCACGGCGGCCATGGGCTGTCGTCGGATGGCTCGTCATCACCGCCGCCGCCGTGCTCGCGTTCTGGTCGGTCGACATCGCCTGGGAGCGACTCGCCGATCTCCCTGCCGAGATCGTGCGCTACTTCGGCCTCATGTTCGCTGCGCCCAACTGGGAGAAGCTGCCCGAGGCACTGTGGCAGACCTGGCGCAGCGTCGAGATGGCCTGGGTGGGGACGATCCTCGGCATTCTGCTCGCGACGCCGCTGAGCCTGCTCGCCGCTCGCGGCTTCGGCCCGGCCTGGCTGCGCGCGCTGCTGCGCGGCCTTTTCTCGCTCATCCGTGCTGTGCCTGAGATCATCATCGCGATCGTCATCCTCTCGGTGACCGGCCTGACCCCGTTCACAGGGGCACTCGCACTCGCGATCAACGGCATCGGCACCCTCGGCAAATGGGGGTATGAGGCGGTCGAGGCTGTGCCGCCCGGGCCGATCGAAGCAGCGCGGGCCGCAGGAGGATCGACGGCGCAGGTGCTGCGCTGGGGCGTCTGGCCGCAGGCCGAGCCCGTGTTCTGGTCGTTCTGGCTGTATCGCTTCGAGATCAACGTCCGCTCGTCCGCCGTGCTGGGCCTCATCGGAGTGGGCGGAATCGGCGACATGCTCACCTCGTACACGCAGTACCGTGAGTGGTCGACGGTCGGTGTGCTGCTGATCGTCGTCGTCATCGTCACGATGCTGATCGATGGAGCCTCCGGCGCCATTCGCCGACGCATCATGGAGGGATCCCGTGCCCGAGTTCTCCGCTAGCGCCCCGCCCCTCGCCCGCATCGCCACTGTGCGCAACACCCTCCAGCCCGCCGAGCGCCGCGTCGCCGACCTGGTCGCCGCACACCCCGCGGACGTCGTCGAATGGACGGCGCAAGAGGTCGCGGAACGGGCGGGCGTCGGCCGGGCCACGGTCGTGCGCACCTGCCAGAGCTTCGGCTATCGCGGCTACCCGCAGCTGCGGGTCGCACTCGCCGCCGAGCTCGCGCGGGGGAACGAGGGGCACATCGATCACGGGCCGAGCGTGCTCGGACGCATGCGCGGCGAGATCGATCGTCTCGCCGCGTCGCTTCCTGCGCTCGCGAGCGTGCTCGACGCGGAGGCCGTGGCGGATGCCGTGCGCATCGCCGCGCAGTCACGGAGACTCTTGATCCTCGCGAACGGGCTCTCGTCGCCCATCGCGAGCGATCTCGCCATGCGCCTCACGGCCGCAGGGCGCCCGGCCGAGTTCATCGCCGACGCCATCGCGCAGCAGATCGCCGCACGTCACCTCACGGCGGATGACGCCTGCATCATCGTGAGCGGATCGGGCGCGAACGAGGCGAGCCTGCGCGTCGCGTCGGCGGCCGCGCAGGGAGGCGCCGAACTCATCGCGATGACCTCGTTCGCGTCCTCCGCTCTGACCGAGCTGGCGAGCAGGTCGCTCGTGATCGCACCGTCCGGGGTGAGTTTTCGCGATGAGCTCGAGCACACCTCGCGCGTCGCCTACCTCGTGTTCGCAGAGGTCTTCGCCGATGCGGTCGCCGCCGAGCGCGGCGCGGATGCCCGTGAGGCACGGGCACACGCGCTCGAGGTGGTGTCGAACAACCTCGGCGAGAGCGCGAGCTAAGCGTTCGCCGCGGCGAACTCCCGCACCTTCGCGTTGAAGTCCTCGGCGTGCGTTGCGAATCCCATGTGCAGCGGGATCGTGTCGAACTGAGCCTGAGGCATGTGCGCCGTGACCCAGGTGCGTGCGTCATCGGCCCAGTCCTCGCGCGCGAGGAACAGCGTCGGCACGGCGACGCTCGCGGAGGCGGCTTCGGCCGAGTAGTCGCTCGTCGCGCCGTCCATGACGGAGGCGACCGCGATGTGCTCGGGGGTCTGCAGGCCGAGTTCGACGATGCGAGCGACGTCGTCGGCGTTCTCCGAACCGATCATGTAGCTCGCGTAGGCGGTCCAGAATCCGACGCGGTCATCCAGGACCGCGCGCTGCAGTCCGACGATGCCGTCGTGCGTGAGCGGCGCCTCGCCCCACTCCGACGCATCCGCCGGGTCGGCGGGAACCTTCGGGGTCTCATCCACGATCACGAGCTTCTCGATGCGATCCGTGCCGTGGGAGCGGATGTAGCTGAGCGCGTCCAGAACGCCGAACGACCAGCCGAGCAGCACGAACCGGTCGAGCCCGAGCGCATCGACGAGAGCGGCGAGGTCGTTCCCACGCTGCGCGAAGGTGTTGCCCGTCAGGGGCTTGGATGATCCGCCGTGTCCGCGCGGGTCGATCGCGATCACATCGAACCCGTCGGAGAGGCCGGTGAGCTGGTGCACGAAGAAGTCGGCGGAGCACGTCCAGCCGGGCAGCATCACCAGGGGAGTGCCCGATCCCGCGCGCAGCACGCGCAGCGAGACGCCATCGGCGACGGGGACCTCCGAGATCGTGACGGAGTCGGGGAGGGCAGGCAGCACGGGTGAAGTCGTCATGGCCCCATCATGGCCGAGGGCTCTCGGCCGAGGGAAGTGTCGGGACGCGGAGTGACTCAGTCGCTCAGCGTCGACAGTGCGACCCAGAGTTCGGCGCGCGCCGGGAAGGTCGAGAGGTCGAGGCCGAGCAGAGCGGATGCCTGCGCCACGCGACTGCGCACCGTGTGGCGGTGCACGCCCAGCGCGGCAGCCGCCGCGTCGAGTTTCGCATCGTGCTCCAGCCACACACGCAGGGTGCGTTCGAGGTCGGTTCCGGACGCCTCGTCGTGTCGTCGCACCGGAGCCAGGCGTGACTCGGCGACCATGCGCGCCTCGTCGGTCGCGAGCGCGCCGATCATGCTCGCGCTCGCCGCATCGCTGTACCGCGACACCGGACCTGTTCCGCGTGCAAGTGCGAGGTGCGCCTGCTCGTGCAGCCGCGCGAAGGCCGAGTAGCCGTCGGCCTCGGACACGCCCCAGCGTGCGGTGAACCGCTCCGCTGCCTCTGTGATCAGGTCTTCGTGCCTCGCCGAGACGCACAGCGTGAGTCCTTCGCGGCCTTCGGCGGCGAAGAACGGGATTGCATCGTTCGCGCGGCGTCGCTCGCACCATTCGATGATCGCCTCGGCAGGAGCATTCGCCTCCGCGACGGCGACTACGATCGGCGCCGGCGGCACGGCACCCAGCACGCGACGGGCGAGCGTCGGATCGTCGAGCAGGAGCGATTCGAGCACCTGGCGGTTGAGGCGTGCCGTGCGTCGGCCGAGCTGCTCGCTCTGCTCGCGGGCGAGCCCCGCCATCGCGATGACCGAGGTCACGACGGTGCGCGCTTCCGGATCGAGCGCACCGGTGGCGAGGGCGATGACGCCCCGCAGGCTGCCGCCGCGGCCGAGCGTGAACAGCAGGAACGGCTGCGCTCCCACGGTGAAGGACTGTGTCGCCTGAGCGCCGCGCGCGATGAGATCGCCGGCGTGAGCGGCGAGATCCTGCCGTGTCTCGGCGTCAAGGGCGGTCTGCGGATGCTGATGGGCGAGCGATCCCGTCGCATCGAAGAGCCCGACCCAGACGTCGAGCCTGCGGGCGAGTTCACTCAGGGTGGACTCGAGACCCCGAGGGCGGAGTGCGGCGATCGCGAGCGCGCGCTGGGTGTCGAGCGCCCAGGTGCGTCGTGCGTAGGCCTGTGCGGCGATCGCCTCGGCGTGCGCGCGGGCGATGGCGATGAAGGGCGTGCGGTAGGGCACCTCGAAGAGCGGCATCCCCACCTCTGCGCAGGCGGCGATGAGCTCGGCGGGGATGCCCGCGCGATGCACCTCTGTGCCGAAGCCGAGTCCGGCGACGCCGCGTTCCGCGAGCCGCCGGACGTAGGCGTGCGCGGCGACGGAGTCCTCATCGCGGAACTGGGTGCCGGTCGTCAGCAGCACCAGGTCTTCTGTGAGGAACGGCGTGGGGTCGGCGAGGTCGGAGCTGTGCACCCACCGCAGGGGGCGATCCAGGAGCGCGGTGTCGACGGGCGAGACGAGCTCGAGTGCGAGATCCGAGCGCCGCAGCAATGTGCGCAGCGTGGGAGCGTCCGTCATGGCGCAGCATCCTTTATACGTTCCGGCGAAAGTCTCCCTGGAATTGTACGCTCCGGCGAGTGCATCTGTTCCCGCGCCCTCGTACGCTCGCCACCATGACTCTCCTCGACGCCGCAACCGACGCAGCCCCCCTCGGCGGACCCTCGCTCCCGCAGGAGCGCCGCCTGGTCACCGCCCTTCCCGGGCCGCGCTCGGCCGAGATCCTCGCGCGCAAGGCCAACGCGGTTCCGGCGGGCGTCGGGCACACGGTTCCCGTGGCCGCTGTTGCCGCGGGCGGTGGCGTGGTCGTCGATGCCGACGGCAACTCCCTGATCGACCTCGGTTCGGGGATCGCGGTCACGAGCGTCGGCAACGCGCACCCGAAGGTCGTCGCGGCGGTCGCCGCGCAGGCGGCGCAGTTCACGCACACCTGTTTCATGATCTCGCCCTACGAGTCGTACATCGAGGTCGCCGAGGCGCTCAACCGCGTCACGCCCGGTTCCTTCGCGAAGAAGACCGCGCTGTTCAACTCGGGTGCCGAGGCCGTCGAGAACGCGATCAAGATCGCCCGCAAGCACACGGGCCGTCAGGCCGTCGTCGCCTTCGACCACGGATACCATGGCCGCACGAACCTCACGATGGCGCTCACCGCGAAGTCGATGCCCTACAAGAGCGGCTTCGGGCCGTTCGCCCCCGAGGTCTACCGCGCGCCGATGTCGTACCCGTTCCGCGACGGACTGAGCGGAGCGGATGCCGCAGCCCGAGCCATTCTGCAGCTGGAGAAGCAGATCGGCGCCGACAACCTCGCGGCGATCATCATCGAGCCCATCCAGGGCGAGGGCGGCTTCATCGTCCCCGCAGACGGATTCCTCAACGCGATCGTCGACTGGTGCCGTGCGAACGGCGTCGTCTTCATCGCCGACGAGGTGCAGACGGGCTTCGCCCGCACGGGAGCGATGTTCGCGAGTGAGATCTTCGGCATCGAGCCCGACCTCATCACGACCGCCAAGGGCATCGCGGCAGGTCTTCCGCTCGCCGCCGTCACAGGGCGCGCAGAGATTATGGATGCCTCGCACGCCGGCGGTCTCGGCGGCACCTATGGGGGCAACCCCGTCGCCTGCGCTGCGGCTCTCGCGGCGATCGACGTGTTCGAGAACGAGGGCCTCATCGAGCGCGCGCAGCAGATCGGCGAGAGCCTGAAGGCGCGTCTCACCGCGATCCAGGCCTCGGACGCTCGTATCGGCGACATCCGCGGACACGGTGCGATGATCGCGGCTGAGTTCGTGGATCCGGAGACGAATGCTCCGGATGCGGCGCTCACCGCTGCCGTCGCCAAGGCCTGCATCGCGGAGGGCGTGATCGTTCTCACCTGCGGCACCTACGGCAACGTCATCCGCTTCCTGCCGCCGCTGTCGATCGGCGACGAGCTGCTGAACGAGGGCCTCGACGTCGTCGCCGCGGCCCTGGCGTCCGCCTGAGACGTCCGGTCGCGCCTCGTGTCGGGGGATGTCGAGGCGCGACCGGTACTTCACCGAACACCCTCATGGTTCATGAACAAAGGAGTTGTGTGAATGGTTGAGATCACCCGCGACGTAGTGATCGTCGGCGCAGGCGCTGCCGGACTCACCGCCGCCAACGAATTGCGAAAAGCCGGACTCTCGGTGGCGGTGCTCGAGGCCCGCGACCGTGTCGGCGGACGCCTGTGGACCGACGTCATCGACGGCGCGATGCTGGAGATCGGCGGCCAGTGGGTGTCGCCCGACCAGGACGCGCTCATCGAGACCGTCGCCGAGCTCGGCCTGGAGACCTTCAGCCGATACCGCGAGGGCGACAGCGTGTACGTCGGACCCGATGGCGCGGTGCACCGCTTCACCGGTGAGATGTTCCCGGTCGCACCCGAGACGGAGCGCGTGATCGCCGAGGTCACGTCGCTGCTCGATCAGATGGTGTCCGAGATCGATCCGGACCGCCCCTGGGAGCATCCAAAGGCCGCTGAGTGGGACGCCATCACCTGGGATGCCTGGCTGCGCGAGCAGACCGACGATGACGAGGCCGTGCGCAACCTGGCGTTCGCGACGGGCTCAGCCATGCTCACGAAGCCCACACACGCGTTCTCTCTGCTGCAGTCGCTGCTGATGGCCGCATCCGCCGGGTCGTACTCGAACCTCGTCGATGCCGACTTCATCCTCGACAAGCGCGTCGTCGGTGGTCTGCAGCAGGTTCCGCTGCTGCTTGCCGAGCGTCTGGGCGACGACGTGCACCTGAACCAGCCCGTGCGCACACTCGAATGGGGCGACGGGGGCGTCACGGTGACGACCGATGACCTGACGGTCCGCGGCCGCTTCGCGATCCTCGCGCACGCTCCTGTGCTCTACAACCGGATCAGCTTCGTGCCCGCGTTGCCGCGTCGTCAGCACCAGCTGCACCAGCACCTGTCGATGGGCTTCGTCATCAAGGTGCACGCGGTCTACGAGACCCCGTTCTGGCGGGAGAAGGGTCTGTCGGGAACCGCCTTCAGCCCTTACGAGCTGTCGCACGAGGCGTACGACAACAGCAACCACGGCGACGAGCGCGGCACACTGGTCGGCTTCGTCAGCGATCAAAACGCCGACGACCTGTTCACCCTCAGCGCAGAGGAGCGCAAGGAGCGCATCCTCGAGTCCCTCTCGCACTACTACGGCGAAGAGGCGAAGAACCCCGTCGTCTACTACGAGAGCGACTGGGGGAGCGAGGAGTGGACCCGCGGCGCCTATGCTGCGAGCTTCGACATGGGTGGCCTGCACCGCTACGGTCCGGACCTTCGTGAGGCCGTCGGCCCGATCCACTTCGCCTGCAGCGACATGGCGGGCGCCGGCTACCAGCACGTCGACGGTGCGATCCGGATGGGGCGCCTCGCAGCCTCCTCGATCGTTGAAGCGAGCCGGGCATGAGCGGCGCGATCGTCGTCGGCTACACCGCGACGGAGTCGGGAGCGGATGCTCTCGCGCTCGGCGCGCGCCTGGCCCGCGGGCTCGGGATGCGTCTGCACCTCGTGATCGTGCTGCCCTCTGAGGGCACACGCAGCGCCGCCGTGCCGCCGGAGCGCGCCTACGAGGCCCACATCCGCGCACAGGCGCAGGAGTGGCTGCGCGATGCGCTCGCTCAGGTCCCGCAGGACATCACGCGCAGCGGGCACGTGCGCTTCGAGGAGTCCTTCGCCGCGGGCCTCATCGCCGCGGGCGAGGAGTTCGGGGCACGCCTCATCGTCGTCGGCGCCGCGAACGGCTCGACCTTCGGCCGGCACCGCCTCGGCTCCGTGGCATCCGAGCTTCTGCACTCCTCGACCATCCCGGTGGCGCTCGCGCCCGCCGGGTCCGCAACTCGCACGCGAATCGACACCCCGATCACGCGCGTGACAGCAGCCATCGGCACCCGACCCGGTGCCGACGTGCTTCTGGAAGAAGCAGTGAGCCTCGCCAGCGCGAGCGGAGGCTCACTGCGACTCATCTCGCTCGTGCCGTTCGACGTCCCGCCCGGACTCGACACCGGCGCGATCACGCTGGTGCGCAATGTGCACGGCGACGACGTCCTGGCCCAGGCGCGGGCATCTCTTCCCGAGGGCGTCTCGGCGGATGTCGAACGTGCTGCCGGTGACAGCGTCGAAGACGCCGTCGCCCACCTTCCCTGGCAGGACGGCGAGATCGTTCTCGTCGGATCCAGCCGTCTCGCACAGCCACGTCGGCTGTTCCTGGGCTCGACAGCGGCGAAGATGCTGCACGAGCTCCCCGTTCCCATGATCGTCGTGCCGCGCACCCGCGCCACCGACATCTCCACTGGAGGAGACCAGGCATGAGCACCACACCTCGGGCAACGGCGCCCGATTCCGGCGGGGCGAACACACCCGACGCGCCCGTCACCGGCGGCATCTCGCGCAAGGGACTGAGTGCCGGCACCGTCGGACTCCTCGGCGCCGTCGTCATCGGCATCTCCTGCATCGCACCGGCGTACACGTTCACCGCGGCCGTCGGGCCCGTGGCATCCGTCGTCGGATCGCAGATCCCCGCGATCATCCTCGTCGGCTTCCTGCCGATGCTGCTGGTCGCCTTCGGCTACCGCGAACTCAACAACCGGATGCCGGACTCCGGCACGTCCTTCACCTGGGCGACCCGCGCCTTCGGCCCGTGGATCGGCTGGATGGCCGGATGGGGTCTCGTCGTCGCGACGATCCTTGTGCTGTCCAATCTCGCCGGCGTCGCCGTCGACTTCCTGTTCCTGTTGATCTCGCAGGTGACAGGCAACACCGAGATCGCCGACCTCGCGGCCAACACGGGCATCAACATCGTCGTGTGCCTGCTGTTCATGCTGGCGGCGACGTGGATCTCGTACCGCGACATGAAGACGACGCAGAAGCTGCAGTACTGGCTGGTCGGCTTCCAGGTGCTCGTGCTGATCGGCTTCTCGATCGCTGCGATCGCACAGGCGGTCTCGGGCGGTGGCTTCGATCCGCAGCCGTTCGACCTGAACTGGTTCAACCCCTTCGCCGTGCCGACCTTCAGCGCTTTCGCGGCAGGGCTCTCGCTGTCGATCTTCATCTTCTGGGGCTGGGACGTCACCCTCACGATGAATGAGGAGACGAAGGATCCCGAGCGCACGCCCGGCCGCGCTGCGACCGTCACGGTACTCACGATCGTCTCGCTGTACCTGCTGCTCGCGATCGCGATGATCATGTTCGCCGGCACGGGAACAGGGGAGCTGGGTCTCGGCAACGAGGACATCCAGGAGAACGTGTTCTTCCACCTCTCCGGCCCGATCCTCGGCCCGCTCGCGTTCCTCGTGTCGCTCGCGGTGCTCACGAGCTCCGCGTCGTCGCTGCAGTCGACCTTCGTGGGGCCTGCGCGCACGCTCCTCGCGATGGGGCACTACGGCGCACTCCCGCCGGCCTACGGCAAGGTCAATCCGCGCTTCTTCACGCCCGGTTACGCGACGATCGTCTCGGCTATCGTGGCATCCGCCTTCTACGCGGTGATGCGCGTGGTCAGCGAGAACACGCTGTGGGACACGATCCTCACGCTCGGCATGATGATCTGCTTCTACTACGGCATCACGGCCTTCGCCTGCGTCTGGTACTTCCGCAAGCAGTGGTTCGACTCGGCGCGCAACGTCTTCTTCACGTTCCTGTTCCCGCTCGTCGGCGGCATCATCCTGGCGATCCTCTTCGTCACGACGCTGATCGACTCGATGGACCCGGCCTACGGCAGCGGTGCGCAGATCGGCGGACTCGGCATCGTGTTCATCCTCGGCATGGTGATCATCGTCCTCGGCATCATCGTGATGATCTGGCAGGCGATCCGTCGTCCGGCGTTCTTCCGCGGCCAGACCCTCGGAACCGACGCCCCCGCACGCGGAGCCTGAGCCCGACAGTTTCCTCCCTTCGCAACACCCCACAGAAAGAGCACCATGAGCACGCAGATCGCAGCACACGAGCAGGCACTCCTCGACGCAGTCCCGACCGGACTGTTCATCAACGGAGAGTGGATCGCCGCGGAAGAAGGGCGCACGTTCGATGTGCGCGACCCGGCGACGGGTGATGTGATCTCGTCGATCGCGGACGCGACTCCCGCCGACGGCATGCGTGCGCTCGACGCCGCGGTGGCCGCTCAGGATGCCTGGGCGGCCACCGCGCCGCGCACGCGCAGCGACATCCTGCGGCGTGCGTTCGACCTCGTGCAGGAGCACAAGGAGGATCTCGCACTGCTGATGACTCTCGAGATGGGCAAGCCCATTGCCGAAGCGCGCGGCGAGGTCGTCTACGGCGGCGAGTTCCTGCGTTGGTTCAGCGAGGAGGCGGTGCGCATCGCCGGGCGCTACGGCCTGAACCCCGAGGGCACGGGGCACATGGTCGTCTCGCAGCGTCCGGTCGGGCCGTCGTTCTTCGTGACGCCGTGGAACTTCCCGTTCGCGATGGCGACCCGCAAGATCGCTCCGGCTCTTGCGGCCGGATGCACCGTCGTGATCAAGCCCCCGGCGCTCACGCCGCTGACCACGATGTTCTTCGTGTCGCTGCTCGAGAAGGCGGGCCTGCCCGCCGGTGTGGTCAACGTCGTGCAGACCTCGCGCTCTTCCGCGCTGTCGGCGCCGATCATCGCCGACCCGCGCCTGCGCAAGCTGTCGTTCACGGGCTCGACCGAGGTGGGCCGCAAACTCATCGCACAGGCCGCCGAGGGTGTGCTGCGCGTGTCGATGGAGCTCGGCGGCAACGCGCCGTTCGTCGTCTTCGAAGACGCAGACCTCGACAAGGCGGTCGAAGGCGCGCTCGCGGCCAAGTTCCGCAACATCGGCCAGGCGTGCACGGCGGCGAACCGCTTCATCGTGCACCAGGACGTCGCTGAGGAGTTCGCACGCCGTGTCGCGGAGCGTGTGCAGGCGATGAAGATCGGTCGCGGCACCGAGGAGGGCGTCTCGATCGGCCCGCTCATCGACGATGACGCGGTCGCCAAGGCGGGCGAGCTCGTCGATGAGGCTGTCGGACGCGGTGCGCGCCTGCTCGCGGGCGGCAAGGCTCTCGACGGTGCGGGGTCGTTCTACGAGCCGACCGTCCTGACCGACGTCGTCGCCGGCAGCGCGATTCTGCGCGAGGAGATCTTCGGCCCGGTGCTGGCGATCGCCACCTTCGCCGACGAGGCCGAGGCCGTCCGCCTCGCCAACGACACCGAGTACGGACTCGTCTCCTACGTCTTCACCGAGGACCTCGCACGTGGTCACCGCATGATCGACGCGCTGGAGACGGGCATGATGGGGCTCAACGTGGGCGTCGTCTCGAACGCCGCGGCGCCCTTCGGCGGTGTCAAGCAGTCGGGTGTCGGCCGCGAGGGCGGCTTCGAAGGCATCCACGAGTACCTGTCGACCAAGTACACGCTGATTCCCGCCAGCTGACACCAGCCGGCTCGGGGTGGGGATGCCGCATCCCCACCCCGCACAGACCAATCGAGAACGAGAGGACCAGACATGAGCGACTACGCCGTCATCAATCCGGCCACGGGCAAGACCGAGGCCACCTACGCCACAGCGACCGACGCCGAGATCGAGACCGCGGTGGCCGCGGCGGATGCTGCGCACCGCGGATGGTCGCGGTCCTCTACTGTCGCGGAGCGCGCCGCGCTCGTGCGCCGGATGGCCGAGCTGCACCGCGAGCGCCGGGAGGAGCTCGCGGACGTCTTCGTGCGCGAGATGGGCAAGCCGCGTGAGGCGGCCCTCGGCGAGGTCGATTTCGCCGCCGACATCGCGGAGTACTACGCCGACCAGGCAGAGGCGATCATGAAGGACCAGCCGCTCGACATCCTCGGCGATGGCACGGCGATCATCCGTCGCTCGTCGCTCGGCCCGCTCGTCGGCATCATGCCGTGGAACTTCCCGGCGTACCAGATCGTCCGTTTCGCGGCGCCGAACCTCATCGTGGGCAACACGATCCTGCTGAAGCCCGCACCCCAGTGCCCCGAGTCGTCGTCGGCGATCGCGGCGATCTACCGCGACGCCGGTTTCCCGGAGGGGGCCTACCAGAACGTGCTCGCGACGAACGAGCAGATCGCCGCGATGATCGCTGACCCGCGCGTCCAGGGGGTCTCGCTCACCGGCTCGGAGCGCGCGGGTGCCGCCGTCGCCGAGGTCGCGGGCCGCAACCTCAAGAAGGTGGCGTTGGAGCTCGGTGGCTCGGATCCCTTCATCGTGCTGTCGACGGATGACCTGGATGCCACGGTGCAGGCCGGCATCGATGCGCGCCTCGACAACAACGGTCAGGCCTGCAACGGCGCGAAGCGCTTCATCATCGTCGACGGACTCTACGACGCGTTCGTCGAGAAGTTCGTCGCCGGGATGGCGGCGGTGGCTCCGACCGATCCGATGCAGGAGGACACGGTGCTCGGCCCGGTCTCCTCCCTCGCGGCGGCGGAGAATCTCAAGAAGCAGATCGACACGGCGGTCGCGCAGGGGGCGACGCTGTTGACCGGCGGTGACCACGACGGCGCCTTCTTCGAGCCGACCGTGCTCGCGGACGTGACTCCGGAGATGGACGTCTACGCGCAGGAGCTCTTCGGCCCCGCCGCCGTCGTCTACCGTGTGGCCGACGAGGACGCCGCCGTCGCGCTCGCGAACGACACGACCTTCGGTCTCGGCTCGTACGTCTTCACGACGGATGCCGCCCAGGCGGAGCGCGTGGCCGACAAGATCGAGGCCGGCATGGTCTACGTGAACCTCGTGCTCGCTGACAGCCCCGAGCTGCCCTTCGGCGGCATCAAGCGCAGTGGCACGTCACGTGAGCTGGGTCACCTTGCCGCTGAGGAGTTCGTCAACAAGAAGCTCATCCGCGTCGGCTGACATTCCTCCTGAAGACCCCTGCGTTCCTCTTCCGAGGGATGCAGGGGTCTCTTCGTCAGAGCTGCGGCCCCTGTCGCCCACCGTGCGAAAAGCGCAGAATGGGGACATGAACGAGAACATCGACCCTGTGATCGTCCTTGATTCGGTGCAGAGCATGGCGCGGTTGCGCGCGCAGGACCTGGGCCGCATCGTCACACACATCGGCGAGACGATCGACATCTTCCCGGTGAACTATGTGGTCGACGGCGATGGCATCCTGTTCCGCACGGCGCCGGGGAGCAAGCTGTTCGAGCTCACCGTGAACGCGGACGTGCTGTTCCAGGTCGACGACCACACGGATGCCGATGCGTGGAGCGTCATCGTGCGCGGTCGTGCGGAGGCGCTGGAGACGGACGCCGAGGTGGATCGCGCGGAGCGCGCGGGCCTTCGTCCATGGATCCCCACGCTGAAGCGGGTGTTCGTACGGATCACGCCGACGACGATCACGGGGCGCGCCTTCCATCGTGACCCCGAGCCGGAACGCACGGGCGTCGCAGAGTACTGACGCGAGCGCGCTACCGTGGAGGCATGACGCAACGCCCGGTGGTGACCGAACGGGTCACCCGCACGCAGGCTGTGGTCGAGGGCATCCTCGACGCGATCATCGAGGGGCGTCTGGTGGCGGGAGAGCCGCTTCCGCCCGAGGGGGATCTGGCGGGGGAGTTCGGCGTCTCCCGGCTCACGCTGCGTGAAGCCGTGCGGCTGCTGCAGGCGCAAGGGGTCATCGCGCCCGTCCCCGGCAGCCGTCATCGCATCGCCCCCGTCGACGAGTGGACCGGGCTGGAAGCGGTCGTGCGCTACGCGCGCAGCGGGGGAGCACGTCGTCGTTCGTCGCTCGAGCTGCTGGAGATGCGCGTCATGTTCGAGACGGGTGCCGCCGAGCTGGCCGCGCCGCGGTGCGATGCAGACGATCTCGCGGCACTCGAAGACACGCTGGATCGGATGCGCCGGGCGCACGAGGCGGGGGACGTCCCGGGGTTCGTGGATGCGGACCTGGAGTTCCACGATGTGATCATCGCGGCCGCCGACAATCGGATCCTCATCGCCTCGATGCGTCCGCTCACCACGATGCTGCAGGAGACCCGCAGCGAGACGAGTGCGGTGCTCGAGATCCGTGAGCATGCGCTGGCGGAGCATGAGGCAGTGCTCGCAGCGATGCGCTCCGGCTCGGGCGAGGACGCCCGTGAGGCGATGGCGAGTCACATGCGCCAGACCCGGGATGATCTGCTGCACTTCGTGCTGGGCGGCTGATTCTCTCAGCGTGGGCGTCGCTTGCCGTGCTCGAACTCCTGGCGTACCATCGTTATCTGATATCGGATAACCCGAGAATCAAAGGAGCTTCTGTGCAGATCGACGCGCTTCTCGCGCCACTTCCGGCCCCCGTCACGATCGACGCCGAGCAGGTGTGGTCCGCTCTCGACCCGCGCGGCGTTCTCGTCGTCCTCGATGACGACCCCACGGGCACGCAGTCGGTCGCGGGACTTCCCGTTCTCACCCGCTGGGAGCGCGACGACCTCGATGGTGCCTTCGCAACCGGCGCTCCCGCCGTGTACGTGCTCACCAACACGCGCTCGCTCGATGAGCAGACGACGATCGCGCGCAACCGCGAGGTCGTCGCGGTCGCACTGGCCGCGGCCGCGGATGCGGGGCGCCACGTGACCTTCGTCTCGCGCGGAGATTCGACGCTGCGCGGACACTTCCCGCTGGAGACCGACACGCTCGCTGCCGAGATCGTCACCCACGGCGGCACGGCACCGGACTTCACGCTGCTCGTCCCCGCCTTCCCTGACGCCGGTCGCATCACGGTCGACTCGGTGCACTACTGGGTCGTCGACGGCAAGGCGACGCCAGTGGGCGAGACACCCTTCGCGCAGGACGCGACCTTCGGCTTCGCCGCCTCGAACCTCCGCGAATGGGTGGCGGAGAAGACCGCAGGCCAGGTGCCTGCGGAAGACGTCGCCGCGCTCACGATCGACATCATCCGCGCAGGCGTCGACAGCGTCATCGCCTTCCTGCGCGCGCTCCCCGCGGGCGCGGTCATCGCGGTCGACGTGGTCGAAGAGTCCGACATGCGGGTCGTCGCCCTCGCGCTGCACCGGATGCCGGACCGCACCGCGCTGTTGCGCGTCGGCCCGCCGTACGTGCGCGCCCACATCGGGCAGGAGATCGCCCCGCCCGTGCGCGCAGAGGACATCGCCTTCGCGCACAGCGGGGGAGGACTCGTCGTCGTCGGCAGCCACGTGCCCCTCACGACCCTGCAGCTGGAAGAACTGCACCGTGCGCGTCCCGACACCGTCACGATCGAACTCGACGTGCGGCAGCTGATCGATGGCCGCCGCGAGGCGCACCTCGACGCGCAGGCGCAGGCGGCGGCATCCGCTCTCCGGACCGGAACCGTGATCGTGCACACGACGCGCGAGCTCATCACCGGAGCCGATGGCGATGCGAGCCTCGAGATCGCCCGAAAGGTCTCCAGCGGCGTCGTCGAGCTCGTGCGCCGTGTGCTGGCGATCGCCCCTCCGCGCTTCGTCATCGCCAAGGGCGGCATCACCTCGAGCGACGTCGCCAGCGAGGCGCTGGAGATCCGCCGCGCCACCGTGCTCGGCCCGATGCTGCCCGGCATCGTCTCGCTGTGGCAGCCCGAGACCGGGCCCGCCGTGGGCATCCCGTACATCGTCTTCGCAGGGAATGTCGGCGTCGCCGACTCGCTCGCGCGGGTCGTCGCGACCCTCGCCGACGCGAGCGACAGCGCTCGTCCCGCACTGGAAAGGAACTGACTGACATGACCACCACCGTTGCCGTCATCGGCCTTGGCGCCATGGGGCTTCCCATGGCGACCCGCCTCGCCCAGCGCTTCACCGTGCGCGGCTTCGACATCGCCCCGGAGCGTCTGGCTCTCGCCGCCGAGCAGGGCGTCGCGGCTGCAGAGTCGGCCGCTGCCGCGGTTCAGGACGCGGACGCTGTGCTCGTCGCCGTGCGCACGGGGGCGCAGCTCGATGACCTGCTTTTCGGTGCGACCGGTCTTGCCGAACATCTCGCCGACGGTGCGGTCGTCATCCTGACCAGCACGGTCGGCACCGACGGGATCTCCGACATCGCCACGCGCCTCGCCGCGCACGGTGCTGAGCTCGTTGACGCTCCGCTCTCGGGTGGGCCGGTGCGTGCCGGTGAGGGCGACCTCCTCATCGTCGTCGGTGCCACTCCTGCCGCTCTCACGATCGCGCGCCCCGTGCTCGACCAGCTCGCCTCGACGCTCTCGATCGTGGGAGACAAGCCCGGTGACGGTCAGGCGCTGAAGACCGTGAACCAGCTGCTGTGCGGTGTGCACATCGCCGCCGCCGCCGAGGCCCTCGCGCTCGCCGACGCGCTCGGCCTCGACCGCGAGAAGACCCTTGAGGCGCTCACCGCCGGGGCTGCGAACTCGTTCATGCTCGGCAACCGCGGCCCGCGCACGCTGCAGGCGTATGACGAGGACGGCGCCGAGGTGCTCAGCCGCCTCGACATCTTCGTCAAGGACCTCGGCATCGTCGGCGACGCCGCACGTCGCGCGCACCTCTCGGTGCCGGTTGCCGCAGCCGCTGAGCAGCTCTTCCTCCTCGGGGAGGCGCAGGGCCTCGGCGGGCTCGACGACTCCGCCGTCATCCGCGTCATCGCTCCCGAGCGTCTGTCGTAACACCCACCACATCCACGCGGCACGTGTCAGACTCGTGCCCGAGCCCCTGAAAGAAGAGATCCACTGATGCTTCCTCTTCCCGCGCTGATCGCGATCGGAGTCGCAGGCCTTGCTCTGCTGCTCCTGCTGATCATCCGCTTCAAGATGCAGGCGTTCTACGCCCTCATCCTCGTCTCGATCGTGGTCGGCCTCGCCGCCGGCCTGCCGATGACGACGATCCCCGCCACCGACGGCTCTCCGGAGCAGCTGGGAATCATCCAGGCGATCATCGCCGGGGTCGGGGGCACGCTCGGCTCCGTCGCCGTGCTCGTCGCGCTCGGTTCGATGCTCGGCAAGATCATCGAGCTGTCCGGTGGTGCCGAGTCTCTCGCCGGCCGGTTCACCTCGTGGCTGGGGCCGAAGCGCGTCGGGATCGCGCTCGTCATCGCCGCGGGCATCCTGGCGATCCCGGTGTTCTTCGACGCCGGATTCATCATCCTCGTGCCCATCATCTTCGCTTTCGCGAAGGTCGCGGGCCTCAACCCGATCAAGTTCGGCCTCCCCGTCGCGGGCATCATGCTCGCCGTGCACGTCGCTGTCCCGCCGCACCCGGGCATCGTCGGCGGATCGACGATCCTCGGCGCCGACATCGGCTGGGTCACTATCTTCTCGCTGCTCGTCTCGATTCCTCTCGGAGCGCTGGCCTACGTCACCGCGAAGGCGCTCAACCGCCGCGAGTACGCGATGATCGAGGCGACCAAGGAGATGTTCGACAACTTCGGCACCGACACGCCCTCGGCCAACGCGGGACTGCGTGACGGCGAGAAGGCTCCGAGCGCGTTCACCGTGCTGGGTCTGATCCTCCTGCCGTTGGCCCTGATCATGATGGGCACGGCGGTGGCGCCGATCTTCGAGAAGGGCACCTTCTGGAACAGCTTCCTGTCGATGGTCGGCCAGCCGATCTTCGCGCTCATGGTCGCGATCGCCGCGGCGATGTTCTTCCTCGGCGTCCGTCGCGGCTGGTCGGCCGCGAAGCTCGGCGAGGTCATGGAGTCGGCTCTCCCTGCGGCAGCCGTGATCATCCTCGTGACCGGTGCCGGTGGCGCCTTCGGTCGCATCCTGACCGAGACGGGCATCGGTGGCGCTGTCGCCGAGCTGCTCGCCGGCAGCGGCATGCCGCTCATGCTGGCCGCGTTCCTCATCTCGCTCATCATGCGTGCAGCCCAGGGATCGGCGACGGTCGCGATCACGACGACGGCGGGCCTGATGCTGCCTGCCGTGGCCGTCCTCGGTCTGGACCCGATCCACGTCTCGCTCGTTGCTCTCGCGATCGGCTACGGCGGTCTCGGACTCAGCCACGTCAACGACTCCGGATTCTGGGTCGTGACGCGCTACCTCGGCCTCTCGGTCAAGGATGGTCTGCGCACCTGGACGCCTCTGACGACCGTTCTCGGCGTCGCGGGCTTCCTGCTCACCTGGCTGATCTACGGACTCATCCCGGTCTCCTGAGCACGCAGGGGAGGGGTGCCATCGAGGTGCCCCTCCCCTGGCATGCGCCGAGGTCGGCCGAGAGGGATGTGACGCGCCCGGGCGTGCGTGAGATTCCACAGCGGTTCGGCTGGATGGTGCAAATGCCGTATGCTGGGACAGCAGTTCCAAACTGCATACTTCCGCTATGCCCGAGGCTCACAGGCTGAAAGCACAGCAGAAGGATGCGGTACCGAGATCTCCGGATCTCTAGGGCGGTAGCTCAATTGGCAGAGCAGCGGTCTCCAAAACCGCAGGTTGCAGGTTCGATTCCTGTCCGCCCTGCGCGTCAGCGCACAGCTGGCACACGAAAGGTACATTCAGGATGGTTCAGGACGCATCGGGCGCTGTGGTCCCTGCCGGGAACGGCGGCGCAGGCCGCGAGAAGAAGCTGGGCTTCTTCGGCCGGATCGCGCTGTTCTTCCGCCAGGTGATCGCCGAACTGCGCAAGGTCGTCGCACCGACGCGCAAGGAACTGATCAAGTTCACCTCGGTCGTCCTGGTTTTCGTCCTGCTGATGATGGGCATCGTGTACGGGCTTGACCTCGTCTTCTCGTGGCTCACATCGCAAGTGTTCGGGGTTCCGGGGCGTCCGACCCCGTGAGTTTTGCGGCACGAAGCCGCTCCTGAAGGAAAGATAACCAAGTGTCTGAACGAATTTCTGACGACGCCGACTGGGCGACTGCCGCAGAACAGTCGAGCGAAGAGGACGAAGCTCAGGAGGGCAACGTCCTCTCTGAAGAGGTTCTCGCATCGCGGCCCGCAGAGCAGGCCGCTCTGCACATCGAGGGTGACGACGACTTCGATGGCGCAGATGAAGACATCGACATCGACGACCCGGAGGCTGACGCCATCGTGAACGACGCCCTCAACCTGGACGAAGCAGCCGAGACCGAGGCTGCCGCAGAGGTTCTCAACGACTCCGTGGCCGAAGAGGTCGCCGACCTCGAGGCGGCGGAGGCTGCCGAGGTCGCTCCGTACGACGGCCCCGAGCTCGGTGACGACGCTGCCGAGACCGACGCCGACGCAGAGGAAGACCCCTACGAGGCGTTCCGTCTCGAGCTGCGCATGCTCCCGGGCAAGTGGTACGTCATCCACTCCTACGCCGGGTTCGAGCGCAAGGTGAAGGCCAACATCGAGCAGCGCAAGTCGACGCTCGAGGTCGAGGACGACATCTACCAGATCGAAGTTCCGATGGAAGACGTCGTCGAGATCAAGAATGGCCAGCGCAAGATGGTCACGCGCGTGCGCATCCCGGGCTACGTGCTCGTGCGCATGGAGCTGACCGAAGACACTTGGTCGGTCGTCCGTCACACCCCGGGTGTGACCGGCTTCGTGGGCAACGCTCACAACCCGACGCCGCTGCGTTTCGAAGAGGCATTCAACATGCTGAAGTCGCTCGTCGAGGTGCGCGACGTCCCGACCGCGAAGGCTGTCGCGGCGAAGGGTGGCACGGCTGTGGCTCGCCCCGTCGCGGCCGAGGTCGACTTCGAGATCGGCGAGACCATCACGATCAAGGAAGGCTCGTTCGCTGGCCTTCCCGGATCGATCAGCGAGATCAAGCCCGAGAGCGGTAAGCTCACGGTTCTCGTCTCCCTCTTCGAGCGTGAGACCCCGGTCGAGCTGTCGTTCGACCAGGTCACCAAGATGATCTGACACACGTTTCACGAAACGGCCGCCCTCCGGGGCGGCCGTTTCGCATTCCCGGTATGTGCGGGGTCGAGAACGGGTGCGGTCTGCGCGACGACGTCACATCGGGTAGACTTCTATGGTTTGTGTGCACGTTCTGCGTGTCTGCACGACAACCGCACTCCGGAAATGCCGGATCTGCGGGAGAACGGATGCCCCTGGCGCGAGCCGCCGGCACAGCATCCGCTCGATGAAAGGAAAAGGAAATGGCACCTAAGAAGAAGGTGACCGGCCTGATCAAGCTTCAGATCAACGCCGGTGCAGCCAACCCGGCGCCCCCGATCGGCCCTGCGCTCGGTCAGCACGGCGTCAACATCATGGAGTTCTGCAAGGCGTACAACGCCGCGACCGAGTCGCAGCGTGGCAACGTCATCCCCGTCGAGATCACCGTCTACGAGGACCGCAGCTTCACGTTCATCCTGAAGACCCCGCCGGCAGCAGAGCTGATCAAGAAGGCCGCTGGCGTGCAGAAGGCTTCGGCCACCCCGCACACGGTCAAGGTCGGCAAGATCACGGCTGAGCAGGTTCGCCAGATCGCCGAGCAGAAGCAGGCTGACCTCAACGCGAACGACATCGACGCTGCGTCGAAGATCATCGCCGGCACCGCCCGTTCCATGGGCATCACGGTCGAGGGCTAAGGAAGAGAATCATGGCTACCAAGTCCAAGGCTTACCAGGCTGCCGCCGCAAAGATCGAGGCAGACCGTTTCTACACTCCGTCCGAGGCAGTCGCCCTCGCCAAGGAGACCGGCTCGTCGAAGTTCAACTCGACCGTTGAGGTCGCGCTGAAGCTTTCGGTCGACCCCCGCAAGGCTGACCAGATGGTCCGCGGCACGGTCATCCTGCCGCACGGCACCGGAAAGACCGCCCGCGTCATCGTGTTCGCCACCGGCCCCGCGGCCGAGGCAGCGATCGCCGCTGGTGCAGACGAGGTCGGCGGCGCCGAGCTCATCGAGAAGGTCGCCGGCGGCTGGACCGCATTCGACTCCGCTGTCTCGACCCCTGAGCTCATGGGCCAGGTCGGTCGTCTCGGTAAGGTGCTGGGTCCCCGTGGCCTCATGCCGAACCCGAAGACCGGCACCGTGACCCCCAACGTCGCAAAGGCCGTTGAGGACATCAAGGGCGGAAAGATCGAGTTCCGCGTCGACAAGCACGCCAACGTGCACTTCGTCGTCGGCAAGGCATCGTTCACCGCTGAGCAGCTCGACGAGAACCTCGCCGCAGCGCTCGACGAGATCGTTCGTCTGAAGCCGTCGAGCTCGAAGGGCCGTTACATCCAGAAGGGTGCGGTGTCGACCACGTTCGGCCCCGGCATCCCGCTGGACGTCAACGCCATCTGAGTGTGACATGCACGAAGGCCCCCACCGCGAGGTGGGGGCCTTCGTCGTTTCTGCGGAGAACCGCGGTCTAGCCGAAGAACACCGGCAGCATGAGGTTCACACCGAGCAGGATCATCAGAGCGGCGATGCCGGCGTCCAGCACCCGCCATGCGCGCGGCGTGCGCAGCCATCGTCCGAGATAGTGGGCACCGAAGCCGAGCGCGAAGAACCACAGCACACTTGCGGTCATCGCGCCGACGGCGAACATCCAACGGGCATCGCCGTGGGTGGAGGCGATCGAGCCGAGCAGCAGGACCGTGTCGAGATAGACGTTCGGGTTGAGCCAGGTGAGTGCGAGGGCCGTCAGCAGCACCGCCGTGCGTCCGGAGCGCACGCGTGTGCGGGTCGCGCCGGGTGCCTCCCCGTGGTCCGCGGGGGATCCGGCATCCGCCGTGTCGCGCGCGATCGGCGTGCTGTCGTCGACGAGAAGCGACCCGCCGGAGGGATTCCACGCCCGCCGCGCCGCGAGGAAGCCATAGACGATGAGGAAGCCGCCGCCCAGCAGACGCGCGACCGGTACGAGCCACGGAGCGTTCTCGACGAGGTAGCCGAGGCCGGCGACGCCCGCGGCGATCAGGATCGCGTCGGAGAGGGCGCAGATCACCACGACGGGCAGCACATGCTCGCGACGCAGGCCCTGGCGGAGCACGAAGACGTTCTGCGCGCCGATCGCGATGATGAGGGAGAGGCCGAGGCCGAGGCCGGAGAGCAACGAGAGCATGTCCTCAGCGTAGGCATCCATCGTCTTTAGCTCCAGCGAGGATTCCTTAAGGATATGTAGTTGTGCTTATGTAAGAATCTCCACATGAGGATCGATCCGGAGCTCGCCGGAACCATCGCCGCGGTCGTCGATGAGGGCACACTCGAGGCCGCCGCGCGCCGCCTGCAGATCACGCCCTCCGCGGTCAGCCAGCGCGTCAAGACACTCGAACAGCAGCTCGGCCGGGTGCTGCTTGTCCGTTCGAAGCCCGCGCGCCCGACCGAGGCGGGGGAGGCGGTTGTGCGCCTGGCCCGCCAGGTGGCGCTGCTGGAGCACGACACGATCAGCGCGTTCGGGCTGGATGCGAACGCCGAGGAGTCCGATGCGGATGCCTCGGCGGGGCGTATCCGCGTGCCGCTCGCGGTGAACGCGGATTCCATGGCGACCTGGTTCCTTGCGCCGCTCGCCCGGCTGGCCGCCGAGCACCGGATCGATGTCGACCTGCACCGCGATGATCAGAACTTCACTGCCGGGCTGCTTGCGTCGGGTGCCGTGATGGCCGCCGTGACGTCGCAGGCTGAGCCCGTCGGCGGATGCTCGGCGACACCGCTCGGCGTGCTCGAGTACGAGGCCGCGGCGACGCCGGAGTTCGTGGCGCGCTGGTTTCCCGACGGCGTCCATCCGGAAGCGCTGCGGCACGCGCCTTTCGTGAACTTCGATCGTCGTGACGAACTGCAGCATGACTGGCTGCGCGCACACGGGGTCGACCCCTGGGCGGTGCCCCGCCACTATGTCCCCGCCTCGCATGATTTCGCGCTGGCGGTGCGGATGGGGCTCGGGTGGGGGCTGCTGCCGACGATTCAGCAGACGGCGGGCGCCCAGGCGGTGTCGCTGGGCGGACCGCGTGTGCGCGTGCCGCTGTATTGGCAGCAGTGGAACCTGCGCTCGCCCCTACTGGACGCGATCGCCGCGGCCGTGCGCGAGGAGGCGCGGAAGATGCTGGCTCCGCTCTGAGGGCCTGGCGGATGTCGATGGCGCGCCGTAGTTTGGGCTCATGGCATCTGAGCGGACGACGCTGACCATTCCCGGGCCCGACGGCGACCGTCGCGTCGATCTGTCGAGTCCGAATCGGGCGGTGTGGCCGGATGCCGCGGGCGGGCCCATCACGAAGGCCGAACTGGCCGCATACGTGCAGACCGTGGCGACGCCGTTTCTCGCTGCGAACGGCGACCGTCCGGTCTCGCTGGAGCGCTTCCGCGACGGGATCGGCGGTGAGAGCTTCTTCTCGAAGAACCCACCCAAGGGCACGCCCGACTTCGTCGAGAGCGTGACGGTGACATACAACTCCGGCCGCAGGCATCCGCAGATCGTGCTCACCGAAGCCGCCGCGATCGTGTGGGCCGTGCAGATGAACACGGTGGTCTTCCACCCGTGGGCGTCGCTTTCAGGCGCCACCGATAACCCGGTCGAGCTGCGCATCGACCTCGACCCACAGTCCGGCACGGGGATCCCTGAGGCGATCGCCGCCGCTCATGAGCTGCGTGCGGTCCTGCGCGAGGCGGGGCTCGAGCCCTTCATCAAGACGAGCGGCAACCGGGGGCTGCACGTGTTCTGTCCGATCGTGCCCGAGTGGGAGTTTCTCGTCGTGCGGCATGCGGTGATCGCGGCCGGACGCGAGCTGGAGCGGCGGATGCCCACGCAGGTGACGACGAACTGGTGGAAGGAAGAGCGCGGCGAGCGGATCTTCGTCGACTTCAATCAGGCCAACCGTGACCGCACGATGGCGGGCGCCTACAGTCCGCGTGCGTTGCCGAGCGCCACGGTGTCCACGCCTGTGCACTGGGACGAGCTCGACGATCTCGACCCGCAGCGTTTCACGGTGCGGACGATCCCGGACAGGCTGGCAGACGTCGGCGATCCCTGGGCCGACTTCGCGCAGCATCCGGGACGCATCGACACTCTGCTGGAGTGGTGGGAGCGCGACGTGGCCGACGGTCTCGGGGAGCTGCCGTTCCCGCCCGAGTTTCCGAAGATGCCAGGGGAGCCGCCGCGCGTGCAGCCGAGCAAACGCGTCGCTGCGAACTGGGACGCGGAGGGCAACCGCATCGAGGATTAGTGCAGCACGCGGGCGAGATCGTATCCGTCGACGGTGTCGAGCTGGTCGTAGGTGCAGGAGCTCGCGTCACGGTCAGGGCGCCAGCGGGCGAACTGCACGGTGTGGCGGAAGCGCGAACCTTCGAGCTGGTCGTAGCGCACCTCGAGCACGCGCTCGGGGCGCAGTCGAACGAACGAGACGTCCTTGCTGCCCGTGAAGCGTGAGCGTTCGCCCTCGCCTGTGACGATGTCGCCATCGGCGTCGCGTTCGACGAGCGGCGCGAGGTCTTCGACCAGCTGCTGGCGCATCGCATCGCTCCAGGCGGCGACGCCGCCGACCTGACGGAGCACGCCGTCGTCATAGAGACCCACGAGGAGGGAGCCGACGCCGCTGCCTGATTTGTGGACGCGATAGCCGAGGGCGACCACATCGGCCGTGCGCGCGTGCTTGATCTTGATGAGGGTGCGTTTGCCGGGGGCGTAGGCGTCATCGAGCGGCTTCGCGACGACGCCGTCGAGGCCGGCGCCCTCGAACTCGTCGAGCCAGCGACGGGCAAGATCAGGGTCGTCGGTCGTGCGGGTGAGGTGAAGCGGATGCGGCGCGCCGGCCAGCAGCGCTTCGAGGCGTTCCCTGCGCTCTGCGAACGGCTTCTGCTGCAGATCCGCGTCACCTGCGGCGAGCAGGTCGAAGGCGATGAACATCGCGGGCGTCTCGACGGAGAGCTTCGCGACGCGGGAGGCCGCGGGGTGGATGCGCTGACTGAGCGCTTCCCAGTCCAGGCGCTGCGCACCGGGGGCACCGGTCGCGACGACGATCTCGCCATCGAGCAGACACGGGCCGGGGAGGGTCACCGAGAGTGCATCGACGAGTTCGGGGAAGTAGCGGGTGAGCGGCTTCGCACCGCGCGAACCGATCTCGAGAGTTTCGCCATCCCAGGCGATCAGCCCGCGGAAGCCGTCCCATTTCGGTTCGTACAGCAGCGGCCCGGTCTTCGCGGTGGCGGTGGGCACGGTCGCGGCGGCCTTCGCGAGCATCGGCGCGGGGATCTCGTAGCGCATACGCCCATCCTGCCCCTCGTTCGCCCGCGCCACATCCCCTTCGAGTGGTCAGTTTCGGCAACCTTTCGGCCCGAAAGTCGCCGAAACTGACCACTCGAATCTGAGGAAGAGGCGTCAGCCGAACAGGTCGGCGAGGTCGGACGGTCGGCCGGCGTCGGCGAGAGCCGTTCGGGCGGCGTGCCATCCGGGCATCCCGTTCACCGCGGGCCCGGGGGCGGTCGCGGCCGAGGCGAGATAGACGCCGTGCATCGGCGTGCGCCAGGGGGTCGGAGAGATCACGGGCCGACGTACCGCCTGCAGCAGCGTGAACGCCCCGCCCAGAACGTCGCCGCCGATCTCTGAGGCATTGATCGCTTCTCGTTCGCTCGCGCGCACCGAGTGCGTCGCGAGGATGCGGTCGCGGAAGCCGGGCGCGAAACGCTCGACCTGACGGATGATGAGCTCCGTGGCGTCCACGTCGGAGTGCGCGGGCACGTGGATGTAGGCCCACAGCACGGCTTTGCCGGCGGGCGCACGGGTATCGTCCAGCACGGATGGCTGCATCAGCAGCACGTAGGGTCTGTCGCTCACGCGGCCTGACGCGACGGCGTTCTCGCTCGCCCAGATCTCCTCTCGTGTGCCACCGAGATGCACTGTCGGCGCCAAGGCCAAATCGGGGTTCGTCCAGGGCACGGGGCCGTCGAGGGCGAAGTCGACCTTCGCCGCTGCGGGACCGTAACGGTACCGGGTGATCGCCCTCGCATAGCGCGAGGGGATGTCGGGATGCGTCAGCGCGAGCCGCGGGGAGGAGTTCAGGAGCAGCAGGTCACCGCGGGTGGGGTTGCCCCAGTCCACGCGGCGCAGGTCATCCACACGTGCGCCGGTCTCGACCACACCGCCGTGCGCGGTGAGGTCGTCGACGAGGGCGGTCGCGATGGTCTGGGCCCCGCCGCGGGGGAACACCCAGCCGCCCGCGTGCCCGTGGGCGACGAGCAGCAGCCCGGCCGCGGCCGCGCTGAGCGAGGGCAGCTGTGTGTTGGCATGGGCGAGAACGCCGGCCAGGAGAGCGGATGCCTCGGGCGTGTGCCATCCGCGTCGGGCGAGCGCGGTGCCCTGCTCCAGCATCCGCAGACCGAAACGCGCCGTCGTCACCGGATGCCGTGGCACGCGCAGCAGCGCGTCGCCGGTGAACTCCACGACGTTGTCGATCTGGCGACTCAGCGGACGTGCGAGTGCGCGCCAGGCGCGAGCATCCGCTCCGAGTCCCTCGGCCGTGCGCTCGACGTCGCGCCAGGCGAGCGCCGCGCGTCCGCCGTCGAGGGGGTGGGCGTATGAGACCTCGGGGGTGATCCAGTCGACCCGCTTCTGGATGCCGAAGGCGCGGAAGAACGGGGAGGCGACGGTTGCGGGATGCACCGCAGAGCAGACGTCGTGCCGGAATCCGGGAAGCGTGGATTCCTCGGTGCGGACTCCACCTCCGATGGTCTCCGCGGCTTCGAGCACACGAACCTCATAGCCGGCGCGGGCGAGGGAGACGGCGGCGGTGAGGCCATTCGGTCCACTGCCGATGATCGTCGCGCGCACCATGCCGACATTCTGGCACAGGGCGGTGCTCGCACCCGCTCCGCCCGTGCGATCCTGGTAGGTGATGAATGAACTACAGGGGCCCACCCCCGCTGGCACTTCCCGTCCGTATCGCAACCTCCCGGAGGCGCTGCGCGCGCACCGGATCGATCCCGTCAACCACGACTTCATCACCGCGATCGCGGACGCCGTGGGCATTTCGAGCTACATCGACCGCGGTCGCTACATCGAGGCGATCCGACGAGGGGAGGGCGCAGCCCTGCACATTGGCAAGACCTACACGAACGGCTTCGCCGAGAGTGACGTCATCGTCTACGGCGGCACGCGGCTGCCGATGCGACCCAGCGAAGGTCGCGCACCGTACTTCTATGTCGACCACCCGTCCACGTTCGCGCCCGTGGTGCCGCAGCGCGCACCGCGCAGTGCCGCATCCCGCACCTCCGCGGCGACGCCACGCGCCGCCGCGACCGAGCGCGTCACGGCGCCCAAGCCGATCGAGCGTGACTACGGAGTCTGCGACGTCTGCTTCATGACGAAGACACCCTCAGGAACCTGCGGCTGCTGAGAGGTCGCTGATCCGCGTGCGTGCGGTCAGATGCCTTCGGTGATCTGGGTCTGCACGCGGCGGGTCACTTCCGCGAGCGGCATCGAGCGCGGGAAGACCGCGACGACGACATCATCCGCACGCGGCTCCGGCGTCGCATCCGGATGCACGCCGAACCGTCGCATCGCGTCATCGAGTGCGCGGCGCAGCACCGTGGAAGGCGTGCGTGCGCCACGCAGCAGTCGCCGCAGCACGTGGTTGTGCGCGGCAGTCACGACGGCCGCGAAGCTCACGGCATCCAGCGGATCGAGTCCCGGCAGTGACCGTCGCAGGTACTCGTCGAAGAGGCGCTCGTAGCGGAACACGGTGACGATCTCGCGGTCACGCAGCGTCGGGACCTCGCGCACTACCTGGTAGCGGCGTCGGGAGAGCTCGGGATCCGCGGCGAAACGGCGGAAGACGAGGACGGATGCTTCGCACACCGCGGCCCAGGGGTTCTCATGCGTGCGATCGAGGTACTCGCGCAGCGACGCCAGCATGACCTCATGATCGGCGAAGACGACATCGTCCTTTCCGCCGAACTGCCGGAAGAAGGTCGAGCGGGAGATGCCGGCCGCCTGGGCGATCTGCTCGACGGATGTCGCATCGAACCCCCGCTCGGCAAACAGGTCGAGTGCCGCGGCGACGACTTTGGTGCGCGCGGCGGATGCTTCAGCCATCTCGCTCATGGGAGTTGAGCCTATTCCCCCTGGCGCTCGGGCGTGGCGTGTGTGACCCCGCGGGATGTGTACCTCTTGGTCACTGCGCGAAAGGCGGCTCCGGAAAGGGGTCTCCGTTTCCGGTAGTAAGCTGGTGGATCGGGTCGAATCTTATCGACAACCGACAGATTTTTTTGTCGCGTCCCACCCGCCGCAACCAGCGAAGGACTGCACTGTGGATCTCTACGAGTACCAGGCACGAGACCTTTTCGAATCGTACGGAGTGCCGGTCCTTGCCGGCATCGTCGCTGATACTCCGGAGGAGGTGAAGGCGGCCGCCGAGAAGATCGGCGGTGTGGTGGTCGTGAAGGCCCAGGTCAAGACCGGAGGCCGCGGCAAGGCCGGTGGTGTCAAGGTCGCGAAGACTCCTGAAGAGGCGTACGAGGCAGCGAAGGCGATCCTCGGACTCGACATCAAGGGCCACATCGTCAAGCGCGTCATGGTCGCACAGGGCGCAGCGATCGCTGAGGAGTTCTACTTCTCGGTGCTGCTCGACCGTGCCAACCGTTCCTACCTCTCGCTCTGCTCTGTCGAGGGCGGCATGGAGATCGAGCAGCTCGCTGTCGAGAAGCCCGAAGCTCTGGCCCGCATCGAGGTCAACCCTCTGACGGGTATCGACAAGGAGAAGGCCGTCGAGATCGCTCGCGCGGCGAACTTCCCGGAGGACCTCATCGAGAAGGTCTCCGATGTCTTCGTGAAGCTCTACGAGGTCTACAAGGGTGAGGACGCGACGCTCGTCGAGGTCAACCCGCTCGTCCGCACCGAAGACGGCTCCATCATCGCGCTCGACGGCAAGGTCACGCTCGATGAGAACGCCTCCGAGATCCGTCACCCCGAGCACGAGGCTCTGGAAGACAAGGAAGCCGCTGACCCGCTCGAGGCGAAGGCCAAGGCAAGCGGCCTGAACTACGTCAAGCTCGACGGCCAGGTCGGCATCATCGGCAACGGCGCAGGCCTCGTCATGTCGACTCTCGACGTCGTCGCCTACGCCGGTGAGAACCACGGTGGGGTCAAGCCCGCGAACTTCCTCGACATCGGCGGCGGCGCGAACGCGCAGATCATGGCCGCTGGTCTCGATGTCATCCTCGGCGACGAGCAGGTCAAGAGCGTCTTCGTCAACGTGTTCGGTGGCATCACCTCGTGCGTCGCCGTCGCCGACGGCATCGTGAAGGCGCTCGAGATCCTCGGCGACGCGGCCACCAAGCCGCTGGTCGTCCGCCTCGACGGCAACCAGGTCGAGGAGGGGCGCGCGATCCTCGCAGAGGCGAACCACCCCCTCGTCACCCTCGCCGCCACCATGGACGAGGGCGCCGACAAGGCCGCCGAGCTCGCGAACGCCTGATCGCCTGAGACAAGGAACCAGAGAAATGTCGATCTACCTCAACAAGGACTCCAAGGTCATCGTCCAGGGCATCACCGGCGGCGAGGGCACCAAGCACACCGCGCTCATGCTCAAGGCGGGCACGAACATCGTCGGTGGTGTCAACGCGCGCAAGGCCGGCACCACCGTCACCCACGAGAAGCCGCACGAGGGCGAGGTCGAGATCCCCGTCTTCGGCTCGGTCGCCGAGGCGATGAAGGAGACCGGCGCCGACGTGTCGATCGCCTTCGTTCCAGGTGCCTTCACGAAGGACGCCATGATCGAGGCCATCGACGCCGAGATCCCGCTCCTCGTCGTCATCACCGAGGGCGTCCCCGTCGGCGACTCGGCTGAGGCATGGGCGTACGCGAAGAGCAAGGGCAACAAGACCCGCATCATCGGCCCGAACTGCCCCGGCATCATCACGCCGGGTGAGGCACTCGTGGGCATCACGCCGGCGAACATCACGGGCAAGGGCCCGATCGGTCTCGTCTCGAAGTCGGGCACGCTGACCTACCAGATGATGTTCGAGCTGCGCGACCTGGGCTTCTCGACCGCCATCGGCATCGGCGGCGACCCGGTCATCGGCACGACGCACATCGACGCCCTCGCGGCGTTCGAGGCTGACCCCGAGACCAAGGCCATCGTCATGATCGGTGAGATCGGTGGCGACGCGGAAGAGCGCGCGGCCGACTACATCAAGGCGCACGTCACCAAGCCGGTCGTCGGCTACGTGGCCGGCTTCACGGCTCCCGAGGGCAAGACCATGGGCCACGCCGGCGCCATCGTCTCGGGCTCGGCAGGTACCGCGCAGGCCAAGAAGGAAGCCCTCGAGGCTGCCGGTGTCAAGGTCGGCAAGACCCCGAGCGAGACCGCTGCTCTCATGCGCGCGATCGTCGAGTCGCTCTGACCTGAGCTAAGCTGAACACGAAGACCCCGGGCTCCACCCCGGGGTCTTCGCTTTTGTCCGGGCGGATGCTTCGCTGCAGTGCGTCCGCGTGGATGCGGTGCTACAGCGCGTCCAGCAGCCGATCGAGTGCCGCATGCGCACGGCGGCCCGCCGTGGCGTCCGTGCTCTGAGCGAGCCACAGCGCGAGCTCGTTCATGGCGCCGGAGAGTGCCGTCGCCATCGGCTCGATGGCCTCGTCCGCGAGGCCGACGAGTCTGAGGCCATCGCGCAGCTGTGCGACAGGACCTTCTGCGTCGAGGCGGCGCCATTCCTCCCAGCTCAGGACCGCCGGCCCCTCGATGAGGAGGAGCCGAGCAGCGGCACCCTGGGTGATCGCGTCGAGATAGGCGTGGCTGCCGATGCGCAGTGCCGCGCTGTCGGCGGCACCGTCCGTGGCCGTCTCGATCGCTTCGGCCAGCGCCTGCTGCTGGGCGCGGGCGACGGCGGTGAAGAGTCCTGGCTTCGATGCGTAGTGGTGGTACACGGCTCCGCGGGTGATGCCGGCGGCGGTGGCGATCTCATCGACGGACGCGGCGGCGAAGCCGTGCTCGGCGAAGTGGGCGGTGGCGATGTCGAGAATGCGACGCGCGGTGGCGGCGGCGTCTGCGGCGCTGGCTCTGGGCATGCTCTTCCTTTACGTGCAATGTGTATGTATTCTAGCTTCTAAGATACAAACACGCTGTATGTAAGGAGTGGTGCAATGAAGATGACAGGGTTCTACCCGGTCGTGATGGTCGAGGACGTCTCGGTGGCCTCCGCGTTCTTCCGGGAGGTGCTGGGCTTCGAGTTCACGTTCGACTCCGACTGGTACGTGAGCCTGCGTGCGGACGGGGGAGAGCTCGCTTTCCTCGACCATACGCACCCGACGATCCCGGAAGGGTTCCGGGTGCCGGCCCAGGGCCTGCTGCTGAACGTGGAGGTTGACGACGCGACGGCAGAGTATGCGCGTCTTGTCACCGAACTCGGGCTCCCCGAGCGGCTGCCGCTGCGAGACGAGGACTTCGGACAGCGCCACTTCATCATCGAAGGTCCGGGTGGCGTCTTGATCGACGTCATCGAGGAGATCGATCCGACACCGGAGTTCGCCGAGGGCTATGCCGAGTAGGCCAAAAGCGAGAGGGGAGCGGATGCCGCGGCGGCGACGCCGCACCGGTGGTTCTGCACCCCAAGAGCACTCCTGAGGCGAATCGTCAACTCTGCAATCTGCGCAGAATCGGCGTAACGTCGGCCGCGACCGTCGACTCACACCGTTCAGAAAGCAGGACCATGAAGTTTGCCAATCGCGTTGCCCTGGTCACCGCCGCCGGCGCCGGAATCGGACGCGCCATCGCGTTGCGTCTCGCGGCCGAAGGTGCACAGGTCGTTGTCTCCGATGTCAACGACGACGCCGGGGCGGAGACCGTGTCCCTCATCGGCGCGTCGGGCGGCGCCGCTCACTATGTGCGAACGAACGTGGCCGACGACGCCGAGGTGCGTGCCCTCATCGAGGAGACCCTGCGCGTGTACGGACGGCTGGACTATGCCGTCAACAACGCCGGCATCGGGGCGCAGCCGAAGCCCTTGCAGCAGCTCAGCGACGCCGAATGGGCACGCACGATCGACGTGACTCTCACCGGTACCTTCCAGTGCCTGCGTGCCGAGCTCCTGCACATGAACAGCGTCGGGCAGGGAGCGATCGTCAACATCGCCTCGGTCGCGGGCATTCAGTCGACTCCGCATCTCACTCCCTACGGTGCAGCCAAGCACGGCGTCGTATCGCTCACGACCTCGGCAGCGGCGGAGAACGCCGCCTCCGGCATCCGCATCAACGCCGTCGCCCCCGGTCCGATCGAGACCGCCGCCCTCGCGTCGCTGCCCGAGGAAGCGCGCCAGGGGTACGCCAACGATGTGCCGATGAAGCGCCTCGGAAAGCCTGAGGAGATCGCGAACGCGGTGGCGTTCCTGCTGTCCGACGAAGCGGCGTTCATCACCGGCGTCACGCTCCCCGTCGACGGCGGCACGCTCGCCCGCTGAGGGTGAAAGCAAGGAGGGGGTGTGGATGCCGCAGCATCCACACCCCCTCCTTGCGACTGGTCTGATCAGGCGACGCCGAAGAGCGCCTCGATCGGACCGCGTGCGAAGAACAGCACGAAGCCGACGGCGACGGCCCACAGCAGCGGGCTGATCTTCTTGGCCTTGCCCGACAGTGACTGCACGAGCACCCAGCTGACGAAACCGGCGCCGATGCCGTTGGCGATCGAGTAGGTCAGCGGCATGACTGTGACGGTCAGGAACACCGGAACAAGAACCGCGAAGTCGGTCAGGTCGATGTACTTGATCTGGGCCATCATCATCGCGCCGACGATCACGAGCGCCGCCGCGGCAATCTCGGTCGGGACGATCGAGGTGAGCGGCGTCAGGAACATCGCGAGCAGGAACATGACACCCGTGACGACGTTGGCGAGGCCCGTGCGTGCGCCTTCGCCGATGCCTGCGCCGGACTCGATGAACACGGTGCTTGAGGACGACGACGTGCCACCACCGGCGATGGCGCCGATGCCCTCGACGACGAGCGCGGACTTGATGCGCGGGAAGTCACCCTTCTCGTCGGCGAGGCCCGCCTCCTTGGCGAGGCCGGTCATCGTGCCCATGGCGTCGAAGAAGTTCGAGAACACGAGCGTGAAGACGATCATCACCAGCGCGACGAGGCTGACCTTGCTGAGGTCGAAGGAGAAGTCGACCTGCCCGATGAGGCTGAGATCGGGAACGCTGATCGGCGAACCGGTGAGAGCGGGAACCGTGAGGCCCCAGCCGCCGGGGTTGAAGGCGCCGTCGTCGCCGAACTGCGGGCCGAGCTTGAGGATCGCCTCGAAGATCACGGCGAGCACGGTGCCGCTGACGAGACCGATGAGCAGGCCGCCCTTGACCTTGCGCGCCACCAGGACGCCCGTGAGGATCAGCGTCACGATGAACAGCAGCGTCGGGATGGTGGCGACCGAGCCGCCCACGCCGAGGCCGACGGGCGGCGAGTTCGCGCCGGTGGCGGTCACGAAGCCGGAGTTGACGAAGCCGATGAAGGCGATGAACAGACCGATACCGACGGTGATCGCGATCTTGAGCTCGAAGGGCACGGCGTCGAAGATCGCCTTGCGCAGGCCGGTCGCGGCGAGCAGCACGATGATGACACCGTTGATCATGACCAGGGCCATGGCTTCGGCCCAGGTGACCTGACCGACGACCGAGAACGCCACGAAGGCGTTGATGCCGAGGCCTGCGGCGAAGCCGAAGGGCAGGCGCGTCACGAGACCGAAGAGGATCGTCATGACACCGGCGGTGAGGGCGGTGGCGGCGCCGACGGCGCCGAAGTCCAGGGTGGTGCCGGCGACGTCAGCGGCGCCGGTGAGGATGATCGGGTTGAGGATGACGATGTAGGCCATCGTGACGAACGTCACGAGACCACCGCGGATCTCGGTGCCGATCGTGGAGCCGCGCTTGGTGATCTCGAAGAACTTGTCGAGCGCGCTCTGCGGTTCGGCAGATGTCTGGGTGTGGGCAGGGGCAGTTGGCATTCGGGAAACCTCCAGGGAAACGTTATCGTGTGTTGCCCGCGGGGCCGATTCTCGTGTGTGTTCGAGTGCCGGATGTCGGTGCGGCGACGTAGGCTCGATGAGATATGCAACGCCTTCTCGTCGTGCTCCTCGCCGCTCTCGATGCCGCCGTCACCGCTGCGATCGGTCTTGCCGCCGTTCTTGCGCCGCTGACGTTGCTGTGGACCCTCGCGTTCGGAATCGGCGCCGACTGGGGCGCGCTGTGGCCCGCCACGGCGACGGTATGGCAGGCAGGCCACGGCGCGGCAGTCAACGTCGCGCTCGACAGTGACATGGTGCGTGCGACGGGTATCGCGCCCGATGGGGCGGAATTCGTCGTCTCGCTGGCGCCGCTCAGCCTTCTCGTGATCACGCTCGTCTCGGCGGCGCGCTCGGGCAGGCGGGCCGCGCGGGCGGGATCCTGGCTCACCGGCGTCGTCGCCGGAACAGTCGCGTTCGCCGCCGTCAGCGCCCTCGTCGCGGCATCCGGTCATATTCCCGCAGCATCCACGTCGATGCTGACGGCTGTCGTCGCGCCTCCGCTCGTGTACCTCGTCGGTGCCGGCGCTGCCGCGATCACCTCTGCCTGGCAAGAGGGCGACGGTGGCCTCATCGACCGGCTGCACGATCGATGGGATGCGGCCGAGCCGTGGGGGCTCGTGATCGAGTACGTCGTGCGCGGTGTCGCGATCGTCTTCGTCGCGCTCATCGGCGCCGGAGGGCTGCTTCTGGCGCTGTCGACGCTGTTGCGTGGGGGAGAGGTCGTCGCCCTGTACGAGTCGCTGCGCGTCGACCCGCTGGGTGCGCTCATGGTGACGCTTCTGAACTTCGCGTTCCTGCCGACGATGATCGTGTGGGCGATCGCGTGGATGGCCGGTCCGGGCTTCGTCGTGGGCGTCGGCTCGACGGTGTCGCCGGTCGGTGCCAACGTCGGTGTGATCCCCGGACTTCCCGCATTCGGGCTGCTGCCCGAGAGCGGGTCCATCTGGATGCTGATCGTGGTGCTGATCCCCGTGGCTGCCGGCGCGTTCGCGGGGTGGATCGTCCGCTCCCGGCTCGTGTCGTCCATGGGTGACATCGCGCTCGCGCCGCGCTTCGTGATCGCCGTGGGAACGGCCATCGTGACCGGGGGTGTGGCAGCGCTGATGGCGGCTCTTGCATCGGGCTCGATCGGGCCCGGACGCCTTGCGCAGACGGGCCCTGATCCCTGGATGCTCGCGCTCGCCCTCGGGGCAGAGGTGTTCGTCGGCGCGGCGATTCTCCTCCTCGCCCCGCGACACCGGGATGAGCTCGCGGAAGCTCGCCGCACCTGGGCAGAGGACGAAGACCTGCGCCTGCAGAGCTACGCCGACCGGTACGTGCCGGAAGATGCCGAGACAGGACCGATCGACACCGTCTCCGACGACTCGCGAGGCGACGGAAGCGGAGCATCCGAGCCGCGCTTCTTCTGACGTCCATGCGGCGCAAGGAGTGCTGTCATGCGGATCAGGGCGGGTGTGCCGCGCCGGTAGACTGATCCCGTGCTCACGGTCGCCGTTCTCATCTCGGGCACTGGCTCGAACCTTCGTGCCCTGCTCGAGGCCGCCAGCGACCCCGGGTTCCCCGCTCGCATCGTCGTCGTCGGAGCGGATCGTGAAGCCGAAGGCCTCGCGCATGCGGAGGACTTCGGGATCCCCTCTTTCACCGTCCCATGGTCTGCTCACGAGAGTCGTGAGGCATGGGGTGCGGAACTCGATGCGCAGCTTCGTGTCTGGCGGCCCGATCTCATTGTGCTGAGTGGACTCATGCGTCTGCTTCCGGCCGCGGTCGTCGCCGCCTGGGCGCCGCGCATCATCAACACTCACCCGGCGTATCTTCCCGAGTTCCCCGGTGCGCATGGCGTGCGCGACGCGCTGGCCGCGGGGGCTGCGCAGACGGGCGCCAGCGTCATCGTGGTGGACGATGGGGTCGACACCGGCCCGATCCTCGCGCAGGAGCGTGTGGACGTTCTCGCGGATGACACCGAGCACACCCTGCACGAGCGCATCAAGCCGGTCGAGCGCCGGCTGCTGATCGACGTCGTGCGTGCGATCGCCACGGGCGAGCTCGTGCTCGGCTCTGGCGCACGCCCCTCTGAACCCTCTGCTTGACCTCTGTCTCACCCGTGAAAAGGAGCCCATGATGGCTGGCCCTCGCCTCGACCCCTCGCTCTACCGTGACCGTGACGTCGTCCCGATCCGCCGCGCGCTCATCTCCGTGAGCGACAAGAGCGGGCTGCTGGAGCTCGCCGCGGCGCTTTCTGCTGCCGGCGTCGAGATCGTCTCGACCGGCTCGACCGCGCAGACCGTGCGCGACGCCGGCTACGAGGTCACCGATGTCGCCGCCGTGACCGGTGTCGCCGAGATGCTCGACGGCCGCGTCAAGACGCTGCACCCGGGCGTGCACGCAGGCCTGCTCGCTGACCTCCGTCTGGAGAGCCACGAGCAGCAGCTCGCCGATCTCGGCATCGCGCCGTTCGAGCTCGTCGTCGTCAACCTCTACCCGTTCGTCGAGACCGTGGCATCCGGTGCCGCAGCGGGTGACATCGTCGAGCAGATCGACATCGGCGGTCCGGCGATGGTGCGCGCCTCGGCGAAGAACCACGCGAACGTCGCGATCGTCGTCTCTCCCGAGTCATACTCGTCGATCATCGAGGCCGTCGCCGCGGGCGGCACGAACCTCGTGCAGCGCCGTGAGCTCGCCGCTCGCGCCTTCGCACACACGGCCGCGTACGACACGGCGGTCGCGACCTGGTTCTCGGAGGGCACCCTCGCCGAGACCGGCGACCTGCCCGAGCACCTGACGATCAAGGCCGAGCGCCTCGCGACCCTGCGCTACGGCGAGAACTCGCACCAGCGCGGGGCGATCTACACGCACGTCGGCGGTCACGGCATCGCCCAGGCGACGCAGCTGCAGGGCAAGGAGATGTCGTACAACAACTACGTCGATGCGGATGCTGCGCTGCGCGCCGCCTACGACATGGTGCTGCCGGCCGTCGCCATCGTGAAGCACGCGAACCCGTGCGGCATCGCGACGACCGCGCCCAACGCCCTCGACCCGATCGCGAGCGCGCACCTGCGCGCGCACGAGTGCGACCCGGTCTCGGCGTACGGCGGAGTCATCGCCGCGAACGGCACCGTCACGCTCAAGATGGCAGAGAACCTGAAGGACATCTTCACCGAGGTCATCGTCGCCCCCGACTTCGAGCCCGCCGCTCTCGAGGTCTTCAAGGCGAAGAAGAACCTGCGTCTGCTGCAGCTGCCGAAGGACTGGCAGCAGGAGCGCATGGACATCCGCCTGGTCTCCGGTGGTCTGCTGCTGCAGGATGCCGATCGCTTCCCCGATGACATCGTCTCGGTCGCGAAGAACTGGGAGCTCGTCTCGGGCGAGCGTCCGAACGACGAAGAGATGGAGAACCTGATCTTCGCGTGGAAGGCGTGCCGCGCGGTCAAGTCGAACGCGATCGTTCTCGCCAAGGGCAACGCCACGGTCGGTGTCGGTATGGGTCAGGTGAACCGCGTCGACTCGTGCAAGCTCGCCGTCGAGCGCGCCGGAGCCCGTGCGGCAGGCTCCGTGGCCGCATCCGACGCTTTCTTCCCCTTCGCTGACGGCCCCCAGGTGCTGCTCGACGCCGGTGTCTCGGCGATCGTGCAGCCCGGCGGATCCGTCCGCGACGACGAGGTCATCGAGGCCGCCCGCAAGGCCGGCGTCACGATGTTCTTCACGGGAGAGCGCCACTTCTTCCACTGAGACGTGGACCACGAAGGGCCGGGCATGCGTAAGCGTGTCCGGCCCTTCGGCGTCTGGCGTGGCTGATGCCTGGTCGGTCCTTGGGTGTCTCACCGTCATGTCCGTTTTCCGCTAGCGAGTGTCGGTGGCCCGTGTCAGGCTAGACGCATGGCACTTCTGGCAATGACCTTCGATGAGCGGTATCGCGCGATCTCCGCGCGCGATACCCGCTTCGACGGGCAGTTCGTCACGGCCGTCAGCTCGACGGGCATCTACTGTCGTCCGAGTTGCCCGGCCCGCACACCGAAGCCGTCGAACGTGTCGTTCTACCCGACGAGCGCGGCGGCGCATGAGGCGGGCTATCGTGCCTGCAAGCGCTGCCTGCCTGAAGCGGCTCCCGGTTCGCCGGACTGGAACCTGCGCGGTGATGTCGCAGGTCGCGCCATGCGCCTCATCGCCGATGGCGTGGTCGAACGCGAGGGCGTTCCCGCTCTGGCCGCGCGGCTTGGCTACTCACCCCGCCATCTCACGCGTCTGCTCACGGCAGAACTCGGTGCGGGCCCGCTCGCACTGTCGCGGGCACAGCGGGCGCATACGGCACGCATGCTGCTCGTCGGCACCGATCTTCCGATCGCCGACGTCGCCTTCTCCGCAGGGTTCGCGAGCGTGCGTCAGTTCAACGACACGGTCCGCGAGGTCTTCGACCTGACCCCCGGGGCGCTGCGCGCGAAGCGGCGCATGGCAGCATCCGGTTCGGCCCCGGGCGGCATCGACCTGCTGCTGCCATACCGTCCGCCACTTGACGCTGCCGGCATCTTCGCCTGGATGCAGGCTCGTGCGCTGCCCGGTGTCGAGGAGGCGACCGCGAGCTCGTTCAGCCGCCATCTTCGTCTCGCCGGCGGTCCCGCCTGGTTCGAGGTGACGCAGGACGCGTCCCAGCAACTGCGCCTGCGCGTCACGCTCACCGACCTCGGCGATCTGGCGAGCGTCGTCGCCCGTGCGCGCCGTCTGTTCGACCTCGACGCCGATCCGACCGCCATCGATGCGGCTCTCTCGGTGCACCCCGAGCTGGTTCCCGCGGTGGTGCGCACTCCGGGCATCCGCGTACCCGGCTCCGCCGATCCACACGAGATGCTGATCAGAGCGATGGTCGGTCAGCAGATCACCGTGATCGCAGCCCGTACCGCGCTCACCCGGCTCGCGGAAGAACTGGGGGAGCGCACGGAGCACGGACTGCTGTTCCCGACGATGGCGGCGATCGCCGAACGTGGCCACGAGGTGCTGCGCGGACCCGCCGCCCGCATCCGCGCGATCACGGGTGCCGCCGCAGCCCTCGCTGACGGCTCACTCACCCTCACCACGGGCGACGACGGCGCGCAGCAGCGCGAAGCGCTTCTTGCCATGCCGGGCATCGGACCCTGGACCGCCGATTACGTGCGCATGCGCGTGATCGGCGACCCCGACGTCTTTCTGCCCGGAGACGTCGCGGTGCGATCCGGCGCGGCTGCCCTCGGCCTGCCCGGCGATCCTCGTGGACTCACCGCATGGAGCACCCGTGCCGCGCCATGGCGCAGCTATCTCACCGCCCACTTCTGGAACTCCGTGCCACCGCGCGCGCCGCGCGCCGCATCCGCCCGTCTCTCAAAGGAGCAGTCATGACCGCGCTCATCCAGACCATCCCCACCGCCGACGGCCTCTTCACGCTGCTCGTCGACGACCGCCAGCGTGTGCTCGCCTCGGGCTGGACCTCCGACCACGCCGCGATCATCGGACGCCTGTCCGCCGCAAATCGTCCCGCTGAGGTTCGCGAGGGGGAAGCGGAGGCTGCCGCTGCCGTGACCGCGTACTACGACGGTGACCTCGCTGCGATCGACTCCGTCGCGGTGCACCAGTTCGGCACGACGCTGCAGCAGGCGGGGTGGGACGCGCTGCGTCGCATCGACCCGGGGCGCCCGCTCACCTACTCCGAGTTCGCCGTCGAACTCGGCAGCCCGAGCGCCGTGCGCGCCGCCGCATCCATCTGCGCGCGCAACGCACCCGCCCTGTTCGTGCCGTGCCACCGCGTGCTCCGCGCCGACGGCACGCTCGGCGGGTTCGCCTGGGGAGTGGACGTGAAGCAGCGACTCCTTGATCGGGAAGCCGTCGACGCGGGAGTCCTTCTCACGCTCTGAGAAGGGAGCGGATGAACGGAGCCGCGGCATCCGCCTCATACCGGGACGAATGGCGGGCGGATGCTTCGGATTCCCGCCGTTCCGGGCGTATCCGCCCGCCATCCGGCGGATCTCCCGCCATCTGTCCCTCGCGAGCGGATGGCGAGCCCTAGAAACTCGGGCTTGCGCCCGCGGTCGCAGCCGCAATATGCTGGTGAGCTGTCGCGCCATCTGGCCGATCTCGCCGAGTCATAGGAGGACACCATGCCCACGATCACCATCGCGTCGATCACCCGTGCTGTCCCCGCCTCGGCTTCTGCGCTTCCGCGCCACTAGCAGCAGGTCGCTCCGACCTCGACGCCCCGGCCCGCCTCTGTGGCCGTGAGCAGGTGTATCTTTTCCCTGCCGCTCTCTTCCGCATGATTCCATGCACCGCTTTCGCATCTGAAATCTCATGAATTCTCCTTCTCAGAACTCTGCTCCTTCGCTGTCCACTTTCGCTGCCCTCTCTCGGCTGGGGCCTTTCGTCAGGCCCGCGGCCTGGCGCCTCGTCGGCGGTGGTCTCAGCGCTCTCGCCGCTGCGGTGATCGCCCTGTGCATCCCGCTCGTGCTCCAGGAGGTGCTGGAGGGACCCATCGCCACCGGCGAGGTCACGGCCATCGTCTGGGGAGCCGTCGCTGTGCTCGGCCTCGGCCTCGGCGAAGCCCTCATGGTGTACCTCCGCCGCCAGTTCGTGCTCAAGCCGGCGACACAGGTCGAGTACACGATGCGGACGCACCTCTACTCGCAGCTGCAGAACCTGCCGGTCGCGTTCCATGACCGCTGGCAGTCCGGACAGCTGCTCAGCCGCATGATGCAGGACATCGGTCTCATCCGCCGCTGGCTGGCCTTTGGTCTCGTCCTGCTCGTCGTCAACGTCTTGACGATCATCATCGGCGCCGTGCTGCTGTTCCGCTGGCACTGGCTGCTCGGTGCGGTCTTCCTGGTGGCGGCCGTGCCGCTGTGGATCTCCGGATACCTCTTCGAGAAGCGCTACGGCGCGCTCACGCGGCAGAGCCAGGATCAGGCGGGCGACCTTGCCACCAGCGTCGAGGAGAGCGTGCACGGCATTCGTGTGCTGAAGGCATTCGGTCGCGGCAAGCACGCGCTCAGTCGTTTCAGCCGCCAGGCCGAGACGCTGCGGGAGACCGAGATGCACAAGGCGCGGTCGGTCGGCTGGATCTGGTTCTGGCTTGTCCTGATGCCTGACATCGCCTTTGCGGTCAACCTGGTCGCGGGCATCTGGCTGATCTCCCAGGGGGCCATCAACGCGGCCGAGCTGTTCGCGTTCTTCGCGATGGCGATGGTCCTGCGATGGCCGATCGAGTCGATCGGCTTCCTGTTCTCCTTCATGCTCGACGCGCGCACGGCGACCGATCGCGTCTTCGAGATCTACGATTCGATCAACACGATCACCGACCCCCAGAATCCCACGCACATCGTGGCGCCGCGGGGCGAGCTCGCCTTCGAGGGCGCCCACTTCCGCTATCAGGATGCGGGCTCCGCCGAGCGCGATCTGCTCGACGGCATCGACCTCGTCCTGCGTCCGGGAGAGACCATGGCGCTGGTCGGTCTCACCGGATCCGGCAAGACGACGCTCACCACGCTGCCCACGCGTCTGTACGACGTCACCGGCGGTCGCGTGACGCTCGACGGCATCGACGTGCGTGATCTGCCGCTCGCCGAGCTGCGACGGCACATTGCGATGGCCTTCGAGGATGCCACACTGTTCTCTGCCACCGTGCGAGAGAACGTGCTCCTCGGCCGTGCTGACCTCGACATCCACAGCGCTGAAGGCGAGGCCGTGCTGCGCGAAGCGCTCGACGTCGCGCAGGCGAGCTTCGTCGACACGCTGCCCGACGGCGTCGAGACGATGATCGGCGAAGAAGGCCTCAGCCTCTCGGGCGGTCAGCGTCAGCGCCTCGCGCTCGCGCGCGCTGTCGCGGCGAAGCCCAAGGTCCTCGTGCTCGATGACCCGCTCTCGGCCCTCGATGTCGACACCGAGGCACTCGTCGAAGAGGCGCTGCGTCACGTGCTCGCCGAGACCACGGCGCTGATCGTCGCGCACCGCCCCTCGACGGTGGCGCTCGCTGACCGCGTCGCGCTGCTGGAACGCGGACGCATCACCGCCGTGGGCACGCACTCCGAGCTGCTGCGCACGAGCGCGCACTACCGGCACGTGATCTCGAGTCTGGAAGCAGAAGAGGCCACGCGCACCGGCAGCATCCCGATCGTCACGATCATGGATGGGGATACGACCGACAGAGCAGATGTCATCGACGAGGAGGTGCAGGCATGACCGCGACAGTGACGGGAACTCAGGGTGAGGACCGCTCCAACTACACCAAGGAGGAGAGTCGCTCGATCCGCCAGCGCTCCCTGCGACTGCTGGGATCGCTCATCACGCCGTTGCGCGCCGAGATCGTGCTCACCGCACTCGTGCTCGTCATCGCGACGGCCATGCAGGTCGCAGGCCCCGCCCTCATCGCCTACGGGTTGAACAAGGCGTTGCCTGCGGTGCTCGACGAGGGTGACTGGACGCAGACGATCGGCGTCGGCGTCGTCTTCCTGATCGCGGCGTTCCTCGGCTCTGCTCTGATCGGCTGGTACGCCGTGCTCACGGCGCGCATCACGCAGGCCGTGCTGATCGACCTGCGCAAGCGCGTCTTCCTGCACACGCAGCGCCTCAGCCTCGAGTTCCACGAGAGCTACACCTCTGGCCGCATCATCTCTCGTCAGACGAGCGACCTGGACTCGATCCGGGAGCTCTTGGACGGGGGTCTCAACCAGCTCGTCTCCGGAGTGCTCTTCGGCATCTTCACGCTGGGCGCGCTGCTCCTCGTGGACTGGCAGTCGGGCGTGATCCTGCTGCTGGCGGGCATCCCGCTCGTGTACCTCATGCGCTGGTTCTACCAGCGGTCGCAGCGGGTGTTCCGCGAGTCCCGCGTCATCAGCGCGAAGGTGATCGTGCAGTTCGTGGAGACGATGACGGGCATCCGCGCGGTCAAGGCGTTCCGCAAGGAGCCGCGCAACGACGAGGCCTTCCAGAAGGTCGCCGGCGACTACCGTGATGTGAACCGACGCTCGATGCTGCTCTTCGGAACCTTCGAGCCGGGTCTCATGGCGGTGGCCGCGCTGACCCTCGCGATCGTCGTCCTCTGGGGTGGCATCCGCATGACGAACGGGCTGGAGGTCGGCATCCTGCTTGCGGCTGTCCTGTACGTACGCAACTTCTTCGCTCCCATGCAGGAGATCGCGATGTTCCTGAACTCCTACCAGTCGGCAACCGCCGCGCTGGAGAAGGTGTCGGGTGTGCTCGAAGAGGTTCCGACCGTTCCGGACCCGGAGAAGCCCGTCGACCTCTGGGAATCCCGCGGGCACGTGCGTTTCGACGAGGTGACCTTCGGCTACTCCGATGAGCGCACGATCCTGCCGAGCTTCTCGCTCGACATCCCTGCGGGGCAGACGATCGCGCTCGTCGGAACCACGGGCGCAGGAAAGTCGACGCTCGCGAAGCTCATCTCGCGCTTCTATGACCCCTCCAAGGGCAAGGTCACGCTGGACGGCGTCGACCTGCGTGATCTGCACCCGAAGGATCTGCGTCGCGCGATCGTCATGGTCACGCAGGAGGCGTACCTCTTCAGCGGCACGGTGGCCGACAACATCGCGCTCGGCAAGCCCGACGCGACGTTGGAGGAGATCCGCGCTGCGGCGCGCGCGGTCGGGGCGGATGCTTTCATCGAGGCGCTTCCGGACGGCTACAACAGCGACGTCAACAAGCGCGGTGGCCGGGTGTCGGCGGGGCAGCGTCAGCTGATCTCGTTCGCCCGCGCCTTCCTCGCCGACCCCGCGGTGCTGATCCTCGACGAGGCCACAGCCTCGCTGGACATCCCGTCGGAGCGGTTGATCCAGGATGCGCTGCAGACGCTGCTCGCCGACAGGACCGCGATCATCATCGCGCACCGCCTGTCGACCGTCGCCATCGCCGATCGCGTGCTCGTGATGGAGCACGGTCGGGTCATCGAAGACGACGCCCCTGATGTGCTGATCAACGGCACTGGCAAGTTCGCCCAGCTGCACGCCGCCTGGCGCGAGACGCTCGCGTAGTCGGCGACGAGACAAGAACAACGGCACTTCCGCGGGATGCGAGTCTGCATCCGATGGAAGTGCCGTTGTTGTGCCCCCTCACGCGGCGCGAGGCGCTGCTGTGAGAAGGCGACGAGGCTTCGGTGGGGGAGGGGGGATCCGAAGCCCCGCCGCCGGCCTTAGTCGGTCACGCGAATCTCAGCGATGACCTCTGCGTATGCCGTCTCACCGATCGGCGTGAAGCCGACCCGATGGAAGAAGATCTCGGGGCCGTCTTCGCCGGCCTCGTACATGACGTTGACGTGGTGGAAGCCGCGTGCGCGGGCTTCCTCGACGAGGCTCTCGACCGCGAACCGGCCGACACCGCGTCCTTGGTCATCGGCGTCGACGTTGATCCGCCACAGGATCGAACGGAAGTGCTCTTCCGGAGCATCCGGATCGAAGTTGGCGCTGACGAAGCCGACGACCTCGTCGCCGTCGAGCACAACGCGCTGCCACACGGTGAGCGGATTGGCCACGGTCGCGGCGATGCCGTACGACACGGGCGCGAGGAACTGCTCCTGCCCTGGCTTCAGGGACAGGTTGTTGACCGCAACGATGGTCTTCGCGGACAGTTCGACGAGGCGCAGTTCTGTCATGTCCCCAGGCTAACCCCATCCGGGCACCCGAACCCAGCATTACGGAATGTGTGTGGAAACCCCGATGCGGAAAAGTGGCGGGAAAACGCGGCTGACGACCCGCACAGGCGCGGAATCTCCGGCTCGGGTATCTTGGTATCGAGACAAATTTCCCCGTGAACGGAGTACCTCCCGGTGACCGACGACGCCATCATCTACACCTACACCGACGAGGCACCGGCGCTCGCCACCGCCTCGCTGCTGCCGATCATCCAGGCATACGCCGGCAAGGCCGGCATCGAGGTCGAGACCCGCGACATCTCGCTGGCCGGTCGCATCCTCGCCGCCTTCCCGCAGCGCCTCACGGCAGACCAGCAGGTCGGCGACGCGCTCGCCGAGCTCGGAGGCCTTGCCACGCTGCCCGAGGCCAACATCATCAAGCTTCCGAACATCTCGGCTTCGATTCCGCAGCTGAAGGGCGCGATCGCCGAGCTGCAGGGGCAGGGCTACGACATCCCCGACTTCCCGGACGAGCCGACCACGCTCGAAGAGAAGGATGTTCGCGCGCGCTACGACCGCATCAAGGGCTCGGCCGTGAACCCGGTCCTGCGCGAGGGAAACAGCGACCGCCGCGCGCCGCTGGCTGTGAAGAACTACGCCAAGAAGCACCCGCACCGCAACAAAGCGTTCGGCGAGGGGTCGAAGACCCGTGTCGCGACGATGGGCCACGACGACTTCAAGTCCAATGAGAAGTCCTGGATCTCCGAGGGCGACAACGTCCTGACGATCCAGCACGTCGCCACGGACGGCACCGTCTCGGTGCTGAAGGAGAACCTCAAGGTTCTTCCGGGCGAGATCGTGGATGCCACGTTCCTCTCGGCCGCCGCGCTCGATGCCTTCCTCGCCGAGACCCTCGCGGTCGCCAAGGCGGAGGACGTGCTCTACTCGGTGCACCTGAAGGCCACGATGATGAAGGTCTCTGACCCGATCATCTTCGGCCACGTCGTCAAGGCCTACTTCGCCGACGTGTTCGCCGAGCACGGTGCCGCAATCGCGGCCGCAGGTCTCACCGCCAATGACGGTCTCGGCTCGATCCTCTCGGGCCTTGCCGACGTCGAGGGGGGCGAGGCGATCGCCGAAGCGTTCTTCCGCGCCATGCAGAACGGCCCCCGACTGTCGTACGTCAACTCCGACAAGGGCATCACGAACCTGCACGTGCCCTCTGACGTGATCGTCGACGCGTCGATGCCTGCGCTCGTCCGCAACGGCGGCAAGCTGTGGGGCGCCGACGGCGGAGAAGCCGACACGCTCGCCGTCATCCCGGACTCCTCGTACGCGAGCGTCTACCAGGCCACGATCGAAGACACGATCGAGAACGGCCCGCTCGACCCCGCAACCATCGGCTCCGTGCCGAACGTGGGCCTCATGGCGCAGGCGGCGGAGGAGTACGGCAGCCACGACAAGACGTTCGAGGTCGCCGCTCCTGGCCGCATCCAGGTCGTCACCGCCGCAGGCGAGGTCGTGCTCGAGCACGAGGTCGCCACGGGTGACATCTGGCGTGCCACGCAGACGAAGGACATCGCCGTGCGTGACTGGGTGAAGCTCGCTGTGTCGCGTGCGCGCGCCACCGGTGCTCCCGCGGTGTTCTGGCTTGACGAGAACCGCGCGCACGACGCCTCGCTCATCGGCAAGGTCAAGACGTACCTGGGCGAGCACGACACCGATGGCCTCACCATCGAGATCCTCGCGCCTGAGCAGGCAACGCGCTACTCGCTCGAGCGCATCCGTCAGGGCCTCGACACGATCTCCGTCACCGGAAACGTGCTGCGCGACTACCTGACCGACCTGTTCCCGATCCTCGAGGTCGGAACGTCCGCGAAGATGCTTTCGATCGTCCCGCTGCTCGCCGGCGGTGGACTGTTCGAGACCGGTGCCGGAGGGTCGGCCCCGAAGCACGTGCAGCAGCTCGTCGAAGAGAACTACCTGCGCTGGGACTCCCTGGGTGAGTTCTTCGCACTGGCAGCTTCGTTCGAGCACGTCGCCGACCGCACCGGCAACGCCAAGGCCAAGGTGCTGGCAGACACGCTGGATGCCGCAACCGGCACCTTCCTGGAAGAAGACCGTTCGCCCGGACGCAAGCTCGGCACGATCGACAACCGTGGCAGCCACTTCTACCTCGCCCTCTACTGGGCGAAGGAGCTGGCCGCGCAGACGGCCGACGCAGAGCTCGCTGCCGCTTTCGCGCCGATCGCCGAAGCGCTCGCGGCCAAGGAGTCGGAGATCGTCGCGGAACTCATCGCCGTACAGGGATCGCCGGTGGAGATCGGCGGCTACTACCGCCCCGACACCGCGCTCGTCGCAGCCGCGATGCGTCCGTCGTCCACGCTGAACGCGGTCATCGACGCGATCTGATCGCTTCAAGAGAAGGGGGCGGATGCTGCGGCATCCGCCCCCTCTTTCGTGTTCGGCACCATGTGCGCCGATGACCTTCGCCTTCGCCCTTCGAGCAGTCCCGCGCCCCTCAGCGCGGTCCCGAAAACTCTGACCCCGAGGCGCGCCGCCGCGGAGTTTCTGCGACCGCTCGCAGAGAAGGGCCCGGCCACACGCACGTCAGCGCGGGGAGGTGGGCTCGACGGCGCGTCGCCTCAGGCTCAGTAGTGGACGTTGACGTCGACGCCCTCGGGCGCCCAGTCGTACAGCCACTGTGCGCGCCACTCGGGCATGCCGACGCAGCCGTGGCTCATCGGGGTTCCCCAGTTGGAGTGCCAGTACACGCCATGGAAAGCCTCATCGCCGTTGAAGTACATGACCCACTTCACGTCGGGCTGGTAGTAGAACGGTGACTTGGTGAGATCCTGGTCGCCCATGTTCTGGCTCGGCGTCTTCCAGCCGACCTCGAACGAGCCGGTGCGGGTCGCGAACTCGCCTCGTCCTGAAGAGACGTACCAGGAGTCGATGACGGTGCCGTTCTCGATCACGGAGACGAGCTGCTCACTCAGGTTGACGTCGATGACGCGGGCGAGATTGGTCGAGGTGAAGGGTGTCTCGGTGACGGGGAGCTCGATGACGCCGTTGCCCTTTTCGAGCTGTGCGGCGGTCTTCTCGGTGAGCTTCGAGATGTCACCGAGCGTGCGGCCCGCGACCCCTGCGGTGACATCGCGCAGCACCTCGCCGGAGCTGTTCACCACGACCTGCGCGTTCACCGGCGCCCGGTTGACGGCTGTCGGGAGGGCATCGACGACGGCCTTGATGGCCTTGCGGTCTGCTTCGATCTCGAGTTCTCCGTCGTTGTCGACGACGGTGATCCAGGTGGCGGCGGTCGCAGCGTCGACCGGCACGGTGCGCTCCAGTCCCACGTAGAACCCGAGACCGGCCAGCATCTCGTTGATGCTCTTCGCCATCGCGGTGGCGTCGTCATCGCTGACCGGAGCTTCGACGCGCGACGCCACGGCGTCGAAGGAGACCGCGGAGGAATCGCCTGCGACGGCACTCGCGATGGCCGCGGTGAGGTCGTCGAGGTCGATGCCGGTACCGGATTCTGCCGGCGTCGTGATGAAGGTCGACGTCGTGGCGTCGAATTCGACGCCGGCATCGATCGGGTCGTCGTAGGCCGCGCTCGCAAGATCGCGCAGCAAGGGCTCTGCCTTCTCGGGATCGACCGAGATCTTCCCCTCGATGGGTGCACCGAACCAGGCGCCGAGGTTCCACGCGGGGCGTTCGGCGAACGCCTGGTCTGCGAGTGCCTTGGCGTCGATCGATGCACCGAGTTCGGATGCTGTGACAACGGGACTCTGCGGGGCGCCATTGAGGGTCACTTCGACCGTGCTGACGCGGTTGCTGAGCGCATCAGCGGCAGCGCCGGGAGTGAGCCCGCCCACAGGGACGCCGGCGATCGACGTGCCGGGAGCGATCAGGATGAGGGAAGCGGCGCCCGCCGCCAGCGCGGCGGCACCGATCCCGAGTCCGATCCAGAGGCCGATGTGACGCTTCTTGGTCACGGGCTCGCGCTCGGCCCACTGCACGGGGCGCTCGTCCGCGGAGGGAGCGCCCTCAGCGGGAGAAGCGGCGGTCGTGGACGCGGCTGCTCCGGAAGACTCGGATGGTGCGTCTGGCACAGGTGCCTTCTCCGTCACGATTCACCCCCCATGGATCCAATATGACGTCAGATTCCATGCTACGTGACCCCTGGTAACAGAAGGGCAACGGAAATGCAGGTGATCCCTGGGAATAAGGGTGCGACTCAGGAGTTGCAGAGCGTCGCGAAGGTCTCGAGCGACGCACGCACCTCGCCGCTGACAGTGCCGATGTTCGCAACCGCGGTGACGTCACCGTCGACGAGCAGCTTCTTGAGCGTGTCTCCGGTGGCCTGGAAGCTGTCGCGGATCGACAACGTCGCTTCGCGCACCTCGGAGTTGCCCACGGCATCCTGTGCGGCCTTCAGGGCATCGACGGCCTCCGTGAAGACGGCGATGGTCGCCTGCGGGTCATCGGCCGCGGTGCTGATGTCGAAGGTCTGGAACGAGCTCGCGACTCCGGACACCTTGTCGGCGACGGTTGCGCAGGCCTCGGCGACGGTCTGCGTATCGGGTCCGCTCGCCGCACCCGCATCGTTCGAACCCGATGCGCTGGGGGCAAGGGTCGCGCATCCGCTGAGTCCGAGCAGGGCCACAGAGGCGAGGGCGATGGTGGCGATGCGGCGGTTCATGGCGATTCCTTCTCGGGATCGGGGAGGGAGGATGGCCCAGTAAAGCACAGCACTCTGGGCGCGCCTGATCGATGTCCACAGGGTGACGCGACCCCGACAACCACAAAGGGAGGGCGCGGCGTCACGACGCCGCGCCCTCCCTTTGATCGCGATCAGGCGGGGTCGACGATGGCGATGCCGTCGATCTCGACGAGCATCTCCTCGCGGGGCAGGCCCGTGAAGACCGTCGTGCGCGACGGCAGGACGCCACCGGCCGAGATGTTCGCCTCGACGAATGCGCCGTACGCATCGTTCATGATGGGGAAGTCCTCGCGCTTGGTGAGGTACACACGCAGCATCACGACGTCATCGAAGCTGGCGCCGGATGCTTCGACGATCGCCTTCACGTTCTCGAGTGTGCGAGTGGTCTGGGCGGCGACGTCGCCCGGGAAGAGGTACTCGTTCGTGACGGGGTCGACGGGGCCCTGGCCGGAAACCTGAACGAAGGGTCCCTTGCGGACGCCCTGCGAGAAGGTGTGGGCGGGGGCGGGGGCGGCGTCAGTGGAAACGCGGGTCTTTGCGGTCATGACGTTCAGCCTAGAACTCAGGATTCCCGACCGAGAAACTGTGATGCATCAATTGCAACAGCGGTTGCGTGAACGCGCATCCGTGCTCGGCTAGCGTGGTGGTGTGACCCTTCAGATTCCCGACCCGACGCTTGGAACCTGGGCGAAATCCTTCCCTGCGCGCCTCTTCGGTCTTCCGCTCTCCGCCGTCGCGGCTGCCGACGTGCGCCTCTCCGAGTTCAGCACCCCCATCCTGACGGTGCACGAGGCTGCGCTCGCGCACAACGAGAACACCGTCTTCGACTGGGCGCGCGCCCAGGGCCTCCTGCTTGCTCCCCACGGAAAGACGACGATGGCGCCCGCGCTCTGGCAGCGACTGCTGGATGCCGGTGCGTGGGGCATCACCGTCGCGACCCCGTGGCAGGCGGCGATCGCGATCGAGGCAGGAGTGCCGCGCGTCATGATCGCGAACGCGGTCACCGATGCCGCTGCGGCCCGTCATCTCGGCACACTCCTGGACGCGAATCCCGAGCTCACCCTGCTCTGCTGGGCTGATTCCGTGGCGACGGTCGACATCCTCGCCGCGGCGCTCGACGGTGCCGCGCGTCCGCTCGGTGTGCTCGTCGAACTGGGTGGTGCGCATGGCCGCACCGGCGCACGCACCGTCGCCGAAGGCGAGGAGATCGCCGCCGCGGTCACGCGTGCTCCCGGTCTGCGCCTCGCGGGAGTCACCGGCTACGAAGGCCCCTTCGGGCCTGATCGCTCGCATGCCTCCGTGGCGTCCGTCGACGCGTACCTGCAGACACTCGTTGAACTGCACGCGCGCATTCTGCCGCTCTATGACGACACCGCGCGTCCGGTCCTCAGCGCGGGCGGAAGCTCATGGCCCGACCGTGCGGCGGCCGTGCTCGCGCCGAGCGCCGACTCTGCCGACGTCGTGCTGCGCTCCGGGGCCTTCCAGATCCACGACGATGGCTTCTACACGCGCATGGGTCCTTTCGGGCGCGACGTCGACACGGCGCCGCTGCGTTCGGCGATGCATGCCTGGTCGCGGGTCGTGTCACACCCCGAACCCGGGCTGGCGCTTCTCGACGCCGGACGGCGTGACGTGCCGTTCGATATCGACCTGCCGATCCCACAGTCTGTCGAGGGTGAGGTCACGGCCCTCAACGACCAGCACGCGTTCCTCCGTCTGCCCGACGACAGCCGCGTCGCCGTCGGTGATGTCGTGCGCCTCGGGCTCTCGCACCCGTGCACGGCCTTCGACAAGTGGCGCGTCGTTCCCGTGATCGACGACCCGGATGCCGAGGACCCGCGCGTCATCGGCGCCGTCGCGACCTGCTTCTGAACACCGAAACATCCCTGCTGCGCCGCGCGTCGTCGCGTTCGAGGAGAACCACAATGTCTGCAACCACCCCGATCACTGATCACAGCGGCGCGGCGAACGGCGAGCCGCCGGTGACCCTGGCGCTGAGTGCGATGCACGCCGCCGCAGGGCGCGTGCGCGTGTACCGCGGGGTGACGGTGGTCGATGGCACAGGGGCGGAGCGCATCATCGCGGACGTCGCGGTGGAGGGCTCGCGCATCGTGCTCGTGCATCCCGCGCTCGTCGCCCGCGCCGAGGAGGAATCCGAGACGGATGCTGCCACCTCGCCGCATCCGCTGTTGGAGAGTCTGCCCGAGGGCACCGTCGAGATCGACGCGACCGGGCTCGTGCTCGCGCCAGGCTTCATCGACATGCACGCGCACAGCGACCTTGCGGTGATGGATGGCGCCGCGCACACGGCGAAGCTGCTGCAGGGCGTCACGACCGAGGTCATCGGTCAGGACGGCCTCGGCTACGCACCGGTCGACGACGTCACCGCCGTGCAGATCGCCGGCCAGATCGCAGGGTGGAACGGCCGCGCTGAGCCGTTCGCATGGCGCACGATGGGAGAGTTCCTCGACGCGATCGACGAGCGCACGGCGGGCAACGTCGCGGCCCTCGTGCCGCAGGGCAACCTGCGCATGAGCGTCGTCGGCCACGAGAACCGCCCGGCGACCGCTGAAGAGCTGCGTCGCATGGGCGAGATGCTCGGTGCGGCCCTGGACGAGGGCGCTTTCGGCATGTCGAGCGGGCTCACCTACACGCCAGGCATGTACGCAGAGACGGCCGAGCTCGAGTACCTGTGCCGCATCGTCGCGGAGCGCGGGGGCTACTGGGCGCCGCATACCCGCAGCTACGGCGGCGCGGCGCTCGATGCGTACGCGGAGGCGATCGAGATCGGCCGCCGCACCGGTTGCCCGATCCACCTGACACACGCGACCATGAACTTCCTGCCCAATCGTGGGCGGGCGGATGAGCTGCTCGCGCTGGTGGATGCGGCGATCGCGGGCGGTGTCGACGTGACGCTTGACACCTACCCCTACCTACCCGGCGCGACGACACTGACCGCTCTGCTGCCGAGCCATCTTGCGGAGGGCGGAGACCTGCTGCAGGCGATCGCCGCGCTCGATGCGGACGGGCGCGAGCGCGTGCGCGTCGAGGTGGACGAGCTCGGCTGCGATGGCTTCCACGGCGAGCCCGCGGACTGGTCGACGATCGAGATCTCGGGCGTCTCGGTGCCAGAGCTGGAGCCGCTGGTCGGGCGACGGATCTCCGAGATCGCTGAGGGGCGGGGCGCGCGGCCGATCGATGTCGTCCTCGACACGATCCTCGCGGATGGCGGGGCGACCGGGATCCTCATGCACATCGGAGATGAGAACAACGTGCGCGCCATCATGCGGCATCCGCGCCACTGCGGCGGCAGCGACGGCATCCTGATCGGATCCAAGCCGCACCCGCGCGGTTTCGGCACCTTTCCGCGCTACCTCGGTCACTATGTGCGCGACCTCGGCGTGCTGAGCCTGGAGGAGGCGATCCGGCACCTCTCCGGCACGCCCGCCGAGCGGCTCGGGTTGCACAGGGGAGACGCTCCGCGCGGTGTGATCCGGGTGGGAGCCACGGCGGATCTCGTCCTGTTCGATCCTGAGACGATCGCTGCGGGAGCCACATTCGATGCGCCTCGCAGCGCGCCCGAGGGCGTCGTCGAGGTTCTCGTCTCGGGCGAGGTCGTCGTTCGGGACGGGGCGGCGACGGGCGCAACGCCGGGACGTGCATTGCCGGGACGTGCATTGCGGATGCCTCCGCCGGCGCACCGCGCGACACTGCCGCTCATGCAGGCGTCCGTGGACCCCGATGGTGCCGTCCTCCGAATCGGCACGACCGTCCACGCACCCGACGAACTCGGCGGCATCCGCGAACTCCTCACGGAGGCGCTCGAGGTTGCCGCCGTCGACGGTGACGAAGAAGAGGGCGTCTCGATCACCCTGAGGATCGATCCCGCGCTGGGAGTCGATGCGGCTGACGGCGGGCGTGTGGCGGAGGAAGCGTTCCGTGTGCGGATCGCACCGGACGGCATCGTGCTCGAGGGCGCAGCCCCGATCGGCGTGTTCCGGGCGTTCACGGTGCTGCGCCAGCTCGCCGCCCCCGAGACGGGCCTGCGCGGCGTGCTGCCGGTGGGCGAATGGAGCGGGGCGCCCGCGTACGCCTGGCGCGGGCTGATGCTCGACGTGGCGCGACACTTCCGTCCGGCAGCCGACGTGCGCCGGCTCATCGACCTGTTGGCTGATCATCACCTCACCGTGCTGCACCTGCACCTGAGCGATGACCAGGGGTGGCGTTTCGAGGTGCCCGGCTTCCCGCGCCTGACCGAGATCGGCGCGCGACGGGAGGCGACCCAGCGCGGCCACGGGGTGCATTCGACGGTCGAGCCCGGCCTTCACGAGGGGTACTACACGAAGGACGAGCTGCGCGAACTCGTCGCATACGCTTCCGCCCGCTACATCACTCTCGTCCCCGAGGTCGAGCTTCCCGGTCACGTGCAGGCCGCGCTCGCGGCCTACCCGGAGCTCGGCAATCTGGACGCGCAGGAGCCGCCGACGGGGGCCTGGGAGCGCTTCGGCGTCAACATCCGCACGCTCGCCCCCACAGAGCAGTCCCTCGCTTTCGGATATGCGGCGATCGATGCGCTCTGCGAGGCCTTCGACTCGCCGTGGATCGGGATCGGCGGCGACGAGGTGCCGACAGACGACTGGGCGCAGAGCGCGCAGGCTGCCATGCGCATGGATGAGCTCGGCATGCAGGACGTGCACGAGATCCAACCGTGGTTCACGCGGCATTTCGTCGCCCACGTGCGCTCCCGCGGACGCATCCCGCTGGCCTGGGACGAGGTCCTGGAGGGGGAGGTGCCCGAGGGAACCCGGATCATGGCATGGCGCGGACCTGTCGCGCTCGCCGAGGCCATTGCCCGAGGCATCCCCGTGATCGCCTGCCCCGATCTGGAGGTCTACTTCGACTATCGCCAGGAGGACATCGAGGACGAGCCGTCTCAGGTGGGCCCGCCGCTCACGATCGCGCACGCCTACACGCTGACGCTTCCGGCGGAGGTCGACGGTGGCCAGGCGAATGTCTGGACCGAGCATCTGCCCACGCGCGACCGTGTCGACTATGCGATCTTCCCGCGCCTCGCGGCGACGGCGGAACGCCTCTGGGCCGGTGGTGTGCCGGGTGCGATCGACGACTTCGAGCGCCGTCTTCCGGTGTACCTGCGTCGCCTTGCGGCGGCGGGGGTGGCGTATCGTCGTATGGACGGTCCGCTGCCCGAACAGCGTCGTCCGGGGGTACCCGGAAAGCCCATGACCGTCGCGCAGCGTGAAGCGATCGTGGAAGGCCTGGTCGCCAATATTCGGCGGTAGTCGCCAGGAGCGTTGCAATCAAGTAACGTTTTGATAAACCTGGTCGGCAACGGGCCGTTCAGGCTTGCGCAAATTTTGTTCGTAAGGTCTACTAACAAACATGTCCGTATCGGATGAGCACCGTCGCACCGCGCCGGCCGAGTATGCCGGCGGTGATCGGCATGCCTTCGGACCAGCGCGACACCTGCGCACGCGAGGCAAGGTTCTTCCCGAACACGCACGCGGACACAACCGTGCGCTCGTCCTGCAGACGCTCTACCACTCCGGTGCGATGAGCCGCGCTGACCTGTCTCGTGAGACCAGTCTCACTCGCGTGACGATCTCCGATCTGATCGCCGAGTTCATCGTCGACGGCATCGTCATCGAGAAGGGCGTGCGCGAGACCACAGGTCCCGGCAAGCCGCCGATCCTCATCGACATCGATCGTCAAGGACACCAGATCCTCGGGATCGACCTGTCTGGGCATCAGACGTTCGAGGGCGCCGTGTTGAGCCTCGATGGCGAGGTACTGGAGCGACGAACCGTTCCGCGCCCCGCCGCGGTCGACGGCACGGCCGTCTACAACGCGATCCGGGAGCTGGCCGCACAGCTCGTCGCGGCCGCTGAGCGCCCGATCCTCGGCGTCGGCGTCGGCGCTCCGGGTATCGTGCGCCCTGACGGCATGGTCGTCAGCTCCCCGAACCTCGGGTGGAGCGACTTCCCGCTCCAGAGACTGCTCGGCGCTGAGCTCGACCTTCCTGTGCTCGTGCGCAACGACGCCAATGCGGCGGTGCTGGCGGAGTACACGTTCGGCGCGGCGAAGTCTGATCTTCTGCTCATCAAGATCGCACGCGGTGTCGGTGCCGGACTCATCTCCGGCAGCCAGCCGATGGTCGGCAGCCGTTTTGCCGCGGGTGAGATCGGACACGTCGTGGTCGGCACCGACGGCGGCCCGCTCTGCGTCTGCGGAAAGGAAGGCTGCTTGGAGGCGTGGCTGGGGGAGACCCGGTTGCGCGAGCGCCTCGCTGCCTGCGAAGACGACGAGAGCCGCGAGAATGTCCTGCGCGACGCGGGAACGCGTCTGGCGATCGCCGTCGCGCCGATCGTCGCCGCACTCGATCTTTCCGAGATCGTGCTTTCCGGAGCCCCCGATCTCTACGACGGTGTTCTGCTGGATGCCGCGGGAACCACGGTGCTCGCGCGCACGCTGGAACGCGTCTTCGATGACCTGATCGTTCGCATGACCACGCAAGACGACATCGTGCTGCGTGGTGCCGCCGTGATGGTGCTCTCAGGTGAACTGGGGGTTTCGTGACGCCCCGGGGGCGTGACACATCTCTGCGTCCGCGTGACGCCACATGATTTTTCTGGATCGCACCCGCACGGGTGCGATCTGACATTGCCCGCTCTTTCTGCGTGGGCACGAACTGATGGCCGTCCCTCCGGGGCCGGCGACGAGGAGGACACCCGGTCAATGAAGCTTGGACTGGATGTCGGCGGCACGAAGACTGATGCCGTTGCTGTAGACGCTGACGGCACGATTGCCGGTCGTATCCGCATTCCCACGGGGTGGGGCGCGGATGCTGTCATCACGACGATTCTGGACGCGATCACCGCGCTGCGCCAGGAGGCGTCGTTCGAAGAGAGCGCGATCGAATCTGTTGGTGTGGGCATCCCCGGCCTGGTCGACGCCCACGCCGGGCGCGTGCTCCACGCGGTCAACCTCGGGGTGGAATCTCTGGACCTCGTCGACGCCGCACGCCGTGTCATCGACGTGCCCTTCGCGGTCGAGAACGATGTGAAGGCCGCGGCCCTGGGCGCGGGAGCGCTGCGTGGTGACGCACGCTCGATGGCATATCTGAACCTCGGCACCGGAGTGGCGGCAGGCATCGTCGTCGACGGCAAGCTGTGGCGCGGTTCGCGCGGCATCGCCGGCGAGGTCGGACACATCTCGGTCGACCCGAACGGGCGTGTCTGCGGATGCGGCCAGCGCGGCTGTGTGGAGACGTTCTGCGGCGGCGGCGCTGTCGCCCGTGCGTGGGGTCGCCCCGGCGCTCTTCCGATCCTCGACATCTTCGATGCGGCAGAGCAGGGCGATGTGGAGGCCGTCGCTCTGCGTCAGGGGATCGCCCGTGGTGCGGCAGCAGCGGTGCGCATCCTCGTCCTCAGCGCGGACGTCGAGACGGTCGTCTTCGGCGGTGGTCTCACCTCACTGGGAGACCGACTGCGTGACGACATCGTCGCCGAGCTGCGTCAGGAAGCCGAGACCTCCGCGTTCATGCGGTCGCTGCGTCTTGATGAGAGGATTGAACTTCTGCCGGCCGGATCACCGGCGGCAGCGCTGGGTGCGGCTCTTGTGGGCGCAGCACATCGAGAACAGGGAGCAATGATCAATGGCTGAGATCGTCATCGTCGAGAACGCGGAGAAGGCTGGCGCGCTGGTCGCGGATGAGATCGCACGATTGATCGCCTCACGTCCGGACACGGTGCTCGGTCTCGCCACGGGCTCGACGCCGCTCCCGGTCTATGCGGCACTGCGCACGCGTCTCGCGGATCAGGACGTCTCGAAGGTGCGCGCATTCGCGCTGGACGAGTACGTCGGCATCGACCCGGCGCACCCCGAGAGCTACCGCTCTGTCATCAGCCGCGAGGTCGTCGAGCCTCTCGGCCTGACCCCCGAGCTGGTTCACGTGCCCAACGGAGCCGTCGACGGCATCGAGCACGCGGGCGATGACTACGAGGCCAAGATCAAGGCCGCCGGCGGCATCGACCTGCAGATTCTCGGCATCGGCACCGACGGTCACATCGGCTTCAACGAGCCTGGCTCGTCGTTCGCGTCGCAGACCCGCGTCAAGACGCTCACCGAGCGCACCCGCGAAGACAACGCCCGCTTCTTCGACTCGATCGACGACGTGCCCCGTCACTGCATCACGCAGGGTCTCGGCACGATTCTCGAGGCGCGCCACCTGGTGCTGCTCGCCTTCGGTGAGGGGAAGGCCCGTGCGGTCGCCGAGGCCGTCGAAGGCCCGATGTCTGCCTTCATGCCGGCTTCCGCCGTGCAGCTGCACCCACACGTGACGGTCGTCGTCGACGAGGCGGCGGCATCGCAGCTCAAGCTGGCCGACTACTACCGCTACTCCTACGACAACAAGCCTGCGTGGCAGGGCATCTGATCCGCCACTACTGACTTTCCGCTGGCCTCTCCTTCACGGAGGGGCCAGCGTCGTTTCGACACCGGTATCGGGTCAGCCCCAGGCGATCGGCAGCAGGTGCTCTTCGCTGAGCGGGGCCAGCGGCAGCGTGCGCGCGTCGGTCGGCGTGATCCATCGCAACTCCGCGATCTCAGCCTGGACCTGGACGTCGTCCTCCTCGGCGGTCATCGAGAAGGCCGTCGCGACCACCCGGTGCCCGGGCTCGTTGGCGGCGGCGGAGATGAAGACGCCCAGCGGGGTGAGGTCTTCGACGGCACAGACGAGGCCGAGCTCCTCGTGGAGTTCACGCACCAGGGTCTCAGCGGCGGTCTCGCCGGCCTCGGGCTTGCCGCCCGGCTGCATGAAGCGCGTCGTCCCGTTCTTGCGCACCACGAGCACACGGCCCGTCGCATCACGGATGATGGCTGCGGAGACGTGGATGTCAGGCATGTGATGCTCCCACGAAAACCTTCCCGGGGTTGAGGATTCCTGCGGGGTCGAAGACGCGGACGATCTGGCGCTGCAGCTCCCACTGGTCCTGACCGAGTTCTTCGGCCAGCCAGCGGCTCTTCAGCATCCCGATCCCATGTTCCCCGGTCAGCGTTCCGCCGAGGCGGATCGCGGCGCGGAACAGGTCGTCTGCGGCCCGCCAGATGGCATCGGGGACGCTGTCGCCGTCGAAGATGAAGTTGGGGTGCAGATTGCCATCTCCGGCGTGCGCGATCGTCGGGATCGTGAGGCCGTGCTGTGTCTCGATCCGGGCGATCTCGTCGAACATCGCGGGGAGAGCGCTGCGGGGAACGGAGACGTCTTCGATGAGCGTGTTGCCGAGTGAGGCCATCGCGGCGTGCATGGAGCGACGCACGGCGAGCAGCCGTTCGCCCTCTTCACGGTCGTGAGTGAGGGTGACGCTTCCGCCAGACGCACGCAGAACCGCGGCGATCTGGTCGGCCTCGCCTGACGCTGCGGGGTCGTCGGTCTGGATCGTGAGCTGCGCCGCACCGGGCGTGGCCTCGGGGAGGCGAAGGAGGCGATGGACGGCTGCGAGGCTCGTCGCATCCATGAGCTCCATGATCGCCGGCTGGATGCCGGCGGAGGTGACGGCCGCGGATGCCACGGCAGCGGCGCGCACTGTCGGGAAGGTCGCTGTGAGGGTGCAGACGGTGCCGGGGATCGCACGGCGCAGTTTCAGCGTCGCGCCGACGATGACGCCCAGGGTGCCCTCGGACCCGATCACCAGCGACGTCAGGTCGAGCCCGGTGACGCCTTTCACGCTGCGGTGACCGAGATGGACCAGGCGCCCGTCAGCGAGGACGAGATCGACGCCCAGCACGGCATCACGGACGACGCCGTACTTCGCGCAGAGCAGTCCGCCCGCGCCCGTGGCGATGTTGCCACCGACGGTCGAAATCTGGCGACTCGCGGGATCAGGGGCCCACCAGAGCCCTTGTGCGGCGAGGGCCGTCGCGAGGTCGTCGTTGATGATGCCGGGCTCGACGACCGCGAGCAGATCGTCAGCGCGGATCTCGAGGATGCGGTTCATCCGCAGGGTGGAGAGGACGATCTCTCCGGGGCCCGCGTTCGCGCCGCCCGCGAGTCCCGTTCCGGCTCCGCGGGTGACGACGGGCGTCGAGGTGGTTGTCGCGATGCGCAGGGTCGTCTGGACGTCGGCGACGCTCTCGGCGTGCACGACTGCGAGGGGTGCGCCGGGAGAGATCTGGCCGGACTTGTCGGCGCGAGCGCCTTCGAGTGCGGTGGAGGAGGTGTCGACACGCTCACCGAGTGCAGCGCGCAGCTGCGCAACGACGGGGGTGTCGTGTGCTGTCATGCCAGCGCGCGGCGGCCTGCGACGAGTCCGGTCGCGATCGCGACGATGGCGAAGCCGATGCCGACCCACACCTGACCCATCGACCACCAGGCCACCGTGACGCTCGCGTAGATCACAAGCTCGACGAGTGCGCGCACGAAGGGGTGCACGCGCAGCACCGGCCGGGGCGACAGGAACAGCGCCCACGCCAGCAGCACGAGCAGCGGGGCGCCGATGGCGACCGCGATGTTCCACGGGAAAGGCCAGGAGAAAGCGCCCCAGAGCGCCAGCGAGGCGAGAGCGCCGATCAGAACGATCACGCGCACGATGTCGAGAACGGCGGGCGGGTTGACGCCCGGAGTTTCCTGGGACGGCGAAGACGAGGACATGCTTCCAGTCTAGGCGGCGCCTCGGAGAAGGCCGCCCGCGGAGAGCGATGTGCGGGCGTCAGTCCGCGACGGCGGCGGTGCTGTCGGGTGCCACGTCTGCGGCCGGCTCGTTCATCACCGACTGCTCAGCGAGGGGACTCTCGGCGACGGGATCCTCGACGGCGGTCTCGCCGGCGTTCGGGTCGCCCGTGGGGGTGTCCGCGCTGGCGGACTCGTCAGCGCGGCTGCTGTCCGTCGTGGATTCCACACGCGCAGCCGGGACGGGCGGGGCCTCATCCGTCGGCGCGGCAGGTGCGCTCGGCGGCGGGTCGGTGGCCTCGGTGGGCGCGTTCTCGTCGGTCTCTGTGGCAGGTTCACCGTCGATCAGACAGTGCGTGGTGCTGCCGAAGGAGCTCAGCGCCACGGTGGGGGTCTTCGCTGCGTCGTCGGACGCGGTGACGTACCGGAACTGGACGAACGCATCCAAGAGCCAGTCCAGAGCCGTGGTGCGCAGCACGACCGTGCCGGTACCCGTCTCATCGAGGGCCGTACGCGGGCCGACGAACCCGTCGACGAGCAGCTCCACTTCGGTGCTCGGGATGCCAGACACGGGGAACGCGTATTCTGCCCATCGGAAGAGACGGGGAGAAGCATCGCAGGTGATGGTCGGCGTGCCCACGGTCGGAAGCGCACCCACGGGGATTCCGGGCTCTGTTGGGTCCGTGGTGCCGGGATCGGTGGTGCCGGGGTCTGTCGTGCCAAGGTCCGTCGGATCGGTGGGATCCGTTGTACCGGGGTCCGTGGGATCTGTGGTGCCCGGATCCGTGGTGCCGGGATCGGTGGTCCCAGGGTCCGTGGGATCTGTGGGATCGGTCGGCTCCGTGGGATCGGTCGGATCCGTCTCGCCCGGCTCGGTCTCCCCAGGATCCGTGACTCCCGGATCCGTGACACCCGGGTCGGTCGGATCGGTCGGGTCCGTGGGATCGGGGTCGACAGGAGGAGCGGTCTGTTCGGGCGGCGTCACCGGAGGCGTCGTCGACGTCGGGGCATCGGCGAGCGGGGCCTCGGCACGCGGGTCCTGGCCGCTGCGCGTCCGGGGCGTGGAAGCGTTCGGGACGATCACCAGCGGGCGCTCACCCGCATCTGCATCAGGGGCCACCTCGGCGACGATCCCCGGGCCGCCGAGTTCGCCCGCGACCGGAAGCGATGTCGCGCTGGGGGCGAGAAGCAGCCCCGGCACGACGGCCGCGGCGACGACTGCGCCGGCGACGACGAGCGCCGCGGAGCCCACGCCGACGAGGGCGCCGATCCCCGAGATGATGCCTCCGGAGCTGGCCGCGCCGCCGGCCCCGGATGCTGCGCCTCCTGCACCGACGGTCTGCCCGCCGGCGCCGGACGTCGCGTGCGCAGTGGCGTCGATGCCGGGGGCGGCACCGAGGTACGCCGCACCATCCATGACTGACGACGGCATCGCCGCGAGCGGAATCGAGGTCGCGGTGCCGTGCTGCAGGGCAGCCAGGTACGCCGAGCCGCCGGAGACGCCGAGGACGAGCGGAACCAGGACGAGCGCCAGACGGTGTGAGACATCCTTCGCCTCGGCCGCGACGATCACACAGCGCTGGCAGTCCTTGAGATGCGCGTCGAGCTTGGTGCGATCCCTGCCGCTCAGATTGCCGCGTGAGTACGCGCCGAGCCGCTCGATCGTCCACGCGCAGTCGGGCTCTGATCCCGCCGCGTGCAGGTGGGCCTGGATCCAGGCCTCACGGAGTCCTTCGCGGGCGCGGAAGGCGAGCTGCGAGGTCGCGCCGGCGGACATCCCGAGCAGTGCACCCACCGCGGCGGGCTTCATGCGCTCGATCTCGGTGTACCAGAGCACCTCCTGCCAGCGAGTGGGCAGGCTGCGGAACGCGGTGGCGGTCAGGCTGTGGTCGAGAGCCTCGCCGACTCCGGCCTCGGTGGTCTGGGGATCGGGAATCGCGTCGAACTCGTCGATCGGATCTTCGCGGCGCGCGCGGCCCCAGGACGCGGCCGTGTTCCGGATGCTTGTGAACAGGTACGCGCGGAACGATCCTGTGGGTCCGCCTCCTGCCTGGATCGCCTGATAGATGCGGGTGTAGGCCTCTTGCACGAGATCATCAGCGTCGAGCACCGACGTCGTCGCGCGGGCGACGACGATGCCCGAACGGTAGTGGCGCTGCCAGAGTTCCCCGAACGCCTCAGCATCCCCGGAGCGGGAACGCAGGACAAGATCCGCATCGCCGGTGCCCTCGAGGGGTCGTGAGAAACCGTCGGGCTGGTGTGCGTTGTCAGGCGTAGTCATGGATGATTCCCCAGGTATCGGCGCAGGGGCAGGGTGGCGCCGAGGATCCGTGGGGAAGCTCCCGCACGGACTCACTATTCTTACTCGTTCTGATGCATGCGGCCAGTGGAACGCGAGATTTTCTTCGCTTTCAAAGAACTTCTGTGGATCCGCGTAATGAACTCGGGGGATCGCACTCTCATCTTGTAGAGAGTGTCGTGTTCGGCTCCGAGGGGGATGCCGGATGCGACCCGATGAGCGTCTGTGCATCGGTGAGTGTGAAGTCCTGGGGGAGGAGCTTCGCCCCGCTCGCTCTCGGCAGAGGTGGGGAACTCTGCCAGGAGGGGGAAGAGGCCGCCGTCCGCCCCGAGACGGCGGCCTCCCTGACTGGCCCGGCCGCGTGGCGCGGCCGCAGTCTCAGGCTCAACGCGCGAGCGCGGCTCCGGTCCACACGCCTGCGACCGTGAAGTCGGAGGTGAGCAGGACGGCATCGCCGAGGTAGCCGGCGCTCACCCGACCGAGCTGGTCCCCGAGGCCGACGGCTGCTGCCGGAGTCGTGGTCACGGCATCCACGGCAGCCTCCAGGGAGGCGCCCGCCTCGACAGCACGGCGCAGCGCGACATCCTGTGTCAGGGTCGACCCGGCGATAGAACCGCTCGCGATCCTGGCCACGCCCTGATCGACCGTGACCTCAAGGGCGCCGAGGATGTACTGACCGTCTGCGGAACCCGCGGCGGCCATCGCATCCGTCACGAGTGCGACCCGTCCGGGAGCCGAATCGAAGACGAGCTTGATGATGTGCGGGTGCAGGTGCACGTTGTCCGCGATCGCCTCGAGGATGACGCGGTGGTCGGCCGCAGCGGCAAGGACAGGTCCAGGGGCGCGGTGGTGGATGCTGGGCATGGCGTTGAACGCATGCGTGAGGATCGTGGCCCCGGCCTCGAAGGCCGCACGGGCCATGGCATCGTCGGCGCTGGTGTGGCCGATGGCGGCCGCAGCGCCCGCGGCGACGATCGCGCGGATCGCGTCGAGTCCACCCGGGAGCTCGGGAGCGATCGTCACCTGACGAACGGTTCCACGGCCTGCAGCGAGCAGTCGAGCGACTTCCTCGGGAGCCGGATCGCGCAGCAGTGCCGCGTCGTGCGCACCCTTGTGCGCAGGATCCAGGAACGGACCCTCCAAGTGGGATCCGATGATGTCCGCGTCTGAGCCGACCAGATCCGCGACGGCGGCGACGCGCGCCTCCAGGGCGTCGAGGGATGCCGTGACGAGCGAGACGACCGCGCGTGTCGTCCCATGCGCTCGGTGCATCGCGCGGGCATGACGGATCGCGTCGATGCCGTCGTCGAAGGCCGCGCCGCCGCCCCCGTGGCCGTGGATGTCGACGAATCCCGCAGTGAGGATGGCGCCGGTGCCGGCAACTTCCCTGGCATCGATCACCGTGTCCGCCGGAGCCCAGTCGCTGCCGGTGCCGGTCTCGACGAACCGCCCGTCCTCGATGCGCGCCCAGCCGTCATCCACGATCGTGCCCGCCGAGACGATGCGTGCCGAATGGATGACGAGCGAGCCGCTCACGGAGCTGTGGGTCAGTTCTGCCATGGGATCTCCTCTGATGCGTAGAAGTTGACCCCCTCAGCCTTCCATGCCGGAGCGAGGCCCGCGACGCGGGCACGGAACGAGTCCCAGGTGCGTTCGGGTGCGGTCGCCGCCGACCAGGCGGTCTCGGCGTGGGCGGCAGCGCGCGGGAAGACGAGCTGCTCGACATCGGCCATCGTGCGCGTCGTCTCGGACCACAGCGGAGCCTCGATGCCGAGGATCGCCTCGGCCGGGACTCCGGGGACGACCGCGGTCGGCTCCCACTCGTAGGCCTTCTGCACGTTGATGATGGCGGCCCAGACGAGGCCGAGCGGGAAATCGGCGCCGTACTTCATGTCGAGATAGGTCGCATCCGATGCCGACATGATCAGCGAGCCGCCGCGAGCGACGAAGTGCGCCGCTTCCTCGGCGTGCGATCCCTCGGGAGTGACCTTGCCCCAGTACTGGCCGATCGTGCCCTCGGCGATGTCGGAGACAGCGCCGACCTCGTGCCAGGCCACGGGAGTCTTGCCGGTCTCGGCGGCGATGCGCGTGGCGCGCGTGACGAAGGTTGCGAAGTCCTCTGCCGTGGTGCCGAGGGATTCGTCACCACCGATGTGCAGGTACGGGCCGGGCGTGATCTCGGCGACCTCGGTGAGCACGTCGCGGACGAAGTCGTACGTGCGCTCTTCCCCGATGCGCACGGAGGAGTGACCGACACCCCAGCCCGTGTAGACCTGACCGGCCACGGGAAGCGGCTGGTTCAGACGCTCGCCCTCAGAGATGAGGAGATCGCTGATCACCGGAGCCTCGACGAGTTCGGGGTAGGCGACGCCGATCGCGTGCGTGTGACCCGGAAGATCGACCTCGGGCACGAGCACCATGTGCTTGGACGCCGCGTAGCGGACGATCTCGCGGTAGTCGTCCTTCGTGTAGAAGCCGCCCTCGTCGCCGAGTGCCGAAGAGGATGCGGCCTTCTCGGTGAGCAGCGGCCACGCGTCGATCTGCAGGCGCCAGCCCTGGTCATCGGTGAGGTGCAGGTGCAGGTGGTTGTACTTCAGCGCGCTCGCGTTGTCAATGTAGCGCTTGACGTCGTCGACACCGAAGAAGTGACGTGCGACGTCGAGCATGATGCCGCGGTATGCGAAGCGCGGGGCGTCGTCGATCTCGATGTGCGGGACCGACCATGCGCCGTCGACCTCGTGCGCGAGCTGGCGGAGAGTCTGTACGCCGTAGAAGAGACCGGCCTCATCGGCGCCGGTGATCTCGACACGGTCGCCGACACGCAGCTCGTAGCTTTCGGGAGTGCCCGCCGAGGTCGACCCGACCTGGAGAACGATCTGCGCGTCATCCGCGCTCGCTGCGCTGTCGAAGGGGAGCGAGGTGCGTGCGGCGAACCCTTCACGCAGCGCGGCGACGGCGTCATCCGGCCCGTTCACGCGTGCGGAGGTCAGCGCGAGCGCGCCCTCAGCGCGACGCACGGAGGTCGGAAAAGGGATCAGCGGGAGGGATTCCGGAAAGGCCATGAACAAAACCTACAACAGGATCTTCGCGTTTTGTCGAATCGTTTCGATTCTCATTCGCGGCGGAGGCTGCGCCGGAAACAGGCGAGGGCAACCGCCCAGGCATCCGCTAAGCTTTCAGGCGTCGCGACTGGCGTCTGGGTGGGCTACCACCGGGGAGCGACCGTTACGGATTCGACCGCGCGCCTGGGCCGATGAGTTGTTGTAGACACGTCCGCCCTACGGACGCGCACCGAGACCCATATCCCGTAACCGTCCGAGGAGGACGCATGACCGACAAGTTCTTCAACGCCCCGCTTTCCGAAGTCGATCCCGAGATCGCACAGGTCCTCGACCGCGAGCTGGCCCGTCAGCAGACGTTCCTCGAGATGATCGCCTCCGAGAACTTCGTGCCCGTCTCGGTGCTGCAGTCGCAGGGCTCGGTGCTCACGAACAAGTACGCCGAGGGCTACCCGGGGCGTCGCTATTACGGTGGCTGCGAAGAGGTCGACGTCGCTGAAGAGCTCGCGATCTCCCGCGCAAAGGCACTGTTCGGTGCCGAGTTCGCCAACGTCCAGCCCCACTCGGGTGCCACGGCCAACGCGGCCGTCCTGCACGCGATCGCCCGCCCCGGCGACACCCTGCTCGGCCTGTCGCTCGACCAGGGCGGTCACCTGACGCACGGCATGAAGATCAACTTCTCCGGCCGTCTCTACAACATCGTCGCCTACGGCGTGAATCCCGAGACGTCGACGATCGACATGGAAGAGGTCCGTCGCCTCGCGATCGAGCACAAGCCGAAGGTCATCGTCGCTGGCTGGTCGGCATACCCGCGCACCCTCGACTTCGCCGCGTTCCGCGCGATCGCTGATGAGGTCGGCGCCCTCCTCTGGGTCGACATGGCGCACTTCGCCGGTCTCGTCGCCGCAGGCCTGCACCCGAACCCCGTGCCGCATGCGCACGTCGTCTCATCGACTGTGCACAAGACGATCGGCGGTCCGCGCTCGGGCTTCATCCTGACCAACGACGAAGACCTGGCGAAGAAGATCAACACCGCCGTGTTCCCGGGGCAGCAGGGCGGCCCGCTCATGCACGTGATCGCCGCCAAGGCGACCGCGTTCAAGATCGCCGGCACCCCCGAGTTCAAGGAGCGCCAGGAGCGCGTCCTGCGTGGCGCGGCGATTATCGCCGAGCGCCTCTCGCAGCAGGATGTCAAGGACGCCGGCATCGCCGTGCGCTCCGGCGGCACGGACGTGCACCTCGTGCTCGTCGACCTGCGCGACGCCGCGATCGACGGCAAGCAGGCGGAAGACCTGCTGCACGAGATCCACATCACCGTCAACCGCAACGCGGTTCCGAACGATCCGCGTCCGCCGATGGTCACCTCGGGTCTGCGCATCGGCACCCCGGCCCTCGCGACGCGTGGCTTCGGCGACGCCGAGTTCATCGAGGTCGGTGACGTGATCGCCCTCGCGCTGCTCCCCGGTGCCGACATCGAGGCGCTGCGCGCTCGCGTGGACGCTCTCGCCGCGGCCTTCCCGCTGTACCCCGACCTGCAGCAGTAACTCGGCCGTTCTGCGCGAGAAGCCACTCTCTGCACGAGACATCGTGGCAGATGTGGTTTCTCGCGCAGAGGGTGGTTTTTGACGAATAGGAACATGAGATGACGGCGAAGGTCCTCGACGGCAAGGCCGCTTCGGCGGCAATCAAGGAAGAGCTCACCGAGCGCGTTGCGGCGCTCCGCGCCCAGGGGATCATCCCGGGCATCGCGACGGTGCTGGTCGGAGCCGACCCGGCATCGCAGCTCTACGTGGGCATGAAGCACAAGCAGTCTGAAGCGATCGGGATGAACTCGATCCAGCGCGAGCTGCCCGCGGATGCAACGCAGGAAGACGTGGAGCGCGTCATCGACGAGCTCAACGCCGACCCGACGTGCCACGGCTACATCGTGCAGCTGCCCCTGCCTAAGCACATCGACACCGACGCGATTCTGGAGCGGATCGATCCGGCGAAGGATGCCGATGGACTGCACCCGACCAATCTCGGTCGACTCGTGCTGAACGTCAACACCCCGATCGAGACGCCACTGCCGTGCACGCCGCGCGGCGTCATCGAACTGCTGCAGCGCAACGGCTATGACCTCAACGGCAAGCACGTCGTCGTCGTCGGTCGTGGCGTGACGATCGGCCGCCCGATGGGGCTGCTGCTCACGCGCCGTGACATCAACGCGACCGTCACGCAGGTGCACACAGGAACGCCTGACATGTCGCCCTACTTGCGCCAGGCCGACGTGATCGTCGCGGGAGCGGGCGTCAAGCACCTGATCCGCGCGGAGGACGTGAAGCACGGTGCGGCCGTGCTCGACGTCGGCGTGACGCGGGAGACCGATCCCGAGACCGGAAAGTCGCTCGTCTTCGGAGATGTGCACCCGGATGTCGCAGAGGTCGCAGGTTTCGTCTCGCCGAACCCCGGCGGCGTGGGGCCCATGACGGTGGCGCTGCTCATGACGAACGTCGTCGAGGCTGCGGAGCGCGCCGCGCAGCAGTGATTGTCAGAGCTCGTCGAACAGGCGTCGCTGCTCTGGTGTGAGGCCGTCCGCGAGTTCCTCGCGGGCGGCCTTCGTCGTTGGCGCCCCTGGAGTGGACGGGGAGGCGTCGGGTCGAGACGTTCCGCGCACCGAGGTGCCGACCCGATCGTAGAGCTGGCCGGCTTTCGCCTCGATCCGATCATCGATGGCGTCGTAGATGATCCAGGCGATCAGCAGTGCCAGCGGCGGCAGGACGTATCCCCAGAAGAAGCCGCGAACGTGCACGCCGCTGAAGATGACGGTCAGAACCCAGATGATGAGCTCGACCAGGAAGACCAGGACGTACTGCACGACCTTCTCGCCGACCCGCGTGCGGTCACTCGCGGACTTGGCGGCGGCGTTGCGGAAGATCTTGGTGAGCAGCGGCTTGATCAGCAGTGCCGCGGCGGTGAGCACCACGCCGGCCCACAATGCGTGCCAGCCGACGGACACCTGAGGCATGAGCAGGCCGATCGCCAGCAGCACGACCACCGTGAACGCGTAGAGCGAGACGGCGCGAACGATGCGGTTCTTCATGCACTCAGCGTGGCACAGCTTCACCGAGGGGGAAAGGCGCGCTCGATGGTGTCGAGAACCGTCTCGTAGACGGCGTCGGCGTCGATCTGCACGGGAACGACGCCTGCGAGTTCGAGGCTGACTGCGCCGTGCACCTGTGCCCAGACGGTGATGGCGTTGCGAAGACCCTCATCGTCGATGGACGCTGTCGCGGCCAGGGTGCGTGCGAGGGGGAGCAGGGCGCTCGGCGCCATGGCGGTTCCGGAGGAGTGCATGTCGTGGACCAGCTGCGCTCCGCCGAACATCAGGCGGTACAGCGCGGGATTGGCGAGCGCCCAGCGTCGATAGGCGATGCCCAGAGCCCGCAGACCCTCGGGTTCCGCGTCGCTCTGCGCCCGACTGAAGGAGGCGAATCCCTCTTCGATCACGGCGGTGAGCAGCTCGCCCTTGCCTCCGAACAGGCTGTACACGGCTGACGTCGACGTCTCGGCACGCTGCGCCACGTCGCGGAGTGAGACGCGCGCCGGTCCGTCGCGGTCGACGATCTCGACTGTCACGTCGAGCAGCCGGCGGCGAAGGGCGTCGTCGTACAGCGGGGGTCTTGCCATGCGGTCCACAGTATCGTAACGTCGTTTCAAAACAGTGTTTTGTAACAACGTTATCCACTTGGTGGCGACGCAAGCGAAGGAGACAACCCATGGCTGAACAGGTCTTTCCCGGGCGCTACACGGCGTCACCGGATCGGTCCGACATCACCGTGTTTCTGATCGGCATGCGGGCGAATCGCTGGTGGAAGCTGGGCGCGGTCTGGCGCACGGCGCGGCGCATGACCCCGATGCTGCATCACCTCGACGCCCATCCGGAGGCAGGGATGCTGGGCGCGCGGAGCTGGTTCGGCCGGACCACGCTGTTGCTGTCGTACTGGGAGAGCCCCGAGCATCTGCAGCGCTTCGCAGCGGACCGTGATGCGCCACACCTCGCGGCGTGGCGCGACTTCGCACGCACCGCGCAGGGATCGGGCGATGTCGGGGTGTGGCACGAGACCTATCAGGTGCCCGTCGCGGACTTGGAAGCCATCTATGCCGACATGCCCGCCTTCGGCCTCGCCGGTGCGACCCGCCACGTCCCGATCTCTGCGGGGAACAACACCGCACGCCAGCGGCTCGGGCGCTGACGCGTTCTGGGCGGCGCCGTCAGAGGGCTCTGAACGATGAGGGGGTTCTGCGCACGCGCTGGAGCCAATATGCTGACCGCAGTCAAGGTCAGGGGGAGCTGTGGAGATCGCACTGTTCGTCGTACAGCTGCTGGTCGTGCTGGGCTGCATCGTCATGGGCACCCGGTCCAGCGGTGTGGGGCTCGGGCTCTGGGGAGGCACGGGCGTCGCCCTGCTTGTCTTCGTTTTCGGGCTGACTCCGGGCTCGCCCCCGGTGGATGCTCTGCTCATCGTGCTCTCCGTTGTGCTCGCCGCATCGATGATGCAGTCGGCAGGAGGCATCGACTGGATGGTCTCGGTTGCGGCCAAGCTCATCGCCCGGAGCCCCAAGCAGATCACTCTCGTCGCCCCGCTCGTGTCGTTCCTGTTCTCCGTAGGCGCGGGCACCTCGAACATCCTGTACCCGCTCCTGCCCGTGATCCAGGACCTCGCCTATCGCAACGGCATCCGCCCTTCGCGTCCGCTCTCCCTCTCCGTCGTCGCGACGGGTGTCGCACTCGCGTGCAGCCCGGTGTCTGCGGCGATGGCGGCGATGGTCACGCTCACCGACACCGCCCCGTGGGACTTCGAGCTGATCGACATCCTCAAGGTGACGATCCCGGCCGCCGTCGTCGGCATCGTGATCGCGAGCTTTGTCGTGAACAAGCTCGGCAAAGAGCTCGCCGACGACCCCGAGGTGCAGGCAAAGATCGCCCGCGGTGAGATTCCTGCGCCGAGTGGCAGCGCCGCGGCAGTCCGTGCCGAGGTGACGGTGACGACGGCGGGACGCAACGCCGCCATCATCTTCCTGCTCGGCGTTGCCGCGATCGTCATCTTCGGCCTCTTCAAGGGGCTGCGACCGCTCGATGGCGACGGCAACCCCGTATCGATGACCCCCATCATCGAGATCGTGATGTTCGTCGTCGGCACGATCATCCTGCTCGTCTCGCGGCCCAAGGTCGGCGAGATTCCGACGATGTCGGTGTTCAAGGCCGGTATGGTCTCAGCCATCGCACTGTTCGGTCTCGCCTGGCTGACCGACACCTTCCTCGGCGCGCACACCGAGCTCATCGCGTCGAGCGTCGGAAGCTGGGTCAGCGCGGCGCCGTGGATCTTCGCGCTCGGCGTCTTCCTGGTCTGTGTGCTCACGACGAGCCAGTCGACAGCGACTCGTACGATCGTGCCGATCGGTCTTGCCGCAGGGATCCCGCTGGGGGTGCTCTCCGGGATGTGGGCCGGGGCGTTCGCCGGCATCTACCTGCTGCCGACCAACGGCTCGCAGATCGCCGCGGCGAACTTCGACACCTCGGGAACGACGAAGCTCGGCACGAAGCTCGTCGACCACTCGTTCTTCATCCCCACGCTTGTGCTGGCGGTCGCGACCATCGCTGCTGGTGCACTCTTCGGACTGCTCTGGGGTGGATGATCCGCCAGGTCTGATCAGCTCGCGCGGTACAGATCCCAGCTGCGCTTGCAGGCCTGAGCGATCTCGTCGACGTGCGTCGGGTCTTCCGTGATCCAGTCGGTGCCGGGCTCATGCAGGACGGCTGTGGCGGCATCGCCCAGAAGGAACTCGCGGAGGAACTCGGCCTGCACGGCGTCGAGCTGCGCGCCCGTGCGCGCCGCGTCCTTCGCGACCTCGCGGAACCGCGCCCCCGCGGCGAGGATCTCCTGGCTGCCGAGGTAGGGCTTGTTGAGGGCGACATCGTCGGCCTGAGACACCCGGAAGCCCGCACGATGGGCCTCCGCGAGCGCTCGCAGGCGTGCAGCATCCATGGTCGGCGGATCCGCGGGGTCGCGGCTCTCGCCGCGAGATCCGCCGCGGTTGGAGAGTGCGACGACACGGGGGAGACGGTCCTTCTCCGCGCGAGGCACTGACACCGCGCCTTCCCGCGTCGTCGTCGTGTTCATCGTGTCGTGGAAGGAGAGCCGTGTGAAGGATGAGCCCGTGCGCAGCGCGCGCTCCAGCATCCGCTCGCTGAGTGCGTCGCGCACCCGCTCGTACACGCCGAGACCGCGTTCTCCGACCTCGACGAATGTGGAGACCAATCGGTGGAGGGCATCGTCGTCTTCCGGCACCTCGAGGATCGGGAAGAACGAGAACGTCACGGGGCGGATGGCATCCACACCGCTCAGATCCACCTTCTGCCATGCCCCCGCGGCACGCGTGCGTTCGATGGCCGTCGCCAGATCGCCGGCGATGTCGGCGGGCCGTGCCCTGTTGGGGTCGCGGACGAGACGCGGGTGCGGGTTGACGACCGCCACGACGCGGGGATCGATCGCCGCCCAACGCCGGACGATCGCCGCGGTGGCGACGTCGGTGAAGTCGTACTGCAGACGACGCGTCAGCGCAGGGGAGAGGAAGGGGGCCAGCTCTTCGGGGATCGCCGCACCGGCGTGCGGGGCGCTGATCAGGACGTCGGCCTCGGTGAGCGCCTGCTCGAGAGAGCGCCGTTCAGGATCGGCGTAGGCCGTGATCTCCTCGGCGGTGAAGGTGTGTCCTGCCGGAATCAGGTCGAGGGCGCTCATGCGCACATGCTACTGACGTGCGCCGTGGAATGGCAGGGGTAGGTGCGCAGCTCAGACAGTGGCCTCGATACCCGTGATGCGCGCGTTCTCATCGAAACGCACGGTCGCGGATGCCGTGGCATCGGAGATGATCGCACCGGTGAACGCCTCATCCGTCCACTGCAGGTTCCAGCCGGCGAGGCGGGCCAGATTCCACAGTGCCGTGCGCGGGTCGCTCAGGGGCACGGAGGCGATGACGCGAGGCAGCGCCGTGAGGGCGTCGGCGACAGTAAGGTTCGGGAGAGGCGCATCGAGCAGGAACACCGCACGGGTGCCGCCCTCGACAGGCGCCGAGAAGTAGGGGGCCCGACCGGTGAGCTCGACCGCGGCGCCGGCGACGGTGTGCGCGGCCTGCGCGATCCAGTCGTCCAGCTCACCCTCGATGCTCTCGGGGAACGGGACCTCGGCGGTTGTCAGCGTGACGTTCTGCACCGCAGCGCCCGCGTCGCGCAGCTGCGTGGCGACCGTGGCATCCGCGCCGTTCGGCTGCGCCCAGGCCCAGCGCAGGGTGCGCGGCTCCGGGGCGATGGTCGCGATGAGGTGCGCGCCGACGACGACCGGATGCTCCGGCGTGGCGTGCGGGGTGAAGGTGATCGTTCCTGCGGTGAGGTCGGCGTCCCAGCGGTGCGCGTTGCCTCCGATCGCATCGAGAAGCGCCTCCTGACGCAGTGCGGAGTACAGCGCGGCACGGTCGGCGAGGGGTGCGAGATCTGCGAAGCTCATGACCTCAGTGTCGTCGGCGAAGCTATGAAACGCCAGGGATGATCGCCGGTCACCGCGCGGCGAGAGCGCCGTCTGCGCGACCCATCCGCCAGACGCTCGGCACCAGCAGCGTGGAGAGGGCGACGACCGCGTACACGATGGCGGAGGCGACGAGAAGTGTTCCGGCATCGACATGCGTGATGAGCCAGCCGAACGCGAGAGTGCCGATCGGGATGGCGACGAAGCTGCCGAGCATGTCGTAGCTCGACACCCGCGACAGCTTCTCGACGGGCACGTTCTCCATCATCGCGACGCTCCAGCCGGTGCCGAAGACCTCCATGCCCGCGCCAGCGACGAACGCCGCGATCGCGACGAGAACGACGGCGGGATGCACTCCGAGCATGGTGAGCGGCAGCGCGAACGCGGCCATGCCGATCATTCCCCACCGCAGCGGGCGTCGCAGCGGAAGCCACATCAGCAGGAGCGTCATGACGAGAACGCCTGCGCCTTCGGCGCTCACGACCCATCCCCATCCGGCGATGCCCAAGAGCGGGTCGTTGTTGGCGATGAACGGCCCTGCGACACCCCACGCGCCGGCATGGATCGCGTTCATGATCATGAACGCGAGCACGACCGTCCACAGCCAGGGGCGCATCCAGAACTCCCGCCAGCCGGTGCGCAGGTCGGCGAGCATGGTCGCCTTCTCGGCCTGAGCGGGAGGCGGGAGCTTCACCATGGCGAGGATGGGGATCGCGGCGAGCCATCCCGCCGCCTGCACCACCATCGCCCACGCCGGACCCGCGGTCGCGACGAGCACTCCGGCGATCGCGGGCCCGCCGATCGTGACGGCAGAGCGTACGAACGAGAGCATCGCATTGGCCTGCTGCAGGTGTGCGGGCGTCGTCAGCTGGGGGATGATGCCCTGCATCGCGGGGAGCACGAAGGCGGAGGACGCACCGTTGACGGCGGCCAAGAGCGCGATGAGGGGAACGGTCGCTGTGCCGGTGAAAAGCAGCACGGCGACCGTGCCGATGGACAGGATGTCGAAGACGTAGCAGGTCTGGATGATCAGCGCCCGAGGGAGGCGGTCGGCGACGACGCCGCCGATGAGCAGAAAGACGATGTTGCTGATCGTGAATGCCGCCAGCACTCCTGCCAGCGACGTCGCCTCATTGTCGATCTGCAAGACCGCGAAGGCGAGCGCGATGGACGACATCGAGCCGGTGACCATCGTGATCGTGCGAGCGAGGAAGAACCAGCGGAACCCGCGATCCTGCATCGCAGCGAGGCCGCGCATCAGTGGGGGCTCCTTGCGTGCGGCATCCGCTCATCCTTTCACGGGTCCTCCGACGGTGCGAAAGGGGAGCGGGCGCGGTGCTCAGTCGAGCTGTGTGCGCAGCGCCTGTGCGGCGGCTGCGGGGTCGTCTGCTTCCGTGACAGCGCGGACGACGACGACTCGGGAGGCGCCGGCGTCGGTGACCTCGCGGAGCCGGGGGCCTGGGGCGATGCCGCCGATCGCGAACCACGGCTTCGTGGTCTTCAAGTTCGAGACAGTCCGAAGCGGATCGAGCCCGACGGCTGACCGACCCGGCTTCGTCGGGGTCTCCCAGACCGGACCCGTGCAGAAGTAGTCGAGATCGGCGTCGGCGTCCGCCTCGGCGGCCTGTGCGGCCGAATGCGTCGAACGGCCGATGATCACGTCGGGACCCAGCAGGGTGCGCGCCTGCGTGGTGGTCAGATCGCCCTGGCCGACGTGGAAGACGTCGGCACCGACGAGGGCGGCGACATCGGCGCGGTCGTTGACGGCGAAGAGCTTGCCGTGCCGTCGTGCCACGCGAGCGAGCACCTGCAGTGCTTCAATCTCGGCGCGGGCCTCCAGACCCTTGTCGCGCAGTTGGATGATGTCGACGCCGCCCGCATACGCCGCGTCGAGGAAGGACTCGAGATCGCCCGTCTCGGTGCGAGCAGTCGTGCAGACGTAGAGGCGTGCGTCGTCAAGGAGCGCACGGCGGTGTGCGCGGACGCCGGACGCCGTGGGTGCGAAGGAGGAAGCAGGCATACGCCCTAGAGTAGAGGGGTCCGCGGGAGCCCAGGAGAGGGCTGAGAGGGCCACGTGCCGACCGCTGAACCTGAAACGGATCATGCCGTCGTAGGAAAGGGCACGCAATGCGCATCGTTGTGATCGGCGCCGGAGTCGTCGGCTTGGCGACGGCCTTCGAGCTGCGGGAGCGAGGGCACGACGCGATCGTCCTCGATCCGAACCCTGCGGGCGGTGCGAGCCGGGCGGCCGCGGGGATGCTCGCGGCGGTCACAGAGACCGAGTGGGCACAGGACGCGCTGCATCCGCTGATGCGGGACGCTGCACACGCCTACCCCGATTTCCTCGCGCGGCTGACGGCAGCGGGTGGCGACGCCGTGGGATACCGGGAGACGGCGACCCTGGCGGTGGCGGTGGACGCAGCCGACCGCGAGACCCTGACGGGGCTGGCGGTTCTGCAGCAGCAGGGCGGTGCGGTCGTGGATCGGATGACGGGATCGCGGGCTCGAGAGCGTGAACCCTCCCTCGGCCCGGCGGTGTCCGCCGCGATGGGAATCGCCGCGGATCATCAGGTCGATCCCCGGCAGATGGCGGCGTCGCTTCTGCGGGCGCTGGGCGCGGGCGTGCGCCGCGAGCAGGCTGTGCGCGTCTCGACGGACACCCCGATCGGACGGGAGCCGGCGCACCGCTGGGTGCATCTCGCCTCCGGTGATGCTGTCCCCGCCGACGTCGTGATCGCAGCGACGGGCCTGGGCCAGGTGGAAGGAGTCCCCGCGCTGCCGGTGCGCCCGGTGTGGGGAGACATTCTCCGGTTGCGTGTGCCCGAGGCGCTGCGCCCCCTGTTGACGCACACGGTGCGCGCGCTCGTCCGCGGGCGCTCGGTCTATCTCGTTCCCCGTGAAGACGGAACCCTCGTCGTCGGCGCCTCGGTTCGCGAGGGCGGCGTCGCGGGCGTGCAGGCGGGAAGCGTGCTGGCCCTGCTGCGCGACGCCCAGACCGTGGTGCCCGGCATCGAAGAGTGCGAGGTCATCGAGATGATGGCGCGGCCACGGCCGGGGAGCCCGGATGCGACGCCGCTGATCGGCGTCGTCGAGCGCGGCCTCATCGTCGCGAACGGATTCGACCGTCACGGTGTGCTGCTCGCGCCGCTCGGCGCCCGGCTCGTCGCGGACCTCGTCGAGGGGCGCGCCGTCGATCCGGCCGTCGCCGCGGCTGTGCACCCCTCGCGTTTCCATCCTGCGGACGTCCGCCAGGTGCTCCCGGATCTCACTCCACCCGCGGTCGCCGTGCTCGACGGCGCCGGAATGAAAGGCTGACGATGACGACAACCCAGACCGTGCGCGTGAACGGCGAGGAGCAGGCGGTGGCCGCAGATGCCTCCCTGCTCGACCTCGTGCGCACCATGACCGGTCACGAACTGCGTGCCGACGGTTCCCGTGCAGACGGCGGACGACTGGGCGTCGCGGCCGCGGTCGGCGGCACCGTCGTGCCCCGCGGCCGTTGGGGCGCGCAGGCGCTCGCCGCGGGCGACGAGGTCGAGATCGTCACGGCTGTGCAGGGAGGCTGAGATGACGACCACTCTGGCACCCGCAGACATCTTCACCGTCGCCGGGGAGAGCTTCGACTCCCGGCTCATCATGGGCACGGGCGGCGCGTCGAGCCTCGCCCTGCTGGAGGCGGCCCTCGTGGCGTCCGCCACCGAGATCACTACAGTCGCGATCCGTCGGTTCTCACCCGAAGGTCGCGATTCGGTCTTCGCGATGCTGGAGCGGCTGGGCGTGCGCGCGCTGCCGAACACCGCCGGGTGCTACACGGCCCGAGACGCGGTGCTCACTGCCCAACTGGCGCGCGATGCGCTGGAGACCGACTGGGTGAAGCTCGAGGTCATCGCCGACGAGGACACGCTGCTGCCCGACCCCGTCGAGCTGTTCCGTGCGACGGAGGAGCTCGTCGCGGACGGCTTCCGCGTCTTCGCTTACACGAACGACGACCCCGCCTTGGCGAAGCGCTTGGAGGATGTCGGCGCGAGCGCCGTGATGCCCGCCGGATCGCCGATCGGCAGCGGGCTCGGCATCCTGAACCCGCACAACATCGAGACGATCGTGGCGCGTGCGTCGGTGCCGGTCGTGCTCGATGCGGGCGTCGGAACAGCATCGGATGCGGCGCTCGCCATGGAGCTCGGCGTCGACGCCGTGCTTCTTGCCAGCGCCGTCACTCGCGCGCAGGACCCGATCGCGATGGCGCGTGCGATGAAGGCCGGGGTTGAGGCGGGACGCCTGGCACGTGCTGCCGGCCGCATCCCGAAGCGTCCGCTCGCGCTCGCCTCCTCGGCCGCCGATGGACTCATCGCCGCCCGTCCCTCGGAGGCCGATCTGTGACGCTCCCTCCGCTCGTCGCTCCCGGTCCGGCGCTGCCCCCCGAACGTGCTGCGCGGTTCGCCCGGCACCTGCCGCTACCGGGTATCGGGGCCGAGGGGCAGCGCCGCATCGCGCACGCCCGTGTGCTCGTGATCGGCGCCGGAGGCCTCGGTGCACCCGTGCTTCAGTACCTGGCCGCCGCCGGCGTCGGGCACATCACGGTGATGGATGACGACCGGGTCGAACGGACGAACCTGCAGCGGCAGGTGCTGCACGGAGAGGCCGATCTCGGAACCCCCAAAGCAGAATCCGCGCGACGCGCGATCGCGGCGTTGGATCCGCAGGTTCACGTCACCGCCCATGCCGAGCGGCTCCGCCCGGACAACGCTCTCGCCCTCTTCCGTGCGCATGATCTCGTGCTGGACGGCGCCGACAACTTCGCCACCCGCTATCTCGTGAACGATGCCGCCGAGCTCACCGGGACGCCGGTCGTCTGGGGGAGCATCCTCCGGTTCGCCGGGCAGCTGAGCGTCTTCTGGCCCGGCCGCGGGCCGATGCTGCGCGACCTGCATCCCGACATCCCGGACGAGGACTCCATCGCCGACTGCGCGACGGGTGGGGTGTTCGGCGCACTCTGCGGTGTCGTCGGCTCTGCCATGGCCGTCGAAGCACTCAAGCTGATCTGCGGAGTGGGCGAGCCGCTCGTCGGACGCCTGGCGCGCTACGACGCACTGGCCGGACGCTGGAGCGAACTGCGATTCGGGATCGATCCTGATCGTCCCGCCGTCGCCGACCTCCAGGAGGTGACGCTGCGCTGCGCGGTGCCATCGACAGGACGACCCGATGACATCTCGGCGGGGGAGGTCGCCGCGCGACTGCGCAGCGCAGAGCCGGGGCTGGTCGTCGTGGATGTGCGCACGGCGGACGAGCGGGAGGCCGGTTCGATCGAGGGATCGCATCATGTGCCTCTTGACCGGGTGCTCGCGCAGGGCTGGTCTGCGCTGGTTGCGGTGCTGGGTGCAGAGGCACACGACGGAGGCGACATCGTGATCACGTGTCAGGGAGGCATCCGCTCTGCGCGGGCGATCGATGCTCTCGCCGCGTCCGCACCGAGCGGCACATCCCTGCGCAACCTCGCCGGGGGAATGAGCGCGTACTCGGGGTGAGGCGTCGATTGGACACCTCACCCCGAGTCTCTGCGCGTCAGTAGCTCGCGCGACCGGCGTCGTCGGACGAGGGGATGAACCGTGCGGCCAGCGCCTCCGAGGCGCGGGCCAGCAGTGCGACATCCGCCCCGACGGCGACGAAATCCGCACCTTCGGCGATGTACGACTCGGCGGCGATCGGATCGAAGGCGTTGACGCCGACCGGCGTGCCTGCGGCTGCGACCGCGGCGAAGGTGCGGGCCACAGCGGCGAGCACCTCGGGGTGCGTCTGCTGACCGAGATACCCCATGGACGCGGCAAGGTCGGACGGACCGACGAACACCGCATCGACGCCGTCGACGGCGGCGATCTCGGCCGCAGCCTCGACCCCCGCGGTCGTCTCGATCTGCACCGTGAGCGAGATGTGCGCGGATGCCTCGGCGAGATAGTTCTCGACGCGGTTCCAGCGTGCGCTCCGGGCCAGAGCGCTGCCGACGCCGCGGACGCCCTTCGGCGGGTAGTGCATGGCGCGGACGGCGGCTTCGGCTTCCGCAGCGGAGGAGACCATCGGCACGATCAGGTTCTGCGCGCCCAGATCGAGCACCTGCTTGATGAGCACCTGGTCGTTCCACGGCACACGAACGAGCGGCGTGATCGGGTAGGCCGCGGTGACCTGCAACTGAGACTGCACGCTGTCGAGCGTGTTCGCCGAGTGCTCCATGTCGATCAGCAGCCAGTCCAGACCCGAGCCTGCGGCGATCTCGGTCATGACAGAGCTGCCCGCACACCCCCACATGCCGATGAGCGCACGTTCGGACGCCGCGAGGGCCTCACGAAAGGACGGGCTCAGATGAAGTGGCATTCGATCGTTCCCATCGGTCCGTAGTCGCACAGCACCTGGTCGCCACGAGACACCCACATGGGCCGTGTGAAGGACCCCGCCAGGATGATCTCTCCTGCTTCGAGACGGGAGCCGTGCTGATGGAACTTGTTGGCGAGCCAGGCGACACCGGTTGCGGGGTGGTTGAGCACGCCCGCGGCCACTCCGGTCTCCTCGATCTCGCCGTTCTTGAACAGGAGCCCCGGAACCCAGCGCAGGTCGATCTCATCCGGGCGCTTGTGCACATCACCGAGCACCATCGCCCCGTAGGCGGCGTTGTCGCTGATCGTGTCGACGATCGTGCGCCCTTCGAGTTCGATGTGCGAGTTCAGGACCTCCAGCGCCGGGACCGCGTAGTCGATCGCAGCCAGTGCGTCCTCGAGCGTGCAGTCCGGACCCTCGAGAGGCGTCTTGAGCACGAACGCCAGCTCGACCTCGATCCGCACGTTCGAGAAATGATCGACGGGGATCTCATCTCCCGAGCGGTAGACCGTGTCGTCGAACATGACGCCGTAGTCGGGCTCGGAGATTCCCGTCGCCTGCTGCATGGCCTTCGAGGTGAGGCCGATCTTGCGGCCCACGAGGGTGCGGCCGGCCGCGACCTGCTGGTCGCGCCAGACGCCCTGGATCGCGTACGAGTCCTCGACCGTGGCCTCCGGATAGCGCGCGGTGATGCGCGGAATCACGCCGTGCGTGCGGTCGGCCTCAGCGAGCTCGGCTGCGATCTGCGAGATGTCTTCTGGTGACAGCATCCGTCCTCCTTCTGTGAATCGAGTGGTCAGTTTCGGCAGGTTCTCGAGCGAAATGGTGCCGAAACTGACCACTCGATGGGGTGGGGGTTAGAGCTGGTGGCCCAGCTTGTACTCGCCCTGCTTCCATTCGGGCATGGCCTCGTCGTCGGCGGCGCGCGTGTACGAGAAGCCGTCGGCGCCGATCGTCACCGCCATCTCGGAGGAGTCGGTGCGCGCGACGACGGGCTGCGGGTTGCCGTCGAGGTCGAGCACCAGGCTGCCGTCGGTGTACCAGGAGGGAACGACCGGGTTGCCCCACCAGTCGCGGCGCTGGTTGTCGTGCACGTCCCAGGTGACCACGGGGTTGTCGGGGTCGCCGGTGTAGTAGTCCTGCGTGTAGATCTCGACGCGGTGGCCGTCAGGGTCGCGCAGGTACAGGTAGAACGCGTTGGAGACACCGTGGCGGCCGGGGCCGCGCTCGATCGCATCCGAGCGGCGGAGCGCGCCGAGCTTGTCGCAGATCGCCAGGATGTTGTGCTTCTCGTGCGTCGCGAAGCACACGTGGTGCATGCGCGGGCCGTCGCCGCCGGTCATGGCGGTATCGTGCACGGTGGGCTTGCGGCGCATCCACGCGGCGTAGACCGTGCCCTCCTCGTCCTGGATGTCCTCCGTGACGCGGAAGCCCAGGTCCTGCATGTACTTCACGGCACGCGGGACATCGGGGGTGATCTGGTTGAAGTGGTCCAGACGCACGAGCTCACCGGGGATGTGCAGGTCGTAGCGCCACGACATCCGCTCGACGTGCTCGGACTGGTAGAAGAACTCGTACGGGAAGCCGAGTGGGTCTATCACACGCACCGAGTCGCCGATGCCCTTGACGAAGCCATCCTTCTCACGACGGACCTCGCAGCCGAGCTCCGTGAAGAACGCCACGGCCTTGTCGAGGTCCTCCGGCGTGCGCACGCGGTACGAGAACGCACGCACGGCGGCGAGCTCACCCTTGCGCAGGATGAGGTTGTGGTGGATGAACTCCTCGGTCGAACGGAGGTAGATCGCCTCGTCGTCCTCCTCCGTGACGTACAGGCCGAGGACGTCGACATAGAACTGCCGGGATGCGGCGAGATCGGTGACGATCAGCTCCATGTACGCGCAGCGCAGGATGTCCGGTGCCGGAGCCTTCGGGGTGGGGGTTGGGTTCTCACACTCGATCGGAGCCTCCTGGCTCACCCAGAAGCCGGAGGAGGTGAGGGTGCGATCCTTCATGTTCGTCATGACAGCGTCCTTGCTCAGTTCTTGCCGAAGGTCGGGTTGTGGGGTGCGCCGAGCGTGATGTGCACGCTCTGCTGGTCGGTGTAGAAGTCGATCGAGCGGTAGCCGCCCTCGTGGCCGAGGCCCGAGGCCTTGACGCCGCCGAACGGGGTGCGGAGGTCGCGCACGTTGTTGCTGTTCAGCCACACCATGCCCGCCTCGATGGCACCTGCGAAGTTGTGCCCGCGGCGCAGGTCGTTCGTCCACACGTAGGCGGCGAGACCGTAGGCGGTGTTGTTCGCGAGCGCGAGCGCCTCCTCCTCGGTGTCGAAGGGCGTGATCGCGACGACCGGGCCGAAGATCTCCTCCTGGAAGATGCGGGCGTCGGGGGAGACGTCGGCGAAGACGGTCGGGGCGACGAAGTTGCCCTCGTCGAAGCCCTCCGGGCGCCCGCCGCCGGCGACGAGGCGTCCTTCGCTCTTTCCGATCTCGACGTAGCTCATGACCTTGTCGTAGTGCTCGGGGTGCACGAGCGCGCCGACCTCGGTGGCGGGGTCGTTCGGGAGACCGACGCGGATGCGCTGCGCCTGCGCCGCGTAGCGCTCGACGAACTCGTCGTAGATCGAGCGCTCGACCATGATGCGGGAACCTGCGGTGCAGCGCTCGCCGTTGAGGGAGAAGACGCCGAAGATGCACGCGTCGATCGCGACGTCGAGGTCGGCGTCTGCGAACACGACGGCCGGGCTCTTGCCGCCGAGCTCCATCGAGAGGCCCTTGAGGAAGGGGGCCGCGTTGCTGAAGATGAGCTTGCCGGTTCCGCTCTCACCCGTGAAGGAGATGAGCGGGACGTCGGGGTGCTTCACGAGGGCGTCACCCGCGTCTTCACCCAGGCCGTTCACGAGGTTGAAGACGCCCTTGGGCAGGCCTGCCTCCTCGAAGATGCCGGCCCACAGGGACGCAGACAGCGGCGTGAACTCGGCGGGCTTCAGCACGACCGTGTTGCCGGTCGCGAGGGCCGGGCCGAGCTTCCACGACTCGAGCATGAAGGGCGTGTTCCAAGGCGTGATGAGACCTGCGACGCCGATCGGCTTGCGGTTGACGTAGTTCATCTGCTTGCCGGGAACCTTGAAGGCGTCGTCGGCCTGCGCGACGATGAGGTCGGCGAAGAAGCGGAAGTTCTCGGCGGCGCGGCGAGCCTGCCCCAGTGCCTGCGTGATCGGCAGGCCCGAGTCGAAGGACTCCAGCTCGGCGAGGCGGGCGTCGCGCGACTCGACGATGTCGGCGATGCGGTGGAGCACGCGCGAGCGCTCACGCGGGAGCATCCGGGGCCAGGGGCCTTCGGCGAACGCACGCTTGGCCGCTTCGACGGCGCGCTCGATGTCGGCCTTCTTGCCCGCCGCGGCGTGCACGTAGGTCTTGTTGGTCACCGGGTCGAGCACCTCGAAGGTGTCGCCGTCGACCGAATCGACGAACTCGCCGTCGATGTAGTGCTGGATCTTCTCCGGCAGGTCTGCGGGAATACGCGAGTCGGTCATCATCGTCCTTCTGTCTTGCGGGAATCGGTGGGTGTGGGGTGCAGCGCGTGGAGGAAGGCATCCATCGTGCGCCAACGGTGGTTGCGGGCGGCGAGCTCGATCTCGATCGGCTCTGCGCCCGCGCGGATGAGTTCGAGGATGCGGGTGTGCTCTTCGACGGAGTGCTGAGCACGACCGGGTACGTAGGCGAAGGTCGTGTCGCGGATGCCGGACAGGCGCGCCCAGCCGCGGTGCACGAGGTCGAGGATGTGCGGGTTCGGGCACGGCTCGTAGAGCACGGAGTGGAACTCGCGGTTGAGGTCGGTGAAGATGTGCGCGTCGAAGTGGTCGAGCAGCGCCTTCATGCGCTCGTTGATCGCCTCGGCCCGCGCGAGGGTGTCCTCGTCGAGAAGGGGTGCCGACAGCGACGTCGCCGCGCCTTCGACGATGCCGAGCGTCTGCATCGTGTGCGCGTACTCGCTCTGGTCGACGAGGGTGACGCGTGCTCCGACATTGCGCTCGAAGGTGACGAGTCCCTCTGCCTCCAGCCGTCGGATGGCCTCGCGCACGGGCACGACGCTCATGCCGAGTTCGTCGGCGATGGCGCCGAGGACGAGGCGATAGCCGGGGCCGAATTCACGAGCGCTGATGCGCGCGCGCAGCCAGACGTACGCCTGTTCGGACTTGCTTCCCGTCATGCGCGTCACGCCTCCTGGTCGCGGGCGTCGTACTTCGCGCGCCACTCGGCGTTCATCGGGAACAGTCCGTCGACGGGGTTGCCCGCCTCGACCTGCAGGGCGATCCAGGCGTCTTCCTCCTCCTGGGCGAGCGTCTCGGCGACGACCTCTTCGACGAGGTGCGGGGGGATCACGACGACTCCGTCGCTGTCGCCGACGATGACGTCACCGGGCTGCACGGCAGCGCCGCCGCAGGCGATCGTGACGTCGACGTCCCACGGCACGTGCTTGCGTCCCAGAACGGAGGGATGCGCCCCCTGAGAGAAGACAGGAAGGCCGATCTCGGCGACGGCCGCGAAGTCGCGCACGCCGCCGTCACTCACGACGCCTGCCGCGCCACGCGCCTTGGCGCGCAGGGCGAGGATGTCGCCGAGCGTGCCGGTGCTCGCATCCCCTCGGGCCTCGATCACGATGATCTCGCCTTCTTCCACGGCGTCGAACGCCCGCTTCTGCGCGTTGTACCCGCCGCCGTGGCTCTTGAAGAGATCTTCGCGGAAGGGCACGAAGCGCAGCGTCTTCGCGGTGCCGACGATCTTGGTCCCGGCGATGTTCGCCGAGACACCGTCGATGAAGCAGGAGTGGTGCCCGCGCTTGCGCAGCTGGGCCGACAGGCCTGCGGTCGGAGCCTCCATGAGCTGAGCCCGGATCTCGGGGGAGAGGGTCCACTTCGCGGGCGCGGGCGGCAGACCGGCTTCTTCCCGGGAGCCCCAGGCCTCTTCGCGCTGCAGATCGTCGACCGAGGGCATCGATCCGACGGCGGGGTCGAAGGCGCGCTCGCCCTGCGTCACGGTCGTGAGCAGACGCCCGGAGGACGGGGCACCCGGTGCATCCGGAGCATCCACCTCGATCTCGACCACATCGCCCGGGACGATGACCGACGACCCGGCGGGCGTGCCGGTGAGGATGATGTCGCCGGGCTCCAGGGTGAGGTGCTGCGAGAGGTCGGCGATGAGCTGCGGGAACGGGAAGAGCAGGTCAGCCGTGGTGTCGTCCTGTCGCAGTTCGCCGTTGACCCAGGCGCGCACGCGGAGACCCGTCGGATCGACCGTGCGTGCGTCGATGAGCTCGGGGCCGAGCGGGGTGTAGCCGTCGCCGCCCTTGTTGCGCACGTTGGATCCCTTGTCGTTGGCGCGCAGGTCGTAGAGGCCGAGGTCGTTGGACGCCGTGACGGATGCCACGTGGCTCCAGGCGTCGTCGACGCTGACCCAGCGAGCCCTCGTGCCGATGATCAGGGCGACCTCGCCCTCGAAAGCGAGGAGCTCGGTGCCAGCGGGGCGCTCGACCGTGCCCCCCGAGGGGGCGAGAGAGCTGGACGGCTTGAAGAAGTAGGAGGGGGCTGCGGGGCGGCGGCCGCGCTGATCGGCGCGCGATGGGTAGTTCAGATGGATCGCGATGATCTTGCCGGGTCGACTGGTCGATTCCGTCACGGGGCGCCTCCTCGCGCTGAGTGCAGATTTCTGCCGTGCAGACGCCTGTTGTGCGTCGTATTCGAAATCATATATCATCGTGTCACCCCTCGGCAAGCAAACAGCACGCCGTGACGACGACGAAGTCACACGTAAGGAGACACCCCATGAGCGGGCAGTCAGATCCCGGGTTCACGCCCACAGGCACCATCGCAGCGACGAAAGATCGCCGCCGCGTCGTCTTTGCCACTGTTGTCGGAACCACTGTCGAGTGGTACGACTTCTTCATCTATGCCACGGCCGTCGGCCTGGTCTTCGGTCAGCTCTTCTTCGCACCGCTCGGCGCGAACAGTGCACTGATCGCCTTCGCGACGGTGGGTGTGAGCTTCCTGTTCCGCCCGCTCGGCGCCTTCCTCGCCGGGCACTTCGGCGACAAGCTCGGCCGCAAGGTCGTGCTCATGTGGACGCTCATCCTGATGGGTGCGGCCACCGCCCTCATCGGCGTGCTGCCCACCTACGAGGCCATCGGCATCACGGCCCCGATCCTGCTCGTGCTGCTGCGCATCCTGCAGGGCATCTCGGCCGGCGGTGAGTGGGGCGGCGCTGTGCTCATGGCCGTTGAACACGCCCCCAAGAAGAAGCGCGGCATCTTCGGCGCCTCGCCGCAGATCGGCGTTCCGCTGGGTCTGCTCCTCGCCTCGGGCGTCATGGCGATCATGACCGCGATCGCTCCGGGCGACCAGTTCCTCATCTGGGGCTGGCGTGTGCCGTTCCTGCTGAGTGTCGTGCTGATCCTCGTCGGCTACTACGTGCGCCGCAAGGTCGAGGAGAGCCCCGTCTTCGCTGAGCTCGCAGAGCGCAAGGAAGAGGCCAAGATGCCGATCGTGCAGCTCTTCAAGAAGCACCTGCTGCTCGTCATCATCGCGGCCTTCGTCTTCGCCGGAAACAACGCGGTCGGCTACATGACCACGGGCGGCTATATCCAGGGCTACGCCACGAACCCCGAAGGGGCGCTGGCGATGGAGCGCGGCCCGGTGCTCTGGGCAGTGACCGGATCGGCGGTCACCTGGCTGATCTCGACACTCGTCGCGGGCTGGGTCTGCGACCGCATCGGGCGACGCAACACCTACATCGCGGGGTGGATCATGCAGCTGGTCGGTGTGTTCACGCTCTTCCCGCTGGTCAACACGGGCGATGTCGGGCTGCTGTTCGCGGGCCTCGCGATCCTCACGATCGGTCTCGGATTCACATACGGCCCGCAGGCGGCGCTGTACACCGAGCTCTTCCCGGCCAGCATCCGCTTCTCCGGCGTCTCGATCTCGTATGCGATCGGCGCCATCGCGGGCGGTGCGTTCGCTCCGACGATCGCCACGGCCATCGTGCAGGCCACCGGCTCGACCGAGGCGGTCACCTGGTATCTGGCGGGCATGACCGTGCTCGGCCTGATTGCGACGCTGCTGCTGCGCGACCGCTCGGGCATCCCGCTCGGTCCCGACCATGAGGCCGAGCAGTCGGTCAGCCCGATCTACGGGCTCGCCAAGGCCTGAGCCCGTCGTATCGAGGCGCCATTCCCGGTCATCATTCGCCCATGCGAATTCGATCGGGGGTGGCGCCTCGTCGTGTCGGCAGACGGAGCCGTCCGTGGGAGATCGCAATGCCAGCGATGACGATCAGCGCACCGAGCGGCTGGTGCCACTCCACGTGCTCGGCGAGGATGAGGACGCCCAGGGTCACGCCGACGACGGGGGCGAGGTAGGTGACGGTGGATGCGTTCGTCGCACCCCACGCGTCGACGATGCTGGTGTTCCACGCGTAGGCGACACCTGTTCCGAGCGCACCCAGTGCGATGAGCGCGGCGACGGCCGGAACTGTGAGCGACACCGGGGACAGGGCGATGAACGGTGCCAGTGCCACCATGACGACCGCGCCGAGGCCCACCTGCATCGTGGCTGCCGCGATCGGGTCGATGCCGCGGGGGGAGATGAATCTGCGCAGGTACACGAAGGCGGCGCCGTAGCTGGCTGTGGCGCCGAGACAGGAGACCTGCGCCAGCAGCGTCCCTGTGCCGAGTCCGTTCCACGGGCCCAGTACGACGAGCACGCCCAGGAAGCCGAGCGCGACGCCGATCAGTGTGGTCCTGGTGAGCCGCTCGGAGCGGAGCGCGACCCAGGCGATCAACACGGTCATCAGCGGGGTGGTCGCGTTGTAGATGCTGGCGAGCCCGGATGAGATCTCCTGTTGCGCGCTGGCGAACAGAAGGAACGGGATCACGCAGAGCAGCAGGCTGACGACGAAGAAGTGGGCCCATACGACTCCGAACGCGGGCAGTCGTCGTCGGGTGACCAGGCAGATCAGTCCCAGAGTGACCGCCCCGATCATGAGTCTTCCCAGGACGACCTGGGCCGGTGAGAGCGCCGTCAGGGCGATCGCGATGAACAGGAAGCTCGAGCCCCACGTGAGAGCCAGCAGCACGAACTGCACGAGGATGCGCCTGCGCGGGGGCTGTGCAGTGTCCGAACGGGTCACCGGGGCTCCTTCCACATGTGGAGCGCCACGTATGCTCCGCACTCAGTCTCGCGCCCTGGTGGACGCGAGACTGGCGGATTTCGGACGAGGCATGTCGGAACTCATCCGGAGTGCGGGGACCTCAGTCGTCGGTGCAGATGAGGTCGTCGGGAGGCAATGCGCCGGTGAGCAGATAGGCCGTCGCGGCGTCGTCGGCGCACGTCGAGCGTCCCTGGAAGGAGGCGCCGTGCCCATTGCCCTGCAGCGTCAGCAGATGGGCGTTTCCGAGCTGTCGCACCAGGCTCTCGCTGCGGGCATACGGGGTCGCGTGGTCGCCGGTGATGCCGATGACCAGGACGGGGTCGCCGGCTGGTCCGGTGAAGCTGTCGGTGATGTCATCGCCGCTCTCCGCGAGAGCGAAGCAGGAGAGGTCGACGTGCTCGCGCAGCACCGCGTCGTTGACACCCGGGCCGTTGAGCAGTGCCGGGATCTCTGCGTCCTCGATGTGCGCGAGGAAACCGGGGATGTCGGGGTCAGCGGGGAAGGAGTGGCACTTGACGAAAGTTCCGGACAGGTTGACCTTCGCGCCGCCGCCCGCCATCTGCTCGGCGAGGAAGTCGATCGCCATCTGCTCGCCGGCGAGTGCCCGGCTGCTGACATCAAGGACGATCTCTCGCCCGCCATCCGCCTGGTAGAGCCCGGAGATCAGGTAGTGCAGGAACATCTCTCCCGGTACGGGCGTGCCGTCGGAGGCCACCAGCGGTGCGTCATCGAGCTGATTCTTGACGGTGTTCAGCGCGTCAGGATCGGCGATCGGGCACGACGTCTGCTCGTAGAGTGTTCCGCAGTCGCTGAGGAGCTGAGACAGGGCCCCCACGATCGCCATGGCCTGGTCGAAGTTGCCCGTGAGGGAGCTCCACCCGCTGTCGATGGCGCCGTCGAGAAGCATCCGTCCGACCTGCTCGGGGAAGAGCGTCGAGTAGGTCGCGCCCAGGACGGTGCCGTAGGAGTAGCCCAGATAGTTGAAGCGCTCCGCATCGATCAGCGCGCGCACGAGCTCCATGTCGCGGGCGGCCTGAGAGGTGCCCATCGAGTGCGCGATGGGGTTGGCGTCGGCGCAGGTGGCGAGATTGACGCTCCGGATGCTGCTGACGGACTCGCACGCCACCGGCGTGCTCAATCCGACGCCGCGCGGGTCGATTCCGATGAGGTCATAGGCGGCGTAGACGTCGGTGAAACCCTCGGAGGCGGTCAGGGTGAACGCGTGGCTCAGTCCGCTCTGGCCGGGGCCGCCGGGGTTGCTGAACAGCGCCTCCTTCGCGTCGCCGGAGGGGGAGGGCAGGTGGGAGATCGCGAGCTTCACCGTCTCGTCGCGGCTCGGGTCGTTCCAGTCGAGCGGCACGTCGATCATGGCGCACTGGAAGCTCTCGACCGGGGCGCCCCGGTCAGCGAGCATCTGGGCGAACGGCTCGGGCATCCCGAAGCTCTCATCGCACTCGCCCCAGGCGATCTCCTGCGCATACACGTTCGGGAAGTCGATCCTCTGCTGGGCGGCCTCGGGCTGCTCATTGGGTCCGAACGTGCACCCCGCGAGGGACAGCGTCGTGAGAACCGCGGCGACGGCGGCCGCAGCGATCGTGACGCGGCGGCGGGGAGTGGACGAGGTCATGCGCAACCTAACTATGGACGGAGTGCAATCTTGCAATCAGTCCACGTTAGCGCGGAGAGCGGACGCGATGAGGGCTTGTTATCGGACCGGTATCAGCTGCCGAGGGAGGCGGCGATCGCCTGGGCTGACCGTCGAAGACGCTCGGCGATCTCGCGATCGTCGTGTGCGGATGCCACATGCACCACGGCGATCGCGGCGGGGCGCTGTCCGCGCAGAGCAAGCGGGACCGCGACCGAGCGCACGGTGGGAATCACCTCGTCGTGGCTCGTGGCGAAGCCCTGTGTGCGCACCTGTGCCACGTCGTCGATCGTGCGCGGCGCGGTCTCGGCGGGCCACTGCGGCGAGGGGAGCTGGGCGAGGATCGCCTTGCCCGGTGCTCCGACGGTCACCGAGTGCCGCGCTCCGGGGCGCTGTGCGACACTCGCGACGGCGTGACGGGGCTCGACGCTGGCGAGCGTGATGCACTCGTCGCCGTCGAGAACGGCGAGGAAGCAGGTCATGCCGAGCTCGTTCGCCACGGCGGTCAGCTCGGGGAGGGCTTCGGACTGGAGATCGTGAGCGACGCCGGCGGCAAGCGCTGCCATGCGTGGCCCGAGCGAGACCAGTCCGGCGGCGTCACGGGCGACCAGGCGGTGGTCCTCAAGGGTGCGCAGAAGGCGGTAGGCGACCGAGCGGTGCACGTCGAGTCGTACCGCGATCTCATCGATCGTGAGTGCGGCATGCGCTTCGGCGAGGATCTCGAGGATGCGGATCCCGCGGCTGAGGGTCTGTGATGCGGGGGCTGGCGTGGCCACGGTGCTCCTTCGGCGACGCGGATGCGCAGGGCGATCTTGCCGCGTCGTCCCGCCATCCGGTACTATCGTTCAATAGTAGAACTGCGTGTTCGAATATAGAACACGCAAGGTCTTCACGCAACACCCGTGACACGACGACTCAGACGGAGAGGTCTGAGGAAGGAAGCGACGATGCAGTTCCACCACCACGGCTACGTATCCGCAGACCCCCGCGTGCAGGACGCGGCCGGCCTCGGCATCGAACGTTCGCCGGAGCTTCCCGATGAGATGGACGTGCTGATCGTCGGATCCGGCCCTGCCGGCATGCTGCTCGCCGCACAGATGTCGCAGTTCCCGCACGTCAGCACCCGCATCATCGAGCGTCGCGAAGGACGCCTCGTGCTTGGACAGGCCGACGGGATCCAGCCGCGCAGTGTCGAGACCTTCCAGGCTTTCGGATTCGCCGAGCGCATCGTCGCCGAGGCGTACAACATCGGCTGGATGAACTTCTGGGGTCCGAACCCCGAGAAGCCGGCCGAGATCATCCGCACAGCGCGCACGGAGGACTACGGCCTCAAGATCAGCGAGTTCCCGCACCTGATCGTGAACCAGGCCCGCGTCCTCGACTACTTCGCCGAGGCAGCCGTGCACGGACCGGGCCGCATCGCACCCGACTACGGCATCGAGTTCGTCGACCTGACGGTGCACGACGATGGCGAGTACCCCGTCGAGGTGCAGGTGCGCTACGTGGCGGGTGACCGTGCCGGCGAAGAGCGCACCGTCCGCGCCAAGTACGTCGTCGGCTGCGACGGCGCGCGCAGCGGCGTGCGCAGGTCCATCGGCCGCACGCACGTGGGCGCCATGGCCGCTCACGCCTGGGGCGTCATGGATGTGCTCGTCAACACCGACTTCCCCGACTGGCGCACGAAGTGCGCGATCAACGCCGAGGCGGGCAACATCCTGCACATTCCGCGTGAGGGCGGCTACCTCAGCCGCGTGTATGTCGATCTCGGCGAGGTGCCGGAGGACGACAACCGCACGGTGCGACACACCCCGCTCGAGGCGGTCATCCAGAAGGCGAACGACATCCTGCATCCCTACACGCTCGACGTGAAGGAAGTCGCCTGGCACAGCGTCTACGAGGTCGGGCACCGCGTGACCGATGGCTTCGACGACTCGGAGCCGGGCGATGACCGCGCGCCTCGCGTCTTCCTCACGGGCGACGCCTGCCACACGCACAGCGCGAAGGCCGGACAGGGCATGAATGTCTCGATGCAGGACGGTTTCAATCTCGGATGGAAGCTCGGCTACGTCCTCACGGGCCGCAGCCCCGAGACGCTGCTGTCGACGTACTCCGAAGAGCGCCACCCGGTCGCGCAGCAGCTCATCGACTTCGACCGCGAGTGGTCCACGCTCATGGCGCGCAAGCCGGAGGAGATCTCCGACCCGACCGAGCTCGCGACCTTCTACCTCGGCACCGCCGAATTCCCCTCCGGCTTCATGACGCAGTACGGCGACTCGATGATCGTGGCGGCCGACTCGGCGCAGCAGCTCGCAGCGGGCTTCCCGCTCGGCAAGCGCTTCAAGTCGGTCGAGGTCACCCGGGTCTGCGACGGCAACGCCGTGCACCTCGGACACCACGCCCGTGCGGACGGACGCTGGCGCGTCTACGCCTTCGCAGACAGGAGCGGGGAGGCGCTGGCATCCTGGGCGAAGGCATTCACCGAGACGGTCGGGCGCTTCACTCCCGCGGATGCTGACATCGACGCGATCTTCGACGTGAAGGCGATCTACCAGCAGCGCTATGACGAGTTCGAGATCACCGCGGTGCCGGAGCTCTTCCTGCCGAAGACCGGGCCGTTGGAGCTCACCGACTGGGAGAAGGTCTACGCGGCCGCACCGTCGGCATGGGTGGCCTCGGACATCTTCGCCGAGCGCGAGCTCTCGCGCGACGGCGTCGTCGTCGTCGTGCGTCCGGACCAGTACGTCGCCGCGGTTCTGCCGCTGACGGACCCCGAGGGACTCGCCGCCTTCTTCGCGGGAGCGCTGCTTCCCGCCTGAGATGACACGTGTCATGTCGAACGCGTGACACCGGCCCACAGCATCCGCCCGCGCTTGTGGCCACGCTGGAAGCATGACCACAACATCCCCTCTCCGGCCGCAGCCGACGCGGACCACGAGCGCCCCGGCGGTCGTGGAACTGCGCGGCGTGCGTCGCCACTACGGCACCGGATCCCATCGGGTGCAGGCCGTCGACAAGGTCGACCTCACGATCCACCAGGGTGAGATCGTCGCGTTGCTCGGCCCGAACGGCGCAGGAAAGACGACGACGCTCGACATGCTGCTCGGGCTCACGGACCCCAGCGACGGCATCGTCCAGGTGCTCGGCGGAACACCGCAGCGTGCGGCGAAGGCCGGTTCGATCGCGGCCGTGCTGCAGACCGGAGGACTGCTGTCCGACCTCACCGTGCGCGAGACGGTCGAACTGATCGCCTCGCTCTACGGACGTGACGCCCTGGCGCGTGTACCCGATGTCATGGCCCGCGCCGACCTCACGCACCTTGCTCGTCGTCGCGTCGCGAAGTGCTCCGGCGGGGAGCAGCAGCGTGTGAAGTTCGCACTGGCTCTCGCCGCGGACCCCGACATCCTCATCCTCGACGAGCCGACCGCGGGCATGGATGTGACGGCGCGGCGCCGCTTCTGGGACGTCATGCGCGCGGATGCGGATGCGGGCCGCACCATCATCTTCGCGACGCACTACCTGGAAGAAGCCGAGCAGTTCGCCCGACGCACCGTCGTGATGCACCGAGGACAGGTCGTCGCGGACGCGCCGACCGCGGAGCTGCGCGCCGGCTTGGGCGCGCGAACCGTCGGGGCGACGCTGCCGAGCGCGACATCCGACGACCTTGTCGCAACGCTGCGCGGGCGCGAGGACATCGCCGACATGCGGGTGGATGCGGACCGGCTCACCCTGCGCACCACGGACTCGGATGCGATCGCGGCCCTGCTGCTGGCATCCGGAGCCCGCGATCTGGAGATCGCCGCACCCACACTCGAGACCGCCTTCACGGCGCTGACGGAGGACTGAATCATGTCGATCTCTGCGACGATGCTGCGCATCGAGGGCGTCCGCCAGCTGCGCAACCCCTACACACTCGCCTTCACGCTGGCGATGCCGGTGGTCATGTACGTGCTCTTCGGGGCGAGTGCCGCGTACGGCAGCCAATCCGCCGGTCACGGCAACGTCTCCTTCTACGTCATGGTCTCGATGGCGGCCTACGGCACGGCGGTCGCGATGAGCTCGCTGACGTCGCTGGCTGCCGCGGAATCCAAACAGGGCTGGGGCCGTCAGCTCGCGATGACCCCGCTGAGCACCGCGGGGTACGCCGCGACGAAGCTCATCACGGCGGTGTCCTTCGCGGCACTCGCGCTGGTGGCCGTCTTCGTCACCGGCGCACTCACCGGAGCCCAGGCAGACGACCTCTGGCGGTGGGCGGCATCCGCGGGCATCATTCTCGGGCTCGGGCTGATGTACGGCCTGTTCGGGCTCGGCGTCGGACTCTTCTTCAACGCCGATTCCGCCGCCGCGCTCGCCTCGATCTCGATGACCTTCTTCGCGTTCTTCGGCAACGTGTTCATGCCGCTCGACGGGATCATGCTCGACATCGCCCGGTTCAGCCCGCTCTACGGGTTCGTTGCGCTGAGTCGGTGGCCCCTCACGGATGGCGTCCTGACGACAGGCCAGACTGACCCGCTGTGGGCAGTGCTGCTGAGCGTCGTGGTGTGGGTGGTGCTCTTCGCCCTGCTCGTGTTCGCCGGCGTGAAGCGCTCGCGGCGACGCCAGTAAGTAGGTTGGACGTATGACCCCGCCCGCCGAAGCGAAGAACGTCTGGGAGCGCTACGGATGGCTCATGGCCGTCGTATGGATGGTGTTCCTGATTTACCCGCTGATCGCTCTCGTGCGCTCGGAAGCGGCGCTCGGATGGATCGTCGTCGGGTGGGTCGCGCTCGTCGCCTTCGCGGTGCTCTACGTCGTCGGCTTCATTCGCGGCCTGCGTGCGGGTGGGGGGATCGGTGCCACACCCGCGCGCGGGCAGTGGGTGATCTTCGCCGTACTGATCTTCTGCGCGATCGCCTGCGCGCCGGCCGCAGGGGCGAGCAGCCTGAGCTTTCTGCCGTTCATCATGTCGTTTGCCTCGTACGGGCTGACGCGCCTCGCGCACTGGATCACGACCATCACGGCGGTTGCGGTTGCGGCGGTGTGCGTGCTGCTGATCCCCGGCGGATTCGCGTACTCGGGCGTGCTCGCGATCGTGGTTCTGCTGGGCGTCGTGAACACCGTGTCGACCTGGCTGATCATCCGCTCGGCGGAGGCTGAGGCACTCGGGCTGGAGCTGGCGACCAGCGAAGGGCGCGAGGCGGTGGCGCGGGACGTGCACGACCTGATCGGGCACTCCCTGACCGTGGTGCAGCTCAAGGCACAGCTCGCGCGACGGCTGATCGACGCAGACCCGGAGCGGGCGAAGGCCGAGCTCGCCGACATCGAAGCGCTCACGGCGGAGGCGATCGCGGGCGTGCGCGCCACCGTCTCGGGAGTGCGGGCGACAACCCTGGTCGAGCAGGTCGCCGCGGCGCACGATGCGCTGCGCGCGGCGGGGGTCACCCTGCGCGTCGTGGGGGAGACGAGCGCACTGTCGCCGGCGCAGGCGCTCACGGCGAGCTGGATCCTGCGCGAGGCGGTGACCAACGTGCTGCGACATGCGAAGGCGACGGCAGCGACGATCACGATCGAGCCGGGGATGCTGGTGATCGAAGACGACGGGCGCGGAGCAGATGGGCGGGGGATGGATGGATACACGGGGCGCGGCAGCGGCGTCGCCGGAATGCGGGAGCGTGCAGCGGCGGCCGGTGCGGGCTTTGTGATCACCCCGGGCCGTGACGCGGGCACCCGGGTGGAGCTGACATGGTGAGCCGGATGCCGGAGGCGACGCCCGCCCCGATCCGCCTCGTGATCGCCGACGATCAGGCGTTGGTGCGCGGCGCGCTGGCGGCGCTGCTCGCGCTGGAGGATGACCTCGAGGTCGCAGGTGTCGCGGCCGACGGTGTTCAGGCGGTCGAGATGGTGGCGGCGCTGCAGCCGGACGTGTGCCTCATGGACATCCAGATGCCCGACATGGACGGCATCGACGCGACCAGGCGCGTGCGTGCGGCGCATCCCTCAACCCGCGTGCTCATCGTCACGACGTTTGCGCGACCGGGGTATCTGCGGGCGGCGCTGGACGCCGGAGCCAGCGGCTTCGTCGTGAAGGACACCCCTGCGGAGCAGCTCGCGGAGGCGGTGCGGCGCGTGCATGCCGGACTGCGGGTCGTCGACCCGGCGCTGGCGGAGGAGAGTCTCTTCGAGGGGATGAATCCGCTCAGCGATCGTGAACGACAGGTGCTCCGATTGGCCGCCGATGGGCGCGCGGCCAGTGCTGTCGCCGCGGAGGTGTTCCTCTCGGCGGGCACGGTGCGCAATCTCCTCTCCGCAGCGATCGGCAAGACCGGCGCGGCGAACCGTGCGCAGGCCGTCCGCATCGCGCAGGACAAGGGGTGGATCTGAGTCAGGTCGCGACGTACTCTTTTGCCTCGTGGGGGTTCCCCAACCGAAAGGGTGCGCGATGGACTGGAAGATCGAACTCATCTTCGTGCCGGTCACAGATGTCGACCGAGCGAAGGACTTCTACGTCAAGATCGGCTTCAACGCCGACCATGATCAGACCCCGATGGACGGGCTGCGCTTCGTGCAGATGACGCCGCCCGGCTCGGCGTGCTCGATCGCCTTCGGCACGGGGCTCGGCCTCGACATGGAGCCGGGATCGCAGAACACGATCCAGGTCGTGGTGCCGGACGCCGATGAGGCGCTTGCGCACCTGCGGGGGCTCGGCGTGGAGGCAGAGGGCGTCGACGATCAGGCCTGGGGACGATTCGTCACCTTCGACGACCCGGATGGCAACACCTGGACGCTCCAGGAGCTGCCCGACTACTCGGCGATGAGCTGAACCCGGGGGCAGACGTCAGAGGCGGGTCGCGCCGCCGGACACGGTGATCCCGCCCGTGGCGGGAATCTCCACGGCCAGCAGGCTGGGCCGTCCGACGTGCGCGCCCTGATGGATCCGCACCGACTGCTCCGGATAGGCGAGCTCCCGCAGGTATGCGCCGACGGAGGCGGCGGCGGAGCCCGTCGCCGGGTCTTCCGTGATGCGCCCGACCGGGAAGAGGTTGCGGGCCATGAACTCCGCGGCCCCGGTGGCGTGCAGCACGGTCACGGTGCCGAGCCAGCCCTGCGCGCGCATGAGGGCCGCCACCTCCGCCGGCGGGAACCGGAACTGGTGGAACAGCTCGCGATCGGCGAGGACGAGAACAGGATGCCAGTTGCCCGCGAAGGCCTCGCGCGGCGGAAACCGCGGGTCCAGGTCACTCCGCGTGAGCGAGAGTGTCTGCAGCAGCTGATCGAGCACGACGCCGTCGATCTCGCGGACCTCGGGCTCGACGCTCGTGAACGACACCTCGACGGACCCATCCTGCTCTGCGGTGTCGAGCGCGACGGGCCCGGCGTTCGTGTCGAAGATCAGCGGTCCTGCGCCCACGCGCTCGGCCAGCGCCACGGCGGTCGCGACCGTCGCGTGACCGCAGAACGGCACCTCCGCCGCGGGAGACCAGTACCGCACGCGATACCGCGGCACCGCCGCATCCGCCGCCTGGCCCATCACGAACGCCGTCTCCGAGTAGCCGACCTCTGCGGCGATCCGGAGCATGTCCTGCTCGCTGAGCCCGCGCGCATCGAGCACGACACCCGCCGGGTTGCCGCCCTCGGGCGTCGCAGCGAACGCGCTGTAGCGCAGGATCTCGGGAGCATCCACCATGGCGAGGAGCCTAACGGATGCGGCGCGCCGACTTCGGGCATCAGGACCAGGCACGGATGGCGGGAGATCGCCCGCACGGAGGCGGTGTGAACGTTGACACCGCGTCCATCGGGGCGATCGTCCCGCCGTCCGTCCCACATCAGCTGTTGATGCGGATGATCTCCTCCTGGTACGGAGCGATGACGTCTCCGGAGATGCGGAGGTCGAGCACGAGGAAGCGGCGAGTCGCGGGATCTTCCCGCGTCCAGGCGGCGAGACGGTCGAGGTCGGCGAGCGTGCGCACGACGACGCCCTCGGCGCCGACAGCCGCACCGAATGCAGCGAAGTCCACCTCCGGAATGCGCATCGGTCCCTCGGCGAGACCCTTCAGCCCGTACAGGTTGATCTCCGCGCCGTAGGCGGCGTCGTTCCAGACGACGGCGATGCCGCGACCGGCGGCAGCGCGCACGGCGGATTCGAGGTCGGCGATGGCCATGAGTCCGCCGCCGTCGCCGCTCGTGAGCACGACCGTCGACTCGCGGCGGGCAAGGGCTGCGCCCACGATGCTCGGCCACCCCTGCCCGATCGACTGGAAGGCCGTGCCGACCATCATCATCCGGTCCGGCGAGGCGACCGGCCAGTACATGTTCGCCCAGCCGATGAAGTGGCCGCCGTCCGAGACGACGACGCGATCCTCCGGCAGCAGCTCGGCGATCCGGCGGGCGGCCGAACGCGGGTCGAGGCGACCGTCGGGAGCGAGGTCGTTGCCGGTCTCGTAGCTGCGGGCGGCGTCGATGTCGACGCTCTCGCGCCATCCGGAGCCGCCGGCGGAGCCGAGCCGCGCGACGAGGGCCTCGGCCACGAGGCGGGCGTCGCCCCGCACGAATCCGCCCACGTGCGCGTGCGTGGCTGCGGGTGCCGTGTCGATCTGGAACACCCGGGTGCCCGGCGCGAACAGTGCGCCGAAGCGCATCGTGAACTGGTTGAGGCTTGCACCGAACACGACGGCGACGTCGGCCTCACGGACGAGCTCCATCGCGCCCTCGGCGCCGAAGCCACCGGTGACTCCCAGATCGAAGCCGGTCTCGGGGAAGATTCCTCGGCCGAGCGCCGTCGAGGCGGTCAGCGCCCCTGTCGCGGCGGCCAGGTCACCGAGCGCTGCGCCGGCTCCCGCGAGCCAGGCTCCTCGCCCGGCCAGCAGGAAGGGGCGCTTCGCCCCGCGCAGCGCCTCGGCGATCACGTCGATCATGCCTTCGGCGTACTCACCCTTCGGCGCGAGCGGGGCGGGAACACGGGGAGCCGGAGCCTCCGGGACAGGACCCGCATCGAGAGAGGCGACGTCATAGGGGATCGCGAGTACGACGGGCACGCGATACGTGAGGGCGTGCTCGATCGCGATGATCGTCGTTGCGGCAGCATCCGTCCGCCCGGCCGTATAGGTGCGCGCGCCGACGGCAGAGGCGATCGCGATCTGATCGACGTCCCACGGACGCGGGCCCGAGGTCGGCTCGTCGCCGACGACGAGCACCAGGGGAACGTGCGCCTGCACAGCCTCTGCCAGAGCGGTGAGCGTGTTGGTGAAGCCTGCGCCGTAGGTGGAGGTCGCGGCAGCGATGCGCCCCGAGGCACGGAAGTGTGCATCCGCGGCGACGACGGCACCCTGCTCATGGCGGACGGCCGTGAACGTGGCATCCGTCTGCTTCTCGATCGCATCGAGGAAGTAGGCGTTTCCGTTGCCCATGACGCCGAAGACGGCATCGATGTGACGGGCGAGGGTGAGAGCGACGTGTGCGGACACGGAGGGCATGGCGAAGCCTTTCAAGACAGAACGGAGAACAGCGGGATTCCGTATGTGTCTCGCCTCGCGCTTCTCTGCGCGGAGGGCTTCGTGCCCCTTTTTCGGGCACCGGTGCCGTGGCAGCCGGACACATCCAGCATAGCGAGTGGCGCGCCGCACGGCGGCTGGCTGCGAGTCTCAGTCATGGCCGTCGGCGAGCGGGCGCCGCTCCAACGCGATGATCATGATCATCGCCAGGAATGCCAGCGGGGCGAGGAACAGGAACAGGGGAGGGATCGCCACCGCATACGCCTCGGCGATGGCGTCTCGATACGGGGCGGAGAGTGCCGCCAGGTCTTCCGGAGCGATCGCGGCGAACGACAGGCCGTCGGGGGCGCTCAGCGCCCGCGCCTGCAGTGCGTCGGTCATCGCAGTGCTGAGCCGTGCAGCGATCGCCACACCGATGAGCGAGATGCCCATGGTCGCGCCCGCCTGGCGGACGAAGTTGTTGGCGGCGGTCGCGACGCCGATGTTGCGCGCGGGGATCGCGTTCTGCGCGAGCAGGGTGAGCAGCAGCACGTTCGTGCCGATGCCCGCGCCGAGCAGAGCCGCAGAGAGCGCGAGCTGCAGGGGAGTGGAGTCGGCGGTGAGCGTGCCGAGGAGGATCAGGCCGACACCGACGACACCTGCGCCGACGGCGGGGATGAGGATGTAGCGGCCGGTGCGGGTCACGGCGAAGCCGGTGAGAGTGGATGCCGCGACGGTCGCGACGATCATCGGCAGCAGGAGTGTTCCGGCCTGGAAGGCGGAGAGCCCGAGAACCATCTGCGCGAACGTGGGCAGATACGCCAGGACCACGAAGGAGGAGACGCCGCTGCACAGCATGCCGGCAACCGTGGCGAGCACGAACGTCCGGCTGCGGAAGAGCACCCCGGGAAGAACCGGCTGCTCCGCGCGGCGTTCGGCGAAGACCAGGGCGAGGATCGCGCCGATGCCGATCGCCGCGGTCATCCAGGACCACTCGGGCGAGAGCGAGCCTGACGTCGCGGTCACGAGTGCCGTCGTCGCGATGCACAGGAGCATCATGCCGGCGAGGTCGGGTGCGAGCCGCTGCGTGGAGGGCGCATCGCGGGGGATGAAGCGGAGGCTGAGCAGCATCGCGACGACGACGAGCGGAAGAGTGCCCCAGAACAGCCAGCGCCAGCCGGGACCGTCGGTGAGCCATCCACCGATGAGCACACCGCTCGTCGTCGCGATCGCCCAGACCGACCCGAAGGCGCCCGCGTACTTGGCACGCTCGCGAGCGGGTACGGAGGCCGCCATGATCGTCTGCGTCAGCACCATGACCGCCCCGCCGCCCGCGCCCTGGATGAGTCGGGCGATGATGAGCGCATCGAGATTCCAGGCGAGGCCGCCGAGCAGCGTGCCGGCGGCGAAGATCGCGCTCGCGCCCAGAAGGAGCCCCCGCCGATCGACGACGTCAGCGAGGGCTCCGGCCAGGGGCATCGTCAGCGCCGTGGTCAATACGAACGCTGCCGAGATCCAGCCGATGCGATCAAGACCGCCGAGCTCCGCCACGATCGTGGGCAGCGCGGTGTTGAGCACCGTCTGGTTGAACGAGACCACCAACATCGAGGCCATGAGGCACACGACGAGCATGCGCACCGAGCGCGGTGCTGCGGGTGCGCTCATGGCTGCACCGATCAGCAGGCCGGGCGGTTCAGCACGTCGGAGGAGACGCGCTGCTTCTGCAGTTCTCCGCGCGGTCCGAGCAGCAGGGTGCCGTCCTCGACCATGACCTCACCGCGCAGGATCGTCAGCGTGTTCCACGCCCGGGCGCGGTACCCCTCCCAGGGCGAGTAGTCCGCCTCGTGCAAGTCGGCGGCCGTGACACGACGGTCGACGTTGGTGTCGAGCACGGCGAGATCGGCGTCGCTGCCGACGGCGATGGCCCCCTTGCGCGGGTACAGGCCGAGGATCTTGGCCGCGTTCGCCGAGGTCAGGTCGACGAAGCGCGTGAGCTCCAAGCCGCGGTCGGCGACACCCTCGGTGTACGCGACCGCCATGCGCATCTCGACGCCGGCGTGGCCGCCGGTGGCGTCGTAGATCGTGTTGCCGCGGGTCTTCACGTCGAAGTCGGTGCACACTCCGTCGGTTGCCAACGTGCTGAGCGTGCCGTCGATGAGCGCGGGCCACATGTCGTCGCGGTCGTCGGCATCCTTCAGAGACGGGTAGGTGTGGTAGATCGCGCCGTGCGGCTCGCGGTAGTTCTCGGCGGAGAAGTAGGCGTAGTGCGGAAGGATCTCGCCGTAGATCGGCGCGCCCTCGCCGCGGGCGTCGCGGATCGCGCGGATGCCGTCGTTGGCGCTGACGTGCATGAGATAGATGGCCGCTCCGACGTGCCGGGCCAGCGTGATCGCACGCTGGAACGAGAGTCGTTCGGAGAGCACGTTGTGCGCGTGGTGCATGTGATCGATGCCGATCGTGCCCGCACGCTTCAGCCGCTTGTAGGAGTACATGACGATGTCATCGTCTTCGGCGTGCACGGCGAGCATGGCGCCGGCCGCGGCGGTCTGCTCCATGATTCCCCACATGGTGCCGAGGTCGGTCTTCTGGTGCGGACGCGTGGGAGTCGTGTTGGTCATCCACACCTTGTAGCTGCCGTGGCCGTTCGCGACCGCATCCGGAATCTGCTCGAGCACCTCGAAGGGCACCTCGGGCTCTTTGAATGTGCCGTGCAGCGCGAAGTCGGTGTAGGTCTGGCCGTTCCACTCCGCGGCCTTGCGCTGGAAGGAATCCTCCAGATCGTCGCCCGGCTGCCAGTGGGCGAAGTCGACGAGTGTGGTGGTGCCACCGTAGATCGCTCCTTCGCTGACCCGGTCGGCGCCGAAGCACTTGATGCCGCTCTCGGCGGCGGTGGGCAGCACCGAGTTGGTGTGCACATGAGGGTCGACCCCGCCCGGGACGACGAGCTTGCCTGTGACGTCGATGACGCGGGCGGCGGAGTCGAGTGGAGTGGTGCCGGCGAGGGCGAGCGCTGCGATCTTGCCGTCCTTGATGGCGAGGTCGAGGCGTTCGGCGCCGGCGGGCGTGACGACGAGTCCGCCAGTGAGCAGCAGATCGAACATGTCAGTCCTCTTTTCGTTCGAAGGGGGAGGTGCGCAGGTAATGCGCGGGGAGCGAGACCTTGACGCTCTTGCGGGCGTTGACGAGCTGCGAGACCGCGACATCCGCCGCGGCCGAGAGGAACATCGCCGTGCGCTCGCGGGTCCATCCGCGGTCTGCCTGGATGATGGTCATGGTCTCGTCGAGGGCCACGGTGGCGGCCTCATCGAGGTCTTCGCCGTCGCCGAGCACGATCATGCGGTCCTCTGCGAAGACCACGGGGCCGCGTACCGGTGCCGGCCGCACGATCTGGCAGGACAGCTCGATAGCGCCTTCCATCTCGACGCCCGTCAGCGAGCACTCGCCGTCGCCCTGCACCGCGTGCAGGTCGCCGGCGTAGAGCCGGCCACCGGAGAGCTGAGCGGTGAGGAAGACGGAGGAACCTGCGATGATGTCGCGGCAGTCCATGTTGCCGCCGTAGCGTCCGACGGTCGACGAGCTGGGGCTGTGATCGTGCGGAGCGAAGCCGAGCTTGCCGATCATGGGGCGGATCGGGATGCGCACGCCCTCCTCGAACTCGGCGAAGCCGTCGCGGATCGGCACGATGTGCCCATCCATCCGGAGGGGCTCTCCGAATCCGCCGCGGCCCGGCATCGTGACCATGGCGCCGCGGTCGGCCAGGTGGATCTCGTGCACGTCGATGCGCACGAGGTCCCCGGGCTGAACGCCGTCGATCTCGATCGGACCCGTGACCGGGATGCCCAGAGTCGTGTAGTCGTCGGTCTGCTCGAAGAGCCCGTCGGTGAGCAGACTGCGCGCCTCGACGCGGAAGCGCTCACCCGGCGCGACACGCAGCACGGGCTCGGCCGTAGGGTCGAACTCCGCGCGCGCGTGCAGGTAACCCGCGTGCGCGTGCGTGGACGCGCTCATCAGCGAGCGGTGCCGTAGACCGGGATGACCCAGTCGCGGAAGGAATCGAGCTGACCGCGCACCGCCTGCTGGTAGAGACCCTGCAGCTGCGCGGTGATCTCACCGGGCTGCGAGCCGTCGCCGATGGGCGTGCGGTCGACCGACTTCACATGGTTGACCTCGGCGGCGCTGCCGCAGACGAAGATCTCGTCGGCCGAGTACAGCTCCGTGCGGTCGATGGGGCGGATGTCGATCTCGAGCCCGAGCTCCTTCTGCGCGAGCTGGATGACGCTGTCGCGGGTGATGCCTTCGAGGATGCTCTCAGTCGACGGTGGCGTGCAGAGTCGGCCCTGGCGCACCATGAAGACGTTGTAGCCGGCGCCTTCGGCGACGTGCCCGTTCTCGGTGAGCAGGAGCGCTGCACCGTAGCCATTGCGGCGTGCTTCGAGCAGAGCGAGGCGGCCGTTCTGGTAGTTGGCGATCGACTTCACGCGCGGGGGCATGGCGCGGTCGGAGAGGCGGGCCCAGCTGCTGATCTGCACGTCGAGTCCCGTGGCGCCGAAGTAGTTGCCCATGGGGATGGCGGCCATGTAGACGGTCGAGGGGCCCGTGTCGTCGGGCTTGCCGTCGGCGGAATCGACGAACACCTGGGCGCGCATGTGGAGGTTCGAGCGCAGGTCGTTCGCACGGACGAGTCCGAGCAGCTGCTCGGTGAGCTCGTCGATGTCGGTCGGGCCTTCGATCTCGACGACTCTCATGGAGTCGAGCAGACGGCGCATGTGGTCCTGCACGCGGAAGGCGTACAGCTCGCCCTCTTCTTCGCTCCAGTAGGCGCGGAAGCCCTCGAAGACGCCGACGCCGTACTTCATGCTCGTGCTCAGCACGTGCAGTCGCGCGTCCGCGTAGTCGATGAGCTCGCCATCATGCAGCAGGTAGCGAACCGGGGAAGAAGCGGTAGACATCGTTGTGCACCATCCAGTCTGTCTTCATTGAAGCAAGGTTGACATCACCATAATGAAGATGAGGCGGCGCAAAGTCAATCTTCAGTGAAGAAGTGAAGACTCGGATGTGGGAGAGTTTGCGACAGATTGCTGAAATTCCGCGCATGATATGAAATCACTCTTGACTACTCGATGAAGAGAGCCTTCAATAAAGTGATGATCCTTCACGGGGTCGCCATGACGACGAAGTCAACCAGGAGCATTCATGTCAGAACAGTCGCTGTCCGTCGTGCTCGCTCTGAGCCCCCGAACTCTCGGCGGTATCAGATGAGTGTCCAGGGTATCCCACACACCTCTCCCAGCATGCGGGCGGTGCGCTGGAGCCGTCGCGGACGACTGCGCCTGCGCGGCAACTGGAACATCGTGGCCGTCACGATCGCCGTTGCGGTCGTCGTCGGACTTCCGCTGCTCGCGATGATCGGCCCCTATCCGGTGGACCCCCTTCGTCCGGACCCGAACGCGATCAGCCTGCCACCCAGCCCCACGCACTGGTTCGGCACGGACGGCAACGGCATGGACGTCTTCTCCCGCACGATCGAAGCCGCCAAGCTCGACGTGCCGATCTCGGTGGCAGCGACACTTCTCGCGCTCGTCGTCGGTGTTCCGATCGGGCTGTTCGCCACAGCCGGTAAGGTCGGCGACGCGGTCATGCGCGTCGTCGACGCCTTCGCCGCCCTGCCGATCATCGTGATCGCGATCGTCGCCATCCAGCTCATGGGCGGCGGCGCGTGGAATGTGATCCTCGCCATTGCGATCGTCGGGGCTCCGCGCTTCGTGCGTCTCACCCGGGCGTCAGCCCTCGCGCTGCGCTCCTCGCGCTACGTCGAGGCCGCTGTGGCGATCGGATGCTCGCCGGTCCGGGTCGCGTTCAATCACATCTTCCGCAACGCCTACGGCGTCGTGCTGGTGCAGGCCACACTGACGGCGGCCAATGCGCTCGGCACGATCGCCGCGCTGAACTTCCTGGGCGTCGGCGTCAGCCCGCCCACGCCCACCTGGGGCGCGATGATCAGCGATGGCGCGAGCATGCTCATTCGCGGGGAGTGGTGGGCCGCAGCCTTCCCGACCATCGCGATGTTGCTCGTGATCGCCTCCTTCAACGTGATCGCGGGAGCGATCGAGAACCGCATCGAGAGAGTGGAGACGGCGCGATGACCGCTGGGCTCGAGGTGACGGGACTCGTCACCGACTTCGTCAGCCGGCACCAGTCGATCCGGGCGCTCCATGGGGTGTCCTTCGAAGTGGGTGAGAGCGAGGTCGTCGGCATCGTCGGCGAATCCGGATCCGGAAAGTCGACCGTGGTCCGATCCATCATCAAGCTCCTGATGGCACCGGGACGCGTGACAGAAGGGCGGGTCGACTTCTACGGACAGCCGCTTCTCGACCTGCGCGAGCGCGAACTGCGCAAGATCCGCGGCAAGGACATCGGCTTCGTCGCGCAGAACCCGTTCAGCGCGCTGAACCCGGTGCTGCGCATCGAGAAGCAGTTCGAGAACATCGCCAAGGCGCACGACTTCCCGCGCAGCGAGCTGCGTCGCCAGGCGCTCGACCTGCTCGAGGCCACCGGCGTGAAGGACGCCGAGCGCGTGCTTGACGGCTACGCTCACGAACTCAGCGGAGGCATGGCGCAGCGCGTCGTGATCGCGATGGCGCTCTTCCTCAACCCTCGCCTCGTGATCGCGGACGAGCCCACGACCGCCCTCGACCTCACGGTGCAGCGGCAGGTGCTCGACACGCTGACGCGTCTCACGGTCGGCAGCGGGCGGTCGATGCTCATCGTCACGCACGACCTCGGCGTCGTCGCCAAGTACTGCGATCGCGTGCTCGTGATGTATCAGGGGCGTCTGGTCGAGCAGGGGCCGGTGTCACGGGTCTTCGTGACACCCGAGCACGAGTACACGGCATCACTGCTGGATTCGGTGGTCCGCCCCGAGGAGGCGCCGCCGGGCGGGACCTCGACCATCACGACCGTGGGCGCGCTCGGCGCCTTCGCCGGCAGGAGGAGCTGAGATGGCGCTCATCGAACTCACGGACGTCGTCAAGACGTTCCCCGGTCCGCACGGGACCACGAAGATTGCGGTCGACGGCGTCTCGCTCTCGGTCGAACGCGGTGACTGCCTCGGCGTGATCGGGGAATCAGGATCGGGCAAGTCGACCCTCGGACGTCTGCTGCTGCGCCTCTATGACGTCGACAGCGGATCGGTTGTGCTCGATGGTCAGGACATCAGCCGCCTCAGCAAGAGAGAGATGCGCCGTCACCGTCGTCACTGGCAGATCGTGTTCCAGGAGCCGTTCGCCTCGCTGAACCCGCGTCTCACGATCGGCCAGATCGTCGAGGAGCCGCTCATCGTGGCCGGCGACTACGGCAATCGCGCCGCGCGCCGGGAGCGCGTGATCGCGACGCTCGCCGAGGTCGGACTGCCTCCGGAGTTCCTCGACCGCCGTCCGGCCAACCTCAGCGGTGGGCAGCAGCAGCGCGTCGGCATCGCACGCGCGCTGGTGACGGATCCGTCGATCATCGTGCTCGACGAGCCGACGGCGTCGCTCGATCTGACGATTCGCGCCTCCGTCCTGCGGGTGCTCAACCGTCTGCGCGAAGCGCGCGGTCTGACCTACGTGTTCATCTCGCACGACATCGAGACAGTGCGTCACTTCTGCTCCGACGTCGTCGTCATGCACCAGGGACGCTTCGTCGAAGGCGGTCCCGCGCTCGAGGTGCTCGACGCGCCGCGCGAGGAGTACACCCGCAATCTCATGGGCGCGGCGATGCCGCCCATTCCGTATCAGGGCCGCGCGGCCGACCCGGACGCGCTCGACTCCGTCTCAGGAGCATCATGATCCGCTACATCCTGTCCCGCCTCCTGATCGCCGTCCTGCTGCTGTGGGGGCTGGTGACGCTGAGCTTCGCGCTCGTGTCGCTGCTGCCCGGTGATCCCGCGGTCGCACTGCTCGGCGAGTACGCGACCCCCGCCGATGTGGCTCGCATCAATGCGGAGCTCGGACTCGACAAGCCCTTCGTCGAGCGCTACTTCGACTACCTCTTCCGCACACTGCGCGGCGACCTCGGCACCTCGTTCTTCACCGGCAGCTCGGTGAGCGAGGAGCTGTGGACCCGACTGCCCAACACGCTCGTCTACCTGGTTCCCGGGCTCCTGCTCGCGCTCGTGATCGGTCTGGGCCTGGGTGCCATGGCTGCTTACCGCGCAGGACGCTTCGCTGACCGCTCGTTCACGGTCGTCGTCTCGATCCTGATGGCGATGCCCGAGTTCGTGCTCGCGCTGCTGCTGCTGTTCATCTTCTATCAGCAGCTGCAGATCGCTCCGGCTCCGCTGGGAATGCTCTCCGCGACGGACATCACCCCACCGAAGGTGACCGGGTGGCTGCCTGTCGATGCGGTCCTCGCGGGACAGTGGGGCACCCTCGGCTCGATCTTCAACCGCGCCGGCCTCCTGATCCTGACGCTCGGTCTGTTCTTCGCCGCGCCCTTCGGCAAGACGGTGCGCACGGGCCTCCTGCAGATCCTCAACTCGCCGCAGATCGAGTTCGCGAAGGCGTGCGGCCTGCGTCCCTCGCAGGTGTTCCGGTACGCGCTCACGGATGTGCGCGGCGCGTTGATGACGTACATGGTGCTCCTGTTCGCGGCAGCGCTCAGTGGCGCGGCGATCGTCGAGAGCGTGTTCTCGTGGCCCGGGGTCGGCGGATGGTCGCTCGACGGCGTGCTCAAGGGGGATGTCCCGGTCATCCAGGGCTTCGTGCTCGTGATGGGCGCGACCAGTCTGCTCGGATATGTGATCCTCGACGCACTCATCACTCTGCTCGACCCGCGCACGCGGGCGATTGCGGCCCCGTCGCGGCGGATGCGTGAGGCAGCGCCCGCGCCCGTGGTGGCCGTGGCCTCCTGACCCATATTCATCATTGACAGATTCCTGTCCCTTCAATAGATTGAAGACATGTTCAATAAAGTTCATGACGGTGGCCTGACCGTCCTCGGCGGGGCCTACGAGCTCAGCGACAATGTGAGCTGGGTGCCGCGCGGATCGACCGGATACCAGGCGTCCAACTGCTACCTCCTCAGCGAGGGCGACGCGCACCTCCTGATCGACTCCGGCATGGCTGTGCACGGCACGACCGTCCTCGACGACCTGGCCACCCTCATCGGCGAGGGTGGTGGCGTCTCGATGTTCTTCACCCGTCCCGAGATGGACTGCGTGTAACCTCGAGCCCATCGCACGTCGCTTCGACATCCTGCGCCTGTTCACCGGCGGCGTCATCAACCCGTTCGACGCCTTCGACGACGTCAGCCGGATCGCCCTTCGCGGGCGCCGGCAGCAGATCGACGGCACTCGCACGGTCGAAGGCGACGCACTGGAGCGTGCGATGAGCATCGAGGTCGCGCCGGGCCGCATCCTCGACGTGCAGTCGCCGCTGCTGCGACTGCTGCCCACGTTCTGGGGATGGGATGCCCGTACGGGCACCCTGTTCACCTCGGACACCTTCACGCACGGCGTGCTGGCGACCCCCGAGAGCTACCGCTTCATCGACGACACCGTCGAAGACGACACGACCGTCGAGCAGGTCGCCGCGCACCTCTTCGCCAAGTACGAGTGGCTGCCGCGGGCGACGAAGTACCCGCTGCGGGACTGGCTGGCCAGCACCTTCGAGGGCTACGAGCCCGAGGCCATCGCGCCCTCTCGTGGATCCGTCATCCGCGGGCGCGACGCTGTCCGCCGCCACCTCGACCTCATGTTGGCCGCACTGGCCGACGACGCCGCATAGGAGCATCCATGTCCAACATTGTCGAGACGATGGCCGATGAGTTTCCTCGTGAGATCTCACCGGGCGTGTTCTGGATGGGCGCCTGCCTGCCCTTCCACCTCTCCGACCGGGTGATCCACGGTCACAACTCGGCCTACGTGGTGCGCGGCACCGAGGCATCCGTGATCATCGACACCGGCAACCCGTCGAGCTGGCCCACCATCTCCGCCAAGCTCGACGACATCCTCGGTGATGAGCCGCTGACCTACGTCTTCCCGACGCACCCCGAGCTGCCCCACACCGGCAACCTCCCGCGGCTCGTCGAGAAGTACCCGAACGTCAAGGTCGTCGGCGACATGCACGACTACCACCTCTTCTACCCGCAGATCGTCGACAACCTGAACCCGCGTCTGCCGGGCGACCGGATCGATCTCGGCGGAGGGCAGGAGCTGCTCATCGTCGAGGCGATGATCCGCGACCTGCCGAACACGCAGTGGGCCTTCGCCACCGACGGCAAGGTGCTCTTCACCGCAGACGGATTCTGCTACATGCACCGTCCCGAGCTCGATGACGAGGACCCTCTGCACCTGCCTGGCGAATGCGCGCTCACCACCGACGAGCTGCGTGAGCCGATCGCCGTGGAGAACGCCGCGTTCTTCACGGGGAGCGCCCTGTACTGGGCGCGCTTCAACAACGACGCCGACCGGGTCTACGACCGCGTGCTCGGACTCGTCGACGAACTGGACGTGCGATTCGTCGCACCCACCCACGGCAACGTCATCACGAATGTGCGTGAGGTCGAGCCGATCATCCGAGCGGGCCACAAGCAGGCCTACCGCTACTAGCGGCGGGCACCGCTCACCATCGCTGTTCCCCTGTAGTCACCCATCCTGAGTACCAGAACGGAACCCGAAATGAACCGATCACGCCTGTGGGGCCTTGGTGTCCTCACCGTCGCGGCCGTCACCCTCGCCGGCTGCGCCGGCGGCGGCGCAGCGACACCCGACAGCAGTGCCCCCGCGAAGACCTTCGACAATGTTGTCGTGGCCGTGGGTGCGCTTCCCGACAGCCTCACTCCTTCGCCATGGGGCGGCAGTGCCTCGCACGTTGTGCTCACCGGGCTCGGCTCGCAGCTGCTCTCCTACGACCGCAGCGGCACCGATGAGGAGATCTGCGCCGACCCGTCGACGGAGGTCACGGGTCGCCTCGCGGAGAGCGCCGAGATCAACGAGGACGGCACCGGCGTCATCGTGAAGCTGAAGAAGCTCACGAGCCAGTGGGGCAACACCCTCTCGTCCGAGGACGTGGCGTGGAGCCTCGCGATCGGCATGATCCGCCAGCCTGTCATGAAGGGCACGCTCAAGAGCAGCGGCTTCGACGTCGACAACCTCACCACGATCATCGACGAGAGCACGATCCAGCTGAACACCACGGCGGCCACGTCCTTCACGCTCCAGTCGCTGCAGAACAATCTCTTCTTCATCCACGACAGCACCGAGGCGAAGAAGCACGCCACCGACGCCGACCCGTCGGCGAACGAGTGGCTGTCGAAGAACCTGGCCGACTACTCGGGCTGGGAGCTCGAGGAGTTCACGCCGGGAACGTCGCTCACGCTGACGGCCGACCCTGACTGGGAAGGCGAGCGCGGTGCCGTCAAGCGCCTCGTCGTCAAGGCGGCGCCGAACACCGCGACGCGCAGTCAGCTGATCGAGGCGGGGGAGGCGCAGGTCGCCGGTTCCTTCGAGTACGACCAGTACACGGCGCTCGCGAAGGCGCCCGGTGTCGAGGTTCTCGACTGCGCGAGCCAGACCCGCGACACGATGATGATGAACACCACGGCTGGCCCGCTCGCCGAACCCGAGGTGCGCCGTGCGATCTCGATGGCGATCGACCGTGAGGCACTCGTCAAGGGCGCGTACGCCGGCTACGGCACGCCTGCGGAGTCGATCTTCCCGATGGTGGATGGCTCGGAGGCCTACGCCTTCGACCCGAAGGCCGCCAAGAAGATGATCGCCGACGCCGGATTCCCCGACGGATTCGACATGGTGCTCAGCTACAGCGTCACCCGTCCCGGTCCCGTGGCCGCGCGCTCCGCTGTGCTGATCCAGTCGATGCTCGGCGAGGTCGGCGTGAAGGTGGAGCTGCAGAACATCGCCAGCTCGACCGACTTCTCGACCGCTCTGATCGACGGCCGCTATCAGGCGGCCCTGTACTCCGAGCCGATCGTGATCGCCGACCCGGCGTTCTACAGCTACGCGTTCTATGGCACGGGTGCCCCGAGCAACAGCACCGGCTGGTCGGATCCGCGCTTCGACGAGGCTCGGCTGGAGCTCGCCGCAACACCGCACGATGAGGCGGACGCTCGGCAGAAGCTGCTGGAGCAGATGGCGGGCTACCTCGACGAGGGTGCACCCATCATCTCGCTCGTCGAGACGAAGAACATGCTCGCCCGCGCGCAGGGCCTCACCGGAGCTGTTCCGTTCACGAACGGGCAGATCTACTTCAACGAGCTGAGCAAGTAGCACCACGTTTTCCCACCTCCGGTGCCGGTCGGTGACTTTCCCGGCCGGCACCGGGCTCGAAAGGAGCAGGACCCCATGATCGAGATCTGCGGCAAGCAGGTGCGCGACACCCTTGAAGAACTGCTGGACCCGAAGACCACCGGCCTCGTCGTGATCGACATGCAGAAGGGTGCCGTGTCGCCCGGAGGTGCGATCGGCGACTCCGGACACGACCTCAGCATGATGGCGGGCATCGCCGATCAGTGCGGTCGGGCGATCCGTGCCGCGCGTGCCGCGGGCGTGGAGATCTTCCACATCCGCGTCGAGAACCTTCCCGACGCCAAGAGCTCGCCGGCAGCGTGGCTGCGCACGCTCTACAAGACGGCGAACGGCCGCCCGATCGACCTCGGTCGCCTCAGCCTCAAGGGCGACCCGGCGACCGAGTTCGCAGAGCAGTGCCAGCCGGAGGGTGACGAGGTCGTCATCACGAAGCGCCGCCCGAGCGCCTTCACGAGCACCGAGCTGGCACTGCTGCTGCGCGCACAGGGCATCGAATCCGTGGCTCTCGTCGGCGTCTCGACCGGCGGATGCGTCGAATCGACCCTGCGCGACGCCGTGGCCAACGACTTCTACGCCATCCTCATCGACGACGCGGTCGGCGCGTACGACACCGTCGTGCACGATGCCGCGCTCACCGTCATGCGCGCCCGCCACGACTACTGCTCGCTCGACGAGGCCGTCGCCGTGTGGGAGAACGCCGCTCGCTGAGCGACGTCAGGAAGGCGGAGAAGACCGTGACAACGACGAGTGTGCACCGCATCGGCGGTGAGATCGCACTGGATCACACCGTGAGCTGGGCGCCTCCGGGCGCATCCGGTTCGCAGGAGGTGAGCGCGTACCTGGTGCGCGGCGCCTCCGGCGCGGTCCTCGTCGACACCGGGCTGCGCCTGCACGAGGACGCCGTGCTCGCGCAGCTCGCCGAACTGCTCGATCCGGGTCAGCCGCTCTCCGTGCTGCTGACACGCACCGAGATGGAGTGCTGCCTCAATCTGCCGGCGATCGAGGCCGCCTTCGGCCTCGACGCCGTCTGGTACACGGGCGGCATCACCGTTCCACGCAGCCATGCAGAGGTGCGTCGGGTGAGTGTGGAGCCCGGCACGTCCCAATGGGTGGAGCCGTATCCGGGACTGCGGCTGGAGCTGATCTCGCCGATGATGCGGCTGCTGCCGACGCTCTGGATGTACGAGCCCGAGACGGCATCGCTGCTGACCTCCGACGCGTTCACCCATGGCGGCGTCGATGGGCGCCCCGTCGAGTCGGGACTGCAGAAGTTCGCCTGGTTCACCAGGGCCGAGACGACGGCGATCGCCGCGCACGTGCGGCAGGTCGTCGAAGAGCGCCCGGTCGCCCTGATCGGCCCCGGCTACGGGTCGCCGTTCGAGGGCGCGAACACCGTCACCGCGCAGGCGCTCATGTTGGCGGCCGCGATCGAGAAGGTCGGTGTGAGATGACACAGCAGGATGCAGCGCCGCGGCGGATCGCCGACGGCGTGTACTGGCTGGGCGGGTGCCTGTCGGCCTTCGGGCACGGCGAAGAAGTGCACTATCACGTGTCGGCCTACCTCGTCATAGGCGCCGAGCGCTCGGCACTGATCGACACGGGCGATCCGGCGCACCGGGAGATCGTCATGGCGCAGCTCGCGCAGGCGCTCGGCGATCGCACGCTCGACTACATCGTTCCGACGCATCCGGAGATCCCGCACGCGGGCAACCTGCCAGCACTGCTGGAGCGCTACCCCGACGCGCAGATCGCGGGGGAGACCCGCGACTACCACCTGCACTTTCCCGAGTACGCCGACCGGCTGTGGCCCGTGGCAGCGCGGGAGAGGATCGATCTCGGCGGCCGGGAGCTGCTGCTGCTGCCGGCCTACATCCGCGACCTGGAGAACACGACGTGGGCCTGGGACTCCGGTGCCGGCGTGCTCTTCGTCTCCGACGGCTTCTCGTACATCCACGATGTGCCCGGCCCCGACGACGAGGACGACGAGCCCGTGCACCTGCCCGGCCAGTGCCGCCTCTACTCGGGCGAGATGCCGGAACCTCCGACGGTTGCGCAGGCGGCGTACGGTACGGGGCGCGCGCTGTACTGGACGAAGTTCGTCGACGTGAGCGACGCCTTCGCCGCGATCGAGAAGGTGCTCGACGAGCATCCGACATTCTTCATCGGCCCCGCACACGGCAACGTCATCGACGACGTTGCCGGGATGCTGCGGACCTCACTCGCAGCGCACCGCGCCGTGTACGTGGGGCGAGGACTCGGCCAGTGACGCAGAGCAGACAAGACATGCAGATTCCAGCGAAGCCGCAGAACGAACTGCGGGCTTCCAGAGGCGAAAGAAGAAACGATGCGTGATCTCATCGGATACGGGGAGAACCCCCCTGTGGTGGGCTGGCCGGGTGGCGCGAAGGTCGCCGTCTCGCTGGTGCTGAACTACGAGGAGGGGGCGGAGAGCGCGATCGCCGATGGTGATGCGCGCGACGAGGACATCTCGATCTTCGGTGGCTGGTCGGCCGACCCCACGAAGCGCAGCCTGATGAAGGAGTCCTTCTTCGAGTACGGCAGTCGGGTGGGCATCTGGCGCTACCTCGGCATGTTCCGCTCCTTCGGGGTGCGTTCGACTGTCATGGCCTGTGGTGCCGCGCTGGAGCGGAACCCCGAGGCAGCGCGGGCGATCGTGCGCGACGGGCATGAGATCTGCGGCCACGGCTACAAGTGGCGCGGTCTGGTCGGGATGACGCCTGACGAGCAGCGCACAGAGATCCGCACGGCGGTCGACGCCATCGAACGCGTCGCCGGCGTGCGCCCGCAGGGCTGGTACGTGCGCGAGGGGATCACGGAGGAGACCCGCGACATCCTCGTCGAGGAGGGCTTCCTCTACGACTCGAACTCGTACTCCGATGACCTGCCCTACTACGTCGAGACCGCACACGGCCCGCACCTCGTGGTGCCGTACTCGGGTGACACGAACGATGCCCGCTTCTGGGGCACCGGGAGCCTCGGCAGCCCGGATGACTTCTTCTCGGTGCTCAAGGACTCGCTGGACTGCCTGCTCGCTGAGGCCGAGGAGGTGCCGCGGATGATGTCCGTGGGCATCCATCTCCGCATCGGCGGCCGCCCCAGTGTGGCGATGGCGGTGCGCCGCTTCCTCGCGTACGCGCAGTCCCAGGAGGGCGTGCTGTTCGCGACCCGTGAGGAGATCGCGCGCTGGTGGCTGGAGCAGGCACCCGCCACGTCACCGCTGGCGGTCGAGGGGGCATCGCGATGACCGTCGACCTCACGAAGCTCGTGCACAACGCCGAGGACATCGGGTTCTCTGATCTGTCGAAGGTCGGGCTGCGCGGCCAGAAGGATGAGGGACAGGTCTGCACACTCATCTCGCGCGACCTCAGCGGCTCGGACGACCTCAACGTGAGCCTCGGGCGCATTCTGCCGGGGCAGCATCACCTCTGCCACCACCACCCGGATGCCTCGGAGTTCTACGTCGTGATCGCAGGGACGCCGATCGTGCACCTGAACGGCGTCGAGCATCGTGCGCGCCCGGGGGACGGCATCTACATCCCGCGCGGCACGAGCCACGGCATCACGAACGACACGGATGTGGTCGTCGAGTTGGTCGTGGGCATGAGCAAGCCCGCAGACTGGGAGTTCGTGTCGGACGAATGAGCGCCATGAACACCCCGCGTCCCGAAGTGGGCCTCATCACCGCCGACCCCACGCCGACGCTGCTCGGGCTGCTCGATGTGCTCGGCGTGGACTCGATCGTGATCGACGCCGAGCAGACCGGCATCACCGCCGCACAGTGCACGGATGCTGTGCAGCGGCTGGCGGGATCCGGCGTGCGGGTGGGTGTGCGTGTTCCGGAGCTGCGTGACGACTGCCTGCTCACCTTCGCGAATACCGGAGCTGATGAACTCGTGCTGCCGCGGGTGCGCTCCGTCTCCGAACTGGAGGCCGCGTACCGTGCGACCCGGTTCCCACCGCTCGGCGAGAGGCCCCGCCAGGTGTCTCGGGCCTCGCGTTACGGCACCGAGTACACGCACGTGCCGGTTCTCTCGGTGCTGTTCGAGACCGTCGAGGCCGTCGATGCCGTCCGGGAGTTCGCAGCTCATGAGCTTTTCGCAGGCGGATGGATCGGCCCGACCGACCTCGTCGATGACCTGGGTCGGCATGATCGGGCGGGTGAACTGGATGCACGTGTGCAGGATGTCATCGACGTGGTGGCCGGTGCGGGGCATCCGATCGGACTCCCGGCTCCCAGCGCGGCACGCGCTGGCGAGGTGCATGCGCGCGGCGCGAGCAGAAGCGCCATATATTGGGAGCGCGAAGTCACCGCCACGCTGCGTGCGCTCGTCGCCGCGCGGGGCACTGAGGCGCAAGGAAGCGCCCAGCTATAATGACGAACCGTCAGTGAAGTGAAGGGTTGACCGTGGACACCACTGCAGCGTCGAAGATCGTCGGCGAGGAGGGGCCTGATCGGGATTTCTGGATCACGCACCTGGGAGCGCAGCTCCGTGAGCAGCGTACGGGCCGCTTCACGGTGGAAGAGCTCGCAGAGCGCGCAGGGGTCAGCGCCGGTCTGATCAGTCAGATCGAGCGCGGCATCGGCAATCCCTCGTTCGCGACGCTGCTGCGCCTGGCGAACTCGCTCGACCTGCCGTTGGCGAGCATGTTCGCCAATCCCGAGCCCGACAACGACCACATGGTCGTGCGTCGCGCCGACCGGCGTCGCATCGAGATCCCGTCGCAGGGCATCATCATGGAGCTCATCGTTCCCGACTCCGAGCGCAAGCTCGGCGTCGTCAACATGACGATCCCGGCGCACTTCGACGGCGCTCTCGTGCCGCACTCGCATGAGGGAGAAGAGTGCGTGCTGGTGAGTTCTGGGCGCCTTGTCGCCACCGTCAGCGGGCGCGACTTCGAGCTCGAAGCCGGAGACAGCCTCACCTACGACGCCTCGCTTCCGCACTGGTGGAGCAACCGCACAGACTCGGCAGCCGTGATGCTGGCGATCTCGACCCCGCCGTCGCTCGGCCGCGCGCACTAGGTTTCTTGATGTCTGCTCCTGGCGCGACGACGCGCCTCGGTGTGCTCGTTCCGTCGTCGAACTCGAACGCCGAGTCGTCGATCCAGCGGATGCTCGCAGGTCGCGACGATGTGGCCGCGCACGTCACGCGCTTCCGCCTGCCGGCGTCGCTGGACGATCGCATCGATGCCGGTGTGCTCGGCGATGCGCCCGCGCTCATCGCAGATGTCGAACCCGATGCGGTGGCCTTTCACGGCACGTCGGGGTCGTGGACCGGGTTCGACGGTGACCGGGGTCTGTGTGACCAGCTCGCCGAGATCACGGGAGCACCCGCGACGACCGCGACGCTCGCGGTGCTCTCCGCGCTGCAGTCGCTCGGACTGCAGCGGGTCGGGCTGGTGTTTCCGGGGCCGCGTGAGATCGCAGAGCAGATCATGGCGCAGTACCGCACGGTGGGTGTGGACTTCGTGACGCTGTCCGCGCCGGGTGTCTCGCTCAGCAACCCTGAGATTGCCCGGGTCGACGAGTCTTGGATCGATGCTCTGATCCGCCCGGCGTTCGACGCCGACGCCCTCGACGGCGTCGTCTGCATCGGCACCAACCTGCGATCGGCCTACCGCGCCACGGGGTTCGAGGCGGAGTTCGGGATCCCCGTGATCGACAGCGCGACGGCGACCCTCTGGGAGATGCTCGCGTTGAGCGGTGCGGGCGCGGCGATCCCCGGCTGGGGACGCCTGCTCGCAGAAGCGCGCTGAGGTCGAGCGCGGTCACGCGCGCGCACTGGTGGCAGGCGCAGCATCCGCGGCTTGCTGCGCTGTCAGGCGGCGACGGCCGCCTGCCATGCGTCCACGATCTGTGCGCGGGGCGCGATCCACGCTATCGCTCCGGCTTCCGTGAGGAAGTCGTCGAGAGCCCGGATGTAGGCGGGGCGGCCGATGATGCGCGGGTGCAGGCCGACGCTGAGCACGGATGCTCCGGCACGGTCGTCTTCCTGGAGTTCGGCGAGCGCGCCGCTGAGGTAGGAGCGGAACGCCTGCGCGGTGGGGTACTGCGACAGCAGCGCGGAGTCGTTGGTGTCGCCCGCGTACGGCAGCACGGGAAGGGAGAGGCCGTCCGTCGCCGCGTGGGGCAGGTCGTCGTTGAAGCTGTTGGAGTCGTACAGCATGTCGGCGTCGAGCATGATCGCCCGGCTCTGCAGGGTGAGGCCGTCGCGGGAGTACCAGGTGGTCGCGCGCTCGCCGGTGAGCGCGGTGATCGCGTCGGCGGATGACAGGATGCGCTCGCGCTCTTCGACAGGGGAGAGGTGCGTGTGCACGTCCCACTGCCTGCCGTGATCGGCGATCTCGTGCCCGTCGCGCACGAGCGCGCGGGCGATCTGTGGGTTGGCTTCGAGCGCGGCGACGCAGCAGAACGCGGTCGCCGTCGCCCCGTGGCGGCGTAGCGTGCGCAGAACGCGCCAGATGCCCGCTCTGGCGCCGTACTCGAAAGCGGATTCGAGGTCCAGGTTGCGCTGGATCGGATGCGATGCGTGCCGTAGCCAGTGCCCGCCGAGGTCATCGGCGCTGTCCCCCCGGGCGATGCTGCGCTCTGCGCCCTCTTCGACGTTGATGACGAGAGACACGGCGACTCTGCTGCCGCCGGGCCAGGTGAAGACCGGCGGGTGCTCGCCGTAGCCGTGCATGTCGCGGGGAAGGGGATGTGCCGTCATGGGGTGCTCCGCAGGGTCAGGGCGTCGGTGCCATATGGCTATAGTGAAGCATCTTCGATAGAATGAATCTACCGTCTGAGAGGGCGGTCGTCGAGAGGAAGTGCGATGTCAATGTTGATTCGCGCGGGAGTCGTTGTTCCTGCCATCGGGGGCACCGTCGTCGAGAACGGTGCCGTCGTCGTCGAGCACGGTCGCATCACCGAGGTGCTCGATGCACGCGCTGCCGAGGCTGCTGTCACCGCCTTCGCCGGGGAGGCCATCGACGAGCCGCAGAGCGTGCTCATGCCGGGACTCGTGAACATCCACACGCACGGCGTCAGCCCTTCGCCGCTGTTCCCCAGCGGGTCCGCAGCACTTGCCGACGAGCGGTGGAGGGCGAACCTCGACCGTCATCTTCACGCAGGCACGACGACGGTTCTCAGTACGTGCGGCCTCGGCAGCATGGAGGAGATCCGCTACGCCGATGCGAACCACGCCGTGCACGTCCGAGCGGCCACAGCCCACACCCCGGGCGCGATCGACGCCGCCCGCGCCGCCGACGGCGCCGGTCTCACCGCCCGCCATCGCGTCCTCACAATCGAGGCGATGCTCGATGCGGGCGCCGTCGCGATCGGTGAACTCGGCGGAGGGCAGACGCTCGGCGGCGGAGGCCAGGACCTCGTGTATCTGCCGGCTGCGATTCGCGAGCGCACCGGAGGCGTCGTCACCCAGGCTCAGGCCCGCGCGTTGAAGGAAGCCGTGCTCGGCCGGTTCATGAGCGAGCGCCGCTATCGGCCTGAGGTGCTCGCCGCAGCCGCGGAGGAGGCGGCTATCACGGGCATCACGACAGAGGAGCTGCGAGAGCTCATCGTCGCGACGGTCATGCCGTCCGTCGGTCACGCCCGCGATGGCATCCGAGAGGGGATCGAGGCGGCACGCATCCTGGGTGTCCCTGCCCTCGTGCACAGTGCCTCGGCGTCGGCCGACCTCATCCGTTCGCTGCAGATGCAGCGCGATCCGCGACCGGCGACGATCATCGCAGGTCACGTCAACCACACCTCGCACACCGTGGAGGAGGCCGTCGCCCTGGCAGAGCTGGGACGCGAGTCCGGCTGGCATGCGGAGGCGAGCGTCTTTGACCTGCTCGAAGGGCGTGAGACCGTGCAGACCCGCGAGCACTGGGACGCGCTGATGGCGAGGCCCGGTCTCGTCGACGTGATCGCGACCGACTACGGGCACGACGGCCGCCACGACTCCCTCATCGCGGCTGTGCGCGACCTGGTCGACGCGGGGCACCGCACACTCGCGGAGGCCGTCGAGATGGTGACGTCCGCGCCCGCGGCGCTCATTCCGGGGCTCGTGCGGGGTGGTGCGATGCTGCGGGCCGGTGCGCCCGCGGACCTGCTGCTCACCCGCCGGGACGACCTGCGCCAGGTGCAGCGCGTCATCGTCGGAGGAGAGACCGTCGTCAGAGACGGCGCGGGTGCACTGGCTGGCTCCGCATGACCCTCACGCCGCTGGAGCGCGCCGTCGTCGCTGATCTGCTCGGTGCGGATCTGGCCGCCGTTGACGGGGAGGCGATCGCCGCCGCCGTGGGTGGGCTGCGCGCCGACACGGAGCTCTTCCGTGTGGAAGCGATGGTCCTTCTGGAGCGTGTGGGCGCCGACGTCGGGGGCTCGAGCGATGACTGAACTCTGGCGACTCGGCGTGGAGGATGCCGCCGAGGCGCTTCGCACCGGCGAGGTCACGAGCGTTGCTCTCGTGCAGGCGGCGCTCGACCGCGCGGACGAGACCGAGCACGTCGCGCACGCCTGGGCCTATCTCGACCGCGAGCCCGCTCTCGCCCAGGCGCGAGCGAGCGATCGCCGCCGCAGCGAGGGGGCGCCGCTCAGTCCTGTCGACGGTGTGCCGCTGGGGGTCAAAGACGTCATCGACGTTGCCGGGATGCCCACCGTGGCCGGCTCGGATTCGCTGCGACTGGCACCACCCGCCGCGAGCGACGCGGCGTCTGTCGCGCAGTATCGCGCGCACGGTGGCGTGCTGCTCGGCAAGACCCACACCTATGAGTTCGCCTTCGGGCAGGGGGAGCCGCCGACCCGCAATCCGCGCGATCCGCTGCGCTATCCCGGCGGATCGAGCATCGGCTCGGGAGTGGCGGTCGCGGTCGGATCCGCGCCGGCGACGCTCGGTACAGACACGGGCGGCTCGATCCGCAATCCCGCGTCCATCAACGGTCTCGTCGGACTCAAGCCGACAACAGGTCTCGTCTCCACGCAGGGCACGATCGCGATCAGCACGACCATGGATGCGATCGGTCCGCTCACGGCATCCGTCGACGGCTGCGCGTTCATCCTCGATGCGATCTGCGAACCGGAGGTGCGAGCGCAGGCGTTCGACGGGCCGATCACTGCGGCGGTGGAGCTAGCCCAGGGAGCGCGCCGCGTCGGAGTCGATCGCGGGATCTGGCGGCGATGGGGCGTGAGTGAGGCGCTGCAGGGGTCGACCCTCGCGGGACTCGCGCTGCTGGACGACGTCGAGATCGTCGAGATCGATCTCCCTTCGCTCGACCTCGCCCTGGTTGCAGGACTTCTCATCTCGCTGTCCGAATCCGTCGAGCAGCATCGCTCACGACTGCAGCGAGCCGCGGCGGACTACCTCCCCGGCACGCGCACGATGGTCGCCACGGGTGCGCTGATCGACGCTGACGACATAGCCCTTGCGCACCGGGTTCGCGCAGCCTTGCGGCACGAGATCGAGCGCACGCTGCAGACACACGGCCTCACGGCGTTGGCGTCGCCGACCCTTCCCGCGGCCGCACCGCTGCTGGCGACAATGGCGATGGAGCTGACCGACGCGCACGATGAGGACTCGCTCGGCAGCGCGCTGCGGATGCTCAGCGCCGCCAACCTCACAGGGCTGCCTGCGCTGAGCGTGCCGTGCACCGAGATCGACGGCCTGCCTGTCGGGCTGCATCTGCTCGGGGCGGCCTTCGCCGATGCGGAGCTGCTGGCCCTCGGGCGACGTGCCGAGAGGGCGATGTCGTGGCGCTCTCAGGTGCCGTTGGATCCGCGGGGCTGATCAGGGTTCTTCCCACCGAGCTCGTGTCAGAGTAGATGTCTGACTTCGACAGAACAGGCGGATGACATGGCAGCAGCACCGGCTGAGCGCGAGACGCTCACGTGGGATGGATTCGGAGAGGCGACGCGCGACCTTGCCCGCCGCATCCTCGATGATGGCTTCGAGACCGAGGTCGTCGTCGCGATCGCACGCGGCGGGCTGCTGCCGGCCGGCGCGATCGCTTACGGGCTCGGTGCGAAGAACTGCGGCGCGATCAATGTCGAGTTCTACACCGGCATCGGCACGGTGCTGGATGCTCCTGAGGTGCTGCCGCCCGAGCTCGACATGGCCTACCTCGACGGGCGCCGGGTGCTGCTCGTCGACGACGTCGCGGACTCCGGTCGCACCCTCGCGCTCGCTGTCCAGCTGCTTAAGGACAAGGGTGCCGACGTGCGCTCGGTCACGATCTACACGAAACCCTCGACGATCATCCAGCCCGACTACGCCTGGAAAGACACCGACCTGTGGATCGACTTCCCGTGGTCGGCCAAGGGCACGGTGCGTGAAGAAGACGCGGGCCTGGTCGGCAGCGCCTAGACCCCGATAGGCTCGGCCCCAGAACGAGGTCGAGGGGGACACATGTCGACAGCGGAGGCGGCGCCGAGCGCAGCGCCCGCAGCGGGAAAGCTGCCGGGTGCGGAGATCATCGGGCGGATCCGGAGACTGATCATCGTGACGTTGCTGGCGACGGCGGCGTACATGATGCTGACGGGAGCGAGCCGCGGGTTCTGCCCTGGCGGAATCACCGGCGACGGTCGGTTTCTCGATGCCTTCGGCCAGATCACCGATGTCGCCCCCGACTGCATCACGCTGAGCCTGAAGCCCAGCCCCCTGGTGCTCGTCGCTCTCATCGGGCTCGTGTTCGGGACGCTGTCGGCCGTGCAGCGCCGTGCGGTCGACACGGCCAGCGCGCTCCGCTACCTGAACCGCGCGATGGTCATCATCGTGGTTCTGGCGCTCGTCGCCGGTCTGATCGCGCACGTGTGGTTCCGGCTTCTGCCGCTGGAGACCTGGGCAGAGACCCGAACGCTGTTCTACCCCTTCCCGTTCGGGGCCGTCGACATGACGGTGTCGCCGATGACGGGCCCCTGAACGTTCGTGGCGCTCAGCGCCCGGTGAACTCCGGCGTCCGCTTCTGCTGGAACGCGGCGAAGCCCTCGCGGTAGTCGTCGGTGTCGCAGAGCGCGGCTTGCGCGGCGTTCTCGATCGCGACCGAATCCCACAGGGCGAGACGCTCGTCACGGATGCGGGCGATCAGCTGCTTGCTCGCCAAGAACGCCGCCGTGGCGCCGCGGGCGGCCTTCGCCGCGGCATCCTGCGTAGCCTGCTGCACATCGTCGTCGGGGAAGACACGGGAGAACAACCCGGATGCCACGGCCTCGTCGCCGCTCATGAGGCGACCCGAGTAGATCAGGTCGAGTGTCTTGTGGGCGCCGAGTCGCTCGTAGAAGAGCGCGTGCCCGCCCGAGTCGAGCGTCGCGCCGAGGGCTGCGAAGGGCGATCCGATCTTCGCCTTCTCTGCCACATAGACGACGTCGGTCGCGATGAGCAGTCCGAGTCCGACGCCGAGGCAGGCGCCCTGCGCGGCGGCGAACGTGGGCGCGGGGAATGCCGCCATGCGCTGCAGCAGCGGGGTGACGAGTCCGTCGAGGTACCCCATCACGTCGTCATCGCGCGGATCGACGGCGGAGATGTCGCGCCCTGCGCAGAAGGCGCGCCCTTCGCCGCGCAGCACGAGAGCCCGCACGCCCGCGTTCTCTGCGGCGTCGTAGGCAGTGCCGAGCTCGGCGAGTGCCGCAGCATCCAGGGAATTCAGCTTGGAGGGCGCGTTGAGGGTGACGTGGGCGACGTCGTCGGCGATGGTGAGGTCGATCATGGCTGCTCCTATCGGGGCGGCTAGACGTCGTAGTCGACGACGAGGCGGTCGCTTGTGGGGTGGGACTGGCAGGTGAGCACGTAGCCGCGTTCGAGTTCGTCGGGTTCGAGCGCGTAGTTCTCGGTCATCGTGACGCTGCCGACGAGCACGCGCGCGCGGCAGGTGCCGCAGACGCCACCCGCGCAGGCGAAGGGGGCATCGGGGCGGATGCGCAGCGCCGCATTCAGCACCGACTCGTGCGCGTCGATCGGGCTCTCGACCGTGGAGGAGACCCCGTCGAGGGTGACCTCGATGCGATACGAGGGGGCATCCTTCGCGACGACTACGGGGCGCGCCGCGCGGGCCTCAGCCGGTGCGTCTCCTGTCGTGAACAGCTCGAAGCGGATGTGCTCCCGCGGCACACCGAGGTCGCCGAGGATCTCCCGCGCGAGGTCGACGAGGGCGAAGGGTCCGCAGAGGAACCACTCGTCGACGGATGCCACGGGCACGAGCTTGTCGAAGATGAGGCGCAGCTTCTCCTCGTCGAGTCGGCCCGAGAGCACCGGCGCCGTGCGCTGCTCGCGCGAGAGCACATGGTGAAGGGCGAGGCGCGTGGGATAGCGGTCCTTGAGTTCGGCGAGGTCCTCCAGGAACATCACGTCACTCGTCGCGCGGTTCGTGTAGAGCAGCGTGAAGCGAGCCGTCGGCGACTCGGCGAGCACGGTGTGCGCGAGCGCCATGAGCGGAGTGATTCCGGACCCTGCGGCGATGCCCACGACGTGCTTGTCGTCGAACGCGGGAAGCGCGGAGGTGAAGGTGCCCTGCGGGCTCATGACATCGATCGAGAAGCCGGGCTTCAACTCGGTCTGTGCCCAGGTCGAGAAGGCGCCGCCCTCGTCGCGCTTGATGCCGACGCTGAGAGTCGTGTCACCGCCGTCAGCGGGGCGCTGCGGTGCGCGACAGAGCGAGTAGGAACGGCGGATCTCTGCACCGTCGAGATGCGTGCGCAGGGCGACGTACTGCCCTGACGTGTAGTCGTACTCGTCAACGAGGTCGGCCGGCACGGCGAACGTGACCTCGACGGCGTCGTCCGTGAGCGGGCGGACGTCCTGCACCTCAAGCGTATGAAATCGGGCGCGGCGTCGCGCCGGAGCATCCGCCGTCTGCTTCTGAGCCGGGGGAGCGGTGGGCATCGCGAACAGGGGCATCAGCGCACCCTTTCTGCCAGTGGACGTGGCTCCATCAGTGGACCTTGAAGTGGTCGAAGGGTTCGAGGCAGGCGCGGCACTCGTAGAGCGCCTTGCAGGAGGTCGAGCCGAAACGCGAGACCTCCCGGGTGTCGAGCGAGCCGCATTGCGGGCACCGAACGCTCAGCGCGAGGCGGATGGGTCCGGATGCCACGGCGGCGCGACCGGTCGGTGGGGCGATGCCGTAGGACGTGAGCTTCTGCTTGCCGGCGTCGCTCATCCAGTCGGTCGTCCAGGCGGGGGAGAGCACGAGACGTACCTCCACGTCATCGAAGCCGGCCGCGGTGAGCGCGAGCACGACGTCGTCGCGGATCGTGTCCATCGCGGGGCATCCGCTGTACGTCGGCGTGATGTCGACCTGCACGCGGTCGCCGTCGAGGGTGACGGCACGCAGCACACCGAGGTCTTCGATCGTGAGAACCGGAACCTCTGGGTCGGGGACGGCCGCGGCGATGCGCCAGGCGTCGTCTCGGGTGCGCTGGGCGGAGGGTGTCTGTGCGGTCATGGTGCTCACCAGGTCGCTCCGGGGTGGCGGCGGGCGAGCACCTGCATCTCGGCGAGCAGGTGTCCGAGCTCGGTGAAGTGCGAGCCGTGCCGGCCGCCGGCCGAGGAGGAGAACCCCGCGGGCACAGTCAGTTCGGCCTCAGCGAAGACGGTGTCGACGACGGCGTCGAAGCCTGCGCGCAGTGTCGAGGGGCGCACGGCGGCGGTGCCGAGGCGGTCGATCAGCTCCTCATCGCGGAACAGCTCGTCGACGAAGGGCCAGACGTCTCCTACGGCGCGGATGATGCGGGTGCGGGATTCCTCTGTGCCGCCGGCGAGGCGCAGCAGCCACTGCACGGAGTGATCGCGGTGGTAGTCGACCTCTTTGAGTGACTTCTCGGCGATCGCGGCGAGCGTCGGATCGGTGCTGTGGCGGAGGGCCGAGTACAGTTCGAAGAGGTAGGCGGATGCCACGAACTGGCGTGCGATCGTCTGTGCGAAGTCGCCGTTGGGCTGCTCGAAGAGCCAGGCACTGCGGAACTCGGGCTCATCGCGGAAGTAGGCGAGGTCGTCTTCGGAGCGGCCGTCCCACGAACCCGCGTAACGGAGCAGCGAGCGGGCGTGGCCGAGCAGGTCGAGGCCGATGTTGCCGAGGGCGACGTCTTCTTCGAGTTCGGGGGCGCGGGAGATCCAAGCACCGAGCTGCTGCGCCAGGATCAGAGCGTCGTCGCCGAGCCACAGCGCGTACTCGGCGATGTCGGCGCTCGGCGCTTTCGCGGTGCCGCCCGCGAGCTCATCGCTGAGACGCAGGGCTTCGACGGTGACGTCGCCGTGGACGTCCCCGTGCACATCGATGTCGTGCGCGCTCACAGGTGCGGCACCCCTTCGGAGGCGGTGTAGTACACCGCGTGACGGTAGTTCTTGCCGGCCGGGCTCTCGAAGAACGCACCCTTGGCGTCGGCGTCGCTCGTGGTCACGGCATCTGCGGGGACGACCCAGATCGAGACGCCCTCGTTGCGGCGGGTGTAGAGATCGCGCGCGTTGCGCACGGCCATGTCCGAGTCGGGGGCGTGCAGCGAGCCGACGTGCACGTGGCTGAGGCCGCGATTCGCGCGCACGAAGACCTCCCAGAGGGGCCAGGGCTCGGTGGGGGATGCGCCGGGAGTGGTCATCAGGCGACCGCCTTCGTCTTGAGTGCCTGCTTGCGGGCGTATTCGGCTGCGGCTTCGCGCACCCACGCGCCCTCTTCGTGTGCGGTGCGGCGGCGTTCGAGGCGCTCGGCGTTGCAGGGTCCATTGCCACGCAGCACCTGGAAGAACTCGTCCCAGTCGATCTCGCCCATGTCGTACTCGCCGGTCTCGTCGTTCCATTTGAGGTCGGGATCGGGGAGCGTCACGCCCAGGATCTCGGCCTGCGGCACGAGCATCCCGACGAAGCGCTGGCGCAGTTCGTCGTTCGTGAAGCGCTTGATCTTCCAGGCCATGGACTGCGCCGAGTTGGGCGACTGGTCGTCCGGCGGGCCGAACATGGCGAGCGACGGCCAGTACCAACGATTGACGGCGTCCTGCGCCATCCGCTTCTGCTCTTCCGAACCCTGCATGAGGGTGAGCAGAATCTCGAAACCCTGGCGCTGGTGGAAGGACTCCTCCTTGCAGACGCGCACCATGGCGCGGCCGTAGGGGCCGTAGGAGGCGCGGCAGAGTGGCACCTGGTTGGCGATGGCGGCGCCGTCGACGAGCCACCCGATCGCACCCATGTCTGCCCAGGTGGGCGTGGGGTAGTTGAAGATCGACGAGTACTTGGCTTTGCCGCTGATGAGCTGGTCCATCATCTCGTCGCGGGTGATGCCGAGCGTCTGTGCCGCCGAGTAGAGGTAGAGGCCGTGACCGGCTTCGTCCTGCACCTTCGCCATGAGGATCGCCTTGCGCTTGAGGCTGGGTGCGCGGGTGATCCAGTTGCCCTCGGGCTGCATGCCGATGATCTCGGAGTGCGCGTGCTGCGAGATCTGCCGGATGAGCGTCTTGCGGTAGGCATCCGGCATCCAGTCGCGGGGCTCGATGCGCTGTTCATTCGCGATGAGCTCGTTGAAGATGCGCTCTTCGTCGCTGAGCTCGTCGTTGCTGACGAGCGTGAGGTCTGCGGGGGAGGTCATCGGTGACTCCTCATGTCGGGGCTTCTTTACTGACCGATCGTTAGGTTATTCTTGCACGGGTGGGGCCGTGGTGCAATACGGCCCATAGCCGGTTCGTCGAAGGGGGATGACATGGGTGGAGTGAAGATCGGTCCGGATGCTACGGAGCTGCGCGCGATGCTGCAGGCGGATCAGGCCTCAGCAGCGCTCGGGATGGTGCTCGAGCGTGATGAGCCGGGGCTCGCCGTGGTGTCGATGACCGTGCGCGAAGACATGACGAACGGCTTCGCGATCACGCACGGGGGACTGGTCTTCACGCTTGCTGATACGGCATTCGCCGTGGCGTGCAACGAAGATGACCGCGTGACGGTGGCGCAGGGTGCGGATGTGTCGTTTCTGAAGTCGACCGGGGTGGGAGACGTGCTGACGGCGACCGCGCAGCGGAGAGTCTTGCGGGGGCGGAACGGGGTCTACGACATCACCGTGACGGATCAGGTGGGGGATGTTGTCGCGGAGGTGCGCGGGAGGGCTTTCGTCACGGGGCGGTGAGGGCGCTTCTCGAAGCAGTCGCCCTCAGCTCTCATCATGCAGCGCCATCTCCGCCGCGTCCCCACTCTTCACCGCGCGCGCGTACTTCTTCGCGTACCGTTCCAGCGCAGCATCCGCTTCGGCTTCGCCGTCCCACTGATCGGCCACCATCACACCATCGACCGTGCAGCGCCTCACCTGCGCAGGCGAGAGCATCACGGACGTGCGCACGAACTCACACCGCGTGAACGTCGTCGACGCCGAGAACACGGCACCCTCGAACGTGCAGTCGATGAACTTCGCACCGTCGAACTGGGCTCCTGAGAGGTCAGCGCCGTCGAAGGCGCAGCGCTCGAAGACCGAGTTCGGAACCGAGCGCACGCGCGTGGCCTTCGCTCCTGTGAAGTCCACGTCGATGACCTTCGGGCCGATCGACGCTCGCGAGAGCTTCGCGTTCCGAAAACTGCAGCGCTCGAAAAGACGACCGAGATGTGGCTGACCGGTCAACGTCACCCCGTCGAGGTGGCAGTCGGTGAGCTCGGCCTCGAACGTGCGCAGCGCACCCCGTGCGTGGCTCAGATCCAGTCCCTGCAGGGTGACGTAGCGGATGTCGAGGCCCATGGATCCGGCATCGATGCCGCGCAGATCGACGAGCCCGTCATCCGTCCGCGGCCACCGCGAGGTGAGCGTGTGCGGCGGCCTTGAGATCCGCTGCTGCGTGACCAGCTGGGCACGGATGTCATCGATATCCGCCGCATCCCAACGGCGGCGCAGTGCGGTCACGCCGCCCGCTAGGCAGGAATCTCGTCAGGCCGGTACTTCGGCAGACGCGATGCCGGAAGCGCCGCGGCAGCGCTGACGCCCGCAAGAATCAGGAAGCCGAGCTTGAGCGTGCGCAGGCGCTGCTCCTCGTTGAGGGTGATCGCCGCCTCGATCTGCTCGTCCGTCGCCGTCGTTCCCTCCAGGACGCTCCGCAGATTGTCGTTGCTGACGAAGTTGACCTGGTCAAGGTCGACCTGCGCGACGAGCTCGGCGGGCAGCTCGGGGTGCTCCTCCACGGCCTGTGTGACACCGAAGCTCAGCGTCGTCACGAGCACGGCGCCCATGACGGCCGTGCCGACGGCAGAGGCCAGGTTCTGTGTCGTGCCGCGCAGGGATCCGACATCGCCCGCCAGCTCCTTCGGAGCCGCGGTCACGAGCACGTTGAAGACGAGCGTGACCAGCGCGCCCTGGCCGATGCCGAACACGATGAGGCCGAGAATCGTCGGCAGCGTCTCCCAGTTGTTGTTGACGACGAACGCCAGCCACAGCAGCGCCGCAGTCGTCAGCACGAACGAGAACAGCGCGATGCTGCGCGGCGAGTACTTCTTGTAGAAGCGGATGACGAGCATGGCCGTCACGAAGACCGTGAGGTTGAACGGCATCATCGCCAGTGACGTATCGAACGGCGTGCGTCCCTGCACGACCTGGATGTAGGTCGGCACCGTGAAGTTCACGGACGCCTCCATCGCGACGATCACGAACATCGCATAGATCGCCGCACGCTCGCTGGGGCGACGCAGCACGCTGAGATCGACCAACGGCACCTTTCCGTCGCGCATCCGCCGCCTCGTCCAGACGAAGAACAGCTGCCCGAGGATCACGCCGACGATGACGAAGACGGGAGCGGGGGAGAAGCCGGCGATCGTGAACGGGGCGGTCTCGGTGGCGAAGAAGATGCCCCAGCCGTTGAGGTTGTTGAAGCCGAGGGTCAGCAGCACGATCGCCGATCCGATGAGCGCGGATGCGACGAGGTCGATCTTGATCTCACGGTTACCCTTGTCGCTGCGCAGACTGAAGCTCAGCAGGAACACGGCGACCGCGAGTCCGAGCGTGACGAAGAACACGGGACGCCAGCCGACCAGCGTGCCGATCGTGCCGCCGATGAGGAAGGCGCTCATGCCCGAGAACGCGCGGGCCGATCCCAGCGATCCCACCGCCGTCGCCTGCTGGCTGCCTCGATAGTTCTCGGCGATGAGAGCCACGAGAGCAGGCACGATGATGGCGGCCGCCGCGCCCGCGAGCACCTGCCCGCCGATCGCCCAGCCGACGTTCGGTGAGACGATCATCATGACCGACGACCCCGCGAAGACCACGATCACGACGCGGAAGATCAGCACCCATCCGACGCGCTGCCCCAGCTTCGCGCCGGTCATCACGAGCGCTGCCACCGCAAGGCCGTACACGACGATGGTGGAGGATGCGACGGTGGGCGGGACGCCGAAGTCCTCGACCATCCCGCCGAGCGAGATCGGGAGCGCCGCGACGTTGAACGACATCAGCACTTGGGCGAGGAACAGGCCGATCATCGGCCCCCAGGAACGCTTCTCCTGAGTGGCATCGTCAGCGAGCGAGGTGTGAGACATCGTCGGATCTCCTAGGAGGCAAAGCTGTCAAGAGTGCTGGAGGCGAAGAGATTGAGGCCGAGAGACCGGGACAGATAGGCGCACGCACGCTGCCCGCGGATGCTGTTGCCCGCCGAATCCAGAGGCGGAGAGAAGGCGCCGAGCGCGCCCTTTCCTGGCGCGACCGCAACGATGCCGCCCGAGACGCCGGACTTCGCGGGAAGCCCGACCTCGAACAGCCACTCGCCGGAGCGTTCGTACAGGCCGCACGAGGCCAAGAGCGCGAGAGTGTCGCGGCTCGCCCAGGCAGAGACGACCTGTTCGCCCGTGATCGGGTTCACGCCGCCATTGGCCAGAGTCGATCCCATGATCGCGAGATCGGTGGCGGTCACCGAGAGTGCGCACTGCCGGGTGTAGATGTCGACGATGTCGAGCGGATCGGGGTCGAGCCGCTTGTAGCTCTGCAGCAGCCGAGCGATCGCCTTGTTCCGTTGATTGGTGAGCATCTCTGACTCATAGACGGTGTCGTCCATCTCGAGCGCGCGACCGGCGAACCGGGAGAGCCCGTTGCGGATGTTCTCCCACTTCGCAGCAATCGTCCGCCCCGGCATCAGCGCTGTCGTCGCGATCGCCCCGGCGTTCACCATCGAGTTCATGGGGTTGCCGCCGTTGAGCTCCACGGCCATGACGGAGTTGAAGGGCAGCCCGGTGTTGTTCACGCCGATCCGGTCATGGATGGCGGCATGGCCGACCTCCTCGCAGACCAGTGCGAACACGAACGCTTTCGAGATCGACTGGATCGAGAAGGTGATGTCTGCATCGCCCGCGCTGTGGGTGCTGCCGTTGATGCCGACGAGCGTCAGCCCGAACCAGCTCGGCTCGGCCTCGGCGAGAATCGGGATGTAGTCGGCGACCACTCCATCGGACAGACCCGCGTACCGCGCATGTGCATCCGCGATGAGGTCATCGACGTGCGACTTCGCGGGCAGGTCTCCTGTGGAGGCCTGTTGGGTGACATCGAGTACGTCCGATTCGAACATGATTCCTCCTCCGTCACGTCAAGAATGGCAAAGGCATGCCTTTCCCGGATAGCCCTACTTTTGCGATCCGGAGGAGCGGCGATGTCCGCGCCCTGCGGCAGAGTAGAAGCATGACCTCCTCCGCAGCATCCGTCGATACCCGTGCTGCGGCGCTCGCCGCGCTGCGAGACCTGGTCGGCCGCCCCGACATCGAGTTCCACGACGGACAGTACGAGGCGATCGAGGCTCTGGTCGAAGGTCGGCGGCGCGCGCTCGTCGTACAGCGCACCGGATGGGGCAAGTCCGCGGTGTACTTCGTGTCGACGCTCCTGCTGCGGCGGCAGGGCGCGGGGCCCACGGTGCTTGTCTCGCCTCTGCTCGCTCTCATGCGCGACCAGATCGCCGCTGCGGAGCGCGCCGGAGTGCGCGCGGTGGCGATCAACTCGACCAATGCGCACGAGTGGGGCGATGTCCTGGCGCAGCTGGATCGCGACGAGGTCGACGTGCTGCTCGTCTCACCGGAGCGTCTGAACAACCCGGCCTTCCGCGAGCAGCAGCTGCCCGCGCTCATCCAGCGCCTCGGTCTGCTCGTCGTCGACGAGGCGCACTGCATCAGCGACTGGGGTCACGACTTCCGACCCGACTACCGGCGCCTGCGCGACCTCATCACCCAGATGCCGCCCACCGTGCCGGTGCTCGCCACCACCGCGACGGCGAACAGTCGGGTGGTCGCGGATGTCGCCGAACAGTTGGGCGCAGGAGCATCGGATGCCGGCGATGGCGTGCTCACGATTCGCGGACCGCTCGCGCGAGCATCCCTCCGCCTCGGAGTCCTGCGCCTGCCGAACTCTACCCAGCGGCTCGCGTGGCTGCTCAGTCACCTGAACGACCTGCAGGGGTCGGGCATCATCTACACGCTGACGGTCGCAGCCGCCGTCGACACTGCACGGTTGCTGCGGGAGCACGGCCACAATGTGCGCGCCTACACGGGGCAGACCGACGCCGATGAGCGCGCCGAATCCGAGCGGATGCTGAAGAACAACGAGATCAAGGCGCTCATCGCGACGAGCGCACTGGGGATGGGATTCGACAAGCCCGATCTCGGATTCGTGCTGCATCTCGGTGCGCCATCCTCGCCCGTCGCCTACTACCAGCAGGTCGGTCGCGCCGGCCGTGCAAGCGAGAGTGCCGACGTGCTGCTCCTTCCCGGCACCGAAGATCGCGACATCTGGCACTACTTCGCCACGGCATCCATGCCCGATCGTGATCGCGCCGAGCGGGTGCTGAACGCGCTCGGCGACCAGCCGATCTCCACGCCCGCGCTGGAGGCGATGGTCGACATCCGCCGCACGCCGCTCGAGCTGCTGCTGAAGGTGCTCGATGTCGACGGCGCCGTGCGCCGGGTGCAGGGGGGATGGGTCTCGACCCGTGAGTCCTGGGTCTACGACGCCGAACGCTACGAGCGGATCGCGGCCGAGCGCGTCGCAGAGCAGCAGCACATGATCGAGTACGAGCAGACCGACGGCTGCCGCATGGAATTCCTGCAGCGTACGCTCGATGACGACACCGCCACGCCCTGCGGTCGGTGCGACAACTGCGCGGGTGTCTGGTTTCCCGCCTCGATCGGTGAGTCGGATGCTGCCGCGGCGAGCTCCTCGCTCGACCGCGTCGGAGTGCCCATTGAACCGCGCAAAGCCTGGCCGACAGGTGCGGATCGGCTTGACGTCCCGCTGAAGGGCCGGATTCCTCCGGGAGAGCAGGCCTCCGAGGGCAGGGCGCTCGCGCGCCTCACCGACCTCGGCTGGGGAGGGGCCCTGCGCGACCTGTTCGCCGCGGGAGCAGCGGACGCCCCGATCACGCCGCAGATGCTCCACGCCTGCGTGCGGGTTCTCGCCGAGTGGAAATGGGCGGAGCGCCCGGTGGCCGTTGTCGCGATGCCCTCGCAGTCGCGCCCGCTTCTCGTCGACTCCCTCGCGCGCGGCCTCAGCGAGATCGGTCGACTCCCATACCTCGGCGCCCTTGAAGACCGGGCGCCGCACAGCGCGGGCGGTCCCGGAGGAAACAGTGTGTTCCGTCTGGCATCCGTCTGGGATCGGTTCTCCGCCGACCACCTCGAGATTCCCGCCGGCCCCGTGCTGCTCGTCGACGACCAGGCCGACAGCCGTTGGACCCTCACCGCCGCCGCGCGCGTGCTACGCCAGGCCGGAGCATCCGACGTCCTGCCGTTCGTGCTCGCACTGCGCGGGTAGGAGGGCCGCGCCATGCTGTGTCTACGCGGTTGAGGGCTCGCGCGGCTGCGCCAGCCCTCACGCCCCTGCTCGAGTAGCCCCGTACAGTTCACCAGTCATCTGCCCTCGCAGCCCCCGGCATTCCCGCTACGGTTCAGAGGTGACAGAAGAGTTGGGCGAGATCGCCGCGAGAATCAACACAAACCCACTGGGGCGGCTCATGCACGGGCAGCGGGAGCTTTTTCACTCCAACCTCGTCGGTTGGTTCTTCGAGGTTCTTCCGGATGCTGCCGACGCCGTCTTTCGCAGTTATGCCCCCGAGGGGGTCGATCGCGGGCGCTTTCCAGAACGCGAACCGAAGAACATGGACCTCGTCTTCCACTGGCCAGATCGCGCCCCCGTGGTGATCGAGAACAAGGTGTTCTCGCTCCCGGGGAAGAAGCAGCTTGACGCCTACGAAGCCACGACTCGCACTTGGCCACATGCGCCGGGTCTTGTTCTCCTGTCCGTCAGCGCACCGGGCTTCGACGCGGGAAACTGGCAGCACCTGCGCTACGGCGATCTAGCTACGCGGATCCGTGCCGCTCTTCCGGAGACAGAGACGCAGACGTACGAAGTCGAGACGATGCGCCATTACGCCGATCTCATCGAGGACCTGCAACGTCTCATCGATACGGTCGATGTGCGCTCCGACTCTGAGACGGTTTGGCAGAACAGCACGGTCAACGAGGTGATTGGTAGTTCACAGATGCGGGCGGCGCTGCACAAAGCGCGTGCGCAACGCGTGGCACGCGCAATCAATGACGCAATCCCGACTCTGGAGCAACCGTCAGGTAGCGGCATGACCCGCGCGAAACCGCTGGTCGAAGCCTTCGAGTATGTGCGGATCGACGGCGTCGATTTGCACATCGGATGGCAGCTACAAGGTGATGACTTCCGCCGCACCGCGATTTACTACGACGCTCCCTACAAGGGAGATTCGGACGCTTCGCGCCACCAGCGCGAAGAATTCAGTCGCCAGCATCCGCAGTTCTTTACTTTTCCTTCACCTCTGGCGCAGAAGCACCACGGGCGTGGAGAGTTCAATCACTTCGCCCCGGAATCCGTCCTCAAGTACGTCAGAGTGCCGGGGATGACGATCGCAGAGCTGAAGGCAGCCGCAGCCGCGGTTCACGCGGAAATCGTGGCGATGCGCCCGAGTGGCGGGGCGGGCGCGAAACCTGCCACCGCCACCCGCGCGGCACCCTAGTTACTCCTTCGCAACCAGCGTCAGCACGTCGTAGTTCGCGACGATCTCGTCGTTCTGGTTGTGGATGACGGCATCCCAGCGCACCTCGCCGTACTCGTCGGTCTCGCGCGGCGTGATCTGTTTCGCCGTGAGGGTGACGCGGATCGTGTCACCGGGGGAGACGGGCGTGATGAAGCGCAAGTTCTCCAGACCGTAGTTGGCGAGCACCGGGCCCGGCTCGGGATCGACGAAGAGTCCGGCGGCCCAGGAGACGAGCAGGTAGCCGTGCGCCACGCGTCCGGGGAAGAACGGGTTCGCCGCCGCAGCATCCTCATCCATGTGCGCGTAGAAGGTGTCACCGGTGAAGTGCGCGAAGGTCTCGATGTCGTCGAGTGTCACCTCGCGCGTGGCCGAGGCGATCTGGTCGCCGATGCGCAGCTCGGCCAGCGACTTGCGGAACGGGTGGCGTCCCTCGCTCTGCGCCGCAGCCCCCGCGTGCCAGACGCCCGTGAGCGCCGTCAGCATCTCGGGTGAACCCTGCACAGCGGTGCGCTGCATGTGGTGCAGCACGGCGCGGATGCCGCCCAACTCCTCGCCGCCGCCGGCGCGACCGGGGCCACCGTGCACGAGGTTCGGCAACGGCGATCCGTGACCGGTCGACGAGCGCGCGTCGTCGCGGTCGAGCAGCAGCATCCGGCCGTTGTACGCGGCGATGCGTCCGGCCAGTTCCACCGCCTGCGCGGGGTCATGCGTCGCGACGCTCGTCACGAGAGAACCGCCGCCGCGGGCGACGAGGTCGGCAGCCTCTGCGGTGGTCGCGTAGGTGAGCAGCGACGACACCGGTCCGAAGGCCTCCAACTCGTGCACCGCTTCGACGGATGCGTCGTCGAAGCGCAGCAGGACGGGCGAGACGAAGGCGCCATCGGACGCGGCGCCGCGCGAACCATCCGCGAGAAGCACCTCCGGGGCATCCGTCGACCCCACGACGATCTCGCCGCCTGCGGCGACGAGCGCACCGACCTGCCGCAGCACCTCATCGCGTTGCGCCGTCGAGGCGAGTGGTCCCATCGACGTGCCTTCGGCGCGCGGGTCGCCCAGCACGACCTTCTCGGCGATGCGGGCCCGCACAGCCTCGATCACGGCATCCGCCGTCGTTGCCGGAACGATCGCCCGACGAATCGCCGTGCACTTCTGACCGGCTTTGGTCGTCATCTCGGTCACGAGCTGGCGCACATACGCATCGAACTCGGGCGTCCCCTGCACGGCGTCCGTGCCGAGCACCGAGGCGTTGATCGAGTCGGTCTCGGCAGTGAAGCGCACCCCACCGGTCTGCACGGCCGTGTGGGCGCGCAGCGAGGTCGCGGTCGATGCGCTTCCGGTGAAGCCGACGATGTCGCCGAGCTGCAGGTTGTCGAACAGGTCGGGAACGCTTCCGCTCACCAACTGCAGCGAGCCTTCGGGCAGCAGCCCCGACTCCACGAGGATGCGCACGAACGCCTCCGCGAGGTATCCCGTGGGCGTTGCCGGCTTCACGAGCGTGGGCATACCAGCCAGGAACGCGGGGGCGAACTTCTCCAGCGATCCCCACACCGGGAAGTTGAACGCGTTGATCTGCACCGCCACACCGGGCAGGCGCGTGTAGATATGCCGGCCGAGGAATGAACCATCCTTCGACAGGGGTTCGACGGGCCCGTCGACGTACACCTGGCTGTTCGGCAGCTCGCGGCGCCCCTTGCCCGAATAGGAGAAGAGCACGCCGATGCCACCGTCGATGTCGACCCAGGAGTCGGTCTTCGTGGCTCCGGTGCGCGCGGAGAGCTCGTACAGCTCGGCCTTGCGTTCGGTGAGCGCGAGCGCGAACTGCTTGAGCAGCACGGCGCGCTGATGGAACGTGAGCGCGCCGAGGCTCTGCTGCCCGACGCTGCGTGCATACTCAAGCGCTCCCGCAAGGTCGAGTCCCTCGGTGCTGACGCGCGTGACGACCTCACCGGTCGAAGCGTCGCGCACCTCCGAGGTGGACGCCGCGGCATCCGCCGTCCACCACGAACCGGACACATAACTGGGCAGGAGGGAGGTCATCGGCGTTCCTTGCGGGTCGAGCGAGTGGGGAGCGGTGAGCGTCATTGTTCTGCCGTCCAGTCGTAGAAGCCTCGTCCGCTCTTGCGGCCGAGGTGCCCCTCTGCGACGAGTTCGCGCAGCAGAGCGGGCGGGGTGAAACGGTCGCCCAGTTGGGCGGCGAGCTCTTCGGCGATGCCGAGACGCACGTCGAGGCCGACGATGTCGGTCGTGCGCAGGGGCCCCATCGGATGCCGGTACCCGAGCGTCATCGCCGCATCGATGTCCGCCGCGCTGGCGACGCCCTCTTCGAGCATTCGGATCGCCTCAAGCCCGAGCATCACGCCGAGACGCGACGAGGCGAAGCCGGGGGAGTCACGCACGACGATCGGCGTCTTGCCGAGGGCCTCGACCCAGCGCTGTGCGTTCTCGATGGCGGCGGCGTTGGTCTCTTCGCCCTGCACGATCTCGACGAGCGCAGAGGCCGGCACCGGATTGAAGAAGTGCAGTCCGAGGAACTGGGAAGGACGCAGTCGGTCGGCGGCGAGATCGTCGATCGAGATCGACGAGGTGTTGCTCGCGAGCACAGATGCCACATGCATGACCTCCTCCGCGCGAGCAAGGGCGTCGGCCTTCAGCCCGCGGTCCTCCGGTACCGCTTCGACGACGAGGTCGCTGTCCGCGAAGGCGCCGATGTCGGTGCCGGTGTCGAGGCGCGCACGAAGGTCGGCTTCGTCGAGTGCGGGGTCGCGTTCCACCGAGCGGCGGATGCTCTCCAGGATGCGCTGTGCGGCGGCGTTCGCGCTCTGCACGTCACGCTCCACCACGCGGACGCGAGACCCCGCGAGCAGGAAGGCATGCGCGATCCCGGCGCCCATGCGGCCTCCGCCGAGCACTCCGACAACACTGGGCGCGGTCATCGCTTCGCCTTTCTCTCCAGGAACTCCGACATGCGGCGCATCTTCTCGGGGCTCTCGAAAAGTTCGGCCTGCAGTTCGAATTCGATCTGCGGATGCTGCGCGCGGGGCGTGTGCAGCGCGCGCTTCGTGTACTGCACCGCGAGCGGGTCGTTCGCGGCGATCCGATCGGCGATCGCGTGCGCGGCACCGAGCAGGCCGTCAGCCGGATGGATCGCCGAGATCAGGCCCCAGGCAAGCGCCTCATCTGCCGTGAGCGCGCGTCCGGTGAGAAGGAGTTCGCTCGCACGGGCGTCCCCGACGATCTCCGGCAGCCGCCAGGTCGCCCCGGCCGCCGCGATGATGCCGAGTCCGGGTTCGGGGTTGCCGATGCGCAGAGCAGGGGTGCCGATGCGGATGTCGGCGGCGTAGGCGAGTTCGGCCCCGCCCCCGAGCGCGTAGCCGTCAAGCGCTGCGATCACGGGCATCGGAAGATCGTGCACCCGGATGAAGGCCAGGGCGTTGATCCCGCGGCGGGCATCCTCGGCGCGACGCTCGCGCAGCTGGGCGATGTCTGCCCCCGAGGCGAAGACACCGTCGGCTCCCGTGAGGATGAGCGTGCGCGGTGTCGTCTCCAGATCGGCGCACAGAGCGTGCAGTGCGTCGATCGTCTCCTGATCGATCGCGTTGCGGCGCTCCGGACGATTGAGCGTCGCGACGACGCGATCGTCGGATTCTTCGATGAGCAGAGGGGATGCCATCACACACGCTCCACGATCATCGCCGAGCCCTGGCCGACGCCGATGCACATCGTCGCGAGTCCGCGTGCGGCGTCTTCGCGCTCCATGCGTCCGAGCAGGGTGACGACGATGCGGCATCCGCTCGACCCAAGGGGATGACCCAGCGCGATCGCGCCGCCGTCGCGGTTGACGAGCTCGGGATCGAGCCCGAGAACGCGCATCGATCCGAGCGACTGCGTCGCAAATGCTTCGTTGAGTTCGACGGCGCCGAGATCGGCGACCGAGAGTCCCGCACGCTGCAGCGCCTTCTCGGTCGCGGGAACCGGCCCGAGGCCCATGATCTCGGGAGCGAGCCCCGCGGACGCGGCCGACACGATACGGGCACGAGGGGTCAGTCCGTACTTTCGTACGGCGTCGCCGCTCGCGACGATGATGGCGGATGCGCCGTCGTTGAGCGAACTCGAATTGCCCGCCGTGACGACGCTGCCGCCGGCGACGACGGGGCGAAGCCCTGCGAGCGCGTCGAGGGTCGTGTCTCGGCGCGGCCCTTCGTCGACAGTCACGCGTCCTGCGCGAGTCTCGACGCCGACGATCTCGGCATCGAAGCGCCCGGCGTCGATTGCGGCGGCAGCGCGCTGCTGGGAGCGCAGGGCGAAGGCATCCGCGTCCTCTCGGGTGATGCCCTCTCGGCGCGCGACCTCTTCTGCGGTCTCGGGCATCGAGAACGTCGCCTTCTCACGAGCGGCGAGCTTCGGGTTCACGAAGCGCCACCCGATCGAGGTATCGAACGCGTCGCCGGGCTTCGCCCACGCGCGCTCGGGCTTCGCCTGCACCCAGGGGGCGCGGCTCATCGACTCGACACCGCCCGCAACCATGAGCTCGGCGTCGCCGGCGCGAATCGCCTGCGCGGCCATCGCGATCGCCGACATCCCGGAGGCGCACAGACGATTCACCGTGATGCCGGGGATGCTGTCGGGCAGTCCCGCGAGCAGCACCGCCATACGGGCGACGTTGCGGTTGTCTTCGCCGGCCTGGTTCGCAGCTCCCAGGATGACCTCGTCGACCGCGTCGTCGGGCAGGCTGGCCCGATCGATGACCGAGCGCACGACGAGGGCGGCCAGGTCATCCGGGCGCACGCTCGACAGCGCACCACCGTAGCGCCCGACCGGAGTGCGGACGCCATCGACCAGAAAGACCTCTGTCATCGTCACACCTGCCCGAATGCGCGAAGGGGCTGCTCGATCAGGTCGACGACACGGCGTAGGAAGCCCGCAGCGTAGCCGCCGTCGCAGACCCGGTGGTCGAAGACCAGCGACAGCTGGGCGATCCGACGGGGCACGATCTGTCCGTCGACGACCCACGGCCGCTCCAGGATGCGCCCGATGCCGAGGATCGCCACGTTCGGGTGGTTGATGATCGCCGCGGAGCCATCGACGCCGAAGCCGCCGTAGTTGTTGAGCGTGAAGGTCGAACCGCGCAGCCGCTCCGGGGGCATCTGGCCCGCGCGCGCGGTCTCGGCGAGCTCGCGCAGCTGCGCGTCGAGCTGCGCGACGGGGAGCGTGTGTGCCTGCGGGATCACCGGAACCATGAGTCCGCGGGGCGTGTCTGCGGCGATCCCGAGGTTCACGCCGTCGAAGGTCGTGATCTCGTCTCCCGCCTCGTTCAGTCGGGAGGCGAGCAGGGGATACTCTACGAGCGCGAGCAGCGTGAAGCGCGCGATCAGCGCCGTGATCGACGGCGCCTTCTCGCCGGGCGCGGCCATCTCCGAGCGCAGCTCCCACAGGCGCGTGGCATCCACATCGACCCAGACGGTCGCTTCGGGGATCTCGGAGCGGCTGCGAGTCAGCGTCGCGCTCACGGCCTTGCGCAGCGGAGAGAACTTCTCGCGGGCCTGGACGGCGAGCCCATCGACCTGATCGCCCGTGCGGGAGGGAGCCGACGCGGCGCCGACGGTGTGCGCGGTGACACCGTCGACTGCGTGATCCACCGCGGCGCGGAGCACATCGGCGCGGGTGATCGCCCCGTCGGCACCGGTCGCGGTGATCGCGTGCACGTCGAGTCCGAGATCCCGAGCGAGACGTCGCACGAGCGGCGAACGCACGGCGACGGTGCGGCGGGCGGGAGCGGATACCGGCGCGGGTGCGTCCGGCTGTGCGGGGGCAGGCACTGCAGTAGAGGCCGCCACCTCGGCTGCTGCCGCAGAGGCCACCGCGGCCCGCCGCGGGGACGCAGACACGCGGGCGCGACGACGCCCGCGACCTGCGCGCTCGGTCGTCCCGTAACCGATCAGCACGTTTCCGGACCCGGCTCGTTCCTCGGCGCGGTACGCCTCCTGCTCGGTCTTGTCGACAGGGGCCGCGCCGGCGGCAGCAGGAGCACCCGCGGGATCGGTCGCGCGCGGGGCATCCGGATCGCCGACCTCCAGCACAGGAGCGCCGACATCGATCGTCTCTCCCGGCTCTCCGTGCAGGGCGATCACGACTCCGGCGAATGGCGAGGGCAGCTCGACGACGCTCTTGGCGGTCTCGACCTCGGCAATTGCCTGGTCGGTCGTGATCGTGTCGCCGACAGCGACGAGCCACTGCACGAGGCCGGCTTCGGTCAGGCCTTCACCGAGGTCGGGAAGGCGGAAGACACGTGTGGCGATCGTGGTCATGAGGCATCCGCTTCTTCATCGTCCCAGTGCAGAGAATCGATCGCATCGAGGATGCGGTCGGCGTCGGGGAGGTACCAGTGCTCGAGCTTCGGGGGTGCGTAGGGCGTGTCGAAGCCGGTGACGCGACGCACGGGCGCCTCCAGGAACTCGAAGCAGCGCTCGAACACGCGTGCCTGGATCTCGCTCGCCACGCTGACGTAGCCGGGGGCCTCGGCGACGACGATCGCACGCCCTGTGCCGCGAACCGCTTCGGTCACGGTGGCGTCGTCGAACGGCGAGAGCGAACGCACGTCGATGACCTGCACGCTGCGCCCCTCCTCTGCAGCGATCTCGGCAGCCTCAAGGGCTGTGCCGACGGATGCTCCGTAGGTGAGCACCGTCACATCCGTGCCCTCCCGGGCGATCCTGGCCGTGCCGAGCTCGGCGGTCAGCGAGGTGTCGACCTCGCCCTTGGACCAGTAGAGCTTCTTCGGCTCCAGGAAGACGACGGGGTCGGGGGACGCGATCGCCGCGCGCAGGAGCGAGTAGGCGTCCTGCGGGGTCGATGGGGAGACGACGGTGAGGCCCGGGGTGTGGGCGTAGTATGCCTCCGACGAGTCGCAGTGGTGCTCGACACCGCCGATGCCGCCGCCGAACGGAATGCGGATGACCAGGGGCATCCGCAGCGCGCCCTTCGTACGGTTGCCGAGCTTCGCGACGTGGCTGACGACCTGCTCGAAGGCGGGGAGCGCGAAGGCGTCGAACTGCATCTCGACGACCGGGCGCATGCCGTTCATAGCCATGCCGACCGCCGTGCCCATGATGCCGGACTCAGCCAGCGGGGTGTCGAAGCAGCGCTCCTCGCCGAAGCGCTCGGTGAGGCCGTCTGTGATGCGGAACACGCCGCCGAGCGCGCCGACATCCTCACCGAAGATCACGACGTTCGGGTCTTCGGTGATCGCATCGGCGAGTGCGCGGTTGAGTGCTGCGGCCATGGTCATGGTCTGGACGACGGGGGCGTCGACCTCGACGCGTGGTTCGTCATGCATGAGAGTCATCAGTGACCTCCGGTGGGCTGGATGCTGCGGTCGATCTCGCCGCGCAGCTGCTCCCACTGCTCGGTGAGCTGCGGGGAGCGGGTGGTGCTGACGTAGCGGAACAGGTCTTCGGGGTCGAGCTCGCTGTCGGCGTTGAGCGCGTCGCGCAGAGCTGCGGCGATCTCTTCGGCGCCGGCCGCCAATGCTGCCTCGGTCTCTTCGTCGAGGGCGCCCTCTGCCGTGAGGTAGGTGCGCAGTCGGGTGAGCGGATCGCGGGCGATCCACGCCTGCACCTCCTCGCGCTCGCGGTAGCGGGTGTCGTCGTCGGCGTTCGTGTGCGCCTGCATCCGGTAGGTGTGCGCCTCGACGAGCGAGGGGCCGCCGCCTGCGCGGGCACGGTCGACGGCTTCTCCAAGGACGGCGAGGACCGCGGCGACATCGTTGCCGTCGACGCGCTGTCCGGGCATGCCGTAGCCGATGGCCTTGTGCGCGAGTGAGGGAGCCGCGGTCTGCCGTGAGAGCGGCACCGAGATGGCGAACTCGTTGTTCTGCACGAAGAAGACGACCGGCACATGGAAGACGGCGGCGAAGTTCATCGCCTCATGGAAGTCGCCCTCGCTGGTCGCGCCGTCGCCGCAGAGTGCGAGCACGACGGTGTCTTCACCGCGGTGCTTGGCCGCCTGCGCGAATCCGACGGCGTGCAGCAGCTGGGTCGCGAGGGGTGTGGCCTGCGGAGCGACGCGGTGCTCGTGGGAGTCGTACCCCGAGTGCCAGTCGCCTTTGAGGAGCGTCATGGTGTCGGCCGGACTCACACCGCGCGCGATGACGGCGACCGAGTCGCGGTACGTCGGGAACAGCCAATCGCGGTCTCCGAGCACCTGCGATGCGGCGACCTGACAGGCCTCCTGCCCGTGGGAGGAGGGATAGACGGCCAGCCGCCCCTGGCGCACGAGCGCGTTCGCTTGATCGTTGATCCGTCGGCCCTCGACCAGGCCGCGGTAGGCGCGCAGGAGAGCGTCGTTGTCGGGACGCGTGAAGTGCTCGTCCGTGACGGGTGCACCCGTCGGGTCGATGAGCTGCACCGGGATGTCACGGGGGAGCAGGTCATCTGCGGGGTGCAGGGCGTGCTGCGTCATCGGGTCCGCCTTCCTTGCCGAACGTCTTGAGGAAAGCATGGAGGCGAATGCGCATTCGTCCAATCAGATTCGTCACTTTGTGGATGAATGATCAGAAATGGCCTATGAATGTATCGAAGCGTCAGATTTCGCTGACACTCAGAGAGGCAATGATGACTCCGCCCCCCACCTCGTCGAACATCGGCTCCAGGCGTCTCGCCTGGGCGATCGTGCGCCTCGCGACCGCTGCGGCCCTGCTGCTCGCGATCGTCGCCCAGATCATCGCGACGGTGGAGTACTCGCGAGGGCAGGGCCACCATCTCGTCACTGCGCTCGCGAACCATCTCAGCTACTTCACGGTGCTCTCGACGGTCGCCGGCGCGGTGGTGCTCGCCATCGGCGGAATCTGGCTCGCGACGCGTGGACGTTCGGGGGTCGACGAACCGCGCTGGCTGTCACTGCTGTTCCTCTGCATCGGATCGGCTGTCGTCATCACGGGGCTCGTCTACAACCTGCTCCTGCGCAATGACGGCGTGCCCGACCCGGACACGCTGGTGTGGGCGAGCGAGATCAAGCACGTCGTCGCGCCGATCGTGTTCGCGGCGGATCTCGTGCTGCATGTCGCGCGCCGTCCGCTGCGGTGGGCGGATGCCACGCTGGCGCTGATCTTCCCTGTCGGCTGGGCCATCTACACCCTGGCTCGCGGCGAGTTCATCACAGACCCGGTCACCGGCAACCCGTGGTGGTATCCCTACGGCTTCCTCAATCCGCACGGTGCCGGGTACGGCAGCGTGGCGATGTACGTCGTCGGCATCGCCGCCCTGCTCGCGGTGATCGCGGCGTTGTCGATCTGGGCGTCGCGTCGTGCGCGTGGCGTTGCAACGGCGGTCGCATCATGAGCGAGATCGACGACATCGACCGGGCCATCCTGGCCGAACTGCGCCGCGACGCGCGCTCTTCCATGACCGCGATCGCCGACGCGGTGCACATCTCGCGCGCGGGGGCGCACGCTCGCATCAAGAAGCTCAGCGACGCCGGCGTCATCACCGGCTACACGGTGCGTACGGATCCGGTGCTGCTGGGGCACCATGCATCCGCCTACGTGATGCTGCAGCTGGAGCAGGCGAGCTGGCAGAGCGTGCGCGACCGGCTGCAGCAGATTCCCGAGGTCGAGCACATGGCGCTCGTGGGCGGCGATTTCGACGTCATTCTGCTGGTGCGTGCGGGCGATGCGCGTGACCTGCGGCGCATCGTGCTCGAAGACGTTCAGGCGATTCCCTCGGTGCGCTCGACCCGCACGACGATCATCTTCGAGGACTTCACCCGCCCGTAGGTGCGGCGGTCTCAGCCGCCAGAGCTCTCCCGCGTCACGAGCCGGTATCCGATCTCGATGTTGGCCGGCTCTAGCGTGTCGTCGTCGAGCAGGGCGAGCAGCGATTCGACCGCCTGTTCAGCGATCGCCTGCTTGTCGGGAGCGACCGTTGTCAGTGACGGCACGGAGAACTCCGCCTCGAGCACGTCGTCGATGGAGGTGATTGCGACGTCTTCGGGGACGCGCACGCCCAGGTCGGCGAAGGCCCGAATCGCGCCCAGAGCGAGCATGTCGGTGAAACAGACGAGGGCATCGAAACGCATGCCGGAGGTCCACGCCTGGGTGATGCCGTCGCGGCCAGCCTGGCGTCCGAAGCGATCGGTGTAGAGCACGAGCTCCGGATCGAACGCAACCCCGGCCTCGTCGAGCGCCTGGCGGTAGCCGCTCAGGCGTAGTCGCGAGCTGCGGTACAGGTCGGAGTGGTACGCGCCGAGGGTGGCGATACGCGTGTGTCCGCGGTCGAGCAGATGTCGGGTGATGTCGGCCGTCGCACGCTCGTTGTCGATCGCGATGCTCGTGTACTTCGAGCTGGAGATCTGCTCACCGATCAGTACCGTCGGCACGCTGGGGGGAGTGACGTAGAGCTCGTCCTTCTCCATGGACATCGGTGAGAACACGAGGGCATCGACGATGTGAGAGCTGAGGTCGCGCAGCACGCGCACCTCGTTCTCGCGGATGCCGCCGGTCTGGGTTGCGATGACGGTGTAGCCGCGCTTCTGGGCGGCGATCTCGATGAGCTCGCTCAGTTCTGCGAAGTACGGCTGCGAGAGCTCGGGCACTGCAAAGCCGAGAATGCGGGTGCGCCCCTGGCGGAGCCGTCGTGCCGAGATGTTGGGGCGGTAGCCGAGCTCTTCGATCGCGGCGAGAACCTTCTGTCGAGTGCTTTCTCGCACGTGCACGAAGTCGTTGACGACGTTGGAGACTGTGCGTGGAGAGACGCCTGCCAGCTTCGCCACGTCGACGATACTCGCTCCCAATTTCAGCCCCCTCTGGTCACGTTTCGATCCCATCCTGTCAGATGGTTTGACAGAAAGTATGCAACGTGGCAAAAATGGTCATGTTGTTTGCAACGTGGCAAAGGAGAATGCATGGCGAGCCCCTCAATCGAGCGCAGCAGCGTGCGTCGTACATCGCGACGCACGGGCAGCGGGCTCAAGTACGGCATCGCGTTCACCGCGCCGTTCATGGTTCTCTACGTGATCTTCGTCTTCTACCCGGTGCTGCAGGCGACATGGATGAGCCTGCACGACTGGGATCTGCTCGGGGCCACGCGCGACTTCATCGGCATCGACAACTTCGAGCGGATGCTCTGGGGTCACGACATCACGTGGTCGATGACGCACCTCGCTGTACCGCGACTGATTCTGCTCGCCGGCGCGATCGCTCTGCTCATCCGTCCGCTGCTGCGCCGACGCCTCACTCTCGGCGTCAGCCTGGGCGTCGCGGGCATCCTGGCGATTGTCGTGGCGCTGGGCTTCCACCCGGCCCAAGGCGGATTCTGGTTCGACCCCGAGTTCTGGATCGCGCTGCAGAACACTCTCCTGTTCACGGCGATCTCGACTCCGCTGATCGCTGCTCTCGGTCTCGTCATGGCGCTCGCCCTGCAGGGAAACCGTCGGGGAGCACGCATCTACCAGATGGTGTTCTTCGTGCCCTACATCCTTCCGGTGTCGGTCGTCACGCTCGTCTGGACCTACTTCCTGTCACCCAACCAGGGCCTGCTTGCTGCGCTCCTCGAGCCCCTGGGCATCGACCCGATCCCGTGGCTGGCAAACCCCAACACAGCCATGACGGCAGTCATCGTCACGACCGTCTGGTGGACCGTCGGCTTCAACCTGGTGCTCTTCTCAGCGGGCCTGCAGGATGTCGATCCCGCGCTCTACGAGGCGGCATCGCTGGATGGGGCAGGCCCCTGGCGCAAGTTCGTCAACATCACGCTCCCCGGCATCAAGCACGTTGTGCTGCTGGTCATGGTGATGCAGGTGATCGCCTCGTTCCAGGTCTTCGGTCAGGTCAACATCATGACCGGCGGCGGACCGGGCACGTCGACGCTCGTGCTGATCCAGCACGTCTACGAAGCAGGCTTCCGCGACTTCGAACTCGGGTACGGCTCGGCGGTCTCGCTGTTCCTCTTCGCGGTGATGCTCGTCGTCTCCGTGATCCAGATGCGCACCCTCGGTAAGGACGACAGCAAGTGAGCACGCAGACGATGGTCATGACCACGCCAGGAGCGAAGACGCGTCCGCGGGTTCGCCGCAGCACCGCCACGACCGCCTGGTATCACCTGGCGATGGTGATCGCCTCGCTCGTGTGGCTCATTCCGATGCTGTGGATGCTGTCGCTGTCGCTCAGCGACAACAAGGCGTTGACGAAAGAGACGCAGACGTTGATCCCGCAGGGGTTCACCCTCGAGAACCTTCTCGGCGTCTTCAGCGTCGGCCTTACGAGTCGCTGGTTCCTGAACAGCGCCATCGTCAGCATCCTGACCACCGTGCTCACTGTGCTGCTCTGCGCGATGGCGGGCTACGCGTTCGCGAAGTTCACCTTCCGCGGCAAGACGATCGTCTATGCGAGCGTCCTCGCGGGCCTCATGATCCCCAAAGAGGCGATGTTCATCCCGCTGTTCACGATGATCGGCGATGTCTCGATGCACAACACGTACGCGGCGCTGATCTTGCCACGCATCGCGGCGCCGCTCGGGGTGTTCCTGATGACGCAGTTCTTCTCGCAGGTTCCTGCCGAGGTCGAGGAAGCCGCGCGCATCGACGGCGCAGGGCCATGGCGCACGTTCTTCTCGGTCATGCTCCCGCTTGCGCGCCCGTCGATGATCGCCCTCGCGATCTTCACCTTCGTGCAGACCTGGAATGACTACCTCTGGCCGCTCGTCTCGGCGACGAAATCCGAGATGTTCACGATCACGACCGGACTCGCGTCGCTGCAGGGCAACTTCGCGCAGGCCACGGAACTCGGCAGCCTCATGGCCCGAGGCCTGATCGGCTCGCTGCCCCTGCTGCTCGTCTTCATCTTCTTCCAGAAACACCTCATCCGAGGCATCTCGATGGCTTCCGGGAGCAAGTAACCCACAGACCCTCGGCCGCTTCGGCCGATTTGGGCCGCCACCCAGCGGCCACGGACAGCTTCGTCCACATTCAGAGAGGAAATGAGATGCGAAAGACCAAAACCGCAGTCGCGGCCGCTTCGCTCACCGCGGCAGCGCTGCTGCTGACCGCGTGCGGCGCCGGAACCGGTCCCGGCGCCGGCGAAGACGCCGGGGCGCTCGAAGACCAGATCACCGCTGTCACCGCTGAGCAGCTTAAGGGCACGACGATCACGATGTCGCGCATGTTCGGTGACTGCGAAGAGAGCACGCAGGGCGTCGTTGACCCGGCCCTTGCGACGACAGAGTGTGAGGCGATTCAGATCCTCACCAACAAGTTCAACGCTGAGAACGAGTACGGCATCACGGTCGAGCGCCTTGGCGGCACCGACTGGAACTCGTACTACGACGCGTTCAACGCATCGATCGCCGGTGGCGAGCCCGCGAACATCGCCAACCTGCACGACTACTCGATGTCGGACTACGCAAAGCGCGACCAGCTGCTCTCGTTCGACCCCGAGGCGCTCGGGGTCGACATGACCGACGCGACCGAGCAGGCGCAGAAGTCCGTCATGTGGGACGGCTCGACCTACGCTGTGCCGTTCGACGCGCACGCGCTCGTGATGCACGTCAACACCGATGTGCTCGCAAAGGCCGGCTACATCGGCACCGACGGTCGCCCCGTGCTGCCGACCAGCCCGGAGGAGCTTCTCCAGATGGGCAAGGACGTCAAGGACAAGACCGGCCTCATGCTGTTCTCGTCGGGCTTCGCCAACGATGACATGGCGTGGCGCTTCTTCTACTCGCTGGTGCGCCAGCAGGGAAGCGACGTCATCTCGGCCGATGGCAGCGCAGAGGTCGACACTGAGGCGGCAGCGAAGGCTCTTGAGCTCATCGACGCGCTGCTTGACGCCGGCTACATGCACACGAACGCGGACTACGCGGGCTCGATCGACGAGTGGAAGAACCAGCAGTCGGCGATTCTGCTCAACGGTGTCTGGGCGATCAACGAGTACGCCGCGACGACCGACTTCGGCTACACAGTGACCGACCTTCCGACGGTCTTCGACGCACCGGCTGCCTGGGCATCGTCGCACATGTGGGTCATGCCGCGTCAGAAGGGTGACGACCCGGTCAAGTACCGTGCCGCACTCGAGTTCGCGAAGTTCCTGTACGACAACACCGACGCCTGGTCGATCGCGACCGGTCACATTGCGCCGCGTGTCTCGGTTGTCGAGTCGGACGCCTACCTGGCGGCTCCGGAGCGTGCGAACTACACGCAGACGGCTCTCACCGGCATCAGCTTCGTGCCGCAGATCGAGAACTGGACCGCGATCAAGTCGCTCATCCACGCGCAGCTCGATGAGGTCTGGTTCAGCGACAAGGCGATCGCCGATGCGCTGAGCGAGGCGCAGGCCCGCGTCACGCAGGAACTCAAGTAATACCTGCCGCTACCTCGTAGCTCTGTTGTTCGAGGGGCGGGTCCGGCCCGGCCCGCCCCTCATCCGTTTTGGAAGAAGGCCTTATGTCCACCGCGCTCCGCGCCATGATCAGTCTCGACGGCGACTGGAAGTTGCACCTCCCCGGAGACGCGGGGATCCGCACCGTCTCCGTTCCCGGCACGTGGACCACGCAGGTCGCCGGGTTCGGCGAGTCGCATGAGACCGTCCGCTTCGAGCGGTCTTTCGATGTGACGGTGCGGTCTGATCGACGCCTGATCATGCGCTTCGAGGCCGTCAATCACACCGCCGTGGTGCGGGTGAACGGCATCGTGGTCGGGGAGCATGTGGGGGCGTGGGAGCCCTTCGAGTTCGACGTCACTGACGTCGTCGTCGATGGCCAGAACACTCTGGAGGTGACGGTCTCGTACCCGCCTCGGTATGGCTCGGAAGCCGAGGCGGGCTTCCTTGAGCATCCGCTCGGAAAGCAGTCGTGGTACGGCACGACCGCCGGCATCTGGCAGTCGGTGGCGCTTGAGGAGCGGCATGAGGCGCACGTGCGCTCTGTCTCTCTGCGAGCTGATGCTGACACGTCGACGATCCTCGTCGACGGCACGGTGACCGCGGCGGAAGGCGCGACCGCGACTGTGCTGAGCGATGGTGTCGCCGTCGCGACGGCCACGCTCGACGTGCAGGACGGCGCGCTCGTGGGCGTGGTTCCGGTGCCCGCTGTGCGGCGCTGGGAACTTGAGGCCCCGCACCTGTACACGGTCGAGATCGCCGTGCAGGTGGCGGGCGAGACCGTCGACGCTGTGCACCGTGAGACCGGGTTCCGCACATTCCGTGCTGAGGCCGGACGTTTCTACCTGAACGAGCGCGAGATCTACATGCGTGCCGTGCTCGACCAGGACTACCACCCGGGCGCGAGTGCGAGGTCCGAGGACTTCGACGCGTGGGAGGGGATGCTGCGTCACACGAAGGAGCTCGGCTTCAACATGCTTCGCGTGCACATCAAGCGTCCGGATCCTCGCTACTACGAGATCGCCGACCGACTCGGCATGCTCGTCTGGACTGAGCTTCCGAGCTGGATGACGTGGACCCCGCAGGTGGCGGCCATGGGGCACGAACTGCTGCGCTCATTGATCGCGCGCGACGGGCATCACCCGAGCATCGTGATCTGGACGATCATGAACGAGTCGTGGGGCATTGATCTGTCGAGCCCTGCGCAGCGTGACTGGCTGCGTGAGGTCTTCGACGATATTGAACAGCATGCCGCGGGCTCTCTGGTCGTCGACAACTCTGCGTGCGAACCGAACTTCCACCTGCGCACCCACATCGACGACTTCCATGTGTACCGAGGCATCCCCGAGAGCAGGCGCGTCTGGGATGCCAAGATCGCTGAGTTCGCCGGACGTCCCGATTGGACGTTCTCGCCGCACGGTGACGCTGCGCGCACGGGCGCGGAGCCCCTTGTGCTGAGTGAGTTCGGCAATTGGGCGCTGCCGTACGCGCTCGACCAGTACGAAGCCGATGGGTCGGAGCCGTGGTGGTTCGCGCTCGGTGCCGACTGGGCGTTCGGTGCGGCCGAGGGCACCGGCCTGATGGATCGATTCCGCTCGATGGGCCTCGAGGATGTCTTCGGTTCGTGGCCCGAGCTGGTGCGCCAGCTGCAGCGAGCGCAGCTGGTGGCGAACCGCTACCAGACCACCAGCATCCGCCTGCACGACGAGATCCGCGGCTATGTGCTCACCCAGTTGAGCGATGTGCAATGGGAGGCGAACGGCCTCTTTGACATGAACCGCACCCCTAAGGCGTACACGGCCGAGTTTGCTCTCGCAAACGGTGAGCACGCCGTGGCGCTGCGCCCCGACGCGTACAGTGTGGCGACCGGTCAGGAGCTCGGCATGACGGTGACGACACTGCCCGCGCCGCAGGGGATGCCGGACGGTGCGCTGCTGCGCGTGTGTATCGACGGTGTGAGCGCCGCAGAGTTCCCCGCCGGTTCGCTTCGCGAGGAGCGGATGCTGCGCCTCACCCTGCCCGCTGAATCCGGACAATACCTCGTGAGCGCCGAACTGCACGATGCCGGGACGCTGATCGCGCGGGATGCTGCCGACGTGCTCGTGGTGAGTGGTGCACAGTGGGACGGCGGTGCCGTGCGCGCGGGCGACGAGTCTGTCGCGCAGTGGCTCGATGCTCTGGGCGTTCCCGTCGGTGCTGACGCCGACCTCCTTGTCGTGCGCACCTTCACTGACGACGCGCGGGCGCACGCCGCCGCGGGTGGACGCGTGCTGCTGCTCGCTGAGGAGTCCGGTGCGCTCGGTGCGGCCTTCGACTACCTGCCGTCGGCGCGCCTCACCTCGCGCGCGGGCGACGGCGACTGGGTGCCCCGCATCGAGTGGCTCGACCGTCGCGGAGCCTTCACGGATGTGCCAGGTGACACTGTCCTCGGCATCGCGTTCGAAGACCTGCTGGGCAGTCTCGTCATCACCGGCATCCCCGGGCCTCTGCGCCCGGCGATCGTGCACTCGGCGATCTTCTCTGGCTGGCTCCGCGGAGCCGCGACGAGCACCGCGACCGTGCGGTGGAGCGAGGGCGCGGTGACTATCAGCACGATGCGTGTGCGTGAGGCGCTGTCGACAGCGCCGATCGCGCGGGCGGTCGGGCTCGGTCTTCTGCGGGCCGCCGTGTCGTGACCGCGCGAGGTCGCGCCGGAACGGCGGGCACTCGACCACAATGGGCGCATGTCCTCACTTCGCGTCGTCGCCCTGCTGTTCCCCGGAGTCACGCAGCTCGACCTCACCGGTCCGCTGCAGGTGCTGGCCGTGTCGGGGCAGCTGGAACTGCACCTGGCATGGCGCACGCTCGATCCCGTGCCCACGGATGCCGGGTTCTCGATCGTGCCGACCGTCACCCTCGCCGATGCGCCACCTGCGGACATCCTGTTCATTCCGGGTGGGCAGGGAACGTTCGCCCTGCTGGACGATGACGAGGTCCTGCAGTTCGTGCGGCGTCAGGCCGAGGGAGCACGCTGGGTGACGAGCGTCTGCACCGGGTCGTTCCTGCTCGGAGCCGCGGGACTGCTGCAGGGGCTGCGGGCGACGACACATTGGGCGTCGCTGCCGCTGCTTGCGTCACTCGGCGCGATCCCGACGAGCGAGCGGGTCGTCCGTGAAGGGCGGGTGATCACGGGCGCCGGTGTCTCGAGCGGGATCGACTTCGCGTTGACACTGCTCGCTGAGCTCTTCGGCGAACAAGAGGCGAAGCGGGTGCAGCTGCAGATCGAGTACGACCCGCAGCCGCCGTTCGATGCGGGGTCACCGCGGCGACGGGATGCGGATCCGCAGCTGGTCGAGATGATGACGGCGCTCATGCACGAGCGGCGCGCGGGTGTCGTGGAGCGTGCCGCCGCGCGGCTTTCCTGAGCCGCGTGCCACGGTCTGACACACTGGGGGCGTGAGTGAAGCGGATGCGGTGACCGAGGCGCCGGCCCGTCGAGGCCGCCCGGGCTATGACCGCGAGCAGATGCTGCACGCCGCCGTCGCGCTGTTCAACGAGCAGGGATACGACGCGACATCCGTGGCCGCGCTCGCCGCGCGCCTGGGGCTGTCGAAAGCCGCGCTCTACCACCACTTCTCCTCGAAGGAGGAGGTACTCGAAGTTGCGGTCGGCGCGGCACTTGACGGACTCGAGGGCGTGCTCGCGGATGCCACGGAGACCAGTGCTGGTGATCGCCTGGCCGAGGTTCTGCGGGGCGCCGTCGGCGTGCTGGTCGCGCAGCTCCCCGCCGTCACGCTGCTGCTGCGCGTCCGTGGAAACAGCGAGGTCGAGCGGCGCGCGCTGGAGCGTCGACGCGCGTTCGACCAGGCGGTGACCGAGATCGTCCGTGCCGCACAGGCGGATGGCGCCGTGCGCGCCGACGTCGATGCCTCCGTCGCAACGCGACTGCTCTTCGGCATGGTCAACTCGCTCGTCGAGTGGTATCGCCCGGGAGGCCCAGAAGACGCCGAGGCCCTCGCGCGCGACGTGCTGACGGTCGCCCTCGATGGCCTGCGCACGCGTCAGCCGTCAGACGCCGCGGACCGAAATGACGAGGCGACCGCATGACCGATGTCGAGCGGGACGCCCTCCGGCTGGATGTGCCAGCTGAGCCGCGGGGCACGGAGAACTCGAAGGGATTCGCGATCATGGCGGCCCTGGTGCTCGCCTTCGGCGGATTCCTCCTGCCGATCGTCGGATATCTCGTCGGAATCGTTCTGGTCGCCATGAGTCGGCTGTGGCGACCGTGGGAGAAGCTGCTGGCGATACTGCTCCCGTTCGGTGTCACAGCCGTGATCGGCGCTGTCTCGTGGATTCTGGGTGTGGCGCAGCGGCCGACGGAGCTCGAAGGCGTTGTCGTCAACCCGCTGTTGCCCGCGTCGTACGATCTGTGGTTCTCGACGCTGATTCTGGGGATCCTGATCGTCCCCGCGTGCAGCATGTGGCTGCTCTGGCGGCTTCGCGACCGCACGCCCGAACGCTGACTCCCGCACGTGCTGCGCAGAACAGCGCTTGCTTCGCAGGAACTCGCAGAATTCGTGCGAGCGAAGCGCAGTTCTGCGACCGAGGTGCGGCTCACGCTGTGTTCAGCGCGGCCAGGACCTCGCGCGTCTCGTCGTCGAGGGGCATGAAGGTCTCGAGCGCCAGTTCTGAGCTGAGCACCTCGCGCGGGGCGCTGAGATGCGTGCGGATGCTCGTGAAGCGCAGCATCCGGTCGCCGTGGCGCAGCACGAGCGGAACGACCGGCAGTGTGTCGTCGTGTGCGATCGCCGCGCGCGGCTGGCGGGCCACCGCCTGGTGCGCGAGTTCGGCCAATTGAGGATCACCGGTGCGGGCGGCCTGCTCGACGAGCTCGGCGGTGAGCGTCGCGTGCCACTCGTCGCGGTTCTCGATGCGATCGGCGAACGGACCGGGCAACAGCGCAAGGCGGTAGACGTTCGGGGGCGTGCCGTCGGTGGGTGCGCCGTCGCCGACGAGGGCGAGCAGCGTGCGGTTGGCGAGCAGCACATCGCCGCGGGCATCCATGATCAGCGCCGGAAACGGCAGATGCGCGTGCACGATCTCGGAGAGGGAGCGCTGGATCGCCTGCAGTTCCGGGTCGCTCCAGTGGCGGCGGGGATGCTGCGGTGCGAAGCCCGCCGCGAGCATGAGCGCGTTGCGCTGCCGCAGGGTGAGCGCCAGCACCGTCGAGAGGCGATCGATCGTCGCGGGGCTCGCATTCGCGCGGCCCGTCTCAATGAAACTCAGGTGTCGCGGCGAGATCTCGGCCTCGTGAGCGAGCGCCATCTGGCTCAGGCGTCGCGTGCCGCGCCAGTAGCGGATCAGTTCACCGGCGGGGAGATCGGCGGCGGGAGCGGCAAGGGTCACGCGTTCATTGTGGCGTTCCTGCGCACTTCTGATCCACTACCTCTCAGGTAATCGGCGTGCGCACCCGCGCAGGTGAGGCTGGGCGCATGAACCTCACGATCACCGCATCCGAGCCCCGCACGTCCGATTCCTTCCTGCGCACTGTGCTGCGCGCCGACATCGTCGCGACCGGCGTGAACGGCCTCGTCTATGTGGCGGCCGCTGTGCCGCTGTCGACGCTCTTAGGGTCCTCCGTGCCGCTGCTTCTCGTCCTCGGCACGATCCTGTTGGCCGTCACCGTGCTGCTGATCATCACCCAGCGGGGTCGACCGCTCTCGCTCCCTCTCGTCGGCACGTTGATGGCGATCAACACGATCTGGGTCATCGGATCGATCGCCACCGCCGTCTTCGCAAACTGGCTGACGCCGATCGGTCTCGGCTGGACGATCGCGCAGGCCGTCTTCGTACTGATGGTGCTGATCGCGGAGATCGTGGGCGTGCGACGCATGCGCATCACTGCAGCGTGAGCGTGAAGCCCTCCTCGTTCGCTGTCACTTCGACTCCGGTCAGGTCGGCGACGACATAGTCGGGGTCGTGCGCTGCGGCGTGTGGGCCGACCCCGATCACACGCATCCCAGCAGCCTTGCCCGCACGGATCCCCGCGCCCGAGTCCTCAAACACGACGCAGTCTGCGGGGTCGAATCCGAGCAGTGCGGCGGCGTGTAGGAAACCTTCTGGGTCTGGCTTCGACGCAGTCACGTGCTCTGCGGTGATTGCCAGCGCAGGGACGGCCAGCTGAGCCTGGTTCATCCGGGCATTCATGAGCGTGACGTCGGCGGAGGTGACGATCGCGTGCGGGAGAGGTGTGAGCGCCGCGAGCAGGGCCTGCGCGCCGGCGATCGCAACGACGCCCTCGACGTCGTTGCTCTCGTTCGCGAGCATCGACTGATTCTCCGTCAAGTTGATGGCGTGGTCGCGCTCCGGGAGCAGGATCGCCATGCTCTCGTGGCCCTGTCGTCCGTGGATCACGCTCAGCACATGCGTGGGGTCGAGATCATGCGCGGCGGCCCAGGCCAGCCAGATCCGTTCGACAGCGGCGGTCGAATCGACGAGCGTGCCGTCCATGTCGAGGAGAACGGCGCGGGCGGAGATGATCTGAGTCATTCCCTCAGGGTATCCGCGCCGATGCGCCCTGAGCGCGTCGCACAGCTCTATGCTGTGGCTCGGGAGGCCACGATGGAACTCAGAGTGCGGCGCGTGGTGCAGAGAATCGCTGGCACCGATACCGCAGAGGCGATGTACGAGGCAGCAGCGCTCCTCGTCGGGGCGGTGTGCTTCCTCGTCGGCTTCGTCGTGAGCCTGCCGGTGTTCTGGGGACGTGAACTGGCAATCACCGGTTCCGCTTCGCTCGGCGCCTTCGTCGCCATCGGCGGTGCCGCGGTCGCGGCGCTCGCGTTCGTGGTCGGCCGATTCGCAATGCGCTCGCACTACGAGGCTGCGGATGCGACGCCTCGACGTGATCGCTTCGCCGATACGGACGATCGTCTCCGTTGGTATGACCTCGCAGCCATCGCCTTCGCCCATGCGGCGGTCGCCTATCTCGGGTGGTTGGGCATCGCACAGCTTCTCGAGCAGAGTTTCACAGACGCGCCCGTCTTCGCTCTTCCGGGCGCGATCCTCGTGGCGGTCTCCTTCGCGCTGACCGCCTACGTCTGTTTTCTCAGTGCTGTTGCCCTGACGCCGATGTCGCTCTCGCTCGTGCTCGCCATCTTCCTCGTCGTGGGCGCTTTCGCGAGCATGCTCGCTGCGAGCGATCCGCACTGGTGGCAGGACAATCTCTCCGCGCTCGGCATGAGCACCAACGTGTCAGCGGTTGCCTTCAACGGCACGCTGGTGATTGCCGGGATCATGGTCACGACGATCTCGCGCTACGCGACCGCGGGACTGCCGGTAGACACGCGTGAGCAGCGACGCGGTCGACGGATCGTGCGCGGGGGGCTGATCCTGATGGGGGTTTTCCTCGCGTGTGTCGGGATCTTTCCCGTTGACGAGTTCTTCGCCCTGCATAATACGGTTGCCACGGGCATGGCTGTCGTGTTCGCGGTCGTGGTGGTCGGACTGCCCTGGTTCCTCCCCACGATCGCCCGCGTCTTCGTGGCGCTGGGGTGGATCTACGTGCTCGTGATCGTGATGCTGGGGGTGTTCTTCGCCGTCGGCTACTACAACCTCACCGCGGTCGAGCTGATCGCCGCCGTGCTGATCTTCTCCTGGATCATCGTGTTCCTGCGCACGGCAGGGGCAGTGGGGGCACCGCTTACTGATCCCACACGGCAGGACGCGGCATCCGACCCACCCGCTCTTCCAACGCCGCCGCGAGGGCGATGATCGTCGCCTCGCCGCCGGGGCGGCCAATGAGCTGCACGCAGACGGGATGCCCGGAGGCGTCGAGCGTGACGGGCACGACGATTGCCGGAAGGCCCGCGACATTCACAAAGCTGCTGTACGGCGCGTAACGCACCTGCTGTGAGAAGTTCTCGGCCGGATCCGTCGGGTGAAACCATCCGATCGGGCGTGCGGGGAGGGCAAGCGCAGGTGTCAGCACCGCATCCACCGGAGCGAACGCAGTGATCGTCTCGCGTTCGAAGACGGTCGCAGCTGCGAGTGCGTCCAGCACCTGAGCGCCGGTGAGGGCGCGCCCCTCCCGAGCAAGCCACGCCGTGATCGGCTCGACGCGAGTGAGCTGTTCGTCGGTCAGCGCCATGCGGGCGGCGCTCGTGCGCCACAGCGTCGTGAACATGCGGGCGTATCCGCGCGGCCGCCAGTCCAGCGCGTCGACATCGTGTCCGCTCTCGGTGAGAAGGGCAGCGGCGACATCGACCGCACGCGCGGCATCCGCATCCAGCACGATGTTGTCGTCCTCATCCCAGGGGGAAACGCAGGTCACCCCGATGCGGGCGGATGCTGCGCCCCGTCCGATCGCGTCAAGAAAAGACTCTGCACCCGGTGCGCGGGTCGCGTAGGCGTAGTCGCGGCCGCCCACCTGCACGTCAAGCAGCAGTGCAGCATCCGCCACGGTCCGTGCGATCGGCCCTGCCACGGGGAGCCCGCCGGGGCTGTCGAGCGCGGATGCGAAAGGCACCCGACCACGCGAGGGCTTGATGCCAACGAGACCGACGGTCGCTGCCGGAATGCGGATCGACCCGCCGCCGTCCGAGGCGGGAGCGAACGGAAGCAGTCCTGCGGCCACCGCGGTCGCCGCGCCGCCACTGGAACCACCCGCACCGTTCGCCGTATTCCAGGGGTCACGGGCGGGAGGGGCAATGCGGGTCTCGGTGTAGCCGGTGAGTCCGAACTCCGGTGTGTTCGTCTTGCCGAGGCTGATCCCTCCGGCTTCATCGAGCACCGCGGCCTGGTCGCCCGTGACATCCGGCACGAACCTTTCGTGTAGACGCGAACCGAACCGCGTCGGCACCCCGGCGCGGGGGACGAGATCCTTGTCGGCGAAGGGGAGCCCCCAGAGGGTTCCTTCTGGTGCTGACTGTGCCAGAACCGAGGCGCGCTGTCGTGCCGTCTCCGCGGTGACTTCGACGAACGCGCCGAGACCGTCATCCAGGCGTTCGATTCGCGTCAGATAGTGGCTGGCCAGCTCGACCGGGCTGATCTCGCCAGCCCGCAGCGCCGCCTGCTGATCGAGGGCCGTCAGATCATGAAGCTGCGTCATGCATCCGAGCCTACGGCGGATGCTGCGGTCAGCGTGCGGCGGTGAAGAAACCGAACTTTTTCCTTCTCTGTGAGGGCTGGTGAATCTTTAGGCGTTGAGTGGCGATATTTTCGGCAAAAGATCGACCGTTGCCACATAGCCTTTATGCGGGCGAACCGCCTCCCCGCGCTGAACGCGGAGCACCACCATCATGCAAGGACGCACATGAACGATTTCGCGGCACACCGCGATGACTGGATGGCCAGGGAAGAGCTCGCCGAGCGGATGATCCCGCTCGTCGGAAGCCTCACCCGCGAACGAGACGTCGTCACATCCCTGCACGGGCACCGGCTGCTCGGGCTCTCCACGACCGGCATCCTCGAGGTCCACGAGCGTGTCGAGGCGCTCGGGCATCGTGAGGTGGACCTCGCCGACACTCTCGCCGTGCTCGAAGCCGTGCGCGCGATCGGCCCCGGCGCCTCCTCGATCGACATCGCCCGCCTCGTCGAAGGCCACGCCGCCAGTGGTGAGGACCTCGACGCCTACCTGCGGCGCGAACTCGCCCCCGCCATGGAGTCTCAGCCGGGGGAACCCACCGACGTCGTGCTCTACGGGTTCGGGCGGATCGGGCGGCTGCTCGCCCGCATCCTCATCGCACACACCGGGGGCGGCAACGGCCTGCGCCTGCGGGCGATCGTCGTGCGCCGCGGATCCGACAACGATCTCGTCAAGCGCGCCTCGCTGCTGCTGCGGGACTCGGTGCACGGCCGTTTCGAGGGCAACGTCGAGGTCGACGAAGACGCGTCGCAGATCATCGCGAACGGCACCCGTATCCAGGTCATCTACTCGGACGACCCCGCCACGATCGACTACACCGCCTACGGCATCCGCGATGCGATCGTCGTCGACAACACGGGTCGCTGGCGTGACGAAGAGGGCCTGAGTCAGCACCTCGCCTCGACGGGTGTCGCGCGGGTTCTGCTGACCGCACCCGGCAAGGGCGCGCTGAAGAACATCGTGCACGGCATCAACGACGCGACCATCACTCCCGAGGATCGCATCCTCTCCGCCGCATCGTGCACGACCAACGCCATCACCCCCGTTCTCAAGGCCGTCGATGAGGCCTACGGGATCGTGCGCGGGCACGTCGAGACGGTGCACTCGTTCACGAACGATCAGAACCTCATCGACAACTTCCACAAGGGAGACCGCCGCGGACGCTCGGCCGTGCTCAACATGGTCATCGCCGAGACCGGAGCGGCGAAGGCCGTGGCACGTGCGCTGCCCGAGCTGGCCGGCAAGCTCACCGGGTCTGCGATCCGCGTGCCCACCCCGGACGTGTCCCTCGCCGTGCTGCACCTCACCCTGGAGCGCCCCGCCGAGAAGGAGCAGCTCAACGACTACCTGCGCCGGGTCTCGCTGCACTCCAAGCTGCGCCAGCAGATCGACTACGTCGAATCTCCTGAGGTCGTCTCCACGGACTTCGTCGGCTCCCACCGTGCCGGGATCGTCGACGGTCTCGCCACGATCGCGACCGACAACGACGTCGTGCTCTACGTCTGGTACGACAACGAATACGGCTACTCGTGCCAGGTCGTCCGCGTGCTCGAGGTCATGGCTGGGTCGCATCCGGTCGTGCTCCCCACCCGCCGCGAGGTGACACTGCACGACTGACCTTCGGGTCCCACAGCTCGCCGGGTCCCTCCTGTCTCGGCGAATCGGGGCGCTGTGCTGGTTCTGTAACGGCCGGAACCACCACAGCGCTCCTTCTTCTCTGCGGGCCGGTCGTCGCAGAAGATAGGACGCATGAGCATCCGCGCCGAGCGTCTCCGATCCCACCGGCTCACCGCTCCCGCGCGCACCCCGGTCGAGGCGGCATCGCACATGCTCGCGGTGCAGAGTCAGGAGTTCTGGGGCGGGCGTTGGGCGCTTGCCGCCCGCACCCGCGGAGCGCCGACGCTCCGCGGCATCGATGCGGAGTTCGCGCGGGGCGAACTCGTGCGTGCCTGGACGATGCGCGGGACGCTGCACATCATCCCCGCGCAGGACCTCGCGTGGGTGCTCCAGATCACCGGACCGCGTCAGCGACAGCAGGCCGCAGGACGCGAGCGGCAGCTCGGCATCGACGCAGACGTGCTCGCGCGCGCTGAGAAGGCGTTGCGCCACGCGATCGATGACGGGATGCATGGGCCCGGACTCACCCGCGACGAGGCCTTCGCGGTGCTGGAGCGCATCGGCATCGATCCGCGCGCGCAGCGCGGAGTCCATATCCTCGGTGCCCTCACCGTCAATGGCGTGCTCTGTCAGGGGCCGGTCGTGCCCCGTTCCGACGGGGTTGCGCGGGAGCAGATCCATGTGCTCGTGGACAGGTGGATCCCCGACTCTGCGCCGCCGGACGATCCGCTCGCAGAGCTCTTCCGTCGCTACATCAAGGGACACGAGCCGGCCACGGCAGAGGACTTCGCCTGGTGGGCGGGGCTCACGCTATCGCAGGCGAGAGAGGCCGCAGCGCGCGCGGCATCCGATCTCATCGAGGTGTCGGAGGGACGCTTCTCCTCGGCCGAGCACCCCCGCCGAGCCGCCGGCGCACCCCGCGTGCTGGCGCTGCCGCCGTTCGACGAGTACTACATCTCGTACGTGGACCGCAGCGTCGTCGCCGATGCCGACGCTCGCGCCGCCGTCGGCCCCGGCGCGAATGGCATGGTGAGACCCGTGATCGTCGCCGACGGGCAGGTCATCGGCGTGTGGAAGCACTCGACAGCCCTCGGGCGGCACGCGGATGCTCCACAGCCGGACCTCTTCGACACGAAGGCCGCGACGGCCGAGGAGGTCGACGCGGCCCTCTTGCGCTACGCGCGCTTCGTCACCGGCTGAGGTGGATCACTCACCCGCATGGCGGTCGAGGAAGGTGTAGACCTCGTTGTCATCGACCCCGGGGAAGGCTCCGCGGGGGAGCGGTGAGAACATGTGCGTGTGCACTCGGGCGCTCGGCCAGGCCCGCCCCTTCCAACGGTCGGTGGCATCCGCGGGAGGGCGACGGCAGCACGACTCGTCCGGGCAGTGCGACACGGCGCGCTCGGAGGTCTCGCGTCCGCGCCACCACCGGCTGTCGTCGAAGGCCACTCCGACGGTCACGGAGAACTCGCCCTCGCCGGAGGACCCGGTCTGCGTGGAGCTCCAATACGTGCCGCCCGGGGTGTCCACGTACTGGTGGTGCTCGGTCGTGCGGTTCTGCTGCGTGAACGCCTGGCGGGCGGAGAAGTGACGGCAGACGCGCTGTCCTTCGATCGATCCCGTGACATCCATGGGCAGCGGGATGCCGTCGTTCTCGTACACGCGGGTGATCGCGCCCGTCGCATCCACGCGCAGGAAGTGCAGCTGCATCCCCAGGTGCTCGGTCATGAGGTTGGTCATGCGCATGCCGGCGCCCTCGTGCGTCACGCCAAACGCGTCGCGGAAGTCTTCCACCGCAAGGTTGCGATCCTTCTTCGCCTGCTGCAGGAACGACACCGCGGCGGTCTCGGGCATGAGGCAGCATGCGGCGTAGTAGTTGATCTCGAGACGCTGCTGCAGGAAGTCGGCGTAGTCGGTCGGCGGCGTGTGGCCGAGAAGGCGGTGTGCCATCGCCTGCAGTGCCATCGAGCGCAGACCATGCCCGCCGGGGATCGACGCGGGCGGCAGATAGATGCGGCCGTTCTCGAGGTCGGTGACCGAACGCGTCGAGTGCGGGAGGTCGTTGACGTAGAGCAGCTCGAAGCCCAACTGCTCGGCCATGATGCTCACGGTGCGGTGTGAGAGCGCACCGGACGTGTGTCCGGCCGCCTTCAGCTGCTTCTCGGCCAGGCGCTCGATCTCGGGCAGGTAGTTGCCCCGCTCGCGCATCCGGATGCGCAGTTCGGTGTTCGCGCGGCGCGCCTCCTCCGGGGTCGCGATGGCCTCGCGCTCACGCCGGAGGAGCTCGCGGTGCAGTCCGAGGATCGATTCGATCGTCTCGTCACTCATCCCCTTGGACACGCGCACCGGCGCGATGCCGAGCTGGCGGAACACGGATCCGGCCTGCGCGCGCTCCAGCTCGATCTCCAGCGCCGCGCGCCGATTCGGCGGCTCACCGGAGATGAGATCGGTCACCTCGGTGTCGGTGGCGAGGGCGATCGCCTGGAGCAGGGAGAGCTTCGGCTCGCGTTTCCCGTTCTCGATCAGGCTCAGCTGGCTGCCGGCGACGCCGACAGTGGCGCCGAGCTCGTCGAGTGTCAGTCCACGCGCAAGACGGTGATGACGGATGCGGTGTCCCAGCGTGCTGAGTTCGAGTCCGGAGGTGCTCATTCCTTGATCATATCGAAAGAACTGTGATTCTTACAGTCGATTTCACCGGAAAAGACGTAAAAATGCGCCGCAGAATGGTCACAACACCCCGTCCCTTCCAAAGGAGCAGACATGGCAATCGCCGAGACCTTCGCCCCGCACACCCCGGCCGCGATGCCGTTGCGCAGCTTTGGCACGGCTCCGGCGTATGACACGCCTGCCATGGCCGATCTCGTCGCCTGGGTCGACGAGATCGCCGCGCTCACGCAGCCCGCTGCCATCCACTGGGTCGGCGGGTCGCGCGCCGAGAACGACGCACTCCTGCGCACGTTGGTCGACGAGGGCAAGCTCATCAAGCTCAACCCCGAGTGGCGCCCCGGTTCGTACCTCGCCCGTTCGCACCCGAGTGATGTCGCGCGCACCGAGAGCCGCACCTTCATCGCCTCCGAAAAGGAGGAGGATGCCGGCCCCACGAACAACTGGGAGGACCCCGCCGAGGCGCGCGCGCAGATCGGCGAGCTCTTCGAGGGCTCGATGCGCGGTCGCACGATGTACGTCGTCCCCTTCTCGATGGGCCCCGTCGGTGGCGCGCTCTCGCACATCGGGGTGCAGGTGACGGACAGCGCCTACGCCGTGGCATCCATCGGCATCATGACCCGCGTCGGCGACGCTGTCACCCGCCAGATCGCAGAGGGCGCGCCGTGGGTGCGCACCGTGCACTCGGTCGGCGCACCGCTGGCGCCGGGTCAGACGGATGTCGAATGGCCGTGCAACGACAACAAGTACATCGTCCACTTCCCCGAGACGCTCGAGGTCTACTCCTTCGGCTCCGGGTACGGCGGCAACGCGATCCTCGCGAAGAAGTGCTTCGCGCTGCGCATCGCCTCGGTCATCGCTCGCGACGAGGGATGGCTCGCCGAGCACATGCTGCTGATCCGCGTCGTGAGCCCGGAGGGCAAGGCGTACCACGTGGCGGGCGCGTTCCCGTCGGCCTGCGGAAAGACGAACCTCGCGATGCTGCGCCCGACGATCCCGGGATGGTCGGTCGAGACCCTCGGCGACGACATCGCCTGGATCCGCCCGGGCGAGGACGGTCGCCTCCGGGCGATCAACCCCGAAGCCGGATTCTTCGGCGTCGCACCCGGTACGGGTGAGTCGACCAACGTCACGGCGGTCGAGACGCTCTGGGGCAACACGATCTTCACGAACGTCGCGCTGCGCCCCGACGGCGACGTGTGGTGGGAGGGCCTGACGGACGAGGCCCCCGCCGAGCTCATCGACTGGGAGGGCAACGCGTGGACGCCGGATTCCGGACGCCCGGCCGCCCACCCGAACTCGCGCTTCACGGTTCCGGCCGCGCAGTGCCCGCAGATCGCGGACGACTGGGAGTCGCCGGACGGTGTTCCGCTTGACGTGATCCTCTTCGGTGGGCGTCGTGCGACGAACGTCCCGCTCGTCGTCGAGGCCACCGACTGGACGCACGGCGTCTTCCTCGGCGCGACCATCTCGTCGGAACGCACGGCCGCGGCCGAGGGCACGCTGGGCGAGCTGCGCCGCGATCCCTTCGCGATGCTGCCGTTCTGCGGCTACAACATGGGCGACTACTTCGCGCACTGGCTCAAGGTGGGGCGCTCGCTGCGCTTCGACCGCGCACCCCGCGTGTTCCAGGTGAACTGGTTCCGTCGCGGCGCTGACGGGCGTTTCCTGTGGCCGGGCTTCGGAGACAACTCCCGTGTGATCGACTGGATCATCCGCCGTATCGAGGGCAAGGTCACCGCGATCGAGAGCCCGATCGGCCGTCTGCCGCGCATCGAGGACCTCAACCTCGAGGGCGCCGATGTGACGCAGGCCGACCTCGAAGAGCTCTTCGACGTCGATCCGCAGGCATGGCAGCGCGAGGCCGACTCCACGGAGGAGTTCTTCGCCACGTTCGGTGCCAAGCTCCCGCCGGCGCTCAACGCCGAACTGGCCTCGCTGCGCTACCGCCTCCAGAAGGCGTAGTCGGCACCACAAGACCCGCGACGGCGGGATGTCAGAAGCACACCCATGGCTGAGTGGCTTCGGCATCTCGCCGTCGCGTTATGGTACGGGGCTCAGGCCAGCAGCTGGTGGCGTGCCAGATCGCGGTAGAGCGGCACCTCTTCGACGAGCTCCGTGTGGGTGCCCTGCCCGACGACGACGCCGTCCTGCAGGACCACGATGAGGTCGCTGTCGACGACGGTCGACAGGCGGTGTGCGATCACGATGAGGGTGCGATCCGTGGCGACCGCGTCGATCGCCTCGCGCATCCGCTGCTCGTTGACACCGTCGAGCGACGAGGTCGACTCGTCGAGCAGCAGGATCGGCGCCTCCGTCAGCAGTGCACGCGCGATCGCGAGGCGCTGACGCTCTCCGCCCGACAGCATGACGCCGTCTTCGCCCACGGGTGCTTCGAGGCCGAGCGGATTGCGTTCGAGCACATCGCCGAGGTTCACGGCGCGGAGGACCCGCTCGCAGTCGGCATCGGTCGCGTCGGGCGAGGCGAGGCGCAGGTTGTCGGCGAGAGTGCCGGCGAGCGTCGGCGCATCCTGCTCCACGTAGCCGAAGTGCGCGCGCAGCTCGTCGCGCGGGTAGGTGCGCGCGTCGTGGCCGTGCAGGCGGATGGAGCCGCCGGTCGGGTCGTAGAAGCGCTCGATGAGGGAGAGGATGGTGCTCTTACCTGCACCGCTCGGACCCACGAGTGCGACGCGTGCGCCCCGGGGGACGGCGAAGCTGACACCCCGCAGCACTTCGTGCGCGACGGGGGCGGATGCTTCGCTGAGGCCGTCTTCGACCACGTCGTCGGCACGTTCGAGGTGCGCGTCGACGAGCAGTGACTGCGCCTCCTTCGCGGCAGCCGCGCGCGCGGCGATGACGTTCTCGGGGTACTGGAAGCGCACATCGCGGAACTCCAGCGCGGGGGCATCCGGGTCGTCCGCCTCGCGTCCGATCTCGGCGGCAGCGGTGGCATCCGCCTCCGTCTCGGTCGGAAGATCGAGCACCTCTTGGATGCGCCCGAGCGCACCAAGCGCCTGATTGACCGAGGTGATCGCGCCGAAGGCGGAACCCAGCGGCATGATCAGCATGAACAGGAACATGATGAACGTCACCAGGCTCGCAATCGTGATCGAGCCGTCGGCGACGCGGAAGCCGCCGACACCCAGCACGACGAGCAGCGACACCTGCAGAGCGATGCCGGCCACCGGCACCACCATCGAGGAGATCTTCGCGATCCGCACACCCAGCCCGTAGGCGTCCTTCGCGAGCGCGCTCACCGTCTCGGTCTCGCGATCGGTCGCGCCCGAAGCCCGGACGGTGCGGATCGAGCTGACGGCCCGCTCGACGCCGGAGGCGAGCTCGCCCACCTTCTCCTGCTGAGCGGTCGACGCCGTCCGGATGCGCGAACTCAGCAGCACGACGACCACGACAGAGACGCCAATCACGACGACGATCAGCAGCAGAAGGACAGGGTCGATCAGGAGCATCGCGACAAGGGCGCCGACGAAGATGAGGATGCTGCCCACGGCATCCGCGAGCCCCTGTGTCAGTACCGCGTAGAGAAGCGTGGTGTCGGTGCCGACGCGCGACACGAGATCGCCGGTCCGACGGGCGTCGAACTCGCTGATCGGCAGGTGCAAGATGCGAGCGATGAGCTTGCGGCGACTCGAGTAGACGACCGCCGTGCCCGTGCGCTGCAGGAGGTAGTGCTGATAGCCCGAGATGATCGACGAGATCACGACGAAGGCGACGAGCGCCCAGATGAGCGGACCGAGCGAGAGATCGTTCTGCACGCGGTCGATGACCTGGCCGACGATCAGCGGCTGCACCAGGGAGGCGACCGCGCCGATGACGCTGAGGATCGTCACCCACACGAGCACGGTCTTGTGCTCGAACAGGAAGGGGAGAAGCTGGCGGAACGTGGCGCGGGGCCCTTCGGGGGCGCTGGTGCGGCCGCGTCGGCGGGACATCGCCGTGCGAGACATAGTGGCCTTATCTGTGGGTCGGCTCATGGATGCCTCTCATTGTCTGCCGAACTTCCTATGCGCTGCCTGTTTCGTGACCCCGAGCGCGTACGGCACGGAGGAGAACTCCCGGATCGGAGGACCGCCAGCGGCAGATCCTCCTCCGATCCGGGAGTTCTCCTCCGAAGCACCGCGCCTAGGGCTGCGCGGGGACTCCGAGCTCGGCGTTCAGGTCGAGATCCTTCGTCTCCGGCGACAGGATCAGCGCAATGAGCGTCAGCGCCGCCATCGCGGAGAGGTAGATGCCGACGAGCCAGGGTGCGCCGCCCGCCGATGACCACAGTGCGACCGCGATCAGCGGTGCGACCGCGGCGCCGAGGATCGACGACACGTTGTACGCGATCGCCGAGCCCGAGTAGCGCACGTTGGTCGGGAAGAGCTCGGGCAGGAGCGCGCCCATGGGGCCGAACGTGAGTCCCATCAGCAGGAAGCCGAGGATCAGGAAGGCCTGCGTGAAGGCGAAGGTCAGCTCGGGCGTCGCCTGCGGCAGCAGGAAGAAGTTGAAGGTGAAGCCGAACAGGAGGATGGCCGCGGTCACCCAGATCAGCAGCTTCCTGCGGCCGATGCGGTCTGCGAGCGGGCCGCTGACGAGCGTGAAGACACCGAAGAACACGACGCCGACGATCTGCATGATCACGAAGTTGGTGTACCCGAATCCGAGGCCGGGATAGAACTGAGCCGCGAAGGCGGATGGATCGAACGCGGCGCCCGTGGATTCGGCCGCGGCCTGTGCGGCGGCGGAGGCGGCCTCCAGGCTCGCCGCCTTCGTGCCGTAGGTGAGCGTGAAGTTCGTCATCAGGTAGAACAGCACGTAGGTCGCCAGCATGATGAACGTGCCGAGAATCAGCTGCTTCCAGTGGTGACGGAACACCGTCGCCAGTGGGTACTTGCGGATCGTGCCCTTGGACTCCGCACGCGTGAACGCTTCGGACTCGACGAGGCGCAGGCGCACCCACAGGCCGACGATGACCATCACGGCCGAGAAGAGGAACGGCACGCGCCAGCCCCAGGAGAGGAACGCCTCGGACTTCAGCGAGGGGTCGCTCTCATGCGGCAGCAGCGCGTTGATCGCGAGGAAGATGCCGTTCGCGATGATGAAGCCGATCGGAGCTCCGAGCTGGGGGAAAGTGCCGTACCAGGCGCGCTTGCCCTCCGGGGCATTCTCGGTCGCGACGAGCGCCGCTCCCGACCACTCGCCGCCGAGGGCGAAGCCCTGGGCGAGGCGTAGGAAGAGCAGCAGCAGAGCGGCCCACCAGTTGATCTGCTGGAACGTGGGCAGGACACCGATGAGGAACGTCGCGATTCCCATGGTGAGCAGGGATGCGACGAGTGTCGCCTTGCGTCCGAACCTGTCACCGAAGTGGCCGAACACCATCGCGCCGATGGGTCGTGCAACCATCGCCGCGCCGAACACACCGAAGGATGCGAGGAGCGAGGTGGTGTCGTTTCCCGTCGGGAAGAACAGGATCGGGAACACCAGGACAGCGGCCGTCGCGTAGACGTAGAAGTCGTAGAACTCGATCGTCGTGCCGACGAGGCTGGCGGTGATCACGCGTGAGCGTGGGTTTGCGGGCGCGACGGCTGTGGCCACGAGTTCCTCCGATCGTTGGCTCCGTCCGGAGCATGGGGGAGTCTACGCCTCGGGCGCAGCATCCCCGGAAAACAGAAGTGCCCCGGTGCGTCGCACCCAGGGCATTCCGTGAAACCAGGTGGATTACCAGATCACAGCGAGCGCCGCGTTGGCGGCGGTGAGCACGCCGATACCCCAGAAGAGTGCCGGTGCGACGCCCTCGCCGCGCTTCTGACGGGCCGAGCCGATGCCGATGAGCGCACCGATGACGAGAAGGATCACGAGCTTCGTGCCGATCTTCGCGTAGTTCATCGTCACATCCGCGGGCAGACCCCACGGCGCAGCAAGCGCGAGTCCTGCGACGGCCGCGATGGCGAGTCCGATGTTCATCAGACGCGTCACCTCGCGCTTGCCGCCGAATGCCTGCACCGCCCAGGATCCGAACAACACCGCAAAGCCGATGAGGTGAACGAAGAGCACAATGTGGCGCAGGGTTTCCATACCCCTAAAGGTATTCCGGAAAGCCAGGCGCCGCTAGGTAGGCAGACCTCAGCGAGGGCCGGCGATCAGCCGCGCAGATCGCGGACAAGCAGCGCCATGCGCAGCGCAGCATCCGCCGCTTCTGCGCCCTTGTCCTCCTTGGAGCCCTCGAGCCCCGCCCGATCCAGACCCTGCTGTTCGTCGTCGAGCGTCAGCACACCGAAGCCCACTGGCTTTCCGGCGTCGAGGGAGACGCGGGTCAGACCGTCGGTGGTGGCCGCCGAGACGTACTCGAAGTGCGGGGTGCCGCCGCGGATGATCACGCCGAGCGCGACGACCGCATCCGCGCCACCCGCGAAGGCGGCCTGGGCGGCGAGGGCGAGCTCGAACGATCCGGGCACGCGGACGACGCGGTGCGTGGCACCGGTCTCGTCGAGGACACGCTGTGCGCCCGCGATCAGGCCGTCGGTGATCGCGTCGTGCCAGGTGCCGGCGATGACGACGACGTTCACGCCGCTCGCGTCGATGCCGCCGGTCTGGGGTGCTCCTGCGCCGCTCATGCGTTCTCCTCGGTCGTTGTGGTGCTGTTCTGCGCGAGGGCATCGGCGAGTTCTTCTTCGCCGATGATGTGTCCCATGCGGTCGCGCTTGGTTTCCAGATACTGGTGGTTGTTGGGGCCGACGCCGACGATCAGCGGCACCTGCTCGACGACGTCGAGTCCGAGCTCGCGCAGCTGCGCGACCTTGTCGGTGTTGTTCGTCAGCAGACGCACCTTGGAGACCCCGAGGTCGGTCAGGATGCCCGCTGCCGCGGCGTATTCACGGGCATCGGCAGGCAGACCGAGGGCGAGGTTCGCGTCGACGGTGTCGAGGCCGCCCTCCTGCAGCGAGTAGGCGCGCAGCTTGTTGATCAGGCCGATGCCGCGTCCTTCGTGTCCGCGCATGTAGATGACGATGCCGCCCTCCACCGCGATCGCGTCGAGCGCCGCATCCAACTGCGGGCCGCACTCGCACTTGAGGGATCCGAAGGCCTCGCCGGTCAGGCATTCCGAGTGCACGCGCACCAGTGCGGTCTCTGTCGGCTCGCCCGACACGACCGCGATGTGGTCGGTGCCGGTGACGCGGTCTTTGTAGGCGAGGAAGCGGAACGTGCCGTGCGTCGTGGGCACGGTCGAGTCGGCGCGCAGGCTGACGCGGCGACGCTTCGGCGGCGCGGCATCGATCGGCTCGTGCTCGTTGAGGTACGCGATGAGCTGTTCGATGGTGATGACCGGGATGCTCTCGCGCTCGCCGAGCTCCAGGAGACGGGGCAGGCGCATCATGGATCCGTCTTCGTCCACGATCTCGGCGATCGCCCCGACCGGGCGAAGGCCGGCGAGACGCATGAGCTCGACGGCAGCCTCCGTGTGGCCGCTGCGCTCGCGGACGCCACCATCGACGGCGCGCAGAGGCAGGATGTGGCCCGGGCGGATGATGTCGGTCGGCTGCGCATCGGCCGCGGCGAGCACGTTGAGGGTGCGCGCGCGGTCGGCGGCGCTGATGCCGGTTGTGACCCCCTCTGCGGCGTCGACGCTGATCGTGTACGCCGTGGAGCGGGCGTCTTCGTTGACCTCCACCATGGGCGGCAGGTTGAGGTGGTCGGCGATGTCGGCTGTCATCGGCGCGCACACGAAGCCGGAGGACCAGCGGACGGTCCAGGCGAGCCACTCGGGGGTTGCGAGCTCTGCCGAGAGGATGGCATCGCCTTCGTTCTCGCGGTTCTCGTCGTCCGCCACGATGACGGGCCGGCCGGCGCGCAGGGATTCGAGAGCTTCGGCAATCGTGGAAAGGCTCATCGTGAGCCTCCTTCCGGGGTGACGCGGAACGCGAGCAGACGCTCGACGTGACGGGCAAGGATGTCGGTTTCGAGGTTGACGCGATCGCCGACGGCACGGGCGCCCAGGGTGGTCGCGGTCAGAGTCTCGGGGATGAGGGAGACCTCGAACCACGCCTCAGCGGCGTCGGGAGCGCTCACGGCGCTCACCGTCAGGGAGGTGCCGTCGACGGAGATCGAGCCCTTGTCGACGACGAGGGGGGCCAGGTCGTCGGGGAGGGAGATGCGAAGCACCTGCCACTGTGCACCGGGGCGCACCTCGAGCACGCGGCCCACACCGTCGACGTGGCCCTGAACGATGTGTCCTCCGAGTCGGGCGCCGACGGGCATGGCCTTCTCGATGTTGACGCGGCTGCCGACGGTGGCATCCGCGATCGCCGCGACGTCCAGGGTCTGCTTCATGACGTCCGCGTCGAACGTCTCGGCGGTCGAACCGACGACGGTCAGGCACACTCCGCTCACGGCGATGGATTCGCCGTGCACCGCGTCTGCCACCGCCTGCGGCGCGCGGACCGTGAGGCGCCAGCCGTCTCCGGCCGGTGTGATGGCCGTGATCTCGCCGATCTCTTCGATGATTCCCGTGAACATCAGGATCCCTTCGTCTGAGCCTGTGGAGCGTCTGCCAGCCGGGCGACGGCGAGCAGATCATCGCCGAGGGGAACCCACTCGTCGACGACGAGGCGTCGAGCCTCGGTGATGGATGCGACGCCGATGTCGTTCAGTGCCACGCGGGAGCCGCCGAGCAGCACGGGCGCGACGTAGGCGAGCACCCGATCCGCGAGACCTGCCGCCAGGAAGGCGCTCGCGAGGGTCGGGCCGCCCTCGATGAAGAGAGAGTGCATGCCGCGGTCTCGGAGATCAGCGACGATGTCGTGCAGGTCGGGCCCGGAGTAGAAGAGCGGCTCACGTGGGTGGCGTCGCAGCGCTGCATCCGCAGGGACCTCACGAGCACCGATCACGACAGGCACGGGCTGTGTGGGGAAGAGCGTGTCACCATCGCGCGCGGTGAGTGCAGGGTCATCGGCGATCGCTGTGCCGGTTCCGACGATGATCGCGTCGGCGGACGCCCGGCGACGGTGCACGTCGGCTCGCGACGCCGGCCCGGTGATCCACTGGCTGGAACCGTCATCCGCTGCAGCGCGGCCATCCAGGCTCTGCGCCCACTTGACGGTGATCTCCGGACGGCCGAGGCGCTGCACGGTGAACCACGACTCCAGCAGGGCCTGCGCCGCCTCCGTCTCGACACCCGCCTCGACCTCGACGCCCGCGCCGCGCAGACGCTCGGCTCCGCCGCCGGACAGCGCACCGGGGTCGTCCAGGGCGTACACGACGCGCGCGACGCCGGCGTCGATCAGAGCCTGCGCGCACGGGCCGGTGCGACCGGTGTGGTTGCAGGGTTCCAGGGTCACGATCGCGGTGGCGCCGCGCGCCGCACCCGCATCGAGCTTCGAGAGCGCGTCGACTTCGGCGTGCGCCGTGCCCGCGCCGCGGTGCCACCCCTCCGCCAGTACCGTGCCGTCGGCATCGAGCAGGATCGCTCCGACCTGCGGGTTCACGCCGCGTGGGCCCCGCAGCGCGAGTGCGAGCGCGCGCGACATGGCCTGTCGCTCTGCACTGCTTGCCGCCATGGGCGTCGTCCTTTGTTCGATCGATCCTCAGTGGGTACGGGAGATCTCAGGACGCACGCCATGCGCCCGTGCTGCCTCCCATCCGGACTAGCGAGATTGCTCTCGCATCACCGTCGGTTCCGGAATTTCACCGGATCAACTTCGTCGTGGCTGCGCCATGACTCGGTTCGCGGACTGTCACCGCCGGTTCGGATTCACACCGACCCCGGAGCACGTTGTATTGCACCTAGCTTAGTCAACGCGCCCGAGAGGGATTCATTCCCGCCACATGGCGTCATTTCAGAAGTCGGGAGAGGCGACGGTCGGCGAGAGGCTTACCGCCGGTCTGGCAGGTCGCGCAGTACTCGAGGGAGCGATCGGCGAAGAACACGCTGCGTACGGTGTCGCCGCAGACGAGGCAGCTCTCGCCCCGTCGCCCGTGTACATGCATTCCTCGCCGCTTGGCGTCTTTCAGATCGGCGGGTGGCTTGCCGGATGCCTCGGCGATCGCCTCGTTCAGCGTGCCGACGATCGCGGTGAAGAGCCGGTCGATCGCCTCGTCGTCGAGCCCCGACGCCGGCGCGTACGGCGACATGCGCGCGGCGTGCAGGATCTCGTCGGAGTAGGCGTTGCCGATGCCGGCGATGATCGACTGATCACGCAGCAGGCCCTTGATCTGGGTGCGACGTCCGGACAGGAGACCTGCCAGGGTGTCTCGCGTGAAGGTCGCGTCCAGCGGCTCGGGGCCGAGCCTCGCGATGCCTGGCACCTCAGCGGGATCACGTACGAGGTACACCGCAAGCGACTTCTTGGTGCCCGCCTCGGTGAGGTCGAATCCGCTGCCGTCGTCGAACCGCACGCGCAGCGCGATGGGGGAGCGGCCCGGTTTGAGCGGCGTCGTGGGCAGTTCGTCGTACCAGCGCAGCCACCCCGCCTTCGCCAGGTGGAAGACGAGATGCAGCATCCCCTCTTCCGCCCGCAGACTGAGCACCACGAACTTGCCTCGCCGCTGCGCACCCGTCACCACACACCCTTCGGCGGCGCTGATCGGGGGATCGTACGTCTTGAGTGCGGCGATCGCCGTCACCGTCACTCGCGCGATCGACAGGCCTGTCGTGCGCTCGCTGAGAAAGTCGGTCAGGCCTTGAACTTCTGGCATCTCCGGCATGCGCACATCCTGGCATCCGCGTCTGACATTCGCCCGAGCGGATCGACGATCAGCCTTCGAGCACCGGCCACGAGACAGGCGTGCGATCGTCCGTCGGCAGGAGAGAGGCAGTCCACCCGTCATCGCGGCCGCGGTGACTCGTCAGCGCCTGCCGTCGCGTTCCCTCGAAATGGAAGCCGAGCGCGCGTGCGGCACGAGCAGAGGGGATGTTCCCCTCGACGGCCTGCCAGTGCACACGGGCAAGGTCCAACTCTGCGAATGCCCAGTCGAGCACAGCCCGCGCTGCTTCCACCAGGAAGCCCTGACCACGTGATTCGGCGGTCATCCAGTAGCCGAGTTCAGCCTGTCCGCCTGCGGGGTGGGAGGCGATGTTGTGGAGCCCGACCGTGCCGACGAGCACGCCATCGTGGAAGATCGACCAGATCGCCTCCGAGCCATCTGCCCACGAGGCGTCGACGATACGGACGAACGCCTCGGCGTCGGTACGCGAGTACGGGCTCGGCACTGTCGTCCAGCGAGGAATCTCGGGGTCCTGGCAGGCGGTGGTGATCGCATCGACGTCGGCCGCTGTTGGCGGACGAAGTGTCAGGCGATCCGTGGTGAGAACGGTGATTTCCATCCCGACAGCCTATGCGCTGCCGGGATGGTCACCTGCCTCAGGCCTTCTTCGCGCGCACCTTGCGATAGGGGTGCGTGTCGATGCGGTCCGTGATCTCGATGACGATCTTCTCGTACGGACGGTTGCGGCGCGCCAGGCCCATGAGGCGCTTCGTCGTGCGCGATGCGCGACGCAGATTCATCGGACGACCTTCGATGCCGATGAGCAGGCGCGCCCATTCCGGCAGAAGGTAGAGCACGCCGTCGGCGACGATGATCGCCGTCCACGCCGCGATCGGATTGCCGCTGAGCGGCGGCTTGCGCAGCGTGCGTGTGGCTTCCGCGGCGGGCAGGCAGAGCGCCATCCAGTGCCGCTGCTCGTCGATGTAGGCGTAGAGCTCGTCGCGCGTGCTCGGCAGGCTCTCGGGGTCGCAGCCCACCATCGCCGCGGCGATGTGCTGCTCCTTGACGAACGCGTCCTGCTCTTCGCGGGTCAGTGGGAGTCCGAACTCTTCCGCGGCCCGGAGCAGGCCGAACACGAGGGTGTTGTGCGTCCAGTTGAGCCATGCCGGCTCATCGGCGTGCAGCGTCTGGCCGGTCTGCGGGTCGGTCCACACGGCGTGCGCGTGCATGCGGCGCACGGACTGCGCCGCAGCATCCGCGTGTGCCTTGTCGCCGAAGATCGTCGTCTCGAGGAAGCGGCCAGTGCGCTCTTCGCGCCCCTTCGGGTCGGCGTAGGACTCTGTCGCCTGGTCGAACAACCGCATCATGTTGGGGTTGAGTGACTGCAGCAGGAGCGCGGCCAGGCCGCCGAGCTTCGTGGCAGGATCGGAGAAGATCTTCCACGAGACCGAATCCGGTCCGAAGTAGCCGTCGTCTTCGCGAGCGGGGGCGGATGCGGGGGTTGTCGAGGTGGTCACTTCAGACATGGCGCTCCTTTGCGGGGTAGGGGTTATCACCGGGGTGTGACATATTGCTGGATCGCGTCCATAATTGGAGCATGTCCCATTCTAGCGAACATGTCGCACCTGCTCCTCGCGGACGACGCGAACGCAAGCGCCGTCAGACGCAGATGGCGATCGAACGAGCCGCGGTCCGTCTTGCCTGTGAGCTCGGCTACGAGAACGTCACGGTCGCAGAGGTCTGTGAAGAGGCGGATGTCTCGCGCAGCACATTCTTCAACTACATGACGACCCTCGATGCGGCTATCTTCGGGCACCCGCTCGAGATCATCGACGATGCACGGGCCTGGGCAATTCTCGAAGCGGACCCGCACAACCTGGGGCGAGCCATCCACCAGGTTGCCCTCGTCTCCGTCGGTGACGACGAGGTCGATCCGGTCGTCATGGCCGGTCGTCGTCGCCTCATCCAGGAGCAGCCCCATACGGCGGTGCACTGGGAGGCCACCTTCACGCGTCTGCGTCACCAGGAGATGGAACTCGCGGGACGCTGGCTCGCCGCGCACCCTGAGCTGCGCAAGATGCCGCACCTCTCGCTGGCTCGTGAGGCGATCATGCACGTCGTCGTCTCGGGCGCGGTGGCTGCGGTGCTCATGGATGAGTGGGCCGATGCTCCGGCCGTCGTCGACACGACCGACGAGCAGCAGGTACTGCGGGCCATGGCCGCGGACTACGACCGGACGATGGCGGACATCCGGATGATCCTGCCGGACGCCTGAGCCCCGGACGCCTGAGGCATCGAACGAAGAGGGGGTTCCGCCGGATCGGCGGAACCCCCTCTTCTGTTCGGACGCTGGTCAGCGCTGGCGGCGCAGCAGGCCGACCTTGTCGTAGACATCGTCGAGTGTCGCATCGGCGACCTCATCGGCCCGCGCGGCGTTGGCGGCGAGGATCCGATCGAGTTCGGCCGGGTCATCGAGCAGTTCCAGCACGCGTGCGCGCACCGGGCCGAACTCCTCGACCACGACCTCTGCGAGCCCCTTCTTGAAGTCGCCGTAGCCGCGACCCGCGTACTCGTCTTCGATCTCAGCGACCGGTCGCTTCGTCAGCGCCGAGTAGATCGTGAGCAGATTGGAGACGCCGGGCTTGTTCTCGCGGTCGAAGCGGACGCTGCCCTCGTTGTCGGTCACCGCGCGCATGATCTTCTTCGCCGACTTCGCCGGGTCATCGAGCAGCCACAGCACGCCGGCGTCGGTCTCGGCGGACTTGGACATCTTCGACGTGGGGTTCTGGAGGTCGTAGATGCGCGCGGATTCCTGCTGGATCACGGGCTTCGGGACCACGAAGGCGGTGCCGAAGCGGCTGTTGAACCGCTCTGCCAGATCGCGCGTCAGCTCGACGTGCTGCTTCTGGTCATCGCCGACGGGCACGACATCGGTCTGGTACAGCAGAATGTCTGCTGCCATGAGCACCGGGTACGTGAAGAGCCCGACCGAGGTGGCATCCGCGCCGTGACGAGCGGACTTGTCTTTGAACTGGGTCATGCGCCCGGCTTCGCCGAACCCCGTGATCGTGCTGAGGATCCAGGCGAGCTCGGCATGAGCGCGGACATGCGACTGCACGTACAGCGTCGACTGCGAAGGCTCGATGCCTGCAGCGATGTACTGCGCGGCCGTGCGGCGCGTCTTCTCACGCAGCTCGGCGGGGTTCTGCGCCACGGTGATGGCATGCAGATCGACGACAGAGAAGAACGCGTCGTAGGAGCTCTGCAGCTCGCGCCACTGCAGGAGCGCCCCGATGTAGTTGCCGGCCTGGAGGGAGTCGGCGGAGGGCTGCATTCCGGAGTAAAGGCGAGGTGCGGTCACGGGTCAATCCTAAAGCGGAGGCGGATGCTGCCGCGTTCGCGCAGCATCCGGTGTGGATGAGTCAGTACGTGTAGTCGACGACGACGGGAGCGTGGTCGCTCCAGCGTTCGGCGTACGTCGCGGCGCGGGCCACGTGGTACGCGCCGATGCGCGGAGCGAGCGCGGGGGAGGCGAGGTGGTAGTCGATGCGCCAACCGGTGTCGTTGTCGAAGGCCTGGCCGCGGTTGGACCACCAGGTATACGGTCCCTCGACCTCGCCGTGGACGTGACGCCCGACATCGACCCACCCGAGTCCGGTGCCCGCGGTGCCGTCGACTGCACTGATCTCTTGCCCGTGCGCGCCGAGGAAGCGGTCGAAGTATCCGCGCTCGCGCGGAAGGAAGCCGGCCTTCTTGCGATTGCCGCGCCAGTTCTTGATGTCGAGCTCACGGTGCCCGACGTTGAGGTCGCCCGTGACGACGGCGAGAGCATCGTCCATCGCGAGGGCGCTCAGGCGCGGGCCCATGGCTTCGAGGAACTTCCACTTCTCGTCCTGCTTCGGCGTCTCCGCTTCCCCCGAGTGCACGTAGGCGCTGACGACCGTGAGCGGAACATCGCCCAGCAGGAAGTCGCCTTCAAGCCAGCGTCCCGCAGAGTCGAAGTCGTCATCGCCGAACGCCGTGCGCGTGGCGAGTGCCGGAACCCGGCTGACGATGGCGACACCGGCACGGCCCTTCGCGGTGGCCGGATCGTGCACGATCGACCACCCGGGGAAGGCTTCGGCGAGGTGCTCGTCCTGGCCCCGCACTTCCTGCAGCGTCAGAACGTCGACGTCGGCGGCATCGAGCCAGGTGTGCATTCCGTTGCGCACAGAGGCGCGGATGCCGTTGACATTGACCGTGGCGACGCGAAGGTGAGGCATCACCCCAGCCTAACGAGTGCCTCCGACATCGAGATCCGCCGGCGGCAGCGCGGCCGCACGTGGCCGGAACAGCGACGGTGTCGGGGGAGCGTCCTCGACCGCGATGCGTTCCAGAGCGTCGAGTTCCGCCTCCGCGGCGCGCACGGCGCGCTCCCTCGGCCAGCGTTCCCACCAGGTCGCGTCCTCACGAGCAGCGCGGGCCTCACGTAGCCGCACCCGGGCGGCGACGACGAGGGCGCGATGCTCGGCCGCCCGGCGTTCTGCTTCGGTCAACTGCTGCAGGGGCTGATCTCGGTCTGCTGCCGCGACGGCGATCCACGCTGCGGCGACGAGCATCACCACCCCGTTCACGCGGAACCAGAGCAGAAGTCCCACGAAGATCGCGAACGTCGCCAGCAGGGGGTTGGACGGGGTGTAGCTGAGCAGGAAGCCCGCGCCGAACTGCAGTACGGTCATCGCTGCGCCACCCAGAAGGGCACCCGGCCAGATGATCCGGGCGGTCAGCGTCGTGCCGGTGAGGAAACGGACGAGAGCGGCCAGCGCACCGGTGAGCAGCGCGAAGGACACGACGACCGATCCGATGCGGATGCTGAGATTGACCCCGCTCGATCCGCCGTCCCATCCGAGCATCTCCAGGGCCCATGACATCAGTGCGGCGCTGGTCGAGCTGAGCATGGATCCGGCGAGGAGCGCGATGCCGAAGATCAGAGCCGCCAGCAGGTCCCGCGCCTTGAGCAGGATGTAGCTGCGGCGATCCGGAGGCAGCCCGAAGATATCTCGGACCGCACGACGCGAGAACGTGACCCAGCCGATGGCCGTCCAGACCACCGCGCCCAGTGCGATGGCGCCCGTGACGCTCAGCACGCCCGTCGTGCTCTCCGCGATCGCCTTCACTTGTTCTGGGGTGGCGATGCCGCTCTCCTCGGCGATGAGCCCGGGAATGTAACCGTTGACCACCGCGATGAGCGCGTCGACCGCATCGGAGTTTCCGCCGAGCCACAGCCCCACGATCGCGAAGACCAGGTAGATCGCCGCGAAGATCGCGAACAGCGCCTGGTAGCTCACCCCGGCGGCCAGCAGGAAGCCGTTGTTCTGCAGGAAATGCCGCCAGACGCGTACGGGGAACGCGGCAAGAGTGCGCTCGGTCAGTTCGCTGGCGCGCGCGACAGCTGCACTCAGCGAACGCTGCGGGGCGTCGTCGACGGGTGGGGGAGACGCGGACACGCCACCACCCTAGCCCGCGTGCGCCCATCCGTGCGGGCGGTGAGGTCCGCAGCATCCGCGAGACGCATGCGCGATCCGTGAAAAGCAGTGAGCCCGCGTCCAGAAGGACGCGGGCTCACTGCAGAGCGGACGACTCAGCGGCCGCCACGCAGGATGGCCTGCTTGACCTCGGCGATCGCCTTGGTCACCTCGATGCCACGGGGGCACGCCTCCGAGCAGTTGAAGGTCGTGCGGCAGCGCCACACGCCCTCTTTGTCGTTGAGGATGTCGAGGCGCACGTCGGCGTTGTCGTCGCGCGAGTCGAAGATGAAGCGGTGCGCGTTGACGATCGCGGCCGGGCCGAAGTACTGTCCGTCCGTCCAGAACACGGGGCACGACGAGGTGCACGCGGCACACAGGATGCACTTGGTGGTGTCGTCGAAGATCGCGCGGTCGGTGATCGACTGCACGCGCTCCTTGCCCTTCTCAGGGGTGGAGCTGGCGACCAGGAACGGCTGGACCTCGCGGTAGGAGGCGAAGAACGGCTCCATGTCGACGATGAGGTCCTTCTCGAGCGGCAGACCCTTGATGGCCTCGACATAGATCGGCTTCGAGATGTCGAGGTCCTTGATCAGCGTCTTGCAGGCCAGGCGGTTGCGGCCGTTGATGCGCATCGCATCCGAGCCGCAGATGCCGTGCGCGCAGGAGCGGCGGAAGCTCAGCGAACCGTCGACCTCCCACTTGATCTTGTGCAGAGCATCGAGCACGCGGTCGGTCGCATAGAGCTCGACGTCGTAGTCCACCCAGCGCGGCTCCGCGTCGACCTCAGGGTCGAAGCGACGGATGTTGAACGTCACCAGGAACGACTGAACTCCGCTGTCGTTCGTGGTGTCGGCCTCAACGGCCTCCATAACGCCGTTCGACATGCTCAGTACTTCCTCTCCATCGGCTGGTAGTTGGTCACGACGACCGGCTTCCAGTCGAGCGTGATGTGGTCGGATGCGTCAGCCGAGTGCGCGTCTCCGGTGAGATACGCCATCGTGTGCTTCATGTAGGTCTCGTCGTCGCGCTTCGGGAAGTCGTCGCGCATGTGACCGCCGCGGCTCTCCCGGCGGTTGCGGGCCGCGTAGACGACGACCTCGGCGATGTCGAGCAGGAAGCCCAGCTCGACGGCCTCGAGCAGGTCGGTGTTGAAGCGCTTGCCCTTGTCGTCGACGTGCACGTTCTTGTAGCGCTCGCGCAGTTCGGCGATGACGCCGAGGACGTGCGTCAGCGACTCCTCGGTGCGGAACACCTGTGCGCCCTTGTCCATCTCGTCCTGCAGCGTCTTGCGCAGAACCGCGATGCGCTCGGTGCCCTGGTTGTTGCGCAGGCCCTCGATCATGTCCTGAACGAAGCCGACCGGGTTCTCGGGCAGCGGCACGAACTCGGCGGTCTTGACGTACTCGACCGCGTTGCGGCCGGCGCGCTTGCCGAAGACGTTGATGTCGAGCAGCGAGTTGGTGCCGAGGCGGTTGGCGCCGTGCACCGAGACGCAGGCACACTCGCCGGCGGCGTACAGTCCGGGGACGACGGTCGTGTTGTCTGCGAGGACCTCACCGTCGTTGTTGGTCGGGATGCCGCCCATGGCGTAGTGCGCGGTCGGCATGACGGGAACGGGCTCGACGACCGGGTCGACGCCCAGGTACGTGCGCGCGAACTCGGTGATGTCGGGGAGCTTGGTCTCGAGCACCTCCGCGCCCAGGTGCGTGCAGTCCAGCAGCACGTAGTCCTTGTGCGGGCCCGCTCCGCGACCCTCGGCGACCTCCTGCACCATGCAGCGCGCGACGATGTCACGCGGGGCGAGGTCCTTGATCGTGGGGGCGTAGCGCTCCATGAACCGCTCACCCGAGGCGTTGCGCAGGATCGCTCCCTCTCCTCGCGCACCTTCGGTGAGGAGAATGCCGAGGCCGGCGAGGCCTGTCGGGTGGAACTGGAAGAACTCGAGGTCTTCCAGGGGAAGACCCTTGCGCCAGATGATGCCGACGCCGTCACCCGTGAGGGTGTGTGCGTTCGAGGTCGTCTTGAAGATCTTGCCGAAGCCGCCGGTCGCGAAGATCACGGCCTTGGCCTGGAAGACGTGCAGCTCGCCCGTGGACAGGTCGTAGGCCACGACGCCCGAGATGACGGTCTTGCCCGAGTCATCCTTCGCGGTCAGCAGGTCGAGCACGTAGAACTCGTTGAAGAAGTTGATGCCCAGCTTGACGCAGTTCTGGAACAGCGTCTGCAGAATCATGTGACCCGTGCGGTCGGCAGCGTAGCAGGCGCGACGCACCGGCGTCTTGCCATGCTCGGCCGTGTGGCCGCCGAAGCGGCGCTGGTCGATCTTGCCCTCGGGCGTGCGGTTGAACGGCAGACCCATGTTCTCGAGGTCGATGACCGCGTCGATCGCCTCTTTCGCGAGGATCTCGGCAGCGTCCTGGTCGACGAGGTAGTCGCCGCCCTTGACGGTGTCGAAGGTGTGCCACTCCCAGCTGTCTTCCTCGACGTTCGCGAGGGCCGCAGCCATACCGCCCTGCGCCGCACCGGTGTGCGAGCGGGTCGGGTACAGCTTGGAGATCACGGCTGTCTTCGCGCCGGGGCCGGCTTCGATCGCCGCACGCATGCCGGCGCCGCCGGCGCCCACGATGACGATGTCGAACTGGTGGTAGTGCACGCCGTCACGAACGACGGAATCCTGAGTCTGCGTAGTCACTCTCGTATGCCTTCTTTGTCTACTTGCCCAGTGCCTGGCAGGTTTCCCACATCGCGCCGTCTTCGAAGACGCCCGCGCACGGGTCGAACGTGAACACCACGAGGGTGCCGAGAACGATGAGGAGCGCAGCCGAGAGGCCGAGCGCCCAGTTGAGCACCGTGCGCACCTTGTCGTTGTTCACGTAGTCGTTGACGATCGTGCGCATGCCGTTGGTGCCGTGGATGAGGGCGAGCCAGAGCATCAGGACATCCCACCACTGCCAGAACGGCGAGGCGAACTTGCCCGCGACGAACGCGAAGTTCAGGGCGTGGATGCCTTCGCCGACCATGAGGTTGACGAAGAGGTGGCCGAAGATCAGGACGATCAGCAGCACGCCCGAGGCGCGCATGAAGATCCAGCCCCACTTCTCCAGGTTGAAGCCACGGCTGCGACGAGCGGGGGCGACAGTGGTCGTTGCGGACATCAGTGGGACCCTCCCGTGCTGGCGAAGACGTTCGGAAGGTGACGCGCGGTGAACCCGATCATCGTCACCGCCCACAACCCGAGGACGATCCAGAACAGCTGACGCTGCAACTGCGCGCCCTTGGACCAGAAGTCGACGAGGATGATGCGCAGGCCGTTGAAGGCGTGGAAGGCGATGCCTCCGACGAGGACGACCTCACCAAGCCCCATGAGCGGCGTCTGGTAGGTGCTGAGCACGGCGTTGTACGCCTCCGGGCTGACGCGAATCAGCGCGGTGTCGAGCACGTGCACCAGGAGGAAGAAGAAGATCGCGACTCCCGTGATGCGGTGAAGCACCCATGACCACATGCCTTCTCGACCCCGATAGAGGGTTCCGCGAGGCGTCTTGGATGTGGTTTCCGAAATCGACGGTGTCAAGCGAGTGCTTGCGGACACGGTCATCCTCCCTGATCGTTGCGAGGTCTGGAGAGCGCGCGAGGGCGCATCCGATCTCACCCATCCTATTCCTGTTCAAACGCTGGGAGCGACGAAGGGCGACCTTAGCTCGGCTTGCGTTCATATTGTTAGCAAGAGGCTCGCACTAGCCTGGGGAGCATGAGCCAGCCCATCCCGAACTTCTACGGCGTCATCCCCGCGGGGGGCATCGGCAGTCGCCTGTGGCCGCTGTCTCGCGCCGACGCGCCGAAGTTCCTGCATGACCTCACCGGATCGGGTCAGTCGCTGCTGCGCGACACCTGGGATCGCCTCGTTCCGCTGACCGGGGCCGACAGCATCGCCGTCGTCACCGGGCGGGCGCACCGCGCCGCCGTGGAGGAGCAGCTGCCTGGCATCCACGATCGCAACGTGATCCTCGAGTCCGAGCCCCGCGAGTCGGCGGCGGCGATCGGGCTGGCGGCGGCGATCCTGCATCGTCGCGACCCTGACGTGATCATCGGCTCGTTCAGCGCCGACCATGTGATCCGCGGCACGCGCGTCTTCGAGTTCGCCGTGCGCGACGCCGTCGAGGTCGCACGTCAGGGATACATCTGCACCATCGGGATCTCGCCGACCGAGCCCGCCGTCGGATTCGGGTACATCAAACAGGGCACGGAGCTCGTCATCGACGGCGCTCGTGAGGCCGCGCTCGTCGAGCGCTTCGTGGAAAAGCCTGACCTCGAGACGGCGCGCAGCTACATCGCCGACCGCTCCTACCTGTGGAACGCCGGCATGTTCATCGCGAAGGCGAGCGTGCTGCTCGAAGAGCTGGCCCTGCATCAGCCGGTCCTGCACGAAGGCCTCCTGGAGCTCGCCGAGGCCTGGGATGATCGCGAGCTGCGCGGACCTGCCGTCGACCGCATCTGGCCGCGGCTTCCTAAGATCGCTATCGACTACGCCGTCGCGGAGCCCGCCGCCGAGCGTGGGCGCCTCGCGGTCGTGCCCGGTCATTTCGACTGGGACGACGTGGGCGACTTCGCCTCGCTCACCAAGCTCATCTCCAACGGTCGCAAGAACGATCTTGCGGTGCTGGGGCCCAAGGCCCGCGTGCTGTCGGATGCCGCGAGCGGAATCCTGGTGAGTCAGACCGAGCGGGTGATCAGTCTCGTCGGCGTGAAGGACATCGTCGTCGTCGACACTCCGGATGCGCTGCTGGTCACGACGACCGAGCACGCGCAGCGCGTCAAGGGCGTCGTGGAGTCGCTCAAGCTCACCGGCCGCGGAGACGTGCTCTAGGAGGCATCCGACATTGGGAAACCGCCCTGATCATTGCAGGTTTGTAACCTTTCGCTAGCGGGTCTTTCTCCGATATGCACGCGGAGCGAAACAGTGAGTAACTTAGATCGACCCGCGATGGCCGCGGGCGATTCTTAGGGGAGGCAAGAGTGACCATCTCTACCACCAAGAAGCTGGCCGGCATTACGCTCGCCGCCGGCGTCATCCTCGCTCTGACCGGCTGTGGCCAGGCACCCACCGAAGGCGGCGCCGGCTCCGACGGCGGCGAGGCCTCGAGCTTCCTTCCGTGCATCGTCTCCGACGCGGGCGGTTTCGACGACAAGTCGTTCAACCAGCTCTCCTACGAGGGCGTCGTCGCCGCCGCTGATGAGCTCGGCGTCGAGGTCAAGAAGGCGGAGTCGAACGCCGAGACCGAGTACGGCCCGAACATCGACAACATGGTCTCCGAGGGCTGCAACGCCATCGTCTCCGTGGGCTTCGCGCTGTCGCAGGCGACCGTCGACGCTGCGAACGCAAACCCCGACACGAACTTCATCCTCGTTGACGACGCAGCCGACAACGACTTCGACGGCAAGCAGGACGCCGAGAACGTTAAGCCGCTGCTCTACAACACGGCTGAGGCTGCCTTCATGGCGGGCTACCTGTCGGCGGGCTACTCCAAGTCCGGCAAGGTCGGCACCTACGGCGGCATGGAGTTCCCGACCGTGACGATCTTCATGGACGGCTTCAAGCAGGGCGTTGACTTCTACAACAAGGAGAACAGCGCTTCGGTTCAGGTCATCGGCTGGGACGGCACGACCGGCTCGTTCACCGGTGGCTTCGAGGCCAACCAGGAGGCCAAGACGGTCGCCAAGAACATCCTCGACCAGGGTGTCGACGTGATCATGCCCGTCGGCGGTCCGATCTACCAGTCGGCGCTGCAGGCGATCACGGAGTCGGGTGCAGAGGTTGCGCTCGTCGGCGTCGACGCTGACCTCTTCAACACCGACCCGACCACGCAGGACGTCGTGCTCACCTCGGTCCTGAAGGCCATGGACGTCTCGGTCAAGGAAGCCGTGCTCTCCAGCGCTGACGGCACCTTCTCGGGCGAGCCGTACGTCGGAACGCTCGAGAACGAGGGCGTCGGCATCGCGCCGCTGCACAACTTCGAGGGCAAGGTCGACCCCGCGCTCATGGAGAAGGTCGAGCAGATCAAGCAGGACATCATCGGCGGCAAGATCACCGTCACGTCCTACCTCAGCAAGTAAGAGGAACCACAGTGGGGAGGCCGCACGCGCGGCCTCCCCGTTGTCGTCTGCTCAGGTGATCCCTGGGCGGAGCGACATGTCATGAATAGGATCAACACATGAAGCTTGAACTGCGTGGCATAACGAAGAGGTTTGGCCCGCTGACGGCGAACGATCACATCGATCTCACCGTCGAGCCGGGCGAAATCCACTGCCTCCTCGGTGAGAACGGCGCCGGCAAATCGACGCTGATGAACGTGCTCTACGGCCTGTACCAGGCCGACGAGGGGCAGATTCTCATCAATGACGTCGTGCAGCACTTCGCAGGCCCCGGTGACGCGATGGCCGCGGGCATCGGCATGGTGCATCAGCACTTCATGCTGATCCCGGTCTTCACGGTGGCAGAGAACGTCATGCTCGGCCACGAGGAGACCACGTTCGGCGGGCGTCTCGACCTCGCCGCTGCGCGACGGCGCGTGAAGGAGATCTCCGACCGATTCGGCTTCGACGTCGATCCGGATGCGCTCGTCGGCGACCTTCCCGTGGGTGTGCAGCAGCGTGTGGAGATCATCAAGGCACTCTCGCGCGAGGCGAACATCCTCGTCTTCGACGAGCCGACGGCCGTCCTCACGCCGCAGGAGACCGACGAGCTCATGGCCACGATGCGCCTGCTCAAGGAGCAGGGCACGGCGATCGTCTTCATCACGCACAAGCTTCGTGAGGTCCGCGAGGTGGCCGACCGCATCACGGTGATCCGTCTCGGCAAGGTCGTCGGCGAAGCATCGCCGACCGCCTCCAACGCCGAGCTCGCCGCGCTGATGGTCGGACGCGCCGTCGAGCTCACCGTTCACAAGAACGCCCCGGTGCTGACCGAGAATGCCCTCGTGGTCGAGAATCTCACGGTCACGGATGTCGCGGGCACCGTCCTCGTCGACGACGCTTCCTTCGAGGTGCGCGGGGGAGAGATCCTCGCCATCGCCGGTGTGCAAGGCAACGGGCAGACGGAGCTCACCGAGGCGCTCGTCGGTCTGCAGGAGCGTGTGCGCGGCAGCATCCGCCTCAACGGCGATGAGCTGCGCGGATGCTCCGTGCGCGAGGTGCTCGACGCCGGCGTCGGCTTCGTCCCGGAAGACCGCGGCGTCGACGGACTCGTCAAGGAGTTCTCCATCGCCGAGAACCTCATGCTCGACCGCTCCAGCGGTGCCCCCTTCGTCAAGGCCGGTGCGCTCCAGCTGCGCGCGCTCGACACTTTCGCGCGCGAGAAGATCACGGAGTTCGACATCCGCACGCAGGGTGCCTCTCAGCCCGCCGGCAAGCTGTCCGGTGGCAATCAGCAGAAGGTCGTGCTGGCGCGTGAGCTCAGCCGCGACCTCTCGCTCTTCATCGCGGCGCAGCCGACCCGCGGTGTCGACGTCGGCTCGATCGAGTTCATCCACAAGCGCATCGTCGAGACCCGCGACGCGGGCGTGCCCGTGATCGTGATCTCGACGGAGCTCGATGAGGTCACCGCCCTCGCCGACCGCATCCTCGTGATGTACCGCGGCAAGATCGTGGGCATCGTCCCCGGAGACACCCCCCGCGAGCAGCTCGGCCTCATGATGGCCGGCGCCGTGAACGAAGGAGCACAGGCATGACCGTGGCAGACACGCAGTCGCCCCCGCCGTCACCGACGCCGATGACCGACGCCCCGGAGGTGTCCCGTTGGCGCGAGGCCATGCACCGCGTCGTCTCGGGCAATGCCATCATCTCGGTGCTGGCCGTCGTCGCCGCCGTGCTGGTCGGATCGATCATGATCGCCGCGACCGATGAGTCCGTGCAGAAGGCAGCGGGATACTTCTTCCAGCGTCCTGGTGACACCTTCGCCGCGATCGGCAGCGCAGTGGGCGGCGCGTATGCGGCGCTGTTCCGTGGCGCGATCTACAACTTCAACGCCGACAGCTTCGCCGTAGGCATCCGCCCGCTGACCGAGACGCTCAAGTTCGCGACCCCGCTGATCGCGGCAGGTCTCGGCGTGGGTCTCGCCTTCCGTGCGGGTCTGTTCAACATCGGCGGCCAGGGGCAGATGCTCATGGCGGCCGCCGCTGCAGGCTACGTCGCGACATCCTGGGATCTGCCCTTCCCGCTGCACATGGCCGCCGCGATCATCGCGGGTATCCTCGCCGGTGCCATCTGGGCCGGTATCGCGGGCCTCCTGAAAGCCCGAACCGGCGCGCATGAGGTGATCGTCACGATCATGCTCAACCACATCGCCGTGTATCTCCTCGCGTGGATGCTGGCGACACAGGGCGTGCTGCAGGCACCGGGATCCAGCAACCCGAAGACGGCGCCGATGGCAGAGACCGCGGTCATGCCGCAGATCCTCGGCCCGATGTACAAGCTGCACCTCGGGTTCATCTTCGCGCTCATCGCCGTCGCGATCACGTGGTGGCTTCTGGAGCGCTCCAGCCTCGGATTCCGCTTCCGCGCTGTGGGACTGAACCCTGCGGCGGCCCGCACCGCCGGCATCTCGGTCGGCTGGATGTACTTCCTGGTGATGGTCATCGCCGGTGCTCTCGTCGGTCTCGCAGGCGTCAGCCAGGTGCTCGGCACGGAGCCCAAGGGCTTCAGTGGAGGCATCGACGCCGGAATCGGATTCGACGCGATCACGGTCGCGCTTCTCGGACGCTCCAGCCCGCTGGGCATCCTCGGCGCCGGACTCCTGTTCGGTGCGTTCAAGACCGGTGGCTTCACGATGCAGGCGTCGCAGGGAGTTCCGATCGAGATCGTGCTCGTCGTGCAGTCGCTGATCGTGCTGTTCATCGCCGCACCGCCGCTGGTGCGGGCGATGTTCGGTCTGCCTCAGCCGGGTAAGCCCTCGCGCCGACAGCGTCGCGCCGCGAAGAAGGAGGTGGCGGCATGAGCAGCACCCTGACTCTCGACGCTCAGCCGCGCACGGTCGCGGTGGTCTCGTGGAAGACGCCCATCATTCTCGCCGTCATGACGGTGCTGTTCGCGCTGCTTCCGCTGCTGGTGCCTCGCCCCGGGGATGCGACCTTCCGTCTCTCCGGCGGCGGCGAGCTCTTCGCACTGCCGAACCTGGTGGTTCCCGGCACGGCGACCGCGTGGATCGCCGTCGCGATCGCCGCGGCGCTCACGGCCGTCGCCTTCGTGCTCTCGGCGCGTCGCATCCGTGTTCCGATGTGGCTGACCGCGGTGTACATCATCGCTCTCGTGTTCGGCTTCCTCGCCTGGGCGGCCGCCGGCAGCTCCGGCACACTGCCGGTCGTCGGTCTGCTCGGTGGTGCACTCGCCCTGGCGACGCCGCTGATCTTCGGTGCTCTGGGCGGTGTCATCGGCGAACGTGCCGGCGTCGTCAACATCGCGATCGAAGCCCAGCTTCTGGCGGGCGCCTTCACCGCGGCGCTCGTGGGCTCACTCACGAACTCGCCGTGGGCCGGACTCATCGCCGCGATGGCGGCGGGCGTTCTCGTGTCCCTCGTGCTGGCGGTCTTCGCGATCACGTACTACGTGAACCAGGTCATCGTCGGTGTCGTGCTGAACGTGCTGGTGATCGGCCTCACGACCTTCCTCTTCCGGCAGGTTCTCGCACCGAACCAGGAGACGCTGAACACCGTCACCCCGTTCAAGGCGATTCCGATCCCGCTGCTGAGCGAGATCCCGATCCTCGGGCCGATCCTGTTCCGCCAGACGATCGTCGTGTACCTCATGTACATCGTGGTCTTCGTGGTGTGGTTCGGGATGTACCGCACCCGGTGGGGTCTGCGCATGCGCGCGGTCGGCGAGCACCCGCAGGCGGCGGACACCGTCGGCATCAAGGTCGCACGCACGCGGTACATGAACGTGCTGATCGCGGGCGCGATCGCCGGTATGGGTGGTGCGTTCTACACGCTCGTGTCGGTGCCGCGCTTCAACCCCGAGATGACGGCGGGCGCGGGCTTCATCGCCCTGGCCGCGGTGATCTTCGGCAAGTGGGATCCGATCAAGGCCACACTCGCCGCTCTGCTGTTCGGCTTCGCGACGAACCTGCAGGGTGTGCTCTCGGTCATCGGCTCTCCCGTGCCGAGCCAGTTCATGCTGATGCTGCCGTACATCGTCACGATCTTCGCGGTCGCCGGTCTCGTGGGCCGGTCTCGTCCGCCTGCAGCATCCGGCATTCCGTACATCAAGTCGTAGGAGACGCAGTGACCGATATCGATTGGGATGAGCTTCGCCAGGTGGCGACGGACGCCATGAAACGGGCGTACGCGCCGTACTCCCGCTACAAGGTGGGAGCCGCCGCGCTCGTGGGCGACGGCAGGATCGTCGCCGGATGCAACGTCGAGAACGCCTCGTATGGGGTGACGCTGTGCGCGGAGTGCGCGCTCGTCGGCGACCTGCACATGTCGGGCGGCGGCCAGCTGGTCGCCTTCGTGTGCGTCAACAACGACGGCGAGACGATCATGCCGTGCGGCCGCTGCCGTCAGCTGCTCTTCGAGCACGCCATGCCGGGGATGCTGCTGGAGACCGTGTCGGGGATCCGCACGATCGATGAGGTGCTGCCGGATGCATTCGGCCCACGCGACCTGGAGGACGCACGATGAGTATCGAACCGTTTGACGCCGTAGACGTCATTCACGCCAAGCGCGATGGCGGCGTTGTGCCGGAGCCGGCACTGCGCTGGATGGTCGACGCGTACACGCGCGGATATGTGTCGGATGCGCAGATGGCCTCGTTCGCGATGGCGATCTTCCAGCGCGGCATGGAGCGCGACGAGATCCGGGTGCTGACGGACGCGATGATCGCGTCGGGGGAGCGGATGAGCTTCGCCGACCTCGGCAAGAAGACCGTCGACAAGCACTCGACCGGGGGTGTGGGTGACAAGATCACCCTGCCCCTCGCGCCGCTCGTGGCGTCTTTCGGCGTCGCGGTGCCGCAGCTCTCCGGCCGGGGTCTCGGTCACACGGGCGGCACGCTCGACAAACTCGAGGCGATTCCCGGATGGCGTGCGGCACTCAGCAACGAGGAGATGTTCGCGCAGATGCGGGGCGATGTCGGCGCAGTGATCTGCGCCGCGGGCTCGGGCCTTGCGCCCGCAGACAAGAAGCTCTACGCCCTGCGCGACGTCACAGGCACGGTCGAGGCGATTCCGCTGATCGCGTCGAGCATCATGTCGAAGAAGATCGCCGAGGGCACGGATGCGCTTGTGCTCGACGTGAAGTTCGGGTCCGGTGCGTTCATGAAGGACATCGACCGCGCACGTGAGCTGGCTCGCACGATGGTCGCGCTCGGCACGGACTCCGGTGTTGCGACGACCGCACTGCTCACGGACATGTCGGTTCCGCTGGGACTCGCGATCGGCAACGCGAACGAGGTGCGCGAATCGGTCGAGATCCTCGCCGGTGGCGGTCCCTCCGATGTGCGCGAGCTGACGGTGGCCCTCGCCCGCGAGATGCTCGCGCTGAGCGGCATGCCGGACGCGGACGTCGAGGGCGCCCTCGACAACGGCCGTGCCATGGACGTCTGGAACGCGATGATCCGTGCGCAGGACGGGGATCCGGATGCGGCGCTGCCGACGCCCCGTGAGACGCACACGATCACGGCGACAGCTGACGGCTTCGTGACCGCGATGGACGCGCTGCCCTTCGGTGTCGCGGCGTGGCGTCTGGGTGCGGGCCGTGCCCGCGCGGAGGACGCGGTCGTGCATGCCGCGGGTGTCGACCTGCATGTGAAGCCCGGTGACGCGGTGCGTGCAGGACAGGCGCTGTTCACCCTGTCCGCGGATGACGCAGCGCGCTTCCCGAGGGCGATCGAGGCGCTGGAGGGTGCCTGGACGATCGGTGACACCGCTCCCGCCGCAACACCTCTCGTCCGCGAGAGAATCACCGCATAGGCTGAAGGGCGACCGGCGCTTCAGCGGTCGCTCGTGCCCGACGAGACCCCACCCGAGAGGACACACCATGTCGATCGATCCCACCGGCGACCGCGCCGTACAGGGAAAGTCACTCCGCGACCTGCCCAAGGTCTCGCTGCACGACCACCTCGACGGTGCGTTGCGCCCCGCGACGATCGTCGAGCTCGCGGATGAGATCGGATTGGATGTCCCGGAGACGAATCCGGCCGCGCTCGGTGAATGGTTCGCGACGCAGAGCAACTCCGGTTCGCTCGTCGAGTACCTGAAGACTTTCGACCTGACCACGGCGGTCATGCAGACGAAGGAGGGCCTCACTCGTGTGGCCCGTGAATTCGTCGAAGACCTGGCCGATGACGGAGTCATCTACGGTGAGGTGCGCTGGGCGCCTGAGCAGCACCTGGCGCGCGGCCTGACGCTCGAAGAGACCGTCGAGGCCGTGCAGCGGGGCATCGAAGAGGGAGAGGACGCGGCGGACCGCGCAGGGCGCAGCATCCGTGTCGGCCAGCTCATCACCGCGATGCGGCACACCGATCGCTCGCTGGAGATCGCGAAGCTCGCTGTCGACTTCCGTGGTCGCGGTGCAGTGGGCTTCGACATCGCCGGTCCCGAGGCGGGCTTCCCCGCATCGAACCACCGTGCGGCCTTCGACTTCCTCGCCGAGAAGATGTTCCCGGTGACCGTGCACGCCGGTGAGGCAGACGGCGTGGCCTCCATCCGCTCCGCTCTGATCGACGGGCGTGCGCTGCGTCTCGGCCACGGTGTGCGCATCGCCGAGGACCTCGAACTCGTGAACCGCGAGGGTGACGAGGTGCAGGTGCAGTTCGGCGACCTGGCGCGCTGGGTGCGCGATCGGGAGATCCCGCTCGAGCTCTCGCCGTCGTCAAACCTGCAGACCGGCGCGATCGCCGCGTGGGGCACCGAGATGGTCGATCATCCCTTCGATCTGCTCTACCAGCTCGGATTCTCGGTCACGGTGAACGTCGACAACCGCACGATGAGCGCGACATCGCTCACGAGCGAGCTCTCGCTCCTCGTCGACGCCTTCGGCTACGACCTGGACGACCTCGAGGCGTTCCAGTTCAACGCGGCCGCCGGTGCGTTCCTGCCGGTGGAGGAGCGCGAGGAGCTCGTCGAGATCATCGCTGAGGGCTTCGACGCCTGAGCAATGTGTCGACGCTGATAGCGACGACGAGGACCACACCCGTGGCGATGTTGCGGGCGGAGGCGTCCAGATCGAGCAGGGTCAAGCCGTTCGCGATGGACTGGATCACCAGGACGCCCGCGAGCGCTGACCACGCACTGCCTCGCCCGCCGTACAGGCTCGTGCCGCCGACGACCGCGGCGGCGATCGCCATGAGGAAGAGCTCGCCGCCGCCCGTGTCCTGATTCGCGGCGGCGAGTCGCCCGGCGGCGAGCACACCGCCGAGCGCGGCCAGGGTCGAGCACACGACGAAGGCGCTGAGCACGACGGGACGGATCGGCACGCCCGCGAGGCGTGCGGCTTGGGTGTCGCCGCCGACGGCGCGGATGCTGCGTCCCCAGCGTGTGCGGCGCAGCAGGAGCCCGACGGCGGCGACGAGAGCGATGAAGAGGGCGACGCTCCAGCCGATGCCGCGGTCCTGCTGCAGGTAGAGGGCCGGCACGGCGAAGACGGCGGCGAGCAGCACCACACGGAGCACGTCCATGCCGAGCGGGGCGACGGGAAGGTCGCGGGCGATGCGGCGGCGGCGAGCGATGAGGCGGGCGGTGGCCGTGGCGACGACGACGAGACCGATCGCCGTCCACACGAGCCAGGCGGGAACGAATGCCGTCTGACTGAAGCGCACAAGCCATGAGTCCAGCGGCAGGTTCACGGATCCGGCGCGGCCCAGCAGCTGCCACTGGATCCCGGCGATCACCAGCAGCCCCGAGAGTGTCAGGACGAATCCGGGCAGTCCGACGTAGGCGACGAGAACGCCGTAGATGAGCCCCGTCAGTGCGCCGGCGGCGAGGGCGACGAGAACGGCGAGGGTGAGCGGCCACTCCCACTGCATGACGCCCACCGCCACCGTTGCAGCGGCGAGCCCGCTGACGGATCCCACCGAGAGATCGATCTGCCCGACGAGCAGCACGACCACGATGCCGAGGGCGATGATGCCGGTCGACACCGACTGCAGAGCGAGGTTGACGAGGTTCTCGGGACTCCAGAACGTCGGGGCGGCAGCGCCCAGCGCGAGCCAGACGACGGCGAGGGCGACGAGCACGGGAGCGATCGGGCGTTCCCCGTCGCGGAACTGCTGCCACAGCGCGCTGAGCGTCATCGGAGGTTCCTTCCGAGGCGGGAGTCGGCAGGGGCTGTGGCACCGGTGATCGCTCCGAGCAGCTCTTCGCTGCTCGTTTGTGCGGAGTCGAAGACATCGACGAGGTGCCCCAGCCGCAGCACGGCGATCCGGTCGGCGACGGCGAGAACGTCGGTGATCGCGTGGCTGGCGATGACGACCGCGTGGCCCTGGGCGCGAAGTCGCCCGATGAGGGTGAGGATCTGGGCGGTCTGGCGCACGCCCAGGCCCGTCGTCGGCTCGTCGAGCAGAATCACTCGCGGATCGCTGAGCAGGGTGCGGGCGATGGCCACGCTGCGCTGCTGCCCTCCGGAGAGCGCGTCGACGGGGACGCGGACATCGGGGATCCGCGCACCGAGGCTCTCCAGTCGAATGCGCGCCTCGTGCTCCATCTCGACTTCGTCGAGGAATCCGCCGCGGGTCACCTCATGGCCGAGATACAGGTTCTCGACCACGTCGAGGTTGCCGCAGAGCGCGAGCGATTGCGGACACGCGGCGATGCCGAACCGTCGTGCCTCGGCGGGGGATCGCAGCGCGACAGCGCTTCCGTCGATCAGGACGCGACCGGCGGCCGGCGCGATCGCCCCCGACATCACACCGATCAGCGTGGATTTTCCTGCGCCGTTGTCTCCCATCAGTGCGAGGACCTCACCGGCACGCACCTCCAGATCGACGTGCACGAGGGCGTGCAGCGCGCCGAAGCTGACGCTGACACCGTGCAGAGCAATGGGGGCGGTCATTCGGAGTCCTCCTCGATGAGGCCGAGATCGATACATGCAGCGGCATACGACGCCGTGCAGATGTCGTGCACATCGTGCATGCGCCCCTGTACGACCACGCGGGCGAGGTCGTCACGGAACGCGACGGTGGGGGCCAGGACGAAGCTGGCCACACCGCGAATGCGGGTGGGGGCCAGCGGATGCTCGCCGCGGACCAGTCGGACGGCCACTTCTGCGGCCGTCCGAGCCTGATCATCTGCGGCTTTCGCGACCGTCATGAGCTGCTCGCCGGCCACGATCCGCTGCACCGCTGACAGTTCGGCGTCCTGCCCGGACACGGGAGGAAGCGGATGGATGCCTGCGGCGTTGAGTGCCGCGATGGCACCGCCTGCGAGTGCATCATTCGCCGCGATGACGCCGTCGATGCGTCCGGGGAAGCGGGCGATCTGCGCCGTCGTCCACTCCTGCGCCCGTGCGGAGCTCCAGCCCGGCGTGTCCAGCTCGGCGAGCACCTCGATGCCGCTGCCCTTCAGTGCCTGCAGCGCGCCGGTGCGCAGCGCCGCGGCGTTCGGGTCGGTCGCGGAGCCGTTGAGGAGGAGAACTCCAGGATCCGCGGTCCCCGTGCCCTCGATCGCCTCGCGGACGGCGGTGGCCTGCTGGCGGCCGATCAGCGTGGAATCGAACGACACGTATGCGGTGACCCCCGGCGCATCGATGAAGCGGTCGTACGCGATCACCAGGGCGTCGTTGCGGGTGGCCGCGGCGACGATGCTGGCCGCAGCGACCGTGTCGACGGCGTCGAGAACGAGCACTTTCGCACCGCGGGCGAGCATGGTCTCGGCCTGCTCCTGCTGGCGTGCAGCATCCGATCCGGCATTCGCGTACAACAGGCGGCACTCCGGGCAGCGCTGCGCGGCGACGCGCTCGAACATCGGACGGTCCGTGCTCTCGTACCGTGCGGTGTCGGTGTCGGGAAGGAGCAGCGCGATCGTGCCTCCGCGGGGTTCGTCGCCTGTGGCGTCCGGGGTGGATGCGCACGCCGAGAGAACGAGCGCGGCGGCGAGCAGCGCGGCGATCGCGGTACGACGGATCACGTGAGCACCCCCAGCGATCCCCGCTCCCGGGCGAGATCGAGCGCCGCGGTGAGCGCGCCGCGCAGCTCGGACTCCTCGCCGAACTCCGAGGCGACCACGTCGGGCGGACCACCCGCGGAGGGCAGCACCAGTGCGTCGACGGTACTGCGGACCGCATCCAGGAACACCGCGCCCGCGTCCGCGAGCGTGCCGCCGATGATGACAGCGTCCGGGTCGAGCAGTGTGCACGCGTTGGCGACGGCGGCTCCGAGCGCGCGACCGGTGTCAGCGAGCGCGCGGCGGCATCCGAGGTCCCCGTCGCGGGCGCGCGTGATCACGTCGTCGAGGGTGAGCGGGCCGTGACTTGTGCGCAGCATCGCGAGGATCGCCGCGGATCCGGCGATCGTCTCGAGACAGCCACGACTGCCGCAGCGGCAGACGGCGCCGTCGGGGTCGACGATCGTGTGGCCGAGTTCGCCGGCGCCACCCTGACGACCGTGCAGGAGGTGTCCGTTCAGGACGATGCCGGCGCCGATCGTGTGTGAAGCGTGTACGTAGAAGACCGATTCCCGGCCGACACCGCTGCCATAGCGCGCCTCGGCGAGTGCACCGAGGTTGGCATCGTTGTCCACGGCGACCGGGACGCCGAGCACGCCTCCGAGAAGCTGTTCGACGACCGCGCCGTCCCAGCCGCGCAGGAGAGCGGTCGAGATCACGGTGCCGGTGCGGACGTCGACGGGAGCGGGGACACCCACGCCGATCGCGAGCAGCTCATCCGGGGAGGCGTCCACGGCCTCGATCATCTCCGCGACCAGCATCCCGGCCCGCTGCAGGCTCATGTCGGCGCGGTGATCCGGGGCGAGCGGGAGTGTCTCGGTCGCCAGGATCTGCAGCGAGACATCGGCGAGGGCGACGCGCATCGTGCGGGCGCCGACATCGATCCCGACGACGAGTCCGGACGCGCGTGCGAGGGTGACCAGGCGTGCGCGACGACCGGACCGGATGGAGGGACTCGTGTCGAGAACGCCGGCGTCGGAGAGCTCGGTGACGATGTTCGAGACGCTGGCGGGGGAGAGGCCGGTGATGCCGGCGAGCTCGACCTGCGTCAGGGCGCCATGCTGCTGCACAGCACGAACGATGCGGGCCCTGTTGGCCTCACGCAACGACGTCTGCGACCCCGGCATCGCTTGTGTCTGGCGCACACTCTGCACGATACCGGCAATCCCGCTGAGTTCAGAAGATAACGCAAGTGTCACTTTCTGCGCTGTCTTGAATTTACTTCTTGACATCAAGGCGTGGGGAGTCGTTGAATGGCGACAGCGAGAGCGCCCGACGCTCTCCGCACACTGATGTGCGATCGAATCGGCAGAGAAGGCGATGAAAATGCGTAGGCAGAAAGTGATCATGGCCACGGCCGGAGCGGCGGCTCTCGCCCTCGGCCTGGCAGGCTGCACGAGCGGTGGATCCGGTGACACGGGGGGAGACTCCGGAGGAGACGGCGCCGCATCCGAGGTCGAGGTCTTCACCTGGTGGGCCGCGGGCAGTGAGAAGGCAGGACTCGACGCCCTCGTCGGCGTCTTCAACGAGCAGCACCCCGATGTGGAGTTCATCAACGGCGCCGTCGCCGGCGGTGCGGGATCTGCGGCCAAGGACCTGCTGCAGTCCCGTCTGCAGGCGGGCGACCCGCCCGACACCTTCCAGGCGCACGCGGGCGCGGAGCTGCAGGACTACATCGACGCAGGTCAGGTCGAAGACGTCTCCAGCCTCTATGACGAGTTCGGTCTGCGCGACGCCTTCCCGAAGGACCTCGTCGATCGGCTCACCGTGGACGGCGCGATCTACTCGATCCCCTCCAACATCCACCGCGCGAACGTCGTCTGGGCGAACCCGGCGGTGCTGACCGAGGCAGGCCTCGACCCGGCCGCCGAGTACGCCGACCTCGACTCGTGGTTCACCGCGCTCGACGCCGTCAAGGCCGCCGGCAAGACTCCGCTCTCGGTCGCGACGACCTGGACCCAGGTGCACCTGCTCGAGACCGTGCTTCTGTCGAGCCTCGGCGCCGACGGCTACACGGGCCTCTGGGACGGATCGACCGACTGGAAGGGCGCCGAAGTCACCGACGCGCTCAAGGACTTCGAGAAGCTCATGAGCTACACCAACACCGACCGTGACGGTCTGGACTGGCCCGACGCCACCCAGCAGGTCATCGACGGCACGGCGGCGTTCAACGTGATGGGCGACTGGGCGGAAGCCGCGTTCGCTGAGGCTGGTCTCTCCTCTCCGGCGGACTACATCTACTTCCCGGTTCCCGGGACGGACGGTGTGTTCGACTTCCTCGCCGACTCGTTCACGCTTCCTGTGGGCGCCCCGCACCCGGACGGTGCGAAGGCATGGCTGGAGACCGTCGGATCGGCCGAAGGCCAGGCCGCGTTCAACAAGGCCAAGGGATCCATCCCGGCCCGCACCGACGCCGACACGAGCGACTTCAGCCCGTACCAGAAGACCGCGATCGAGTCGTTCGCCGCAGACACGATCGTCTCGTCGCTGGCGCACGGTGCGGCAGCGCCCGTGGCGACCTTGAACAAGGTCTCCGACGCCACGAGCAAGTTCACCACCGGAGCATCCGACCTCGCGACCTTCCAGTCCGAGCTCGCAGCCGCCGTCGGCTGATGCACCCGCTGCCGCCCGGCGCCTCGCCGGGCGGCAGCTCTCCGGAAGGAACACCATGCTGAAACGCCTGAAGAAGGCGGGGCCGCCGCTGCTGCTGCTCGCCCCCTCACTGATCCTGCTGGCCGTGTTCGTGTACGGCCTGCTGTACGCGAACTTCCAGACCTCGATCACCGACAACCACACGGCAGCACAGGCGACAGGCCGCAAGCCCACCGTGCTCGTGTGGTTCGACAACTACGTCGAGCTCCTGCAGAGCAGTGCCTTCCAGCACTCGCTCATGAACCTTCTGCTGTTCACCGTCGTGTTCCTCGTCGGCACGATGGTCATCGGCTTCTGCTGGGCCTGGCTCATGGACAAGCCCAGCAAGGGGGAGGGGTTCTTCCGCGCGATCTATCTCTTCCCGATGGCCGTCTCGTTCGTGGCATCCGGTGTCGTCTGGCGCTGGCTGCTGAACTCCAATCAGGGCGAGAACGCGAGCGGACTCAACCGTCTGTTCCAGAACCTCGGCCTCGACTTTCTGCAGAACCCGTGGTGGAACGACGTCACTTTCGGGATCATCGCGATCGCCCTTCCTGCGATCTGGCAGCTCGCCGGTTACGTGATGGCGCTGTTCCTCGCGGGCTTCCGGGGCATCCCGGATGAGCTGCGCGAAGCCGCCCGCATGGATGGCGCGAGCGAATGGAAGCTGTACCGCTACGTGCTCTTCCCGCAGCTGTCGCCGGTCGCGCTTTCGGCGCTCATCATCATCGGGCACATGTCGCTGAAGTCGTTCGACCTCATCATGTCGATCTCGAAGCCGGCGAACTACCAGACCAAGGTTCCCGCGGTCGACATGTACGTCTTCAAGTCGAGCTTCGACTACGCGAACGCCGCAGCCGTCGGCACCATCCTGTTGGTGATCGTCGCGGTCATCATCGTCCCCTATCTGATCGCCACCAACCGTCAGGAGAAGCGATGACCACCGCACCCGCCGCGACGGCGACAGAAGCGCTCATCGTCCGGGACAAGAAGGTCCGGAAGCCCCGTGAGCGGTTCACGCTCTCGCGCACGATCAAGTACGCGGTCATGATCCTGTTCGTCCTGATCGTGCTGACGCCGGTCTACGTGCTGCTTGTGACGAGTTTCAAGGGGGCGGGCGACGCCTCCCCGGTTCGGGCCTGGAACCTGCCGGAGATCTGGACGCTCGACAACTGGGTCGGGGCATGGAACGCGCTCGCTCCCTCGATCGGGCGCTCGTTCCTCATCGTGATCCCGGCAGCGCTCATCTCGGCGATGCTCGGCTCGATGAACGGCTACGTGCTGTCGCTCTGGACGTTCCGAGGTGCGAACCTCGTGTTCACCCTGATCTTGTTCGGCATGTTCATCCCGTACCAGGCTGTGATGATCCCCCTCCTGCAGCTCATGCTGGGGGCGGGGGTGCCCAGCGGTGTGCCGGCACTCATCCTGCTGCACGTCATCTACGGCATCCCGATCACGACGCTCATCTTCCGCAACTACTACCAGACGGTGCCGAAGGAGCTCATCGAAGCCGGGCGTGTGGATGGCGCCGGGATGCTGCGCACCTACTGGTCGGTCGTGCTGCCGATCTCGATCCCGAGCTTCGTCGTCGTGCTGATCTGGCAGTTCACGAACGCGTGGAACGACTTCCTGTTCGCCGTGTTCTTCTCCTCCAGTCAGAACGGCCCCGTGACGCTGGCGCTGAACAACCTCGCCAACGGCGCGCTGCTGCAGGACTACGGCATCTCGATGGCCGGTGCTCTGCTCGCATCACTGCCGCCGCTACTCGTGTACATCCTGCTGGGGAAGTACTTCGTCGGCGGGCTCATGTCGGGCTCGGTGAAGGGGTAGAGCGACCGGGCGGATGCCGGGAGCGCGCGAGGGGAGCGCGTGCCCGGCATCCGCCCGCGCACGCTATCGGCGGGCGACGCCCGGGTGCGTGGCGAGATACTCGTCGAACGCCTCGCTCGACGTCCGTGCAGGAGTGAAGCCGAAGTCGCGCTTCAGGCGCGTGTTGTCCAGCACCGGACGATAGCGCAGGAAGCGCACCTTCTCCGGGCCGTGCACGGTCAGGCGCAGCATCCGACCGACCCGCAGCGCGAGCGACAGCGCGCCCGCCGGAACCGTGAGGAGCGGTTTGCGGAGGCGCGCAGCGATCTCGGTCACGCTCAGGGCGCCGTCGCCCGCGACGTTGAAGATCCCCGCGGGACCGTCCGTCGCCGCGTGCACCATCGCCGCCGCCACATCGTCCACCCAGACGAAGACAAAGGGGGAGTCGGAACCCGCGATGCGAAGGATGCGTGGCCCGTCCCAGAGCGCCGTGATCTGGTTCTGCACGGAGGGACCGAGAATCGTGCCGATGCGGAAGATCACCTGTGAGAGCTCCGGATGCGAGACACGGTAGCCGGCCAGCATCTCCTCGACGAGCCGCTTGTGACGTGAGTACGGGAACTCGTCATTGCCGCGGATCGGCGCGTCCTCCGTGATCCAGGTGGGGTTGTCGGCGTGATACCCGTAGGCCGCACCTGAGCTCGAAACGACGATGCGACGCACGCCCGCTTCCGCGCAGGCGGCGAGAACGTGCGCTGAACCCTCGACGTCCACCCGGTATTCGAGATCGACGTCTCTTCCGGGATTCACGATCGCGGCGAGATGCACGACGGTGTCGATGTCGTAGCGGCGCAGGAGCGGAGCGAGCGCCGTCGCGTCTGTGACGTCTGCGACGACGTCGATGACTCCGGGACGCGCGTCCGCGCCGATGCGGACGTCACCCGAGACCACGAGGTCCACGTCGTCGCGCGCAGCCAGCTGCCGGGCCACATGCGAACCGAGGAACCCGCCTCCGCCGGTGATGAGGATCCGCGTCACGGGCGCGCCTCGGACGCGGTCGTGCCTGTGGTCCTGTGCGCGTGCGGGGTCGCGTCGCCCGTGACGCTGCCGGTGCGGCGCTTCGTGTGCCGGGCCCAGAGCCCCGCGAGGATGAGACCGGCGACGATGTCCCAGATTCCCCACCATCCGGCGACGACGGCCATGCCACCCAGACCGCCGAAGAAGGCGAAGACGAGACCGAGGCCGAGACCTGCGTTGCGGATGCCGACCTCGAAGGTGATCGCCTTGCGCTCGCGGGTGCCGAGTCCGCCGAGCACGGCCGTCCCATATCCCAGAGCGAGGGCGACGGCGTCGTGCAGAGCGACGACCGCGAGCACGACGCCGATCACGCTGAGGAACACCGCCCAGTTGCCCACGAGCGCGCCCACGATGAATCCGACCAGGGCGATGAGGCTGAACCACTTCACGAACGGCTGCACGCGCGCGGCGAAGCGCGGGAACTTCGCGCGCAGCAACAGCCCGACGGCGAACGGCAGGCCGATGATCAGGAAGATCTCGAGCAGCATCGTCCAGGGGTTGAGGGCGACCTCGTGCAGCAGGAGGCGCGCCGTCGGATGCAGCGATCCCCAGAACGCGATGCTGAGAGGCATCGCCACGATGTACAGCAGATTGCCGACGGCGGTCATCGACACCGACAGGGCCACGTTGCCCCCCGAGCGATGCGTCAGCACCTGCGAGATGTTGCCGGGAGGACAGCACGCCACCAGGATCATCCCGAGGGCCATCGACGGCGTCACCGGCAGCACAAGGGTGAGCAGGAACGTCACCGCCGGCAGCAGGACCAGCTGGGCGCCGATCGCGATCGCGAAGGGCTTCGGATGCTTCGCGACGACCCGGAAGTCGCGCGGCGCCGTGTCCAGGGCGATGCCGAGCATGATCAGCCCGAGCACGACGTTGAGGATCATCAGGGTGCCGGGAGTGAAGTTCAGCACCACGTCATCGACGTTCATGCGTCCTCCAGCTTCTTCTTCTCGGCGCGCATCGCGCCACGGTAGGCGTCTTTGTTCACGTAGTACGACATGCGGTCAAGGCCCAGGTAGTTGTAGCCGCCGGTCACATCCGGCCAGGCCTCATTCGCGACGCGGGCGCGGAACCGCGAGGCGGCATCCGGAGCGGTGGCGACTGCGCGGAGATAGGCGGCGAGGAGCTCGGCCTGCTCGTATCTGCCCTGCCAGCCGATGCCGGATGCTTCGATCATCCCGACGACGAACAGCCCGTTGAACGACGCCGGGAACATGTTCAGGAACAGTCGTGGCGAGGCTCCGCGCCAGGCGAGATGCTCTTTCGCGACGAAGGGGTAGTCGAGCGTGTAGCCGGTGGCGAGGAGGACGAGGTCGTACTCATCGCTGGATCCGTCGCGGAAATGCACCGTGTGTCCCTCGAACCGGTCGATGTCGGGACGGATGCGCAGGTCGCCCTGACCGAGATGGTTCAGGATCAGCGTGTTGACGATCGGATGTGACTCGTAGATCTTGTAGTCCGGCTTCGGGAACCCGAAGCGCACGGGGTCGCCCGTGAAGGCGCGCAGAATGCGCGTGTCGATGAACTGCTTGATCTTCGCGGGCAGGGGCTTGCCCTGGTTGAGTGTGTCGCTCGGACGACCGAACAGGTAGCGGGGGACGAAGTAGTAGCCGCGCCGCACACTCATGTCGATCGATGCCGCATGGTGCACGGCGTCCACGGCGATGTCGCATCCGGAGTTGCCGGCGCCGATCAGCAGCACACGCTTTCCGGTGAGCAGGGATGCGTCCTTGTAGGCGCTCGTATGCAGGATCTCTCCGTCGAAGGCGCCGCGGAAGGTCGGCACATTCGGCTCCGCGAGCGTGCCGTTGGCGAGGATGACGCCGTCGTACCACTGCGTGCTCGAGCCGGAGGCGTCCTCTGCCGTGAGATCCCAGCCCCCGTCGCGGGGCTCGAGGTGCGTGACGCGCGTGTCGAAGCGGAATCGCTCGCGCAGTCGGAAGTGGTCGGCGTAGTCGCCGAAGTAGCCCTGCAGGACCCGGTGTCCGGGGTAGTCGACGCGGCTGCGCATCGGGAACTCAGCGAACTCGGTCGTCGTGCGTGAGGAGATGAGGTGCGCCGATTCATACATCGTGCTGCGCGGATTCGTGATGTCCCAGAGGCCGCCGACGTCGTGCGAGGCCTCGAATCCGTCGAAGGCGACGCCGGCCTTCTGCAGCGCGCGGGCGGCTGCCAGGCCCGAGGGGCCGGCGCCGATGATGGCGTAGGTGCTCATACGTCTCCTGCACGTCGTCGTGCTCCCGGTTCGGGTGCCGGGATGCTTCCCGCGGGAAGTGTCTCTGATGTTAGCGGTAATTAACCGAAGAGCGCGATGCTCGCCCGTACGAGGACGACGATCGCTCCCGCCCAGGCGAAGAACAGCATGGCATGGCGGGCGATGTGCGGGGGAACGACGCGCACCAGGAACGCGCCGCCGATGATCCCGAGCGCGGTGGCAGCAGCCAGCACCGCCACATCGAGGGGAGGCGACACGGGCATTCCGCGGAGGAGGACCGAGGCGATTCCGAAGCCGAGGAAGATCACCTGCGCGCTCGCGGCGAATCGGCGCTGGTCCCAGCGATCGCCGATCGCGAAGGCGGCGAGCGCGGGACCGGAGAGCCCGCTCGCGGCGTGCATGAAGCCCGCGACCGCGCCGGAGACGGCAGCGCCGTTGCGGCCCCGCAAGACCTGTGACACGGACGAGAGGCGGCTCGCAGTCAGCGCCAGGACCGCCATCGCTCCGATGAGGAAGAGCAGGGCAGGCTCCGGGAGCAACCGGGTCACGAGCGCGCCGAAGGGAGCCGCGAGCACGCCGGCGCCGAGCAACCACAGCGTGCGCCGCCAGTCGACGTCGCGCCATGCGGAGGGCACGGCGATGATCGAGGCGATCACGGCGAGGAAGACGGCGAGCGTGACGCCCTCGATCGGCCCGTACGCGAGGACGATCGGGCCGATCAGGACGAGCACGAAGGCGAGCCCGGTGATGCGCTGGATCAGCGCCGCGATCAGTGCCGCGACGCCGACGAGGGCGAGGGTCACCGGTGCTCAGGAAAGCGCGTCGAGCAGGGCGCGCACGCCCGTCTCGAGCGCGGCGACCTGACGCTGAGCATCCGCCGTCGTGACCGCGCGTGCATCGATGTAGACCTTGAGCTTGGGCTCGGTGCCGCTGGGGCGAACGATCACGCGGGAGCCGTCCGAAAGTCGGTAACGCAGGACATCACCCCTCGGGCTTCCCGGAGCCGCCTGGAGCAGGTCCTCCGCCGAATCGATCGGCGTGTCCCCGACTGCGGCCGGAGGAGACTGGCGCAGCGCCGCCATGATGCGACCGATGAGGGAGACATCCTCGACCCGGATCGAGACCTGACCGCTCGCGAACGCACCGATCTCGGCAGTCAGCTCGTCGAGCAGATCGGCGATCGTCACTCCGCGGGAGCGGGCATCCGCCGCCATTCCGAGCAGCGCCACGGCCGACGAGATGCCGTCCTTGTCGCGCACGGTCTCCGGGTTCACGAGGTAGCCGAGCGCCTCTTCGTAGCCGTAGACGATGCCGGGGGCGCGGGAGATCCATTTGAAGCCGGTGAGCGTCTCATGGAAGTCGAGCCCGTAGGCCTCGGCGATCGCGCCGAGCCCGGGGGAGGAGACGAGCGAGCAGGCGAGGGATGCTCCGGGTGTGCCCTGCGCGGCGCGGGCGGCGCGCCAGCCGAGCAGCAGTCCGATCTCGTTTCCGGTCAGGCGACGCCAGCCGCCGGTGGCCATCTGGTCGGGAATCGCGACGGCCAGGCGATCCGCATCCGGGTCATTGGCGATGATGAGCTGCGCGCCGACGGCACGCGCGCGGGCGAAGGAGAGCTCCATCGCTCCGGGCTCCTCCGGGTTGGGGAACGCGACGGTGCGGAAGGACGGGTCGGGCAGGAGCTGGGCGTCCACCGTGCGCGGTGCCGGGTAGCCGGCGTGCGCGACGACACGCGAGAACGTCTCCCAGCCGACACCGTGCATGGCGGTGTAGACCCAGCGCAGGCCCGCCGCAGCCTCGGGGGCAGGCGCAACAGCCGCCGTCGCGCGGATGTACGCGTCGACGACGGACTCGTCCGCCGTCTCGAACTCTGCGGAGCGCGGGAGCGCGGTGATGTCACCGAGCGCGGCCACGCGTTCGATGTGCGCCGCGATCTCGGCATCCGAGGGCGAGACGATCTGCGCGCCCTCGTCGGCTCCGCCGAGATAGACCTTGTAGCCGTTGTCGTTCGGCGGGTTGTGACTCGCAGTGACCATGACTCCGGCATCCGCACCGAGGTGACGCACAGCGAAGGCGAGCACCGGTGTGGGCAGCAGTCGCGGCAGGAGGATCGTGCGCAGCCCGGCGCCGGCGAAGAGCTCCGCCGAGTCCGTGGCGAAGGTGCGGGAGTTCTTGCGGCCGTCGTAGCCGATCACGACCGTCGGGCGGCGCCCGGCACCGGCGCGCTCCACGAGGAACGCTGCGAAACCGGCGGCGGCCTGGGCGACGAGCACACGGTTCATACGGTTGCTGCCCGCCGCGAGCGCGCCACGCAGACCCGCGGTGCCGAACTCCAGTCGTGCACCGAAGCGGTCGTCGAGGTCAGCGAGTGCTGTCGCATCACCACTCGCCGCGCGCGTGATGATGCCCGCGAGTTCGTCGCGCGTCTCCGGGTCGGGGTCCTGGCGCATCCAGGCCCGTGCCTGCGCGATGCGTTCGTGACCGGCGGCGCTCACAGCGCCTCGATGATCTGCGCGAGCAGCGACGAGATGACGGGCTCGGCCTCGCGGCCCGCGGCGATCACCTCTTCGTGGCTGAGGGGCGTGGTCTGGATGCCTGCGGCCAGATTCGTGATGAGCGACATCCCGAGCACTTCCATGCCCGCCTCGCGCGCGGCGATGGCCTCGAGCGCCGTGGACATGCCCACGATGTGTCCGCCGATGATCTTCGCCATCTGCACCTCGGCGGGCGTCTCGTAGTGCGGGCCGCGGAACTGGCAGTACACGCCCTCATCGAGAGAAGGATCGATGCTGCGCGCGATGTCGCGCAGTCGGGACGAGTACAGGTCGGTGAGGTCCACGAAGTTGGCACCCTCGAGCGGCGAGTCGGCCGTGAGGTTGATGTGGTCGCTGATGAGTACGGGAGTGCCCGGCTTCCACGTCTCCTTGATGCCGCCGGCGCCGTTGGTCAGCACCATCGTGCGGGCGCCGGTCGCGGCGGCCGTGCGCACACTGTGCACGACGCGGCGGACACCGTGCTGCTCGTAGTAGTGCGTGCGTGCGCCGATCACGAGGACGCGCTTCCCGGAGGGGGTGAGGATCGAGCGCAGCGTGCCCGAGTGTCCGACGACCGCGGCCGCGGTGAATCCGGCGACCTCCGTCGCGGGGATCGTCGCGACCGTCTCGCCGAGGAGATCGGCGGCCTTGCCCCAGCCGCTTCCGAGCGTGACGGCGATGTCGTGGCTCTCGACGCCGGTCAGGCGCGCGATGTCCGCTGCTGCCTGCGCGGCGATCTCCTGGGGGAGTGCGGCGGGGTCATCGAGAGGGTTGTGCCATTCAGTCATGAGATACACCCTAAGACGCCCGAGCGCATTTCCGGCAGGTCGCGCGCGCATGAGCGTCTCCGCTGCCTCGTGCCCGCGCGCGGTCGGCGTGTCCGAGTGCGGGGTGGGACAATGGACCCATGGCGTCTTCTCCTTTCGAGCGTACTCAGCGTGTTGCCGTGCTCGGCGGCGGTCCCGGTGGATATGAGGCGGCGCTCGCCGCAGCCCAGCTCGGTGCAGAGGTCACGCTCGTCGAACGTGTGGGGGTCGGCGGCTCCGCGGTGCTGACCGATGTCGTTCCGTCGAAGAGCCTGATCGCGACGGCAGATGCGGCGGTCGCGATCTCCGAGGCATCCGATCTCGGCGTGCAGTTCTATGCAAAGGGCGGCGACGGCAAGCCGCTCAAGCCTCAGGTCGCCATCAACCTCGCCGCCGTCAACAAGCGTCTGCTGGCCCTCGCCCGTCAGCAGTCGGATGACATGCGCGCCACGCTGATCGAAGCGGGAGTGCGCCTCATCTCCGGTCACGGTCGCGTCGAGGGCCCCAACGCGGTCGTCGTCTCGACCGGCCCTGGAGGAACCGATTTCGATCGGATCGAGGCCGACACGCTCGTCGTGTCGGTGGGTGCGTCGCCGCGTGAGCTCGACTCCGCCAAGCCCGATGGCGAGCGCATCCTCACCTGGACCCAGCTCTACGACATGAAGGCGCTTCCCGAGCACCTCATCGTCGTCGGATCGGGTGTCACCGGTGCCGAGTTCGCCTCCGCATACATGAACCTCGGCGCGAAGGTCACGCTGATCTCCAGTCGGGACCAGGTTCTCCCCGGCGAGGACGAGGACGCTGCGCACGTGCTCGAGAAGGTCTTCAAGCGCGGCGGGATGCAGGTGCTCGCGAAGTCCCGCGCCGACAAGGTCGAGCGCCAGGGCGAGGGCGTCGTCGTGACGCTCTCCGACGGACGGACCGTCGAGGGCAGCCACTGCCTCATGGCGGTCGGATCGATCCCGAACACCCGCGGAATCGGCCTCGAGGAGGCGGGCGTCGAGCTCACCGAGTCCGGCCACGTGCGCGTCAACAAGGTCGCTCGCACGTCGGTGCCGAACATCTACGCGGTCGGCGACTGCACGAACTTCTTCCCGCTCGCATCCGTCGCCTCGATGCAGGGACGCACCGCCGTGTTCCACGCGCTCGGCGACATCGTGATCCCGCTGGAGCAGCGCAAGATCACCTCGAACATCTTCACCGCACCCGAGATCGCGACGGTCGGCTGGGGCGAGGCGGATGTCGAGGCGGGCGTCGCCGACGGCATCGTCTACAAGCTGCCCCTCTCGGCCAACCCGCGAGCGAAGATGATGGGCATCAAGGACGGCTTCGTGAAGATCGTCGCGCGCAAGGGCTCCGGGACGGTCATCGGCGGTGTGATCGTCGCGCCCAAGGCATCCGAGCTCATCTACCCGATCGCCGTCGCCGTCGAGCGACGTCTGACGGTCGATCAGGTCTCCCGTGTCTTCGCGGCCTACCCGTCGCTGTCGGGCAGCATCACGGATGCGACGCGGGCGATGCATCTGTTCAACATCTCCTGAGCCCAGCGGGCACGAGAAAGGCGCTTCCGCATCCGCGGAAGCGCCTTTCTGCGTCGATCAGGAGATCGTCAGAAGCTGGTGCCCGGCGGATACGGTCTCGCCGGCGGTGGCGTTCACGTTGCCGATGACGCCGTCCTTGTGCGCCTGCAGCGGCTGCTCCATCTTCATGGCCTCGAGTACCACGACGAGGTCGCCCTTGACGACCTGCTGGCCCTCTTCGACGGCGAGCTTGACGACCGTCGCCTGCATGGGCGACTTGACGGCGTCACCCGAGGCGCCGGCGGATGCGGTGGTGGCGTGGCTGCGACGCGAGGGCGGCACGGCTGCGGGACGACCCGCGGTCCCCGCGGCCACGGCGACGCGATCGGGGAGCGAGACCTCAAGGCGCTTTCCGCTGACCTCGACGACGACCGTGTGACGCCCGGAGGCGACGGCAGGGTCTTCCAGCTCGCCGTCCCACGCAGGGATGTCGTTGACGAACTCGGTCTCGATCCAGCGCGTGAAGACGTCGAACTTCTCGCCGTCGCCCACGAAGGCGGGGTCGCGGACGACCTTGCGGTGGAAGGGGATCACGGTCGGAAGGCCGGCGACCTCGAACTCGTCGAGGGCGCGGCGCGCGCGCTCCAGTGCCTCGTCGCGGTCCTTGCCCGTGACGATGATCTTCGCCAGCAGCGAGTCGAAGGCGCCGGAGACGGCGTCGCCGGCGGTGACGCCGGAGTCCAGACGGATGCCGGGGCCGCCGAAGGTCTTGAAGACGTGGATCGGGCCCGGCTGGGGAAGGAATCCGCGGCCGGGGTCTTCGCCGTTAATGCGGAACTCGAAGGAATGGCCCTGCGGTGTCGGGTCCTCGTAGTCGATGAGGCCGCCTGCGGCGATGCGGAACTGCTCGCGCACGAGGTCGATGCCCGTGATCTCCTCCGAGACGGGGTGCTCGACCTGCAGACGGGTGTTGACCTCGAGGAAGGAGATCGTGCCGTCGGCGCCGATGAGGAACTCGCAGGTGCCCGCACCGACGTAGCCGACCTCTCGCAGAATCGCCTTGGAGGCCTCGTAGAGGACGCGGTTCTGCTCGTCGCTCAGGAACGGCGCGGGCGCCTCTTCGACGAGCTTCTGGTGACGGCGCTGCAGCGAGCAGTCGCGCGTCGAGATGACGACGACGTTGCCCGCGGAGTCCGCGAGGCACTGGGTCTCGACGTGGCGCGGCTTGTCGAGGTACTTCTCGACGAAGCACTCGCCACGGCCGAAGGCGCTGATCGCCTCGCGGGTGGCGGACTCGAAGAGCTCGGCGACCTCCTCGAGTTCGCGGGCGACCTTGAGGCCGCGGCCGCCCCCGCCGTAGGCCGCCTTGATGGCGATGGGCAGGCCGACCTCCTGCGCGAAGGCGATGACCTCGTCGGCGCCCGAGACGGGGCCGGGGGTTCCGGGAGCGAGGGGCGCGCCCACCTTCTCGGCGACGTGGCGTGCGGTGACCTTGTCGCCGAGCGCCTCGATCGCCTCTGGCGAGGGGCCGATCCAGATCATGCCAGCACCGATCACGGCGCGGGCGAAGTCGGCGTTCTCAGCGAGGAATCCGTAACCGGGGTGCACGGCGTCCGCACCGGAGCGGCGGGCGACCGAGAGGATCTTGTCGATCTGCAGGTAGGTGTCGGCGCTCGTCGCGCCGCCGAGGGCATAGGCCTCGTCGGCCAGACGCGCGTGCATGGCGTCGCGGTCCTGGTCGGCGTAGACGGCGACGGACGCGAGTCCGGAGTCGCGGGCGGCACGGATGATGCGGACGGCGATTTCGCCGCGGTTGGCGATGAGCACCTTGGCGATTTCAGGCATGAATGTCAGCCTAGCGACGTGCGGGGCGATCGTTTTGACGACTCCCCACAAGAAATGAGCGAAGTCGTGTTCTAAACCCTACGAGCGCTGGCAGACGCGCGATGTGGTCAGCCCTGCGAGCGGTTCCACAGATCAGTCCAGGTCACACCGAGTTCGCCCGTGAGCCGCCGCAGCGTCGACAGCGACATCCCGACGACCGTGGACGGATCGCCGTCGACTCGGTCGATGAAAGCGCCGCCCAGACTGTCGATCGTGAAGGCCCCGGCGACGAACAGCGGTTCGCCGCTGGCGACGTACGCGGCGATCTCCGCGTCGCTGACGTCAGGCGAGAACGACACGGATGCCTCCGCAATCGCGTGCGCTTCGACGGCCGGCTCTCCGGGGCGCACTCGGTAGACGCTGTGCCCGGAGTGCAGCACTCCGGTGCGCCCGCGCATCTCGGTCCACCGCCGGGTCGCCTCCGCTGCCGTGTGCGGCTTTCCGTAGACGCGGCCGCCGAGCGCGAACATCGAGTCGCCGCCGATCACGATGCCGTCGAAATCCGGCTGGTCCGTCCGCAGTCGCCCGACGACGTCGGCGGCCTTGGCGCGACCGAGGAGGAGGACGACCTCCTCCGGGGACAGGGGCGCGCCGCGTTCGGCTTCCGCGGCATCCGCGACGGCATCCTCATCCACTTCGGGAGCCATCGTGATCGGCTCGATGCCGCTCTGCCGGAGCAGGGCGAGTCGGGCGGGGGAGGTCGAGGCCAGGCAGACGCGCATGCACCCACGCTACTGCGTGAGCGCGCACAGGTTCAGGTGCGGGAAGTGTGGGATTCTGGAGGGATGACTTCTTCTGCCGCATCCGCGCCCGTGATCGAGCTTGAGGTGACCGGCATCGCCCATGGCGGCGTCGGCGTCGCCCGCCACGACGGACGCGTCGTCTTCGTCTCAGACGCGATTCCTGGCGAGCGCGTGCACGCGCGCGTCAGCGACGACTCGAAGGCGTCGTTCTGGCGTGCAGAGACGGTGGAAGTGCTGGATGCCTCCGCGCACCGTGTCGCGCACATCTGGCCTGAGGCAGACGTTGCGGTCGCGCCCGAGCAGCGACCGGGGGGAGCCGAGTTCGGTCACATCGCCCTGGCCCACCAGCGCACGCTGAAGCAGACCGTGCTGCGGGAGTCACTGCAGCGCATGGGCAAGGTCGAGACGAACCCGACGATCGTCGCCGCGGGCGGCGAGGGCGAAGAGAGCGCGGATGGGACAGGGTGGCGCACCCGCCTGAGCCTGCACGTCGACGAAGCGGGCCGGGTCGGCCCCTACGCTGCGCGCAGCCACTCCGTGATCGAGGTCGGATCTCACCCTCTCGCGGCGTCGGGAATCGAGTCCGTCGCCCTCACGCTGGACGGCCTGGAGCCTGGACGCGTCGATCTCGTCCAGGCCTCCGACGGCATGGTGCGCGTCCTCTCGCGTCCTGAGCCCGCAGGCCGCCGTGGTCCCGCCGGGCAGAGCCGCGCGAAAGACGCCGCGCGCGGCGACCGTCGCCGTCGCGGACGCGGCGCAGCGGCACGCTCCGAGCGTCCCGCCCCGCGTCCGGTCGATCCGCAGCTGTTCTCGACGATCATCGAGCGCGTAGGTGACCGCGAGTTCTCGCTCGATGCCGGCGGGTTCTGGCAGGTGCACCGGCTCGCACCGGCCACGCTCACGCGGGCCGTCACCGATGCGGTGGCGACGCTCGACTTCGACCCGGAAGCCGCCAATCTCGACCTCTATGGGGGCGTGGGGCTTCTCGCCGCGGCACTGGGTGACATCGGCGGATCTGGCACGCGCGTCACGAGCGTCGAGGCGGATGCGCGCGCGACCGAGCACGCCGGCGAGAACCTCGCCGAGTGGATCGGCGCCCGCGCCGAGACCTCCCGTGTCGACCGCTACCTCGCACGACTGCTCGCGGATGCGAGCCCTCTGGAGCGCGCACGCCTGCGCCGCGGCACGGTCGTTCTCGACCCGCCGCGCTCCGGCGCCGGCGCCGAGGTCGTGCGGTCTCTCGCCCGGCTGCAGCCGGACGGCATCGTCTATGTCGCCTGCGACCCCGTCGCGCTGGCGCGTGATGTCGCGACCTTCGGCGAGGCGGGGTACCGTCTCCGTCAGGTGACGGCGTACGACCTGTTCCCGCATTCGCACCACGTCGAAGCCGTCGCGGTGCTCTCGCGCTGAGTTCGCGGGTTGTGGAGACGCTTCCGGGCGAAACGAGTCCGCGCCACTAGGCTGACTCCATGAGCTGCATCGCCCTGATCGACGATCACGAATCCGTGCGCCTCGGCCTCGCCGCGGCGCTGGAGAGTGCAGGCTTCACCGTGGTCTTCTCGGGCGCCGGTGTGGGTGAGTATCTGGCTGCGCGTCGGCGCACGGTGCCGACGCCCGCCGATGTCGTGCTGCTCGACCTGACGCTCGGTGACGGCACGACCGTGACGGAGAACGTGACCCGTCTTGTCGTCGACGGTTCGAGCGTCGTGATCCACAGCGTCGCGGACCGCCCAGCGGCCGTGCGCGAGGCGCTGGCCGCGGGTGCTGCCGGTGTGATCAGCAAGTCGTCGCCGCTGGATGACGTCCTCGCCGCGGTGAAGACCGTGGCTCGCGGCGAGGCTCTGAACAACGTCGAGTGGGCGAGTGCCGTCGAGGGTGACCGCGCGTTCGCGGATGCGCAGCTGTCGGGGCGTGAGCGTGAGGTGCTGCGCCTGTACGCCACGGGTCTTCCTCTCAAGGTCGTCGCGGAGCGTCTCGGCGTGGCCTACTCGACGGCGAAAGAGAACATCACCCGCATTCGGGTGAAGTATGTCGATGTGGGGCGTCCGGCGCCGACCAAGGTCGACCTGCTCCGGCGAGCGATGGAAGACGGCATCCTCACCGCACCCAAGGACTCTGTGTCGCTCGACACCGTGCCGCTCGACGTCGTGGCGGATGCCGCTGACGCTGCGCCCTCCGCGGGGAACTGACCGCGTGTCCGCGGACGCGTCCATTCGCCTGGCCTGGGGGCAGATTCCCTCGCCAGGAGAGGTGGGCAGTGAACTCGAGCGCTTCGCCGGGCGGCGCATGGATCGCATCATCGCGATCGTCGTCGGGGTGGGGTCGCTCGCTCTCGGCGTGCAGGCGCTGCTGGCGGCGCTCGGCGGGATGCAGAACGCCACGTTCTCGCAGTACCTCGTGATCATGTTGGTCTTCGTGCCGTGGGCTCTGATGCTCATCACCTGCGTGATCGGTCGAGGCATGCGCGTGGCTGCGGGAGTCTTCGCTTCGACGTACCTGATCGTCCTGCTCCTCTGGCCTTTCGTGGCGATCCGCGCAGGAGCCGACCCGGCGGATCAGCCGTGGATCTTCTACCTCGTGAACGTCGCCGGAACGGCCACCGTGGTCGCCTTCCCGCTCGCGCTCCAGGTCGCGTGGGTGTTCGTCGGACCTCTGCTGTACGGAGCGGTTCGGCTGATCCAGGGTGGTTTTCAGCCGGAGTTCTGGATCACGACCGCGTTCGATGTGTCGTTCACGCTGATCCTGGGTGGGGTCCTCGTCGCCCTCGGATGGATGTTCCGCTCGGTGGCCGCCGGTGTTGACGATGCGCGCGGACGTGCGGTCGCCTCCTATGCAGATGCGGCCTCCGCCGCGGCGCTCGAAGAAGAGCGCGTCGCGGTGGCGGCGCTCATGCACGACAGTGTGCTCGCGGCGCTGATCTCCGCCGAGCGTGCACACAGCGACCGTGAGCGAGATCTCGCTGTCGGCATGGCCAGGGAGGCGCTGACGCGCCTGGCGAACGCCGAAGCATCCACTCTGCACGAGGGCAACGACACGCCCGTCCAGATCGAACGCATCGTTGATGACCTCTGCAGCGCCCTGGCGGAGCAGGGCGTCGCGCCGGTGGTGGAGCAGTTCGGAACCGGGATCGTGCCCGATCGTGTGGCGCGAGCGATCGCTCTCGCCGCGCGTCAGGCGATCGGCAACGCCGCGGAGCATGCGCAGGCGCGCGGTCTCGAGGTCATCGTCGAAGGCCATGGGGACACCGGGCTGACGGTGAAGGTGAGTGACCGCGGAGACGGCTTCGATCCGGATGAGGTGCCGGCCGACCGCCTGGGCATCCGCGGATCGATCCTGGCGCGTATGGCTGCTGTGGGCGGCACCGCAGCGATCGAGTCCGGGGCGGACGGCACGACGGTGACGCTGGGGTGGTCGGCACGATGAGACTCACGGTTCGCACTGTCGTCACGCTGCTCGCGCTGGGCTTCGCGGTGTACTTCGCCTCGCGTGCACTCTGGTGGACGATCCCACCGACCGAGCCCGTGCTGCTGATTGCGGCGATCCTGCTCTTCCTTGCCGTGGTGGTGTTCGCGGTGGCCATCGACGTGCGACGCAGCCGTCGCCTTCCGCTTCCCGCGACCCTGGTGGTCGTGGCCGCCTCCGCGCTGATTCCGAACATGGTGAATCTGGCTCTGCCGGCCGAGGCCCTTCGTGCGCCTTTCGCGACCTGGTACATCGGCGGGGTGGGCATTCTCTGCGTCGTCATCGCGGTGCGCCAGCGTCTCATCGCGGCATGGGTGGCGCTGGGGCTCTTGACTCTGTCTGCGGGGCTGTGGCTCGGTTTCGCTGACGCCCTGTCGCTCGGACTCGTCGGCTCGATCGTCTGGATGGTGATCGCGCACCTGCTCGTCACCTTCTGGGCGCGCGCGGTGCAGGACACCGAGCGCCTCGCGGGCATCCAACAGGCCTCGTCCGCCTGGCACGCGACGCAGCAGGTCCGTCAGCGTGAGCGCCGCCTCCGAGTGCAGTATGCGCTCGCCGTCGCCGGACCCAGCTTGGCCCGCGTCATCGAGACACGGGGTGATCTGCTTCCCGAGGAGCGGGTCGAGGCGCGCGTGGCGGAGGGGCGTCTGCGGGATGAGATCCGCGGTTCGAACCTGCTCAACGAGCAGGCGCGAGCGGCGATCGAGCGGTTGCGCAGGCACGGCGCCACGGTCACGGTCTTCGATGAGGGCGGTCTGGAAGACCTGGACGAGGTGCAGCGCGAGCGTGTGCGCACCGAACTCGCTCAGGTGATGCAGGCGGCGTCATCCGCGCGCATCATCATCCGCGCGCCGCGCGATGCGCAGCTCGCAGTGACGGTCGTAGGACGCTCGGCGCTGGCGGACGAGGATTCGGTGGAGCTCTGGCATGAGATCCGCCGTGACGTGCCGATCGACAGCTGAACTCGCAGCAGCGAAGCGGTGCCATCCGTGACAGCGGCCGCACGAGAGTAGAAGATGGGTGAGGGGCGGCGGAACCGCTCGCCCCTCACCAGTGCGGAACGATTACCCGAAAATCGTCCGCTTATGGCCGGGATTCGTCTGTCTACCCTGGACAGAGAACCGGCCGAACGCGAAGCGTTGCAAGATCAATTGTGCGCGGGCGGAACCCTTGTGTCTGTAGGTATTTTGGGGGACACGTCAGAACTCGCCTTTTGGGATGATGGAGTGATGATGACGGATGATGCCGCGCTGCGGCGCGGCACGAATCAGCCGCGTATGGGCGACTTCAATCAGTCGGTCGTGCTGGAGGCCATTCGGCGTGCACCGCAGGGGCTGAGCCGTGTGGAGCTCGCCGAAGGCACGGGCCTGTCAGCGCAGGCGGTCACGAACATCACGCGCCGTCTGCTGGAGCAGGGCCTCGTCGTCGAGGCGGGGCGCACGATTCGCGGCCCGGGCAAGCCGCGAACCATGCTGCGCCTCGACCCCACGCGGCAGCTCGCGATCGGCGTGCACCTGGATCCCGCCGTCATGACGTTCGTGCTCTTGGACCTCGCCGGCGAGGTCATCGCCCAGGCGACCGAGCGCACTCCGACGGGAACACCGCGTCGCATCATCGACGCGATCGTGCGCGCGATCGAGGAGCTCATCGTCCGCTCCGGGGTGGATCGGACGCTCATCGTCGGCGTCGGCGTCGCATCCCCCGGGCCGCTCGATGTCACGGGTGGCACCGTGATCGATCCGCCGAAACTCGCCGGCTGGCATCGTGTGCCGCTGCGTGAGGCCATCAGCGCAGCGACCGGCCTGCCGCTGCTGCTGGAGAAGGACACAACCGCAGCGGCCGTGGCTGAGCTCTGGCGCGGCAGCGATCAGGATGTGCCGTCCTTCCTGTTCGTGTATCTCGGCACCGGAATCGGCGTGGGCCTTGTGCGTCGGCACGAGATCGTGCGGGGCTCTTCGGGCAACGCGGGTGAAGTGGGGCACATCATCGTCGATCCGGATGGTCCGCTCTGCGGCTGTGGCCTTCGCGGATGCCTCGGAGTCGTGTGCACTCCGCAGGCGCTTGTCGAACGGGCGGAGCATGCGGGTGTTCTCGAGGACACCCGACTGGGCAGCGACCCGGAGAGCGTGGATGCGCGCTTCGACGAGCTCTGTCGTCGCGCAGCAGCGGGGGATTCCGCTGCGCAGCGGCTGCTGGACCGCAACGCTGAGCAGCTCAGTGTGGCCATCTCTGCGCTCACCAACATGCTCGACATCGACCGGGTCGTCTTCGGCGGGCCGTACTGGTCCCGTCTTGCCGACACCTACCTGCGTGTCGTGCCGCAGCGGCTGCAGGAGCAGAGCGCGACGCGCGCGATCCGTCGCCTTCCTGTGGCGGGGACGGTGGCGGGCGACGATGTCGCGGCGATCGGCGCCGCATGTGCCGTTCTGGACGCCGTGCATTCGCCGCACACGTCGAGTCTGTATCTGAGCAGCCCCGAAGCCTGACGCTGCCGTCGCGCGCGATTTCGAGGTTCAGGATGACTCTTGTCTGAATAACTACAAGCGATGTAGTATTCAGAATTGTCCCGCATCGGAGCACGATACATGCACGGCTCAGCCACTCTCACTGCAGCGCGAGTTCAGCGCTTCATCGAAGAGCGCCTGAACGCAGCGGTCTACTCAGATGCTCGCGCGCTCACGCTCACGGCGACGGTACTGGCGGGGGAGCCACTGCCGTTCGCGGAAGCGACGAGGCACGAGTTCACGCCGTTTGCAACGGGCACGCCGTGGGGCGCGCCGTGGAGCACCATGTGGGTACGGATGACGGGCACCGCGCCAGATCTGAGGGAGGGACAGCGCGCGGAGCTCGTCATCGATCTCGGCTTCACCGAGGCACAGCCGGGGTTCCAGGCGGAGGGGACCGTCTACCGGCCGGACGGCACGATCGTGAAGGCCGTCGAGCCCCGCAATCGTGCGGTGCCGGTGCACGCCGCGCCGGGGGAGGCGCTGGAGTATTACCTTGAGGCCGCCGCGAACCCTGATGTCGCTGAGGGGTTCCGCTTTCGTCCCACGGTTCTTGGCGATCGCGCGACCGCAGGAGACGCACCTCAGTACACGTTTCGGCAGGCCGACGTCGCCGTGCGAGAAGACGCGGTCTGGGAGCTGCTGCAGGACGCTCGGGTGCTGCTCGATCTCACGACGGAGCTCGATCCCTCGAGCTCGAGGCATGCTGAGATCCTCCACGCCCTCGACCGCATGGTCGACCTCATGGATCCCGACGACATCGTCGGCACAGTCGGTGCCGGACGCGCGGCGCTGCATGAGGTGCTCACGCGCCCGGTCGCGGCGTCCGCACATCGCATTCATGCGGTGGGGAACGCGCATATTGATTCGGCGTGGCTCTGGCCCGTGCGTGAGACTCAGCGCAAGGTCGCGAGAACGTTCGCGAACGTCCTCGCGCTGCTCGACGACTACCCCGATCTGACCTTCGCCGCGTCTTCCGCCCAGCAGTTCCTGTGGCTCAAGAACGCCCAGCCCGAACTGTTCGAACGCGTCCGTGACGCCGTCGCGAGCGGCAACATCGCACCCGTCGGCGGCATGTGGGTCGAGAGCGACACGAACATGCCGGGCGGAGAGGCGCTCGCCCGGCAGTTCGTGCGGGGCACGCGCTTCTTCGTGGAGGAGTTCGGGGTCCAGCCCCGTGAGGTATGGCTGCCGGACTCCTTCGGGTACTCGGCGGGTCTTCCGCAGATCGCTCGCGCGGCCGGTGCGCGGTGGATGCTCACGCAGAAGATGTCGTGGAACGAGACGAATCGAATGCCCCACCACACGTTCCTGTGGGAGGGACACGACGGCTCACGGATCTTCACGCACTTCCCGCCCGTCGACACCTACAGTGCCGAGATGTCCGCCGCCGAGCTGGCACGCGCCGAGCGGCAGCACAGTGAGAAGGCGCAGTCCAACTCGTCGCTCGTCCCGTTCGGGTACGGCGACGGTGGTGGCGGGCCCACGCGGGAGATGCTCGCAGCGGCGCTGCGGCAGCGTTCGCTGGAGGGGTCGCCTGCCGTGACTCTCTCAAGCCCCGCGCGCTTCTTCACCCAGGCGGAGACCGAGTACGCGGATCCGCCGCAGTGGCAGGGCGAGATGTACCTGGAGTTCCACCGAGGAACGTACACGTCCCAGGCGCGGATGAAGCGCGGCAATCGTCGAAGCGAGCATCTGCTGCGTGAGGCGGAGCTCTGGGCCGTGCACGCGACGCTGCAGGGGGCGGCGTACCCCTACGACGAACTCGACGCTGCGTGGGAGACCGTTCTCCTGCAGCAGTTCCACGACATCCTTCCGGGCACCTCGATCGCGTGGGTGCATCAGGAGGCAGAACGCCGCTACGACGAAGTGAGGGACTCGTTGGAGCGGATCATCGCGCAGGCACTGGGGGTCGTCGCCGGTACGGGGACGACAAAGCTTGTCGCGAATGCGGGTCCTTATACGCAGTACGGTGCCGCGGGGTTGGGGATCTCCGCGGCGCTCGTCAGCACCGGAGGATCCGCCACCGCGTCGCGGACGGCGAACGGGTTCCGACTCGAGAACGATCACCTCGTAGTCGAGCTCGATGAGGCGGGACTCATCACCTCGCTCGTCACCCGCGACGGCGGACGGGACGCGATCGCACCCGGGGGGCGGGGAAACCTCCTGTCGGTGCATCGCGACACCCCGACGCAGTGGGATGCCTGGGATATTGACGAGCACTATCGGCGCTCGGTCGACGAACTGAGGGACGCGATCTCGGTCGAGGTCGTGGCGGCATCTGACGTCTGCGTGGTGCGCGAGTGGGGGGCCACGCGCATCACGCAGACCCTGCGCCTGGAGCCGGGCGACCATGCTCTGCAGATCGAGACCAAGGTCGACTGGCGTGAGCGGCAGAAGCTGCTCAAACTCGGTTTCGACTTCGATGTGCACGCGGATGCGGCGACATCGGAGATCCAGTTCGGTCACGTGCATCGCGCGACCCATGCGAACACATCGTGGGATGCTGCTCGCTTCGAGACCGTGGCGCACCGGTGGGTGCATGTGGCGGAGCCGGGCTACGGCGTCGCGGTGGCGAACGATGCGACCTACGGACACGACATCTCGGCGGTGCCGCGTGCGGGCGGCGGGCGGGCGACGTCGGTGCGATTGTCGCTGCTGCGGGCGCCCACGTATCCGGATCCTGCGGCCGATCAGGGCGAGCACGTCTTCCGCGTGAGTGTGCGACCAGGAGCACAGATCGCCGACGCGGTCGTCGAGGGGTACCGACTGAACGTCCCGGCACGCCGCATCGAGGGTGCAGCCCCGGTGCCGAGGCTGCTCACGCTCGACCATCCTGCCGTCGTGGTCGAGGCCGTGAAGCTCGCAGAGGACCGCAGCGGGGATGTGATCGTGCGACTCTACGAAGCGTGGGGAGGGCGAGCGGATGCCACGCTCTCCACGGCCTTCGACTTCAGCGAGGTGCGCGAGACCGACCTGCACGAGACGACCGCGCCCGCCATCGCGATCACCGGCAGCGAGGGCACACTGCTGCAGCTGTCGCTGCGGCCGTTCCAGCTCGTGACTCTGCGATTCGTCGCGCCCCGGCTGCACTGAGCCTCAGCCTGAGAAACGCCCCCAGGGGATGTCGCGTCGCAGGGGCGTGCGCAGCGGACGCTGCGTGCGCGCCCACGCCGAGACCCGAGCGGGTTCCGCGACGGCGGCTGCCGTTTCGGCGGCGTGCGCGTCGGACAGCACGGCGATGAGGGCGGCGAGCTCTTCCTCTGTGGCGTCACCGCGCACGATCTGCAGGGCGACGAGGTCGCCGTCGCCCGGAGTCTCCTGAGGGGCGTCGTGACTCACAGCGGGATGTTCCCGTGCTTCTTGGGCGGAAGCTCGGCACGCTTCCCACGCAGTGAACGCAACGCCTTCGCGATCGCGACGCGGGTGTTCGCGGGCTCGATGATGCCGTCCAGCTCACCGCGTTCGGCGGCGAGGAACGGGGAGGCGACGTTGTACGTGTACTCGTTCGCGAGTCGTGTGCGCACGGCCGCGACATCCTCGCCGGCTTCCTCCGCCCGCTTGATCTCTCCGCGGTAGAGGATGTTCACGGCGCCCTGACCACCCATGACGGCGATCTCGGCGGTCGGCCAGGCAAGGTTCACATCGGCGCCGAGCTGCTTGGAGCCCATCACGATGTACGCGCCGCCGTAGGCCTTGCGCAGGATGACGGTGACCAGAGGCACCGTGGCCTCGGCGTAGGCGTACAGCAGCTTCGCGCCACGACGGATGACGCCGGTCCACTCCTGGTCGGTGCCGGGCAGGTAGCCGGGCACGTCCACGAGCGTGACGATCGGAATCGAGAACGCATCGCAGAAGCGCACGAAGCGGCTGGCCTTCTCGCCCGCCTCGATGTTGAGCGTCCCGGCCATCTGCGAGGGCTGGTTGGCGATGATGCCGACCGAGCGTCCTTCGACGCGACCGAAGCCGATCACGATGTTCGGAGCGAACAGCGGCTGCACCTCGAGGAAGTCGCCGTCGTCGACGACGCGTGCGATGACCTCGTGCATGTCGTACGGCTGGTTCGGGGAGTCCGGGATGATCGTGTTGAGGCCGCGGTCGGCATCCGTCGTCTCGAACTCGAAGGCGGCGTCGTAGCTGGGGATCTCTGCCATGTTGTTGTCAGGCAGGAAGCTGAGCAGCGTGCGCGCGTAGTCGAGCGCGTCATCCTCGTCTTCGGCGAGGTAGTGCGCGACGCCCGAGCGGGTGTTGTGCGTGTAGGCGCCGCCGAGCTCCTCCATGCCGACGTCCTCGCCGGTCACGGTCTTGATGACGTCGGGGCCGGTCACGAACATCTGGCTGGTCTTGTCGACCATGATGACGAAGTCGGTCAGCGCGGGGGAGTACACCGCTCCTCCGGCAGCCGGGCCCATGATGATCGAGATCTGCGGGATGACACCCGATGCACGCGTGTTCAGTCGGAAGATCTCGCCGTACTTGCCGAGCGCGACGACGCCCTCCTGGATGCGAGCGCCGCCCGAGTCCAGGATGCCGATGCACGGCATGCCGCCTGCGAGGGCGTACTCCATGACCTTGATGATCTTCTCGCCGGCGACCTCGCCGAGCGAGCCGCCGAACGTCGAGAAGTCCTGCGAGTACACCGCGACGGGACGGCCGTGGATCGTCGCGACGCCGGTGACGACGGAGTCGCCATAGGGGCGGGACTTGTCCATGCCGAAGGCGGTCGTGCGGTGGCGCACGTACTCGTCGAACTCGACGAAGCTGCCGTTGTCGACGAGGAGCTCGATGCGCTCGCGGGCAGTCATCTTGCCCTTGGCGTGTTGCTTCTCCTTCGCCTTCGCTTCTGCGTCGACGACGGCTTCGCTGTAGCGAGCGCGGAGGTCGGCGATCTTGCCGGCAGTGGTAAAGAGGTCGGGCTGATCCGTCACGGATTCCACACTAGCGTCGCCTCGCACGCAGCCGTTGGATGCTTCGCACAACGACCTTGCTGATCCTCTGTCGATTCTCGCGGTTCTGCCCTGCGTGCGCACCCCACCGCGCAATAGTGTGGCTCCATGAACCTTCCGCACACCTCGGCCGCAGCCGCCCGTCTCGACATCGCCGAGGCGACGGGATCGACGAACGCGGACCTGCTGGCAGACGCGTCGGATGCTGCGGCGTTCCCGCACTTCTCCGTTCGTGTGACGGATGACCAGCGTGCCGGTCGCGGACGCCTGGATCGAGAGTGGACGGCGCCGGCCGGTAGTGCGGTGGCCGTGTCGGTGCTGCTGCGCGATCTGGAGATCGCGCCGGATCAGCGCGGATGGATTCCGCTGGCCGCCGGCGCGGCGATGGCCGAGGCGGTCGCCGCGCAGCTCCCCGATGCGCGGGTCGGGGTCAAATGGCCCAATGACGTGCTCGTCGACGGACAGAAGATCTGTGGCATTCTCGCGGAGGCGGCGGGCACTGGCGTCATCGTGATCGGCGCGGGGGTGAACACGGAGATGACCGCAGAGCAGCTGCCGGTGCCGACAGCCACCTCCTTCCGTCTGCGCGGGGTGACCTGCGACGTCGATCTCCTGTTGGCGGGGTACCTCGCTCGCCTGGATGCACACCTCACGGATCTTGCGGAGCACGGAACTGCGATCGCGAGCGGGCTGCGTCGTGCTGTCAGCGCTCGCTGCCTCACCATCGGACAGCCGGTCACCGCGCACCTGCCTGGCGGGGGAGAGCTTCGCGGAGAGGCCGTGCGACTCGCTGCGGATGGGCAGCTGGTGCTGCAGACGGAGGACGGCGAGGCATCCGTCGCCGCCGGGGACATCGTGCATCTGCGCCCCGCCTCCTGATGCATCCCCGACACACCGAGGGTGAGCGCCGTTGCGTGTCATCCCGACACGACAGAATGAAGTCATGACACAGCCCGTGGGACTCGGAGGGCGGCCCCTCATGCCGCCACCCGGCGCGCCCACGGAAGAGCGGCTCATCGCCCGATTCCACCGCAACGCCCGCCACCTGTTCTGGTCGGCGCTCGTGCTCATCGTCGTCAGCGGCGCCACGGCCTACTTCTATGACAATCTGCCTGCACCGTTCACCAACGGCATGCTGCTGGCGGCCGCCGGCCTCATCGTCCTGATCGCCGTCGTCGTGCCCTTTCTGATCTGGCTCTCGCACAGCTATTCCGTGACGACACGTCGGATCATCGCGCACAACGGCATCGGCGCTCGCCGCAGCCAGGAGATGTCCCACGCGCGGGGGTACACGATCACGGTGCGCCGCGGGTTGTTCCAGCGGATGTGGGGTGCAGGCACGGTCACCTTGACCAACGGCGTGGATGCGCCGCTGCGCCTGGTCGACATCTCGACCGTGTCGCTCGTGCACGAGACTCTCGCCGACCAGATCGAGGTCGGCCAGATCCTCGCGCACCGCAACGCGCAGTCCGCGACGACCACGCCCGGCTTCTGACCGCACGCGGATATCCGGTACGAGCGCGCTCACGGGTGCGGAACAATAGAGAAGACCGTTACCGAGGAGGACCTGATGGCGTTGCGCATTGGCGTGATTGGTGCAGGGCAGCTTGCACGCATGATGATTGCCCCTGCGGTCGAGCTGGGGCTCGACATCCGTGTCCTCGCCGAAGACGAGGGGATGTCGGCGCAGCTCGCCGCCACCGCCGTCGGCGATTACCGCGACGTCGAGACGGTGCGTCGCTTCGCCGCCGAGGTCGACGTCGTCACCTTCGATCATGAGCACGTCCCGCAGGAGGTGCTGCGCGCACTCGTCGCCGACGGCATCGCCGTGCATCCCGGACCCGATGCGCTGCGATTCGCGCAGGACAAGCTCGAGATGCGCGCCCGGCTCGCCGACCTGGGGGTTCCGCAGCCCGACTGGGCGCGCGTCGAGAGCCCCGAAGCGCTGCAGAGCTTTCTCGACGCCCACGGCGGGCGCGGCGTCGTGAAGACCCCGCGTGGTGGATATGACGGCAAGGGTGTGCGTGTCGTCGACAACGCACAGGATGCCGCGGAGTGGTTCGATCGCCTGGAGTCCGGAGATGCCCTCCTCGTCGAAGAGCTTGTTCCCTTCGTGCGCGAGCTCGCTCAGCAGGTGGCCCGCCGCCCCTCCGGTGAGAGCGTCGTCTACCCGGTCGTCGAGACCGTGCAGCGCGGCGGTGTCTGTGCTGAGGTTCTCTCGCCGGCGCCCGGCGCAAGCGAGAAGCTCATCGAGGTCGCCGCACGCATCGGCCGGGAGATCGCCGAGGGGCTGGGCGTCACGGGCATGCTCGCGGTCGAGCTCTTCGAGACGGACGACGAGCGCATCCTCGTGAACGAGCTCGCCATGCGCCCGCACAACAGCGGGCACTGGAGCCAGGACGGTGCGATCACCGGACAGTTCGAACAGCACCTGCGCGCGGTCGCCGACCTCCCGCTCGGCGACACCTCGCTGCGCGCACCATGGGCAGTGATGGTCAACATCCTCGGCGGACCGCAGAACGCCACGATGGGGGAGCGTCTCGACACGGTCATGCAGAAGCATCCGTCCGCCAAGGTGCACACCTACGGCAAGGACCCCCGGCCCGGGCGCAAGGTCGGCCACATCAACGTGACCGGCGATGACCTCGATGACGCCGTCTACGAGGCGCGTTCCGCAGCCGCCTGCTTCGAGTGAGCGTGGGATTCGCCTCGCCACACCGCGTGCGCAGAGGCGAACTCTCAGCCCTGACCAATAGCCTTATCGGGTGACTGGGCCACTGCATTCCTCCTCCGCGCCACTCGTCGGCGTCATCATGGGTTCCGATTCCGATTGGCGTGTGATGGCGGATGCCTCGCAGGCGCTGAGCGACTTCGGAATTCCGCACGAGGTCGAAGTGGTCTCCGCGCACCGCACCGTCGACAAGCTGGTGCGGTACGGCCGCGAGGCGCGGGCCCGAGGCATCCGCGTGATCATCGCGGGTGCAGGCGGAGCCGCTCACCTGCCGGGAATGATCGCCTCGACGACGGCACTGCCCGTGATCGGTGTTCCGGTCCCGCTCGCCTACCTCGACGGCATGGACTCGCTCCTGTCGATCGTTCAGATGCCCGCCGGCATCCCTGTCGCCACCGTCTCGATCGGTGGCGCAAAGAACGCAGGCCTCCTCGCCGCGCGCATCCTCGGCACGTCCGACGCTGCACTGGCGGATCGCGTTGAGACGTACGCGCGCGAACTGGAGGGACAGGTCGAGGCGAAGAATCAGCGCCTGAAGGACTCTCTATGACGCTGCTTCGTGAGCCGGCCACGTCTGCGCGCACGGGCCGCAGGCGTCTCGTCGAGACCGCACCGTTGCGCAACCCCGACACGACGTCACCGGCGACGATGACGAAGCGCGGATGGTGGTTGGTCGCCCTCAACATCCTTCTCCCGGGCTCCGCGCAGGTGCTCGCGGGCAACCGGCGGCTCGGCCGGTTCGGCCTCGGCGCGACGCTCACGCTCTGGGCCGTCGTGCTCGTCACCGCGGCGGCGGCGCTGTTCTGGCGTCAAGGCGTGCTGTGGCTGACGGTCGGCGGAGGCTGGGTGTCCTGGCTGGTGCAGACGATCGCTCAGATCGGCCTCATCGGATATGCCCTGCTCTGGATCGTGCTCACTCTGGACACGATCCGCCTCGTCCGGCTCGTGAAGGTCGCCCCTGCGGCGCGCGTCGCGATTCCGCTGGTCGCCGTTCTGGTCGTCGGACTTCTGAGCTCCGGTGCCGCCTACGGTGCGACGATCGTCGGCGCCGCCCGCGGCACGATCAGCACGGTGTTCAGTCAGAGCGGTCCGAGTCTGCCGCCCAGCGATGGCTACTACAACATCCTCCTGCTGGGTGCCGACAGCGGCGAAGGGCGCGACTCGATGCGCTTCGACAGCATCTCGGTGGTGTCTGTCAACGCGGAGACCGGCGCGATGACGATCACGGGCATCCCTCGTGACATGCCCGGGTTCCCGTTCGCACCCGGACCGATGCAGGATCTGTACCCGGACGGGCACGAGAGCCACGATGACGAGGAGTGCGGCTGGGGGAGCGGTATCAACCAGCTGCGCACCGAGGTTGAGGTGTGTCGCAACGAGTACAACGGCGAGAATCTCTACCCGGATGCGGTCGCGCTCGGCTCGGAGCCGGGCGTCGAGGCGACGAAAGACGCCGTCGAGGGCATCCTCGGCATCGAGATCCCCTACTACGTCTTCATCGACATGTACGGCTTCGCGGCGCTCATCGACGCTCTTGGCGGCGTGACCGTGACAGTGAACGAGCGTCTGCCCATCGGCGGCCCGCCCGAGGGTTGGGACGGCGATGACGTCAACGAGTGGGCGATCGGATGGATCGAGCCCGGAACGCAGGGAATGGACGGCGACACCGCGCAGTGGTACGCCCGCTCGCGATACACGACGAGTGACTTCGACCGCATGCTCCGTCAGCGCGAGCTGCAGCGGGCCATCCTCGCTCAGTTCACCCCCCAGAACGTGCTCACACGCTTCACCGAAGTGGCGGAGGCCGGGACAGCCATCATCGAGACCGATCTCCCGCAGGCGAAGCTTCCCGAGTTCTTCGATCTCATGTTGAAGGCGAAGGAGCAGGAGGTCACGACGATCGAGCTCACGCCCGACGGTGGCATCGACGAGTTCAATCCGGACTACGCCTACATTCAGCAGCTCGTGCAGCAGACGTTGCACCCACCGACACCGACGCCGACCCCCGAAGGCTGACGGACGCCGCCCGCAGGTTCGGTGTAGCGAGCGTGACAAAGGACACGAGCATGGGTCGATGCGCCGGAAAACGCAGACCCATGCTCATGCCGGAACGGCGGTGGCCCTGAGGGGAGGGGGAACCACCGCCGCCCGTCGGGCGGTCGCTGAGCGAGCCGCCCGTCAGACGCGAGAGCGGCGAACTACCCCAGTCGCCACTAGCGCGCCACCGGCTACGACGGCGAGTGCGCCGGCGCCGATCAACCACGGAGACACGGAGCCTCCCGTGAGTGCGAGTTCTATCCCTGTGCCACTACTCAGCGGGAGCTCGGTTCCCGCCGGAGCGGCGACGGCGTCGCTGCAGCTCCCCGGCGCGTTCCCGCCATTGACGACGGTGAAGCTGCCGAGGTGCGAACGCTGCGCCCCGGTGAACGTGACGGCATAGTCACCGTCTCCGCCCGGAGGGACGCCGATCGACACGACGAGGCTGCCATCGTCGGCTGCGACAGTGCCCGAGATCGGGGCACTCTCTCCGTTGAGCCCAGAGACAGAGACGGCGACATCTTCGCCGGCGAGGAAGAATCCTGCGCCGAAGCGGAATGTCGACACTTCGCACGGCTCGATGACAGGGTCATCGACCGTTGTGCGTGGATCCGTCACATACGGATCGGCCGCGTACGAGGCGGCAGGCGCTGCGAGAAGCAGCAGCCCTACGGCAACCCCAGTTACTGCAACTTGCTTGAGCATGTTTCTCCCCCAGTGAGATTCACGCGGAACCGCCTGAGCGTCACTCCCCAGCGTTGCTCAGTCGTCGGACCCCTTGCACCCCCACGGTGGTCGGAATCCAGTATCCCCAGATGTGGAACGAGCATACCCCACGGGCGCGCGCTGCGTCACTACTCGCAGACGAGTTTTTCTGGAGTGATCTCGAAGGTCTCGATGAGTGGCGTGTGACGCAGCTCGGTGAGGGCGTGGCCGGCTCCCGAGCCGCGGAAATCGACCGTGATCGTACTGTCGGCTCCGGGAGCCAACTGGACGGTGTGCTGGACGACCGGGCGCCCATCCAGCGTCGTGCTCTGCACCGGCTCCTCTGAGCCGTCTCTGCTGTCGGCGGCGAGTTCTGATCCGCTCGGACCGTAGACGGCGATGAGCGTGCGCGTCTCGCCCGCTGGCACCCCGTACCAGCCATTGCCCGTCACGAGAGGGGGCAGGGCGGCGGCGTCCGCGGGGGCGCCATTGCTCCAGGTGACCGTGACCCGGGTGATCGGCTCGCCACGGCACTCTCCGACGGCGAGGGTGAAGTCCGCGTCGGCGTAGTAGTCCATCTTTCCGCCGGTGATGTCATTGATCAGCACCCCGACCGTGGCGGCATCCGGAGGGTCCTGCGGCAGGGCGCCGCCCAGGCTGGATGCCCCGAGGAGCTCCTGCTCCTCGGGGTGCGCACTCCAGATGCGGATCCGGTTCTCATCAGCGGACTCTGCGAGGGCGCCGATGAGCTCACGGGGAGGAGCGGTCAGCGCCGCTCCGAACAGAGCAGCGCTCGCGTTCGCGAAGACCGCGTCCTGTGTGGCCTGATCCGGGATCGTGAGGTAGACCTCCGAGAGGAGCACATCGACGACGTTCTCACTGTCAAGGCTCAGCGCTCCGGCCGTCACCGGCCCCGTGGCCTCAAGCAGATGCGCAGCGACGACGGTGTCGACGGCGAGGACACCGTCGACCGTCTCGCCGAACGAGCTCTGCCACATCTCGGCGATCAGCGGGGCGGCCTCGGTGAAGTCGGGCACACTCGTCGTGTTCTGGATGAAGCGTCCCGGTTGTTCGTCGAAGAGAGCGCGCACCGGCGCAGAGAGGTCGAGCGATGATTCGCGCACAGGAAAGCCCAGCGTCGACGCGTTGCGCACGAGGGTGATCGCGCCTTGGTCTGCACGGATGAGCGCCAGGGCCCCGACGATGCCGCCGGAGGAACGCAGCTCGGCATTGTTCTGCATAGCGACGACATACGTCCGCGGTGCGTCGCCCCCGAGCATCGTCGGCAGCAGTGCGCTCGCGCCGTGCAGCGCGCCGACGACGGTGGATGCTTCGGTCACGGCCTCACGGAGCTCGTGGATCGCCTCGGCGAGTGGCTCGATCGTGGCATCCGCGTCGATGCGATCCGCGCGTGCTGCCGCATTCGAGAGTGAGGCGGTCGCCGCGCGGAGCGGAGGCTCGATGTCGGCGAAGGGGGCGAGATCGATCGCGCCGTCGATGAGGCCGACGCTGGACAGATCGATGTCGGCTGCCACGTCCACAACGGGTTTCAGGGCGTCGGATGCCACATCGTCCGCCACTTCCGCGACCTCGCGGACGGCCGTGAAGTTCGCTCCGAGCCAGGGGAGGATCTCGAAGCCGCGCCACACCGGGTCCGAGGTCAGCGCACGCGCGGAATCGGCATGGTCTGCGATCCTCGTCGCGATGTTGCCGGCCCGAGTGAGCTCCGCATCCGTGATCGCGGTCTTCAGCGCCGCGCCTTCGGCGGCGACCTGGCGCAGATCGTTAGTGGCGCCGATACCCCGCACGACGACCCAGCCCACCGCCACCGCAAGGAGCAGCCCGAGCAGGAGGAGCGTCGTGACCACCCAGTGCGGTCGCTTTCGCGGAAGCCGGCCATCGCTCATGGGAGCATTCAAGCACGGTGCCCGGCACCTGCAACAGGAAGCATCGGCGACGCCGGGACGCCTCAGCGGTCTCACGGCTGGCCGCGGCTACTCTCGAATCATGGTTCAGCTCCGCGTCGTTCTCGATCAGACCGGATCTCCCACAGCGGGAGACGACGCCTGGGTGGCGCGATCGTTGGCGCGTGGTCTCGTCGAGACGGCGCCCGCGGGTTGTGATGTCGCCGCGATCGTCCCGAACGGTGCGGAGGACACCATGATCCCGGGCGTCTCCGAGGTGCATCGGATGCGGCTCGGACGCCGCGAGCTCGCCGCAGCCTGGCAGTTCGGCGTGCCTGCCGGCGTCGGCGCCGGCATGATTCACGCTCCCTCTCTCCTCGCACCGCTGGTGCGCCACGACCGCGTGCACAACCACGACCAGACCGTCGTCACGATCTGGGACCTCTGTGCGTGGGAGAACACCGCGGGACTGCCCACGTCGACCGCTGCCTGGCAGCGGGCGATGCTGCGTCGCGCAGTCAGACACGCGGACGCCGTCGTCGTGCCTTCGCACGCCATCGCCGCTCGACTGGGGGAGCACGCCGCATTCGGGGACCGCGTCCGTGTGATCGCCGGGGCCGCACCGACGGGGTTCGCTGTCCCCGCAGACGCGACGCAGCGCCGCGAAGACCTGCTCATCCCGGACCGCTATGTCGTGATCGTCGGACGGGGCGATCAGCTCGGCGACGGCTTCGCCGCCGCGGCTGCAGCGGGACTGGAGGCGGTCGTCCTCGACGTCGCCGAGGGAGCCGAGCCGGAAGTCGTCGCGCGCGGTGCAGCCGCGGGGCTCTCCGAACGTGCTGTGCACGCACGAGGACGAGGAGAAGTGCGCGACCGCGCATCCGTGATCGGAGGCGCCGAGGCGCTCCTCGTCGCGGGAGATGGTTTCGCGTGGCCGTGGCGGGCGATCGAGGCGCTGGCACTCGGGGTGCCGGTTGTCGCCGTCGCGTCTGACGTGCACGCGGATGTGCTCGCTGACGGCGCCGCCCTCGTGGGCGTCGATGAACTCGCAGACGCACTGATCGATGCGGTCGGCGACGGCGCGCAACGCGCTCGTGTGCTCGCCGCCGATCGCGGCCGGGCGTTCTCCTGGCAGGGAGCGGCCGAACGCGTGTGGGCGCTTCACGCCGAGCTGTAGACAATTCCGAACGCACAGCGGCTGCCCGGGTAGCCTGAACACGATTTCTGAAGGAGAGGAGCCCCGATGCGGGTGCTCATTACCGGCGGTGCCGGATTCATCGGCTCGCACACCGCGGTCAGTCTCATCGAGCAGGGCAACGAGGTCGTGATCGTCGACAGCCTGGTCAACAGCGCGCCCGATGTCGTGGAGCGGATCCACACGATCACGGGTGTTCGTCCGGCGTTCTACGGGTTCGACGTCCGGGATGAAGACGAGCTCGACCGGGTGTTCGCGGAAGCGGTGCCCGACGCGGTCATCCACTTCGCGGGGCTGAAGGCCGTCGGCGAGAGCGTCGCGAATCCTCTTGAGTACTACTCCCACAACATCGATGCGATCTTCTCCGTGCTGCGCGTCATGCAGCGGCACGGCGTCGGACGCCTCGTGTTCTCGTCGTCGGCAACGGTGTACGGCGACAACCAGCCGTCGCCCTACACCGAGAGCGGGGGACTGCTGGAGGCGACGAATCCCTACGGGCAGTCGAAGGTCATGCAGGAGCGCATTCTCGTCGACGTCGCGCGCGCAGACCCGAGCATGAGCGTGGCGCTGCTGCGCTACTTCAACCCCATCGGCGCCCACCCCAGCGGACTGATCGGCGAAGACCCGAGCGGGATTCCGAACAACATCGCTCCTTTCATCACCCGCGTCGCGATCGGTCAGCTTCCTGAGGTCAGCATCTTCGGCGACGACTATGACACCGCCGACGGCACCGGCGAGCGCGACTACGTTCACGTGATGGATCTGGCCGAAGGCCATGTCGCCGCCCTGCGCGCGATCACGCAGAGTCCCGGCATCCGCGCCTGGAACCTCGGCACGGGCACACCGACCTCGGTCCTGCAGCTCATCGCGGCGTTCGAACGCGCGACCGGTCGGCAGATCCCACGCCGCATGACCGGCCGACGTCCCGGCGATCTCGCGCGCGTGTGGGCGAGCACGGCCCTCGCAGAGCGCGAACTCGACTGGCGTGCGACGCGCTCGATCGATGAGATGGCCGCCGATGCGTGGCGCTGGCAGTCGAAGAATCCGCACGGATATGCGTCGCCACCCTCCGGTGACGGCGCCGTGCATCGCGACTGAGGGGAATGCGAGGCAGCAGAATGCCTCCGAACTTGCGCGTCATAGGCGCGTGTCCCGCCCGGTCGAGCGCTGATCATCAGACAGACTGTTGGGTATGACTGGACCCTCCCCACGTCCACGACGAGCCTTCGCGCCCCGACGACGATTCGCGTCGCTGCTGGCCGTCGCTGCCGTTGTCGCGGCTTTCCTCGTACCTCAGAGCGCATCCGCCGCTCCTGCCTCGCCTGTCGACGCCGTGAAGACGGCGGCCGTCGCGAGTGCGGTCGACAGCGCGGTGCGCCCGATGGGGCTGGAGGGGTTCACTCCGGGAAACATCATCTCCGATGACGTCTTCTTCAACAACCGCTCGATGACCGAGGCGGAGATCGACGCCTTCATTCGGAGCAAGGTGGCCAGCTGCACGTCCGGGTACACCTGTCTCAAGGACTTCCGGATGAGCACGCCGACCCGTCCCGCGGACAGCTACTGCGACGGCTACGCGGGCGCGGCGAACGAGTCCGCCGCGCGGATCATCTACAAGGCGTCCCAGTCCTGCGGCATCAACCCGCAGGTTCTGCTCGTCATGCTCCAGAAGGAGCAGGGACTCATCACCCACACGTGGCCCAGCCAGTGGCGATACGACATGGCGCTGGGACAGGGATGCCCCGACGACGCGCCCTGTGATCCCCAGTTCGCCGGATTCTTCTACCAGATCTACGGTGCCGCCCGGCAGATGAACATCTACACCGAGGGCTACTGGTTCACCTACTTCGCGCCGGGTTACACCTGGCAGGTGCAGTACCACCCCAACCGCGGATGCGGCACGGGCCCGGTCTACATGGAGAACGCCGCCACCTCGGCGCTCTACTACTACACGCCGTATCAGCCCAACGCCGCTGCTCTCCGCGCCGGCTACGGCGAAGGCGACAGCTGCTCGAGCTACGGCAACCGCAACTTCTACAACTACTTCACGGACTGGTTCGGCTCCACGCAGGACACCTCGGGTTCGGGATCGCTGCGCTCCCCGAACACCTCCAGCTACATCACGACCGTGGACAGCGCCGGCGACGTCTGGGCCTATCCGGTCGGCCCAGGTGCGTCTGCGGCGCGATCCAAGCTCGCGACGGGCGTCGGCGGGGCGACGGTCATGATGGTCGGGGATCTCGACGGCGACGGCACCCGGGACGCGCTCATGCGCAATGGTGCGTCGGTGATGGTCATGTACGGCTCCCCGGGTGGCCTGACGAACGCGAAGCCCCTTGCGGTCGACTGGTCCAATGTCGTCCTGGCGACAGCAGCGGGAGACATGTCCGGCGACGGCGTTCCGGACGTGCTCACGACCGACAAGGCCGGCACGCTGCACCTCTGGCGCGGAGACAACCGCGGCGGCTTCCTGCCTCCGATTGTCGTGGGCTGGGGCTGGGGCGGCATGACGACGCTCATCGGCAACATCGACATGTCCGGAGATGGCAACCTCGACCTGGTCGCCCGCGACAGCGCCGGGCGCCTGTGGGTGTACTACGGCAACAGTCGTGGCGGATGGGTGGGTTCAAAGCTCATCGGCACCGGCTGGGGGAACTTCACCTCGATCTTCAGCGCCGGCGACTTCGACGGCGATGGCTGGGCGGATCTGCTCGCCACGGATACGGCGGGCAACCTCCTGCACTACTACGGACAGAGCTGGATCGGTCTCACCGGACCCGTGCGAGTGGGGACCGGATGGACCTCGATGCGGTCGAACGGCGGAGCGGGGCCTGCCGCTGGCGTGGTCCGCCCGCTGCAGCCGGGCACCGGTGACATGGACCTGGACGGCGCTGTGGACGTCACGGCTCTCGCCGGAGACGGCTCGGTCACCCTCTACCGCGGCGACGGCGCGGGGAGCTGGCGGGGGACTCTCCCGCTGGGCTCCGGTTGGAGCGCGGCGGACAATCTCCTGCCCATGGGTGACTTCAACGGAGACGGGTTCCGGGACCTCGGCCGCGTGACGCCGTCGGGAGATTTCTACCTCTATCCCGGAACCGCGGACAAGAAGCTGGGAGCACCGGTCAAGATCGGCAACGGCTGGCACACGCTCGGTCTGCTGATTTCGGGTATCGACTTCGACGGCGATCGCATCCCTGACGTCCTCGCGCGTACCAGCTCGGGAGAGCTTACGATGTACCCCGGCAACGGCAAGGGCGGATGGAAGAGCGGCGCTGTCGTCATCGGATACGGCTGGAGCGGCTTCGACGCTGCCTTCAATGTCGGCGACTTCGACGGCGACGGTCGTTCGGACCTGCTCGCTCGTACCCCCGCGGGTGCACTGTGGCTCTTCCCGACGACCGGTTCAGGGAGTTGGGGGAACGCGCGACAGATCGGCAACGGCTGGGGGATGTTCAGCAGTCTGATCGGTCCCGGCGACTTCGACGGCAACGGCACAGTCGATGTCCTGGCACGCACTCCCGGCGGTGACCTGTACCTCTATCGGGGCAACGGCGCGGGCAGCTGGGGCGCCAGCAACCGCATCGGCTGGGGCTGGCAGGGCTTCGTAGACCTCGGATGATGCGGCGCCGTGGCCGCTCACCTGAACGGCCACGGTCAGCCCGCACCCATAGAATGACGGCAATGATCTGCGCGTCCATCCCGGGACGCGCAGATTGACCGTGTGAGAGAGCCAGTGAGCAGCACCACGAACTACTTCGAGAACGTGCCCCGTTCTGATTTCGAGACCCCCGGCCGCAGCCGTGGTCTGAGCGACGTCATTCGGTGGCGCTACCTGCTGCACCTGCTGGTGCGCACGGGCGTCACGACCCGCTACCGCAACTCCGTTCTGGGATGGACCTGGTCGTATGTGCGCCCGGCCGCCCAGTTCCTGGTGTTCTGGGTCGTCCTCGGGATCTTCATGAACCTCGACCGCGGCATCCCGAACTACGCCGTGTATCTGTTCTCGGGGATCGTCGTGATCAACCTCTTCTCCGAGGGATTCAAGAACGCCACGATCTCGATCGTCAACAACGCACCGCTCGTCCGCAAGGTCTTCCTGCCGCGACAGCTCTTCGCGGTGTCGGCGGTCATCGTCTCCTTCGTGCACTTCCTGCCTCAGCTCGCGCTGCTGTTCATCGTGTGCATCCTGCTCGGCTGGTTCCAGCACATGACGATCCTCGGCATCCTCGCGCTCCTCGCCGGCATCGTGATCGTGATGCTGTTCTCACTGGGAACCGGCATCTTCTTCGGCGCGATCAACGTCCGTTTCCGCGACGCGGAGAACATCGTCGAGCTGCTGCTGCTGCTCGCGACGTGGGCTTCGCCGGTGCTGTACTCCTGGACGGCCGTGCAGATGGCCATCGTCGACAAGCTGCATTGGCCCGGTTGGCTCGTGGATCTCTACATGCTGAATCCCATCACGCAGGGGGTCGAGCTCTTCCACTATGCGATGTGGCGTCCCGCGACCGAGGGGCTCGTCTCTGCACCGGGGTACGACGGCCTTGCGATGATGGATCTGCCGCCTGAACTCGCCTGGAACACCCTGTGGACGTTCCTGATCGCGGTCGGCACGCTGCTGATCGGCCAGATGGTGTTCCGCCGCCTTGAGGGAAGGTTTGCCCAGGACCTATGAGCACCGCAATCGAGCCGCCCGTCGGCGGCCTTCGCCCCAGCATCATCATCGACGACGTCCGCAAGACGTTCACGCTCAACCACGCCCTGTCGCTGAAAGACACCATGGTCTCGCTCGTGCGCGGGCGGAAGACGAGTTCGACCTTCGACGCGCTCAAAGGCGTCGACCTCGTCATCAACGAGGGGGAGTCCGTCGCGATCCTGGGCCGCAACGGCTCGGGCAAGTCGACACTGCTCAAGCTCATCTCCGGCGTCATGGAACCCGACGCCGGCGAAGTGCTCACCCGCGGACGTGTCGCTGGTCTCATCGAGGTCGGCGCCGGCTTCCACCCTGAGCTTTCGGGCCGTGAGAACGTCTTCCTCAACGCCGCGATTCTCGGTATGAAGCGCAAAGAGATCGAGGCGCGTTACGACGAGATCGTCGCGTTCAGCGAGATCGAGGAGTTCATCGACCAGGAGGTCAAGCACTACTCGTCGGGCATGTTCATGCGCCTGGCGTTCTCTGTCGCGATCCACGTCGAGCTCGACGTCATGCTCGTCGACGAGATCCTCTCTGTGGGCGATGCGCCGTTCCGTGAGAAGTGCCGACTCAAGTTTGAAGAGCTCATCGCCGCGAAGAAGACTCTGCTCGTGGTGAGTCACGACATGGAGATGGTGCGTCAGCTCTGCACGCGCGGCGTGGTGATCGACAAGGGCGAAGTCGTCTACAACGGCCCCGTCGAAGGAGCCATCGCACTGGTCGACGCATGATCGGCGATTGGCTCGCGCAGGCGCCCCTCTTCCTGCTGGCCGTTGCCGTCCTGTTCGTCCCCGGTGCGCTCGTCGGTCTCAGCCTGCGGTTGCGTGGGCTCGTGCTCGCGGCAGCGGCGCCCGGCATCTCTGTCGCGCTGCTCGCGGTCCTGGCGATCGCGTATCCGCTCATCGGCGTTGCCTGGAACGGGGTGAGCGCGGGCCTCGGCGTCGCGATCGTCGCCGCTGTTGTGCTGGGTCTGCGGGTGCTGATCGGAAGGATGCGCCCCCGCGACGGCATCGCACCGGACGCGACCGCGTCCCCCGGGCGTTCGCTGCTCCTGCTCGTCGTTGGTCTCGTCGTGGGAGCCGCGCTCAACGCCGCGAGACTCATGACCTATGTCGGCCTTCCGACGGCGATCTCACAGACCAACGACGCCGTCTTCCACCTCAACGCACTGCGCTGGATCGCCGAGACCGGGTCCGCGTCCTCGCTCGATCTCACCTCGATGCTCGGTGCCTCCTCGTTCTATCCGGCCGCGTGGCACGCCGTGGCCTCGCTGGTCGCGGTCTCGGAGTCGCTCATCCCCGTAGCCGCGAATCTCGTCGCGCTCGTGATCGTGGCGCTGATCTGGCCGTTGGGCATCGCGCTTCTCGCCCGCGAGCTGTCCCGAGGCGACGCGCTGGTGACGGCACTTGCCGCTGCGCTCTCGGCCGGGTTGCTCGTGTTCCCGCAGCTGATGATCGAGTGGGGAGTGCTCTATCCTTACGCGCTGTCGCTGGCACTCGTGCCTGCGGCTCTCGCGCTCGCGATCCGTGCCGTACGCCAGGGAATCCTGCCGTACTTCCGTGTCGAGGATGACACGCCTTCGCCGCGTGCCGGGGCGTGGACGGCGACGATCACGGCGCTTGTGATCGTCGTGGGTATCCTGCTCGCGCAGCCCTCGTCGGTTCTCGTCTGGGGGCTCCTCCTCCTGCTCTGGCTCAGTGGTGAAGCGATCGCAGTGTGGCGCAGCGGACACCGTCGTCGCGGTCTGCTCGTGGGGGTACTTGGCGCAGGCTGGGCGCTCTTCGCGGGGGTCTGGGCTGTGCTGGCCTATCTGGCCGGTCCTGTGCTGTGGAAGCCCTACCGCAGCATCGTCGGTGCCGGACTCGACGTCCTGCTGAACAGCCACTCCCAGGTGCCCCCGGCCCTCGCGCTGTCGGCCCTCATGGTGGTGGGGCTCTTCGCGGCGGCGCGGCAACAGGCATGGCGGTGGCTTGCGGTGGCCTGGGGAGTGGTCTCGTTCCTCTACGTGTTCAGCGTCGCGACCGACATCCGTGTTCTCAAGCGCGTTCTGACCGGTCCCTGGTACGGAGACTCCTTCCGGCTCGCCTCGATCGTTCCGCTCGTGGTCATCCCTCTTGCCGCGCTCGGACTGGCCGTGCTGGTGCGTGCGGCTGCGGCGCGCCTGCGCGGCACCACGGCCGAGGACCGGCTCTCCTGGGGTGCTCTCGCACTCGTCGCGCTCCTGGGCGCGGCAACGGTCGCCATCGCTCCCGTCTCCCTGCTCCGCGTGGCTGCCGAGACCGACCGCTACTCGCGCTACGCAATGACGGATGACACCTATCTGTCCACCGACGAGTACACCTTGCTGCGCGCGCTTCCGGAGCTCGTGCCCGAGGATGCGCTGCTGATCGGCAACCCCTCGACGGGGATCGGCTTCGCCTACGTGCTCGGACAACGAGATGTGATTCCGCGCACGTGGTCCCCGCCTGTGTCGCAGGCGTGGGACGAGCTCGCGCTGAACATGCGCGACGCCGGCACAGACCCTGCCGTCTGCGAGGCACTGGCCGCCTACGGTTCCCCGACCCATGTACTCGACTTCGGTCCCGGGAGCACAGGGCCAGGGCAGTACGTCATGCCAGGCATGACCGACTTCGAACGACAGCCGGGATTCGAACTGGTCGAACGCCGCGGGGATGCGAGTCTCTGGGAGATCACCGCCTGCGAATGACGCGGGCGGTCCCTCGATCGGAGCGGGCTAGGCCTTATCCGAGGGGGTGCCGGAGGCAGCATCCGCGCTCTGCGTGCCCGCCTGCTCTGCCTGCAGCAGGGCGAGCTTGCGCGCCAGCAGCGTGATGCTGCGCTGCTGGGCGGCGTTGCGACGCGACTGCGTGTAGACGAACACGAGGAACATCAGCACGAGCGCGTAGAGCAGGAGATCGGTGCCTCGTCCGACGCCCACGAGGTTCGCGACCCAGGTGAGCCACTGCGGGAAGAGGATCGACAGCACCGCGACGAGCACGAAAACGCCGTAGAGCATGCGGCGAATCGCCAGGTGGCTGTCTGCGCCTGTGCGGCGCATGAACACGGCGCCGATGGCGACAACGCCGACGATCAGGACGATCTGAATCCACATGCCGGTCACCGGACGATCAGGTCGACGAGGATGTTCACGGAGTTGAGCACAGACTGCCCCTTCGCCTTGGAATAGTCGGTATAGAGCAGCTCGACGGGGTACTCGGTCCAGGGCAGGCCGGTGTCGCCGAGCTGAAGGACGATCTCGGTCGCGTGCGCCATGCGGTCCTGCTTGAGGTGGATGCGCTCGGCGGCGTCGCGACGGATGACGCGGAGACCGTTGTGGGCATCGGTGAGCTTGACGCTGGTCGTGAGATTGGTGACCCAGACGGCCGTCTTGAGGATGACTCGCTTGATCCACCCCGGCTTCGTACGGTCGTCGAGAAAGCGCGAGCCGAAAACGATCGCGACATCCTCGTCGCGGGCGGTGGCGACCATTCCGGTGGCATCGACGACACGGTGCTGACCGTCGGCGTCGAAAGTCACGATGAATTCACAGGCAGGATCAGAGAGCGCGTATTCGATCCCCGTCTGCAGTGCGGCGCCCTGACCGAGGTTGATGGGGTGCTCGACCAGATGTGCTCCCGCGGCGCGTGCTGCCGCAGCGGAGCCATCAGTAGAGCCGTCATCGATGCACACGACGTTGGGGAATGACGGGAGCAACCCGTGGATCACGTCGGTGATGACGGATGCCTCGTTGTACAGGGGGACGACGACCCACGTGCGAGTATCGGGGGTAGCAGGGGTAATCACCCCCCTATCTTCGCAGGGATTCAGGAGCGAACAGATAAGATGAATCCTCGAATCCCATTTCTCAGTGCGAGGAGAGACCCGCATGACCTCATCGTCTGGCGTGCGAATCGTTGATTCCGCCGACGTGTCCCCTGATGCTGTCATCGGGTCGGGCAGTTCCATCTGGCATCTGGCGCAGGTGCGTGAGCAGGCCCGGCTGGGCGAGAACTGCATCGTCGGCCGTGGTGCCTACATCGGCACCGGCGTCGTGATGGGCGATAACTGCAAGGTACAGAACTACGCCCTCGTCTACGAGCCGGCCATCCTCGGCGACGGTGTCTTCATCGGTCCGGCGGTCGTCCTGACCAATGACACGTATCCCCGAGCGATCAACGCTGATGGCTCGCAGAAGAGCGCCCACGACTGGGAGCCCGTGGGAGTCACGATCGAGCGCGGCGCCGCCATCGGTGCGCGCGCGACCTGCGTCGCTCCCGTGACGATCGGCGCCTGGGCGACGGTCGCGGCCGGAGCCGTCGTGGTGAAGGATGTTCCGCCGTACGCGCTCGTCGCCGGTGTTCCCGCGCGACGCCTCGCGTGGGTCGGCGAGGCCGGCGTTCCGCTGGTCGCGGGCGACGAGGCGGGTTCTTGGGTGTGCCCGAATACCGGAGATCGGTACTCGGAATCTGATGGTCTTTTGAGTAAGGAGTCGATGTGAGCGAGTTCATTCCCCCGGCGAAGCCGATCATTGGTGACGAAGAGCGCGCGGCGGTTGACCGTGTGATGCGCAGCGGCATGATCGCGCAGGGCCCGGAAGTGGCCACCTTCGAAGAGGAGTTCTCGGCGCACTTCGTGCCGGGTCGTCCCTCGGTGGCAGTGAACTCGGGCACCTCCGGTCTGCACCTCGGTCTTCTGGCCGCCGGCGTCGGCGAGGGCGACGAGGTCATCGTGCCGTCGTTCACCTTCGCGGCGACCGGCAACTCCGTCGCGCTCGCGGGTGGCACTCCGGTGTTCGTCGACATCGAGCCGGAGACGTTCACGCTGGATCCGGCGGCCGTTGCCGCGGCGATCACGCCGAAGACCAAGGCGATCATGCCTGTGCACCTCTACGGGCACCCGGCGCGCATGCGTGAGCTCGAGGCGATCGCCGCCGAGCACGGCGTCGCACTGTACGAAGACGCCGCGCAGGCGCACGGCGCGTCGCTGGACGGTCGTCCGGTCGGCTCCTTCGGCGAGTTCGCGATGTTCAGCCTGTACCCGACGAAGAACATGACCAGCGGCGAGGGCGGCATGGTCACCACCGCGACCGCAGAGCTGGCGCGTCGCGTCAAGCTGCTGCGCAACCAGGGCATGGAGCGTCAGTACGAGAATGAGGTCATCGGCTTCAACACCCGCATGACGGACATCCACGCGGCCATCGGTCGGGTGCAGCTGACGAAGGTCGACGCGTGGACGGCGCAGCGCCAGGCGAACGCGGCATTCCTCGACGCACACCTGCAGGGGGTCATCGTGCCTCCGGTGCTCGACGGTGCGGTGCACGTGTATCACCAGTACACGGTGCGAGTGCAGGACGACCGCGATGGCTTCGTCGCGGCTCTCAAGCAGGAGCACAACGTGGGCGCGGGCGTCTACTACCCGATCCCGAACCACCGCCTGCCCTCGCTGGCGCCCTACGCGCCGGGACTCGAGCTGCCGGAGACGGAGCGCGCGGCTAGCGAGGTCGTCTCGCTGCCCGTTCACCCGTCCCTGAGCCAGGATGACCTGGAGCGGATCGTCGCTGCCGTGAATGCGGTCGCGGGGGCTGGCGCCTGATGACGTCACTGCGGGTCGGTCTGCTGGGCGTGGGCATGATGGGTCGTCATCATGCCCGCGTGATCCGTGAGGTCGAGGGCGTTGAGCTGGTCGCGATCGCGGATCCCGGTGGCGACCCGCATGGTGTCGGTGGGGATCTGGGTGTTCTTCCGGATATCGAGTCGCTGATCGGTGCGGGCATCGATATGGCTGTTGTCGCGGTGCCGACGCGGTTCCATGAGGATGCGGCGCTGAAGCTGGCGGCGGCCGGTGTGCACACGCTGGTGGAGAAGCCGATCGCGCACACCCTGGAGGCGGGGCAGCGGATGGTGGATGCGTTCGCGTCTGCCGGGCTGGTCGGCGCGGTCGGGCACGTGGAGCGGTTCAACCCGGCCCTTCAGGAGATGCGTCGCCGCCTCGAAGCGGGCGAGCTGGGTGAGGTCTATCAGATCGCCACGCGCCGCCAGAGCACATTCCCCGCACGCATCGCCGACGTCGGTGTCGCGAAGGACCTCGCGTCTCATGACATCGACCTGACGAGCTGGGTCGCGCAGAGCGAGTACACCACCGTCTTCGCACAGACCGCACACAAGAGCGGCCGCGAGTACGAAGACATGATCACCGTGACCGGTCGTCTTGCGAACGGCGTGATCGTCAACCACCTCGTGAACTGGCTTTCTCCGATGAAGGAGCGTCTCACCGTCGTGACGGGCGACCGCGGCACCTTCATCGCAGACACCTCCACCGGAGACCTGACTTTCTACGCCAATGGCACCATTCCGCTGGAGTGGGAGTCGATCTCCACGTTCCGCGGTGTCTCCGAGGGTGACATCACGCGCTATTCCTTCGCGAAGCGTGAGCCGCTGCGTGTCGAGCACGAGGCCTTCCGCGACGCCGTTCTCGGCAAGCCCAGCGACGTCGTGACGATGGAGCAGGGCCTGCGCACCCTCACCGTCGTCGAGGGCGCGCTGGAGTCGGCTGGCACCGGCCGCTCGATCGCGTTCTAGATAGAGGACAAACCCATATGAAGGGCATCTGGCCTATTCTTCGTGGCCTTTTGCCGTTGCTGCCTAAGGGCGCGCAGCGGTACTTCGTCGGCTACATGATCGTGACGACGCTGATCACCGCACTCGATGTGATCGCGATGTCGCTGCTCGCCCTGCTGATCGCTCCGGCACTGTCCGGCGGCTCGCTCACCCTGCCGATCATCGGCACGGTCAAGCAGGAGGACATCGCCCTCGTCGCCCTCGGCGCCTGTGTGCTCATCATCCTCAAGTCGGCGCTCACCATCGTCGTCCACTGGTTCGCTACCCGGCGCTTCGCCAAGTACGAGCTCGAGATCGGTGACCGCATGTTCAAGGCGTACATCAACTCGAGCTGGGAAGAGCGCTCGAAGCGCTCGGTCGCCGAGATCACCCGTATCGCCGACGGCGGTATCGCCAACACCATGGCGGGCTTCATTCTGCCTCTCATGCGCGTGCCGAGCTCGATCTTCACGTTCGTGCTCATCATCGTGGTGCTCTTCGTCGCCGACCCGATGACATCGATCATCGCGCTCGTCTACCTCACCCTCATCGCCGTCATCGTGCACTTCATCGTCACCAAGCGTGCCCTCGAGGCTGCGCAGGTGAATCTCACCTACAGCTACCGCGTGGCGATCCTGATGACAGAGATGATCGAGGCTCTCAAGGAGCTCAGCCTGCGCAACCGGCTCAGTGAGGTCTCCGAGCTCGTGACGACGAACCGGCACAAGTCGGTGCGCGCGCGTGCGAACGGCTCCTTCCTGGGTGTCGTTCCCGGTTTCGTCTTCGAATCCGCTCTCATCGGTGGTGTCATCCTCATCGGCGGTGTCGCCTTCGTGCAGGGTGGCCTCGCCGGCGCGCTCTCCTCCGTGGCGTTGTTCGCGGCGACGGGCTTCCGACTCATTCCCGCCATCAACGGCATCCAGGGCGGTATCGTCCAGGCCGTGGCGACGATTCCCTCGGCACGTGACGTGATCGGCGACCTCACCGCGGCGGAAGAGGACATGAGAGTGTCGCAGGCGCCCGCCGACACCGCAGAGCTTGCGGAGAACCCGCGCGAACTGCGACTCACGGACGTGCGCTTCCGCTATCCCAAGGCCGAGGAAGACGTCATTCGTGGCATGTCGCTGGAGATCCCGCTGGGGAGCTCCCTCGGCATCGTCGGCCCGTCCGGGGCAGGCAAGTCGACGCTCATCGACCTGCTGCTCGGTTTGAGCCAGGCGTCGGAGGGGGCCATCACGATCGATGGGAACCCGCTCAAATCCGTTCTGCGCCAGTGGCGCGGACGCGTGGGTTATGTTCCGCAGCGCGTGGCGCTGTTCGACGGGACCATCGCGCAGAACGTCGCGCTCACCTGGACCGACGAGGTCGACGAGGAGCGCGTCATGCACGCGCTGAAGCGCGCGCAGCTGAGCTCCCTCGTCGACACCCGTGCGGGCGGTATCCACGAGCGCATCGGCGAGCGTGGCGTGTCTCTGTCCGGCGGTCAGCAGCAGCGTCTCGGCATCGCGCGAGCGCTGTACGCCGATCCACTGGTTCTCGTGCTGGATGAGGCGACGAGCTCGCTCGACACGAAGACCGAAGATGAGGTCACCAAGTCGATTCGCCAGCTGCAGGGCGAGGTCACGTTGATCTCGGTCGCGCACCGCCTGTCGACGATCAAGGACTACGACCGGATCTGCTACGTGGATGAAGGCGTGATCAAGGCATCCGGAACCTTCTCCGAGGTCGCGGCATCGCTTCCGGAGTTCGCCGAGCAGGTGCTGCTCGCAGGCCTTTCCGGCGCGAAGAGCATCTGACGCCGATCCGGCGTGGAGCGGGCGTCCTCGAGGCGCTCGCTCAGCCCGCGTTCATGGCGCGCAGGCCCGCATACAGGGTGCGGAACGGAGCCTGCGGATGTAGCGCCAGGAACGGGTTGCGTGTCAGCAACGCGGCCGGACTGCGATAGTTCCACCGGGTGTCGAGGAGGTGGAGCACGCGTTCCGGATCGGGGGCATCGGCGAGCACCTCGTCGATGACATCGCGGTCAGCGCGAGAGAGCAGCGACACGGCCTGGGGTGACCAGCCGGAGAGCCGCTGGATCACACGTTCGAGAGCGTCACGATGTGCGGCGAGGCCTTCGGGGCTCTTCAATCGGGCCAAGGCGGCATCGAAGAAGTGAACGCGGAGGATCTTGACCGCGAGCGCGGTCCGCGCGCGGGCGCGCAGAGAGGGGAACCACTCGGTCGACTCGATCGCATCGAGAAAGGCGAAGTCGGCATCCACGCTGCGCGCAGCCGACGTGACACGGTCTTCTGCGCCCTCGTTCACGATGTAGGGAGGACCGAAGAGGTCATAGGCGATCGCGCTGCCGGTGAACCAGAGGGCACTGGAGTAGGCGAGATCCTCTCCGGAGGGCAAGCCTTCCGTGAAGCGGAGATCGCCGAAACGCGAGCGGTCGACCAGGCCCAGCGGAGCGCTGCGGTAGGCCAGGCGGTCGCGGACGGCGTCGAGGTCACGCTGACGGCGACCGGCACGTACCGGCGGGTAGGGATCGTGGCCTCTTTCGCCGATCCGGATCTTCGCGATGACGGTCGTGGCACCTGTCTCGCGCTGCAGAGCGAGCCAGGAGTCCAGGGCTCCGGGGGCGAACTCGTCATCGGAACCCAGCACGCAGACGAAAGGTGCCGTGGATTTCGAAAGGCCGTGATTCATGGGGCCCGCGGGGGAGGGGATCCCATCGGCGAACGGCAGCAGACGGACCTGCGGATGTTCTGCGTACGCGCCGAGGTTCGTGCGGATGATGTCTGGGTCGATGTTGTGTGCCACGACGTTGACACGCACCTCGGCACGCGTGTGATCCACGATCGATGCGACCGCGCGGGCGATCGGACGGGTGGCGGAGTGTACGGCGATCGTGACGTCGACTTGAGGCTCAGACATAGCCCGCTGATCCTATCGGAGTGAGCCGTGCGCTCCCGGAGTGGGGATGGTTGTCCCAGGGTTCACACCGCTGTTCCGAGCAGAGTGCGCAGGGGGCCCTGGGAGTGCAGCGCCCTCATCGGGTTCCTCGGCAACAGCGTTCGTGCCGAGGGCTGCCAGCGGCGTGAGAGCAGGGCATGGATGGCGTCGGGGGCGGGAGCTGAGCTCCGCACGGCATCGACGACGGCGCGATCGTGTGGTCCAGGACCGAGGAGACGGTGCGCTCCAGCGGGCGCGAGTCGGTGTGGATGGGGATGATCACATCAGCATCGAATGCGCGCACAGTAGCGAACTATAGCGAACGCGTAGAATGGCAGGCGCCACCGCCATCCACGTTGGGAATCCACACTGCACACCTCTGCCACCCTCGCGCGCGCGACACCGCGTCTCGACGCCCTGACCGGCCTCCGCTGGTGGGCGGCATTCGTCGTTTTTCTGTTCCACATGCGCGTCTTCGCGCCGCTGCCGGGCCCGATCACGCAGGTCTTCGACTACGGCTACTTCGGCGTCACCTTCTTCTTCGTGCTCTCAGGATTCGTGCTGACCTGGTCAGCCAGACCCAACGTGCCGACCTCGACCTTCTACTGGCGGCGGTTCGCGCGCATCTGGCCTGCTCACATGGTGGCGCTGGTGCTGGCGATTCCCGTGTTCTACACGCTCGCGGCGGTCCCTGAAGGCAGCTTCCTCAAGCCTTTCGATCTCGGCATCATCCTGCTGTCGGTCGTGCTGATCCAGGCCTGGTGGGCGAATCCCGCGATTCTCTACTCGGGCAACCCCGCGGCATGGACGCTGACCTGCGAAGCGCTCTTCTACGCACTGCACCCGTGGATCTCCAAGGTCCTCATTCCGCTCGCCAAGCGCGGGGCGCTCATCCTGGCGGTCGGTGCTGTGGCAGCCGCATTCGCCTACCGTGCAGGTGTCATCGTCTGGCCGGAGTCGGCGCTGGCACTCGTGCCGCTCCCGGTGATGCGCGTGCCCGAGTTCATCCTGGGCATGGGACTGGCCTGGGCGATGCGCTCGGGCTGGCGGCCGCGTATCCATCCCTTCGTCGGAATCGGTTCGATGGGCGCAGTGATCGCGGTCGTGCTGCTCTGCACGCGCGCACCCGCCGGTTCGCTGTTCACCTACATCCCTGCTTTCTCGAACGAGCTGTTCACGATCGCCTGCGGCCTCGCGATCATCGCACTCGCGAGTGCTTCACTGCGCGGCAAGCGACCATCGCGCTTCGAGTCCGCAACGCAGGTCAAACTCGGTGAATGGTCGTTCGCGTTCTACCTGGTGCACGCGACGTTCATCTATCTCGCGCTGCGCATCTTCGGCTACCAGGAGCCCTCGTGGTGGAACCTGCTCTGGTTCGCCGGTCTCCTGGCCGTCGACCTGGTCGCTGCGTGGGCGCTGCACAGCTTTGTCGAGAGGCCGGCAGAGAAGCGCATGCGCCGTTGGAAGGACCGTCGCGATCACGCGCGGGTCGCCGTCAAACAGGAAGCCTCCGTCTCAGGCTGACGCGCGGATCCACTCCTCGATGAGTGCGCGACCGCTGGCGGTTCCATCGTGCACGCGGGAAACGAACTCGGGACCGGCAGCCGCCGAAGCTCGGGCCGAGGTGGGGTCATCGACGATCGACGAGATGACGCTGCGCAGTGTGTCGGGGGTGGCCTCGACGATCGGCAGCGGGATGCCATACGTGTCTTCGACGCGGTCGCGGACAGAGGGCAGCACGTGTCCGATGACCACCCGTCCGGCGGCCATGGCTTCGCACGCCGCCACACCGTATGAGCCGATGCGGAACTGATCGATGACGATGTCGGCTGAGGCGAAGATCGCCGGCATCTCGGCGGCAGGGGCGCCCGTGACAAGCCGATACTCCACGGCCCCGGATTCGATCAGAGGCGCGAGTGCCGGCTCGATCAGATGCGAGCCCTTCTGAACGGGCGAGCTCGACACGTGGACGATGCGCACGGGGCCGCCGGAGAACGGCGTCGTCTCGGCACGGAAGGCCTCGGGGGCGATCACGACCGGGCACCACACAGCCCAGGGCACATCGTCGATGAGGTCCGGCGTCGACACGAACGTCGGTCGCCGCAGCGTGCTCATCAGCGCGAGGTTCTCGACGGCGTCGGCGTGCAGCACGTCGGTGCGGGGATCCTCTGGATACGGCGACCAGGGGGTGCGCTGGGCATGCGCTGCGGGGTCGCGGATGTCCGTACCGTGGCTGATGTAGGCGACGGACACCCCGGATGCCTCCAGAGCGGCGATCTCTCGTCGCAGGTCGCGCCCGAACTGCCGTCCGAACATCGAGCGCTCGGCCTCGACCAGGACGTGCGTGAACTGCGAGGCTGCCGCCCACTCCGCTGCGGCCCACTCCGTCGACGAGTTGACTGTGGCGATCGCCACGTGAGTGTCGGCGGCGAATCCGAAGCTCCCCGGGAGCACGACCTCGACGTTGCGGGCGCTGATCTCGGGATCGGCGCGTTCGACGGCTCGCGCCCAGGCATAGCCCTGTCCGGAGTAGTTCGTCGGGGCGATGTACAGCCGGATCTGCGCATCCGGGACCGTGGTCGGCGTCGGATCCGCGGTACGCAGCAGGCGCCCCGCCAGGCGCCCGAGGACGCCATCGGGGTTGCGTGCGACCGACGCCATGGCGTCGTTCATCCATGCGGGCAGCGATGCGCGCCGTCGCATGAGCCACTCGGTCGTCCGGGCTGCAAGGCGTCCCATGTCAGCCTCGCCGAGCCGTGTCGTGGAGGATGGCGGCGACGCGACGCGCGACAGCGGCCATGGAATGAGTGCGCGCGGTGAACGTGCTCAATGCGAGACGTTCGTCACGGGTCGCGGGGGCGTCTGCCAGACGTCGCATCGCGTCGGCGATCTCGGCGGGACCGTAGACGCTGACCTCACCCGCACGGACGCTCTCGTTCGCGCTGTGCAGCAGGTCGTTGGTGGGACCGGGGCCGGCGAAGAGCACCGGGCACCCCGCCGAGAGCGAGGAGAAGACCTTCGACGCATAGGCGTATTCGTAGATCGTGTGCGGCTTGATGGTCGCGAGACTGGCCACGGCCGCCCCGAGATGCGGACCGAGCGCGGTCGGCGGAATCGGCTCGAGATACTCGATCCGATCTGTGATTCCGAGCGCGGCTGCGCGCTCCTGAACACGAGGCTGCTCGGCGCCGTTGCCGATGAATCGCAACGTGTATCCCGGGTGGGTGCGAAGGAACTGCGCGAAGGCGTCGACGAGGACGTCGGCACCGTGGAAGGACGAGTAGCTGCCGGCATAGACGAAGAGCTTCTCGTCGGCCGGCTCTGCGAAGGGGAACTCCGAGGTATCTGCGCCGAATCCCGTGACGGTCACCGGGTTGGTGACGCCGAGTGCGCGCAGGCGGTCGACGACGCCCTGCGACACCGTGACGATGTGGGCGGCTCCGCGCAGTCCGAACTTCTCGAAGGCCCTCAGGACGCGGATGACCAGGGGCGAGACGGGCTCGAGCTGCGAGGCATCCGACCAGATGTCGGCCGCGTCGTAGACGTAGGGGATGCGCCGGAGCGCACACACCACGCGAACCACGACACCCGTGGTGGGGGGCGGCTCCATGAACACGACATCGGGACGTCGGCTGAACAGCAGGCGGAACGCCAGGGGAATGTCGAAGCTCATGTACGGCAGATAGCCACGCACGTAGCCCTTGGCATCGCGCAGCACAGGGAAGGTGCGCACTCGCTCACCCGAGGTCACCGGCGGTGAGCCCTTGGGCGGAGCCGCGGTCAGCACGTCGACCTCGTGCCCCTCCGCGAGAAGCTCATCAGCCACGGCGCCGAGATACAGCGATGCCGCGGAGGGCTCGGGGCGGTAGATCCGCGAGACGATCGTTACGCGCACGTCAGCCTTCCAGGAACTCTCTCAACAGCACGTCGCGCGAGAAGCGCCCGTCGTGCAGACGGTGGACGAATTCCGGTCCCTGGTCCGCCATCGCTCGATAGTGCTCGCGGCGCGCGACGATGTCTCGCAGCACGTCCTCCACGGTGTCGAGCGTCACCGCAGGGATCGGGATCGGCATGCCCGCCTGACGCTCGACCTCGGCGCGCACATCCTCGTGGAGGTACGTGAGGACCAGGCGCGAAGAGGCCATCGCCTCGCACGCACCCACGCCGTAGTCGCCGATCCGGAACTGATCGACGATGACATCGGCGTCCGCGAAGACCCCGGGCATATCGGCGTGCTGGACGCCCTCGAGCTCGACGTATTCGATGAGTCCCTCGTCGTGCAGCCTGCGCAGGATGGGCCGCAGGAAGTAGGTGCCCTTGACGTGCATCTGGGTCGGGGCGTGCACGATCTTGGGACGGGTGCGCTCCAGCGCGGGGGCGGAGGCACGCCAGACGTCAGGGTCGATCACGACGCCCAGCAGATGCGCGCCGGGAAGATCGGCCAGGAGTCCGGCCGTCGACACGAACACGGGCACGTCGAGGTCGCGGATCAGCGCCAGGTTCTCGGCGACGGTGGCCTCGATCATGTCGACGGGGGCCCAGTCTTCGGCGCCCTCTCCGAAGTGCGAGTGCGCGGTGAGACGCAGATGCGTCGATGGCAGACGGACGTCCGTGCCGTGACCCACCACAGCCACCTTGACGCCGGCCTCCTGAATCAGCGCGACCTGTCGGCGCACGTCGCCGCGGAACATCCCACCGAGGATCGGGAAGCATGCCTCGATGAGAACGTGGGTGTAGTTCTCGCGAATGCTGGCGAGCATGGCGTTCTGCCAGGCCCGGGAGTGCTCGGACTGGCGCCAGGTGACCAGGTGATCGGCGTCGTAGCCGAACGGGTTGTTGCCGAGGTGCACATAGTTGCGCGCGGAGACGCGGCCGCTGGATTCGGCGGCGCGTGCCCAGCGGTAGCCCTGGCCTGCATAGTTCACCGGCCCGATCAGGAGCCGGATGGGGGCCGTCATGTCGGGAAGGGGAGGGGCGGGGGGCACGACGCCCTTCGCCCTGTCGACGCCACTGGCGATGGCGTCCTGCAGGCGCTTCGGGACGAGGTGCCAGGCGCGTTCAGCGAGGGGATGCATCGGAGGTTCCTTCTGTGTCCGGCCGAGCGCCGGCGTCGATCCAGTGTGTGCGAAGCGTCGCAGCCGAGCGTGTGCCGTCGTGCACCTGCGTCACGAACTCCCGGCTTCGGGTGCGGAGCGTGCGGAGATCGCCGGCGGCGAGCTCGCGCAGCACCTGTTCGATCGTATCGACAGTCGCCTCCACGATCGGTGGGGGCGAGCCCGTGGCATCCTCCACGATCTCCCGAACCCGAGGGGCGATGTGACCCACGACGACACATCCGGCGGCCATCGCCTCCGCAGCCGCGACGCCGTATGAGCCGATGCGCATCTGATCGATGACGACGTCGGCTTCGGCGAACTTGGCGGGCATCTGCGCCGAGGGGACGCCGGTGATGAGCTGAAGCTCGATCGTCCCCTCCGCCTCCAGTGCCCGGAGCGTCGGCAGGATCAGATGGGTGCCCTTGATGGTCGACACGGAAGGAGCATGGGCGACACGAAGCGGAGCGCCGGCGGGGCGCTCCGTCCGCGGCGCAGCGGGTTCCCATCGCGACAGATCGACGACGACCGGGCACCAGTGTGCTTCGGGGAGGTCGAGCAGCAGGTCGGGCGTGGAGACGAAGAGCGGACGCCCGCTGCGACGGAGCAGCGCGATGTTGCGCCGGGCGAGCGTCTCATCGCGGGGAGCGTAGATCTCGGGATCGGCATAGTGCGACCAGGGATTGTCCCGGAGATCGCGCGAGGGCATGCGGATCTCGGTGCCATGCGCGAGATAGGCGATGTCGACCCCTCGCGCGCGCAGGGCTTCCACCTGCGCCTCGACCGATCGCCCGAGCATTCGGCCGAACGGCGGCTCCGCCGCCTCGATCAGAACATGGGTGGCGTGCGCGGCCGCATCGAACTGCCGACGCTGCCAGTCGGCGTCGTTGTGGAACGTCGCAACGGGCACGATCAGATCGGCATCGAAGGAGAACCCGCCCGGCACATCCATGGCGGTGTTGCGTGCGGAGATCTCGGGGGAGGAGGCTTCGAGCGCCTGCGCCCACGCCCGCGCCTGTCCGGAGTAGTTGACGGGTGCGATGAGCACGCGGATCGGTCGCTCTGGGAAAGTGATCGCCGGGATGGTCCCCGCGGGAGCCGGTGTGCCCATCCGCCGCGCGGCGAGCCGGCCGATCGGGCTCATCGGGGCATCGGCGATCGCGTCGATCAGCGCGTTGACCCAGCGCGGCAGTCGGTTGCGATTCACCATGTGCGAACCGTGCACGTGATCGAGAGCGGCATCCTCCCAGCCTATCTGCGGAGTGTCGATATCCTGGCGGGGAGTAGACGGCCGGGGGAGGGTCGTCCTCGTACCTCGGGAGTATGCGAATGGTCGCGGTGAGCGAACCCAGCAAGTCCGGATTCTGGAGCAGGCGATGCGCGTGGCGCGCGCCGATGCCGACGCCGGCTGCACCTCATCCTTCTTCCTTCGAGCGCATGCGCGCGGATACAACCTGCTCAGCCTTCCCTCGCTCATGATGATCCGCGAGATCGAGGATCTCGGGCACGAGGTGCAGTTGCACCTGGAAGGGGGATTCGGTCGGCTGCTCGGCGGGGATGAGAACTCCTGGACCGATCGCCAGCGCGCGATCTTCGAGGCGGCTGTGGGACGGGGCATCAGCGGTTTCAGCATCCATGAACCGGCGCGCATGGGCGGAATCCCCTTTGCCGATCGGCTTCTCGCGCGCTGGGAGGATGTCGAGTACCACGCGTACCAAGACCGGTTCATGGCGCCGTCGATGAAGTACCTCAGCGACAGCAGCGGGTCATGGCGGGAAGGGCACTTCCGCGTCTGGGTGGGGCGCGAACCCCTCCTGCATGTGCTCACGCATCCGATCTGGTGGTTCGAACACAGTCCTGCGGAGAACTACTGAATCACCCGAGGACGTCTGCGATGATGCGACGGCTCGCTGTCTCGGAGGCGTGTCGTCGCGCCCACTCCGCCCCGCGCTGCGCCTGGGCACGCATGCCCGACTGGTCGGCGAGGACCCCGGAGATCGCCGTGTAGAGGGTATCGACGCCGGCCACGACCCACGCGCCTCGAGCGTCCTCGCCGAGGTCCGGCTCATCTGCGACGTCGGCGCTTGTGACGAGCACGCACTGGCGCGCCATGGCCTCGACCCCGAAGACTCCGGGAACCGAGGCATAGAACTCGTTGAGGGCGATGTGCGCGCTGTCGAGAGCAGCGAGCACCTGCTCGTGAGGGACGCCGATCAGCTCGCGGTACTCGACCGTCGGGTGCTCGACGGTGATCCGCGCCATCGCTTCGCGGACGGCGTCCGTCCCCTTCAGCAACGGGTTCGACGGCGCATGCACGACGACGATCCGCTCCGGAGCATCGAACTTCGTCGTCTCATCGACGAACTGCTCATCGGGGTAGAAGTACAGGAAAGGGTGGGTGGGCCCGTCGAGGTAGCCGATCTGGTCGACGCGTGCGGTGAAGATCGCCTCGGCATGACGCTCAGCGACTTCGGCGCGACGTCTGCGGGCTGCGTCGTACTCGGGCGTTGCGAAGACCGGGTCGATTGTCGTCAGGATCGATCCGATGTTGGGCTTGCCCGTCATCGCCGCGCGCTCCAGCGAAAGGCGCGGTGAGCGGATGTCATTGCCGGTGAAGTAGCAGACGACGCGCTTTCCGTGCGCGCGGAGGAAGGCGAACTCGAACTCGCGCTCGTCATGGTGGCTCTGCAGGAATCCGAGTCCGCCGACGTAGATGAATCCGCGCGAGCGCGCTGCCAGCCAGGCAAGGAGGAACGCTCCGCCGTAGAGCCGTCGCCACACCGCCCAGCGGCCGCCGAGGGCCGTTGAATCGGATTCGATGACCGCATCGTAGGGCACCTGATAGAACACGTTCCTGGTGTGCAGCGCCGTATAGCTGCGCGGGAGCGCTCCGGCGATGTGGGTCGTCATGAGCGCGATGTCCTCAGGCCCGACCACCCAGTCGAGCCGCGGAGTCAGCCAGGCGAAGGGGCGGAACAGCCAGAAGCAGAGGCGCAGAATGAGCTTCTGCCGCTGGAAGACCACCGTCGACGCGTCGCTCATCTACTTCTTCCGAGGAGTGCAGAACTTCACGTAGAAGCTCTTCGGCACGCGGTCGAGTTTCCACATCAGCCAGAAGAAGGGGCGGAGGAGCTCGAATCGGCGCTTGTAGGTCGGGTAGTCGGTGTATTCCTTCTTCGGCATCGTCATGACGTGCTCGAACCCGGCGTCGTCGAAGCCCAGGCGCTTCTTCACCATCGCGATGAGTTCGGGATCGCCATGTCGCGGCTCGATGAACTGCGCGGCGGCGACGGTGCGATCCATCTGCCCCGATCGCACGAGAGCGGACAGTTCGATCTGGCGGAAGTTGATGCCGAACCGTGTCGGCAGGAAGTAGGTGTGATAGAACGCCGTGAAGCGATTCTCCAGGTGGTGGCCGCCGTACCACTGCCATCCGAACTCGTCCGCGAGGAAGCGCTTCGCAGCCTCCTTGTTGTAGTCGATCCAGTACAGCGGGCGTGTGCGCTGAATCCGGCTGAACGCCGACCACTTGACGAAGTTCTTGAAATCGAGGTTCGGGTAGGTCTTCATCGGCAGGCGCCCGAAACGCTCATGCACGCCCTTGATGTACCCGCCGTCCATGTAGAGCCAGCCCATGGGAGAGACGCCCTCGGTGCGGAACGAGTGTCCCTCGACGATGTGTCGGATGCCGTGCTTCTCGGCGGCGCGGTAGAGCACGCCCATGAAGCCGATGTCGGTCGGGGCCTCGATGTCCTTCACGCCCGCGAGCATGAAGGAGTGATAGATGTCGTCGTACTCGGCGTTGTCGACGACGTAGGTCTCGAGGTCGACACCGAGCTTGTCGAGGACGGCGAAGATGTTGGACGTCGCCGTGGGGGAGTTCCACGTGTTGTCGAAGTGCACGGCGAGAGGCCGCACGCCCTTCGACACGAGCAGATGGGCGAGGTACGACGAGTCGGTGCCGCCGCTCACGCCCATGATGCAGTCGTACTTCCGGCCGCGTCCCGCCTCCTTGAGCTCCGCCACGAAACGGTCGAGTGCAGCCTCGCTCTCGGGGCCGATCGGGTACTGCTTGTCGAGCGAATCGTGCAGATGGCAGTAGTAGCAGACACCATCCTGATCGAAGGCGGCGCCCGGGACGTCATCGGTGATCAGACAGCGTGCGCAGACACGCCCTGACCGCAGGAACTCCTCTGCCGCCTGCAGGTCGGCATCTCGTTCGACCGTCACAGCCGTGCGGATCTCGCCGCGTCCGTCGAACAGATGCCCGAAGAGGTCGTCGATCTGCGGGCGCGTGGGGTAGTTGATCAGGACGCTCTCCCGACCGGACTGCATCACGAATGCGGAACCCGCAGCGACGGCGGAGGCGCCGGCGCTTTCGATGGGCGCCACGAGGTCGGTACGCGCTCCCGCACCGCCGTGTGCGATCACGGGAACTTCGGCCGCCGCGGAAACGATGCGCACGGCATCGAGATCGATGCCGTCGCGGGTGCCCTCCTGATCGATGTTCGTCACGAGGATCTCACCCACACCGAGCGCGGTGGCGTGTGCGACCCATTCGTCCAGCGTGAGTTCTGCGGCGTCCGCTCCGCCCGCGGTGTAGACGACATAGCCTTCGCCGTCGCGGCGCACGTCGACAGAAGCCACGATGGCCTGCGATCCGAGGGCTCTGACCATCTCACGGACGGCGTCGGGTGCCGTGAGCACAGCGGTGTTGACGACGATCTTCTCCACGCCGACCGCGATGATCTCCTGCGCCTGCGCGACGGTCTCGACGCCGCCGCCGTACGCCAGCGGGATGAACGCCTCGGTCACGATGCGGTTGAGCAGGGCGAGGGGAGCGGGGGTCCGGCTGCGGGCCGCGCCGATGTCCAGGATCATCAGCTCATCGACCTCGAGATCGTTGAAGATGCTGATGACGTTGACCGGATCGCCGACATAGCGGGCGTCCTCGAAGCGACGGGTCTTGACGAGTCGCTCGCCCTCCAGCAGGAGCACGGGGATGACGCGGGGATAGACGTGCATCAGACCTCCGCCGACGCGAACTCGCCGAGAAGTGTGAGGCCGTAGCGATGGCTCTTCTCGGGGTGGAACTGGATGCCGATGACGTTGTCGCGTTCGACGGACGAGGCGAAGCGGATGCCGTAGTCGCTCCATGTGAGGACGTCGTCATCGTGGGCGGGGGCGACGGCATAGGAATGCACGAAGTAGAAGCGTCCGCCTTCGGCGAGTGACGGCGCGAATCGCGAGGGCTTGGCGGCCACTGTGGTGGTCCAGCCCATGTGGGGCACGAGCAGACGTGAGTCACCGACCTCGGCGGGGAAGCGAACCGCGCGCCCGGGGATCAGTCCGAGGCCGGGAAGCTGCCCCTCGTCGCTGCCGTCCATGATGAGCTGCATGCCCAGGCAGACGCCGGCGACGGGCGTGCCCTGCACGCGCGCGGCGTCGGTGACTGCGGCGCCCAGTCCGCTGGCGGACAGGCGCTCGACGGCGTGATCGAAGGAGCCGACGCCCGGCAGGATGAGGCGACGTGCGGTGCGCACCGCGTCAGGGTCGCTCGTGACCTCCGCCGAGCGCCCCACCTTTGCGAGCGCATTGCGCAGCGATCCCAGGTTGCCGACGCCGTAGTCGACGATCGTGACGTCCGCGGTCATCCGCGGCGACTCTCTGCCACGCTCGCGCGGAGCGCATCGGCGATCGTGACCATGTCAGAAGCCTCGAGCTGGGGGTACAGCGGCAACGTCAGCGCCTGGTGGTGCGCCCGCGTGGTCTGCGGAAGCTGTGCGTCGGAGATGCCGAAGCGATCGCGGAAGTACGGCTGGAGGTGCATGCCGTAGGTGCCGAGCGTCGTCTCGATGTCGCGGGTCCGCATGCGGCGGATCACCTCGTCGCGATCGATGTCGTCGTCGAGGAGGATGACGAACGACTGGTACGTGTGCGCGATCGTCTTCGGCTCGATCGGCAGCCGCACGCCGTCGATGCCCTCCAGCGCGGCGCGGAGCTTCTGCGCGGCGGCGCGGCGACCGTCGACGATCTCGGTGATGCGCTGCATCTGCGCGAGCCCGATCGCGGAGTGCACGTCGCTGAGGCGGTAGTTGAAGCCGGCGTCGACGAACTCCATGAACAGCTCGCCACGGACTGCCCCGTGCGCGCGCAGCACGCCGATACGCGCGGCGAGTTCGTCGTTGTCGGTCGTGATCATTCCGCCCTCGGCGGTCGTGATGATCTTGCGGGGGTGGAACGAGTAGACACCTGCCGTGCCCAGGGTTCCTGCGTGACGTCCGTGATAGGTGCCCCCGAGCGCGCAGGCGGCGTCTTCGAGCACGGGCAGACCATGACGGTCGGCGATGTCGTTGATCGCATCCATGTCGGCGCAGAGCCCGAAGGCGTGCACCGGCATGATCACCCGGGTGCGCTCCGTGATCGCCTGCTCCAGGAGGGAGGGATCGAGGTTGAAGGTCTCGATGTCGATGTCGACGAAGACGGGGATCGCGCCCTGCTGAATGACGGCGTTCGCCGTCGCGGGAAAGCTGAACCCCGGGATGATGACCTCGTCGCCGGGCTGCACACCCAGCGCGACGAGAGCCAGGTGCAGGCCGGTCGTCGCAGAGCTGACGGCGGCTGCATGACGAGCTTCGGTGTACTCGCGGATCGCCGCTTCGAACGCCGCGGTCTTCGGTCCCTGCGTCAGGTACCCCGATTCGATGACCTCCCGGACGGCTTCGACCTCAAGGTCGCCGGTGAGGGGGATGTTGAGTCTCACGAGAGGACCGACAGGTACCAGTCGATGGTCTCGCTGAGCGCCGCGTCGGTGAGCCGCGGCGACTTGTGTCCCAGCAGCGATTCGAGCTGCGAGACGTCGGCGAGGTGGCGGCGCACGTCACCCGGGCGGCCTTCGCTGTGGAACACCGGGTGGTCGGGGCGGTCCATGAGATGCAGGACACGCGCGACGAGGTCGTTGACGGAGGTCTCGACGCCGGTCGCGACGTTCAGGACCTTGCCGCGACATGCCTCTGAGTCGTGGACCTGCGCGATGAGGTCCGCGCTGTCCTTGACGAAGATGAGGTCGCGAGTCTGCTCGCCGTCGCCGTAGATCTCGATGGGTTCGCCGGCCAGCACGCGGCGCACGATGATCGGCACGATGCCTGCGTAGGAGCCGGGGTTCTGACGCGGGCCGATGTTGTTGAAGGGACGGATGACCGTCGCATCGATGCCGAACGTCTGCACGTAAGACTCGATGATGTGGTCAGCCGCCGACTTGCTTGCGGCGTACGGCGTGATCGCGTCGTGCGGGTGGCCCTCGTCCATGGGGATGTAGCGGGCGGAGCCGTAGGCCTCCGAGCTCGAGACGTGCACGAGGCGCTCGATCAGTCCGCGGCGGGTGATCTCGCAGAACGTCGTGGCGATGCCGACGTTGGTCTGCACCGTCCACGCCGGAAATGTGAGCGAGGTCGGCAGAGGGATCACGGCCATGTCGAAGACGGTGTCGACCTCGTTCGCGATCACGACATCCTGCATGGCGGCGAGATCCGCGGCGTCGAGGCGGACAACCTCGATGTCGGGTCGGGCTGCACGCGCCTGGGCGAGGTTGTCGTCGTTGCCGAGGAAGAAGTTATCCACGACGGTGATCCTGCGTGGCTCGTCCTTGATCAGGCGATCCACGAGGTGGCTGCCGATGAAGCCGGCGCCGCCGGTGATGAGAATGGATTTGGAACGCACAGACATGGACGAAGACTCCCAGGGAAATGGCCGCTGACGATCGGTCGGGCGAGGCACAACGTAGCATAGGAGTTCATACAGGGAGGCCGGATGAGCGACACGACTGCGCAGGATGAAACACGCTCGCCCGAATGGCACGGGCTCCCCGCAAACCGTTTCAATCCGCACGCGTGGATCGTCGGGACGCCCGAGATCGGCGATGACGTGTGGATCGGCGCCTTCACCGTCATCGACGGCAGCGGGGGGCTGGTGATCGGACACGGCTGCGATATCTCCGCCGGCGCCCAGATCTACACGCACTCCACCGTCGAGCGCTGCGTGAGCGACCGAGCGCGCGACATCCAGCGCACGTCGACGCGCATCGGACGCAACGTGCACATCGGCGCCAACGCCGTCGTCCTGATGGGCGCCGACATCGGCGATCACAGTGTCATCGCGGCCGGCGCGGTTGTGACAGAGCACACCGTCGCGCCCCCGTACAGCGTCCTGCGCGGGGTGCCCGCCCGCGTGTTCGAGGATGCCGCACGTCGATTCGCCGACTGACGCGCTCTCAGCCCCGACAGGCGCTCGTGCGAAGATGGGGCGACGCGAAGGAGAGCGCTGCATGCCACACCCCAGACAACGCCCGAGACTTCTGATCCTGTCGTTCTTCGACATCAGCATCGACCCGCGCGTGATGAAGCAGGTACGTCTCTTCGCGGAGGAGTACGCGGTCACCACCTGTTCGCCGGGGCCCCGTCCGCATCCGGATGTCGAGCATGTGGAGCTGGACGTGCACTGGGCGCGTCCACGCGGACGCATGGGCAACGCGATCGATGACCTGGCGCGCGCGCGGGAATGGTTCGGCTGGTCCTATCGGCAGACTCCGATCGTCCAGCAGGTGCGCGAAAAGCTGCACGGGCGGCCGTTCGACGCGGCGATCGCGAACGATGCCGATGCCGTCGGCATCGCCAACGACCTGGTCGGCGCTGCACGGGTGCACGCTGATCTGCACGAGTTCTTCCCCGGTCTGCCGCAGCCGGACAATCTCCTCGGCGAGCGGCAGCGTCGGTACTGGACGTGGCTCGTGCGAGAGCACTGTGCGAAGGCTGCATCCTCCACGACCGTCGGAGCAGAGATCGCCCGCCGCTACGGCGAGTACGGACTCACCCCCGGGGTGGTGACCAACGCGACGCACCTGCGCGATCTGCCGGTGCGCGAGACGGGGTCTCCGATCCGGATCGTGCACAGTGGGAATCCCTTCCGCGACCGCGGGCTCGGAGAGATCATGACGGCGGTCGCGCAGACGACCACCGATGTCACACTCGATCTCTATCTCATGAAGCACAACGAGGTGGAGCTGGCGGCCGTCGTAGAGCTCGCGGAGAAGCTGGGGGAGCGGATCCGTGTGCTCGACCCGGTCGCCCAGTCCGAGCTCGTGGAGACGCTCAACGGCTATGACGTCGGGATTCATGTCCTCCCGCCCACCAGCGAGAACAACTCTCTGGCGCTGCCGAACAAGTTCTTCGACTTCATTCAGGCGCGTCTTGCGGTGATCGTGGGCCCCTCGCTCGAGATGGCGCGCATCGTCTCCGAGTACGAACTGGGCGTGGTGACGGCGGACTTCTCTGAGGCCAGCATCCGTGCGGCACTCGACACGCTGACGATCGCCGACATCGATCGCGCCAAGCGAGCGGCGGATGCTGCCGCCCCAGCGCTCTCCTCCGAATCGCAGGTCGGCGTGTGGAAGCGCGCGGTCGATCAGATCATCGAGAGGCAAGGGGTGCGCGCATGACAGCGAGTCTTCTCATCGTCTCGTTCACAGACATCTCGAAGGATCCTCGCGCCATCAAGCAGGTCGAGGCGGCCGCCGGGCGGTACGACGTGACCACCTGCTCTTTCGGGCCAGCGCCCCATCCGGCGGTCACGCACATCGAACTTGATCCGAACGGTTCGTACCGCACGGGGCGAATCATGCAGCAGATCGACGCGATTGCTCGAGAGCGTGAGTTCTTCGGCTGGACCTTCGATCGCATCCCGTTCGTGCGTCAGCTCCGTGGGGCGCTCAAGGGGCGTCGCTTCGATGCGGTCATCGCAAGCAACGCGGACGCCGCGTACGCGGCGATGAAGGCTGTCGGTCCCGCGCCTCTGCACATCGACCTCCACGAGTTCTTCCCCGGCGTCGTCTTCGATGACGGAAGCGTGGAGGCGCAGCGTCAGCAGCGCTATCTGGACTGGCTGCTGCGTTCGGCGGCGCGGCAGGCGACCTCGTCTTCGACGGTGTCGCCGCTGATCGCCGAGCGCTACAGCTCCTGGGGGCTCGCGCCGACGGTGATCACCAACTCGGCGCCGTCGCTCCCGCTCGCCCCGACACCCGTGAGCGACCCGATCCGGCTCGTGCACAGCGGCAACGCGCAGACCGGACGTGGACTGCGTCAGCTCATCCGTGCCGTGACGCGCACGCAGACGCCGGTGCACCTCGACCTCTACCTCGTGCCCAACGACGAGGTCTTCCACGCCGAGCTCGTGCAGTTGGCCGCCGACGCTGGCGAGCGCGTGACGCTGCATCCGCCCGTGCCGCGCGCCGACCTCGTGCCGACACTGAACAAGAGCGACGTGGGCGTGTTCGTGCTTCCGCCGACCACGGTCAACAGCGAGCTCGCGCTGCCCAACAAGTTCTTCGACTTCGTGCAGGCCCGACTGGCTGTGATCATCGGGCCGTCCGCCGAGATGGTGGCGCTGACCCGGCGACACGGGCTGGGCATCGTCACCGAAGATTTCAGCGAGGACAGCCTGGTGGCGGCGCTCGACGCGCTGACGCCCGAGGTCGTCGTCGAAGGCAAGGCAGCGTCCCACCGCGTCGCCGAGGAACTCTCGGGGGATCAGCAGCCGCAGCAGTGGACCGAGATCATCGACGCCCTTGTGGGTGGCGGATCGCGACCCCGGTAGGCTCGTCCCTTGTGAAGATTCTGAGCGTCGTCGGCGCCCGCCCGCAGTTCGTCAAGCTCGCCCCGATCCACAAGGCGGCGCTCGCCGCGGGGGTCGAGCACATCATCGTGCACACGGGGCAGCATTATGACCCGATGCTGTCGGACGTGTTCTTCGAAGATCTCGGCATCGGCGCACCGGACGTGCATCTCGGGGTGGGCAGCGGTTCGCACGGAGTGCAGACCGGGGCGATGCTGGCAGCGCTGGACGCCGTGTTCGATCAACATCGTCCGGATTGGGTGCTCGTCTACGGCGACACGAACTCCACCGTGGCGGCGACCCTCAGCGCGGTGAAGATGCACATTCCCGTGGCGCATCTCGAAGCGGGTCTTCGGAGCTTCAACCGTCGCATGCCCGAGGAGCACAACCGGGTGATGACCGACCACGCCGCCGATCTCCTCCTCGCGCCGACCGAGGTCGCGGTCACGCACCTGGGCAACGAGGGTCTCTCCGCCCGCACGGTGCTCGTCGGCGATGTCATGACCGACGTCCTCTACGAGGTGCGCGATGAGGTCGCGGGAGTCCCGTCATCCCTGCGGGAGGAGCTCGGACTCGCCGTCGGAGAGTACTACGTGGCCACGATCCACCGCGCCGACAACACCGACGATCCCGCGCAGCTCGCCTCCGTCCTCGAGGCGCTTGCCGACCTCGACAAGCCGGTCGTCCTGCTCGCCCACCCTCGCCTGGTCGCGAAGGCCGCAGCGGCCGACATCGCTCTAGAGCGGGGCGCGATCCGGGTGCACCGTCCGCTGGCGTACCCGGAGCTCATCGCTGCCGTCCTCGGCAGTGCCGGCGTGGTCACCGACTCGGGCGGTCTCCAGAAGGAAGCCTTCCTGCTGCGCGTGCCGTGCACCACCGTGCGCACAGAGACCGAGTGGGTGGAGACCGTCCAGCTGGGCTGGAACGTGCTCGCGACCGAGACGGCAGATATCGCCGCGGCCGCCTCTCGACCGCGCCCCGCCGAGACGGCGGAGGCGCCGTACGGAGACGGACATGCCGCGCAGCGCGTGATTCAGACCCTCATCGATCACGCGGTGGTCTGACCCCGGGCACAGCATCCGCTCAGGCTGGATGCGCCGCGCCGATACGATTGACCTATGGATCTTCTTGTCGTCGGGTCGGGATTCTTCGGCCTCACCATTGCGGAGCGCGCTGCTGCCGCAGGCCGCAAGGTCACCGTCATCGACCGTCGTCACCACATCGGGGGCAACGCGTACAGCGAGGCGGAGGCGACAACCGGCATCGAGGTGCACCGCTACGGCGCGCACCTGTTCCACACGTCGAACGAGACCGTGTGGGAGTACGTGAACCGATTCACGACCTTCACGAACTATCAGCACCGCGTGTACTCGACCCACAAGGGCATCGTGTACCCGCTGCCGATCAACCTCGGCACGATCAATCAGTTCTTCAACGCCGCCTACACACCCGCTGAGGCGCGCGCCCTCGTCGCAGAGCAGGCGGGGGAGCACGACCCCCAGAAGGCGCAGAATCTCGAAGAGCGAGGCATCGGCCTCATCGGACGCCCGCTGTTCGAGGCGTTCATCCGCGACTACACGGCGAAGCAGTGGCAGACCGACGCGAAGGAGCTTCCCGCGTCGATCATCAGCCGCCTTCCTGTGCGCTACACGTACGACAACCGCTACTTCAATGACGCGCACGAAGGCCTGCCGACCGACGGCTACACGGCATGGTTGGAGCGGATGGCCGATCACCCGAACATCGAGGTGCAGCTCAACGTCGACTACTTCGACGAGAGCCAGCCGCTGAACAAGAAGGCCACCGTCGGACAGGTGCCGGTCGTCTACACCGGTCCGGTCGACCGCTACTTCGACTACGCCGAGGGCGAGCTGAGCTGGCGCACGATCGACCTGAAGGAAGAGGTTCTCGATATCGCCGACTTCCAGGGAACATCGGTGATGAACTACCCCGACGCGGATGTCCCGTTCACGCGCATCCACGAGTTCAAGCACTTCCACCCGGAGCGCACCGAGATCTTCAATCAGGAGAAGACGGTCATCCATCGCGAGTACTCGCGGTTCGCGACTCGCGCCGACGAACCGTACTACCCGGTGAACACGACCGCAGACCGTGAGGGCCTGCTGGCGTACCGCGAACTGGCCAAGGGCGAGGACGGCGTGCACTTCGGTGGGCGCCTCGGAACCTACCAGTACCTCGACATGCACATGGCCATCGGCTCGGCGCTGTCGATGTGGAACAACACTCTCTCCTAGACTCAACATCGTGAGTCACGCGACGGTCGGGGCGCCGGGGACGCCCCGGCGATACCTGCATTCGCTCTGGCTGCTGTCCGCCCGCGATCTGCGGGTGCGGTACGCCACGAGCTTCCTCGGATATCTGTGGTCGGTGCTCGATCCGCTGGTGATGAGCGCGATCTACTGGTTCGTGTTCACGCAGGTGTTCAACCGCGGTGGCCGCATCGGTGAAGAGCCGTACATCGTCTTCCTCATCGTGGCGCTCCTGCCCTGGGTGTGGTTCAACACGTCGGTCTCCGATTTCACTCGCGCGTTCCGCAAGGACTCCCGGCTGGTGCGCTCGACTTCCATCCCGCGGTCGATCTGGGTCAACCGGATCGTGCTGAGCAAGGGCATCGAGTTCCTCTTCTCGATGCCCGTGCTCGTGCTCTTCGCCGTCTTCGCGGGTGCCCAGGTCGGCTGGGGGCTGCTGTGGTTCCCCGTCGCGATCCTGCTCCAGACCGTACTGCTCGTGGGGCTGGGGCTGCTGATCGCGCCGCTGTGCGTGCTCTATTCGGACCTCGAACGCACGACTGCTCTGATCCTGCGGGCGCTCTTCTACGCCTCCCCGGTGATCTACGGCCTGTCCGACCTGCCCGCCCCGTTCGATGTGCTCGGAATCTTCAATCCGCTGGCGGGCATCTTCACGCTCTATCGCGTCGGATTCTTCCCCGAGCAGTGGGAGACGACTCCGATCGTCGTCTCTGCCGTCCTGAGCTTCGCGATCCTCGCACTCGGAGTCTTCGTGTTCCGTCGCCTCGAGCGTGTCGTCCTGAAGGAGCTCTGATGGTTGCCACGCGCATCCTCATCGCCGAGCTCGATTCGCTGGCACAGGCGACGCGCTTCGCAGATCGCGGGGCCCGGGCGGCCACGGTCGAGCTGACCGGGATGCTGCGCCTCGGCATGCTGGTCTCGGGAGACATTCTGATCACCGACGCGATGCTGCTGGACGGAGCGTACTTTCTCTCGCTCGGACCAGAGGGCCTCCTTCGTGAGCTGGGCGCCGCGTACGCGCACTATCCGCTCACCATCACCGGCACATACGCCACACTGCGTGAAGGTCTGCGTGCGCGACGGGACGACAGCAGCTTCCTCTGGTCGGTGCCGGAGATCCGCTCGGCGAGCGGGGTCCCGGCGAACATCGAGGCGGCGTGGGAGGAGTGGCTGCGAGCGGTCGAGGCCGGGCTCATCAGCTATGAGCAGCAGAGCGGTGCGGGGTCTTCGCTCCGACTGGGTGGGATGCCGATCGAGCATCGTGACGATGCCGATCTCGCCGCCGCCATCGCCGCTGCAGAGCTCTCGGAGACCCGGAGCCGCAGCGTGGCTTTCGCGCGCATCGATGGGCTTGGGCTCTCTGAGGAGGACTCCGCGCCGGTTCGGGCGTGGTGGAACACGGCATACCTTCGAATGATCGCGGAGAATGTCCGCGCAGACTGGGTGAGCTTCGAGACCGATGTTCGGCGTCCGATCGTCGTGCGTGAGCAGGATGTCGAACTCCCGATCTCGGCGGATTTCGTCGACTGGGCGCGGCGGAGCACGCCCGCGACGATCTCGTTGGCGTGGGATGCGTCACGTTCGCAGAGGCTGCGCCTGAGGGAGCGGCCGACCTGGGGGAGGATGCGCGATCTCGCTTTCGTCGCCACGCAGGCGGGGTCGGTTCGGACCCGCCGTGCAGTGCTCACCGGTTCCACGGCGAAAGTGCTCATCGCGATCGTCGTGATCGTGCTGGCTCTGCCGCAGTGGGACATCGGTGCGCTGGACAATCCGTGGACGTGGGTTGCCTTCGCCGGTGCGCTGCTGACGACGGTGCCGTTCGACTCCCTGCTCGCCTTGCGGTCGCTGCTGACCAGAGCGCCCCGTGCCCGGTTCGTGCTCTACGGCAGGAGTTCTGATGGATAAGCCGTTTCGCGTCGTGTACGAGAACAGGGACGCTCTTCCTGTCCGGCTCGAGGTGGCCGGCCCGATCCAGGTGGGTGACCATTCCTATGAGCATCATCGGCTCGTCGTCGGGGACGGACGCCCTGGCGCCGTGGTGATGGCACGGCGTGCCGGGCAGGTTCTGCTGGTGCTCAGTGAACGGCTCGCTGCGGGCCGTCGCATGTGGGAGCTGCCGCGAGGAGGCGGCGATGACGGTGAGAGTCCCGTGCAGACGGGGGTGCGTGAGCTCCGCGAAGAGGTCGGGCTGCGTGCGGTGAACCCGCGGGCTGCCGGGCAGTTCGTCACCGACTCGGCGATCTTCCCGCAGCAGGTGGCCGTCATCGTCTGCGATGTCGCGGAGGAGACCCCCGCTGCAGGCGATGGCGAGATCATCGATCAACGGTGGGTGACGATGACTGAGGCCGAGCAGCTCATCGTCGACGGCGTCGTGGCTGACGCACTCTCGCTGGCGGCGTTTGCACTGGTGAGTGCGAAGGGACTGTGACCATGGTGAATGCGATCGATGTCACGGACCTCGGCGTGCGGTTCCGCCGCAATCGGCGAGGACGACGGAGTTTCAAGGACCTCTTCGCCGGCGCATCCCGACGCTCCCGCCCTGGTGAGTTCTGGGCGCTGCGCAACGTGTCGTTCGCCGTGGCTCCCGGTGAAGCGATCGGGGTGGTCGGACGCAACGGTCAGGGGAAGTCGACCCTGCTGCGTCTCGTCGCCGGCGTGCTGCTGGCGGATGAGGGCACGGTCACGGTGCGCGGCGGCGTCGCTCCGCTCATCGAGATCACCGGCGGTTTCGTCGGTGACCTCACGGTGCGTGAGAATGTTCGCCTGACAGCGGGTCTGCATGGGATGTCGCGCGCGGAGGTGAGCCGTCGCTACGACGACATCATCGCGTTCGCGGAGCTCGATGGGTTCGAAGACACTCCCTACAAGCACCTGTCCAACGGGATGAAGGTGCGACTCGCCTTCGCCGTGGTCTCGCAGCTGGACGAACCGATTCTCCTGGTCGATGAAGTTCTCGCCGTCGGCGACAAGGCCTTCCGGGACAAGTGCTACAAGCGCATCGACGAATTGCTCAGCGAGGGACGAACGCTCTTCTTCGTCAGTCACAACGAACGTGACCTGCGCCGGTTCTGCACGCGAGGGCTCTATCTCGACAAGGGCGCCCTCGTGCTCGACGCCCCGATCGGTGACGTCCTCGACAGGTACAACGCCGACTACTCGCGCTGACGTGTGTAACGTTTCGCCTTCCGCGGACACTCCTTCTTAGACCCCGCCGCAGGGGGTCTCAGGTGTATGTGGAGGAGGGATGCGGTGACGGGGATGCAGGCGGATGCCGCGCTGTGGGCGCGTGCGGCGCAGGCAGATGACGCCGCGTTCGCCGAGATCTTCGATCGTCACGGTGACCGCGTGTACCGTCATGCGCGTCGTCTGGTTGCACAGCAAGCGGACGCCGAGGACGTCACCGCGATGGTTTTCCTGGAGGCCTGGCGGTCACGCACCCGTGTGCGTGTCGTGGACGGCTCGCCGCTTGCCTGGCTGCTGGTGACGGCGACGAATCTGTCGCGCAATCTGGAGCGCGGCCGCATCCGTCATGAGCGCGCACTGCGACAGCTGCGGATCGAGGATGCGCCGGATCATGCCGAGCACGTGGCAGAGGAACAGGGCGTGACGAGTCGTCGCGCACCCGTGCAGTCGTCTTTCGGTCAGTTGAGTCGTAGAGACCAGGAGATCCTGATGCTCTGCGTCATCGAGGAGCTGCCGCCGCGCGAGGTCGCCGTGCTGATGCGCGTGCCGGCAGGGACCGTGAGGACGCGGCTTTCTCGCGCGAAGAAGCGGCTCCGCGAGGCGTTGGAGGCGGGGCACCCGGACGTGGTGTCGCAGTGGCGGGGAGTCCAGGGATGAACGACACGCGAGACGGGAGCGAAGGCATGCGCGAGACGGCGATGGATCCGCAGTTCCGTGCGAGCCTTCGGCGGATGCTGGTCGCACACGCCCGTGACGACACAGCAGCGATGCCAGCGCGGCGCACGAACGGGCGGTCGCGATTGGCCGCGATGGGCCTGGCAACTGCGGCCGTTGCGGGGGCCATTGCGGTCGGGACAGGGATCGCGGGATTACCGGAGCAGAGGGCCCCTGTGGCGTTACCGACTCCGCCGGCGACGGCCACCGTGGAGGTGCACTGCGTGTCGGGGGCGGTGCTGTCTGATGTCGTGCCTCAGAGCGCGACGGGCTCGCCTGCGCACATCACCCGGATCCTGAGCTCCGCGCCGATCGTGCACGTCGAGGCATCCGGTCTCGTCGTCACCGAATCCGACCTGAGGGCGGCGTGCGCGACGGCGGAAGAGAGTGCCGAGGACGGTGCGTTGTCGGAGGCCGGACCGCAGTCCTCCGCGGCACCCGATCTCGCCGATGTCGGTGAGATCGGCGTGGAGTTCCAGGCCTCTTCCCGCGGCACGGATGCGGGCGTGTGTGTCAGCGACGGCGCGCTCATCGTGCTGCCGGGAGGTATCAGCTGCGCGCGGTTCGGTCTTGAGCCGCTTGCTGCTGCCCCGACGCGCTCCGAGGAGGCAGAATGAGCGCGAGAGCCCGCGCTGTGCGCCAGATCGGTGTGATGTCACTTGCCGTTCTGCTGCTCGCCGCATGCACCCCGGTGGACCGCGAAAGCGGCTCGAAGAGCGCCTCGCCCCGGTCTGCTTCTGCGGATACCGCGGAGAGGACATCGTTGACGCAGGAACTGCCGCTGCCCACGACGGTCGTGTGCAACGGTCATGGCTTCCTCGACGTGACCTTCGAAGTCGACGCACTTCTCGATCCGCGTCCTGCAACCGAGCTCGGCCCTGCCGCCGCGGCCGCCGTGACGCGCCAAGATCTCGGCCCGAACGCGAAAGGGGTGGCCTTCGAGACGCTCCCAGAGGACTGGATCATCGGAGAGGAACGCGCGGATCGTGTGGTGCTGTTGCGGCCGCAGAGTTCAGAGACCGTCCAGTACATCACGCTGCCCGCCGACTACGAGATGCGACTGTTCCTCATCGATCCCGTGAAGCCGGTCGATGCTTCGCAGTGGTATCCGACGTTCGAGAACACGTGCGCGTTCGAACTGCCTCTGCGCGAAGATGCAGACAACCCCGTGATCGCGCTCGCCGCGGACAACAGTCCGGAAGACTCCTTCATTGACATCTGGGTGTCAGACATGACCTGTCGGAGCGGACTGAGCGCCGAGGGTCGCATAGAAATCGTGCGGCTCCGCGAGTTCGACGATCGAATCGAACTTGCCGTGGCGGTAGCGCCACCAAGCGATCAGCCAGCCGCCGCCACATGTCAGGGGGTGGCTCCGACACGCTACCGGGTGGAACTCGCAGCGGCGCTCGGCGAGCGTACAGTCATCGACCTATCCCGCATCCCCGCGCAACGCGTACCAATTCTCGTCACGCGTGACGTGGGCTGAAGGGAGGCGGTCAGACGCCCGCGATCGCCTTCAGCTGCTGCACGTTCGCGGCCGCGGTGGACACCGCGGAGGAGACATCCTCGGATGCGTTGACGACGTCGCGGAGCGCACGCAGGCTGCTCGCGTAGGCATTCACTGACTCTCGCCACTGCGCATCGAGTGCGGCGGGCGCGACCGTGTCCGCCAACTGCTGCGCATCGAGTTCCAGCTGATCGATGATGGGCAGTGCATCCGCGCCGTTGGCGATCAGATCAAGCCCGACGCTGGCATCGGCGAGGCGTCCGGCGACCGCGGCGCCGAACTCGCCTGTGCCCGGCTCGACTGGAGCGGGCGGCTCCGTCACGGGAGCGGAAGGCAGTGGCGCCGGCGACACGGTCGGAACCGGCGTCGGCGTACGCGTAGGAGTCGGTGTGGGCGTGCGCGTGGCACTCGCGGAAGGCGAAGGAGAACTCGACGACCCGGGAGTCGGAGCCCCATCCCGCGGAATCAGGAAGAAGGCGAGGGCCCCCGCGATCAGAAGAACCGCGGCGACAAGACCGACGATCAGCCACACGCGTCCGGCGCGGTTTTTCTCCGGAGGGAAGACCCACTGGACGTCCGGTTGCTGCTCGTTCATGCTCATGCTTCCAAGGGTGCCATGGGCTGCCAGGAACGGTCGCGCGCAATGCGGCCACCGTCGCGAATCCCTCGGAAGAGATTGCTGGTGCCGCGCACTGTGCGCTCGACGAACAGCAGGCGAATGAGCTCCTTGGCGAACGTCATGGTCGTCCCGAGGCCGAAGAGCACCGGGTTGTAGACCCCGAGCGCGCGGTAGTAGTGCTTGATGTATGCCCGGTTGCGCATGATGTAGTAGCGGTAGGCGTTGCTGGAGGCGTTCATGTGGCGGATGCCCATGTCCCACTGCTTGATCTCGCGCGTGCGGCGCAGCACGAACTCGTCCACGATGACGGCCGTCGTCTTCCGCGACGCCAGCCATCCGTACATCTGGTCATCCCAGTAGATGAAGAAACGCGGGTCAGGCAGGCCGATCTGCTGCACGATCGAGCGGTGGATGAACATCCCCTCGAAGCATCCGCTGTTCATCTCCTTGAAGCCGGTGGCGTCGAAGCCCGCCGGGGCGAAGGGGATCGGGATGCCCATCCGCTCTGCGATGCGGTACTGCCAGTAGAACGCGCTCCCGTCATAGTCGTAGCGTCGCCCCTGGATGCTCTTGAAGCGCGGAGCCCACTTGCCCATCTGGGCAAGACCCTGGGGGAGGACCTCGACATCGTCGTCCATGAGCCAGATCCACTCGGATCCCAGCTCGTAGGCGACCCGCATTCCCTCGCTGAAGCCGCCCGATCCACCCGTGTTGGTGTCGAGCCGGCGGTAGACGAGCTCGGTGCCGATGCGATCGCGGAACGACTCGACGACCTCGGTCGTGTCATCCTGCGAGGCGTTGTCGACGATCACGACGTGACCCGGCTTGGGTTCCATCGCGCTGATGCTCTCCAGCAGGCCCGTCAGCAGGTGAGAGCGATTGAATGTGACGATGGCGATCGTCGCGGATGCCGGGTCGAACGCACCGGTGCTCGGGGAGGCGGGTACAGCCTCGGTCATGCCTTCTCCTCGAAGATCTGCTGCCAGGACTGGGGGGATACGAGCTCGGGAAGCGCGGCGCGGTAGCGGCGCTGAAGGTCGGGCCACTGCCGACGGAGCTGACGGTGCAGGCGCACGGAATCACGCAGCATCCGACGATAGTTCGCACGATCGCGCGTGTAGATCGTCTTGCCGGAGCCATCGGCCGAGCTCACGAGAGCACTGTCGAACACGGGAACGCGCCACCAGTACGCGTCGCTCTTGCTGAACTCCGCCTCGGGCATCTCGACGTTGGCCGGGTCGGGCTGGTGGAACCAGTGTCGGATGAGGGTCGTCGCAGTGAACCATCGCAGTGCCCAACCGCTCGGACCGTCGTTCTGCTTCTGCTTCATGAACACCTGACGCCCGCGCCGCGAGCGCAGCACCAGTTCGGGGTCGCGATACACGACGGTCTCGGGGAAGTCCTTGGCGATCGCCCGGGCGCGAGGCATCGCGGTTCCGAGCGTCTTGCGCATGTGCTCGGGGCCCGAGAGCACATCGCGCAGCGCGAGAGCACGCAGTGCTGTGGGGTAGTACTGCATCATCATCAGATGCTTGAGGTCGACCCGACGGCTGTGACGGATGAGGGTGCCGCCGTGGGGTGCCTCGGAGTGCAGCAGTCCGGCGACGATGCGGTTGCGTGCGTGGAAGTACGCCTGCCAGTCGATCGTGTCGTCCTTGCCGACCCAGGAGACATGCCAGAGCGCGACGCCGGGCATCGATACCGTGGGGTAGCCGGCCTCGCGGGCGCGCAGGCAGAACTCGGCATCGTCCCACTTGATGAAAGCGGGCATGGCGAGGCCGACCTTGCGGATTGCATCGAGGGGGATCAGGCACATCCACCAGCCGTTGTAGTCGGCGTCCATGCGCATGTGCAGCAACGGCGACTGACGCAGATTCGACGCACCGAAGTCGTGCGGCAGGGTCTCCTGGTAGAGCGAGCGCCACATGAAGGGCGTCTCATCGACGACCTCTGCCCAGGCGTGGAGCTTGGGCCGGTCGAGCAGGTCGAACATGTGCCCGCCGACGAGAACGGGCTTCGTCGCGTAGCGGCCGAACAGGATCGAGCGCCGCAGAGACTCGGGTTCGATGCGCACGTCGTCATCGAGCAACTGCACGAAGTCGCTCTCAGGACGCTGCAGAGTCTCGAGCATCGACCGCGAGAAGCCACCCGATCCTCCGAGATTCGGCTGCCGGATGATCTGCAGCGTCTCGCCGAGGCGCTCCGCGAGGGCCGCGTAGTCGGGCTGATCCTGCACCAGCTGGTCGCCCTGATCGACGATGAAGATGCGATCGATCAGCTCCAGTGCCTCGGGCGCGTCCGCGAGCGCGCGGAGAGTCTCGATGCAGTAGTCCGGCTTGTTGTACGTCGTGATGCCGAGCGAGGCCTTACCGTGTCGAACCGGGTCCTGCTCGGTGGTCCATTCGGCGCTCGAGAGCACCGCGTTCTTCTCGTCGGCGACGACGTCGAACCAGATCCATCCGCCGTCGCTGTAGTGCTCAAGCACGAGATCGAAGCTCGTCGTGGCCTCGCCGGACACCTCGCGTGTTGCCACGCGCTGACGGGCGCCTTCTCCGCTGGAGCGATAGACCAGGATCGTCGCGGGACCCGTCGTGCGGACGGTCAGACGAACGTTGCGAACGCTCGTCCAGTGCTGCCAGTACGACGCGGGAAAGGCGTTGAAGTAGGTGCCAAGGGAGACGCGGCGACCGGAGAGCACACGGGCGCTGCGTCGACCGAGGATGTTTCCCAGGTGCGCGCGCGAGGACATGCGCACGGTCTTGTCGTCGACGAGGGACCAGGTCTCCGGGTCGGCGTAGAGCGGAAGTAGATCCGGGTCGCGATCGAGCGGAAAGACGACGTTCTGCAAGACGTGAGGCACGAAAGAATCTCCGAGAGGGAACAGCCCACCAGATTCGATGAGCAGAGATCAGCCTACCTTGGTGGTCAGCGCTGAACCCTGAGCGTCGTGCCCTTCAGCGGTGATCCGTCGGCGGGAGTGTCGGGATCGTCCCCGTCTGAGCGGCATCGATGTTCTCGCGCCACGACCGTGACTGTCCGGCTCTGAGAGCGCAGAGCACCAGAAGGAACCATCCCGGACCGGAGAGCGTGAAGCTCTCGAACATCGACTCCACGCCGAGTGTCACCAGCAGCAGGGGTGTCCAGGCATAGACGACGGAGCGTCGGACGCTCGCGACCAGCCAGGAGCGCACGAGGGCGATGCCGCCGAAGAGCACGATGAGCGCGAAGCCGACGGCGCCCACCTGCAGGAGCGCATCGAAGTAGGCGTTCAGTGCGGTGCGGTGCTGGTCCTTCGTGAAGAAGTTGATCGCGTTGAAGGGGAACTCGTCGGCCTGCCAGGGGCCATACCAGCCCCAGCCGTGGAGGGGTCGGCGGGCCCACTGGTCGAGGAGCGCGTTCCATAGATCGGCGCGCGTGCTGAAGTCGCTTCCTGCGTCGAGCCAGGCGATGATGCGATGCCGCAGGAGGAAGGCGACGGCGAGAGCGACGACGACACCTGCTCCCAGTGTCCATTGGAGCGCGGATCGGCGCTCGGGGCGGGCGTGCCGCACGACGGCGAGGCCCGCGGTGGCGATGCCGACGGCGACGGCCAGGACCAGAACGGTCGGCGAGGCCGAGAAGAGGGCGAGAAGTCCCGCCAGGGCGAGTGAGGGGATCGCGACGGCGTTCGGGACGGACTGCGAACGGCGCTCGACCGCAAAAGTCACGAGGGCGATCACGGCGATGAAGCCGAGCATGTTGCGGCTGCCGAAGATGCCCTGGACAGGGCCGCCCATGGCGAGATTGCCCTGGATGCCCAGGAGTCGGATCGGGGTGTCGATGAGGATGCCGGAGAAGATCTCGAGCACGAGCGATACACCGAGCAGGATCCGCAGGGTGTCGCCGATCGCGCGGACGGTCTGCAGCGTGTCGCGGATGTGACCGACGGTCACCGCAAGGAAGGCGAAGCCGAACAGTGCCGCCCAGCCGCGCAGGGTATCCGCCGCCTCCGTCGACCAGAATGCGCTCGCCAGAGCCCACAGGAGGAAGGCGATCAGCGACGTGGGTGCGAGCCGAAGCAGAGAGAGCTCGTCGCGGCGGACGACAAGGATGGCCAAACCGATCGCGCACAGAGTGACGACGATCGTCGTGAACGTCATCAGCCCGCTGATCCGCACGATCGCGAAGGAGGAGAACACCGCAAGCAGCACGGTGAGAGTAAAGGCGCGCGCCATCTCGGCGGAGGCGAGGATGCGCGTCAGACCGTGCGGATCCCTCGTCACGGAGCCTGCTTCCGGCGTGGTCCGCCCTCGACCAGATTCGCACGCTCGCTCAGTCCGACCCCGACGAGCGGGACCGCCTTGATCTTCGCGCTGAAGAGCACCACGAGCATCCAGCCCCAGAGCATGATCGGGCCGGATTCTGCGAGCCCCTGCGTGAGCAGGAGGGCGACGAGAAGAGTCGGCAGGACCGCGAGCGCGGAGTATCGGCGGTGCGCATTCAGGTCCCAGCGGGGGCGATCGACGGCGAAGAACCACGAGCGCCAGACCAGAGAGAGGTAGGTCGCGATCATGAGGATCACTCCCACCGCGCCGAGCTGGAAATACACGTCCACCCACATGTTGTGGGCGTGGAACACCGTGATGCCATGGTCATCGATCCATCCGGCGAAGCCTGGGTCCCACGGCACCCAGGGAGACGAGAACCCGTTGCCGATAACAGGATGCTGCGCAGCACGCGTAAGCACCGTCTGCCAGATGTCCAGACGGCCGGTCAGATCCGAGCTGCGCCCCAGTGCGCTGAACAGCACGTCTCGCCCGAACCAGACCGTGGCGAGGAGCGCCACGGCCACAGCGGCGTAGGCGATATAGATGCGCGTGCGCTGCTCGGGGACACGCGCTCGCCGCATGAGCAGCACCGTGATGAGAACGACGGTCACAGCGACGGCGCAGGCGGCGGCTGTGGCGGATCCCGCGCGGACGAGGAAGAACGCGGCGAGGACCATCCACGCGATCAGGGTGCCGCGGCGGCGTGCGCCCGCCGCCATCAGCACGCCGAAGACGACAAGCGCGATGATGCACAGAATCGCGAGAACATTCGAGTTTCCAACAATGCCCTGGATGCGGCCGCCGTCGAGGAGGTTGTTGCGCACCCAGTACCAGTGCGGGTTGATCTTCTCACTCGGGGCGTCGAAGAAGTTGGGCAGCAGCGGCGCCCGCAGGACGAGCGAGACCCAGAGCTCGAGGAGCAGAGACAGGCCGAGGATCCACTTGAACGCGGATCCGAGCGCTCGGATGATCTCGTGCCAGCTGAGCGACGCCGCGATGAAGAGCGCGTTGACGGTGATCGACAGCAGGAGAGCACCGGTCAGCAGGGTGGCCGCCGGCCACTGCGACCATGCCACCGACACCAGTGCGAATGCGACGTAGGCGAGTGCGGCCCAGGGCAGGCGCCGCCAGGGATACCGCTGCGGGCGCTGCCTCGCGAGAGCGGGGATCCAGATGGCGAGGGTCGATGCCGTGAGGACGCCAAGCGTGATCGTGGATCCGATCGGGCCTACGAGATTGAAGACGGCGGTGTGCGCGAACGTGACGAACAGTACGAGGATGACGTATCCGCGCAGGAAGAGGTGACCGGTCGCCTCACGGGGAGGGGCGGTCGGTGCGGGAGAGACCGAGAGTCGAGAGATCTGCGCCATCGTGGTTCAGGCTATCGCGCGCGGGTGAATTGCACCTGGTGCGTGGCGGGGCGCTGTGACACATCGTTTCCGACCTAATGTGGGGGCATGCTGCTTTCCCTCACGAATGCTCCGCGCGACTACGCATGGGGATCGAAGACTCTGCTCGCCGCTCTGGAAGGTCGAGTTCCGGCGGAGCTTCCCGAGGCCGAGGTGTGGTTCGGTGACCACGCCGGCGATCCCGCCGATCTTCCCGACGGGCGCACACTGGATGCCGTCACCGGGGGAGAGCTGCCGTTCCTGCTCAAGCTCCTCGCGGCGGAGGACCCGCTGTCGATTCAGGTGCACCCCACGAAGGCCCAGGCCGTCGAGGGATTCGCGAGAGAAGCGGACCTCGCGGCGGACGCCCCCGGGCGAAACTACCGCGACGACAACCACAAGCCCGAGCTGATCGTGCCGTTGAGCGAGCGATTCGAGGCGCTGTGCGGATTGCGTGAGCTTGCCGCTTCGCGTCGCCTGCTCGCAGAGCTGCGTTCATCGACCGAGGAATCTGCGGGGCTTTCCCGTCTCAGTGCTCTGCTCGACGGGGAGAAAGACCCGCTGCGGGCGGCGCTGCAGTGGGCGCTCGCCGAGGCGACGCCAGCGGAGGTCGCCGACGTCATCGACGCCGTGCACGGCGGAGTGGCTGCGGAGTTCGCCCAGACGCTGGTCGCGATCCGTGAGATCGCAGCCCGCAACCCCGGGGATCCGGGCGTGATCGTGGCGCTGCTCATGAACTTCGTGGTGCTGCGACGCGGCGAGGCCGTCTTCCTGCGGGCCGGGCTTCTGCACGCCTACGTCTCCGGGCTCGGAGTGGAGATCATGGCAGCGAGTGACAACGTGCTGCGCGGCGGACTCACACCGAAGCACATCGACGTCGCCGAACTCCTGACGATCGTCGATACGACTCCCGGTGATGTCGAGATCATCCGTCCCGATCCCGGACTGACGGTGCAGCGCTTCCCGGTCCCGGTCGACGACTTCGCGCTGTCGCGCGTGGTGCTGTCGGGTGAGGATGTCGTGGTCGACGTGCAGGCACCGGCGATGGTGCTCGCGACGAGCGGAGATGTTCGTGTCATCGGCGCGGATGCTCTGGCTCTGCCGGTTCCGGTGGGAACGGCGGTGTTCGCGGATCCTGCAGAGTCGACGCTCGTGCTCTCCGGCGTCGGCGAGGTCTTCGTCGCAGAGCCGGGTTCTCACTGACGAGGCGACGCCGAGAGGCGACACGCCGCCGACACGCCGTAAAGCTTAAAGCCCTGCTTGAGGGTTTACTATCCGCGACTTGACCCGAGCGAATGACACGGGTGTAATTAGTCAAGCGCTTGCGCCGGAAGGTGCAGGAGTCGGATAGGAGGGGAGACCATGGCCGGCTATCGATCAGAAGTTCCCGAGAACTGGTTTGTCGATCCGGTGAACCTTGGGGTTCCCGGCATACGTCGACCCTCCGCGGACGACGACAATGCTCTCGCCTGGCAGACCGACGCCCTGTGCGCGCAGACCGACCCCGAAGCCTTCTTCCCCGAAAAGGGTGGCTCCACGCGCGACGCCAAGCGCATCTGCACCTCCTGCGATGTGCGCGGCGAATGCCTGGAGTACGCGCTCAACAATGATGAGCGATTCGGGATCTGGGGTGGACTCTCCGAGCGGGAGCGTCGCAAGCTCAAGCGACGCGCAAGTTGACGCTTCTGTGCGCATCTTGATGCGATGAATCCTCGACGCGCGGAGTCGGAAGCGAGCAAGGTCGACATCGGCGCTTAGGCTGACCACGTCATGCCTGCCCGAGTTCACGCCATTCTTGTCACACGTTCCAGCGCGACGTCCCTCGCCCGCCTGCTGAAGGCGCTCGACGCGATCTCGCGCCAGACGTACGCCCCCGACGCCCTCACAATCGTCGTGTGTGGCGCCTCTGATGCGGTGCGGCAGTCCGCGTCCGTCGCCGCGGTCGCCGAGGGCATCGTCGAGACGCGCGCGAATACCTCCTTCGCTGCCGCTGTCGCTCTCGCGCTCCCGCGAGTCCCTGAGGGATCAGCGGTGTGGCTGCTGACGCACGACACGATTCCTGAGCCGACGGCGCTGGAGGGCCTCGTCGGCGCGTTGGAGCGTTCCCCTTCTGCCGCCATCGCTGCGCCGAAGCTCGTGAGCAGCACGGATCCCGATGAGCTCGTCTCCTTCGGTCAGACGGTCACGCGATTCGGACGCGCCGTGGATCCGGTCGCGGGGGAACTGGACCAGGGACAGCACGACGGCAAGGATGATGCGCTGGGCGCGGATATCCGCGGACTGCTGATCCGCGCCGAGTGGCGGCGTGCACTCCGTCCGGACCCTGGACTGGGCGGAGAAGACGAGGGGCTCGACCTCGGCATCCGCGCACGCCTGGCTGGTGCACGACTCGCGCCGACAGCGAAGGCGCGCGTCGCGGTGTCGCCGGACTCCGCACTGCGACCGGGCACCGCCGCGCACGCATTCGCGAGCCGCCGCGCCCAACTGCACCGGCGCCTCGCCTATGCGCCGGCGGCGGCCGTCCCCTTGCACTGGCTGTCACTGATTCCTCTCGCGCTCTGGCGATCGATCCTGCACCTGATCGGCAAGCGCCCCGCGGCCGTCGCTCCCGAATGGGGCGCCGCGGCCGTGGCGATGGTGAACGGGGGAGCGGTTGCGCAGTCTCGCCGAGGCATCCGCGAAATCAGGAAGGCTTCCTGGGCGAGCATCGCCCCGCTGCGGGTTTCCCGTGCCGAGATGCGCCAGCGCCTGGATGACGGGCACGGTGCCGAAGGCGCGCACGTGCAGGAGCTCGGCTTCTTCTCCGGCGGTGGTGCCTGGGCGGTACTCGGTGCTCTTGTCGTGAGCGTCGCCGCCTTCACGAGCCTCCTCGCCTGGCCGTCGATCGGTGGCGGAGCGCTTCTGCCTCTGCGCCAGACCGTCGGAGCGCTCTGGCGCGATGCCGCATGGGGACTGCGCGGTGGCGGAGTCGAAGTCGTGGGCCCGGCCGACCCCTTCGCGGGAGTGCTCGCGGTGCTCGGCTCGCTATGGCCGGGTGCACCGTCGTACGCGCTGGTGCTGCTCTGGGTCCTCGCCCTTCCTCTGGCCGTTCTCGGCGGATGGTTCGCGGCCACTCGTCTGACGGATCGTGCGGGACTGCGCATCTTCGCCGCGATCGTCTGGGCGCTCGCGCCCACCTTCCTGACAGCGTTGACCGAAGGACGGCCCGCGGCTGTGCTGGTCCACCTGCTCCTGCCGTGGCTGTTCCACGCCGCCCTGGTTGGACACCGTTCGTGGGGTGCCTCCGGTGCGGCCTCTCTCATCGCTCTCGCCGTCATCGCATGCGCGCCCTCGCTCGCGCCGGCACTGTTCATCCTCTGGATCGTCGCGATCATCGTCGCGCTCGTGCACCGCCAGTTCCGCGGCGCCGTGCGGTTGCTGTGGCTGCTGATTCCCACCGTCGTCGTGTTCGCCCCGCTGGTGATCTGGCAACTCGCTGAGGGTAATGTCTGGGCGATTTTCGCCGACCCCGGTCTGATCGTCAATCTGCCGCACGCGGCCCCCGACGCGATCGGAAGACTTGCGCTTGCCGCGGGCTTCCCGACGCCGGACCTCGCCGGGTGGAGTGGGATGTTCGGGGCCGAGGTGGCTGCGTGGGCGCTCTGGACCGCTGCTCCACTTGCGGCGCTGGCGCTCGTCGCGCCCGTCGCGCCGCGCTGGACCTCCGGCATCCTGGCGCTCGTCGTCGCCGGGCTCGGACTCGCCACAGCCTTTGCGGCAGTGGGGATCCTCGTCAGCTTCGCGCACTCGATTCCCGTCTCGATCTGGCCCGGTTCAGCCCTCAGCCTTGCCTGGATCGGGGCGGTGGGCGCGGCACTCATCACGCTGGACTCGGCGATCACGCTGCCGACGCTGCGGGCGACCGCCGCGGTGGTGGCGGCGCTTGCGATCGCCGTCGGAGCCGTCCCGGCGATGACGGCCGTCGCACGCGATGCATCCGCACTCACCAACGGTCCCGCGAGCACGCTTCCCGCGTATGTGCAGGCGCAGGCGCGAGGCGATCGCGACCTCGGGACGCTCGTTCTCACGCCGCAGCCTGCGGGCGGTATCGCGCTCGACGTGGTCTGGGGTGCCAGCGACACGCTCTCGGGGCAGAGCACGATGCTCTCGACGGCGACCTCCCCGCAGGGCACTGACATCAGTGTCCTCGCTGTCGATCTCATCTCCGCGCGCGAGTTCGACGCTCCGGAAGAGCTGGCGGCCCTGGGCGTGCGTTTCGTCCTGCTGGCGCGCGCAGACGATGGCGAGACGGATGCCGCGCGCGAACAGCGACTGGGCGCGATCACTGCGCTTGACCGTCGCGCGGGGTTCGTCCGCGTGGGCGAGACCTCGAAGGGCGTGCTCTGGCGTCTGGAGGCGGAGCCGTCGGCGCGCGCTGACCTGACGGTGACGCAGCAGGCGACGTCGCGTGTGGTGAGCGGCGTGACGCTGCTCGTGCTGCTCGCGGCACTTCTGCTGGCGATGCCGACGCGCGCGTCGCGCCGTGCCGCCCGTGGGCGCTCGCGCATCGTTGGGCTGGGCTCGGAGGTCTCACCGGCGTCGCCCCGCGTGGTGCGCTCGACGCCGACGATGCAGGAGGCGCCTGCGGCTGCGGACGAAGCGACGGAAGCCCCGGTGGATGCTCCGCAGCACGATGCCGCCGCACCCGAAGCGGACACCCCGTCCGAGGCGTCGACACCGTCGGATCCGGGCGACGACGTCCCCGGCGACGCCGCGGTCATCGACGCCGAGAGTGCTGAGCCCCGGGTCGATTCCGACACGGCTGCGCCGGACGCTCCGGATTCTGCTGACGTGACGCCGGACGACCAGCCCGACGGGGACGATTCGAAGGAGGAATCGCGATGAGCAAGCCCAACGCCGTGCGCGTCGCCGCGACCAGCGCACGCATCATCGCGGGGCTCGCGGTCTCGACAGCCGTCGTGGCCGGCGCGATCGTCTCGGTGCCGCTGACCTGGCCGACCGTCACCCATACCCCTGCGAACGTCGAGGTGACCCCGATCTCGGGTGACATCTTCCTGACCTGCGCCGGTCCGCTGCGCGCGCTGGGCCGTGATCCGCTCAATGCGGCGCTCATCACCGCGGATGCATGGCCCGAGATCACCGTGGGGGCGGCCGACGGAGTGCGGGTCGAAGAGCATCAGCTCCGTATGCCCGAACTGGCCGAGGCCAGCGAGCAGACGATGTACATCGGACGTTCGGATGCGCGCGAGGCCGTCGAGATCGCCGCCGCCGAGTCCGTGTCGGTCATGGGACCGGACCTCGCGGGTTTTGCGGCATCCGCCTGCCGCGCGCCCAGCATGGAATCCTGGATCGTCGGGGGCGCCGCGAGCACTGGCACGAGCGATATCGTGCTGATCGCGAACCCGAGTGACGTCACCGCGACCGCATCCTTCACCGTGTACGGATCGACAGGACCGACCCGGACGAGCGACATCGTGCTCGCACCGCGAACGCAGGTGTCCGTCCCCCTCGCGGCGGGAGCCGCGGGCGAGAGCACGCCGATCGTGCGCGTCACGGCAACCGGCGCTCCGCTGCGAACCATGCTGCAGTCGAGCCTCATCCGCGTCCTCGACCCCAGCGGCATCGACCTGCAGGACGGCACCGGCCAGCCGCAGCGCAGCCAGGTGCTGGCCGGGGTGCAGGTGCTTGTCGAGGCCACCGACGAAGCATCCATGACCATCGTGCGGCTCATGGCGCCGAGCAATGACACGAACGTGCGTCTGACGACGCGCACGGCGGATGGCGCCCGGGTCGTCGGTGACGAGATCAGCATCGATCTGCGTGCCGGAGAGCCCGTCGAAGTGGATCTGCCGGGACTTCCCGTTGGCGTGTACAGCGTGGAGATCGAAGCCGACGAGCCTGTGGTCGCGGCCGCCTGGCAGTCGACGGGTGTGGGCGCCGGCGTCGATTATGCCTGGATGACGCCCGCCCCGACGATCACCGAGCCGACGACGTTCGCTGTGCCGCGAGGCCCGGCCGCGACGCTGCATCTGCGCAACAACACCGACGCGGATACGGTCGTGACGCTCACGGACTTCGCGAACGGCGACGAGCGCGAGGTCGTGGTGGGAGCCCAGAGCGCGGCGCTGATCCAGGTCGACAGCGATGCCGCCTACGGTCTGTCAACGACAGGGCCCGTGCACGCGGCCATCACGATGGCGACGCCCGGTGCGATCGCGGGATGGCCGGTCTGGCCGTCAGCCGCCTCATCCAGCGCGGTGACGGTCTACCCCTAAGAGGGGATCGGTCAGTGGTCGTGGAATCCGTGCGGACCGAGGTCCCACGGCTCACGGCCTGTGTACTCTGCGGCGGCACGGAAGACCGCGCTCTCGATCGCGATCCGTCGGTGGGCGAGGTCATCGTGCCCGGGAACGAGCAGTCGCTCGATCGGCACACGGAACAGCACGATGCGGTGGTGCGCGGCATCGACGTACCACCGGGGCATGCCGTCGGGGTCGTCGATGCTCGGCATGGCAGCGACCTCGACGCGCACATCGCGAAGCTCCGGCCACACCGAGCAGAGGAAGTCCACTGCCGTGCTGACCGTCAGATCGAACGTGTCGATCCGACCGTCGAGTGCCGGAAGAGGCGGGCGCACCACTGGGCTGCGCCCCAGGCGGCCGTGTCGGCCGTGACGTGTCGCGCGCCGCGGAGCGGGCGGAACCGATGCAGAGCGTCGACGGGGCATGTTCAGAAGTCTAGGCGCTCTGCCGCGCGGCATCCGGTCTCGGGCATCGACGATGTCTAAGCTGTGGGCGATGCACGGACGAATCTGCTCCAAGGTTGGCTGCGCCCGCGAGGCTGTCGCCACGCTGACGTATGACTACGGCGATCAGATGGCTGCGCTGGGCCCACTGGGCGCGGCGAACGATCCGCACGCCCACGATCTGTGCTCACCGCATTCGGAGCGGCTGTCGGTGCCCGCCGGGTGGCTGATCGTGCGCCACGAAGCGCTCCGCACCTGAGTCCTTCGATGTCGTCACGCGGCCAACCGCCGCGACCGGACCTGGGACAATACGACCATGTCCACGACTTTCGACTACGCCGTCGCCGATCTCTCCCTCGCAGAAGCCGGACGCCACCAGCTGCGGCTGGCAGAGAACGAGATGCCTGGGCTGATGGCATTGCGCGCCGAGTTCGCGGCCGAGCAGCCCCTCAAGGGCGCGCGCATCGCGGGCTCCCTGCACATGACGGTGCAGACGGCGGTTCTCATCGAGACCCTCGTGGCGCTGGGCGCTGAGGTGCGCTGGGCGAGCTGCAACATCTTCTCGACCCAGGACGAAGCCGCCGCGGCTGTCGTGGTTGGTCCGAACGGCACCGTCGATGCGCCCGCGGGTGTTCCCGTGTTCGCCTGGAAGGGCGAGACGCTCGCTGAGTACTGGCAGTGCACCGAGCGCATCTTCGACTGGTCATCCACCGGACACGACGGACCCAACCTGATTCTCGATGATGGCGGCGACGCGACACTTCTCGTGCACAAGGGCGTCGAGTTCGAAGCCGCGGGCGCTGTTCCGGAGGCTGCGGAGGCCGACGCGCATGAGTACCGCATCATCCTCGAGACTCTGCGGGCCTCGCTGGCGAGCGACGCGCAGCGCTGGACCCGAGTGGCGGCGGGCATCCTGGGCGTGACCGAGGAGACCACGACGGGTGTGCACCGGCTCTATGAACTCGCCGCGGCCGAGACTCTTCTGTTCCCTGCGATCAACGTGAACGACTCTGTCACGAAGAGCAAGTTCGACAACAAGTACGGCATCCGCCACTCCCTGCCTGACGGTCTCAACCGTGCCACTGACGTGCTCATAGGCGGAAAGGTCGCTTTCGTGTGCGGCTACGGCGACGTCGGCAAGGGGGCCGCCGAAGCGCTGCGCGGCCAGGGCGCACGCGTGATCGTCAGCGAAGTGGATCCGATCTGCGCCCTGCAGGCCGCGATGGACGGCTTCCAGGTGACGCGCCTGGAAGACGTCATCGACCAGGTCGACATCGTCGTCACGGGCACCGGCAACAAGAACGTCGTCACGACGCAGCACATCCTCGGTCTCAAGCACCTCGCGATCGTCGCGAACGTCGGTCATTTCGACAACGAGATCGACATGGCGGGGCTGGAGTCGCTGAAGGGCGCCGCGGCGATCGAGATCAAACCGCAGGTGCATGAGTGGCGTCTGCCCACGGGGCGCAGCGTGCTCGTCCTCAGCGAGGGACGCCTCATGAACCTCGGAAACGCCACGGGGCACCCCTCCTTCGTCATGAGCGCGTCGTTCACCAACCAGGTGCTCGCGCAACTTGAGCTCTACACCAAGATCGACGAGTACCCGGTCGGCGTCTACGTGCTGCCGAAGGCGCTCGACGAGAAGGTCGCCCGCCTGCATCTTGATGCCCTCGGGGTTCAGCTGACTCGACTCAGCACCGAGCAGGCGGCATACATCGGTGTGCCTGTCGACGGTCCCTACAAGCTGGAGCACTACCGCTACTGAGCGAAAAAGCGCGGCTCGCGTATTTTGTTTAGCGTCTAGCTCAAATTCCCGATATCCTGATATCGCATCGCGTTGGGGAAGCGGGCTCTGAGGGGCGCCCGCAGGTGGGGGACATCTGCCCTATCGATTCGTGGTGTGCCCGAATTCTTAGAACAAGATAGGACAACATGCGTCTGCGTCAACACATCGCAGCTCTCGCAGGGGTCTTGCTGGTCGGAAGCAGCCTTGTGCTGCCTGCGACCGCTGCCGCCGCTGCGCCGCTGCCCGCCGCGCCCATCGCTCCCGCGAGCTTCAAAGCCTGTGAGGCGGTTTCCGGTGTCGGAAACGTCTCGTCCGCGGGAACGTCCAAGCCCCAGCCCATCGACGAGAACGTCGCGGTATACGTGGGCGGAAACTTCACGCGCACGGCCGGCGCAGAGCTTGAAGGCCAGCTTGTCGTCAACGGCGATGCGCTGCTCGACGGCAATGCGCTGTTCAACATGGGCTGGGTTGGCGTCGGATCGGGTGTGCTTCCCGTCTCCGGCACCGACCTCGTGCGTGTCGGTGGCGATTTCACGATCAACGGCACGTCGCGTGCGGAGATCAGCTCGAAGGCGGCTGACGACGCGCTCCTCCCCGGAAACGTGAAGGTCGGCGGGCTGATCGAGACCGAGGCGAAGCTCGTCCTCGGCGGCGGCGGCACGGTCGAAGAGTCACTGGGCCGGGCCGCGGCGCTGGGCTCGAACTTCGCGAACTGGCCGAACAATGACTTCGCGGTGCTGAGCGACTTCACGACACGCAACCTCACCGGCACCCCCGGCACGTACAAGACCGAGTCGTGGGGTCGACTGGAGCTTCGCGGAACCGCTGGCGCCGATCGTCACCTGTTCTCCATCCCTGCCGCAGACCTGTCTGCGCGTGCGTTCACGCTGCACCTCTTCGACATCGACCCGACGGACATCGTTGTGATCGAGGTCACGGGCACGACGCCTGCGATCGTCAACGTGCAGGGCCTCTACAACGGCGAGGCGGCGATCCCGATGGGCGATGTCGCTTTCGGTCAGATCGCGTCGCGCACGCTCTGGGCGTTCCCGGAGTCGACCCGCGTGGAGATCGCCGGAGCCCAGGTGCCGGGATCCATCGTCGTTCCGCGTTCCGACTCGCACACGTACCACAAGGCGAACGGAACGAACGGTCGCGTCTGGGTGGCGGGCCACCTTACCCAGGACAACGGCAACGGCAGCGAGTTCCACTCGTTCCCCTTCCTCGGTGACGCGGACTCGACCTGCGGCACGCCGATGATCGCCCCCGTGCCCGGCGGCAGCACCGTTGTTCCGGTTCTGCCGACGGTTGTGGAGTCGGTGTGCACGGCGGGTGTCGCGTCGACGCCGTCGGTGACGTTGCCTGCGGATTCGGCTGATGTCACGTATGTGAAGTCGGGTGCGGAGGTTGCTGGTGGCACGGTCACGGTTGTGGCGACGGCTGAGGGTACGAATGAGTTCGATGCGTCGGTGACGGGGTGGACGATCTCGGGTGATCGTAAGACGGCGACGCGTGTGATCACGCTGGTGGACCCGGGCTGTGTGATTCTGCCGGTCGCGGTGACGCCGGTCACTCCGACCATCGAGAACGTCTGCGTCGCAGGCGGGACCAGCACCCCGACGGTCGTGTTCGACATCTCCACGGGAGTCACCTACGAGATCACCGCGGGGTCGGTTGTTCCCGGCACCACAGTGACGGTGACCGCGACGGCAGTGCCCGGCTACGTGCTGGACCCGGCTGCCGGTTGGACCGTCGCGCCGGACAACTTCACTGCGACCATGCAGATGGAGATCCCCGCGGCGCTGGAGTGTGCTCCGGTGACGGTCGACCCGGGCATCACGCAGGCGACCTGCGCTGCGGGCGCCACGCTGACGCTGCCGACGACGCCGGGCATCGTGTACACCTCGTCGAACGCCTCACCGGCAGCTGGCGAGACGGTCACGATCACGGCGACTCCTGAGGCCGGCTACGCGCTGACCTCCGGTGACGGGTGGACGCTCCACACGGACGGCACGGCAACGAAGCAGTTCACGCTGACGAAGCCGACCTGTGGCACGGGCGCGGGGGGCACGCCGGGTGCGGGTGACCTCGCCACGACCGGCGGCACGCCCGTTCCGGGCTGGGTGGTCGGTGGTGGTCTCGCAGCCGTCATCGCGGGTGCGGTGCTCCTGTTCGTGCGCCGACGCGCACTGGGCAGCACAGACGCCTAAGGCAGAGTGACACCGAACGGGTGTCGGGTGTGCGGAAACGCCACCCGGCGCCCGTTCGTCGTTCCTGCCCTGGGGTGCCGCTATAGGCGTACGCGACGCCGTGTGAGGTGCTCAACACGATCATCCGCGATCGCCAGGGAACGAGACTCGCGTTCGCGACGCACGATCGTCGCGGCGATCAGAATCGCCTCGGGGTGCGCGGCGGGCAGCGGGGAGATGTACGCGGATGCTTCGCTGACGAGTTCGCGCGCGACGCCCTCACGTGCCGCGGGAGTCAGCCGTGAGGCCGTCTGCAGGAACTGCGAAACGCGACGGGCGAGGCGATCCGGCATCCGCGCCACGTCCGCGATCTGAGCCCACTCGGCAAGCTCTGCGGGCATGACGGGGTGGCTCACGGGCAGCGCGGGCGTGCGCACGCGTTGCGCGTAGGTGCCGGCGACGAGATCGCCGAGTCTCTGCGAACGGGGCGAGAAGGCGCCCGTGAGCAGTGCGACGGCACCGAACGTCATGTAGATCTCGAGGACGCCGACGAGAGCGCGGATGAATGCGTGGCGGAAACCTGTCGCGCCGCCGTCGACACGGACGATGCGACCACCGACGGCGAGCTTTCCGAGGCTCCGGCCGCGGGTTGCCACCTCGATCGTGCACGGGAGGACGACGAAGGAGAACACCGCCGCGAGGATCACAAGGATCCGGTCGAGCGCCGGGTCGCCGCCCGTGAAGCCCATCGTCCAGAGCCGGATCAGGACGAACAGCACCATCACGACGACGGACAGTGCGACGTCGATTGCTGCGCCCAGCGCGCGGAGGAAGAAGCCGACGGGCTGGATATCGATGGCGACCGCTTCTCCGGAGAGAACCTCGTCTTCGGCAGGCTGCGTCACGGACATGTGTCCAGTAAATCAGGTCGCGACCTCGGACTGTCTTCCTCGGAGGAGGCCGGAGTGCTCGTCGGTCGGTCGGGCTGACGCCGGTGTCGGAGGTGGCCTGTACCGTTCTGCGAGTGCAGAACACGGAGAAGGAACACCTGGCCGCCCTCGAAGCCTTTATCGTCCGGGCAAAGGCGGCCTCCTATGTGGGCGGGGGCGCAAAAGCCGAATCGACGCGAGCGGGGTCTCATGACGTTACCTACGCCGAGCCGGGGTGGGAGTATCGCGACTCCTACTTCGGTGGAACCGACTTCGTCGGACAGGAGGTGGTCTGGCACGTTGTGGGAGACATTCGAACCCCGGTATGGGCGATGAACTACTACGGCAGGGTCCTTCGCGACGACCTCTTCGACGCCGCGACGGGCGGCCGAGTCATCCAGGAGGCTCTGTCCGCGCTGTATCGCGAGGGCCGCTTCCTGGGCGGTTTCCGCTGGCAGGACGGCGACGAGCACCTCTACGAAGACACGTCCACAGGAGACCACCGCATGTTCACCGGACGAGAGCGCATCGTCAAGGACGATACCGAGGTGTACACACTCGACTATCACGGTGGCCTCATTCGCGAGTAGCGCGCGGTCTGAGCGGCGTTTCGACCGCCAGGGCGGAGGACGAAGTGCGGGTTCATCCGAGGAAGCCGAGATCGGGGCAGGCGCCCCGCGATCACGCGACCGCGTACAGTGAATCGGGTGGATGCTGATGCCCTGGCCGACTCTCGCCGTGCAGAGTGGGAACGCCTTGATGAGCTCACTCGTGCGCGCCTCGACGGGGAAGGGGTCGACGAGCTGATCACGCGGTACCGCGCAGCATCCGCCGACCTCGCCGATCTCAAGACCTCCGTCGGCACCTCGCCCCAGAGCGCTTACGTGTCGACGATTCTCGCGCGGGCGCGGCTGCGTCTGACCGGAGCCACCGACAACGTCCTCACCCAGATCGCGCGCTTCTTCAGCGACCAGCTGCCGGCGGCGCTCTACCGGGTGCGCTGGACGACCCTCGCGGTCGCGGTCGTCTTCGTCGCGATCGTCGTGGTCGTCGGGGCGTGGATATCCGCGGACCCGGCGCTGGTGGCCAGCCTCGGCCCCGCCGACCTGCTGCAGCAGTACGCCGACGAGTCGTTCACCGGCTACTACACCGAGAACCCTGCCGCGGTCTTCGCAGGGATGGTCTGGACGAACAACGCCTGGATCGCCGCTCAGTGCGTGATCTTCGGGGTCACCGGAATCTGGCCGATCTTCGCCATCGTGCAGAACGCGATGAATCTTGCGACCGCCGTGGCGATCATGGCTGCGCATGAGCGGCTCGACATCATGATCCTCTACCTGCTGCCGCACGGCCTGCTCGAACTGACCTGCATCTTCGTCGCTGCTGCAGCGGGGTTGCACGTCTTCTGGGCCTGGGTCGCACCGGGCGCTCGCACGCGCGCGGCCGCTCTGGCCGCCACGGGCCGGTCGCTCGGCACGATCGCGATCGGGCTCATCTTCGCCCTGGCACTGGCCGGTCTCATCGAGGGGTTCGTCACCGGATGGTCGCTGCCCTGGCCGGTCAAGATCGGCATCGGCGTGGCAGCGCTCGGCATCTTCCTCATCTACATGCTCGTCGTCGGAGGGCGTGCCGCACGTCGCGGCGAAAGCGGCGACCTGACGGAGTACGAGGCCGGAACCGCCACTCTCGTCGCAGGCTGAACATCGAAAAGAGGGGCCGACGCCTGAGCGCCGACCCCTCTTCGCAGGCGGATGTGTTTACAGCTGCTTCGGCTGCTTCGCCGTCGCATCGAACAGCGCCTTGTACGCGAAGCCGGCGATCATCGCGCCGACGACCGGGAACACGAGGAACACCCACAGCTGCGACAGTGGCCCGACGCCACCGTAGATGGCCGCCGCGATCGAGCGGGCAGGGTTCACCGAGGTGTTGTCCACCGGAATGGAGATGAGGTGGATGAGGGTCAGCGTGAGACCGATCGCCAGACCCGCGAACGGGGTGCCGCGCTTGGCGTGCGTGGTGCCGAGAATCACGAACAGGAAGAACGCAGTGAGGATGATCTCCACCGTGATCGCGGCGAACATGCCGAACCCGCCGGGGGAGTGCTCGCCCCAGCCGTTGCTCGCGAAGCCCGCGTCCTGAGCGCCGCTCAGCCAGCCATCGGGGCCGAAGGTGCCGATGAGCACGAGCGCGGTGCTGGCGACGACACCACCGATCACCTGAGCGATGATGTACGGCCCGACATCGCGCCAGCTGATGCGACCGGCTGCGGCTGCGCCGAGCGTGACGGCGGGGTTGAAGTGCCCACCGGAAATGGGGCCGAACGCGTAGGCACCGACGACCACGGTGAGACCGAAGGCGAGTGCGACGGCCACATACACGGCCGAGTTCGCACCCGGATCGGTGAAGTGGTTCGAGGCGAAGAGGGCTGTACCCACGCCGCCGAACACGAGCAGGAAGGTGCCGAATGCTTCGGCGGCGATCTTCGCCCCGAGAGTGGGCACAGCGGACGGTGAATCACTCATGGCTGGTCCTTTCAGAAGGCGGGGCCCGGTGGCCCGGCGTTCCACATGATCCCGCTCCTCAGCGAACTCCCAGGGAGGCGCGCCGAAACAGAAATCGAGCAGCTGTCGACGAACGTGATCGGCGCGGGGCCTTGGAACACGACGAAGGGGTCGGATGCCGCAGCATCCGACCCCTTCGCACGGCGGGTGTTACTCGCCGACGCCGACCGGCTCAGCCTGGCCGAGGGGCGCTCCCGCGAGCTCGCGCAGCGTGGCGCCGAGGTTCGCGTCGACCTGGCCCCAGTACCAGAAGAAGCGCTCCTGGATGGCGGGGACAGTCAGCCCGTTGTACTGGCCGACGAGGGTCTCGACGAAGCGTGCACGCTGCTCGTCGGTGAAGACCTCGCGGTAGAGGATTCCGGCCTGGCCGAAGTCGCTGTCATCGGCGCGCAGGGTCGCGGCGGCGCGCACGAGCTCGCCGTCCGACTCCCAGCTCGCCTCGACACCGCGTGCCGGGTCTGCCTCGGGTCCGCCGGCAGCGCCGTAGGAGTTCGGGGTGTAGACGCGGTGATCCGCCGGGTTGAAGTGGTACTGCATCTGGCCTTCGTGCATGTAGTTGCTCACGGAGGCGGCGTGCGGCTGGTTGACCGGCAGCTGGTTGTAGTTCGCGCCGATGCGGTAGCGCTGTGCGTCCGGGTACGAGAACACGCGAGCCATGAGCATCTTGTCCGGCGAGATGCCCGTGCCGGGAACCTGGTTGCCGGGGGAGAACGCGGCCTGCTCGATCTGCGCGAAGAAGTTCTCCGGGTTGCGGTTCAGCGTGAAGGTTCCGACCTTGATGCGCGGGTAGTCCGCCTTCGGCCACGTCTTGGTGAGGTCGAAGGGGTTGTAACGGTAGGTCTTGGCATCTTCGTACGGCATGACCTGCACGTAGACGTCCCACGAGGGGAAGTCGCCTGCGGCGATCGATTCGAAGAGGTCGCGACGGTAGTAGTCGGCGTCGGCACCGGCGATGCGCTCGGCTTCGTCGGCGAACATCGGCTCGACACCCTGCTGGGACAGGAAGTGGTACTTCACCCAGAAGCGCTCACCGGCCTCGTTGACCCACTGGTAGGTGTGCGAGCCGTAGCCGTTGACGTGGCGCCAGCTGCGCGAGATGCCGCGGTCGCCCATGAGGTAGGTGACCTGGTGCGCGGACTCGGGCGAGAGCGTCCAGAAGTCCCACTGCATGTCTGCGTTGCGCAGGCCCGAGGCGCCGAGGCGCTTCTGGGAGTGGATGAAGTCCGGGAACTTGATGCCGTCGCGGATGAAGAAGGTCGGAGTGTTGTTGCCGACGATGTCGAGGTTTCCCTCGGTCGTGTAGAAGCGCAGTGAGAAGCCGCGCACGTCACGCCAGGTGTCGGGGGAGCCCTGCTCGCCGGCGACGGACGAGAAGCGCAGGAGGGTCTCGCTCTTGGCGCCGGGCTGGAACACAGCCGCGCGGGTGTACTTCGAGACGTCTTCTGTGACGACGAACTCACCGAACGCGCCGCCACCCTTGGCGTGCGGGTTGCGCTCCGGAACGCGCTCACGGTTGAACGAGGCGAGCTTCTCGACCAGGTAGCGGTCGTGGAGTGCGGTGATGCCGTCGTTTCCGACGGTCAGGGAGTGTGCGTCACTGGCGACCGGGGTGCCGGTCTGTGTCGTGGTTGCTGGCTTGTCAGACAAGTTCGCGTTTCCTTTCGCATTGTGGGCAGAGTGCTCGGTAGGTCACGGCGGCTTCGAGCAGGCGCATGCCGTGATCGTGGGAAGGTGCAAGGCAGGGGGCGGCGCCGACCGCGCAGGCCACGTCTTCGACGCGGCCGCAGTCGACGCACTGCATGTGATGGTGGTTGTCGTCGTGGTGCTGGATCTCGTAGAGAGCGCTGCTGACGTCGGGAAGGCTGACGCGGCGCACGATTCCTGCGGCGGTGAGGTCATTGACGATGCCATGGATCGTGGGCAACGCGATACCGGGAAGAGCGGCCTTGGCGTGTTCGAAGAGAGCGTCCGCGGACGCGTGCGGATTCTCGTGGAGGATGTTCAGGACGGCGATTCGCTGTGCTGTGACACGCAGACCCGCATGGCGCAGGCTCGCTGCGGCGTCGTGCGGGGTGTGAACGGTCATGCCTACAGTCTAGCTAAATCTGAATGATTAGTAAAAGCGAATCATTCATGAATAGACGGTGACGTGGGGGTATCGCTACAGGCGGCCCGCCGCCTTCAGATCTAGATAGCGGTCAGCGATGCGCGGGGGCAGATCCTCCGGGTCCGCGGCGATCGGCTCCCCGCCGGCACGCCGGATGGCATCGGCGACGTCTGCGGCGTCCCGCAGCGTACGCTCCGCCGCGGCCGCGAGGTAGATCTCATCGCGGCTGTCCCTGTTGCGGGCCAGCGCCGCGATGTCGAGATCGGTCACGGACCCGACGAGCATCGTCATAGCGCGCGACGACTCGGGCAGCGCCCCGAGGAAACTGCGGGCGCTCTCCGGAGCATCCTGGGCGGTGAGGACGACAAGCAGCGAGGGGCGCGTCGTGACCGTGCGCACGGCGGCGAAGGCCGCGCCCCAGTCGGTGTCGATCAGGCGCGCGTGCACGGTCGCCATCGCATCCGACATCGCGGGAAGAAGCCCCGCCCCATCGACCCCGGTGACGCGGGCTCGCACGACCCGGTCGACGAGCAGCAGATGCACGTGATCTCCTGCGCGGGTCGCCAGCGCTCCCAAAAGGAGAGCCGCTTCGAACGCCGCATCGAGTCGGGTGCCGTCTCCGACGCGTGCGGCAGCTGTGCGCCCCGTGTCGATCACGATCACGACGTGGCGGTCCCGCTCCGGGCGCCAGGTGCGCAGCATCGTCGTGCCCGCCCGTGCGGTTGCGCGCCAGTCAATCGAGCGCACGTCGTCGCCGCGCACGTACTCTCGCAGCGAGTCGAACTCCGTGCCCTGCCCGCGCACCTGCACGCTCGTGTTGCCGTCGAGTTCCCGTAGACGCGCGAGTCGCGAGGGCAGATGGCGCCGTGAGGTGAAAGGCGGAAGGACACGGATGCTGCCGCGCACGGCGTGCTCGGCCTGACGGCCGGCCAGCCCCAGAGGTCCCCGCGCACGCACCGCGACGAAGGCGCTCTCCAACTCGCCACGTCGGCGCGGGATGAGCCCGGTCTGCACACGGCGGCGCTCTCCTGCGGGCAGGTCAAGCACGGCACGGGCGGTCTGAGCGCCGGCGGTTGGCTGCCATGCGTCCCGCACATGACCGTGCAGGTGTCGCCGACCGAGGTTCTGCACCACGACATCCGCGGCCGTCGGTTCTCCCAGACGCACGCGCGAAGGTGTGCTGCGCGTGATGTGCACGCTGCGAGGGTCGGCCGCCAACAGCACATCCAGGCCGACCAGCAGCAGGCACAGGAGGAGCCAGGCGCCCATGCTCCACCATGCCGGAACCCCCGCGGAGCTGAGGAGCACCACGGGGATCACGCCCGCCGCGATCGCAAGGGAGAGTCGGCCGGTGACGAACACTTAGATCGGCACCCGGGTCTGCTGCACGACGGACGAGAGGACCGCATCCGCGGACACGCCCTCCATCTCGGCATCCGGACGCAGCTGCAGGCGGTGGCGCCACACCGGCATCAGCATCGTCTGCACATGGTCGGGGGTGACGGCGCTCGAGCCGTTGAGCCAGGCCCATGCCTTCGCCGCAGCGAGAAGACCGGTCGAGGCACGGGGGCTCGCGCCCAGCTGCACCGAGGGTGACTGGCGCGTGGCGCGGGCGAGATCGACGACGTAGCCGAGCACATCATCGGTCACCTCGACGCGATCCGCGGCCTCCTGCGCGGCGCGGATCTCGTCGAGCGTGACGACGGACTCGAGGTCGGTGAGCTGTCGCGGGGAGAATCCGTCGGCGTGTCGACGCAGCACGGCGACTTCGGCGTCGCGTTCAGGCATGCCGACGACGAGCTTCATGAGGAACCGGTCGAGCTGCGCCTCCGGCAGCGAGTACGTGCCCTCGTGCTCGATCGGGTTCTGTGTCGCGGCGACGAGGAACGGATCCGGCAGCGGACGACTCTCGCCGTCAGAGGAGATCTGACGCTCTTCCATCGCCTCCAGCAGTGCGGCCTGGGTCTTCGGGGGTGTGCGGTTGATCTCATCGGCCAGCAGGATGTGTGTGAACACCGGGCCAGGGCGGAAATCGAACTCGCCGGAGCGCGCATCGTAGACGAGCGAGCCCGTCACATCGCCCGGCATCAGGTCGGGCGTGAACTGCACGCGCTTGGTGTCCAGTCCCAGCGCACGTGCGAAGGAGCGCACGACGAGGGTCTTCGCGACGCCGGGCACGCCCTCGAGCAGCACGTGGCCGCGCGCCAGCATCGACACGAGCAGACCCGTCACGGTGCCGGACTGACCCACGACGGCCTTCTCGACCTCGGTGCGTACGCGGTGCATCGCGGCGCGCAGCGCGAGGTCGGCGTCGGGGAGCGGGGCCGACTCCGCGGGAGCGGCGGTTCCGGGATCGAGCGATTCGGTCACGGGGTGTTCCTTTCGGTGCGGACCGCGTCATCGACAGCAGCCTCAAGGGCGGAGAGGTGACGAGCAAAGGGGACGAGAGCAGCGTCTGTCGTGGGCAGGGGAGAGGTGAGGATGTCGCGGATGCTGCCTCGTGCGACACCGAGGCGGTCTGCGACGGCATCCGCGATCGCGTCGACCGGCGTCTGCGGGGACAGTCCCGTCCGTGTGGCGAGGCGGCGCAGCGTGCCGTCGCGCACGGCTTCGGCGGCATGCCGGGCATCGGCCGCCTTCGCCGTGAGGCGCGCACGGCCCAGCATCGTCTCGGAGGCGCGCACCATGACCGGCAGCGATTCCACGACGAGCGGGCCGAATCGGCGCCCACGCCAGATCCCTGCGGCGACTCCTGCCAGCAGCAGAAGCAGGATCGCAGGGGTCACCCATTGTGGGGTGAGCGAGCCGAGCGTGTCGACGTCGGCGGTGTCGGCGAGATCGGTATCGGTGTAGGAAGGGACGTACCAGACGACATGCGGTTGCTGTCCGAGCAGCGCGAGGCCGAGAGCAGCGTTGCCGTCGGTCGCGAGGTGCTCGTTCGTGAACAAGCGTGAGCCGTCGATGATCGCGCGACGCCGGTCGTCGGCCTCCGAGACGAGAAGGCCTGCGCCTTCGCCCTCGGTGAAGCATGCGGTGACACCCGGATTCGGGGTGAAGAGCCGGCCCGGCGCGACATCACCGACCCGGTCCAGTTCCGGCAGACGGCAGGAGGGGCTCTGGGGCCGGGTGCCGGAGGCATCCGCATCCGATCCGAGGTCCAGCAGGCGCAGCATCCGCGAGCTGCCGGTCAGCACCACGACCGAGGTCGCCTCCTCGAGCAGTGCTTCGACGGCACCATCGGACAGAGCGGGCGGATCCGCCAGGACGAGAGTGCTCTGATCGTCGAGGGCGCGCGCGGCGGCGAAGCGATCCCGTTCGATCGTCACCGTGATGCCCTGCTGGCGCATGAGCTCCGCAAGTGCGAGCGTGCCGTTGTACCCGCGTCCCTCCGGGTCGAACCCGTCTCGCTGCGGCGCTTGCACCGCGAGCTGGAGTCCGACCAGGGACACCCCGAGGACGAGCACGGCGATGACCACCCAGCCTGCAGCGCGGCGCAGGCGTCCTGGCTGTCTCGTCGCGGTGCTCGCGAGCGCGGGAGGATCGGTCAGGGTCACGTGTGCACCAACTCGGGCCGTGTGGCGCGCAGGCGCTCGTCGGTGTCCGCGATCGCGCGGTAGCGGTCGGCCGTTCCGGGGTGACGCAGGTAACGCACATCGTCGAAGGACGCGGCAGCGGACTGCAGGGCGGCGTGCTCGACCGGAAAGACGGCGGATGCTTCGCGCGCGAGAGTCTGCGCGGTGGCCCCGGGCGCCGGGGTGAGCAGGTCACGTTCGACGAGGCCGCGAGCGATCGCCCGGTAGCGCAGCACGATGGCCGCATCCCAGTCACCGCCGCGTGCCTGGCGTTCCGCCTCCGTGCGCAGCTGGGCGGCGGTGCGGGTGTCGGTGCTGCCGAGGAGATCTGCGGTCTCGCCGGCGCGCGCGAAGCTGCGACGCGGGCGGCCCCAGACGATCAGCGCCACGATCAGGCCGATGACGACGAGTGCAGCGACCATGATCGCCGCGAGCGGACCCAGCGCGTTTCCTCCGTCGCCGGAGAAGAGATCCGCGAAGAACTGTGCGATCGCTCGCGACATCTCATCGAAGAAGGTCGGACGAGCCTCGGCGTACTGCGGCTTGGCGAGTTCGTTCTCTGCCCACTCCCGCGCTTCGTCGCCGTCCGGAATGAGAGGTGCGTCGAGTCGCTGCATCATCCTCGATCGCCACCGGGCGCCGCCCAGGGACTGTCACCGGGCGCTGCCCACGGGCTGTCGGTCGGCGGCACAGGGGTCGCCGGAGGCTGTGGCGCCGGAGGCGGAGGAACGGCAGGGCCAGCAGGCGGCGGGGGCGGTGCGGCGTGCGACGGCACGGGCGCCGGCGGAGCCGCATACCCCTGTGGCGTGCCGTAGCCCTGTGGTGTGGCGTACTGCTGCGGCGCCCCGTACTGCGGGGGAGCACCGTACGGCGGTTGCGCCCCGGGCGCTGGTGCTGCATAGACGGGCGCGCCGTATCCGACGGGCGGCACGACAGCCGGTCGCGGCTCGGGAGCGATGCGGCCGACAGCGCGCGCGGGGTCGAGCGCGAACGGGGCGGGAAGGGCATCTGCGGGGGTGCCGGCCTGACGACGCTCGACGTACGAGAGGAGCGTCTGGTCGAGGCCCTCGTACCGCATCCGCGCGTCGATGTAGACGAGAGCGGCGCCGGTGGTCTGCACGACCGCGGAGATCGCCTGGATGACGAGGATGAGGACCTGCGGGAGCAGGATCGACAGTGCGAACGCCGTCATCTGGCTGGCATCCAGGTCGCCGGTCGGGCTGATGACACCGATGAAGAGCGTGGAGATCATTCCCGTCGGCACACTCACCACCTGCGCGGCGATGCCCATGATCAGGCCGATGACGAACGCGACGCCGAACGTGAACCAGAAACGGCGGCGAGTGAGGCGCCACGAACGCACGAGCGCCTGTCGCAGCGTCGCGCCCTCCATGACAAGCGCGGATGGCACGAGCAGCAGCTTCGTGTTGAGCCAGACGATCAGCGGCACCAGCGCGATCACGGCGAGGAAGAAGATGAGCACCATCAGGCCGATCGCCGCCTCCGCGTTCTGCCCGCCGAGGGTGAGCAGACCACCGAACGCGACGAACGCGAACACGATCATGATGACGAGCATCGCCGCCATGCTGAGAAAGGCGAAGCCCATCAGACGCCAGAACACGGGACGCACCCGCCGCCAGAGCTCCTTCATCGTGGGCTTGTCACCGACGGCCGCGCTGGCGATGTCCGCGGCGACAATGCCCTGCACGAGTGCGGTGAAGGCGATCGAACCGAGGCTGATCCCGATTCCGGCCAGGACTCCGAGACCGACGGATCCTGCCAGGATGCTCTCGAACTGTGGAGACCCGGGCCGGACTGTCTCGAGGCGGCCGACGCTCGAAAACACGACGACCGTCATGATCGCCGTGCTCGCCAGCAGCACCACGAGCTGCATCACGATCGCGAATCCGAACAGCACCTTGGGGTTGTGGCGGAGTGCCGCGAACGAGCGTCCGATGACTGTGCCGAAGGTCATCGGATGCAGGGGGATGAGCCCCGGTCGTGGTGCCGGTGTCCAGGTCTGTCCGCTCACAGTGCTCCTTAGCGGGTCGCGTCCGTCCATCGTGTCATATCGCCCCTGCTGGCAGGGAAGTACCAACCGACAGGCGCAGGAATGTCTCTCCGCGACGGGACGGCGGGTGTGAAGTACGCTGGGGAATACCGCGGGGCGTGGTACTGGTGCGCCCGCGCGCAAAGCGAGAAAGATGGGCTCCGCACAATGACCTCACGCATCCTCGTGGTCGACGACGATACGGCGTTGGCCGAGATGATCGGCATCGTGCTGCGCACGGAGGGCTTCGACCCCGTGTTCTGCGCGGATGGCGCCCTCGCCGTCGACGAATGGCGTGCTCAGCGTCCGGATCTCGTGCTGCTCGACGTGATGCTTCCCGGCATGGACGGCATCGAGATCTGCTCGCGCATCCGTGCGGAGTCCGGGGTGCCGATCATCATGCTCACGGCGCGCAGCGACACCTCCGATGTCGTTCGCGGTCTGGAGGTGGGGGCCGACGACTACATCGTCAAGCCGTTCAACCCGAAGGAGCTCGTCGCCCGCATCCGCACGCGACTCCGTCCGACTCCGCAGTCCACGACCGAGGTGCTGCGTATCGGCGATCTCACGATCGATGTCGACGCGCACGAGGTGCGACGTGGCTCCGAGGCGATCGCGTTGACGCCTCTCGAGTTCCAGCTGCTCGTGGCGCTGGCCTCGAAGCCGCAGCAGGTCTTCTCACGCGAGATGCTGCTCGAGCAGGTGTGGGGCTACCACTACAAGGCAGACACGCGACTGGTCAACGTGCACGTGCAGCGTCTGCGCGCCAAGGTCGAGCTCGACCCGGACAACCCGAAGATCGTGATGACCGTCCGTGGTGTCGGGTATCGCGCCGGGAGTGCGAGCTAGGAGAACACCGTGCCGACCAACGGGGTCACCATCGCCCGGAAAGCGCGATGGCGGGATTGGCGCAGCTGGCCGGACACCTTCTCGGGTCTGTGGACGAGCTCGCTTCCGTTCCGCACCCTGCTGACGACGCTCGCACTGACCTCCTTCGCGATCCTCGTGACGTTCGTCGCGATGGCCCTGGCGATCCAGAACAATCTCTGGGAGTCGCGCAAGGACGACGTTCTCGCCGATGCGCAGCGCGCGGTGGCGGTGGCCCAGTCGACGCTGTCCTCGGCCGAGTCCCGCGGCGACCGCACCGCTCTGCAAGCGCTCATGAGCGACGTGCGCGCGCAGCTGACGAGCGTGTCGTCCTCGGACATGATCGCTGTGTTCCGCATCGATGACTCGCCGTCTCCGGTCGCGCCCACAGGATTCTTCATCGGGCGGCTCTCCGAGGACCTGCTCTCGGCGCAGCTGCGTCAGCGCGTGGCAGATCATCCCGAGACCCAGTGGTGGCAGCCGATGGAGATCGCCGGCGCCGATGGTCTGACGCATGCCGGGATCGTCGTGGGCCAGCAGCTGAACTTCCCCGACGCCGGCGCCTACGAGGCATACATCGCCTATGACCTCTCGGACACCGAGCAGACGCTGGTCCTCGTGCAGAGCAGTCTGTGGCTGGCGGGCGTGCTGCTGGTGGGACTCATCGCCAGCATCGCGTGGCTCGCGCTGCGTTCGGTGGTGGTTCCGATCACGGAGGCCGCCGAGACGAGCGCGCGCTTCGCGGCCGGTGACCTGGAGGTGCGTCTGCCGGTTCGCGGCGAAGACGAGCTCGCGACGCTCGCGGTCTCCTTCAACGCGATGGCAGACAGCATCGAAGCGCAGATCAAGGAACTCGGCGAGCTCTCCCTGGTGCAGCAGAGATTCGTCTCGGATGTCTCTCACGAACTGCGCACGCCCCTGACGACCATTCGCCTGGCGGCTGAGATGCTCAACGATCAGCGTGAGGACTTCGATGCTCTCACCGCCCGCACGACGGAGCTGCTGCACACGCAGGTGCAGCGGTTCGACGTGCTGCTCGCCGACCTGCTGGAGATCAGCCGCTATGACGCCGGATCCCTGCAGCTGGAGATGGAGGCGACGAGTCTCGCGCACCTCGCCGAAGACATCGTCGATGAGATGAGACCGCTCGCCGCCAGTCGGGACACCGAGCTGCGCTTCGTCGCTCCGGGAGGGCACACGCCGGTCGACCTCGATCCGCGCCGCGTACGGCGGGTGCTGCGCAATCTCGTGGGCAACGCGATCGAACACGGTGAGGGCAAACCCGTCGTCATCACGGTCGACAGCAACTCCGAGGCGGTCGCGGTCGGTGTGCGCGACTCCGGACTCGGAATGTCGCCGGAGGACGCGGAACGCGTCTTCGACCGCTTCTGGCGCGCTGACCCTTCGCGGCAGCGCACGATCGGCGGATCCGGCCTCGGCCTCTCGATCGCGCTCGGAGACGCGCGTCTGCACGGCGGTACTCTGATGGTGTGGTCCGAGCTGGGCGTCGGCACCAACTTCGTCCTCGCGATTCCGCGATCGAGCAGTCAGGCGTGGGATGGCACGTCCCCGGTTCCCTTGGAGCCGACGCCGTCGCTGGCCGAGATCGGTGCGGTCACCGAGCCGATCGCGCTCTACGCGCGCAATCGCGCATCGACGGAGAACGTCGCAGAGACAGGAGATCGCCGCCCATGAGCATCCACCGTCTGCTGCGCACCGCGCTTGTGGCCATCGTCGCCCTGTCGCTCACCGCGTGCGCCAGCCTGCCGACATCCGGCGATGTGCGTCCCGGACTGTCCTCGACCGATCACGATGCTGACACGGACGTCACCTACGTGCCCAACGGCCCGTCTGTCGGGGCGAGTTCGGAGCAGATCGTGCGCGGCTTCATCGACGCCGCGAGCAGCCCGGCGGACAACTGGGCGATCGCGCGGCAGTTCCTGGCGGCCGAGTTCGCCGACAACTGGAAGCCTCATGCGGGCGTCACGATCGACACATCGATCTCTGATCGCCGGTTCGAGGCCGCAGACCCCGAGGATGCGGGCGACACACAGATCATCCAGCTGAGCATGAAGCAGTCCGGAAGCGTGGACGAAGCAGGCGTCTACAGCGCCGTTGCGGGCCCCGCTCGCGGGGCAGAGCTCACCTTCCAGCTGAAGAAGAATGAGCAGGGCGAGTGGCGCATCACCGTAGCGCCGGACGGGGTGGTCCTGGACGCTCCCGCATTCGCCGCCGCGGATGTGTTCCGTCCCTACGCGCTGCAGTTCTTCGATCCAACCTGGTCGTATCTGGTTCCGGATGTGCGCTGGTTCCCGAAGCGCAAGAGCACAGCCTCTCGCGTCGTGCAGTCACTCGTTGACGGCGGACCCTCGCCGTGGCTCGCGGAGTCGGTGCGCACCGCGTTCGCCGGCGACATCGAGCTCGCCCGCGACACCGTTCCTGTCGAAGGTCAGATCGCCGAGGTCGAGCTGACCGCGGCTGCGCAGGGCGCGGACGTCGCGACACTGGGACGCCTGCGCACCCAGCTCGAGCGCAGTCTGATCGGGGCGGGCGTGACCGGCGTGCGCCTCATGTCCGGTGGACGCGAGCTCGTCGCTCCCGCGGTGCCGGTGGCTCCGGCGACGGTCGACAGCCGTCCACTCGTGCTCACAGACGAGGGCTTTGGCTATCTCGTCGGCGGCGAGGTGGAGAATCTGCCGCGGGTCGCGGAAGAGATCCTCACCTTCCCCCAGCCGATCCGCGCGATCGTCGCGGGGCCGGATGGTGCGCCGTTCACGGTCGTGCAGAGCGAGGCAGGAACGGTCTACTCGATCGGAGACGGGCAGATCAACGAACTGGACTCACGTCCGGGCCTGATCGCGCCCAGCCTGGATCGCTTCGGCTACACCTGGACGGTGCCGGCCACAGCGCCTTCGGGCGTGCTGGCATGGACCTCGGAGGTCGCGGAGCGCCCGGTCGCCGGTTTCGGGGATGCCTCGGCGATCTCGCAGCTCGTCGTCAGTCGTGAGGGCACGCGCGTTGCGGCTGTCGTGACGGTCGGCAGTCAGCAGCAGGTCGAGGTCGCCGGTGTCGTCCGCGATGAGCGCGGGCTCCCGACGAGGATCGGCGAGCCTATCTCGCTGGGGTGGCTGACCGGCCCCGTTCTCGGCATGGCCTGGCTGGATTCCGAGACGATCGGCGTTCTCACCAAGGATGGCGACGACACGCTGCTTCTGCAGATGCCGATCGGCGGACCCTCCGTCACGATCGATGTGCCCGATGACGCCGTCGCGCTCGCCCCCAGCACTCCGGCTTCCAGTGTGCGTCTGCTCGGCGCTGACGGTGTCCTGTGGTCGCGGAGCGGTCCGACGTGGCAGTCCGAGCGGGCGAACGTGCGGGTGCTCGCGACGCAGATCAGCGGCTCCTGATCCGGTCGTTTTCCGCACACACCGTGCCGGAGACCGGCCATCCACTGATCTGGCCCTGTTTGACCGGGAGCAGCGCTGCCAGCTGCACGATCGAGGGATGCCGCCGTTTCAGAAGCTCCTCTGCCTGGGCCGCGAGATCCTCGCCTTCCTGCTGAGCGCGGAGTGTGCGGGGTGTGGTCAGCCCGAGACGGCCCTGTGCGCGCCCTGCCTCGGTGCGTTGCGACCCGACATCGTGCGAGGCGCGACGCCGGGCGGCGTTCCCCTTTTCGCCGGACGGCCGTACACGGGGCCTGTGGCGCACGTCCTGCGCATGGTGAAGGAGCACGGGCAGACCTCCCAGGTGGGTACGCTGGCGCCAGCCTTGCGTGCCGCCTGTGCGGAAGCCGTTCACGATGCCTCTGCTCGCGGCATCCGCGCGCGTGCGGTCGTGCCGATCCCGACATCCCGCGCGGCGTTTCGTCGACGCGGATATCGCGTGCCCGAGCTGCTCGCCGCACGAGTCCCGCTGCCGATGCTGCGTGTCCTCACGACCGCACGACGGACTGCCGATCAGCGGAAGCTCGGTCGCGCTGCCCGCCTGCGCAATGTGGCAGGAAGCCTGCGTGCCCGTCGTGACGGCGGAGGGCTCGCGGTGCTGATCCTGGATGACGTGACGACAACCGGAGCGACGGTCGACGACGCCGCCCGTGCCCTTCGAGAACGGGGCTTTCGGATCGCCGGCGCAGTGGTCGCGGCCGCCACGCCGCGCCATCACGACACGCGGAAAGAAAGGTGATGACAGTCAGCCGACTCGCGACTACGGTGGGGGAGACAAGGCGACCACGGTCCGCCCTTGGCCGGGTGGACCGGGACAAGGAGGTCAAGGATGGAAACGAACATCGTGGGTGTCGGAGTGGGTATCAGCGACCGCTTCCGCACAGTTGTCGATGAGAAGAGCACGCGTATCGCGACGCTCGCTCCGCGTGCACAACGTCTCGACGTGAAGGTCACGCACCGTTCCTATCGCAATGGCCACGTCGATGATGAGACGGTCGAACTGACCCTCGTCGGCAAGGGCCCCGTGATCCGCGCAGAAGCGCGTGATGGCGACAAGTTCGTCGCACTCGACCTGGCGATCGACAAGCTGTCCGAACAGCTGCGACGCACGAAGGAGAAGCGCGTCGACAGCCGCAACCATCCGCGCGGCGCCCAGTTCGAGAAGAGCACGGGTGAGCTCGCAGGGCTCGACGTGCAGCCGGCATCCGCGGATGTGCTTCGTGCGGTCGCCACGGGCGAGATCGCCGTCGTGGAAGAGACTGAAGAGGAATACACGCCGGTCGTCATCCGCACCAAGAACTTCGATGCCGAGTGGATGTCGGTCGAGGAGGCCGTCGATCGGATGGAGCTCGTCGGACACGACTTCTTCCTCTTCGTCGATGCGCGCACCGACCACCCGAGTGTCGTGTATCGACGCAAGGGCTGGGACTACGGTGTCATCTCGCTCACGACCCAGGCTCCGCCGGTCGAGGTGATGGCCTCGTAGTCGCGATACGCGATCGGCAACGGCACTGCCGGGCAGCACCATCGGTGTTCGCCCGGCAGTGCCGTCTCACTAGGATCGTCTAGTGCCCGCGCGTTCTTCTGGCTCTTCGGTACGGGGAGCGTCTCACACCTCCGTCCGCATCGTCGGTCTCGCGCTCTTCGCGCAGTTCGGGCTCTTCGGCATGATCATGTCGTCCTGGATGAGTCGTATCCCTTCTATCCGGGAAGCGCTTGACGTGACGGCTCTTCAACTCGGCTCGATGCTCATCGCTGGAGGTATCGGGTCTCTTCTCGGCGCCTTCATCGTCGGCGGATTCGTGGCACGATTCGGCAGCCGGGTGATTCTGCTGGCGGGGATCGTCGGCAACACCCTCGGGTTCGGGTTGCTCGCCGCATCCGTGCTTCTGCCTTCGCAACCGCTGTTTCTCCTGGGTATGGCGCTCAATGGCGCCTGTGGGGCCTTCATCAACGTGCCCATCAACATCAATGCGGCCGCCTATGAGCGTCAGATCGGGCGCACCGTTCTGCCGCAGTTCCACGCGGCTTTCTCCATCGGCGCGGCAGCGGGTGCGTTCTCGGCGTCTCTGTTCTCGGCGGCGGGAATCAGCGCGGGTGCGCAGGTGATCGTGATGACGGGGGCGATCACGCTTCTGAGGGTGCTGACCTTGCGCGCATCGTGTCAGCCGACCGCGCAGAAGGCGCGGACGGCGACCCCGCAACGCACCCGTGGTGCCTTCCGTTCCGCACTCGCGGCATGGGCGGAACCACGCACGATCATGCTGGGCGTCGTGCTGTTGGCGGGCTCGCTCAGCGAGGGGACCGCGGGGACCTGGTTGTCGTTGGCTGTGGTCGACGGGTACGCCCAGCCGGAGGCGATCGGCGCCGCCGTGTACGCGACGTTCCTCGGGGCGATGACGGTGTTCCGCATCACCGGTGTGCGCCTCATCGACCGCTTCGGACGGGTGTGGGTGCTGCGTATCTCCGGTGCTGTGGTGCTGGTGGGCGTTCTCCTCTTCATCTTCGGAGGCACGCTGCCGCTGGCATGGTCGGGGGTCGTGTTGTGGGGCATGGGCGCTGCGCTGGGCGTCCCGATCGCGATTGCCGCAGCGTCGGATGACCCGGAACATGCAGGGCAACGGGTCGCCGTGGTCACCTCGTTCTCGACCATCGCGTCCCTGGCGGCACCGCCGCTGCTCGGATTGCTGGTCGATCAGGTCGGTGTGCTGACCTCACTGCTCGTCGTCGCTGCCGCCGCCGTGATCAGCCTGAGCTTCTCGAGCGCTGTTCGTCGCAGCGAACTGTCGGTCGTCACAACGCAGACGGCACCCGTGCGCATCGCCGAGTGAGGCGGGCCGGTGCATCGCCGGAATCAGTCGAAGATGCCGTCGAGGATGCTGCCGATCACCAGACCGCCCAGCACGCCCGAGACGATGTCGCCTCCGCCGCCACCGCGGCGTCCGCCGCCCCAGCCGCCGCCGCCCCATTGGTCCGGGCCCTGGTTGGGGCGCGACGAGTCGATGTCGCGCTGTGCCAGCTGCAGGGCTTCTGAGGCGAGCTGTGCAACCCGGCGTGCCGTCGACAGCGCCTGCTCGCGGGTCTCTTCCGCAGGCAGGAGAGACGGAAGGTCGACGCGCAGACGCTCGGCTTCTGCGAGCCGGGTGCGTGCGTCGGCGCCGATCCATCCGCGGTGTCCGGCGATCAAGCCGCGGGCCACGCCCAGCTGACGGTCGGCGTCGTCGGTGGCGTGCTGCACCTGTGCGAGGGAGGGCAGCGGGTTCTGCTCGCGATGACGGGCAGTCGCGATCGCCTCGTCGAGCGCGGTGTTCGCTGCGCGCAGCGTGCTGAGCTCCGCGAAGGGGTCGTTCTTCGCGCCGGCGGGTGACAACGATGCCAGAGCCTTCTCCAGAGCGCTGACGGCGGATGTCACCGCGGGCACCTGGGGTGCCGTCCGAGCGGCGACGATGTCTCCGCGCGAGTCGGCGATGACCTCGGCGAGCGTGGACTCGGCACGCAGTGCCTCGATCTCGAAGTCTTCGACGGCGTCGAGGATCACAACCGCTCGGCGCACGGCCTCGGTCGCGGTCTCCAGAGCGAGGTTGGCCTCTTCGTTCTGTCGCGCCGCGCGGCGGCGTTCGGAGACATCGGCGCCGTGAGAGGCGAATGTCAGCAGCTGCTCAGCCTCGTCGGCACTCGCCGCGATCTGGTGGATCGCGCTCTCGGCATAGCGCGCCGAGAGCCGCGTGATCGTGTCGCGAGTCTGGGGGAGACGCTCGGCCAGCGTGACGGCGTCCTTGCGAACCTGGGCGACGATCTCGGGGGCGCGGCGCACGCGAGAGATCGATTCAGCCAGGACAGAGAGCTTCTCGTCGAGTAGATCTTCCGCCCACTCGCAGAGCTGCACGATGCGCGCGTTGCGCGTGCGCAGCTCTTCCGCCGTGTCGGGGATCTCGTCGTGGTTGAGCTGGTGCAGCGAGAAGGCCTCGCGCAGGTGCGTGCGTACGCTGTCGGTGGCGGCGCGCAGATCAGCGGTCAGCGAGTCGCCGAGTTCTGCTGTCGCGAAGGCCAGCTCGTCGGAGGTTGTGCGAAGGCGCTCGTCGACCGCGACCAGCGCCTGCTCGGCGCGGCGTGCCAGATCGGCGTCCTGCGCCGTCTGCGCCTCTGCTTCACGTTTCCGTTTGCCCCAGATTCCTGCCATTGTTCGATCCTACGGTCTGGAGCTGACAGCGGGGCGACCGCGTTTCGGACGATTCGTGGCGATGTCCAGGGCGAAGGCATGACGCGGCTGATGCTGCAGCCGCTCTGCCACGTGCTCGAGCCACCGCAGCTCGGCCTCGGCATGGAAGAGCAGTGCATCGCGCACAAGCGACTCGGCGAGGTCCTCCGCGCTCTCGGCGCCGAATGCGGGGCTCATGCGGTCACGGAGGGACGCCGCGTGCGCGGAGGATGCGACGTGCTGGTCGCGCAGGAGCGCCTCCACATCCACTCCGGGAAGTGTGGCGGCGACGGTCACCTTGATGGCCAGCTCATCGCGTGCGGCCTGAGTCCGCTGCACGGGAGAGAGGATCCACCGCGCCACCTCGTCAGAGCCGGCATCCGTGATCCGCCAATAGACGTGCCCCTGCGCGTCCGCCTCGCCACGGGCCACGAGACCATCGCGTTCGAGCCGCTCCAGCGTGTTGTAGATCTGCCCGACATTGAGGGGCCAGATCGATCCCGTGCGGCGATCGAACTCGCTGCGCAACTGGTATCCGTAGCACGGCCCCTGGTCGAGGATCGCGAGCAGGCTCTGGCGGACGGACATGGGCGCTCCTGGGCTGTCGGGACGAACAACTCTGAGTATATGGATACGCGGAAACCCAAAGTTCACCCCGAGTGTGTGGACACAGGGCAACCGTGCAGGTCACAGCCCGGTAACATGGCACAGTATGTCCGTCGTGCCCATCGGGGTGGGCGGATCCCGAATCACCAACAGGGAGAAGGCATCCGTGGCGAATCCTCTCGAGAAGCTGCTCCGCGCGGGCGAGGGTCGAATCCTCCGTCGGCTGAACCAGGTCGTCAAGGCGGTCAACGCGCTGGAAGAGGACTTCGAGAAGCTCACGGACGAGGAGCTGCGCAACGAGACCGCTGAGCTTCGCGCCCGCTTCGAGAAGGGTGAGACGCTCGACCAGCTGATGCCCGAGGCCTTCGCCGCGGTCCGTGAAGCAGCCAAGCGCACGCTCGGCATGCGCGCCTACGACGTACAGCTCATGGGTGGCGCCGCCCTGCACTTCGGCAACATCGCCGAGATGAAGACCGGTGAGGGCAAGACGCTCGTGGCGACGTTCCCCGCCTACCTCAACGCGATCGCCGGCGAGGGCGTGCACGTCATCACCGTCAACGACTTCCTTGCGAGCTACCAGTCCGAGCTGATGGGGCGTGTCTATCGGGCACTCGGCATGACGACCGGCGTCATCGTCTCCGGTCAGACGCCGGCCGTGCGTCGCGAGCAGTACGCCGCCGACATCACCTACGGCACCAACAACGAGTTCGGCTTCGACTACCTGCGCGACAACATGGCGTGGCGTCAGGAAGACCTCGTCCAGCGCGCTCACTACTTCGCGATCGTCGACGAGGTCGACTCGATCCTCATCGACGAGGCGCGTACCCCGCTCATCATCTCCGGTCCATCGTCCGGCGAGGCCAACCGCTGGTTCGCGGAGTTCGCGAAGATCGCGCGGACGCTCGAGCCCGGCGTCGACTTCGAGGTCGACGAGAAGAAGCGCACGATCGGTGTGCTCGAGCCCGGCATCGAGAAGGTCGAGGACTACCTCGGCATCGACAACCTGTACGAGTCGGCGAACACGCCGCTCATCTCGTTCCTCAACAACTCGATCAAGGCGCTCGCCCTGTTCAAGCGCGACACCGACTACGTCGTGATGAACGACGAGGTCATGATCGTCGACGAGCACACCGGCCGCATCCTCGTGGGTCGTCGCTACAACGAGGGCATCCACCAGGCGATCGAGGCGAAGGAGAACGTCCCCGTCAAGGCGGAGAACCAGACCCTTGCCACGGTGACGCTGCAGAACTACTTCCGTCTCTACGAGAAGCTCTCCGGCATGACAGGTACGGCCGAGACCGAGGCCGGCGAGTTCATGTCGACGTACAAGCTCGGCGTGGTGCAGATCCCCACGAACCGTCCGATGATCCGCAAGGACCAGCCGGACCTCGTCTACAAGAACGAGACGGCGAAGTTCGCCCAGGTCGTGGAGGACATCGCCGAGCGTCACGCCGCCGGCCAGCCCGTGCTCGTCGGAACGGTCAGTGTCGAGAAGAGCGAGTACCTCTCGCGCCTGCTCGCGAAGAAGGGCATCAAGCACGAGGTCCTGAACGCGAAGAACCACGCGCGTGAAGCCGAGATCGTCGCCCGTGCCGGCCGCCTCGGTGCGGTCACGGTCGCCACGAACATGGCCGGTCGAGGCACCGACATCATGCTCGGCGGCAATGCCGAGTTCCTCGCGGTGCAGGAGCTCAAGGCCAAGGGTCTCGACCCCGTCGAGACCCCCGAAGAGTACGAGGCAGCCTGGGACGAGGCTTACGAGGCCATGAAGGCCGCGGTCGGCTCCGAAAGCTCGAAGGTCGCCGAAGCCGGTGGCCTGTATGTACTCGGCACCGAGCGCCACGAGTCGCGCCGTATCGACAACCAGCTGCGCGGTCGTTCCGGCCGTCAGGGTGATCCCGGTGAGAGTCGTTTCTATCTGAGCCTCACCGATGACCTCATGCGCCTGTTCCAGTCGGGCGCCGCCGAGGCGATCCTGGCGCGCACGAACTTCCCGGATGACGTGCCGATCGAGTCCTCGCTCGTGTCTCGGGCGATCCGCAGCGCGCAGAGCCAGGTCGAGGCCCGCAACGCCGAGATGCGCAAGAACGTCCTCAAGTACGACGACGTCCTCAACCGGCAGCGCGAGGCGATCTACACCGACCGCCGTCACATCCTCGAGGGCGATGACATCGCGGACCGCGTGCAGCACTTCATCGAGGATGCGATCACAGCGGTCGTCGACGACCACACGTCGCAGGGGCACACCGAGAGCTGGGACTTCGACAGCCTGTGGACCGAGCTCAAGACCCTCTACCCGGTGGGCGTGACGATCGACGAGGTCGTCGCCGAGGCGGGCGGTCGCAAGGGCGCCATCTCGGCGGAGGGACTCAAGCGCGAGCTGCTCTCGGATGCGCAGATCGCGTACGAGCGTCGCGAGGCGTCGCTGGGCTCCGCTGCAACGCGTGAGCTGGAGCGTCGCGTCGTGCTGCAGGTGCTCGACCGCCGCTGGCGCGACCACCTCTACGAGATGGACTACCTGAAGGACGGAATCGGGCTGCGCGCGATGGCGCAGCGTGACCCGCTCGTCGAGTACCAGCGCGAGGGCTACGCGATGTTCCAGTCCATGATGGGGCAGATCAAGGAGGAGTCCGTCGGCTACCTCTACAACCTTGAGGTCGAAGTGCGCCGTGCCACGGACGAGGGCGGCACCGAAGTTGCGGCCAAGGGGCTGGAGACGGGCGCGAACGACGTGCGCCTCGAGTACTCGGCGCCGAACGACGCGGGCGATGTCGAGGTGCGCAACGAGCGTGGTCAGGTGCAGCAGGCGGCGACAGACCGCCTCCGCCAGTCGTCGCGTGGTGCGCAGCCTGAGCAGGCCGATGCCGCTCCGACCACCCGTGGCGCTTTCGGTCAGGCGACGACCGCGCCGGCAGCGCCGCAGAATCGTGCGGACCGCCGCGCATCGGGCAAGAAGAAGTCCTGATCGACTGAGAATCAGACGAAGGCGCCGCGGGAGGCTTCCTGCGGCGCCTTCGTCGTATTCCCTGCGCGGTATGCAGTGTGAAGGGGGCGACGCGCAACGTGTCAGAGACACGCCCGGGACGGAGGTATCCTGAACCGATGACACCTCGCCACTTCGACCAGTCGTCCAAGCTGAAGAACGTTCTCTACGAAATCCGCGGCAACGCGCTCGTCGAGGCGGCGCGGCTGGAGGCCGAAGGGCACACGGTTCTGAAGCTCAACACCGGAAACCCGGCGATCTTCGGCTTCGAGGCACCGCAGCAGATCGTCCAGGACATGCTGGCGACGCTGCCCACCGCGCACGGCTACAGCGACAGCCGCGGCATCATCTCCGCCCGGCGTGCCGTTGTGAGCCGCTACGAAGAGGTCGAGGGGTTCCCCCCGTTCTCTCCCGACGACGTCTACCTCGGAAACGGCGTTTCCGAGCTCATCACCATGGTGATGCAGGCTCTCCTGGACCAGGGCGACGAGGTCCTGATCCCGTCGCCCGACTACCCGCTCTGGACGGCCATGACGAGCCTCGCGGGCGGTACTCCGGTGCACTACACCTGCGATGAGGAGAACGGCTGGATGCCGGATCTCGAAGACGTGCGGGCGAAGATCACGCCGCACACCAAGGCCATCGTCATCATCAACCCCAACAACCCCACCGGTGCGGTGTACTCGCGCGAGGTGCTGGAGGGGCTCGTGCAGATCGCGCGCGAGAACGAGCTGCTGCTGCTCTCTGACGAGATCTACGACCGGATCCTCTTCGATGACGCTGTGCACATCCCCACAGCCACACTCGCTCCTGACCTGCTCTGCCTCACCTTCAACGGTCTGTCCAAGACGTACCGCGTGGCAGGTTTCCGGTCGGGATGGCTCGTGATGACGGGACCGAAGGATCACGCGCGTGGGTTCATCGAGGGCGTCACGCTCCTCGCCTCGACCCGCTTGTCGCCCAACGTTCCGTCGCAGCACGCGGTGCAGGCGGCGCTCTCAGGCGTCCAGTCGATCGAGGCGCTCGTGGCGGAGAACGGCCGGCTGCATGTGCAGCGCGACGTCGCCTGGCAGGGCCTGGAATCCATTCCTGGCGTCTCCTGCGTCAAGCCGGAGGGTGCGCTCTACGCCTTCCCTCGCCTCGATCCCAATGTGCACGAGATCCGCGATGACGCCAAGCTCGTCTATGACCTGCTCGTCGCGGAGCACATCCTGCTCGTGCAGGGCACGGGATTCAACTGGCCGACGCCCGATCACCTTCGCGTTGTCACGCTGCCGGAGCCGCGCGTCCTCAGCGAGGCGATCGAGCGGCTCGGCAATTTCCTCGCCAGCTACCGCCAGTAGCGGACGCTCACCGCGGAAGGGCGAGCAGGCGTCGGGATGACCGACGTCGCTCGCGCCGCAGGGGCACCGCATCTGCGGTGCTGGGCGCGGCTACTCCGTTGGCGAGTCGGCGCACGGCACTCGCGAAGGGCGCACGAGGGACGACATCGGCCACGGGGCGTGAGTGCAGCAGCGCGGCGTCCAATGCGCGGGGGTCATCGGGCAGGAACTGCACGTCGGTGATTCCGGAGAAGCGATCCAATGCGCGGCGGATCTGACCTCGCGCATCGATGCCCAGCGGTCCGGTTCGCACGCGATTGACGAGCACCGTCATCGGCGTCGAGCCGATGTGGGCCCGCACTTCTGCGTGGGCGCGCACGAAACGGGCGATACCCAGGGGATCGGCGCTGGTGACGGCGAAGACCTGATCCGCCTCTTCGAGCACCGTGCGGGTCGCGGCGTTGCGTCGAGGAACCTGCAGATCGCTGAGCAGCTCTTCGTCCGCGTCCAGCGGGGGAGCGACATCGATGACGGTGTGCGCGGCCCAGGAGCGACAGGCCAGGAGCGTTGCGCGCAGGCGTTCGGCAGAGAGCTCCGGCCAGCGGGTCGGGCGGTTCAAGCCCGCGAGCACCTCCACGGTGCCGGCATTGGCCGCCAGGGGAACGGCCAGGCGGCTGAGCTCGGGTGCGTCGAGAGAGCCGAGTTCGGCGCGTCGGCACGCGGCCGCGATGCCGGGGGCGTCGTCGGTGAGTCCGAGAAGCAGGGCGATCGCGGGCGCGTAGGTGTCCGCGTCGATGAGGGCGACGCGGCCCTCGCGTGCCGCGAGGGCCGCACTCAGCTCGATGGCCAGCGATGTGCGACCGGGAGCGCCGTGCGGCCCCCAGACTGCCAGCAGCCGGCCTTCCTGCGGAGCCACGGGTGTGGAACGACGCTCGCTCTGCAGCGCCTCGAGGATCTGCCAGGCGCTGCTCTCGGCGGAGAGCGCGGGGTGAAGGCCGTGACGCCGCGCGAGGCGCTCGGCAGCATCCCCGTCGCCGAGCAGCAGAATGCGAAGTCCGGCGCGATCGCACGCCGCGAGCAGAGCGGGGCGGAGCAGGACGGGGTCCGCGGGGACGATCAACGCGTCGGCATCGGGAAGGTCCTGTTCTGCGCCTGCGAGGGTGTCGGGCGTGAGGGAGGCGATGACCTCCGCGCCCGCGAGAGGGAGGTCATCAAGCAGGGTCCGCGTGAGGTGCTCGTCGAGGGCCAGTGCGATGCGCATCAGCTGCCGGCTCCGAGGGGAACGATCGACAGCGCGCTGCCGTCGGAGATGGCCTCCAGCACACTGGCCACCTCGGAGCGCTCGATGACAAGCTCCAGGGACGCCTGCTCCTGACTGAGCATCGCGTCCTGCGTGGAGACGTCGGCGACGGTCGCCTGCGAGAGCAGGATGCGCGGAGCCTCGAATCCGCGTCCTTCCGCTTTCGCGGGTGCTGCCCACACCTCGACCGGGCTGCCGGTCCGGACCGCCTCGGGAACTCCGACGCCGATGGTGATGACGATCGATGTCGTCCGCATCGCATCGGCATCGCTCGTCGCGGAGGAGGGCACGAGCTCGCCCTCGCGGATGGTGCGTGCCGCGACGACTCCGGGCTCCAGCGTCGCGGGGGTGAGGTACTCTCCGGCGATGGCGCCGAGCGCGACATCGACGACGCGGAAGTCGTCAGAGCTCAGGACGTCGCCGGGGACGATCGTTCGTGTCGCCTGCAGCGCGGGTGATGTCTGCCGTGCGGAGGAGACCACGAGCCAGACGCCCGCGATCGACACCGCGATGAGCGCGATGCCTACGAGAAATCGATAGTCGCCCCAGAATCGTCGTCGGCTGCGCGGTATCGTCGTCATGCGGCAATCGTCACAGAACGCACCTCAGCGCCGTGGAAGTTATCCACAGTCGACCGGTGCCGGAACCCTGCGGACGGAACGAGAGGACAATGAGTGCCATGCCTGAAGCATCCGCCTCTTCCCAGCGCTTCCTGGCCCCCGCTCAGGTGGCCGAGCTGCTGAGTCTCGAGGTGGTCGACGTGATCGCACTGGTCAAGGAAGGCCAGTTGCGGGGCATGCAGGTGGGCTCTCCGGCTCGATGGCGGATCGACGAGTCCAGCCTCGGCGAGTACATCGCTGCGCAGTCGGAGCTTTCCCGGCGAATGGCCCTCTGGCAGCAGTCAGAGGTCGCCAGCTTCCCGGAGGTGTGGGGTTCGGTCAGCCGCTTCGGCAACTGATCCCGCAGAGCGGCGCCGGTGCTCAGTCGAGCACGCCGCCCAGAGCGACCCGTTCGGCGTGCACGCTCAGCAGTGCGTCGAACGGGACGATCCGAAAGCCGCGCACGGCCTGAGCGCGACGCGGCTCGTTGAGGTCATGCAGCGCGAGGTCCAGATGATCCGCACCGGCCCGGTCGATCGTGCCGCTGAGCTCCTGTCCGCCGCGGATGCGGATCGTCACCCGCACGCGTCGTCGAGCGAGATCGCGCAGGACGAATCCGAGGGTCATGCGTTCGCGCACCACCGAGAGTCCGTCGCTGGGTGCGCTGCTCGCGAGAAGGGTCGGGTGGTCCATGGCCCAGAGGGTGATGCTGGCAAGGGGCATGAGGATCAGGGCGTGACCGGCAGAAGGCTCGAGGGCGAGCCAATCCGCGCCGACCGCCCGCAGGCGCCCGGAAGCGGTGCTGGCATCGGCGAGCGTCAGGGCGACGGCTGCGCCCTCGGCGGAGAGCGTGTGAGCCCTCGTGCGCAGATCGAGCCGGGCGATGCGCAGCCGCTCTGACTCGGCGTTCAGCGCAGCGCGCTCCGCCTCCCAGCCGGAGGCGAGCTGATCTTCGAGGTCTTCGAAGAGACGATCCCATTCCACGGCTTCGAGAGTAGGCCCAGACGTCGGAGGGGCGTTACGGGTTATCCACATTCTTGGAATCGCGGCCCCCGCGGTGACTTCGCATCATGCTCTACTGCTCGCACACGATTTCTGAAGAGAGTCATTGATGAGAACGCTCGAACAGTTCGCCGTACAGCCGACGTCGTCCGTAGACCTGCCCGACCCCGCGCCGCTCCTGGAGAGCCTGACGCGAGGAGCGCTGGAGGTGCTGGGCGGGGTCCGCGAGGCGGAGCAGCTGATCCGCTGGTTCACCGAGGACGCCTACCGCTCCCTCCTGGTCCGCGCGAACCTCTCCGCCCGGGCGCGCAGCGCACGGGGCGTCGCACCGGCCCGTCCGGTGTTCCAGATCCTGTCGACGCGCACCTGCGAGCCGGCCGATGGCATCGTCGAGGCCACGGTCATCGTGGCGACGCCTGCGCGCACGCGCGCTGTCGCGATGCGCCTGGAAGGTCTCGATCAGCGCTGGCGCGTCACGACTCTCGCGATTCTCTAGATCCAGACGTAGTCCGGGCGTGCCTCAAGGGCGCCTGTCGCCGCGCGCTCCGCGAGAAGCAGAGCACCGTGCAGCGGATCCCCGGCGGGGGAGACCTGTGCGACGTCTGGACGCAGTGCTGTCACGGTGTCCGCGAAAGACCCGGTCACGATCGACGAGCGCGCGATCCCGCCCGTGAGGGCGATCCGCGGAGCGATACCGGGGACGAGCGCAGCGATCGCGGAGCGCGCCGCATCCGCCCCGGCGGTCGCGAGGATCTCGTGGGCCACCGCGTCGTGCGCGCCGAGGGCCGCGACATCCGCCGCGAACGAGGCGAGCACTCCGGCGCGATCGTCCCGGGTGTAGAGCAGTCCCGGCCACGCGGCGGGCTCGCCGAAGCGCGCCCGTGCCGCTGTCAGAAGAGCCGTGTTCGCCGGATCGATCCCATCGAATGCGCGCAGCGCGGCGCGCAGTCCCTGCATGCCGATCTCCGCTCCGCCGCCGCGGTCACCGAGCAGGTGGCCCCAGCCGTCCACGCGATGCCAGAGCGCGTGTCCGTCGCCGCCGAGCGCGATCGCGCCGGTCCCGAGTGCGACGATCGCTCCGGAGGCGCCATCAAGGGCGCCAAGGTGCGCGGTCACGGCATCGATCGCCATCACCACGGTGGGCTCCGCTGCGAAGGATGCGCTGAATCCGAGCGTCCGCGCTTCGTCCCGCAGGCCGGTGAGCAGCTTCGCGTGGTCCGCGACCAGCGTGCCGAGACCGCTGGCACCGATCCCGATCGCGGATACCTCGCGGATCTGCGTCGGCCACGCTTCGGCGGCGGTGCGCAGTGCGGCCAGGGCGACGGCGTCGACGGCTGCGCCCGCGGCCGTGATGCGGGTTGCGGGGCCTTCGCGCTCGTCGCGGGGTTCCGTCGAGCTCTCGCGCAGCGCCAGGCGACTGCCAGAGCCGCCGATGTCGATGCCGAGGACGCGCATCAGCTCAGGCTCCGGTGGTCAGCAGCGCGAGCGCGCCACGCACGGAGCCGTTTGCGGACGCGAGGGCGGCACGGGAGTCTGCAGCATCCGCCGTGGCGAGGTTTGACACGATCGCGGTCTTCAGGTCGCCGTCCGTCAGGGTGAGCAGGGCGCGGGCCTCTTCGTCGTCGAGGCCGGTCGCCTCGCGGAGGATGCGAACCGTGCGCTCTCGAAGCTTCTCGTTCGTCGCGACCATCGACACCATGAGGTTCGACCAGGTGCGTCCGACGGCGACCATGAGCGCGGTGGAGAAGCCGTTGAGCACGAGCTTCTCGGCCGTGGCGGCTTTCAGGCGGGTGGATCCGGTGAGAACCTCAGCGCCCGTGTCGAGGAGGACATGGATGTCGGCGAGCGGGATGAGGCGCGCCTGCGGGTTGCTGGAGATGAGCGCGGTGAACGCGCCCTGGGCGCGTGCGGCCCTGAGCGCGCCTCCGACATAGGGGGTGTTGCCGCTGGCGGCGAGGCCGATGGCGACATCGTCGGGGCCGAGTGAAACGGCTGCCGTCGCCCCCTCCTCGGCGGAGTCCTCGGCGTTCTCGACCGCGTGCACGATGGCAGCGTCGCCGCCGGCTATATGTGCGGTCACCCGTCCGGGTTCCAGGTTGAACGTCGGCAGGAGCTCGGCGGCGTCGAGCACACCGAGTCGGCCGGAGGTGCCCGCTCCGAAGTAGTGCACGGTGCCGCCGCGGCGGAATCGTGCGGCCGCCTCGTCGACGAGGGCGGCGAGCTGGGGGAGAGCGGCGCGGGTGGCGTCCACGGCGACACGGTCCTGGTCGTTGAGCAGCATCAGGACGTCGAGCGAGGGCAGCAGGTCGAGGTCGCGCGAGTCTGCCAGGCGCTGCTCCGTGGGGGGCAGTGCGGTGGCGGGGGTTGCTGCGGGGGTGGTCATCGCGGGTACTCCTCTGGCAGTGAAAGCCGACGTGACTAAAAGTATCGCAGGTTTCTCGAAATTGTGACAATATTTATCAGAGCGGTGGTCACTCGAGAAGGGAACGTGGATGAACAGCGGAATCCTCGCGCTGCAACGCGCTCTTCCACGACTCAGCAGTTCTGAACGGCGTGTCGCGGATGCGGTGCTGGCGCGACCGCTCGTGGTCGTGGAATCGACGATCTCGCAGCTCGCTTCTCTGTGTGACACCTCTCCGGGCACGGTTGCGCGTCTGTGCCGCGCGGCAGGATTCTCCGGCTACAAGGACTTCCGCATCGCCGTGGGCACGGCCCATGCGCACGCCGACCCGGCCGAGGGCGTGTTCCGTGTGTCAGACGCGGAGATCGCCGCATCCGACTCCCTCGCCGATGTCGTCGCGAAGGTGGCATCCCAGCAGGTCCGCGCGATCGAGAACACTGCGCGCGCGGTCGATCTGGATGCCCTCGACATCGTCGCCAGCGCCCTGCGCGACGCGCCGCGCGTCGATGTCTTCGGCATCGGATCGAGTGGACTCGCCGCGAGCGATCTGCACATCAAGCTCCACCGTCTGGGCATTCCGAGCGTGCACTGGACGGATACGCACCTTGCGCTCACCTCCGTCGCCGTCACACGTCCCGGTGCTGTCGCGATCGCGGTGTCGCATACGGGACAGACTCACGAGGCGGTCGAGTTCCTGGCGCTCGCGGAGCGGCAGGGCGCGCGCACCGTCGCGATCACGAACGCTCCGCACTCACCGCTGGGCCGTGCGGCTGAACTGCTCCTCGCGACCGTCGCGGAGGAGGATGTCTTCCGCGCGGGCGCGATGTCGAGCCGCCTGGCGCAGATGGCGATCATCGACTTCCTGTACGTCCGTCTGGTTCAGGGCGATGTCGCCGGCACCGATGTGATGCTGCGTGCGACGCGTGCGGCGGTGGAAGGGCACCGCGCGCCGTAGGCTGAGAGGGTGTCAACACTTAGTGACCTTGTGCATGCCCAGGGACGCCTGAACGACGCTGACGTCGAATGGCTCCACCGCCTCTCCGGTGACGGTCAGCTGATCGCCGATCTTGCCTTCGCCGACATCGTCATCTGGGTGGCGACAGCGGATGGCTCCTTCGTCGCGGTCGCACATACGCGACCGAGCAGCGCGGCAACGCTGTTCTATCGCGACATCGTCGGAGATCAGGTGCGTCCGCAGTGGCGCACGCAGGTGCAGGGGGCCTTCGACTCCGCCCAGATCGTCGACTCATCCTCACCGGACTGGTTCGAAGAGACTCCAACGCGCGTGCGTGCTGTGCCGATCGTGCGCGAGCGCACGAAGGACGGCGAGGTGCCTGCGGTGATCGGCGTGCTCACGCGCCACACGAACCTCAATGACGCTCGTACGCCGTCGCGTCAGCAGATCACGTTCAACGAGTGTGCCGACGACCTCTGCCGGATGATCGCTACGGGCGAGTTCCCCGACCTCTCCGCGCCCACGTCTCCGCGCCGCGGCGCTCCGCGGGCGTCGGACGGGCTGATCCGCCTCGACGTCGACGGGATGGTCACCTTCGCGAGCCCGAACGCGCTGTCGGCGTTCAACCGCATGGGCTTCGATGACGAGCTCGAGGGCGAGTCGCTCGTCGAGGTCACCACGCGTATTCTGCCCTCGACGCACCAGGTCGACGAGTCGCTCCCCGTCGTCGTCACAGGCCGCGCGCCGTGGCGCACCGACATGGAGGCGCGCGGGGTGACGGTGTCGCTGCGTGCGATTCCGCTGCGCGACCGCGGCACGCGGATCGGCGCGATCGTGCTGTGCCGGGATGTCTCCGAGCTGCGTCACCAGGAGCAGGAGCTCATCACCAAGGACGCGACGATCCGCGAGATCCACCACCGCGTGAAGAACAACCTTCAGACGGTGGCATCGCTGCTGCGCATCCAGGCACGTCGCACGCATTCGGATGAGGCGCGCGAGGCGCTGACACAGGCCATGCGTCGCGTCGCGTCGATCGCGGTCGTGCACGACACGCTCTCGGAGGGGCTGGCGCAGCAGGTCGACTTCGATGAGGTCTTCGCTCGGGTGCTGAAGCTTGTCGCCGAGGTCGCAGCTGCTCCGAACACGCGAGCGCGCACACAGTCCACCGGCCGCTTCGGCGTGCTGCCGAGCGAGTACGCGACGCCACTGGCGCTTGCGCTCACCGAGCTCGTCACGAACGCGGTGGAACATGGTCTCGCAGGGCAGGAGGGCTTCGTGACGATCGATGCCGTCCGCACGGAGTCGAACCTGCGCGTCAGCGTCGCGGACACCGGCCACGGTCTGCCCGAGGGGCGCGTCGGACAGGGGCTGGGCACGCAGATCGTGCGCACCCTCATTCAGGGTGAGCTCGGCGGATCCATCGACTGGCACGCCGCGAACGTCGACGGCGCTGCTGTCGGCACCGAGGTGACGATCAACATCCCGCTGCGCTGGCTCAACAAGTAGGCGGATGCGACGCGAGGGCGGGGAGTGGATGCAACAGCATCCGCTCCCCGCCCTCGCGTGAAGTGCGGTGTGTCAGGATGCGCGGCGGGCGCGCGCGGCGCGGCGCTTCAGTGCGCGGCGCTCATCCTCGGACAGTCCGCCCCAGACCCCGGAGTCCTGGCTGGACTCGAGGGCGTACTGCAGGCAGATCTCGGTGACGGTGCACCGGGCGCAGACGGCCTTGGCCTTCTCGATCTGGTCGACAGCTGGCCCGGTGTTACCGACCGGGAAGAACAGCTCGGGGTCGACGGTCAGGCAGGCGGCTTTGTCGCGCCAATCCATGGGGGCTCCTCAGTGTGGAATCGGTGAGCACGCGAACGCGCGCTCGAAGCCGGGCGACGATTCGGGTCGTGCCCGGTGGTGATGCGAGCTCTCGCTCGCCCCACGCCGCTGTGGGAGCACATGGCTGTGGTCTATTCTCGTACATGGAACGCGTAGGATCAAGGGTTTTTCCACAGTTCCTCAAGAATCATCTGCATCAGGAGGATTATGCGCGCGTCCACGTTGGTCTGGGCGGCATCCGGCCTGCTCGCTCTCGAGGGCGCAGCACTCGTGATCATCGCCCTGCTGGAGCTCTTCGGACTGGGCGCAGGCAACGCCGCATCCATACCGACCGCTATCGCACTGATCGTGCTCACGCTCATCGCCGGCGTCGGCCTCGTCGCCTTCGCCGTGGGTGTGCTGCGGGGCAAGGGCTGGGCGCGATCCGGCGGCGTCGCCGTGCAGGTCCTCGCGATCGCGACGGCCTTCAGCGCGCTGTCGGTGCAGCCGTTGCCCTGGGCGTTCGTCCTGGGCGTCGGGGGATCCGGACTGGTGGGGCTGGTCCTGCTGATCAGCGTCGCACGCCGTGCAGGTGCGCAGGAGTCCCGCCGTCGCCTCAGCGACGACGAGACCCACTGACACTGCTCAGGCGTCGATCTGCAGCATCTTGCGCAGACGCGCGACGTGGCCGGTGGCCTTGACGTTGTAGAGCGCCTCGACGATCGTTCCCTCTTCGTCGAGGATGAACGTCGAGCGGATGACGCCCTCGATGACCTTGCCGTAGTTCATCTTCTCGCCCCAGGCGGCATACGCCGCATGGACGGTGTGGTCGGGGTCGCTCAGCAGCGTGAAGGTGAGTCCGTCCCTCTCGCGGAACTCTCGAAGCTTCGCAGGCTCATCCCGCGAGATGCCGATGACGGTGTAGCCGGCACCCTGCAGCGAGCCGATGCTGTCGCGGAAGTCGCACGCCTGCGTGGTGCAACCCGGCGTCATCGCCGCCGGGTAGAAATACAGGATCGTCTTCTGTCCGCGCAGATCCGACAGCGAGACGGGCGTGCCGTCCTGGTCGAGGAGAGTGAAAGCAGGGGCAGGGGTACCGGGGGAGAGGCGCTCGATGGTCACGCGTCCAGCCTATGCCGTGCGGTTGCTCAGCGCCGATCTCCGAAGGTCTGCAGCAGCCGCTGCACCGAATCCAGACGCGCCGCTCCCGTCTCGCCCAGCTCGCCATTGGCCAGCGCATCGTTGAGAGCGCAGTCTGCGGCATCCGGCAGATGCGTGCAGCCGCGCGGGCAGTCCTCCGCGATCTCGGCGAGCTCCGTGAACGCGGCGAGGATGTTCTCCGGGTTCACGTGTCCGAGCCCGAACGAGCGCACACCGGGGGTGTCGATGACCCAGCCGGAGCCCTCTGGCGAGCGATAGCGGAGAGAGACGGTCGACGAGGACGTGTGCCGTCCGCGGCCAGTCACCTGGTTCACGTGTCCTGTGGCTCGGTGTGCGGAGGGGACGAGCGCGTTGACGAGCGTCGACTTGCCCACGCCCGAGTGGCCGACGAAGACCGTGGAGTGACCGATGAGGGCCGCGCCGATCTCGTCCAACGGCATCACATTGCGCGCGCTCGTGAACACCTGCAGATCCAGCCCGTCGAAATGCGACAGGAACGCCGACGGGTCGGCAAGATCGGTCTTCGTCACGACGAGCAGCGGACGGATGCCGGCGTCCAGCGCCGCCACGAGATAGCGGTCGACCAGGCGCTCACGGGGTTCCGGGTCGGCCGCCGCCACCACGATGAGCATCTGATCGGCGTTGGCGACGATGACGCGCTCGACCTGATCGGTGTCGTCTGCGCTGCGCCGCAGCAGCGATGAGCGCTCCACGATGCCCACGATGCGTCCGAGCGTGCCCTCATCACCCGAGGTGTCGCCGACGACGCGGGCAAGGTCGCCGGTCACGATCGGCGTACGACGCAACTCGCGGGCGCGGGCAGCAGTGATGGCGTGCTCATCCGGAGTGTTCTCGCCGACGAGGACGGCGTAGCGTCCGCGGTCGACGCCCAGCACGCGGCCGATCTCCGCGTCCTCGTGCGCAGGCCGCCGCTTCGTACGTGGACGATTGGCTTTGGGGTTCGGGCGCACCTTGAAGCGGGCTTCGTCATCGAACTCGTCGAAGTCGTCGTCTTCGTCGCCGTCGAGCCAGCTCACGCGTCGGCGCCTCCGTGGCCACCCGCGAGCATCCGCTCCCACAGCTGCACGAACTCCGGCAGCGTCTTGGCCGTCGTGCCGATGTCGTCGATCTCGACACCCGGAACGCGCAGTCCGACGAGAGCGCCGGTCGTCGCCATCCGGTGGTCGTGGTGTGCGGGCCAGGGACCGCCGTGCAGCGGAGCGGGGGTGATCCGCAGACCGTCGGGCAGCTCTTCGACGATGCCACCCAGCGCGCGCAGGTTGCCGATGAGGGCCGCGATGCGGTCGGTCTCGTGCAGGCGGATGTGGCCGATGCCGCGGATCGTGGTCGGGCCGTCCGCGAACGCGGCAAGCCCCACGAAGGTCGGCGCCAGCTCGCCGGCAGCGGACAGATCGAGGTCGACACCGTGGATGGCGGCGCCACCGCGGACGGTGAGCACGCCGCTGCGCCGACTGACGCGAGCGCCGAGCAGCGTCAGCAGATCCGGAAGCAGCGCACCGGGCTGCGTTGAGTGCGCCGGCCAACCCGAGACCGAGACCTCGCCTCCCGCGACGAGGGCCGCAGCCAGGAAGGGGGCGGCATTCGAGAGGTCGGGTTCGATCGGCAGGTCCTTGGACCGCGGAGTGCCGCCTTCGACGAGCCACTCGCCCGCGGCGGGGCGTTCGATGTGGATGCCGCGACGGCTCAGCGACTCGATCGTCATGTCGATGTGGGGGAGGCTCGGAAGGTGCTCGCCCTTGTGGACCAGGTGCAGGCCGACATCGAAGCGCGGAGCGGCGAGGAGCAGGCCCGAGACGAACTGGCTCGACAGCGAGGCGTCGATCTCGACGCGTCCGCCGCGGATGTGGCCGCGGCCGCGAATCGTGAACGGCAGCGACCAGCTGCCTTCATCGTCGACGTCGACACCCAGATCACGCAGAGCGTGGATCATCGCGCCCATGGGGCGATGCAGAGCAGTCTCATGAGCGGTGAGCACGACGTCGCCCTGTGCCAGACCGGCGAGAGGAGCGATGAAGCGCATGACGGTGCCCGCCTGCCCGCAGTCGATCGTCGCGCCGCCCTTCAGTCGGGCGGGAGTCACGAGCAGATCAGGACCGAACGGGCCCGTGGCATCCGTCTCTTCGATCCCCACGCCCAGTGCGCGCAGCGCGTCGACCATGCGTGCAGAATCATCGGAGTGCAGCGGCGCGAGAAGGCGTCCCGGTCCGTCGGCGATCGCCGCGAGGACGAGCTCGCGATTAGTGAGCGATTTCGACCCCGGCACGCTCAGCAGACTCGACATCGCACCCTCGGCGACCGGCGCGAGGTAGCGCCCCGTGCTGGTCGGGGAGGACGTCGGGGAATAGTTCTGAGCGCTCATCGGTTCCTACCCTACTGAAGACCATTGCCAGAGCCGAAAGAGTCGACATGATCGCCATGCTGGACCCCGTCGCCGAGACGATCGACGGCCTAGACTGGGCCGCAATGGACGAGCAGGCAGATTTCACCGACGCGCCCGCCGAGATCGACGGCGCTGGCGACCCGCAGCGAGAGTTCGAAGAGCAGGCGATCCCGTACATGGATCAGCTGTACGCGGCGGCGATGCGCATGACGCGCAATCCCGCCGATGCGGCCGATCTGGTGCAGGAGACCTTCGTGAAGGCGTTCGCCTCGTGGGCGAGCTTCACGCAGGGCACGAACCTCAAGGCGTGGCTGTACCGCATCCTCACCAACACCTACATCAACATCTATCGCAAGAAGCAGCGCGAGCCGTACCAGGGCACGATCGACGAGCTCGAGGACTGGCAGCTGGGCGGTGCGGAGTCCACCACGGCGTCGCACAGTCGTTCGGCCGAGGCGGAAGCGATCGATCACATGCCGGCATCCGTCGTGAAAGACGCACTGCAGGCTGTGCCGGAGGATTTCCGACTGGCGGTGTACCTCGCCGACGTCGAGGGCTTCGCCTATCAGGAGATCGCCGACATCATGAAGACGCCCATCGGAACCGTGATGAGCCGACTGCATCGGGGCAGGCGGATGCTGCGGGAGATGCTGGCAGATTATGCCGCAGAGCGAGGAATCGCCGCGGCCGGAACAGGGAGCAAGAAATGACCGACTGCGGATGCGAGAAAGCGCGCCGTGATCTCGAAGAGTACTTGCGGAATGAGGTCTGCAAGACCGAGCACACGGAGATCCGCGAGCACCTGGAGAACTGCGCCACCTGTCAGGGCGAGGCACTCGTCGCCCGCACGCTGACCGAGGTCGTGTCGCGTGCCTGTAAAGAGACGGCTCCGGAGGAACTGCGCGACCAGGTTCTCGCACGCCTGCGAGCCGCGCAGCAGGGCGCACACTAGGTCACACGCCCCCGCGCCGGATCGCGGCGTCGTAGTCTGAATGCATGAGCTCGCTCGACGCACGTGAGATCCCCGTTGACCCTGTTTCTGCGCAGCGCCTGGAGGCCATCGGGCTGGCGTACCGCCTGATCGACACCGAGGACTCGACGGCCGCGGACGCATTTCTTCGTGCCGAGACGAGGGGATTCCTCGATCCGGAGCCGAACGACGAACTGCTCGAGTTCGAGCGCGCGACGATCTCGGCACGTCGCAACACCGGGGTGTTCCCCGCGGGTGCCGGACGCACGGACCTCCCCGTCGCGACCGTGAACTCCTGGGTGACACCGCTCACGGTCCCGGGTGGAGAGATCGACATGTGGGCGATCAGTGCCGTGACGGTCTCGGGTACGCACCGGCGCATGGGGATCGCCCGCGCCATGCTCGAGGGCGAGTTGCGCGCGGCGGCCGCCGCGGGCGTGCCGGTCGCCGGGCTCACTGCCTCAGAGGCGACCCTCTACGAGCGCTACGGGTTCGCGGTTGCTGTCCCGGTCATGCGCGTGCGTGTGAAGACCCGTCGCGCCGGATGGGGCGGCTCGGCGACGGCGGGGCGCATCGAGTACCTCGAGCGCCCGCGCTTGGCCTCCGATCTGGGGGCGATACACGAGCGTGCGCGTCTGCAGCGCGGCGGGCAGATCGCGGGCTGGCCAGCGCGCTGGGAGCGTATGGCGGGGCTCGCGCCGAACGACACCAAAGCATCGTCGGTGCGTGGCGTCCGCTACATCGACGAAGACGGCACGACGCGCGGCGTCCTGGCCTACACTCTGGCCGAGGCAGGGCAGAGCGAGGGCATCGAGCTGTCGGTGCGGCATCTCACCGCAGAGACACCAGATGCACTTCGTGCGCTCTGGCGCTTCGCGGTGCAGCACGACCTTGTGACGATCGTGACCGCTGAACTGCGGCCCGTCGACGACCCGCTGCCCTTGCTGGTCGCCGACCAGCGCGGTGTGGAGCAGACCGTGCACGACCACGGATGGCTGCGCATTCTCGATGTGCCTGCCGTGCTCTCGGCGCGCACCTTCGCCACCGACGTGGATGTCGTCGTGACGGTCACGGATCCGCTGGATCTGGCTGCGGGAACATGGCGGCTGAAGGCCGTCGCGGGCGAGCGCGCCAGCGTGGAGGCTGCGCCGGAGGCGGCCGCCGACATCACCCTCGGCATCGCCGAGCTCTCTGCCGCCATTCTCGGAGGTGTGGCGCTGACGCGGCTCGCCGACGCCGGACGCGTGCACGGGGACGCATCGCATATCGACGCACTCAGCGGCGCATTGCGTGCGGAGCGGATGCCTCATCTCGCAATCTGGTTCTGAGCCCGCGCAGCGAACCGAATCCGCCGGAGACAGAGAAGGAGGGGACCGGATGCATCCGGTCCCCTCCTTCGTCGTATCTGTCTGATTAGCCCAGCGTCAGCGCACGGCGGAGCAGGTCGGCCTGCTCGACCGCGTGCACCTTCGACGAACCCGTCGACGGCGACGCCGAGGCGGCCCGGGCGATCGGACGCACCGTGCGCGGTCCTTCGACCGTCTGGAACTCCAGCGCCAGGAACGGCCACGCGCCCTGGTTCTCCGGCTCTTCCTGAACCCAGAAGATCTCTGCGTTCGGGTAGGTGTCGGCGATCGCCTTGAGCTCAGCCAGCGGCGTCGGGTACAGCTGCTCGACGCGCACGAGGGCGATCTCGGGGTTGGGGTTCTTCTCGAGTTCAGCGCGCAGATCCCAGTGGACCTTGCCCGAGTGGAAGAGGACCCGCTTCACCGCCGAGCGGTCAAGGTTGCGGTCGTCGTCGATCACCAGCTCGAAGCGGCCCTGCGTGAACTCCTCCACCGCGCTCGTCGCACCGCGCAGGCGCAGCATCGCCTTCGGTGTGAACACGATGAGCGGCTTGCGCGGACGGGCATACGCCTGACGGCGCAGCAGGTGGAAGTACGACGCCGGCGTGGACGGGCGCGCGACCGTCATGTTGTCCTGTGCGCACAGCTGCAGGAAACGCTCGATCCGTGCGGAGGAGTGGTCCGGTCCCTGGCCCTCGTAGCCGTGCGGCAGCAGAAGCACGACGCTGGACTGCTGGCCCCACTTCTGCTCGGCAGAGGAGATGTACTCGTCGACGACCGACTGAGCGCCATTGACGAAGTCGCCGAACTGCGCCTCCCAGAGCACAAGCGCCTCAGGAGCCTCGACCGAGTAACCGTACTCGAAGCCCATGGTCGCGTACTCGCTGAGCAGTGCGTCGTAGATCCAGAACCGGCCCTGCTTCTCGGAGAGGTTCGCGAGAGGCAGCCACTCCTGGCCGTTCGCGCGGTCATGGAGGACGGCGTGGCGCTGCACGAACGTGCCGCGACGAGCGTCCTGACCCGACATGCGCACGGGCGTGCCCTCGACGAGGAGCGAACCGAAGGCGAGAAGCTCGCCGAAGCCCCAGTCGATGTTGCCGTTGCGGCTCATGTCGTAGCGCTTGTCGAGCTGCTGCTGCAGCTTGCTGTGCACGGTGAAGCCCTCGGGCTTGTTCGCGTGCGCGTCACCGATGAGGTGCACGACCTCGAGCGAGACGCCCGTGGTCTCGGGAACGCCCACCTGCTCGACAGCGGCCGCGCCGTTGACGACCGGGGTAGTGCCGGTCTCGGCGGCGTGCGTCTCCGCGAACGCGATCTCCAGGCGGTTCTGGAAGTCGGCCTTCGCCTCTTCGTACTCTTCTTCCGTGATGTCGCCACGGCCGACGAGCGCCTCGGTGTACAGGCGGCGCACGGAGCGCTTCGCCTGAATGAGGTCGGTCATGAGCGGCTGCGTCATCGACGGGTCGTCGCCCTCGTTGTGACCGCGGCGGCGGTAGCAGACGAGGTCGATCACGACGTCTGCGTGGAAGCGCTCGCGGTACTCGAAAGCGAGCTGCGCGACGTGGATGACGGCTTCGGGGTCGTCGCCGTTCACGTGGAAGATCGGCGCCTGGATGGTCTTCGCGACGTCGGTCGCGTACACCGAGGTGCGCGCATCGGTGGGCGTCGTGGTGAAGCCGACCTGGTTGTTGACGACGACGTGCACGGTGCCGCCGGTGCGGAAAGCGCGCAGCTGCGACATCTGGAGAGTCTCGACGACGACACCCTGTCCGGCGAACGCGGCGTCGCCGTGGACGAGGATCGGCAGCCACGTGAACGATCCGATCGGCTTGCGATCCTGCTTCGCGCGGGTGATGCCCTCGAGCACGCCATCGACGGTCTCCAGGTGCGAGGGGTTGGCGGCGAGGTACACGGGAAGCTCGGTCTTGTCGTCGGACACGAAGGTGCCCTCGGTGCCGAGGTGGTACTTCACGTCGCCCGAACCGCGCTGGTTGCCCGGTGCGGTCGTGCCCTCGAACTCGCGGAACACCTGACCGTAGGTCTTGCCTGCGATGTTGGTCAGCACGTTGAGTCGGCCGCGGTGCGCCATGCCGATCGTGGCACCGTCGAGACCGGCGGATGCGGCACCCTGCAGGATCTCGTCCAGCAGCGGGATGAGGGACTCGCCGCCCTCGAGCGAGAAGCGCTTCTGTCCGACGAACTTCGTCTGCAGGAAGGTCTCGAACGCCTCGGCCTCGTTGAGCTTGCGCAGCACACGGAGCTGGTCGTCGTGGCCCGGCTTCTGGTACTTGACCTCGACCTTCTCCTGGAACCAGCGACGCTGCTCCGGGTCCTGGATGTGCATGTACTCGATGCCGACCGTGCGGCAGTAGGAGTCGCGCAGCACACCGAGGATGTCGCGGAGCTTCATGACGCGCTTGCCGCCGAAGCCGTTCGTGACGAACTCGCGGTCGAGGTCCCAGAAGGTCAGGCCGTGCGACTCGATCTCGAGATCGGGGTGCGAGCGCTGCACGTACTCCAGCGGGTCGATGTCGGCCATGAGGTGACCGCGCACGCGGAAGGAGTTGATGAGCTCCTGCACGCGCGTGGTCTTGTCGACGCGCTCGGCGACGTCGACGGCGATGTCGTTGGCCCAGCGGATCGGAGCGTAGGGGATGCGCAGCGCCGCGAAGATGTCTTCGTAGAAGTCGCGCTGGCCGATCAGACGCTCGTGCACCTTCTTGAGGAACTCCCCGGAGCCGGCGCCCTGGATCACGCGGTGATCGTAGGTGCTGGTGAGCGTGATGGTCTTGCCGATGCCGAGGTCGTTCAGCGTCTTGTCGCTGGATCCCTGGAACTCGGCCGGGTACTCGAGCGCGCCGGCGCCGACGATGCAGCCCTGGCCGTTCATGAGGCGGGGCACGGAGTGCACGGTGCCGATGCCGCCCGGGTTCGTGAGCGAGATCGTCGTGCCCTGGAAGTCGCCGGCGGCCAGCTTGTTGTTGCGGGCGCGCGTGACCAGGTCTTCGTAGGCGGCGAGGTAGTCGGTGAAGGTCATCGACTCGGCGCGCTTGATGCTCGGAACCATGAGGGCACGGGTGCCGTCGGGCTTCGGGATGTCGATCGCGATGCCGAGGTTGACGTGCGCGGGGGCGACGACGGAGGGCTTGCCGTCGACCTCGGCGTAGAACACGTTCTGGCTCGGGAACTCCTTGAGTGACTGGATGATCGCCCAGCCGATCAAGTGCGTGAAGCTGATCTTGCCGCCGCGCGTGCGCGCCATGTGGTTGTTGATGACGATGCGGTTGTCGATCATCAGCTTCGCCGGGATCGTGCGCACGCTGGTCGCGGTGGGGACCGTGAGCGACTGGTCCATGTTCGCGGCGAGGGTCTTGTTCATTCCGCGCAGCGGCGTGACCGTGTCATCGTCGGTCTGCGCGTCGGCCTGTTCGGCCTTCGGCGGCTTGGGTGCCTGCGCCGGCACGGGGGCGGGCGCTGCGGGCTTCGCGGTGGTGCGCGCGACAGGCTGGGTGCCGATCACGGGGATGGGGGCGGTCACCGGGTGGGTGATGGGAGCCGCAGGGGAGCCGCTGGTCTGCGACGCGTAGCTCTCGAGGATCGGCCACCACTCTTTGTCGACGGCGTTCCGGTCCACCTTGAACTGCTCGTAGAGCTCCTCTACGAGCCAAGAATTGGCTCCGAATTCTCCGTCACCAGAAGTTCCGACGCCTGACGCCTGGCTCGACACGCTCGATCGCCCTCTTTCATCTTGGCTTCATCGTTGAAGATGTCTGCGGATCTGTCTCGGGCGGTTCCCGAGATCTGTCACGCTCGGCCTTCAAGCCTACTGGGTATCCGTGGCGTCTGAGGCCGGGAGAACGCACGAATCGGGTGGGAAGGGCCTGTGTAATTATTGGTCTCGCGCGAGACCAGAAGATGCTCATGGGATCTGGGTAGAATCGTCGTCACTATGGACGACCCTCCCTCTTGTAATACATCGCCCCACTGCCCGGCCTCCTCTTCGGAGGGGATGCACTGATGGACTACATCATGTTGGGCGTGGGGCTTCTGCTCACGGTCGGTACCGGCCTCTTCGTCGCCAGCGAATTCGCGCTGGTGAACCTGGACCGGGCCGACCTAGAAGCGCGACAGGCTCGGGGTGAGACGCGGCTTGCGATGACGATCGCCGCATTGAAGATCACCTCCACGCACCTGTCCTCTGCGCAACTCGGAATCACGCTGACGACGCTGCTCACCGGTTACACGATGGAGCCGGCGCTCTCGAATCTCCTGCGCCCGGTGCTGACGGACTGGGGGATCGCGGAAGCCGCGGTGTCTCCGATCGCGGTCGTGGTGTCGATGACGACCGCGACTGTGCTGTCGATGATTCTCGGTGAACTCGTGCCGAAGAACTTCGCGCTCGCCCTGCCGCTGGCGACAGCCAAGCTTGTGATCCCGTTCCAGACGCTCTTCACGACTGTCTTCAAGCCGGCGATCCTGGGATTGAACGGCAGCGCGAACGCCGTGATCCGCTCGATGGGCATCGAGCCCAAGGAAGAGCTCTCGGGTGCGCGCACGGCGGAGGAGCTCTCCTCTCTCGTGCGTCGCTCTGCGATCGCCGGAATGCTCGAAGCCGATACCGCGACCCTGCTTGACCGCAGCCTCACGTTCTCTCGCCTGACCGCAGGCGACGTGATGACCGCTCGGCCGAGCATGCACGCTGTGTCCGCGGGCGATTCCGCCGACGATGTGATTCAGCTCGCGATGCGCACTGGTCACAGTCGCTTTCCGGTCTATGACGATTCGCTCGACGACATCACGGGCGTGGTGCACCTGAAGGCCGCTGTCTCCGTGCCACGGGAACGCCGGGCAGATGTTCCGGCCGCCGCGCTGGCAACCGAGCCGCTGCGCGTTCCGGAGACGGTGCACCTCGACGCGCTTCTCGCCGAGATTCGCAGCCGCGGCTACCAGATGGCGATCGTCATCGACGAGTACGGGGGCACTGCGGGTGTGGTGACTCTGGAAGACCTCGTGGAAGAGATCGTCGGCGAGGTTCTCGACGAGCATGACCGCAGTCGTGCGGGCATTGTGCGCTCGCAGGATTCGCTGAGCTTCCCCGCGGAGCTGCGTCCGGATGAGCTACTTAGCCGCACGGGCGTCGTGGTCCCTGAAGGAGATGTCTACGACACCGTGGGTGGCTATGTCATGAGCGTCCTCGAACGTGTGCCCGTGACCGGTGACGTGGTGGAGACGCCCGGCGGAACCCTCACGGTCGTGCATATGGACGGCCGTCGCATCCAGCGCCTGAGGTTCACGCCCTCGCCGGTCGCGGACGGCGAAGAGGAGGTGTCCCGATGAACGATTGGGCAGGCCTTCTCTGGCTCTTCGTGCTGCTCGCGGCGAACGCCTTCTTCGTCGCCGCGGAGTTCGCGGTGATCTCAGCGCGGCGCTCGCAGATCGAGCCGCGCGCCGAGCGCGGATCGCGTGCGGCGAAGACCGCGCTGTTCGCGATGGAACACGCCACGCTCATGCTGGCGACCTCGCAGCTGGGCATCACGGTGTGCTCGCTGCTGATTCTGAACGTGTCGGAGCCGGCGATCCACCACCTCCTGGCCGTGCCGCTGTACGCGACGGGGCTTCCCTCCGGAGCCGTAGATGTGATCGCCTTCGCGATCGCACTCATCATCGTCTCGTTCCTGCACGTCGTGTTCGGCGAGATGGTGCCGAAGAACCTCGCGTTCTCGCTGCCCGACCGCGCTGTGCTGCTGCTCGCGCCGCCACTGGTCTGGGTCTCGCGGGTCTTCCACCCGATCATCTGGGCGCTCAACTCGATCGCGAACGGCGTGCTGCGCCTGTTCCGCGTCGAGCCGAAGAACGAGGTCGCCTCGGCTTTCACTCTTGGGGAGGTCGCGACGATCGTGACGCAGTCCCAGCGTGAAGGCGTGTTGGACGACTCCGCAGGGACCGTGAGTGCCGTCGTGGAGTTCACGGTCAAGAAGGCGCGCGACATCGCGGTGCCGCTCGCTGACCTCGTCACGCTGCCGGAAGGCGCGACGCCGGGTGACATCGAGCGTGCGGTCGCAAAGCACGGCTTCTCGCGCTATGTGCTCGTCGAAGACGGCGAGCCGACCGGCTATGTCCACCTCAAGGATGTGCTGCGCGCGATGGATCCGTCGAACGACGCGACCACCTCGACGCAGCCCATTCCGGCCAAGCGCATCCACCACATGGTGCCGGTGCAGGAGGACACGGATCTCGAGGACGCCCTCGCGCTCATGCGCCGCAAGGGACGCCACCTTGCGCGCGTGCGCAACAGCGAAGGTCGCACGACCGCCGTGCTGTTCCTTGAGGACATCATCGAGGAGCTCGTCGGAGAGGTGCAGGACGCGACGCGTCGCGGCCACGGACGCTGATCCGAGAGCAACGGAGAAGGCGCCCGCCCGGATCATCCGGGTGGGCGCCTTCGTGTCGGCGGTCAGCGCCAGCGTGCGCGCAGGTACTGATCGGGCCAGGTGACCTCTGCGCCGAGCTCATGCGCGGCGCGCAGCGCGAAATGCGGATCGCGGAGCCACTCGCGGCCGAGGAAGACAGCATCCGCATCTCCGTTGACGAGAACCTGCTCGGCGTGCGCGGCGCTCGTGATGAGACCCACGGCGGAGACGGGCGTGCGTCCTTGACGGCGCACCTGACGGGCGAGGGGGACCTGGTAGCCCGGCCCGAGGGTGATCTGCTGGTGGGCGACGAGTCCGCCGCTGGAGACGTCGATGAAGTCGGCGCCGTGAGCGAGTGTCCATGCCGCGACGAGCGTGGCCTCGTCGGGAGTGAAGCCGCCCTCGGCGTGATCGGTTGCCGAGATGCGGACGAGGATCGGCACGTCTTCACCGGCCTCGGCGCGGACCGCATCGAGAACCTCCAGCAGCAGCCGTGCGCGATTCTCGAGCGATCCGCCGTATTCGTCGGTGCGCCGGTTGCTGAGCGGCGAGAGGAACTGATGCAGCAGGTACCCGTGCGCACCGTGCAGCTCCAGAACATCGAATCCGGCGTCGAGCGCGCGGCGGGCTGCGGCGCGGAATGCTGCGACCACGCCTGCGATCCCTGCCGTATCCAGCGCGGCAGGTTCTGCAAAGCCCTCGAACGCCACGGCGGACGGCGCGACGGTCGTCCATCCTCCCTCCGACACCGGGACGGACCCGTGCTGGGACGCGAACGGCCACCACGTTGACGCCTTGCGCCCGGCGTGCGCGAGCTGCACGCCGATCTTCGCGCCGCGGGCGTGGACCTCGGCCACGATGGGTGCCCAGGCGTCGCGTTGGGTGTCGTTCCACAGCCCGGTGTCACGAGGCGAGATGCGGCCCTCCGGAGTCACCGCGGTCGCCTCGGCGACGATGAGTCCCGCGCCGCCGGATGCGAACTGCGTGAGGTGCGTGAGGTGCCAGATCTGCGGCACCCCGTCGACGGCGCTGTACATGCACATCGGTGAGACCCAGGCGCGATTGGGAAAGGTCACGGCACGAAGGGTCAAGGGGGTGAAGAGCGCGCTCATGCTTCGACCGTAATGGTGGGTGGTGAGCAGGTGGGCATCGTGCGTCACGGGCTGTCACGACTACCGTGGGGGAATGGTTACTGCGCACGTCTGGTCTGCAGCCGATACGGCACGATTCGTGCGGGCTCCGCTCGCCGAGGACGACAAGTACTCGCGCGGTGTCGTAGGGCTGCGCACGGGTTCTGCGCGCTATCCGGGAGCGGCGATTCTCGGCGTGGAGGGCGCGTGGCGCGCCGGAGCGGGACTCGTGCGATACGTCGGGGATTCCCTGCCGTCGGCGCTGGTTCTGGCACGCCGGCCCGAGACCGTGCTCGTCGAGGGGCGCGTGGGTGCCTGGGTGATCGGGTCGGGGACGGATGCGGCCGCACGAACACCGCACGAGGAGCAGGAGCTGCGTGCGCTGCTGCAGGAGTCGAGCCCGGTGGTCGTGGACGCCGGCGCCCTGGACCTCGCGATCGGTGCCGCGTCTCCGGTGGTGGTCACGCCGCACGCGGGGGAGTTCGCGAGACTGGGTACGCTCCTGGGGCTCTCCGATGAAGAGGATTCCTGGCGTCGCGCGGCAGCGGCCGCACGTGAGCTCGATGCCACCGTGCTGCTCAAAGGGGCAGAGACCGTGATCGCGGATCCTGCCGGGGGTGTCCGTGTCGTGCAGAGCCCGACCTCGTGGCTGGCGGTCGCCGGTACGGGGGACGTGCTCGCGGGCATGATCGGCACCCTGATCGCGGCGAACCCGGAGGCTCCGCTTGCGGATGCCGCAGCGGCGGCTGCTTGGCTGCACGGTCATGCCGCGGCCTTCGCTGCGGGGGTGGAGGACGCCGCTCCCGGGCATCCGATCGTCGCGCTCGATGTCGCCGAGGCGCTGCCGTCGATCATCGCGCGGATGCTGCGCGCATGAGTCGCACGCGGTCGGTGTCGCCGGTCGTCCCGATCTTCCTCGCCGCCTTCCTGCTGGTCCACGTGCTCGTGGCGTGGATGGGTTGGGTGTATCCGAGCCAGCCCATGGGCGATGTGGTGCTCGTCTACGACCCCTGGTCGCGCGATGCGCTCGCCGGGGGCGCGATCGTAGGTGTTGATGTCTCGTGGGTCTATCCGCAGCTTGCTCTGCTGCCGATGCTCGCCGCGCAGGGGATCGCCTCCGTCATTGCACCGCTCACGGGGGCCGCCTCCTCGTACCTGGTCGCCTGGATCGTGCAGGTCACAATCCTCGATCTCATCGCCTTCGCCCTTCTGCTCGGGCGCGGGCGTGCGCGATCCCGCCTGTGGGCGGCTGCTTTCTGGGTCGTCGCGCTGCTCGCACTCGGCCCGATCGCGCTGTATCGCATCGACGCGGTGACCGTTCCGCTGGGGGTGCTCGGTGCGCTCTGGCTGGTCGGGCGTCCGCGCGTGGCGGCAGTGCTGCTCACGGTCGGCGCCTGGATCAAGATCTGGCCCGGCGTGCTGATCGCTGCGGGAGTGGTGCTGCTGCGACAGCGACTCACCCTCCTGATCGCGGGTGCTGGTGTCAGCGTGCTGGTCGCGCTCGCCGTCGTGTTCGCCGGCGGCGGTGCGCACCTGCTCGGGTTCCTCACAGAGCAGGGCGACCGCGGACTGCAGGTCGAGGCCGTTGCGGCGACGCCGTTCCTCTGGATGGCTGCGGCGGGGTCGGCGGTCATCGCCTATGACTTCGACATCCTCACCTTCCAGGTGTCCGCACGCGGTGTCGACCAGGTCGCGTCCCTTCTGACGCCCCTTCTCGTGCTCGGGGTTGTCGGCCTGCTCGCGCTCGCCGTGTGGCGGGTTCGAGGCGGAGCATCCGCGCTGCGGCTGCTGCCACCGCTGGTTCTGGCGTTGGCGACGGCGCTGATCGTGTGCAACAAGGTGGGTTCTCCGCAGTTTCAGACGTGGCTGCTCGCTCCTGTGGTGCTCTGGATCGTGTGGGACCGGCGCCGGGCGCTCGCTCCCGCGATTCTTGTTCTGGTGCTCTGCGCGCTGACGTGCGTGGTCTATCCGCTCACTTACGACAGCCTGCTGCGCGCGGAATGGGGGCCGATTCTGGTGCTCTCGGCGCGCAACGTGCTGTTGGTCGTATTGCTCGTCGTGAGCGTGCGGCGGATGGTGCAGGAGCGATCTCCCCTCCTTAGCAACCAAGGTTGACACAACTCGTTTAAGCAACGTAGGTTGACAGCATGGATTCGCCGCAGATCACCGCCGTCGCCGCCGACACGAGCGACCCTCGCGCAGGGCTTCGCGCCGTCGCCTCCCTGCGCACACTCGCCGATGTCCTCGAACTGCGCCAGGTCGAAGCGGCGCTGCGCGCAGGGATGAGCTGGCAACACATCGCGGATGCGCTCGGCGTGACGCGACAAGCGGTGCACAAGAAGTACGCGAAGCGCATCGACCAGAACATCGACATTCCCCGGAGGAACGCATGAGCAAGCCTGCCCGTATGGTCGCGACCAGCCATCAGCTCTCCCTCGCCGCGATGGAAGAGGCATCTCGCACCGGCGAGCGCACCGCCGACCTGGAACATCTGCTGATGGCGCTGAGTCTCAGCGAGCAGCCTGCGGGGCAGGTGCTGCGCGGGCTCGGGGTCTCGCTGACAGCGTTGCGCGAGGCCGTGGCGCACCAGCGCGACGCTGAGCTCGGCCTGCTGGGCGTCGAGATCATGAATGCGGCGCAGCAGCGCATCGTGTTCCACGAGACCGGTGGCTATGAGTGGAGCGATCGCGCGATGCGTGTCCTTGACAAGGTCAGTGTGGGCGATGGCGGACCCTCGGCGGTGCTCCTCGCGCTCCTGGAAGAGCCCAGCGGTCGCGTGGAACAGGTCCTCGCGCGACTCGGTGTGACCCCGGAGCAGGTGGGGGATCGTCTCGCGGATGCCGCGGGCGTGGTTCCGGATCAGGCGCGGTTCACTCGCACGGATCGTGCGATCACGCGCACATCGCAGGCATTCATCCCCGCCCCTGTGGCGGAGGTGTGGACCCTCGTCGCTGATCCCGCGCGCCTTCCGGAATGGGACCTCAATGTCGCCGAGGTCGAACCCGCCGAGGGCGGACCCTGGGTTGCACGCACGAGGACACGAACGCCCGACGGAAAAGAGGTCCGCCTCGGCCAGGGGCTTGAGTACCAGCGCGTCGAACTGCTGGCGCAGAAGGACAGCTCCCGGGTGGAGTGGCGGTTTCGCTACCCGGAGCGCCCCGATCTCAACACCCGTCTGGTGGCGCTCGCACTCGAACCCGCCGCAGGTGGCACCCAGCTGAAGATCTCCTTTGCGTGGGAGCTGACCGGACAGCGCCCGCGTCGCCCTCTTCGCATGGTGACCGGATGGATCATGCGCCCGGCAATGCGCTTCGCGCTCTGGATGCAGGCCGCGCAGGTGGCTTCCTCGATCAGCAGGGTCTTCCGTTGAGCCTGGATCGCGGAGAGCGGTGGTTAGAGTCGTAGCATCCGCCTCCGCCGTCTGAAAGGCCACATCATGCTCGTCGCATTCTCTGTCGCTCCCTCCGGCACGGGCCGTGAAGACGGCTCCGTGCATGACGCGGTTGCCGCTGCTGTCCGGGTCGTCCGCGACTCGGGTCTGCCCCACCGGACGACCAGCATGTTCACCGAGATCGAGGGGGAGTGGGATGCGGTCATGGATGTCGTCAAGCGCGCTACCGAGGAGGTCGGGCGTTTCGGCTCGCGCGTCTCGCTGGTCCTGAAGGCGGATATCCGTCCGGGCTATACAGGAGAGCTCGACGGCAAGATCGAACGCCTGGAGCGCGCGATCGACGAGGCCGTGGGCGACTGAGCGCGGAGCGTCTCGTCGTGGATGCAGAAGTCGAGCTGCCGATCGCCGGCACGGCGGTCATCCTGCGGGACTCCGCGCGCGGCCCGGAGGTGCTCATGCTGCGCCGTCCGGACCGCGGCTCGTTCGCGAGCGGATGGGTGTTCCCCGGCGGGAAGGTCGAGCCGGGTGACCGGGTGGAGGCCGGAGGCGCCCTTCACGGAGAGCGGGAGTCGGCGCGCAGGGCGGCCGTGCGGGAGACGCAGGAGGAAGTCGGACTTGACCTGAGTGAGTGCGTCGCGCTGTCGCGGTGGCATCCGCCTGTCCACGTGCCCGTGCGGATCCGCACCTGGTTCTTCGTCGCGCCGGATCCGGGTGGCGAGCTGATGCCTGCGGCTGACGAGGTTGTCGAGGCACAGTGGATGACGCCGGAGGAGGCGCTGGCTCGGCATGCTGCAGGCGATATCGTGCTCTTCCCGCCGACGTGGGTGACGCTCGAGTCCCTGGTGGGGAGGGGGAGTGTCGCTGACGTGCTCGCACAGGCCCGGTTGCGCGAGGAGCACGCGACCCTGTTCACGACGCAGCTGCTCGACGCACCCGAGGGGCAGACCTTCCTCTGGGAGGGTGACGAGGAGCATGCGTCGGATGGTCTGCCGGGGGGAAGGCATCGTCTGGAGACGGGGATGCTGCCCTGGCGGTTCACGCGCACGGAGCCCTGATCCGGTAGGCTCCTGAACATCGTTCACGTGAACGGTGTTCAGGAAGGTGTGTCATGACCGCTGTCTCTCTCGAATCCCCTCGGCACTATCTCGCGGATGCCTGGGGCGGTGCCTGGGCGCGGGATGTCGCGCTCGTCCTCGCGGGCACGGCGCTCATCACGCTGTCGGCGTTCGCGATCGTGCCCCTGCCATTCACACCGGTGCCCATCACTCTCGCCACCCTCGGAGTCATGGCGACGGGTGCTGCGCTCGGTCCCGCACGGGGCGCAGCCAGCGCGCTCCTCTACCTCGCGATCGGGGCGCTGGGGGCCCCTGTGTTCGCGGGCGGTGCCAGCGGCGTCCTGCTGCCCACGTTCGGATACATCGTCGGGTACGTGGTGGCGGCGTTCATCGTCGGCCAGCTCGCACGTCGCCGGGCAGACCGCCGTGTGCTGACGACTCTCGCTCTCGGCGCGATCGGAACGCTCTCGCTCTACCTGTGCGGGGTGCCGTGGCTTGCGTTCTCGCTGCAGATCGACCTCGGTCAGGCCGTCCTGCTCGGCGTTGTCCCGTTCCTCATCGGTGACGCGCTCAAGGTGCTCGCGCTCAGCGGGATGCTCCCTGCCGCCTGGCGTCTCGTGGCACGCGTCGAAGGCCGGCGCCGGTGAGCCGCTTCGATGCGCTCGCCGCGGATGTTCTCAAGGGCGGTGAACTCAGCGCCGCCGATGCGCGGATGATCCTGGACTGTCCGGATGACGAGCTTCTCGCGCTCGTCGCCGCGGGCAGCAGAATCCGCCGCGCGCACTTCGGGGATCGCGTCACGCTCAACTACCTTGTCAACCTGAAGTCGGGGCTGTGCCCGGAGAACTGTCACTACTGCTCGCAGGCGCTCGGCTCGCAGGCGCAGATCCTGAAGTACTCCTGGTTGGATCCCGCAGAAGCCGTGGCGCAGGCCGAAGCAGGTATTCGCGGAGGGGCATCACGTGTGTGTCTCGTCGCCAGCGGGCGCGGACCGATGAACCGCGACGTCGATCGGGTCGTCGCCACGGCGACCGCGATCAAAGCCGCGCAGCCGTCGGTCGAGGTCTGCGCCTGCCTGGGGCTGCTGAAAGAAGGACAGGCGGAGAAGCTCGCGGATGCCGGCGTCGACGCCTACAACCACAACATCAACACGGCGGAGTCGTTCCACGACGAGATCGTGCAGACCCACACCTACGGCGACCGTGTCGACACGATCACCCGTGCCGCCGCTGCAGGGCTCTCACCCTGCAGCGGTCTCATCGTGGGCATGGGGGAGTCGAACGAGCAGATCATCGAGGCGATCTTCGCGCTGCGCACGCTTGACGCCGACTCGATCCCGATCAACTTCCTCGTCCCTTTCGACGGCACGCCCATGGAGGGCAGGTGGGACCTCACGCCCGCGCATTGCCTGCGCATCGTGGCGCTCGCGCGCTTCGCCTGCCCGACAGCCGCGGTGCGACTCGCGGGAGGGCGAGAGCTGCATCTGCGGACGCTCCAGGGGCTCGCGCTTCACCTGGCGAACTCGATCTTCCTGGGCGACTATCTGACCGCAGAGGGTCAGGCGGCGGCATCCGATCTCGAGCTCATTCGCGACAACGGATTCGTCATCGCCGACCAGGCAGACACGACAGAAGGTGCCCGCGGACGTGCGGTGGCGCGCCAGCGCGGAGCGGGAACGACTCTGCCGGCGAACGCCTGATCCGGATCAGCTGTCGAGCAGGCGGCGCAGGTGGGTGCTGACCTCGTCGGTCTCGATGAGGAAACCGTCGTGGCCGAAGTCGCTGTTGAGAACGACAGCCTGGTTGCCGTCGAGGGTGTGCGGGATGCCTCGGGCGATACGGTGCTGCCCGTCGACGGGGAACAGCCGGTCGCTGTCGATGCCGAGAACGAGCGTCTTCGCGGTGACCCGCCGCAGAGCGTCCTCGACGCCGCCGCGGTCGCGGCCGACATCGTGGGAGTTCATGGCCTCGACGAGCGTGAGGTAGCTGTTCGCATCGAAACGGCGCGTGAACTTGTTGCCGTGGAAGTCGAGGTAGGACTCGACGGCGAAGCGTCCGCCATGTCCGAGCGGCGACACCTCCGACTGCCACGAGCGCTGGAACCGCTGGTTGAGTTCGATCGGGCTGCGGTAGTTCAGCAGAGCCATGCGCCGCGCCAGTGCGAGACCGCGGTGCGGGCCCTCGCCGATCGGCGCATCGTAGTACTCGCCGCCGGCGAAGCGCGGGTCCATCCGCACGGTCTCCAGCTGCACGAAGTTCAGGGCGAGCTGGTCGGCGGTCGTGACCGGGGGAGACGACAGGATCGCGAGGCGCTCGACCCGCTCGGGGACCGTCACCGCCCACTCCAGGGCGTGCATGCCGCCCATGGAACCGCCGATCACCGCGGCCCACCGGTCGATGCCGAGCTGGTCGGCGAGCATGATCTGCGCGGAGACCTGGTCGCGCACGGTCAGATAGGGGAAGCGCGACGCCCACTCGTAGCCGTCGGGGGCGATGCTTGCAGGACCCGTCGACCCCTGGCATCCGCCGAGGATGTTCGGCGCGATCACGAACCAGCGATCCGTGTCGATCGCACCATCGGGCGCGACGATGTCGCCCCACCATCCGCTCGTCGGGTGCCCGGGTCCGGCTTCACCGACAACATGGCTGTCTCCCGTGAGCGCGTGCAGGATTAGCACCGCGTTGTCGCGGGCCTCGTTGAGCGTCCCCCAGGTCTCGTAGGCCAGGCGGATAGCGGGCAGCTGCTCGCCTCCCTCCGTGCGGAAGGCGCCGAGGGAGGCGAACTGACGTTCGCCGTCGGGATCGCCGTCACGCCACGCGCCGGTTGCCGGCGGGCGCGCACGGAGGAGCCGAGCATCCGCCTCGGTCACCGGCGCCGAGGGCACCGTGTCTTCAGAGGTCGACTGCCAATCCATATGCCCATTCTCTCCCGGATCCGCAGAGCCCTTTGGACCGTTACGGACGAATGCGCTCTACAACGAACGATGTCGGGGAGCGCAGACGGCGGATGCCTCGGAGAACGTGTCTCCGAGGCATCCGCCCTTCACTGTGGACTCAGGCGCGAGCCGCCTCCGACACGCGACGTGCTGCGGCGAGTGCCTGCTCGAGGTCGGCCTTGAGGTCTTCGATGTTCTCGAGTCCGACCGACAGGCGCACCAGGCCCGGGGTGACGCCCGTGGTCAGCTGCTGCTCCGGCGTCAGCTGCGAGTGCGTCGTGGACGCCGGGTGGATGACGAGCGAGCGCACGTCGCCGATGTTGGCGAGGTGGCTGAACAGCGACAGGCTGTTCACGAACTCGCGACCCGCCTCGACACCGCCCTTGAGCTCGAACGACAGGACCGCGCCGACGCCCTTCGGGGAGTAGGTGTTCGCGGCCGCGTACCAGGGGGAGGACGGCAGACCCGAGTAGTTCACCGAGGCGATGTCATCGTGGTTGTCGAGCCACTCCGCGATCTCCTGCGCGTTCTGCACGTGACGCTCGATGCGCAGCGACAGCGTCTCGATGCCCTGGATGAGGTTCCAGGCGCTCTGCGGCGAGATCGCCGAGCCGAGGTCACGCAGCAGCTGCACGCGCGCCTTGATGATGTAGGCCAGGCCGTCGCCCACTGCCGTCGTGTACGAGGCGCCGTGGTACGAGGGGTCGGGCTCGGTCAGGCCCGGGAACTTCTCGACGTTCTGCGACCAGGCGAAGGATCCGCCGTCGATGATCGCGCCACCGATCGTGGTGCCGTGGCCGCCGAGGAACTTGGTGACCGAGTGCACGACGATGTCTGCGCCGTGCTCGAACGGACGGATCAGGAACGGCGTCGCGATCGTGTTGTCGACGATGAGCGGCACGCCACCCTCGTGGGCGATGTCGGCGACCGTGCGGATGTCGAGCACGTTGATCTTCGGGTTGCCGATCGTCTCAGCGAAGAACAGCTTGGTGTTCGGGCGCACCGCGGCGCGCCACTCTTCTGCGTCGTCCTGGTTCTCGACGAACGTGACCTCGATGCCGAGCTTCGCGAGCGTGTACTTGAAGAGGTTGTAGGTGCCACCGTAGATCGACGACGAAGAGACGATGTGGTCGCCGGCCTGCGCGATGTTGAGCACCGCGAAGGTGGCTGCGGCCTGGCCGCTGGCGAGGACGAGGGCGCCGGTGCCGCCTTCGAGGGCGGCGAGGCGCTGCTCCAGCACATCCTGGGTCGGGTTCTGGATGCGCGTGTAGATGTTGCCGAACTCCGCCAGCGCGAAGAGGTTGGCGGCGTGGTCGGCGTTGTCGAAGACGTAGGACGTGGTCTGGTAGATCGGCGTCGCGCGGGCCTTGGTGACCGGGTCGGGCGCAGCGCCCGAGTGGATCTGCTTGGTTTCGAAGCGCCAGTTCTCTGCGGACATCATGTTCTCCTTGGGTAGGTGCGGATGATCCGCAGGGGGAGACGGGTGGGTGGATCCGTTCCGCGGAACGGTTCCGAGGATCGTGGTCGACCGGGGTCGATGTGACCAGGCTAGAGAGTGGCTGCGTTTGTCAACAACGCCGGGGAAATGTGACGTAACAAGATCAGATGCGGATCTTGGGCCCGGATCCGGGCGCCGACGAGGTGATCTCACTCTCGGGTGAGTGTGCGCAGCATACGGACGGCCTCGGAGCGATCCGAGGCGCGCGTGCACAGCACGAGCGCACAGCGTGCGGCGTCACGGATGCGCAGCACCTTGAGCCCATTCGCCCGGAAGAGCTGAGGCACGCTGCGTGCTGTGATCAGTACATGGTCGCTGCGACGTACCGTCTCCAAGGCCTCCTCCATGGTGTGCACCACGTCGCCGTAGCGAACCGGCGCGCCAGAGGGGCGAGGGTCGACAGCCCACCAGTGACTCCACTCAAGGAGGTCGTCGCCGCCGTGCACGACGATGTCCTCGTCGAGCTCCGCGAGATCGACGACGCGTCGAGATGCTAGCCGGTGTCGGGCGCTGACGACGACCACCCGCTCTTCCTCTTCGATGACGTCGAAGCGCAGATCACGATGTGCGTGCACGGGGGGCCGGACAAAGCTGGCGTCCACCGCACCCGATTGCACGGCGGTGGTCTGCGCGTTCCAGGGAAGCTGCTGCATCGTGAACGTGACGGGGCGATCGCTCTCGCGCAGTGTGGTGAGGATTGCGTTCGCCCGAGGTGATGTCGGCGTGTTGAGGACGCCGATGCGGACAGTGATCGCCGGCGCGCCGGAGAGTTGCGCGAAGGCATCATCGATGAGGCGGAGAGCATCCTGAGCGGCGGGAAGCAGCCGTCGGCCCGCTTCCGTGGGCTGAATGGGATGAGAGCCGCGGTCCAGGAGTGAAGCACCGACGGCACGTTCGAGTCGTCCGATCTGCTGGGTCAGCGCGGGCGGACTGATGTGCATCTCGTCTGCCGCTCGCACGAACCTTCCGGTACGCACGACGGCGAGGAAGGCCCGCAGCTGCGTCAGCGTGGCATCCGGGGTTCGCATCCGCACCTCCGTTCACGTGAGCGTTAATTCCATTTGATATTCGCACATTCCCTTCGCGGCGGTGCTGGCCGAGCATGGCGATGACCCCAACACCGAGGAAAGGTATTCAGATATGGGAAGATTCGATGACGAGTTCGTGGCTCAGATGGACGACGTCGACCGCTTGATCGAACGTACCGAGGATCCGTTGCACCGACGCATCCTCATCAACTTCCGCCGCCACGGTCTCCTGGAAGTCTCCGGACGCTACGACGAGCTTCTCGCCCCAGAGATGACGGTCGAGCACCCCGTCTACCGCCTTTTCGAAGATGGCGAGGCGATCCTGCTGGACGGCATGGACCAGGTCCGTGGCTTCTATCAGTCCCTCGCGGAGATCGACATGCTCGTCATGTGGATCAAGGATGCGAAGATTGCCGTCGGCGACTGGGGATTCGCGGGCGAGGTGCTGTTCAGTCAGTTCATCCCGGGTCGGATGATGAGCGGCAAGGTCTTCAGCAACGTGGCAGCCGGTGGCGACCTGACAGAGAGCGAGGTCTTCGACGCGGATGCCTGGTACCTTGTCCGCCGCACGCTCTGCTTCAACTGGCCGTACGACGCGGCTGGACGCATGATCGGCGAGCATGTCTACGAGGACAGCCTGTCGCGCACTGTCGAACGCGTGGATGAGGCCGACGTGATCGACGGCGCGCGAGCGATCGAACTCCTCACGCCGGTGATCGATCGCTACGGCCTTCCGCCGTTGATCGACGCGTGAGACGACGCCGTCGGATCCGGCGCGATCACGCCGGATCCGACGGCGCTGCGCGTCGTCGTCGGTCGTTCGTCGTACGGTGGATCCCATGGTGAACACGCAGGCAGTGACTCGACGCGCCGTGGTGACGGGCGCAAGCTCAGGAATCGGCGCCGCGACGGTACGCGCTCTCCGCGCACAGGGGTGGGACGTCGTGGGCGTCGCACGCCGTGCCGACCGGTTGCAGGCGCTCGCAGACGAGACCGGCGCGACGACGATCGCCGCCGACCTCACCGATCCCGACGCCGTGGCTGCGCTGGCCGAAGAACTCGAGGCGACGGGCGCGGTGCACGCGCTCGTGCATGTCGCCGGAGGGGCCCGCGGCACCGATCGCGTGGAGAACGGGCGACTCGACGACTGGCGCTGGATGTACGAGGCCAATGTGCTCTCCGCGCAGATGCTGGTCGCCTCCCTCCTGCCGTTGCTGCGTCGCGCCGCGTCCTCCGATGGCCACGCCGACACGCTCTTCGTGACGTCGACTGCCGCACAGGTGGCCTATCCCGGCGGCTCCGGCTACAACGCAGCCAAGGCCGCGGAGTCCATGCTCGTGAAGGTGCTGCGCCAAGAGCTCAACGGCGAGCCGATTCGCGTCGTCGAGATCGCGCCCGGCATGGTGCACACCGAGGAGTTCACGCTCAAGCGTCTCGGCGGCGATGTGCAGGCCGCTGAATCCGTCTATGCCGGCGTCGAGGCGCCGCTCGTCGCCGATGATGTCGCGGACGTCATCGCCTATGCGCTCGGCAGCCCCGGGCATGTGAACCTCGACCTGATCACGATGCGTCCGGTCGCGCAGTCTGCACAGCACCTGCTGGCCCGTGGGCCGCTGCGGGTGCAGCCCGAGGCCTGAGCGGATGCCACAGGGGTTCGCGCTCACAGGTGCGGAGAGCCTGATCCACCCGGACTGGGCGGAAGCACTCGCTCCGGTTGCGGGGGAGATCACGACGATCAGTGCGCGCCTCCGGGAGGATCCCGCTGGCTACCTTCCCGACGCGCAGCGGGTTCTCCGCGCCTTCGAACAGCCGTTTCACCGGGTACGGGTGCTGATCGTCGGTCAGGACCCCTACCCGACGCCCGGCCATCCGGTCGGGCTCTCGTTCGCCGTCGACCGCGCCGTGCGTCCGCTGCCGCGCAGTCTCGGCAACATCTATCGCGAGCTCCAGGACGACCTCGGAATCGCGCCCGCCCCGCACGGTGATCTCTCCGCCTGGAGCGACCAGGGGGTGCTGTTGCTGAATCGCGTTCTCACCGTGCGCCCGGGGGCGGCGGGGTCGCATCGCGGCTGGGGGTGGGAGGAGGTCACCGCGTGCGCGATCCGTGCTCTTGTCGCGCGGGACGAGCCGCTCGTCGCGGTGCTGTGGGGAAAGGACGCCGAGTCCTTGCGCCCCCTTCTCGGAGACACGGCGATCGTCGCCTCAGCGCATCCGTCGCCGTTGTCGGCCCGGCGCGGCTTCTTCGGCTCGCGCCCGTTCTCGCGCGTGAATGCGCTCCTGCGAGAGCAGGGCGCAGAACCCATCGACTGGCGGGTCGAGACCGCCGATGAGGCGACAGACCTGCTGTCGCTTCTGCGTGCGGAGGACTGACGCCGTGCCCTCCGATCTCGCGCCCCTGGGGTGGCTCTTCCCGCGCCGCCGTCGTGTGCCGCCCCGCATTCCCGACACGTTCGCGTACACGATTCGCCCCGCCGTCGCCGCTGACCTTCCGCATGTGCGGGCGATCTACGACCACTACGTGACCAACACCGTGATCACGTTCGATGAGAAGCCCTCGACCCTCCGGTTCTGGCGTGACAAGTTCGCCGCCCTCTCGCGTGCGAAGCTCCCGTTCCTCGTGGCGGTCTCGCCGTCCGGGCAGGTGCTCGGCTACGCGCTCGTTCAGCCGTGGGCCTCCAAGTCGGCCTACCGCTACACGGTCGAGAACTCGATCTATCTGGGCCCGAGCGCAGGGGGCAAGGGTCTCGGCACAGCCCTGCTGCAGGCGCTGATCGACGCGTCCATCGAAGCGGGCCTTCGAGAGATCGTCGCGGTCGTCAGCGACTCGGGGGCAGAAGGCTCCCTCGCGCTGCATCGCAAGTTCGGCTTCGTCGAGGTCGGGCGCATGGGCGGGGTCGGCTACAAGTTCGGCCGCAGTCTCGGCACGGTGTACCTCCAGAAGTCCCTGCCCCGACGCTCCCGCTGAGGCCGGTTACTCCGCGCGCTGTGGGATGACCGGGATCGCGGCGAGCAGAGCGCGGGTGTACGGATGCTGCGGGGCGCGCAGCACGTCCGCGGTCGCGCCGTGTTCGACGATCGCGCCGTCCTTCATCACGGCGACGCTGTCGCAGAGGTTCTGCACGACGCCGATATCGTGCGAGACGAGCACGAGGGTCAGGTCCTCCGTGCGGCGCAGCTCCCGCAGCAGATCGATGATCTGGGCGCGCACCGTCACGTCGAGTGCCGAGAGCGGCTCATCGCCGACGAGGATGCGCGGGCGATGCGCGATCGCCCGCGCCAGGGCGACACGCTGGCGCTGACCGCCCGAGAACTCGTGCGGGAATCGATCGGCCATGTCGGGGTCGAGCCCCACCTGGGTGAGCACCTCTGCGACGCGGGCACGGTGATCGCCGGGGATCTCCAGCGCACGCAACGGTTCGGAGATGCTACGGCCCGCCGTCATCCGGGGATCCAGCGATGCGTAGGGATCCTGGAACACCAGCCCCGTCTCGCGGCGCAGCCAGCGCAGCGCACGCGCGGACTTCGTCGTATCGACGACCGTGCCGTCGACCGTGACGCTTCCGGCGGTCGGCGCATCGAGGCCGAGCAGGAGGCGGACCAGTGTGGACTTCCCGGATCCGGATTCTCCGATAATGCCGAGTGACTCTCCCGAGCGGATGGCGAGGTCGGTGGGCGCGAGCGCGGTCATCGTGCGACGCGGTTCGCCGATCGACCGTCGTGGCACGCGGAAGGTGCGGGTCAGTCCGTGTGTCTGGATGAGGGGCTCGGTCGTCATTCGCCCTCCCCGGAGCCGGTGGGACGCCAGAGAGTCGCGGTCGCATCGCGCAGCAGGCCCTGGGTGATGGGGGAGGAGGGGGCGGTCAGCAGCACCTCGACCGGCCCTTCTTCGACGACTCTTCCGTGCTCAAGCACCACGGCGTGGGTCGCGACCTGCGCGAGCACCGCGAGGTCATGCGTGATGAACACGAGCGACAGTCCCTCGGAGGAGACGAGTGAGAGCAGCAGCTCCAGGATCTCCGCCTGAATCGTGACGTCGAGTGCCGTCGTCGGTTCGTCCGCGATCAGCAGCCGAGGCCGCGCGGCCAGTGCGATGGCGAGGGCGACGCGCTGACGCTGCCCGCCGGAGAGCTGGTGCGGGTAGCGGTCGATGATCGACGGTGGATCAGGCAGGCGCACGCGTGCGGCCTCCTGGATCGCGCGCGCCTTCGCTTCGGCGCGCGGGATGCGGTTGTGGATGCGGATCGACTCCGCGACCTGCCGCCCCACGGTGCGGATCGGGTTGAGAGCGGTGCGCGGCTCCTGGAACACGATGCCGATCTCGTCACCCCGGATTGTCGCGAGCTCGCGGTCGGGGACGCCAATGAGTTCACGGTCGTTCCAACGGATGCTGCCGGATGCGGATGCACCCTCCGGGAGGAGACCCAGGATCGCGAGTGCCGTGAGCGACTTGCCCGAGCCGGATTCTCCGATGAGGCCGAGCCGGGCGCCGTCGGGAACGGAGAACGAGACGCCGTCGACGACACGGCGACCCTCGATCTCGATGACCAGGTCGCGCACTTCGAGGCTCATGCGATGACCTCCGGCACGTGGGCGCGCGCGGCGCGTGCGCGGGAACTCTGACGCAGCGTCGGATCCGTGGCCTCGCGCAGCCCGTCGCCCAGCAGGTTGAGGGCGAGGACCGTGAGCGTGATCGCAAGACCGGGCCAGACGACGGAGAGCGGATGCAGCGTGATGTAGCGCTGCAGATCAGCCAACAGGATTCCCCAGGACGGCTCGACGATGGACGCCCCGAAGCCGAGATACGACAGTCCCGCTTCGGCGAGGACCGCCACCGCCATCGACCAGGAGAGCTGAACGATGAAGACTGGCGCGACGTTGGGGAGCAGGTGCTGCGCGAGGTTCTGCGCGGGCGTGAGCCCGGAGGCGCGTCCGGCGACGACGAAGTCGCTCTGCTGCACGCGGCGCAGCTCGGGACGCGTGACGCGGGCGATGTTCACCCCGAACCCGATCCCGACCGACCAGATCACGACCCAGAGCGAACCTCCCCATACGGAGGAGATCATCATCGCGATGATCAGAACGGGGAAGGCGATGAGGATGTCGACGAGCACTGCGACGGTCTCGCGCATCCACCGGGCGGTCAGTGCGCCGAGGGCGCCGAGGGCGATGCCGACGAGTGTCGCCACGATGCCGGAGCCGATCGCGACGAAGACCGTCGTCTGGGCGCCGGCCATGACGAGGCTCAGGATGTCGTGACCCGTGCCGTCGGTGCCGAGCAGATGCGGCCAGTTCGGCGTCTGCCAGCGGTTCGCGACATCCGCCTCCTTCGGATCGAAGGGCGTCCAGAACAGCGACACCAGCGCCGTGAGGGCGATGACCGCGACGACGATGACCCCGAAGCGTCCGGTGCTCGTGGCCCACAGACGGTGCCACCAGGCGTGGCGACGGCGCGTGCTCATGCGGCCTCCCGCTGTCGGGGGTCGATCACATGGTGCACGAGATCGACGAGGAAACCGATCACGAGAACGAATCCGGTCAGCACGAGAAGCTCGCTCTGCACCTTCACGAGATCGCGCGTGCCGACGTCGGTCACCAGCATCCGCCCGATCCCCGGCAGAGTGAAGAGCTGTTCGATCACGACCGAGCCGACGACGATGCCGGCGACCTGGAGCCCCAGGACCGTGATGATCGAGAGGCCGACAGCGGGGATTCCGTGGCGCACGAGCGCCGCTGTGCGGGTGAGGCCCTTCGCGGCCGCGGTGCGGACGAAGTCCTGGCTCGCTGCCTGCAGCGTCGCGCTGCGGACGAAGCGCATGAGCATCGCGCCCTCGACGATCCCGATCGTGAGAGCCGGCAGGAGGAGCGCGCGGACGGCCTGCCAGGGTTCCGCCCAGCCAGCGCGCGGAAAGCCCTGCGCGGGGAGCCAGCCCAGCCACACGGCGAAGACGACGACGAGCATCATTCCTGCCCAGATCACGGGCACGGCAGCAACGGCCTGCGCGCCGACGTTCATCGCCGTTCCTCCCGCGCGCCCGCGCAGGAGCGCTGCGAGGATGCCCAGCGGCACCGCGATCACGAAGGCGATGATCATCGCCATGAGACCCAGCGGAACCGTGACCTGCGCCTTCTGCAGCAGTTCTTCGCCCACCGAGGCGCCGGTGAGCATGGAGACGCCGAGGTCGCCGCGGAAGAGTCCGCCGATCCAGTCGCCGTACTGGGCGAACAGCGGGCGCTCGAGTCCGAGAGCCTCACGGATCGCCTGAACCTGCGTGGGCGTGGCCTCGCTTCCGGCGATCAGCTGTGCGACGTCTCCGGGGAAGACGCGCAGAGAGAGGAAGATGACCACGCTCGCCACGAGGAGCCCTGCGATCAGCAGGGCTCCTCGTGTGAGCGCGTAGCGGATCACTTCGCGGCGACCGTCACATCCTGCAGGTTGATGCGGGAGTTGATGGAGTCCTGCGGGAAGCCGGCGACTCCCGGCACGAGAGCCGTGATCGTCGCACCGTTGTACAGCCAATCGGCGGCGTGGTCCTCGGAGACGAGACGGGCAGCCTCGGCGAGAAGGGCGGCGGACGCATCCGCATCCGTCTCGGCCAGCGCCTGGGCGTACAGCGACTGCACCTTCGGGTTGTCGTAGCCGAAGTAGTAGTCGGGGTTCGCGAAGTTGCCGAAGTCGCGCGGTTCGACGTGCAGCACGAAGCTGAGGTCGTAGTCGCGGTTCGTGTAGACGTCTTCGAGCCAGGTCGCGAACTCGACGGACTTGACCTCGAGATTCACGCCGACCTTCGCGAAGTCCGACACGAGCACCTTCGGCACGGTCGTGCCGTAGAAGCTCGGGATCGTCAGGGTGAGGTCGAGATCTTCGTGACCGGCCTCCTTGAGCAGCGACTTCGCCTTCTCGACGTCATAGGAGATCACGTCGGAGAGGTCTTCGTAGCCGGGGTCCAACTCGGGAATCGGGCCGAACATCGTCTGCCCGGCGCCGACGGCGGCGACCAGGGCCTCGTGGTCGATCGCCAGACGCAGTGCCTCGCGAACGCGGATGTCGTCGAGTGGTGCCTTCTTGTTGTTGAAGGCGAGCGTGCCCTTGTCTGTCGTGCGGCCCGTCGTGAGAACGAACTCGCCCGTCTGCTCCAGCTGCGGGGCGAGGTTGGGGTCGACGGCGGTGAGCACGTCGAGGCTGCCGTCGATCGCTGCGTTCACGCCGGCGGTGAAGTCCGGAATGTACTCGAAGACGACCTCGGCGACGCCGGCGGCCTCACCCCAGTAGGTGTCGTTTCTTGCGAACGTGATCGTGCTGCCCTTGTTCCAGCGAGAGAGCGTGAAGGGGCCGGTGCCGTTCTCTGCCGTCTTCAGGTCCGTGGTGTCTCCCGTCTGGAAGACGAGGCCGCCGGGCCCGGTCAGAGCGAACAGGAAGTTCTGGTTCGGCTCGGTCAGGGTGATCTCGACGGTGGCCGCATCCGGCGCGGCGATCGTCGCGACCTGTGCGAAGTCGGCATTGCCCTGGAGCGTGGGATCGTCCTTCACGGCCTGGAACGAGGCCACGACGTCGGCGGAGGTGAGTGCCGTGCCACTGTGGAACGTCACACCCTCGTTCAACGTGAACGAGTAGGTGAGCCCGTCGGGGGAGACCGTGTAGTCGGAGGCGAGTCTCGGCTCGATCTCGTTGTCCTGCGTACGTGTGACCAGGCCCTCGTAGATGTTGTCGATGAGGATCTGCTCGAGGGCGGCGCCGCTGGTGCGGCGGATGTCGAGGTTGGTGGGCTCAAGGACCAGACCGACCGTGATCGTCGCGTCCGGGTCGGGTGTTCCGGTCGACGTCGCGGTCGGGGATGGCGCGGGCGCGCTGGTGCAGGCGGTCAGGATGACCGCGGCTGCGGCGATGCCGGCGAGCAGAGTGAGGCCTGTGGAGCGGCGGAGCATGACGTGCGTCCTCTCGATGCGGGGGTCGTGCGGTGCTGCGTGTGACTGTGTGGGACGAGCTTAGGGGCGTGGCCGACGGCCGGTGGGGCCGTCGGAATGCGGCGTCATAGAGACGTGTCGACTGCGGCGCTGAGGCGCGTCCGCGCCAGGTCGGCGAGTGCTCGGGGAGCTGTCTCCTGGACGTTGTGCGGTGCGTCGAACACCACCACCTGGGAACCGGGAAGGCGGCGCTGGTATTCCTCGGCGTCGGTCTCTGTCACGAATCCCTGCGCGGCCCGCACGAGGGTGAGCGGCGCGCGCACGGCGGCGAGGTCGTCCCAGCCCTCGGCGCGGAGCACGGGAGCGTTGGCGTTCGCCGCAGGCTCGGCAGCGAACGTCGTCGCGGCGAGGTGGGCGAGGTGGTGCTTCCACTCCACGCGTCCGTCGGCGCGGACGCGCGTGTTGAGGAAGACTCCGCGCTCGGTGTTGGCGCGCGAGCCGCCCATGCCGAAGGCGAGTGCGCGTTCGACAAGGTCGTCGCGGGAAGCGAAGTCGGTGGGGCCGGCGTAGAACTCGCGCAGGATCGCCGGCCCGTGGCTGGTGTCGATGCCGGGAGTGATGTCGACGACGATGACCTCGCGAACGAGGTCGGGATGCTGCGCGGCGACGCGTGCGGCGGTGAGACCGCCCAAGGACTGACCCACGAGCACCTGCGGCACGGTGGTCCAGGTGCGCAGCGCCGCGGCGATGTCGGGCGCGATCGCCGGTGCGGAGTAGTCGAGATCGTCACGCCACGAGGAGTCGCCGTGTCCGGGCAGGTCGATCGCAAGGGCCGGCAGGCCGAGCGCGAGCGCTGTGGCGTCCCAGGTGTGTGCGTTCAGGCCGGCGCCGTGGAGAAGCGTCACCTGCGGTGTGCCCTCGCCGAATCGCAGCGCGCTGAGCGTGCGGCCGTCGTCGAGTGTGAGCATGAGGCGCTCGACCGGGGGGACGGGTACGCCCAAGGCCTGCGCTTGTGCGTCGAGGAAGGAGAACTCTGTCAGAGTGGACACGTCACCATTGTGCTCCGAGAACGCAGCGCCGGTGAAACGCGAGAGCAATATGCCAATGCAATCCCGGCAACGTCCTGGCTTTCTGTTCAATCCTGGCCCGTTCATCTGGTCATTTCTGTCTTCCGGGAGCGCGCGTTGCGGTGTTGCGCGTTCGCGCCCAACCGCCGCTCCGCAGCATCCGGAGTCGTAGGCTGGGCATATGACTGAGAAGCGCGTGCACCTGTCTCGAACCGAACCCGCCGCCTACGCGGCGCTGGATGCGTTTTCCAAGACCGTCAACGACATCTGCAAGGCCAACGGCATCGATGACCGGCTCAAGGAGCTGGTGCTGATCCACTGCTCGCAGCTCAACGGCTGCGCCTTCTGCGTGCGGATCCACGTCGACCGTGCTGTCGCGGCGGGCGTCGACCTGGACACGCTGACGCAGCTGCCGGCCTGGCGCGAATCCGGCGTCTTCTCCGAGCGCGAGTGCGCGGCGCTCGAGCTCGCCGAGGCCTTCACCTTCATCAGTGAAGACGGAATCCCCGACGACGTGTACAACCGTGTCGGCAGCGTCTTCACTGAGAAGGAGTATGCGGCGCTCAGCTGGGCATGCGTCTCGATCAACTCCTTCAACCGCATCGTCATCGCAGGGCGCTACCCGGTGCCTCCGCGCGCGGCGAAATGACCGTCCTCGACGTTCCCGGGGTCGCGAACTTCCGTGACGTCGGTGGCATCGCGGTCGGCAACTCCCGCGTTCGTGACGGTGTGCTGTTCCGCTCCGGGCAGCTCGCGGGCCTGACCGACGCGGGCAGTGAGTTCCTGCACGGCAGCGTGCATCACATCGTCGACCTCCGCGACGACATGGAGGTGTCCAGTGAGCCCAGTGCGATCCGTGACATTCCCACGACGCGCCTGCCGCTGTTCGTGGGGTCGGTGGCCTCCTTCTTCACAGAGAACGCGGGTCTCACGGAGATGTATCGTCACCTGGTCGAGCAGGCAGGGCCCAAGCTCGTGGACGCGATGCGCATCATCGGATCGAGTCCGTCCACGCTCGTGCACTGCACCGTGGGGAAAGACCGCACGGGTGTGACCGTGGCGCTGGCACTGTCGGCCGTGGGGGCGGATCGGGATGCGGTCATCGACGACTATGCGCTCACCGCGTCGCTGCTTCCGGAAGAGCGGAACCGGCAGGTTCTCGCCTATATGCGCTCGCGCAATCTCGACACACCGAATGCGATCGAGCTCGCGACGGCCTCGCCCGCACCTGTCATGCGGGCGCTGCTCGCGGCCATCGACACCGAGTTCGGGTCTGCGATCGGCTACCTGCGTGCCCAGGGGCTGAGCGACGCGGAGCTTGAGGCATTGGGGGAGACTCTCATCGGCTGATCTATGAGGTAAGGCAAGCCTTCGCTTGGTGTTATGGTTAACGCATCATGATCACGTCGGAAACCTCCCGCCTCTCGGCCCGCGCTCAGCGCCGGGCCACGCGTCGCGCCAAGGTTCAGTACCTGATCACCGCTGACGAGAGTTCGCTCGCAGAGCTGCAGGCCACGCTGGCTACTCTTCCGCTGTGCGCCTCGGGTCGCATCTTCATCGAGGTGCCGGATGCGACCGCGATCGCGCCGATCGATGTGCCTTCCCGCATGACCGTCACCTGGCTGCCGCGCGCGATGCGCACGGGCGCGCCCGGAACAGGCCGCGCCTGCGCTCAGGGGCAGGCTGTCGCGCGTGCTGCGAACGCCTGGGCAAGTGAGATGCTCTGCCGCGACGATGAAGCATCCGATTCGCAGGACGGCGTCGAGACGCACGTCACCCTACTGGGCGGGTTCCTCGGCACAGCCGACATCGTCGACCACCTCACGGAAACGCTGGGCGTCGACCCGGCGTCGATCTATGCGCCCGAGCGCTTCGGGCTGCTGCGCACGCGCTGAGCCGGTCGCGGGAGGTAGCGCCCGTCTTCGAGGCCTGCTTCGATCTCGAAGCGGTTGCGTAGCGGATTGCGGCCCGCGAACAGGTACAGCACCGGGAGCAGGATGCCGTAGCGCAGCCATTGCTGCTTGTGGACCGCCTCGTGCTTCAGCACGCGATCATCGAGCTCTTCGTCGCCGGTGAGGAAGCATCCGCCGACGCAGACGCCGCCCCGCGCGAAGGTCCACGATGGCATGCCGCGGAACACCCACAGGCCGTGGTGACGCTCGACCGGTCCTGTGCTCCACAAAGACCCCCACACCCAGCCGACGAGGGTGCCGTACAGATAGCCGAGACGCGCGATCGGGGAGCGCAGGAGAAAGGCCGGGAGACGCCGGTCAGCTCGTTGTCCCTGCGCCAGGATCTCGGCCGCATCGGCATGGATCTGCGCGATGTCGTGGCGGGCGGCCGTCACGCGAGCGCGCCGATCACCCGCAGAATCGCTCCCAGGTCGTCGACAGCATCGTCACGCGTGCGCGGCGCGAAGCCCGCGACGGTCGCGCCGACGAGCGTCGTCTGGGATCGCAGATCACGCAGCGCCGTGACCAGATGCGCGACCTCGGCGCCGAAGGGCGCGGGCATCGAGACACCCGCGAGGTGCGCCGGATCGAGCACATCCACGTCGACGTGGACGTAGACCCGGGATGCGCCGGTCGCGGCGACCGCGCGGGTGAGAGCGCCCTCCGTGGCCAGTTCGTCCGGTGAGAGACGCGTGATGCCGGACTCACTCAGATGCGTGTCTTCGGCCGGATCGACAGCACGGGCGCCGACGAGGACGACGCGATCCGGGGCGAGGCCCGGCCGAGCGGGGAGTGGCGAGTGCGGGTCACCGAGCGCTGCGCGCAGCGCCATGCCCGCATAGGCGCCAGAGGGCGACGTGGACGGCGTGTGCAGGTCAGGATGCGCGTCGAACCAGACGAGGGCGACGTCGTCGAGTTCGCCGGGGATGCTCGTGATCGCCCCGACGCTCACGCTGCAGTCTCCGCCGACGAGGATCGTCATTTCGTCGGTGTCGGCGAGAGCCTCGACGATGAGGTCGTGTGTGCGGCGCAGGCTGCTGAGCCGCTGCACTGTGGTTCCCTGGGCGTCTCCGGCTTCGAGGGGAACATCCAGCACGCGCGTCCGCGCCTTGGGAAGGTCTTCTGCGATGGCGTCAGCGCCATCGACCAGCAGCATTGCCCGCGCGGAAGGAGAGCCCTGCCACTGCGGGACGACGAGGAATCGGGTCATCCGAACCTCCTGAGGATGTAGGGAGGGTACTGCGGGGGGAGTCGTGTCGATGGCGGATGCCACGGCATGTGGGCCGTGGCATCCGCCCGCTCGGCTTACTGCGATTCGAGCGCCGGGCGTGATGCGCCGCCCGACTTGAGCTCGGCAAGACGCGCCTCGACCTCGGTGAGCTCGCCGAGGTCTTCGAGGCTCTCGAACTGTGCGTCGAGCGAGGACGCGGCGATCTCTGCCTTGCCCTGGGCGATGGCCTCCTGGCGACGGATCTTGTCCTCGAAACGACCCAGCTCGCTCGTGGGGTCGAGAACGTTGATCGACGAGACGGCGTCCTGGACCTTCGTCTGCGCCTCTGCGACCTTTGCGCGGGCGAGGAGCTCGCTGCGCTTGTTCTTGAGCTCGCCGAGCTTGTCCTTCATGCCGTTCAGGCCGGACTTGAGCTTCTCGACGATCTCCGTCTGAGCGGCGATCTGCGGCTCTGCGGCACGGGCTTCGCGCTCGGAGCTGATCTGACGCTGCAGAGCGACCTTGGCGAGGCTGTCGAACTTGTCGGCGTCGGCCGTGTGGCCGCCGCTGCGGAGCTCGTCGGCCTTGCGGCTCGCGGCCAGGGCCTTGTTGCCCCACTCATTCGCCGACTGGACGTCTTCCTCGTGGTCGCGCTCGAGCAGACGCAGGTTGCCGATGGTCTCGGCGATGGCCGACTCGGCATCCGCGATGTTGTTGGTGTAGTCGCGAACGAGCTGGTCGATCATCTTCTGCGGGTCTTCTGCAGAGTCGAGAAGCGAGTTGATGTTCGCGCGGACGAGGGTGGAGATGCGCCCGAAGATGGACTGCTTGGTCATTGCATTACCTTTCACTGGGACAGGATTCGTGGTCTGAAGCGGAGGGCGGATGCGGCGGCTAGAAGCGACCACCGCCTGATCGGCCGCGGGAGCCGCCGAAGCTGGACGGGCGGAAGCCACGAGAGCCCCCGCTGGAGCGCCATCCGCCGCCCGAGGAACCGCCCCAGCCGGAGCCCGAGCTGCGGCCACCGCCGCTGGCGAGGATGCCGCCGATGATTCCGCCGAGGATGTCACCGCCGATGCCGCTGCCGCCACCGCCGGTGAACCCGCCGCCCATGCCGCCGTAGCCGTTGACGTCCTGCTGGGCGAGCGCGATGGCGTTCTGTGCGAGGGAGTCGGCGCGCGCGGCGTGCTGGAGTGCGGTCTCGGGGTCGGTGGGCTGCAGGTTGTGCGCCTGCGAGAGCTGCGCGGACGCCTCGGCGAGACGTGTGCGGGCGGTGGCTCCCACAGCGCCACGGCGGGTCATGATGAACTCGTTGGCTGCGGAGACCTGCGCCTGCGCCTGCAGCAGGGTCTGGGCGAGCATCTGGCTGGCGCGTGCGGCGCGCTGCTGCGCGTCCCGGACCTGTGCGGTGAGCGCGTCGATGCGCGTATTGGCGGCGGTGAGCGCCTCGAGGATCACGGCGGGGCGACGTGCCGAGCCGGTGAGGTTCGCCCGCGCCTCATCCAGTTGCGCGCGGGTGGCCGCGGCGGTCTGCGCGAGCTGGCCGGAGGGGTCTGGGAGGGTGCCCGCCGCAGCGATGTCTCCTTCGAGATCCGCCATGAGGACCCGCGCCTGCTCCTCGGCTGCGCTGAGATCGGCGCCGAGCGTCGTGATTGCGTCGCACAGTTGTCGGGCCTGTACGAGACCTTCTTCCGCCGTGCGGATGGCGAAGGCGGCCTCGCCACGCTTCCCTGCGGTGAGAAGAGCGGATGCCTCGACGAGATGCGCGTCCGCGAGTTCGAGCCTGCTGGCGGCCTGTGCGGGGTTCTCTGCGATCGTGCTCAGCGCGGAGGCGTCGTACGACTGGGCGAGTCGGGCGAGGGCGTCTGGTGCCGCGGCGACGGCGGCTGCGGTCTCCGCGCGCGTCTGCGTCGCCCGCTGCAGAGCCTGCTCGGCGTTCTGCTCCAGCTGACGCAGCTCGTCGAAGGCTTCGACGTTGCTGTCGAGCAGCGTGTCGGCCTCCTCGCAGAGCGTGATGATCTGGATGTGCCAGGCGCGCCGCTGCTCGTCGGTGTCGGGAATCTCATCGTCGAGCTGCTGCTTGAGAGAGAACGCTTCATCGACCTTCGCCTTCGCGTCCGTGATGACCTGCGCGAAGGTCGCGGTGACCTTCTCTCCGAACTGGGCGGTGGCGAAGCCGAGCTCTTCTCGACTGGAAGTGATGGCGTCATCTGCCTGCACGAGCGCGGCACCGGCCTGCGTGGTCAGCTGCTCGTCGGTGACCCCCGCATAAGGGTCGTCCGCCGCGGACGCATCCGCCGTCCGCTTTTTCTTCGACCTCGATACGAGCCAGACGATGAGGATCACGGCGAGGGCGATGACGACGATCACGAGGATGAAGCCCCAGCCGGAGGAGCCGGCGTCGTCGGCGGAGAACGCTTCGGCGGCGGTCATGGCGGCACCGGCCCAGTTCTCGGCACGCAGGTCGGGCTTGATGCTCTCTTCGATCGCGAGCAGTCGGCTCTCGCTCACGGGTCCGCTTGAATCGGCGGAGATGTAGTACTGGCGGCCTTCGGTGGCGACGGCGAGGAGATACTGTGCCGCACCGAGACCGTTGTCGGCGGCGACCTGATCCGCCCACTGCTGGCGATCCGAGGGGGAGGTGAACTCGTCGACAAACACGACGAAGAGATCGATGCGATCGTCGGTGCTGAGCGCCTCGAGGCGCGTGTTGATCGTCGACTCATCGGCGGGGGTGAGCACATCGGCCGCGTCGGTCACGAAACCCGCGGAGAGGGAGACCGGGGGAGTCGCGACGGCCGGCGCCGCACCCCACACCACTGCCGCGGCAAGAAGCAAGAACCCGGTGACCCCAGCACCCCAGCGCGCTCGCATTCCTGCTCCCTTCATGGGTGCCGTGCGCCCCCTGGCACGAGTCTATTCATACGCCCGTGCCGTGGGGAGGCTGTTGCGTGTCGCTGACAGCGAACGAGGGGTGCGTCCGCGTCGCTGCGCCGAGCGCGGAACGCCCCCTCGTAGGGTGGATCGAATGGACGACAGGTACGGATCCGATGTGCTGGCCGAAGGATGGCGCCAGCGTGGTGCGAAGCTGGCCAGAGAGGTCGCAGCGGCCCGCGATCTGGTCGTCGAGGTCGCGATCGACGGATTCTGCGGTGCGGTGACGAAGACCGAGGGCGGCTACGTCGAACTGGAAGACCGCGTCGGCAAGCGACGTCTGTTTCCACTCGGCGGCGGTTTCATGATCGACGGTGAGCCCGTGAAGCTCGTGACGCCGAAGGCGGCCCCACAGGGCCGCACCCGCACAGCATCCGGATCGTTCGCCGTCACCGACCAGCGCGCCCGCACCGCCCTGCCGAGTCGAATCCTCGTCGAAGGTCGACACGACGCCGAACTGGTCGAGAAGGTCTGGGGACATGACCTGCGGGTCGAGGGTGTGGTCGTGGAGTATCTGCAGGGCATCGACCTGCTGGAGGATCTGCTGCGTGATGAGCCTCCGAGCGCGACGCGCCGCTATGGCGTGCTCGTCGACCACCTGGTTCCGGGGTCGAAGGAGTCGCGGATCGTCGATGCCATCATGCGCGGCCCGCATGGCGCACATCTGCGCATCGTCGGACACCCTTACGTGGACGTCTGGCAGTGCGTGACGCCCGCAGCGATGGGGATCCGGCAGTGGCCGCAGATCCCGCGGAGCGTGGAGTGGAAGGTCGGCATCTGCCAGGCATTCGGCTGGCCGCACGAGACGCAGGCCGACATCGCCCACGCGTGGCAGCGCATTCTCTCCCGGGTGACCACCTTCCGCGACCTCGAACCGTCTCTGCTCGGCCGCGTAGAAGAGCTCATCGACTTCGTCACCGCTCCTTAGCGGCACGTCTTTCGCGGCACGCGAAGGGGACGCGACGCCGGTAGCCTGGAAGGATGCCAGAAGCACCCATCTTCCGTGACGAGCCCGTCTCCTTCGTTCGCCGCAGCGGACGCATGTCAGACGCGCAGGAGCGCGCCTTCGCAGAGATCGCCCCGCGGATGATGATCGACGTTCCACGCTCGATCGCGTCGACCTCGGTGCACCCGGATGCGCGCCTCGACGTGGCGGCGGCCTGGCAGCGAGAGGCGCCGCTCATCGTGGAGGTGGGCACAGGCCAGGGGCACGCGATCGTGGCGGCCGCCACGGCGCGACCCGCCGAGAACTTCCTCGCGGTGGAGGTCTTCCGTGCCGGGCTTGCTCGCACGATGCTCGACGCTGAGCGCGGCGGCGCCGAGAATCTGCGGCTCATCGAAGCCAACGCACCCGAGGTGCTCGGCACCTACCTGCCGGAGGCGTCTGCTCGCGAGGTCTGGGTCTTCTTCCCCGACCCCTGGCACAAGGTGCGTCACAACAAGCGCCGCATGGTGCGTGACGGTTTCGGCGCCACCGCAGGCGCAGCGATCGAAGACGGCGGACTGCTGCGCCTCGCGACCGACTGGGAGGACTATGCGCTGCAGATGCGGGATGTCCTCGACCGGGCTCCTGAGTTCGAGCGCGCCTTCGACGGCGAATGGGCAGAGCGCTTCGACGGCCGCGTCATGACGGCCTTCGAGCGCAAAGGCATCAACAAGGGGCGCGAGATCCGCGATCTCGTCTACCGGCGTACACCGCGCGCATGATCGCCGCACCGCAGGTGACGACCCTGCGCCTGCCCGCGCTGCTCTCGGCGCTCGCCGTATGCCTCGCAGCGCCTGCGTTCTTCGTGCTGCTGACCCCGTGGCTCGGCTGGCTGCTGCTGGCGATCGGCGTCGGCACTGCCGCGTGGAGTGAGCGCCGCGGCGCCGCATCCGCCTTCTCTGCGAACCCGGGGGAGCCGAGCCTCACCCGCGATCTCTCGCTCATCGCTCTGGGGCTCCTGATCGTGAGCTCGGTGCCCTTGGCGGCCGAACTCGACAACCTCGCGATGCTGCGCTTCACGCTTGCGCTCGGCGGCGCGGTGGCGGTGCCGTACCTCGTGTCGCGGTTCGTCTACCGTGACCGCGCGATCAGCTTTCCCTGGCGCGGCGGTGGACGATGGGGGCGTCTGCACTGGACCTGGCTCATCGCGGTGCTCGTGCTCGGATGGCTGATCCTGCCGTTCTACTTCATCACGAGCGGCGTGTACCTGAACTGGCCGGTCGTCGATTCGCCCGAGCTCATCGCGCGGCTGTTCGTCGGTGTGGGGGCCGTCGGCATCTGGGACGAGCTGTTCTTCATCTGCACGGCGTTCGCGCTGCTGCGACGCCATCTGCCGCATGCCTCCGCGAACATCCTGCAGGCGATCGTCTTCGTCTCCTTCCTCTGGGAGCTCGGCTACCGGGCATGGGGACCTGTGCTGACCATCCCGTTCGCCCTCCTGCAGGGCTACATCTTCCTGCGCACGCGCTCCCTGGCCTACGTCGTGACGGTGCATCTGCTGTTCGACGCGGTCGTCTTCGCGGTGCTGGTGCACGCACACAATCCCGGCCTGCTGCCGTTCTTCCTCGTCTGAGCTCTTCCCCGCCGGGCGCGTGGGGGAGGAGAATCGTCGAATGCTATGGGCAGGAATGATCTTTGCGGGCGCCGCCGCGCTCGTGCACGTGTACATCTTCGTGCTGGAGTCGTTGCGCTGGACGGCCCCCTCGACGCGAAGAACCTTCGGAGTGCGCAGCGAGGCCGATGCGCAGACGATGCGCGCGCTCGCCTTCAATCAGGGCTTCTACAACCTGTTCCTCGCGGTGTCGGTCGCCGTGGGAATCGTCTGCGTGATCGCGAACGTGACGACGGTGGGACTCACTCTGGTCTTCGCGGGCACGGGCATGATGCTCGCCGCAGCGCTCGTGCTGGTGCTCTCCGATGGGCGGATGCTGCGTGCGGCCGCCGTGCAGGGCACGCTGCCGCTGCTCGCGGTGTGCGCGCTCGTGCTCGCGCTGATCATGTGAGCTGCAGGGTCGTCACGCAGGTCGCATCCTCGTCGGTCGTCGACAGTGGCGCGGTGACCGTGCGTCCGTCTTGAGTGATCGTGATGGTCGCATCGAGGTCACGCGGCAGCCAGAACCCGGCGAAGCCGTTGTCGTTGGTCGTGACGGTCTCATCGACGATGACCGTGCCGTCAGCGGCGATGATCGTCACGGCGAGGGGAGTGCTCGAGAGCTCTCCGCGACAGGTCGTCAGGCTGTGGTAGAAGCAGTCGTGCGTCTGCGTGACGTAAGGGGCGACGGAGGTGTAGAACACGTCGGCGGGCATCGGAAGGGATGCTTCGCGACCGTCGGCGCTCTTCAGCAGCAGTTCCTCCGTGCGGATGGAGGCGATCAGATCGCTGGGGCGCTCATCCACCGGCAGCGCTTCCAGCGCGTCGATCACGCTGCGCGCATCTTGTCCGTCGAGGCCGAGAGGCGCCAGAAGCTCGGCGGCATCGACCTGCTCCACGGCCGCGGTTGACGGTGCGGTGGCATCCGGCGTCTTCGGCTGGATGCTCGGAGCCGCGCAGCCGGCGAGCAGAAGTGCGGCGGTGGCGATGAGGGCGGGAAGGGCCGAGCGACGGGCTGCAGATCTCATACCCCGACCGTACCTAACCGGTACGGGGTACGGGTATGAGGCGGCTGTGAGTATTCAGTCGGCGCCTGCGGGCTGCTGCCGAATCTCCCGCGGGGTGCGCTCATACAGCGTGCCAAGTGCACGCCGCAGCGTGGAACTCGATCCGAACCCCGAGCGACGAGCGATCTCGTCGATTCCGAGGTTGTCCGCGTTGCTGTCGCGGAGCAGTTGCCGTGCGTACCGTGTGCGCTCGCGGCGAATCTCTCCGGCGACGGAGGTATCGTTGCGGCTGAGGATCGACTGCAGCTGCCGCAGCGAGCAGCCGACATCGCGCGCGACCTGCTCGGGGCTGAGGTTCGGATCGGTGGCCCGTGCGCGAATGGCGGACAGCGCGCGATCCCAGACGGTCGCGCCGGCGCCGCTGTCATGCCCGTAACGCTGCTGGACGAGTGTTCCGACCATCTCGCGAATCACCCGTTCCACGGCCGTGGCTTCGCTGCCGGACGCGGCGCGGTCATCGACGATGAGCTGCCGGGCGAAGGTTCCGACCGAGCCTTCGAAAAGGGTGAGCTCCGGATACAGCTGGATCTCGTCGCGGATGATCGGCGCATAGGGGAGGAGCATCGCCCGGGGTACGCGGAGGAGAGTCATCTCCCACTCGCGGTCGAACTGCACGCGGTGGGGCAGTCCACTGGGCGCGATCATGAGGGCTGACGTCACGTGGTGCCAGCGGCCGTCATCGAGGTACGAGTACTCGCCGCGATCGACCATCGTGATGTCGATCTGGTCGATGCCGGGGTCGAGTGGCTTGCGCGTGAATTCCGAGCGCGAGCCCGTCGCGTGAATCAGGAGCGTCGTGCCGATGGGGCGGACGCGGGCGTGCATGCCTGTGTCGCCGCCGACGGTGCGCACGCCCTCTTCCATGAACCGACGATGCCGAAAGTCCTGGATGACCTCATCCACGGGCACGCTTTTCTCCTTTGATCTCCCCCTTGCGGAGAAAATATACCGGAGGCGGCTTTTGATATATCAGCAACCGCGGTGTGTGTCGCGGGAAGGTGCGCAGATCAGTCGGCGCGCACCACGGCAGCCACGGCGCTCACTTCGACGAGCGCCCCCGGCACACCCAGCCCAGCGACCAGCGCCGCAGTGACAAGCGGTGGGGCGCCCTCGCGCGACAGCTTCGCGGCGACGGCACCGTACGCAGCACGAAGATCGGCCTCGGCGTGCAGCAGGACGGTCCAGCTGATCACATCTTCGAGCCCGGCGCCTGCGGCCGACAGTGCGATCGCCGCATTGTCGATCGCGCGGGCCGACTGCTCCCCGACATCCGCGGAGACGACCGCTCCCGAGCTGTCGACGCCGTTCTGGCCGCCGACATAGATCGTCGTCGCTCCGGGAGGAACGATGGCGACGTGGCTGAATGCGGGACTCATCACGAGCCCTGATGGTTGCAACAGTGTGATGTCCATGCAGGCATTGTGCGCCTGGCCTCCGACATTCAGGCGCGGCTCTCCGTTGTGTCGGGGCCCGCGGCTTCTCTCGCCTAGGCGCCAGCGGTGCGGGATGCGGCGAGGAAGGCATCGAGATCGAGAACCGCCTCGGGTTCCTCGTCGAAGAAGTCTCCCGTGCGCACGAAGCCGAGCTTGGTATAGAAGCGCTCCGGCCCGTCCTCGCCCTCACCGAAGCTGGTGAACAGCTCGGCGTAGCCCGCGGCGCGCGTCGCCTCGGCGATCGAGGTGCCGTTGTCAGCGACGAAGTCGCGTTGTGCGTCCGCGAGCGTCTCGCTCAGCTCACAGATATCGCAGACGTTCAGGGCGCTGATGCGGCGGAAAGAGAGTTCTTGCTCTTCTTCCGTGCGCGGGTGGTCTGCGGTCGTAGCATCTGTGGTCATCGTGTGGATCCTCCGCACGGAGAGTAGCCGGATGGGTCACGGCCGCAGAAGGCGATCATGCGATATTTCGCGAGGAGCGAAAGGACGCGCCGGGAGGGGGCGCAGATGATCCAGAAAACGCGAAAATCCCCGCCCATTTCTGGACGGGGATATGTGTGCCCCTGACAGGAGTCGAACCTGCGACCTACGGTACCGGAAACCGGCGCTCTATCCACTGAGCTACAGAGGCGTACCGAACGACGATATCACCGCTGGACCGCTTCCTCCGATTCGCCGGCGAGCACGGGCGATTCGCTGGCCAGTCTCCGCAGATCCTCGGTGAGGCGCTCCGCCAGGTAGCGGTGACCGTCCGTGCTGGGGTGGAAGCGCCCGAGACCCGCGTCGATGACCGTCGCGTAGTTGTCCGGCGTGATCCAGGTCTCTGCGATCGGTGAGATGTAATGCCATCCGCGGCTCGCCGCGAGGCGTGCGAGGTCGCGATCGATGCGGGCCGTCGCCTTGCCAATGGGCAGCTTGTGTGGGGCGGGGCCGAGCACGACGATCGTCGCGTCCGGATATGTCGCCGCGAGCGCGTCCCACGCCGCGCCCACCGCGGCGTCGTAGCCTTTCGCGCCCATGTGCCGATCGTTGATCGATCCCTGCACGATCACGAGATCGGGGCGGAGCGTCGGGTCGAGCAACGCCACGCGTTCGCCGAAGGTCGGGCCGTCGATGCCGGGTTTGAGATATCCGCTCCCGCGAACGCCGTTGACGATCGTCTCGGCGCCGAGCGCATCCGCCAGCACGTAGGCATATCCCAGAGAGGGATCGGATGCGGCCGAGCCGTAGGTCCACGAGTCACCGAACACCAGCACGCGGGGACGTTCCGGCAGCGCCAGCGGTGCGAGGGCGAGGGGAGCGGCCGCTGCCGCCACGGGGACCGTCTGCGGGGAGACCGCCCAGGGGCGCCACACACCGACGACCCCGACGCAGAGCAGCGCGAGAACGCCGAGTCCGAGCCCGATGGTCCTCGCGCGGCGAAGGCCAGGGCGCGCAGTCATGGATAGAGGGTAAACGATTCTCACGCTGCCCGCGCCGTAGACTGGAGCCCTATGAATCCTGAAGCTCTCGCCACAGCCATCCTCGCCGTTCTGACGCCGATCGCAGACGAGCGACGACCGGGCGAGCCTCTCGAGATCACCGCGGCCGACATCGTCCTCGAGCGCCCGCGCAACCGCGACCACGGTGACTGGGCGACGAACATCGCCATGCGTGTCGCTAAGCCTCTCGGCACGAACCCGCGTGAGCTGGCGCAGCAGATCGCCGACGGTCTCACGGCGGTCGAAGGCATCGCGAGCGTCGAGGTCGCAGGGCCAGGATTCATCAACGTGCGACTGGATGCCGCCGCCGCCGGCGCGCTCGCCAAGGTCATCGTCGACGCGGGAGAGGCCTATGGCCAGAACTCCTCGCAGGAGGGGCGCTCGATCAACATCGAGTTCGTCAGCGCCAACCCGACCGGACCCCTGCACATCGGTCACACCCGCTGGGCGGCTCTCGGCGATGCCATCGCACGCCTGCTCGCCGCATCCGGAGCCATGGTCGCCCGTGAGTTCTACATCAACGACGCGGGTGCGCAGATGGATCGCTTCGCCGCATCCGTCGTCGCCGCAGCCAAGGGGGAGCCGACCCCGGAAGGCGGCTATGCGGGCAGCTACATCGCCGACATCGCCGCGCACGTGGTCGCTGAACGCCCCGACCTGCTGAGTCTTCCGGATGAGGAACAGCACAGCGTCGCGCTGGAGCTCGCCTACGCCTACCAGCTCGCCGAGCAGAAGCAGTCGCTGTCGAAGTTCAACGTCGACTTCGACGTCTGGTTCTCCGAGCGCATCCTCCACGCGAAGAAGGCCGACGGTGGGCCGAGTCTGGTCGACGAGGCCGTCGACCGCCTGCGCGCCCAGGGGCATGTCTTCGACCACGAGGGCGCCGTCTGGGTCCGCACGACCGATTTCGGAGACGACAAAGACCGTGTCATCCGTCGTTCCAACGGCGAGTACACCTACTTCGCCGCTGACGCCGCCTACTACCTGAACAAGGGCGATCGCGGCTTCGAGCACAAGATCTACCTGCTCGGCGCCGACCACCACGGGTATGTGCACCGCCTCAAGGCACTCGCCGGTGCCGCGGGTGATGACCCTGAGAAGGACATCGAGGTGCTCATCGGCCAGCTCGTCTCGGTCGGCGGTGCGCGCCTCAGCAAGCGCGCCGGCAACATCATCGAGATGGATGACCTGCGCAACTGGCTGGGAACGGATGCGCTGCGCTATTCGCTCGAGCGTTCGCCCGCCGACTCGCCCCTGTCGCTCGACCCTGAGCTGCTGCAGAAGCGCACGAACGACAACCCCGTCTTCTACGTGCAGTACGCCCACGCGCGTACGCACAACGTCGGCCGCAACGCGAGCGATTCCGGCGTCGACCGCTCCGAGTTCGCGCCGGAGTTGCTCACGCACGAGACCGAGGCGGCACTGCTGGGCGCCCTGCAGGAGTTCCCGCGCATCGTGGCCTTCGCCGCCGAGGTGCGCGAGCCGCACCGCGTCGCCCGCTACCTCGAGGAGCTCGCAGGCCTGTACCACCGCTGGTACGACAACTGCCGGGTGATCCCCAAGGGTGACGACCCCATCGAGACCGTGCACCGCACGCGACTGTGGCTCAACGACGCCACCGGCCAGGTGCTCCGCAACGGCCTCGATCTGCTGGGCGTGTCCGCACCGGAGCGGATGTAACCGGTGGGTGTCGGCGATACGGAGCGCTATCCGGAGTTGAGCGGCCAGGACCACCCGACGGTGCCGCTGCCTCCGGTCGCGGAGCAATCTTCGGATGCGACGCCGGCACCGTCCACACGCACGCGCCGGCGTTGGCCATGGGTGCTGGGCGTGGCGATCGTCCTCCTCGCCGGAGCCGTCGTCGGGGCGGAGTTCCTCGCCCGCGGGCTCGTCACAGACACGATTCGCGCCGAAGTCCTCAAAGCCATGTCGCTGCCCGACGATCAGCAGCTCGAGGTCGATGCCCGCGGCATCATGCTGCCGCAGCTCATCGGGGGCAGCCTCGACGATGTGCGCCTCTCATCAGACAGCGTCTCCTTCGCCGGGCTGACGGGCGCCGTCGACATCGAGGTGAAGGGTGTGCCCCTGCGTGGTGGCCCTCTGCAGAGCGCCACGGGAAGTGTGCGCCTTGATGAGTCGCAGTTCACGACCCTGGTGGCGAAGGCGGATCTGCCGATGGTCGAAAAGATCGATGTGGATGCTCCGAACGTCACAGCGCTCGGGAGCTTCTCGCTCTTCGGGGCGCAGATCCCACTGTCGCTTACCCTCGTTCCGGGCGTCATCGACGGGGACCTCACGGTCGAACCCGTCTCCGCGACCGTGGCCGGGGCAGAGTTCGACATGCGCCAGCTTCGTGATCAGTTCGGCTCGATCGCTGACGGTCTCACGGAGACGCGCCGCATCTGCATCGCGGATCAGTTGCCTGCGGGCATCCGGATCACCGATCTGGATGTGCAGGGTGATGACATCGTCGCCTACCTCAGCGCCGACGGCGAGATCGCGAGCGATCCTGCGCTCCGTGCGAACGGCACCTGCCCGGCCCGCTGAGCACGCCTATTTCTTCGCAAGAGCAGCGCGCGCCGCGTCCCGCTCTTCTGTCGCTGCTTGCACCATCCGGTGTGCACGACGCAGGCGCCTCTCTTCCATCGAGGTCGCAGGTGCGGCGCCAGGATGCTCATGATCCTCAGCGGCGACGATGATGTACGTGTTGGCGATCAAGATGACCTGCGCGGACAGATTCAGCCACAGCAGGAGCGCGATCAGGGTCGCGAAGGATGCGAGCAGCGGATTGCTCGCGGCACCGCCGACGAACAGGTTCGACAGCTCTTGGAGCACGAGCAGACCGGCCGCGCCCATCAGGGACCCGGCCCAGAGCGAGCGTGCGGGCGACCGTACGCCAGCGAGGAGAACGAAGATGCCGGCGATCAGCGCCGTGTCGAGCGCATAGACGATCACGATTCCGGTGAGGCGCGTCACGATCGCGACGGCAGGATCGTCGGGGGATGCGCCCCACCAGCCCGCCACAACCGATGCTGCCCGGGTGCTGACCAGCGTCAATGCCGCGGCGAGGACGAACGCGATCGCGATTCCCACGGCGAGAGCGAGGTTGCGCAGAAGCGCCCACAGCCAGAAGGTGTCATCCGCGAGCCGCCCGGAGAGGGTGCGCAGGGCCGAGCGGAGCGCACCGATCGCACCGAGCGCTGCGCCGACGAGTGCCGCGAGCGACAGGACACCGGCGACCGACAGGCTCTCCACGGGAAGGCGGATGCTGCGCGGATCGATCAGCGCATCGTCGCCGGTTCCCAGGAGGCCCGGAACCGAGGCATCCACCGCCGCGACCAGGGCGTTCAGTGCTTCGGGAGAACCGGCAAGCCAGAGCCCCGCGACGGAGAAACCCAACAGAACGGCCGCGAACACGCTGAACAAGGCGCGGTAGGTGATGCTGTCTGCGAGCTGCGGGCCCCCGCGTTCGAAGTACAGCAGCACCGCACGAACCAGACGTAACCGCAGGGCGGTCTTCACCGCCGCATCGGAGATGCGAAGCCACCACGCGCGCGATTCAGCCATCCATTCGAGCGTAGCCGCACTCGCCGACGCTGTCTCCTGCAACACAAGCTCATGTGCGTCGGGCGGGCGCGAGGGGTGCTCTAGAATTCAGGGAACTCGGCACGAACGTCTCGCCGAGAACTTCCCCCACGATTGGTGCTCTGTGCTCTCCGCTTTGCCCGACGACGCTCTTGCCCCCCACTGGCTCCAGGTTCCTGACGACGCCAACGATCTGCCGGCAACGGTCTGGCCGGCATCCGCTCAGCGCGACGCCGACGGTGCGCTCGCGATCGGCGGCGTCGGGGTCGCCGAGCTGCGGACGAAGTACGGCACCCCGCTGTACGTTCTCGACGAGACCGAGGTGCGCGCGCACGCCCGGGGTATGCACGATGCCCTGCGTGGTGCCGCTCAGGCCCACGGCACCGATGCCCGGGTCTACTACGCAGGCAAGGCCTTCATGAGTGCCGAGGTCGTCCGCTGGGTCACCGAAGAAGGACTCTGTGTCGACGTCTGCAGCCGCGGTGAGCTCGAGACGGCTCTCGCCGGGGGAGCAGACCCTGCCCGCATGGGCTATCACGGCAACAACAAGCGCGTCTCCGAGCTGGAGCGCGCGATCGAGGTCGGCATCGGCGCGATCGTCGTCGACAGTGCGATCGAGATCGAGCGCATCGCGGCCATCGCTGCGCGACGCGGCGTGGTGCAGCGCGTGTTCGTCCGAGTCAACACTGGCGTGCACGCCGAGACGCACGACTTCCTCGCGACCGCGCACGAAGATCAGAAGTTCGGCGTCCCGCTGGACGCGGCGCCGGTGTCGGTCGCCCGGATCCGCGAGATCCCGAGCCTTGAGTTCGGTGGCATCCACTGCCACATCGGCTCTCAGATCTTCGGGGCCGCGGGCTTCGTCGAATCAGCCTCGCGCGTCGTCGAGCTCTACGCGACCCTTCTCGCCGGTGGTCCCGTGTCCACCCTGAATCTCGGTGGCGGTTTCGGCATCGCCTATACCCGGGTCGACCAGCTGACGCCGTTCCCTGAGCTCGCCTCCGCAGTCGTCGACGCGGTCGCACGCGAGTGCGAGGTCCGCGGACTTCCGCTCCCGGAGCTCGCCTTCGAACCCGGACGCTCCGTCATCGGCCAGGCGGGCGTGACACTCTACGAGGTCGGCACGACCAAGAACGTCTCGCTCGGCGAGCGCGGCGATCGTCTGTACGTCAGCGTCGACGGCGGCATGAGCGACAACGCTCGCCCCGCGCTCTACGGCGCCCAGTACTCCGCACGCATCGCCTCGCGCACGAGCGACGAGGTGCCCGCCCTGGTGCGCGTCGTCGGCTCGCACTGCGAATCCGGTGACATCGTCGTCGACCACGAGTACCTGCCCGGTGATGTCACCCCGGGCGACCTGCTTGCGGTGCCGGCGACTGGCGCCTACTGCTACTCGCTCTCAAGCAACTACAACCAGGCGCCGCGTCCCGCCGTCGTCGCCGTGCGCGACGGCGAGGCCCGCGTCATCGTCCGCGGCGAGACGCTCGAAGACGTCCTCGCACGCGACCTGGGCATCGCCCCGGCACCCGGCACTCGCGCCGGAGAAGGAGAAGCATGACCGAGCAACGCACCCTCCGAGTCGCCCTCTTGGGCGCTGGTTCCGTCGGATCCCAGGTGGCACGGCTTCTGCAGGAGCACGCCGATGATTTCGCCGAGCGCAGCGGCGCGCGGCTGGAGCTCGCCGGCATCCTGGTGCGCGATCCGGATGCTCCGCGCGACGTGCCGCTTCCTCGTGAGCTCCTCACGACCGACGCGGAGTCGCTCATCCTCGGTGCAGACATCGTCATCGAGCTGATGGGCGGCATCGAGCCTGCGCGCACCCACGTGCTCGCCGCGCTCCGCTCCGGCGCGGATGTCGTCACCGGCAACAAGGCGCTTCTCGCCACGCACGGCGCCGAGATCTTCGAGCTCGCCGATCAGGTCGGTGCATCCGTGTCGTACGAGGCCGCGGTCGCGGCCGCCATCCCGATCATCCGTCCGCTGCGCGACTCGCTCGCCGGTGACCGCATCGTGCGCATCTTCGGCATCGTCAACGGCAGCACGAACTTCATCCTCGACAGCATGGACCGCCAGGGCCTGTCGGCAGAAGAGGCGCAGCGCATCGCGACGGAGCTCGGCTACCTCGAAGCCGATCCGACGCTCGACCTCGAGGGGTACGACGCCGCGCAGAAGGCCGCGATCCTCGCGAGCCTCGCGTTCCACACGAGCGTCGAGATCGACGACGTGTATCGCGAGGGCATCTCCGACGTCACCGCCGACATGATCGAGGACGCGCGCCGCGCGGGTTCCGTCATCAAGCTGCTCGCGGTCTGCGAGCGCATCGCGGATGCCGAAGGCGAGGCGATCTCGGTGCGCGTGTACCCGGCGCTCATCAGCCGTGAGCACCCGCTCGCGAGCGTTCACGGCGGAAACAACGCCGTCTTCGTCGAGGCAGAGGCAGCGGGCCCGCTGATGTTCTACGGCGCAGGTGCGGGTGGCGTGCAGACAGCCTCCGCCGTGCTGGGCGACGTCGTCTCGGCGGCCCGTCGGCACATCGCAGGCGGTGTCGGTGTGGGCGAGACGCCCCGCCAGAGCCTGCCCACGGCACGAATCGGGCGCATCACCACGCGCTACCAGATCACGCTCGAGGTCGCCGACCTTCCGGGCGTGCTGGCAACTGTCGCTGGCATCCTCAGCGAAGAGCAGGTCTCCGTCGCCACCGCGATGCAAACGGTCGAGAACGCAGGCGACGCCACCGCGCGCCTGGTGATCGGCACCCACCAGGCAACGGAGCAGGCTCTCAGCGACACGGTCACGCGCCTCGCGGAGAGTTCTGTGGTCACGCGCGTGGCATCGGTGCTGCGCGTAGAAGGGGAGTGAAATGAGCCCAGCGGCTCCGATGATCGGCCGGAGCGTCGCCGTGCGCGTTCCGGCGACCAGCGCCAATCTCGGCCCGGGATTCGACACACTCGGTCTCGCGCTCAGCATGTACGACGACGTTCTGGTGACGGCATTGCCGCATCCGGGCGTCGAGATCGAGGTCGAGGGCTCCGGCGCGGAGGAGATCTCTCGCGACGCGTCGAACCTGGTCGTGCGCTCGATCGCGCACGTCTTCGCCGACGTGAAACGCGAGATGCCCGGCATCCGCCTCGAAGCGGTCAACGGGGTACCGCACGGTCGCGGACTCGGATCGTCCGGTGCGGCCGTGGCCGCGGGTGTGCTGTCCGCGAAGGGGCTGCTCGCCGGAGACGTCGAGCTCAGCGATGACGACCTGCTGCGCTTCGCGACCGAGCTCGAAGGACACCCCGACAATGTGGCTCCCGCGCTCTTCGGCGGACTCACGATCGCCTGGATGGGCGACGACGGGTTCCCGCAGCACAAGAAGCTGCTGGTGCACCGCGGAGTCTCGCCGCTCGTCCTCGTCCCCGGATACACGATGTCCACCAAGGCGGCGCGCAGTCTGCAGCCTCTGCAGGTGCCGCGAGAGGACGCGGTCTTCAACCTCTCGCGATCTGCGCTGTTGATCGCGGCGCTCACGCAGAGCCCCGAACTGCTCCTGGATGCGACGGCCGACCGCCTGCATCAGGACTACCGTGCCTCGGCGATGCCGGAGACCCATCGTCTCGTGCAGGCGCTGCGGGCGCATGGTTTCGCGGCGGTCGTCTCGGGTGCAGGACCCAGCGTGCTCGTGCTTGCGGATGGCCCGGGGCAGCGTCTCGAAGCGGCGCGTGTGGCCGATACGGTCACCGACACTCCCTGGGAGCATCGAATGGTCGCCGTCGATGTGCGGGGTGGTACAGTAAAGAACCGAGCGGAGGCTTCTTCGTCACGATCGTGACTCGGCCTTCATCGCACTCTGCGACACCCGCACCTTCCGTCCGGCTCTTCGAGCCACGATGGCATGCGCTGACTGTTCTATCCGGCGCGTGAAATCGTGCGGCCGCGCGCAGCAATCTCTGCGCGTCATGCTCATACCCACGACTTACAAGAGGAGTACTCGTGGAGACAATCTCCGAGACCCAGAACGAATCTCAGACTCCTGCCGCTGAGGCAGCAGAGACCAAGGCGCCGGCGCGCAAGCGCGCTCCGCGTCGCGCGACTACGGCCTCCACCGAGGCTGCGGCCACCGAGGCCGCGCCCGCTGCTGCCGCGCCGGCGGCGGATGCCCCCGCGGCCGAGGACGCACCCAAGGCGAAGGCCCCGCGTCGCGCGCCCCGTGCGAAGAAGACCGATGACGCTGAAGCCCCGGCAGCTGAGGCGCCCGCCGAGGCCGCCGCTGAGGAAGCACCGGCCAAGGCACCTCGTGCCCGCAAGACCCGCGCCACCAAGGCCGCCGAGGCCACGGCTGAGGCTCCGGCCACCGAGCCGGCGCCCGAGGCGCCTGCCGCTGACGCTGACGCCGAGCCGAAAAAGCGTCCCGCGCGCAACGCCCGCGGTGCGAAGAAGACGGATGCGCCGGCCGCAGATGCCGCCGCAGACCAGGCAGCCGATAACAGCAGCACCGAATCGTCGAACTCCGACGCCAAGAACGACACCACGGCACCCGCTGCCGGCGGCGACGACAGCGCGTCGGGCGCAGAGTCCGACGGCGAGGAGTCGACCGGCCGCAGCCGCAGCCGCAGCCGCAGCCGCAGCCGCAACCGCAACAGCGGTGGCAACGGCAACGGCCAGCAGAACAACGAGAGCGGCCGTCAGGGCGGTGCGCAGGACTCGTCCAACTCCGATGACGAGGGCTCCGGCCGTGGCCGTCAGCGCAACAAGCGCCGCGGTGGCGGGGCATCCGACGAGTTCGAGACCGAGATCGGTGAGGACGACGTCCTCATCCCGATCGCGGGCATCCTCGACGTCCTGGACAACTACGCCTTCGTGCGCACGACCGGTTACCTGTCGGGCCCGAGCGACGTCTACGTCTCGCTCGGCCAGGTCAAGAAGTACAACTTGCGCAAGGGCGATGCCGTGGTCGGCGCCATCAAGCAGCCCCGTGAGGGCGAGCAGCAGGGGCGCCAGAAGTACAACGCTCTCGTGAAGGTCGACTCGGTCAACGGCCTCTCCGTCGACGACGCCGCTACGCGCGTGGAGTTCGGCAACCTGACGCCGCTGTACCCGCAGGAGCGCCTGCGCCTGGAGACGGCACCCGAGAAGCTGACGCAGCGGATCATCGACCTCGTCGCTCCCATCGGCAAGGGCCAGCGCGGCCTCATCGTCGCACCGCCCAAGGCCGGTAAGACGATCGTCCTGCAGCAGATCGCGAACGCGATCGCGCAGAACAACCCCGAAGTGCACCTCATGGTCGTGCTCGTGGACGAGCGCCCCGAAGAGGTCACCGACATGCAGCGCACGGTCAAGGGTGAGGTCATCGCCTCGACCTTCGACCGTCCGGCAGAAGACCACACCACGGTCGCTGAACTCGCCATCGAGCGGGCCAAGCGCCTCGTGGAGCTCGGTCGCGACGTCGTCGTGCTCCTCGACTCGATCACCCGCCTCGGTCGCGCCTACAACCTGGCGGCTCCCGCCTCGGGTCGCGTGCTCACCGGTGGCGTCGATGCCTCGGCGCTCTACCCGCCCAAGCGCTTCTTCGGAGCCGCGCGCAACATCGAGAACGGCGGATCCCTCACGATCCTCGCGACCGCGCTCGTCGAGACCGGCTCCAAGATGGACGACGTGATCTTCGAGGAGTTCAAGGGCACGGGCAACAGCGAGCTCCGTCTGTCGCGTGCGCTGGCCGACAAGCGGATCTTCCCCGCGGTCGATGTGAACGCATCGAGCACGCGCCGCGAAGAGATGCTGCTCTCGCCCGACGAGGTCAAGATCACCTGGAAGCTGCGTCGCGCCCTCGCAGGCCTCGACCCGCAGCAGGCACTCGAAGTCGTCCTCGGAAAGCTCAAGGAGACGCAGTCGAACGTCGAGTTCCTCGTGCAGATGCAGAAGTCGATCCCGACGCCTCCCGCGACCGGGCACAGCCACGGTCACGAGAACAGCATCCGCTGATCGCGCGCTGATCGGGATCCCTCGTGTTCGAATCAGTCCAGGCTCTTATCGCAGAGCACAAAGAGGTCGAGAAAGAGCTCTCCGACCCCGAAGTGCACGCTGATGCGGCGCGCGCCAAGCGCGTCAATCGTCGGTACGCCGAGCTGAGCAAGATCGTCAAAGCGCACGAGGACTGGATCGCCGCCGGCGACGATCTCGAGGTGGCGCGTGAGCTGGCGCGCGACGACGAGTCGATCGCCGAGGAGATCCCCGCACTCGAAGAGGGGCTGCAGGCGGCACAGGAGAAGCTGCGCCGCCTGCTGATCCCGCGGGATCCGGACGACGCGCGAGACGTGATCCTGGAGATCAAGGGTGGCGAGGGCGGCGCGGAGAGTGCGCTCTTCGCTGCCGATCTTCTGCGCATGTACATCCAGTACGCCGCGTCAAAGGGGTGGAAGACCGAGCTCCTGGAGCGCAACGAGTCCGACCTCGGCGGCTACAAAGACGTGCAGGTCGCGATCAAGGGATCCTCGTCCGACCCCGCTCAGGGAGTGTGGGCGCACCTCAAGTACGAGGGTGGCGTGCACCGCGTGCAGCGTGTCCCCGCGACCGAATCGCAGGGGCGCATCCACACTTCGACGACCGGGGTGCTCGTCTTTCCCGAGGTCGACGAGCCCGAAGAGGTCGCGATCAATGCGAATGACCTCAAGATCGATGTCTATCGTTCGTCTGGCCCCGGCGGGCAGTCCGTGAACACCACCGACTCCGCCGTGCGCATCACGCACCTGCCCACCGGCATCGTCGTGTCGATGCAGAACGAGAAGTCGCAGCTGCAGAACCGCGAGGCCGGGATGCGAGTGCTCCGTGCGCGCATCCTCGCCCGCCAGCAGGAAGAGTTGGATGCGGCGTCATCCGCCGCACGCAAGTCGCAGATTCGGGGCATGGATCGCTCCGAGAGGATCCGCACCTACAACTTCCCGGAGAACCGCATCGCGGATCACCGGACCGGCTACAAGGCCTACAACCTCGACCAGGTGATGGACGGTGCTCTGGACCCGCTCATCGAATCGGCGATCCGCGCCGACGAAGAGGCGCAGCTTGCCGCGATCGGCTCTGACGACAACTGAGGTCCGTCCCCGCGCGCCGTCCGTGACAGGCGGGGGAGCGCGCCGCTAGGCTCAGCCCTGTGATCACCTTCCTTTTTCGCACTCTGATCCTGATCGTCTCGGCTGGGCTCGGACTCCTCGCGGCCGACCTGCTGCTCGACGGGTTCACAATCGAGTGGGACAAGTGGTGGGGCTTCGTCATCTGCATCGTGATCTTCACCGTGCTGCAGAGCGTGCTGGCGCCGTGGATCACCGTGATGGCCAAGCGCTATGCGCCGGTGCTGCTCGGCGGCATCGGCATCATCTCCACGCTGGTGTCGCTGATCGTCGTCGTGCTGCTGCCGATCGGCGGTCTGCGCATCTCGGGTGCGCTGGCGTGGATTCTGGGCGCGGTGATCGTGTGGGTGGTCACGGCTCTCGGCGCGATCCTGCTGCCGCTGATCTTCCTGAAGAAGAAGGTGGAGGAGCGCCGCGAGCGCTGAGCCTCAGATGGCGTAGTCGGGCACGGTCAGCAGGGCGACCGTGTCGTCGTCCGGCTTGCGGGTACGTGCCTTCGCAGGGATTCCAGTGAGGACTGCCCCTTCCGGTGCGTCCTTCGTCACGACCGCGTTCGCGCCGACCATGGCGTCGTCGCCGAGCACAACGGGCCCGAGGACTTTCGCTCCGGCGCCGATCATGACCCGGTCGCCGATGGTGGGGTGCCTCTTGCCCGCAGAGCGCTGGCGACCGCCGAGAGTCACGCCGTGGTAGAGCATCACGTCGTCGCCGATCTCCGTGGTCTCTCCGATGACGACGCCCATGCCGTGGTCGATGAAGAACCGTCGGCCGATCTGGGCGCCGGGGTGGATCTCGATTCCGGTCAGCCAGCGGGTGATCTGCGATCCCAGCCGCGCCGGGAACCGCAGACCACGCCGCCAGAGCGCGTGATTGACGCGATGCGCCCAGATCGCGTGCAACCCGGGGTACAGGACCGCGACTTCGAAGCCAGTGCGCGCGGCCGGATCGCGAAGTCGTGCCGCAGCAACGTCTTCGCGCATTCGCGCCAGCAGTGCCAAGTGTCAGTCCTCGCGGAGGTCCTCGAAGAGAGCGGTTGAGATGTAGCGCTCCCCGGTGTCAGGAGCGACGACGACGATCGTCTTGCCGGCGTTCTCCGGTCGGGCCGCGACTGTCAGAGCCGCGGAGACGGCGGCGCCGGAGGAGATGCCGACGAGGAGGCCTTCCTTCGCGGCGAGGTCGCGGGCGACACGCAGCGACTCGTCGAAGTCTGCGGTCACGATCTCGTCGATGACGTCGCGGTCGAGGATCGCGGGGACGAAGTTCGGTCCGATGCCCTGGATCTTGTGCGGGCCGGGGGTGCCTTCGCTGAGGACGGGGGAGTCCTTCGGCTCCACGGCGATGATGTGCACGCCGGGCTTCGCGGCCTTCAGCGCGCTGCCGACGCCTGTGACGGTGCCGCCGGTGCCGACGCCCGCGATGAAGATGTCGACGTCGCCGTCGGTGTCGCGCAGGATCTCCTGAGCGGTGGTCTCGCGGTGGATCTGCGGGTTGGCGGCGTTCTCGAACTGGCGGGCCCAGACGGCGCCCGGGATCTCCTCGACGAGGCGCTTCGTCTCTTCGATGGCACCGGACATGCCCTTGGTGGGGTCGGTGAGCACGAGCTCAGCGCCGAACGCCTTGAGCAGGACGCGACGCTCCTTGGACATCGACGCGGGCATCGTCAGGATCACGCGGTAGCCACGCGCCGCACCGACCATCGCCAGGGCGATGCCGGTGTTGCCGCTGGTTGACTCGACGATCGTCCCACCGGGCTGGAGTTCGCCCGACGCCTCTGCGGCGTTGATCATGGCGATGCCGATGCGGTCCTTCACGCTGGAAGCCGGGTTGTAGGACTCGAGCTTGACCAGGACGGTGGCGCCCAGTCCTTCGGTCACACGGTTCAGGCGCACCAGAGGAGTGTTGCCGAAGGCCGTCGTGATGTCGGAGTGAATGCCTGCCATGGAAGTGCCTTTCGGGTACGTGCGCCGGACGCGGCGATGCGGGACTGTCGTGCCGGATCAGCCTAGGCGAGCCGCCTTTCAGAGGGGCGAATATGACGCCAAAATAAGCGGTCGCTAGGCTGAGTAATCGTGCCATCCTCCTCAGACACTTCTCTTGCAGCCCTTCTCCGCGGCGTCGCGCAGCGCCTGAGCGAGGTCGGCATCGTCGACGCGTCCGTCGACGCGGAACTGCTCGCAGCGCATGTGCTCGGCATGTCCCGCGGCGGAGTCCAGGCCGCGATGATCCGCGGCGACGTCATGACCGAGACGGATGCTGCGCGACTGACGGCGCTGGTCGACCGCCGTGCTGCCCGCGAGCCGCTGCAGCACATCACCGGCGTCGCGGCGTTCCGGCATCTCGAACTCGCCGTCGGCCCCGGCGTCTTCGTCCCGCGTCCGGAGACGGAGGTGGTCGTGCAGTACGCGATCGATGCGCTGCAGGCGGCAGCATCCGCGGATCCGATCGGGATCGACCTCGGCACGGGCAGCGGGGCGATCGCCCTGGCCATGGCGACGGAGGTGCCCCACGCCCGGATCTTCGCTGCGGAGCTCTCACCGGACGCTTTCCCGTGGGCGTCGCGCAACACCGCGGCGGCGGACAACCTCACTCTCGTGCACGCCGACCTCGCGTCCGCGTTCGACGAGCTCGAGGGGCAGGCCACGGTCGTGATCTCGAACCCGCCGTACGTTCCGGATGCCGCGATTCCGCGCGATCCGGAGGTGCGCCTGTTCGATCCGGCGATGGCGCTCTACGGCGGACCCGATGGTCTGGACATCGTGCGTGTGCTCAGCACGCGGGCGCAGTTCCTGCTTCACGGAGGCGGCACCCTCGTCCTGGAACACGGTGAGTTGCAGGGGGAGGCGATCCGGGCCATCCTCGACGCGGACGGCTGGCTGGCGACGGCCACGCATCGTGACCTCACCCAGCGTGACCGCGCGACCACCGCGATCCGTCCGCCCCGCTGATGGCCCGAAGCGCCGCGCGCAGCGCGCTCCGAGGCCGCCCCGCGTAGAATGGCGTCGCCATGTCCTCTGTCTTCGACTGCCGTGACGCAGATCAGCTCCTCACCGGATTGCGCCATGCGCGCCAGGCCATCAGCCGGGGTGAGCTCATCGTGCTCCCCACCGACACCGTCTACGGGGTGGGCGCTGACGCCTTCAACCCCGCCGCCGTGCAGCGACTGCTTGACGCGAAGGGCCGCGGTCGCAACCAGCCACCGCCCGTCCTCGTGCCGGGGCGCGCGACGCTGACGGCGCTCACCGAGTCGGTCCCCGAACCCGTCGAGCGGCTCGTCGAGGAGTTCTGGCCCGGAGGGCTGACGATCGTGCTGCCCGCGCAGCCGTCTCTGATGTGGGATCTCGGCGACACCCAGGGAACCGTGGCTGTGCGCATGCCCGACCTGCACGCGACGCTCGAGCTGCTCGAAGAGACCGGTCCGCTTGCCGTGTCCAGCGCGAACCTCACCGGACGCGATGCAGCGATTGCCGTGACCGCGGCGAAGCAGATGCTCGGTGAGAGCGTCTCGGTGTACCTCGACAACGGGCCGAGCGCCACGGGCATTGCATCCACCATCGTCGACGCCACCTCACTGGTGCGTCCCGGGGGAGAAGACGCGAAGGTGCGCATCCTGCGCCTCGGAGCAGTGAGCCGCGATGAGCTTCACCGCGTTCTCGGTGACATCCTCGAGGCACCGGACGAGCCAGCGTGAAGCAGTATCTCTTCACGATCATCCTGACGGCCGCGATCACGCTGGCGATGTCCTGGGGCGTCTGGCAGCTCAGCCTGCGCTTCAAGCTGTATCCCGGGATCCGTGAACGCGACGTCCACACAACTCCGACGCCGCGCCTGGGCGGTGTCGCCATGTTCCTGGCGATTGCCGCCGCGTTCGGCGTCTCTGCGGCGCATCCGTTCTTCAGCAACCTCTGGGCCCGGCCTGAGACGATGTGGGCGATCCTCAGCGCCGCGCTCCTGATCGCCGTGATCGGTGTGATCGACGACCTTCTCGACGTCGACTGGATGATCAAGCTCGGGGCGCAGTTCCTCGCCGCGGGCCTGATCACCGTGGTCGGCGGCCTCCAGATCCTTTCGCTGCCGCTCGGCGAGCTCGTCGTGGGCTCGAGCTGGCTCAGCATCGTGATCACGATGTTCGCGATCGTGATCGTCATGAACGCGATGAACTTCATCGACGGTCTCGATGGACTCGTCGCCGGTGTGGCACTGATCGCCAACGGCGTGTTCTTCGCCTACTCCTACATGCTCGCGCGTGACACAGGGGCGAGCAGCTACTTCAACCTCGCTTCCTTCCTCGCCGCGGTGCTGATCGGCGCCTGCATCGGCTTCCTTCCGATGAACTGGAGCCCGGCGAAGCTCTTCATGGGGGACTCTGGCGCCCTTGTGCTCGGACTGCTCATGGCGACATCCGCCGTGGCCATCACCGGCGAGGTCAACCCGACCATGCTGAACGCCGAGGAGTTCGGGCGCTCCCAGCTGCTCGGTGCGTTCATCCCGATCCTGCTTCCTGTCGCAGTGGTCCTGTTGCCACTGCTCGACTTCGGGCTCGCCGTGCTCCGCCGGATGGGAGCGGGGCGCTCTCCGTTCTCGCCCGATCGCAAGCACCTGCATCACCGGATGCTGGATCTCGGCCACCGTGATCGCGACGCCGTCCTCATCTTCTATGCATGGACCGCGGTCATCTCGATCGCGGTGCTGCTGATGTACCTCGGTACGCGGGAAGCGTGGATCGGCGACTACTTGCCCGGTGTCGCCTTCGGAGTGGTGGGCGTCGCTGCCTGCCTCGTCGTCACCTTCCTTCCCTCACACGCCTCGCGACCTGCCCGGTCGCGGACGACAACGCAGGAGTCTGCATGAACGCCACGTCCACCAGCCCCGTCACGAGCACGCCGATCCTGCGGCGGACCCTGCTGTGGAGCGCGGTAGCCACCCTGGTCCTCGCCGTCGTCGGCGCCATCCTCGGAGTGACTCTCGCGGGGACTCCAGGGCTCTTCAGCGCGCTGGCCGGCATCATCCTGGCCGCGATCTTCCTCGGGATCACCGGCATCAGCATCCTCATCGCGAACCGGTGGTACGGCGATGCGCTCTATGTGCCGATCTTCTTCGGCGCGGTGCTCGGGGGATGGCTGCTGAAGTTCGTGCTGTTCCTCGTGGTCCTGTTCGTTCTGCGCGGGCAGGACTGGATCCACCCTCTCGTGTTCTTCATCGCCGTCGTCGTGAGCATCCTGGTGACCCTGGTGATCGACGTGGTCGTCCTGACGCGCAGTCGTCTGCCGCACGTCAGCGATGTCACGCTTCCGACAGCGGAGGACCTCGCTGCGGCCTCTGCCGCGGATGCCGCCGAGCAGCCGCATACGATCGAGGAAAGCGAGCCGAAAAAGCCCTCGCTCGGTTCGTGAGCACGCTGAACGTTTGCTAGGCTGAACTTGTTCCCGCTGGCAGTGTGCCGGACCTTCGTGTGACAGCGCCGCCGCGGACGACTCTCATCCGCCCTTCGCTCCGACTTCGTTCGGCGCATACGAAGCTGGAGCCACAACGTTGACTCAAGCCGCGACTCTCATCGCTACCGCCACTGAGGATCCGACGTTCCACCCACCGTCGATCTGGGAGTTCTTCCCCCCGATCATCGCGTTTGAAGGAACTCCGTTCGCGTTCACGCGCATCAACCTCGCGCAGATCCTGGCCACGGTCGTTCTGCTGGTGATCTTCCTCCTTGCGACTCGCAAGCTGCGTCTCGTCCCGACTCGCTTCCAGAGCATCGCCGAGATGGGCTTCGACTTCGTTCGCGTCAACATCGCGCACGATCTGCTCGGACGCAAGGACGGAGATCGGTTCCTGCCGATCCTCATGACGATGTTCTTCATGATCCTGTTCATGAACATCACGGGCATCATTCCGGGTATCAACATCGCCGGTACCTCGGTGATCGCGGTTCCTCTCCTGCTTGCGATCGTCTCCTATGTGACCTTCATCTATGCGGGTATCAAGAAGAGCCCCAAGGGCTTTTTCAAGAACGCGCTGTTCCCGAGCGGTGTGCCCAAGGGGCTCTACCTCATCGTGACGCCGCTCGAGTTCCTCTCGACCTTCATCATCCGTCCGGTCACGCTGACGCTGCGTCTGCTGATGAACATGATCGTCGGGCACCTCATGCTCGTCCTGTTCTTCTCGGCCACGCAGTTCTTCATCTTCGGACTCGGTGGGTTCTGGGCCGCCCTCGGTGTCGGCACCGGCGCCTTCGGCCTCGCCTTCACGCTGTTCGAACTCCTGGTGGCGTTCCTCCAGGCCTACGTCTTCACCATCCTGACTGCGGTCTACATCCAGCTCGCAGTCGCAGAAGAGCACTAAAGGGGACAGGCGCTCGCCTGCCCACCAATCGAAAGGAAAACCCCCGTGGACGCAACTACGGTTCTTGCAGATGTTTCTGGCTCGCTCGCAGCGGTCGGCTACGGCCTCGCAGCCATCGGCCCGGCTATCGGTGTGGGTATCGTCGTCGGCAAGACGATCGAGGGTGTCGCCCGTCAGCCCGAGCTCGCCGGTCGCCTGCAGGTCCTCATGTGGATCGGTATCGCCTTCACCGAGGCGCTCGCCTTCATCGGCATCGCTGCCGGCTTCATCTTCGGCTTCTGATCCAGCGACCAAAACACCTAAGGAGACAGGATGCTGAGCACTCTTGTCATTGCCGCGGAAGAGGCGCCCAACCCGCTCTTTCCGGCGTACTACGACATCATCTGGTCGGCGGTGTGCTTCGTCATCATCCTGGTGGCGTTCTGGAAGGTCATCATCCCGCGACTCACGACGATGCTCGATGAGCGCTCTGCTGCCATCGAGGGCAACATCGCCAAGGCTGACGAGGCGCAGAAGCAGGCTGAGGCCGCGCTGGAGGAGTACACCCGCCAGCTCGCCGAGGCACGCGTCGAGGCCGGCGAGATCCGTGAGGCTGCCCGTGAGGACGGCAAGAAGATCGTCGCCGAGGCCAAGACCGCTGCGACCGTCGAGGCCGCACGCGTGACCGCAGCCGCCAGCTCGCAGATCGAGGCAGAGCGCCAGGCCGCTTTCGTCTCGCTGCGCTCGGAGGTCGGAACGCTTGCGCTCGACCTCGCCGGTGGCGTGGTGGGCGAGACGCTGTCGGACGACGCTCGCGCGTCGGCCGTGGTCGACCGCTTCCTCGCTGACCTCGAGGCATCCGAGAAGGCGGCTCAGTAATGGGCAGCGCGACCACTCAGGCACTCGCGGCATCCACAGAGGCGCTTGCCGCAGCGAAGGGCGTCACCCTCGAGACCGCTGGTGAGCTGTTCGCAGCTGCTCGGCTGATCGGGGAGACCTCCCAGCTGAGCGGCGCGCTGGCAGATCCGGCTGCTCCGGCTTCGGCCCGGGCCGCCGTCATCACCACTGTCTTCTCCGGAGCATCCGCAACGGTTCAGGAGGCACTCGCGGTCGTCGTCGCACAGCGCTGGTCCAGCGCCGCGGACCTGGTCGACGGGATCGAAGAGCTCGCCATCCGCGCAGCGGCAAGCGGCGAGCCCTCCAGTGACATCGAGAGCGAGCTGTTCGCCGTCTTGCGCATCGTCGCCGAGAACCCGGAGCTCGAGCTTGCGCTCGGCAGCCGGCTCGGAGACGGCGCGGCGAAGAGCGCGCTGATCGAGCGCCTGCTGACAGGCAAGGTCGGCGCAGCATCCGCGCTCATCGTCTCGTCGCTGGTCCGTGACCCCCGTGAGCGTCGCGTCCGTCAGCTGCTGAGCCGTGCCATGCGCATCGTCTCGGCACAGCGCGGCCGCATCGTCGCCACGGTGCACACGGCATCCCCGCTCACCGCGGAGCAGAGCGCTCGCCTCGGCGAGAGCCTCTCGCGTCGCTACGGTGCGCAGGTGTCGCTCAACCAGGTGATCGACTCCTCGGTCGTCGGCGGTCTGCGTGTGCAGGTCGCAGACGATGTCATCGACGGCAGCATCTCCGCGCGGCTCGCCGATCTTCGTCAGAAGCTCGCGGGCTAACTCAGACTTCGCGCGGGTGACCGCGCACCCCTCTTAGAACCAAAGGGAAGACAATGGCAGAACTATCGATCAGCCCCGACGTCATCCGTGACGCGCTGAAGGACTTCGTCGCCGCCTACGAGCCCACCGGCGCTTCGGCGACCGAGGTCGGCACGGTCATCGACGCAGCCGACGGCATCGCTCACGTTGAGGGGCTGCCGGGCGTCATGGCAAACGAGCTCGTCACGTTCGCGGACGGCACCAAGGGCCTCGCGCTGAACCTCGACGAGCACCAGATCGGTGTCGTCGTCCTCGGCGACTTCACCGGCGTTCAGGCCGGCCAGGAAGTCACCCGTACCGGCGAGGTCCTCTCGGTCCCCGTCGGCGACGGCTATCTCGGCCGCGTGGTCGACCCCCTGGGTCAGCCCATCGACGGTCTCGGCGAGATCGCCACCGAGGGTGTGCGTGAGCTCGAACTGCAGGCGCCGGGCGTCATGCAGCGCAAGAGCGTGCACGAGCCCATGCAGACCGGTGTCAAGGCCATCGACGCCATGATCCCCGTCGGCCGTGGCCAGCGTCAGCTGATCATCGGTGACCGTCAGACGGGTAAGACCGCTCTGGCGATCGACACGATCATCAACCAGAAGGACAACTGGGCGTCGGGCGACGTCAACAAGCAGGTTCGCTGCATCTACGTCGCCATCGGCCAGAAGGGCTCGACGATCGCCTCCGTCAAGGGCGCGCTCGAAGAGGCCGGCGCCATGGAGTACACGACGATCGTCGCCGCTCCCGCGTCGGACCCCGCCGGCTTCAAGTACCTCGCCCCCTACACCGGCTCGGCTATCGGTCAGCACTGGATGTACGGCGGCAAGCACGTCCTCATCATCTTCGATGACCTGTCGAAGCAGGCCGAGGCCTACCGCGCCGTGTCGCTCCTCCTGCGTCGTCCGCCGGGCCGTGAGGCATACCCGGGTGACGTCTTCTACCTGCACTCCCGTCTGCTGGAGCGGTGCGCAAAGCTCTCCGATGAGCTCGGCGCAGGCTCGATGACAGGTCTCCCGATCATCGAGACGAAGGCCAACGACGTCTCGGCGTACATCCCGACCAACGTGATCTCGATCACCGACGGCCAGATCTTCCTCCAGTCCGACCTGTTCAACGCCAACCAGCGTCCCGCAGTCGACGTGGGTATCTCCGTGTCGCGTGTCGGTGGTGACGCTCAGGTCAAGTCGATCAAGAAGGTCTCGGGTACGTTGAAGCTCGAGCTGGCGCAGTACCGCTCGCTCGAGGCATTCGCGATGTTCGCATCCGACCTCGACGCGGCTTCGCGTCGTCAGCTTGCCCGTGGTGCGCGTCTGACCGAGCTGCTCAAGCAGCCGCAGTACTCGCCGTACCCCGTCGAAGACCAGGTCGTCTCGATCTGGGCCGGCACGAACGGCAAGCTCGACACGATCGAGGTCGAAGACGTGCTGCGCTTCGAGCGCGAGCTGCTCGACTACCTGCGTCGCAACACCTCGATCCTCGACACCCTGCGCGAGACCAACGTTCTTGACGACGCCACGGTTGCCGAGCTGGAGAAGCGCACCGACGAGTTCATCGTGGAGTTCCAGGGCGGCAAGGGCCACGCGATCGGTGCTCCCGGTCACGAGGAGCACGGCGCTGCCGATGCTGAGGACGTCAACCAGGAGAAGATCGTCAAGGGTCGTCGCGCCTAATCGCGCTGGAGACGAACTATGGGCGCTCAACTTAGGGTCTACAAGCAGAAGATCTCTTCTGCTCAGACGACCAAGAAGATCACGAAGGCGATGGAGCTCATCGCGGCTTCGCGCATTCAGAAGGCGATGGCACGCGTCAAGGCGTCGTCACCCTTCGCGCGTGCCGTGACCCGGGCTGTGTCCGCCGTCGCGACGCACTCCAACGTCGATCACCCGCTCACCCGTGAGCCCGAGACGATCCGCCGCTCTGCGGTCGTGATCTTCACCTCGGACCGCGGTCTTGCCGGCGCGTTCAACTCGCAGATCCTCCGTGAGGGCCTCGAGGTGGCCGAGCTGCTGCGTTCGCAGGGCAAGGAGCCGGTGTTCTACCTGGTCGGCCGCAAGGCTGTCGGGTTCTTCCAGTTCCGTGGCCTGGAGGCAGCTGCTGAGTGGACGGGTGACACCGACACTCCGCAGTTCCAGACCGCAGAGGAGATCTCGGCGACGCTGCTCGAGGCATTCTCGCGCGGCGGTGAGGAAGGTGGCGTCGATGAGATCCACCTCGTCTTCAACCGCTTCGTGAGCATGATGACGCAGTCGCCGGAGACGGTCCGCCTGCTCCCGCTCGAGATCGTCGAGTCGGATGAGACGGAGGCTTCCAGCGCCGTCTACCCGCTCTACGAGTTCGAGCCGGATGCCGAGACGGTGCTGGACGCGATCCTGCCGGTGTACATCCAGAGCCGCGTCTTCAACGCGCTGCTGCAGTCGTCGGCCGCAAAGCAGGCCGCGACGCAGAAGGCGATGAAGTCGGCCAGCGACAACGCCGACAAGCTCATCACCGACTACACCCGCCTGCGCAACAACGCACGTCAGGCCGAGATCACTCAGCAGATCGCCGAGATCGTCGGTGGCGCCGACGCTCTGGCGTCGAGCAAATAGACCCTCACGAAAGAGACGAAGAAATGACTTCCACCGCCACGGCCGAGCAGGCCACGACTGCGGTCGTCGGGCGCGTCGCGCGCGTCAACGGACCCGTCGTCGACATCGAGTTCCCGCACGACTCGATTCCTGACATCTACAACGCTCTGAAGACGACCATCACGATCGGTGAGTCCTCGACGGAGATCACGCTCGAGGTTGCCCAGCACCTCGGTGACGACCTGGTTCGCGCCATCGCCCTGAAGCCCACGGACGGCATCGTCCGTGGCCAGGAGGTTCGCGACACCGGTGCTCCGATCTCGGTGCCCGTCGGTGACGTCACCAAGGGCAAGGTCTTCAACGTCATCGGCGAGGTGCTCAACGCCGAGCCCGGTGAGCAGATCGAGATCACCGAGCGCTGGCCGATCCACCGCGAGGCTCCGAACTTCGACCAGCTCGAGTCCAAGACGCAGCTGTTCGAGACCGGCATCAAGTCGATCGACCTCCTGACCCCCTACGTGCAGGGTGGAAAGATCGGTCTCTTCGGTGGTGCAGGTGTCGGTAAGACCGTCCTCATCCAGGAGATGATCCAGCGCGTGGCGCAGGACCACGGTGGTGTGTCGGTGTTCGCCGGTGTCGGTGAGCGCACCCGTGAGGGCAACGACCTCATCCACGAGATGGAAGAAGCGGGCGTCTTCGACAAGACCGCCCTTGTCTTCGGCCAGATGGACGAGCCGCCGGGAACGCGTCTGCGCGTCGCCCTCTCGGCTCTGACGATGGCGGAGTACTTCCGTGACGTGCAGAAGCAGGACGTGCTGCTCTTCATCGACAACATCTTCCGCTTCACGCAGGCCGGTTCTGAGGTGTCGACGCTTCTCGGTCGTATGCCGTCGGCCGTGGGTTACCAGCCGAACCTCGCCGACGAGATGGGCCTCCTCCAGGAGCGCATCACCTCGACGCGTGGTCACTCGATCACCTCGCTGCAGGCGATCTACGTGCCGGCCGATGACTACACCGACCCGGCTCCTGCGACCACGTTCGCGCACCTCGACGCGACCACCGAGCTCTCGCGTGAGATCGCATCGAAGGGTCTGTACCCGGCCATCGACCCGCTGACCTCGACGTCGCGCATCATGGACCCCCGCTACCTGGGCGAGGACCACTACCGCGTTGCGACCACCGTCAAGCAGATCCTCCAGAAGAACAAGGAACTGCAGGAGATCATCGCCATCCTCGGTGTCGACGAGCTCTCCGAAGAGGACAAGATCGTCGTGGCTCGCGCCCGTCGTATCCAGCAGTTCCTCTCGCAGAACACCTACATGGCGAAGAAGTTCACCGGTGTCGAGGGTTCGACGGTTCCGCTCAAGGAGACCATCGAGTCGTTCGACGCGATCGCCAAGGGTGACTTCGACCACGTCGCCGAGCAGGCCTTCTTCAACGTCGGTGGCATCTCCGACGTCGAAGAGCGCTGGGCTCAGATTCAGAAGGAGAACGCCTGATCATGGCGCTTCAGGTCAGCCTTGTCTCCGCAACGGCGGAGGTCTGGACGGGGGAGGCGACGCTCGTCGTCGCCAAGACCGTCGAGGGCGAAATCGGCATCATGGCCGGACACGAGCCGATGCTGGCCATCCTTGCCGAGGGCCAGGTTCGTATCACGCAGGCCGATGGTACGAAGGTTCTCGCGAATGCTCAGGACGGCTTCCTCTCCAGCGAGGGAAACGTCGTCACGATCGTCGCGGGCAACGCAGCACTGATCGCCTGATTCTCTGAACAGAAGCGGCGGGAAGGCTCTTCGGAGTCTTCCCGCCGCTTCTTTCCGTTCTGGTCTGTTCCTGAAGGAGCGCTCTGTGAAGATCCTGCTTCCGCCGTCCGAGACGAAGCGCATCGGCGGCACCGGGGCCCCGTGGTCGCCCGCCGCGTTGGCGATGCCCTCGTTACAGCCGCAGCGCGATCGTGTGGTGGACGCGCTGATCGCACTCGCGGCCGATCCGGAGGCCGCGAGTCGCGTGCTGAAGCTCAGCGCGCGCCAGCGCGGGGAGATCACGCACAACGCGGCGCTGCGCGAGGCCGCGACGATGCCGGCCGTGGACCGCTACACCGGCGTGCTCTTCGACGCGCTGGATGCGTCGACACTCGCCGCCGCGGCGCGGCGCTGGTTGGGGCAGCACGTCTGGATCCACAGTGCGCCGTTCGGTCCCGTCGGAGCACTCGATCCGATCCCCGCCTACCGACTGGGCGCCGCTGTCTCCCTGCCCGGGGTGCCGCCGCTGCGGCGGGTGTGGGCGGATGCGGTCTCGGAGTCGATCGCGGCGTCGCATCCGCGCTTCATCCTCGATCTTCGTTCCGAGGCGTACGTGGCACTGGGTCCCATTCCGGATTCGGTGGCATCCGCATACGTGCGCGTCGTCACCGACGAGGAGGGTTCGACGCGTGCCCTCAATCACTTCAACAAGCACGCGAAGGGCGCGCTGGTGCGTCGCCTGGCAGAGGACCGACCGCGCATCGACTCTGTGAACGCGCTCTTCGCCTGGGCCGACCACAGCGATGTGACGCTGCGTCCGACGGACGCTGCGGAAACGATCGAACTCGTCGTTCCGGCGTAACGCGTTATGCACGGGGTATCGGCGCCCTGCGCTCTACCGCTAATCTGAGGGGCGCGAAAGCAACCTTTCGCGTGACTACTCCTGGGAGGAACCCATGCCTGACTACGGCTACGGCTACGATGGCGGCGCGCTGGCCCTGTTGGCCGCCTTTGCCATCTTCTTCACGTTCTTCGGCCTGGCGTTCTACGTCATCGGGTCGCTCTTCCTCATGAAGATCTTCGAAAAGGCGGGTGTGCAGGGCAAGTGGCGTGCATGGGTGCCTGTGTACAACACCATGATCTTCTTCAAGCTCGGCGATCTCAGCCCGTGGCTTGTTCTCTACGGCATCGGCGCATCGTTAGTCCTCAGCTGGCTCCCCGTCGTCGGTCAGCTCATCCCGTTCGCGATTCTGGCGTTGACGGCACTCGCGGCATGGCGCGTCGGCCTGAAGCTGCAGAAGGAAGCGGTCTGGGTCGTGCTCTACGTCCTGCTCTCCCTCGTCTGGCTGGGTATCAACGCCTTCGACAAGTCGCGCTGGAACACGGCGATCGCGCCGGCACCGTGGGGCGGAAACGCCTTCCTGGGTGACCGGACGGTCTGGGAAGGCATCCCGGCTCAGCCGTCGGCTGCGGCAGCGCCGCAGGGCTACGCAGCTCCTGCTCCGCAGGGTTACGCTCCGCCGGCGCCGCAGGGTTATGCTCCGCCCGCTCCGCAGGGCTACACGACACCGGCCGCTCCGGTCGACCCCGCCGCTGGCCCCGCTGTGCCGCCGGCTCCGCCCGCGCCTCCGGCGCCGCCGGCACCTCCCGTCCCGCCGGCACCTCCCGTGCCTCCGGTGGACCCGAACAAGCCTTCGGCCTGACGTCACTGTGCGAAGCCCCCGTTCCTCGGAACGGGGGCTTCGCCGTTCAGGCGGTAGCGTGGAGTCATGACGGCACTCTCACGGCGCGTAGGTTCCTCTGGTCTGATCGTCTCTGCGGTAGGGCTGGGGTGCAACAACTTCGGCCGCGCCGGCACGGCGAGCGAGTCGTTGGATGGCACGCGACAGGTCATCGATGCCGCGATCGCCAGCGGCATCACCTTCTTCGACACCGCAGACATCTACGGTCGTGAGCCCGGCCTCAGCGAGACGCTGATGGGGGAGGCACTCCAGGGGCGCCGGGATCGGGTCGTGCTCGCGACGAAGTTCGGCCACAACGAACTGCCCATGGGGTATGAGTTCCCCGCGGGCCTCGGCTCCCGCCGTTATGTGCGCTACGCGGTGGAACGGTCGCTGCAGAGACTGGGCACGGACTGGATCGACCTGTACCAGCTGCACACGCCGGATGTGCTGACGCCGATCGCCGAGACGATCGACGCGTTGGACGAGCTCGTGCGCGAGGGAAAGATCCGGTACTACGGTCACTCGAACTTCACGGGGTGGCAGATCGCTGAAGCCGAGCTCACCGCCCAGGCCCGTTCGACCGGGCGCTTCATCTCCTCGCAGAACCACTATTCCCTGCTCGCGCGGGGCGCTGAGCGCGAGGTGCTGCCGGCTGCTTCGCGATTCGGACTCGGCGTCTTCCCGTACTTCCCCCTCTATAACGGCCTCCTCACCGGAAAGTTCACACGCGACGGAGGACCCGCGGAGAGCCGCATCATGCGCACGCGTTCGCATCTCTGGGAGAACGCTCCCTGGGATGCGCTCGACGCGTATCGCGACTTCTGCGACGCACGCGGCATCACGATGCTGGAGGCGACCTTCGGCTGGACGCTCGCTCAGCCCGGAGTCGCGTCAGTGATCGCGGGTGCGACGTCCGCGGCTCAGATCGAGGACAATGCGCGTGCCGGGAGCGCATGGACTCCGGACGCTGCGGATCTCGCGGCGATCGACGAGATCTTCCCGCTTCCCACCGATCCGGCCGCGTGACGTCGGGGCAGAACCCCATCGACTACGATGGGTGAGGCTTTGGCCGCCGTTCATTTCGAACTCCGAAAGGCATCCCGTGACTGACGCGTCGACTGCTACATCTCAGGAAGTCGACCTCGGCGCGGGTGATCGGATCACCGTCACCTGGGCAGGACGCACCGACATCGGCCGTCGCCGAGACAGCAATCAGGATTCGTTCCTGGCCGAGTTCCCTCTCTTCGTCGTCGCGGACGGCATGGGCGGACACGCCGGAGGAGAGGTCGCGAGCCGGCGCACGGTTGCACGACTGCATGCTGCGGTGAAGGCCGGAGCGCTCTCCGCATCTGCGATCGAGCAGGCGATCGACAAGGCCGTCGGGGACATCCGGGATCACCCGGAGACCACCGACGAGGGTACCGGGACCACGCTCACAGGCGTCTATCTGGATGTGCAGGCATCCGCGGACGAGGGCGAGAAGGCCACGGCGCGGTGGGTGTCTATGAACATCGGCGACTCACGCGTGTACCTGCAGCGCGACCAGGCGATGACTCAGGTCACGACAGACCACTCTGTTGTGCAGGAGCTCATGGCGGCGGGGCGGCTGAGCCCCGAGGAGGCCGAAGGCCACCCGTACGCGAACGTAATCACACGCGCGGTGGGCGTGAGCGAGCAGGCTCCTCCGGACTACCGTGAGTTCGCCGTGCACGACGGGGATCGCTTCGTGATCTGCTCGGACGGCTTGACCAAAGAGCTGACGGACTACGGGATCCAGCATTTTCTCAACGAGAATGCCGATCCGGCGGCGGCTGTCGACGCCATGATGACTGCGGCGCTGGAGAACGGTGGGCGTGACAACGTCACGGTGATCGTCGTGAATGTCGCCCGCGTCGACGAATCCTCCCCAGCGGGCCCGGTTCTGGACTGATCCACAGATCACGGACGGACGGGACCGCTCGTCAGCCAGAGCCACTGAACTGGACAGATGGATCTGTCCGAACCCCTTGCTCTTCCCACCGCACCGCAGGAAGCCCGTCGGCCGTCGTTGCCCATCCTCGCGGCGCTTGTGCCGGTCGTCTCCGGTGTCGTGCTGTGGGGTGTCACCGGCTCGCTGTTCTCCCTCTGCTTCGCAGCGCTCGGTCCGCTGATGCTGCTGGCCTCGTTCGTCGACGGCGCTCGCCAGCGCAGACGCGAGAGTCGACGTGCGAAAGCCGAGCACGATGAAGAGTGGGAGCGTGTCGAGCGCGAGCACACGCAGCGGCGGCAGCAGGAGCGGGTCACGCTGCTGCGGACGCATCCGGATGTCGCGAGCCTTCTGCAGGAGGAGACACTGCGACGTGCGAGCGTCGAATCAGGAGTTTCGCTGACCATGGGACGAGGCGCGACGGTCAGCAGCCTTCGTGTCACTGGCGGCGACGGGGAGCGTGCGAGAGAGTTTCGCGAGCGGGCGAGAGAAGTGGATGCGGCGCCCCTCACAGTGTCGCTGGCCGACGGCGTGTGTGTTCGCGGACCTGCTCCCATCGCAGGTGCCGTTGTGCGCGGATTGATCGTGCAGATCTGTCTTCGGTACTCGCCGCAGGCGTTGCGGATCACCGGTGCGCTGGCGGAGCAGCTGGGACTCGCCGGACTCGCTCATCTGCGAGGTACGCGGCGCACTGCCTGGGTGCTCGGTGTCTCTGATGATGCATCCGATGCGGTCACCGCGAACGGGCGCATCCTGATGCTCGACGGCGGAGCAGATACGCCGCCGGGCTATGCGGCGGTGCTCGATGTCGCCGATCCTCTCGGCGCTTCGCTGCGCACGGCGACGGGAGTGCGTGAGTGCACCGTCGAGGGGATCTCACGAGCCCAGGCGGAGGCGCTCATCCAGGCGATCGCTCATGCGGATGACATCGACGAAGAACTGCCTGCACACGTCAGCTGGGATGACCTGCAGACGGATGCTCCGCTGCGGGCTGACGGGGGACTCCGCGCCGCTCTCGGGCGTCAGGCGCGCGATGAGCTTGTGCTGGATCTCGTGGAGGACGGCCCGCATGCAATCGTCACGGGCGTGACCGGCTCCGGAAAGAGCGAGCTGCTCGTGAGCTGGGTCGTCGCGTTGGCGAATGCGTACCGGCCAGAAGATGTCGTCTTCGTGCTTGCGGACTTCAAGGGGGGCACCGCGTTCGACCCACTGAGGGAACTGCCGCACGTGGCCGCGGTCATCACCGATCTCGACGGCGATGGGGCCGAGCGAGGTGTGCAGAGCCTGCGCGCCGAGCTGCGTCGTCGTGAGCGTGCTCTCTCGGCGGTGGGTGCACGCAATGTGACCGATCCTTCAGCCGACCTTCCTCGCCTGGTGATCGTTGTCGATGAGTTCGCCGCGCTTCTCCAGGAGCATCCTGATCTCGGCGCCGTCTTCACCGATATCGCTGCTCGAGGACGGGCGCTCGGCATGCACCTCATCTTGGGGACGCAACGCGCCTCCGGAGTGATTCGCGACGCGCTCGCCGCGAATTGCCCGCTGAGGGTCAGCCTGCGCGTCAGCTCCCCGGGCGACAGTCTGGCTGTGCTGGGCGTCGACGACGCCGCGCACCTTCCCGGGGACGCGGCCGGACGCGGACTCGCGCTGGCGCGCCGTCCGCGGGATGCGGAGCCGGTGCCTTTTCGCGTCGTCCTCACCCGGGCGAGCGATCTCCGTCGGATCGGAATGCGACATGCGCACGCCCGATGGGCGCGGAGCCCGTGGCGTCCGCCGCTGCCGAGCCAGGTGACGGTCAGTGAACTGCTCTCGATGACCGGCGAGGTCGCGACATCTGACAGGTTGATCCTTGGCTTGGCCGATGAACCGGACGAGCAGAGGCAGACCCTCCGGGCGCTGCGCGTCGGAGGTGATCGTGGACTCGTCGTCATCGGCGGTCCGGGTACGGGGAAGAGCAGTGTCCTCCGCGCGGTGAGCACTCAGCATCCGGAGGCGATTCAGGTGCCCCGCGATCCGGAGGGCGCATGGAGCCTGCTGGCTGATCTCGCGCAGGCTCGACGTCCGCTGCCGCCTGTGCTTCTCTGCGACGATCTCGACGCCCGAGTTTCGGCGTTCCCGCCCGACTACGCCGCCGAGTGGCTCGGAGCGTGGGAACAGGTCGTGCGACGCAGCGCCGCGGAAGCATCCACGATCGTCGTCAGCCTGTCACGGCTCACAGGGGCCCTCGCGCCGCTGGCCGACCTGATCGGACAACGTGCGGTGCTGCGACTGGGATCGCGGAGTGAGCATCTTGCAGCGGGCGGGGAGCCGGGCGCGTATCGTGCGGACCGGCCGGAAGGGCGCGCACAGTGGGACGGGAGAGAGGTGCAGTTCGCATTGACCGCCCATACGGATGGTGCCCGAGGGGCGGAGGCGGGTGCGCCGGATCCCTCGGAGTGGTGGCCGACGTCCGCCACGACGGCGATCATCACGACGCGGCCCTCCGAGGTGGCGACGGCGCTGCGCCGTACCTGTGTAGACGCCGATGTCCGCCTCGTCGGCGAGTTTGACACTGCTGCGGCGGCCCGCGCCCTGGACGACGTGCGGCAGACGCTGCGCGGTGAGGAACGCTCGACGTCGAGTCCACTCGTCCTGCTCGGAGACGCCGACGCGTGGCAGCGGCAATGGTCGCTGTGGCAGCTCAGCCGTGCAGAGGGTGAGGTGCTTGTGTCCAGCGAGTGCACACGCGAGATGCGCACGCTGCTCGGGATGCGCGACCTGCCGCCCTATGCCGTTTCGAACGCGGGACGTGCGTGGCTCATCCGCGGGGGAAACCCGCCGGAGCGCACGAGGATCGGAGCGCTCACGACGCGCGTCGGTCAGCCGCACATGCGCAGGGAGAGACGGATCGAGTGAATGCCGTCAGAGGCCGATGATTCCGGCGCCGGGGTGGATCTTGCCGACCGGCTCGCCACCGCCGAGAACATCCAGCGGCAGGGCCGCGCTGAGGTCCTCGATCTGCGCGGCAGTGAGGGCACCGACACGAGCGAGCAGGGTCGCTGCCACGATCGTCGTCGCACGGGCCGAACCATCGAGCATCTTCAGCGCGACGGTCGCACCATTGGGTGCCACCATGACCATCACGCCCTCCGCGCCGCCCTTTGCGAAGACGCCGAGCTTCTCGATCGCGATCGTGTCCGCTCGCCCGGGACCGTCGATGGTCCAGGCGTTCTGTCGCACCGCTGCGACCAGCGCGCCGGCGACGCGGTGCAAAGCGAAGGGGGAGCGGCCGGATGCGGATCCGATGCGGTGGATCGCGCGAGCGAGTCCCGTCAGAGTCATCGCGTAGATCGGTGCGCCGCACCCGTCGATCGCGGTCGCCGCGACCTTCTCGCCGGTGAGACGCTCGATGACCTCGCGCGTGTGAACCTGCAGCGGGTGATCGGGAGAGAGGTAGCCCTCGGTCGGCCACCCGGTCGCAACGCACGCGCGCAGCATCGCCGCGTGCTTGCCCGAGCAGTTCATGCGGATTCGTGTCTGCTCACCGTGCTCGCGAACGAGGTCGTCACGCGCATCGCTGTCGCTCGGCCATGCCGGCGGGCAGGCCAGATCGTCTTCCGTCAGACCGCCCTCGAGCAGGATCGCCCGGACGACCTCGACATGGCGGTCGGTGCCGGCGTGACTCGCCGTAGCCAGAGCGAGCTGCTCACCCTCGAGCGCAGCGCCGGTCGTCACGCTCGCGATCGCCTGCAGCGGCTTCAGGCTCGAACGGGGAAGCACCAGCGCACTCGCATTGCCGAGCGTGAGCACGACCTCACCCTCGGGGGAGAGGACGACCGCGGCACCCGCGTGACGAGATTCGATGAATCCGTTCCGCTCGGCAACGGCAAGTTCGACAGCATCCGCAACGGTGAGAGTTTCCAGCACGACAGCAAGCCTAACGCCGCGCCGAACTCCGTGCGGTGCGCGCGCGGAAGCCGCGTGGCACGATGAATTCCTGCGTGGCACGATGAGTTCCATGGACTCGTCGCGTCTTCCCCTCGGACAGCACCGTTACGCCCTCACCACCACCTGGACCGGCAACCGGGGAACAGGGACGAGCGGCTACCGAGACTACGCGCGCGATGTGACCCTGCAGGTCGGCGGAAAGCCCGACATTCTCGCGTCAGCGGACAAACCGTTCCGTGGCGATCCGGAACGATGGAACCCCGAAGACCTTCTGCTGGCGGCGCTCTCCGAATGCCACCTCCTGTCATACCTTCACGCCTGCGTTCAGGCGGGGGTCGTCGTGGTCGACTACCGCGACGAGGCGACCGGCCATATGCAGGAAGACGGGCAGGGTGGTGGCGCCTTCACAGAGGTGATGCTCCGTCCGACGGTCGTGGTCGCAGAGGCATCGATGGTGGATGCGGCGCACGACGCCCACGCCCAGGCGAACGCCTGGTGCTTCATCGCCAATTCGGTCTCGTTCCCCGTCCGACACGAGGCGACGATCCTCGTCGCCGGCGAGACCGACGCTCGGGAGGAGTGAGAGGCCTCAGCGGCGCTCGTGCGGGAGCGCCTGCTTGATCTTCTCGATCGCGCCGTGCGCGGGAACCTCGTTGTAGGCGTTGGCGAGCTCCTGCTCGGAGAGTGCGTGGATCGCCGCCATGATCTCGTCGGTCGCCAGGCGTCGAGCTCGTCCTGAGTTCGCCGCACCGTGCCGCGACAGGTCGAGCGGTTCACCGAAGCGCACGGTGATCCGGGCGCTCAGTGAGGGCATCTTCGCACCGACGGGCATCGCTTTGTCCGTGCCGATGAGACCAACGGGCACGACCGGTGCGCCGGATTGCAGAGCGAGGAAGGCGACGCCCGTGCGGCCCTTGTAGAGACGCCCGTCGGTGGAGCGGGTTCCCTCCGGGTACAGCGCCACGGCGAATCCGTCATCCAGAAGCTGGCGCTGCTGGTCGAGCGCGTCCAGAGCTGCCTGACCTGCGCCGCGACGCACCGGGATGGCGCCGATCGATTCGAAGAACGTGCGGCTGATCCAGCCCTTCACTCCGGTTCCCTCGAAGTAGGTCGACTTCGCGAGGAAATGCACGGGGCGAGGAGCAGCGACCGGAATGGCGAGAGAGTCGATGAACGACAGGTGATTGCTCGCGAAGATCACCGGCCCGTGCAGGGGAACGTTCTCGCGGCCTTCGATGCGGGGCCGGTAGATCAGCCGGGCAAGCGCGCTGATGACAAAGCGTCCTGCGGCGTACGTGAAGCCCGCGCGCTTCGGGGTCTGAGCCGGAGCCGTCGTCGTAGCGGTGTCATCCACGGGCTCAGAAGTCATCAGACCAGCGTATCCCGGCATTCATTCCCGTCGCGGAATGGGCGCCGCCCGAAGTGTCGAGAGAGCGCACAGACTTTCTCAGCGTGGGCAAAGCCGAGTGCGTCAAGATAGAGACGCTCCCGAAACAGACTTGAGGTATCACTGTGCGCATCCGCCCGTTCGCTGCTGTCTCCGCCGTCGCCGTGACGGCACTCCTGCTCGCCGGTTGCTCCGGTGCGCCCGAGACTGCTCCGGAGTCCAGCCCGACGCCAGACGCGCAGTGCTTGCTCGACGCGAAACCGGGCAAGACATCTGACGCCATCACGATCTCCGGCAGCGGCGCAGACGCCACCGTCGAGGTTCCCGCCGATCTGCCGTTCGAGGCGCTGGAGCGCACGATCGTCACCGAGGGCGACGGCGACGATGTGTTCGCGGGAGACCTGCTCTCGATTCGCTACCAGGTCGTCAACGCCGAGACGAACGAGGTTCTCGACTCGAGCGAGCGTGGCGAGGGTGGTGTGCTTCCCGTCCTGATGGATCCGCAGTCCTCCTCTCTGTTCGTGGCTGCCCTTGAGTGCGAGCCGCTCGGGTCGACCGCTGTGCTCGCGTTGCCGGCTTCTGTTCTCGGCGGCGAGGGCGCGCAGTCTCTCGTCGTCTACGCGGAGTCGGTCGGGAAGCTCCCGACGATTGCCTCCGGCACCCCAGTCGACCCGGCAGAGGGAATGCCCACGGTCAAGCTGGACAAGGACGGCGCGCCGACGATCACGATCCCCGAGGGCACAGAGCCGCCCGCGGAGACCCGGGTCGAGATGCTGCAGCAGGGCGACGGCGCCGAGGTGCAGCCCGGCGACCTCGTCGTCGTCCAGTACCGCGGTGTGAAGTGGTCCGACGGCGAGGAGTTCGACTCGAGCTGGTCCCGTGAGGCGACTCCCACCCAGTTCCAGACCAACCAGGTCGTCAACGGATTCCGCCTGGCGCTCGAGGGCCAGAAGGTCGGTTCTCAGGTGCTCGTCGCCATGACGCCGGCCGACGGATACGGCGAGGCCGGCGGCACGCACGAGCTCTCGGGCGAGTCGCTCGTCTTCGTCGTCGACATCCTCGCGACGACCCCCGTCCAGCCCGCGCAGTAGACGATTCCGATGGCCGCCGCACGCGTAGGCTGAACGCATGCGGCGCATCATCGTTCTGGGGTCCACCGGCTCCATCGGCACTCAGGCTCTCGACGTCATCCGGGCGAACCCCCGGCGATTCGAGCTCGTCGGCCTCGCGGCCGGATCCAATCGGGAGATGGTTGATGAGCAGGCGCGTGAGTTCCGGCTGGAGCACACGGCACTGGGTGCGGCGGAAGCTGAACAGCTGGTGCGTGACGTCGAGGCGGACGTCGTCCTCAACGCCATCACCGGGTCAATCGGCCTGGGCAGCACACTCGCCGCGTTGAAGGCCGGCCGCACTCTCGCCCTCGCGAACAAGGAGTCGCTCATCGTCGGCGGCGCCCTCGTCACGGCGGCCGCCGCTGAGGGGCAGATCGTGCCCGTCGATTCCGAGCACTCGGCGCTCGCGCAGGCCCTGCGCGCAGGCACGCACGCGGAGGTGCGCCGACTCGTCGTGACCGCCTCGGGGGGCCCGTTCCGTGGGCGCACTCGCGAGGAACTGCGCGATGTGACACCCGCGGAGGCGCTGGCGCACCCCACCTGGGACATGGGACGCGTGGTCACCACGAACTCCGCGACGCTCGTCAACAAGGGCCTCGAGGTGATCGAGGCTCATCTGCTGTTCGACATCGCCTACGACGAAATCGACGTCGTGGTGCATCCGCAATCCATCGTGCACTCGATGGTGGAGTTCGTCGACGGCTCGACGATCGCGCAGGCGTCCCCTCCCGACATGCGGCTTCCCATCTCGCTGGGGCTCGACTGGCCGCACCGCGTCGGCGGCATCGGGCAACCCCTCGACTGGACGAAGGCCACATCGTGGACTTTCGAGCCTCTGGACGAGACCGCCTTCCCCGCAGTTTCTCTCGCGAAGCAGGTCGGACGCGCAGGCCTGACGTACCCGGCGGTCTACAACGCAGCCAATGAGCAGGCTGTCGACGCCTTCCACGAGGGACGACTGTCGTTCCTCGGGATCGTCGACACCATCGCTCGCGTCATCGACGCCCATGAGCCGCCTTCCGTGCTCACCGTCGAGTCGCTCGCGGCGGCGGAGGACTGGGCGCGCCGGACCGCGGATGCGCTGATCGCCGCAGGCTGATTCGCTTCCTCGCGCGTTCGGCGTTTTCCTATCCCGCACCACTAGCGTGTGAGGGTGGAAACCCTGCTCTACATCGGCGGCCTGCTGTTCATGCTGGTCGGCCTTGCCGTCTCGATCGCCCTGCACGAGATCGGGCATCTCGTTCCGGCGAAGCTGTTCGGCGTTCGCGTGGGGCAGTACATGATCGGCTTCGGGCCGCGCGTCTGGTCCCGCCGGTTCGGTGAGACGGAGTACGGGTTCAAGGCGCTCCCTCTGGGCGGCTACATCTCGATGTCGGGCATGTACCCGCCGTCAACCGCTGGCAAGCCTGCACGGGGACTGTTCCGCACGCTGGTGCAGGACGCGCGATCCGCCAATGACGAGACGATCGTCGACGGCGATGAGAGCGGCGTCTTCTACCGGCTTCCGGTGTGGAAGCGGATCATCGTGATGCTCGGTGGCCCGTTCATGAACCTGGCCCTCGCGGTCGTGATCTTCTCGGTGCTTCTCTCGGGGATCGGCCTTGAGCAGGGTACGACCAGAATCGCCACGGTGTCGGAGTGCGTGCTTCCGGCCGGCTCCACGCAGACGATGTGCACCCCCGACGATCCCGCAGCGCCTGCGGCGGAGGCGGGCTTCATGCCCGGCGACACGCTGATCTCCGTCGACGGTGAACCGATGCATGATTTCGCCGAGGCCACGGCGATCGTGCAGGCATCGCCGGGTGTGCCCCTGGAGGTCGTGGTCGAGCGGGCGGGGGAGCAGCAGACGCTCACCCTGACTCCGATCGCCGCGGAGCGTCCGATGTCGGATGACGCAGGGCGGCCCCTTCTCGACGAGAACGGTGACCGCGTGACCAAGACGGTCGGATATGCGGGACTCGGTGCGCAGATCGGCTTCGTGCCACAGCCCCTGACAGCAGGACCGGAGCTTGCCGCGCAGAACGTCAGTGCGGTCGCGTCCCTCGTGATCAACCTGCCGGCGCGTCTCTGGGACGTCGGGGTGTCTCTCTTCACGGGATCCGAGCGAGACCCGAACGGCCCGCTGAGTGTGGTCGGCGTTGGCCGTATCGCGGGCGAGGTTGCTGCGACGGATGCGCCGGTGACGAACCGCCTCGTCTTCCTGCTGAGTCTGATGGGGTCTCTGAACATCGCGCTCTTCGTGTTCAACCTGATCCCGCTCCTGCCGCTCGACGGGGGGCACGTCGTCGTCGCCCTCTGGGACGGTCTGCGTCGCGCCTGGGCGAAGCTCGCCCGTCGCCCGCCGCCTGCGCCCGTCGATGCCACGAGACTCGTGCCTCTCACGGTCATCGTGGCGGTGCTCCTGATCGGAATGGGAGCGCTGCTGCTCGTTGCCGACCTCTTCAACCCGGTCAAGCTCTTCGGCTAGACAGCACAGGAGGGTTGTGTCGGTTCTGAAAGATCAGAACCGACACAACCCTCCTGTCAAAAGCCCTACGCGTCGAGCGCGTGTGCGACGAGCCGTTCGAGCGTCCCCATCCCATCGCGCGACAGGATCGACTCCAGGTGGCCCTGCACGGAGGCGAAGCCCGGGCCTCGCAGCGCGTACACATTGCCGGTCTCTGCGTCCGCGGAGACCTCGGCGACACCGACCCGGGCGGTGCCGGGTGCGACCCGCGCCGTGAACGTGTTGTAGAAGCCGATCGATGCATCCCGCTCGAACACCGGCACGGACTTCTGCAGCCCCTGATGCGGCGAAGCGAGCGGTGCGAGGCCGATGTTCAGCGTGTCCGCCAGGATCTGATGGCTGAGGCACACCGCAAGCAGCGGGGATCCGCTGGCCCGACGCGCGGCTACGACCTCGCGCATCCTGGCGATACGCGGTGAGGCGCCGTCACGCGGGTCACCGGGACCGGGCCCGGCGACGAGAAGGTCGACGGCGGCGGCATCCGCGTCCGTAACCTCGCTCCAGGGGGCGATGCGCACATCCAGGCCGAGGTGGCGCAGCTGGTGGGCGAGCATCGTGGTGAAGCGGTCTTCGGCGTCGACGACAAGGGCGGTGCGTCCGCTGAAGGGACCGACGTGTACCGCATCCGTCTGCGGATTGATCCAGAATTCGGCGAGACGCGAATTGCGTGAGGCGAGCAGAGCAGCGACGGTCGGATCCGCTGCGAGGTCGTTCTCGGCGGCATCCGGAGCATCGGCGTCCTCGCGGGCCTCTGCGGCGTGATCGCGTTCGATCGCGCCGATCGCGCCGAGCACACCCGCAGCCTTGCCGTGGGTCTCACTGACCTCGCCGGCCGGGTCCGAGTGGCGTACGAGAGTCGCCCCGACCGGCACGCTCAGCTCGCCGTCCTTGACGTAGACCGTGCGGATGAGGATCGGCGCATCGAGATCGTGTCCGCCCTCGGCGTTGGGGGTGAAGAGGGCGGCGACGCCGGAGTAGTACCCGCGGGGCTTACGCTCGTGGCGTCCGATGACGGTGCAGGCATTCTGCATGGGGGACCCGGTGACAGTGGGCGCGAACATGGTCTCGCGCAGGATGTCTCGCGGATCCATGCGGCTCCGACCGCGCAGCATGTACTCGGTGTGCGTCAGACGTGACATCTGCTTCAGATGAGGGCCGGTGATGCGTCCGCCATCCGAGCAGACCGCGCTCATCATCTTGAGCTCTTCGTCCACGACCATGAAGAGCTCCTCGGTCTCCTTCGTCGACGAGAGGAACTCGGTGAGAGACTCCTTCGTCGCGCCACCCGCCGGGTGGCGGAACGTGCCGGAGATCGGGTTCATCGTGACGATGCCGTCGCGGGCGATCACATGCGCCTCGGGGCTCGCGCCCACCGCGATGACGCCGGGCGTGACCACGGCGAAGGTCCAGTAGGCGCCGCGTTCGTGGGTCAGCAGGGCGCGGAACCAGGTGAGCGCCGCGTGACGCTCGTCCACGGAGATGCGTGCGGTGAAATCCCGCCGGATGACGAAGTTGGCGCCTTCGCCGCGCCCGATCTCATCGGCGATGACGCGCTCGACGATCTGCGCGTACTCCTCGTCGGGAACGTCGAAGCCGGCGTCCTGGAGTGCGATCGGGTCCGACGGCAGGATGGTCAGTGCATCCGCGACCGGGGTGGCGAGGTGTTCCTCCACAAGAAGGCACCGCAGCGGCGCACCGTCGTCCTGGGCCGAGAAGCCCCGTTCGCGGACCTGGCGGTAGGGGACCATGGCGAACACTTCGCGCGCGGTGCCATCACTCTGCAGAGGAATATCCGCGAGGAGGTCGACGTCGCGCACGTCCCCCGTGAGCAGTTCGACGACAGTCGCGTTCTCGCGCGCGAGCAGCACGACGGATGCCGCAGGGTCATCCACCAGGGCGGCGAGGCGCGCCTGCAGCGTGGCCGGGTCCGTGGCCGTGAAAGCCGCGTTCTTCGTCATGTGTGTCTCCATCGGTGTCTCGTGAAATCGGGCATCCGGTGCGGCACGACAAACAAAACCGCCTCGGAGGGCGGTCTGGGATTCGTGGGTACGCGAACTGACCGCCTAGAAGGCGGGCCACCAGGAGCGGGTCGCGGACATGGGGCGAAACTATCACACGGGCGGCGCCCAGACTCATCGTGTGTCGCAAAGGTAGGCTGGGAGCGTGCCAGCTGTGAATCTGGGGATGCCCAAGGTCCCCGAAGTCCTCGCCCCCCGCCGCAAGACGCGTCAGATCTCTGTCGGCAAGGTTCTCGTGGGCGGAAACGCGCCCGTCAGTGTCCAGTCGATGACGACGACGCCGACGACCGACATCAACGCCACACTGCAGCAGATCGCCGAACTCACCGCCTCCGGGTGCGAGATCGTCCGCGTCGCCGTGCCGTCGCAGGATGATGCCGATGTGCTGCACATCATCGCGAAGAAGAGTCAGATCCCCGTCATCGCGGACATCCACTTCCAGCCGAAGTACGTCTTCCAGGCGATCGACGCGGGCTGCGGAGCGGTACGCGTCAACCCGGGCAACATCCGCAAGTTCGACGACCAGGTCGGGGCGATCGCCAAGGCCGCGAAGGACGCCGGAGTCTCTCTCCGCATCGGCGTCAACGCCGGTTCGCTCGACCGCCGCCTGCTCGAGAAGTACGGTAAGGCCACGCCCGAAGCGCTCGTGGAGAGTGCTGTCTGGGAGGCATCGCTGTTCGAAGAGCACGACTTCCACGACTTCAAGATCTCCGTGAAGCACAACGACCCGATCGTCATGGTCAAGGCATATCGAATGCTCGCCGAGCGGGGCGACTGGCCCCTGCACCTCGGCGTCACCGAGGCAGGTCCTGCCTTCCAGGGCACGATCAAGTCGGCCACCGCCTTCGGCATCCTCCTCTCGGAGGGCATCGGCGACACGATCCGTGTCTCGCTCTCTGCGCCGCCCGCGGAAGAGGTCAAGGTCGGTCACCAGATCCTGCAGTCGCTGAACCTGCGCGAGCGCAAGCTTGAGATCGTCTCCTGCCCCTCCTGCGGTCGTGCGCAGGTCGACGTCTACACGCTCGCCGATAACGTGACCGAGGGCCTGAAAGACATGACGGTGCCGCTGCGCGTCGCGGTCATGGGCTGCGTCGTGAACGGGCCCGGCGAAGCGCGCGAAGCCGACCTCGGCGTCGCCTCCGGAAACGGCAAGGGTCAGATCTTCGTCAAGGGCGAGGTCATCAAGACCGTTCCCGAGTCCGAGATCGTCGCGACGCTCATCGAAGAGGCCAATCGCATCGCTGCCGAGATGGGCCCGGACGCCCCGATCGGCACCGCGCAGGTCGTCACGTCCTGACGGCACACTGGGCAGACGTGCGCCGCTCCGGTTTTCCCAGCTTTCTGCAGGGGCTGGCAGACTGAACAGATGAGCGATACCCTCGTCACCTTCCCGAACGGCACGACTGAAGGGCACGCCACAGTGCTGGCCGTGCATGAGGCGGAGAATGGCGGCGTCGTGATCGTCGATCGCACGCCGTTCCATCCGGTGGATCACACGTGGCCAGACCAGCCTGGAGACCGTGGCACGATCACGGCGAGCGGAGAGTCGATCGCAGTCACAGAAGCGGTCATGGCGGCCCTCAGCGACGACGGCGTGTTCGCGACGGGAGCGGCGATTCCCGTGCGGCGCGGGACTGAGGGCTGGACCTGGCAGGTCGCACACCCGTTCGAAGGTGCGGCGCCGTCGTGGTTGGTCGCGGGCGCCGAGGTGGACCTGCGGGTGGATGCGGCGCTGCGCGCGGCTCTCAGCCGCGGACACACGGCCTGTCATCTGGCGTCGCTCGCGCTCGACCTGGCACTTGCGGACCTGTGGCGCAAGGACCCCGGCTCTGATCCACTCGGGAGTCCCGACTTCGAAGCGCGCGCCAATCAGACCAGTCGCATCCACGAGGACGGCAGCGTCGACGAATATCGCCTGGGCAAGAGTCTGCGCAAGGCGGGCTTCGACACGGAGACGTTGACAGCGACCCTGGCCGAGCGTCAACAGCACGTCAACGACACGCTCGCGCGCTGGGTCGCCTCTGCGGCGACGAGCCGCATCGACACTGACGGGCCGAGCATCGTCGATCGCCGACAGTGGCGCTGCGCGCTGCCAGAGAGGGAAGTCGCGTTCCTGTGCGGAGGCACACATGTGGCCTCCCTGGCCGAGTTCGCAGAGATCACCGTCTCGCTCGATCTGAGTGACCCGCAGCTGCTGGTGATGACGACGACGGCGCGGGGCGCGAGCGCCTAGAGGGGCCCTACGTGGTTTCCACATTGCCCGGCTGTGCCGGGATATCGGCACGGTGTTTCTGGTTAGCGTGAGTTCAGGTGAAGCGACGGGGGAGGCGCCTTCACTCGGAATATGTCACTGATGACTGGAGAAGAACACATGAAGCGTATGCGTACAGTATTCGCGGGCCTGGCAGTGGTTGCCGGGATCATCGCAGGCGCTGGCGTCGCAAGCAGCGCCAGCGCGCACGGCTGGGTCACCGACCCGCCGAGCCGCCAGGACCTCTGTTCGACCGGCAGCACGTCGTTCGACTGTGGTTCGATCAAGTACGAGCCGCAGAGCGTCGAAGCCCCCAAGGGCTCGCTGAAGTGCTCCGGAGGCAACGCAGCCTTCGGGATCCTCGACGACAACTCCCGCCCCTGGCCGGTGAAGAACGTGTCGTCCGACCTCAGCATCACGTGGAAGCTGACCGCGCGTCACGCCACCGCGTCGTGGGAGTACTTCGTCGACGGTCAGCTGTTCAAGACGGTGAACGACCACGGTGCACAGCCGGCCGCATCCGTCACCCACGTGCTGCCGAACCTTCCGGCCGGCAAGCACACGATCCTCGCGCGCTGGACGATCGCGGACACCACCAACGCGTTCTACAGCTGCATCGACGTCAACGTGGGCGGCACCGGCTCGACGGACGGCACCACCGACGGTTCGACCGACGGCTCGACGGACGGCACCACCGACGGTTCGACCGACGGCACCACGATTCCTGCGTGTGGCGCAGCCTGGGACAAGAACGCTGTCTACACGACCGGTGCCAAGGTCGACCACAACGGTCGCTCCTACACCGCCAAGTGGTGGACGCGCGGCGAGACCCCCGGTTCCACCGGACAATGGGGTGTCTGGACGGACAACGGAGCCTGCGCAGCCTGAGTGCTGAGCATCCTGTTCTGATCCACTGAATCTTCGGATTCGCGGATCGAAGGGCACCGCACGATCCTTCGTGCGGTGCCCGTTTCCGTGTGAGAACCCAGGCTCAGGCTGCGGCGTCGGTGAACTCGAGTGCGCCGGTGGCGATCTCGGCACCGGTGAGGACCAGGTGCACGGTGTCGCCGGGCTTAGTCCCGGCGCGAACCGGGGCGGTCGCCGTCACCGCAGGATCGGCGATCTGGATCCGCGCGCGGTCCGCGCCGCGCATCTCGACGACGGCAGCGGGCAGGGTCTGACCGACGAGAGGCGTCAGCAGCGCGGCTTCGACGCGATTGATCGTGTCATTGTCGAGCCGTGAGGCACGCTGGCCGGACGCCTGCATCAGCCCGGGCAGCTCGGGCAGCGACTCCCGAGCCCACTGCGGGATGTCGCTGTCGGTGGAGATCGCGAGGCAGATGCTCAGCGACCAGCGATCGACAAGACGACGCAACGGCGCGGTGGCATGGGCATAGGGTGCGGCGATCGCCGCCTGCGTCTGCTCGGCGGGCACGTCACCGTCGAAGACGACGTATCCGGCGCCGCGGAACAGACTTGCGGCCGCTTCCAGCACGGGCAGGGTCATGGGGTCGGTGCGATCCAGCGCGTGCAGGTACTCGCCGTAGGTACCGCTCGTCCAGGGGCGACCGAGTGCTGCCGTCTGATGGCGGAAGGTCGCGAAGGCGCGGTCATCGGGCTGGGGCATCGTGCGCAGGATCCCGACGCGCGCATCGATCATGAGTGACGCCGCGGCCATGCCGGTCAGGAGCGAGAGCTGGGCGTTCCAGTCCTCTACCGGCAGCGGGCGTCGGCGTTCGATCGCGTAGCTGCCGTCCTCGAGCTGCACGACCTCCTCATCAGGAAGGTTCAGGCTGGCACCACCGCGCTGCTGCTCCTGCTCCTGACGCAGTCTGCCGATCTCCGGCAGGAGCGCGAGGGGGGAGTCTTCGCCGCGATCGAGACTCGCCTGCGCCGAGGCGTACTCAAGCTGTGCGCGCGAGCGCACGAGCGCACGTTCCAGGCGGAATCTCTCCAGCGTCCCGGCGGCGTCCAGGTCGAAGGTCCACACGAGTGCGGGCCGCTCGACGCCCGCGAGCAGCGAGGCGCGATCCTCGCTGAGAGCGCGAGGATGGAGGGGGATCGAACCGTCCGCGGCGTACAGGGTCTGTCCGCGTTCACGCGCGGCCAGATCCATCGCGCCGCCGGGCCGCACGAACCCCGGAACATCGGCGATCGCATAGCGGACGAGATACCCGGAGCCACGACGCTCCAGATGCAGCGCCTGGTCGAGGTCACGCGATCCGGGCGGGTCGAGCGTCACGAATGGCACCTCACGCAGATCGAGGTCGGGCATTGGCGCCGATGCCGTCTCGGCCTCGGCGAGTGCCTCCGGGGAGAATTCCGTCGGCGCGTCGAGGCCCTCTCGCAGCGCCACGAGCGCGGCGGCGAGCTCACTCTGGGCGGCTGATGGGGCGACATGAGAACGGCGCTGGGGCATGCCTCCACACTAGGTGTGCGGATGAGGGCATCCGTGCGTCCGAGCGGCAATGATTCGTCGTTTTCCGCCGGATGCCGTGAGCCACGGCTAGCGTGGGAATATGACGACCGTGCAGAAGGCCCAGACCCTGACCGCCCTGTATGACGCCCCGGAGATCCTCCGCGTCGTGAACGTGTGGGATGTCGTGTCCGCGAAAGCGATCGCGGCGCTGCCCGAGACGAAGGCGCTGGCGACGGCCGGGCATTCGATCGCGGCATCGTTCGGATACTCCGACGGAGCGATCCCGCGCGAACTGATGCTCGACATGGTCGGCCGCATCGCAGCATCCGTCGACCTCCCCGTCTCCGCCGACCTCGACGACGGCTACGGCGACGCGGGTGAGACCACGCGTCTTGCCATCGGCGTCGGCATCGTCGGCGCGAACGTCGAAGACCGTCTCGCGCCGTTCGAGGACTCGGTCGCGACGGTGCGCGCGATCGTGCGCGCGGCTGAGGCGGAAGGAGTCGCGTTCGCGCTGAACGCCCGCACCGACGCCTTCGTGCGCGGCGGCGAGCGTCCTCTTGAGGAGTCGATCGCGGATGCCATCGCACGCGGACGTGCCTTCGTGGCGGAAGGCGCGACGAGCGTGTTCGTTCCGGGCATCCTCAACGCCGAGGTCACGCGGCAGCTCGTCGAGGGGATCGGCCGAGGCAAGGTCAGCGTCATCGGGCTTCCCGGCGCGCTCGCCGCAGCCGAATACGAGGCGCTGGGTGTCGCCCGTATCTCCTACGGGCCGACAACGCAGCGCGTCGCCCTGGGGGCCCTGCAGGACCTGGCGACCAGCCTGTACGCGGATGGCGTGCTGCCCGAGGGCATCCGTCCCCTCAACTGACGGCCCGTGACAGGCGGCTGATCACGCCTCGCTAGAATCGTTGCGTGATCACCCGTCTCTCGAATTTCTTCCTCCGCACTCTCCGTGAAGACCCGGCTGCCGCCGAGGTCACCAGCCACAAGCTGCTCATCCGGGCCGGGTACATCCGACCGCAGGCCGCGGGCATCTTCGCGTGGCTGCCACTCGGCCTGCGGGTGAAGGCGAAGATCGAGACGATCATCCGCGAGGAGATGTCGAACGCGGGTGCGCAGGAGGTGCACTTCCCGGCTCTGATGCCGCGCGAGGCGTACGAGGCGACCGGCCGTTGGGAAGAGTACGGCGATCTGCTGTTCCGTCTCAACGACCGCAAGGGCGGCGACTATCTGCTCGCGCCCACGCACGAAGAGGCGTTCACCCTGCTCGTGAAAGACCTCTACTCGTCGTACAAAGATCTGCCCATCACGCTCTACCAGATCCAGGACAAGTACCGCGATGAGGCGCGTCCCCGCGCTGGCCTCCTTCGCGGACGCGAGTTCACGATGAAGGATGCCTACTCCTTCGACGCCTCGGATGCCGGACTCGATGCCAGCTACCAGGCGCAGCGCGACGCCTACGAGCGCATCTTCCAGCGTCTGGGCCTCGAGTATGCGATCGTGCAGGCGGATGCCGGCGCCATGGGCGGTTCGCGCAGCGAGGAGTTCCTGCACCCCACCCCGATCGGAGAAGACACCTTTGTGCGCAGCGAAGGCGGATACGCGGCGAACGTCGAGGCGTTCACGACCGCGATCCCCGCGCCGATCGACTGGTCGGATGCTCCTGCAGCCACGATCTACGATTCGCCGAACACGCCCACGATCGAGACGCTCGTGGCGCACACGAACACTGTCCTCGACGAAGAGGTCACCGCGGCAGACACGCTGAAGAACGTCGTGCTGGCGCTGACGCACCTCGATGGCACGCGAGAGCTCGTCGTCGTCGGCATTCCCGGTGACCGCGAGGTCGACACGAAGCGTGCCGAGGTGGCCTTCGCGCCGGCCGAGGTCGAGCCCGCGAACGACGGCGACTTCGCCCGTCACCCGCTGCTCGTGCGCGGCTACATCGGGCCCTGGTCTGAGCAGGGGGCCATCCTCGGCGAAGAGTCGGCGACGGGCATCCGCTACCTCGTGGATCCCCGCGTCTCCGAGGGCACTCGCTGGATCACGGGCGCGAACATCGACCAGAAGCACGTGCACTCGGTCGTCGCCGGGCGCGACTTCGCCGCCGATGGTGTCGTGGAGATCGCGAACGTACGTGACGGTGACGAGGCTCCTGACGGCTCCGGCCCTGTGCACCTCGCACGCGGTATGGAGATCGGTCACGTCTTCCAGCTCGGCCGCAAGTACGCCGACGCCTTGGGGCTCAAGGTGCTCGATGAGAACGGCAAGCTCACGACCGTCACCATGGGGTCGTACGGGATCGGCGTGACGCGCATCCTCGCGATCATCGCCGAGCTCAACAACGACGACAAGGGACTCATCTGGCCTTCGTCGGTCGCCCCGTTCGACGTGCACGTCGTCGCCGCCGGCCGCGACCAGGTCGCGTTCGATGTCGCCGCCGATATCGCGCAGCAGCTCGAAGCGGCGCGCCTGGATGTGCTCTACGACGACCGTGTCAAGGTCTCGCCCGGTGTGAAGTTCGGAGATGCCGAGCTCGTCGGCGTGCCGAAGATCGTCATCGTCGGTCGTGGTGCGGCAGAAGGCCAGGTCGAACTCTGGGACCGGGCGACGGGGGAGCGCGACGCTCTCAGCGTCGACGAGGCGATCGCCCGTCTCACCCGCTGACGCGCGGAAGAGCGTGTGGAGAACGCCGCGGTGCCCTCGGGTCTGCGGCGTTCCCCGTCTGCGGTGCGAGCCGCACATCGCACCATAGAACATGACAGGGTGGAGTCATCATGACTGATGAGCTCACTCCCCAGCCCTCGCAGCCACTGCTCGCGCCGGAGATCGTCGAGGCGATCGACCGTCTGATGACCGACGCGGGCATCACGACGAACCGCACGCTGGTCGCGCGAATCCTCTCCACGGGGATTCAGCTCGGGCAGGAGCAGACCGAGCGTCTCGACCTCAAGATCACGTCTGCCGCGCTCGCGGAGATGCGTGAGGCGTTCCGACTCTTCGCGCCGTTCCACGACGTTCCGAAGGTGACCGTCTTCGGCTCGGCACGCACGCGCACGGATGACCCGCTCTATCTTCAGGCACGTGATGTCACGCAGGCGCTGGCCTCCGACGGCTGGATGGCCGTCACCGGCGCAGGGCCAGGCATCATGCTGGCCGCGGCAGAGGGCGCGGGGGCCGACATGACTCTCGGGGTGTCCATTCGCCTGCCGTTCGAAGAGAAGGCGCACGGCTTCTTCGCCGACGGCGGTCAGGTCGTCGCGATGAAGTACTTCTTCACGCGCAAGCTCATGCTCATCAAGGAGTCGCGGGGATTCATCTGCCTCCCCGGAGGCTTTGGCACACTCGACGAGATGTTCGAGCTGCTCACTCTGCAGCAGACCGGCAAGGCCGAGCCGACGCCGATCGTGCTTCTGGATGCGGCGGGCGGGACGTTCTGGCACGGGCTCAAGCGATTCGTCGACGAGTACCTGATGCCGTCCGGGGTGATCTCGCCGGGCGACTTCGATCGCGTGCTCATCACGGATTCGGTCGAGGAGGCGGCCGCCGCGATCACCGGGTTCTGGCGGAACTACGATTCGCTGCGCTGGGTGGGCGATCAACTGGTGCTGCGCCTGCGCACAGCGCCGACCGACGCGGAGATCGAGCAGTTGAACGCCGAGTTCGGATCCCTCTGCGCCACCGGCGGCATCATGCGCAGTGAGCCGCTCGGACCGGAGCGCGCCGACCGCGACGCGCTGACTCTTCCCCGACTTGTGCTCACGCTGGCGCAGCGTCAGGTGGGATCGCTCTACCGCCTGATCAACGCGATCAACGCCCTTCCTTCGGCGCAGTAGCGCGCCGTCGCGGCGGGTGACGCCGGTCCCGCGGCGCTGGATGTTCAGGAATCGGGTACCGTTAGACGGATATCGTGCGTGCAGGATGCGCGAGCTGAATACGGAGGTTTCCGATGGACATTGATCTCGGACTGTTGCGAACGATCGAGCGCGAGAAGGAGATCCCTCTCGACGAACTCGTCGCGATCATCGAACAGGCGATCCTCACGGCATACCAGAAGCACATCTCCGACATGGGCGAAGAGCCCGTCGCCGCACGGGTCGAGCTCGACAAGAGCGGCCACGTCTCGGTCCTGGTCCCCGTGACGGACGATGAAGGCGCGGTCATCGGCGAAGAAGACGCGACCCCGGACAACTTCGGTCGCATCGCCGCATTCGCGGCGAAGCAGGTCATCAGCCAGCGCCTGCGCGACATCGCGGATGACGCGGTGCTCGGCGAGTTCCGCGGCAAGGAGGGCGACATCGTCGCCGGTGTCATCCAGCAGGGTCCGAACCCGCGGATGGTGCACGTCGACCTCGGCACGGTCGAGGCGATCCTTCCCCCCGAGGAGCAGGTGCCCGGAGAAGAGTACGCGCACGGCTCGCGCCTTCGCGTGTATGTGACGTCTGTCGCCAAGGGCAACAAGGGGCCGCAGATCACGGTCTCTCGCACGCACCCCGGTCTCGTCCGCAAGCTGTTCGCGCTCGAGGTCCCGGAGATCGCGAGTGGGATCGTCGAGATCGTCGCCCTGGCTCGTGAGGCCGGACACCGCTCCAAGATCGCCGTCGTTGCGAAGGAGCCCGGCATCAACGCCAAGGGCGCCTGCATCGGAGAACTGGGCCGCCGCGTTCGTGCCGTCACGGAGGAGCTCGCGGGCGAGAAGATCGACATCGTCGACTACAACCCGGATCTCGCGACGTTCGTCGCCCAGGCGCTGTCTCCGGCGAAGGTCACATCTGCCTTCGTCCTCGACGCCGGCACCAAGGCCGTGCGCGCGCTCGTCCCCGACTACCAGCTGTCGCTCGCGATCGGCAAGGAAGGTCAGAACGCGCGCCTCGCGGCCAAGCTGACGGGCGCGAAGATCGACATCCAGCCCGACAGCATCCTGGACTCCTAAGCGGTGCCCACCGGTGGGGCGAACGTCCCCGTCGAAGGCGAGGTGTAGGATGGAACCCGTACGAACATGCGTCGGTTGCCGCATGCGTGCCTCTCGGACCGCCCTGCTCAGGGTGGTTTCCCAAGACAACGAACTCATCTTCGATGAGCGCGCTGTCATGGCCGGGCGGGGCGCGTGGGTGCATCCGACTCAGCAGTGCATCGACGCAGCTCTCAAGCGTCATGCTTTCGCACGAGCACTCCGCGTGTCAGCGCAGCTGAGCACGCAGACCATCGAGAAACGGCTGAACGGCTATGGAACCAAAGTGAACGGCTCGAAATGAGTCCCTTCCACGACTAATGGTCTGCCCTGTCTGGGGCTGACCACCCTCAGACAGGAGAATTGTGGCTGCCAAACCACGCGTACACGAGATTGCCGCCGAACTCGGCGTCGACAGCAAGTTCGCACTTGCAAAGCTGAAGGAGCTCGGCGAGTTCGTCAAGAGCCCCTCTTCGACCATCGAGCCCCCCGTCGCCCGCAAGCTGCGAGCGGCGATCGAGGCTGACAGCTCCGCGAAGCCCGCAGCGAAGGAGTCCGCAGCACCCGCGGCTCCGGCCGCGGCAAAGGCCCCCGCGACGACGGCCAAGCCCGGCCCGCGTCCAGGACCCGCGAAGCCCGCTCCCGCGGCACCCGCCCCCGAGGCGGCGGCTCCGGCTGCTCCCGCTCCGGCGCCCGCAGCTCCGGCTCCGGCAGCTCCGGCTCCGGCAGCAGACGAGCGTCCCAAGGGCGACGCACCGCGTCCCGGCGCACCGCGTCCGGGCAACAACCCCTTCGCCTCGTCGCAGGGCATGGGCCAGCGTCCGGCAGGACCGCGTCCGGGTAACAACCCGTTCGCCTCGCAGCAGGGCATGGGCCAGCGCCCGACTCCGGGCAACATCCCCCGTCCGCAGGCACCGCGTCCCGGCGCACCGCGCCCGGGTGCTCCTCGCCCCGGATCTCCGCGTCCCGGCGCACCGCGCCCGGGTGGCGGCGGTCGTCCCGGCGCTCCGTTCCAGCAGCGTCCCGGCGGTCCCGGTCGTCCCGGCGGTGCAGGTGGCCCCGGTGCCGGCGGTCCCGGTGCACGTCCCGGTGGCGGCGGCTTCGCCGGTCGTCCCGGTGGCGGCGGCGGCCGTGGCCGTGGTCCCGGTGGAGGTACCGCTGGTGCGTTCGGTAAGGGCGGCGGCAAGAGCAAGCAGCGCAAGTCGCGGCGGGCGAAGCGGCAAGAGTTCGAGATGCGGGATGCCCCGGTCGTCGGTGGCGTCAACGTCTCGCGCGGCAACGGCGAGGTCATCCGCATGCGTCGCGGCGCCTCGATCGCAGACTTCGCGGACAAGATCGAGAATCTCACCGGCTACACCGTGCAGCCGGGAACCCTCGTCACGATCCTCTTCAACCTCGGTGAGATGGCCACGGCGACGGAGTCGCTCGATGAGGCCACCTTCGAGGTGCTGGGCGCTGAGCTCGGCTACAAGATCCAGATGGTCTCGCCCGAGGACGAAGACAAGGAGCTCCTCGAGGGCTTCGGTCTGAACCTCGAGCAGGAGCTGGAGGAAGAGAGCGAAGACGACCTCGAGATCCGTCCGCCGGTCGTGACAGTCATGGGTCACGTCGACCACGGTAAGACCCGCCTCCTCGACGCCATCCGCAAGACCAACGTCATCGAGGGCGAAGCCGGTGGCATCACCCAGCACATCGGTGCCTACCAGGTCTGGACCGAGCACGAGGGCATCGAGCGCGCGATCACCTTCATCGACACCCCGGGTCACGAGGCGTTCACCGCCATGCGTGCCCGTGGTGCGCAGGTGACCGACCTCGCGATCCTCGTGGTCGCGGCCGATGACGGCATCATGCCGCAGACGGTCGAGGCTGTGAACCACGCGCAGGCGGCCGGTGTGCCGATCGTCGTCGCGGTGAACAAGGTCGACAAGCCCGAAGCCAACCCGGCCAAGGTGCGTCAGCAGCTCACCGAGTACGGTCTGGTCGCAGAGGAGTACGGCGGCGACGTCATGTTCGTCGACGTCTCGGCACGCCAGAACACGGGCATCCAGGAGCTCCTCGACGCCGTGCTGCTCACGGCTGACGCAGGTCTGGACCTCACGGCCAACCCGAACAAGGCAGCGCGCGGTATCGCGATCGAGGCAAAGCTCGACAAGGGCCGCGGTTCGGTGGCGACCGTCCTCATCCAGTCCGGAACCCTCCGCGTCGGCGACGCGATCGTGGCAGGTACGGCCTACGGCCGCGTCCGCGCCATGATCGACGAGAACGGCGAGGCTGTGGCCGAGGCGGCACCGTCCCGTCCGGTCCAGGTGCAGGGTCTGAACTCCGTGCCGCGCGCCGGTGACGTGTTCATCGTCACCGACGAAGACCGCATGGCTCGCCAGATCGCTGAGAAGCGTGAGGCTGTCGAGCGCAACGCACAGCTGGCCAAGGCCCGCAAGCGCATCTCGCTCGAGGACTTCACCCGCGCTCTCGAAGAGGGCAAGGTCGAGTCGCTCAACCTCATCATCAAGGGCGACGTGTCCGGTGCCGTCGAGGCGCTGGAGGAGTCGCTGCTCAAGATCGAGGTCGACGACTCGGTGCAGCTGCGCATCATCCACCGCGGCGTCGGTGCGATCACGGAGTCCGACGTGAACCTGGCGACGATCGACAACGCGATCATCGTGGGCTTCAACGTCCGTCCCGACACGAAGGCACGTGAGCGTGCTTCCCGTGAGGGCGTGGACATCCGCTTCTACTCGGTGATCTACCACGCCATCGAAGAGATCGAGAGCTCGCTCAAGGGCATGCTCAAGCCGGAGTTCGAAGAGGTCCAGTCGGGCGTCGCCGAGATCCGCGAGGTGTTCCGCTCTTCCAAGTTCGGCAACATCGCCGGTGTCATCGTCCGCTCGGGAACGATCACGCGAAACGCGAAGGCACGCGTCATCCGCGATGGCGTTGTCATCGCAGACGGCCTGGCTATCGAGTCGCTGCGTCGCTTCAAGGACGACGTCACCGAGGTGCGTACGGACTACGAGGCGGGTATCGGCCTCGGCAAGTACAACGACATCCAGATCGGCGACGAGATCGAGACCACCGAGATGGTCGAGAAGCCGCGCGCCTGATCGCACATCGCTGAGAGATCAGCGACACCCATTCGGATGCCTCGTCTCTCCGCGCTGCGGAGGGCGAGGCATCCGTGGCCTCGGGCTATGCTCGGGCACGAAAGCAGCAACGAAGGAGAAGGCCATGGCCGGGGAACGACAGGCACGACTGGCGGATCGCATCCGCGTGATTCTTGCGGAGCGTCTCGACAAGGGACTGCGCGACCCGCGCCTGGGTTTCGTCACGATCACGGATGTCCGCGTGACGGGCGACCTGCAGCACGCATCGGTGTTCTACACGGTGCTCGGTGATGACGCGGAGCGTGTCGCCAGCGGTGAGGCGCTGAAGTCGGCGACGGGGATGCTTCGCTCTGAGGTCGGCCGTCACCTGAACGTGCGACTGGTGCCGACGCTCGAGTTCATCGCCGACGCACTGCCGGAGAACGCGGATCACATCTCCGGTCTGCTGCGTGAGGCGCGCGAGCGTGACGCCGAGGTTTCGCGTCTCGCAGCGGGGGCGAAACCCGCCGGTGACGAAGACCCGTACATCCGCAGCGACGACGAAGAGTAGGTCGTCGCGGCGCGTCGGACAAAATCCGGCACTGCTTTGTAAAGCTTGCTAACATATCGCTCACGGTCCAATGGAGTGAGCGGGGGATAGCGTGGTTACGACATTCGCAGTTCCGCGTGGCAATGACTTCGGGGCATCTTCTTCTTCCAGTCGTTCGCTGTCATCCTTCGCGAAAGCGCATGCCTTGCTGCGCGCGCACGGGCACCGTTCGGCGCCCACCGTCGTGGCGCGGCTGGTCGCCGGATGTCATGGCGATCCTCAGGCCTTCCTCGAGACCGTCGAGCGCCTGACGGCAGACCAGCGCGCGGGGCAACGGTGTCTGCCGGATCCGCTTCCGCTCGTTCCGGCGATCGTGGAGCACTTCTCCGAGGTCTCGCTCGAAGCCTGGGAGACTCGAACGCTTCTGGCTGCATCTGTGTGCGTCGACGATCGCATCGATGTGCTGCTCGCGATCGCGGAGCGGTCGATGGACGCGCTCATCGAGAGTCCGTTGAGTGGGCTGCTCATGATGGTCGCGGGACGCTTCGCTTTCGCCGACGCGCGCGTGCGCACTTGGGTGCATGAGAGCGCGAGCCTGGGGGAGCGCACCCGGCTGCACCATGCTCTCCTGGAGATCTACGAGGAGCAGGGCGATCATGCACGCGCGCTGTGGCACCGGGCGCTGAGCTCGATGAGCGGCGATACGTCGATCGTTCCGGCGATGCTCGATGTGGCACGAGAAGAGCTGGAGAGCGGCAACGCCGAGCGCGCGTATGTGATCGCGCGGGAGGCGGCGAGCCACGCCGACGAGACGTGTGTCGATGCCGCGCGTTCCTTTGCAGGTCGGGCAGCGCTCAACGCAGGATGGGTCGCGGATGCGCTGGACTGGCTGTCGCCCGTCATCATCTCCGGCGGTGATGCCGCCCGCGCCATGACGTTGCCGTCGTACATCGTCGCGGCGACGCTTCAGGCGGGTGTCGTGCCGGCGGCCGATCTGGCTCAGCATCGCCCGACGACGGCGGATGCGGAGCAGTGGTTCTCCTACGGCCGGGCTGCGGGGCTCGCGGCGGGACTCTGTGCGGAGCGTGGGGCGAAGAGCGAGAGTCGGACCTGGCTGGCGGCGACGCGAGAGGCGGATGCCGCCGCGGGCGCGGACGGCGCGTTGCGCGAGCCGGCAGTCGGATGGAGCTCACTGTTCCTGGGCGAGCCGATCGACGAGCTGAACGCTGACGAGCGCCAGGGACTGATCGACAACCTCTGCCGCGCGCTGCGCCTGGCACTCGAAGGCGACATCGCCGGCGGTCTGCAGATCGTCCTCCACGATGAAGGCTCCTGCGTCGATCTGGAAGATGCTCTCGCGCTCGGTTTCGGACGCAGTCCCTACGCGCGGGCGCACAGGGCTGTGATCGAGGCGCTGCTGCGGCTGTGGCAGGGCGACGTGACCGGCGCATCCCGCACGCTCAAGCAGGGTGCCTACACGCTGCCGCTCGCTCTGCCCTTCGCGGGGCTCGGCGTGCAGCTCGCGCGCCGCCTCGAACTGGCGATCGACGGGCACACCGGTCCGCTCTCCGAGTCGTTGACCGCGGCTCTGCCGACACCCCTGCCGCAGGACCGGCTGGTCGACCGTGGCCTCGAGAGCTATCTCTCCGGGCGTGTGGAAGAGGCGGCCGTGCATGTGCGGCTGTGGGCGGAGCGCGGTGCGCCCACAGCGCCGTTGGGTCTTCCTGGCCTGGATGAGGTCGGGCCGATCGATCCTCCTTCCGTCATCGAACCGCCGGATGTTGCGCGTGCGCGTGCCGTGCGGCTGCGAATTCGCTCCGCGCGGGAAAACGCGTGGATGCAGGACTATCAGGATGCCGCGGAAGAGAGTCGCCGTATCGTCTCGCCGTTCGAGCGCGGGCGGGTCGAGGCGATGCTCGGCATCACCTGTGTCACCCGCGGCGATCGCGGCGCAGGGCAGCGCCATCTGCGTGCCGCGCAGAGCCTGTTCACCGAGGCGGGCGCCGGGGCATGGCGTGCGGCGATCGAGGTGCGTCTCGCGCGCCTGGGGGAGCAGCTGGCCGAGAACCTGCAGCTTCCCACAATGCCCATTGCCGTGGCATCCGCAGAGCCGCTGGCCACCTGTCGGGCCGCCTGGGAGCCGCTGCTGACCGAGCGGGAACTCGCGACAGCCATGCTCGTCGCCGAAGGGCGGACGAACCGGGAGATCTCCGAGCAGATGCGCGTCTCCGTGCGCACGGTCGAGGTGTACATCGGGCGGCTGTTCACGAAGTTCGATGTGAAGAGCCGCGGCGAGCTCACCGCACTGGCACACCGCACGAACCAGCACGCCTGATCCGCTGCTCACTGCCGCGCATTCTGATATATCGGCGTTGCAAGGAATGTGGAAACCCCTAATGTGCGCCCCGGATCCTTCTCACTAGGTTGCAATCACGACCCGTCATTTCGCGGGCGCCGCAGCCAGAGTAGAGAAGGTCATTCATGGCAAGACAACGCTCATCGGTTCGCCTGCGCATAGGCGCGCTGGCGACCGCCGCGATCGTGACAGCAGGATTCGCTGTCGCGACGAGCACCGCCGCTTCCGCGGCGACAGCGGAGTGCCAGACGCCGTGGTCAGCAACCGCCGTGTACACGGGAGGCGGACTCGCCTCCCACAACGGGGTGAACTACCGCGCGAAGTGGTGGACTCAGAACGAGGTTCCGGGCAGCAGTGCCTGGGGCGCGTGGGAGAACCAGGGGGCGTGCAGCACGGGCACGACCGATGGAACCACGGACGGGACGACCGACGGGACGACGGACGGGACGACCGACGGCACCACCGATGGTGCGACCGACGGCACCACCGATGGTGCGACCGATGGAACCACCGATGGGACGACGGACGGGACGACGGACGGGATGACGGACGGCACCACCGACGGCACCACAGATGGCAGCACCGACGGGGCGACCGAGGGCACGCCGTGGACCTCCAATCCCGACGAGACCTGCCGCCCCGATGGTCTCTACCAGACCCCGGGCGTCAACGTCCCCTACTGCTCGATCTACGACACGAACGGTCGCGAGATCCTTCCGAACGGTCTCGAGCACCGCGTGATCGGCTACTTCACGAGCTGGCGCACCGGAAAGAACGGCCAGCCCAGCTACCTGGCCAGCGACATTCCATGGAAGAAGCTCAGCCACATCAACTACGCCTTCGCGCACATCAACTCGCAGGGCAAGGTTTCGGTCAACGCGGAGGTCCCCGGCAACGCGGCCACCGACATGACCTGGCCCGAAGAGCCCGGCGCTGCGATGACCGCGTCGCTTCCGTACACGGGGCACTTCAACATGCTCAACACCTACAAGGCGCAGAACCCGGGCGTGAAGGCGCTCGTCTCCGTCGGCGGGTGGGCTGAGACCGGAGGCCACTTCGGGGCGGACGGCAACCGCGTCGCTGACGGCGGCTTCTACACGATGACCGACACGCAGGCGAAGATCGACACCTTCGCGACCTCCGCGGTCGAGTTCATCCGCACCTACGGGTTCGACGGCGTCGACATCGACTACGAATACGCCAACAGCAACGGCAAGGCCGGCAGCCCGGATGACTTCTCGTTCTCCGAGCCGCGCCGCGCGAAGCTGTGGTCGGGCTACGAAGCACTCATGAAGACGCTGCGCGAGAAGCTCGACGTCGCGGGCGCTGCCGACGGCAAGCACTACATGCTCACGGTCGCAGCTCCCGCCTCCGGCTGGCTGCTGCGCGGTGCGGAGGTGCACCAGATCCTCCCGTACCTCGACTACGTCAACATCATGAGCTACGACCTGCACGGATCGTGGAACAACTTCGTCGGCGGCAACGGTGCGCTGTTCGATGACGGCAAGGATCCGGAGCTCGCAGCCGGCGGTGTCTACAACGCCTACAGCAACATCGGCTACCTGAACACCGACTGGGCGTACCACTACTTCCGTGGTGCGATGCCGGCGGGCCGCATCAACATCGGCATGCCGATGTACACGCGCGGTTGGGATGGCGTGCAGGGCGGGACCAACGGTCTCTACGGCTCGGCGCCGCTGGCAGATCAGTCGAAGTGCCCTCCGGGAACCGGTCCGTCGAACGGCGGAAACTCCAAGTGCGGCGCCGGCGCCGTGGGGATCAACAACCTGTGGCGGGACCTCGACAAGCACGGCGGTGAGATCGGCGCGGGTGCGAACCCCATTTGGCACGTGCTCAACCTCGAGAACGGCATCGCCGGTGACTACGCGGCGTCCTACGGCGCACCGACGACCCTGAACGGCTCGTACACGCGTCACTTCGACCCGACGACGAAGGTCGAGTGGTGGTGGAACAACACCACCAAGACGTTCCTCTCGGGTGACGCCGACCAGGCGACCACGGCCAAGGCGAACTACGTCGCCGACAACGGCATCGGCGGCGTGATGATCTGGGAGCTCGCCGGTGACTACGGCTACAACCAGGCCAAGGGGCAGTACGAGATGGGTTCCACGCTCGTCGACATCCTGCACACGCGCCTGTCGGCCTCTCAGCCGTACGACGCGGCCAAGGCCAACGTGGCGATGCCCACGAAGGCGATCAAGCTCGATGTGAAGTTCACGGAGTTCGCGCTGGGTGACAACAACTACCCAATCAATCCCAAGGTGACCTTCACGAACAACTCGGCGACCGCGATCCCGGCCGGCGCGACGATCACCTTCGACACCGGAACGAGCGACACCGGCGCACTGGGCGAGCAGGGCGGATGGGGCATCACCAAGCTGTCCAGCGATCACACGGGCAGCAATGTCGGCGGCCTCAAGGGCGACTTCCACACCTACTCGCTGAAGGTGCCCGCAGGTGGCATCCCCGCAGGCGGATCGGTGTGGACGAAGTTCTCCTGGCGTCTGCCGATGACGCAGATCTCCAACCTGCGCGTCACGGTCGGCGACCAGACGTTCGCAACGCTCTACGACCTGCCGCGCGGTGTGACGGTCGTCGAGCCGAGTGCAGGCACGACGCCGGGTGGCGGCACGGGCGGAACAGGCTCGTGCACGGTCGCGGCCTGGAGCGCTTCTGCGGTCTACACCGGCGGCGCGAAGGTCAGCCACGGCGGTTCGGTCTACACAGCCAAGTGGTGGACGCAGGGCGACACCCCCGGCACCAACGCGGTGTGGGGCGAGGGCGCTCGCTGCTGAGAACGCGGGTGGGGCGACGGTGACGTCGCCCCACCTTCTTGACGTCCCTCGGCCGTCAGCCGGGTGGAACACCATGCGGATGCCCCCGCATCCGCTCAGAGAGAGAAGATAATGACACTGAGAAAACCACGTCGCGGCATCGCCGCCGCGATCGCGACACTGGCCACGGCGGCCACGGTCGCGACGTTCGCCACGGTTGCCAGCGTTCCCGCTGCAGCCGCCACCACCGAGCCGGGTGTCAGCGCGCAGGCGCAGGTGCCGAGCGCGGTCAACGGATACCGCAACGTCGGCTACTTCACCCAGTGGGGTGTGTACGGCCGTAACTTCCAGGCCAAGCAGCTGGATGTGTCCGGCACCGCAGCGGACCTGACCCACATCAACTACTCCTTCGGCAACATCCACCACCAGACGCTGGAGTGCTTCATCGCCAACAAGGCGCAGGGGACGGGCCCCAACGGCTCCGACGGCGCCGGTGACGCCTGGGCCGACTTCGGCATGGGGTACACGGCAGCCAACTCGGTCGCCGGCGTCGCGGACAAGTGGGACCAGCCGCTCGCCGGCTCGTTCAACCAGCTCAAGCAGCTGAAGGCGAAGAACCCCAACCTGAAGGTCATGCTGTCGCTCGGCGGCTGGACCTGGTCGAAGAACTTCTCTGCAGCCGCGGCGACGGATGCCTCGCGGAAGAAGCTGGTCTCGAGCTGCATCAACCTCTACATCAAGGGCAACCTGCCGGTGATCGACGGTCGTGGTGGCGCAGGTGCCGCCGCCGGCGTGTTCGACGGCTTCGACATCGACTGGGAGTGGCCCGGTTCGCACAACGGCGAGGTCGGCAACATCGTCGACGAGGTCAACGACAAGGCCAACTTCAAGGCGCTGCTGAAGGAGTTCCGCACCCAGCTGGACGCCATCACGGCGACCACCGGCAAGGAGTACCAGCTCTCCGCCTTCCTCCCGGCGAACGTCGAGGACATCAACGCGGGTGGCTGGAACGACCCCGAGCTCTACAACTACCTCGACTTCGGCAACATCCAGGGGTATGACCTTCACGGTGCATGGGACCCGTCGCTCACCGGGCACCAGGGCAACCTGTACGACGACCCGACGGACACGCGCCCCGCGCACCGTCAGTTCAGCGTCGACAAGAGCGTGCGCGAGTATCTGAAGACCGGTATCAACCCGGCGCAGCTCGGCATCGGCCTCGCGGCCTACGGTCGCGGCTGGCAGGGCGCGACCTCGGCGAACGCCTGGGGTCCTGCGACGGCGGCCGGCCCTGGCACGTGGGAGAAGGGCAACGAGGACTACGACAAGCTGAAGAACCTCGGCACCGGGTACTACGACGCTGCGATCGGTGCGGCATGGCGCTACGACGGCAACCAGTGGTGGAGCTACGACGACACCCGCACGACCGCGCAGAAGGCGCAGTACCTCGTGGACCTCGGTCTCGGCGGCGCGATGTGGTGGGACCTCACCGGTGACCGTCAGGGCGAGCTCGTCGGCACCATGGCCGATGCGCTGCGCGCTGCGCCCACAGGACCTGCGACGGATCCCGGCAACGGCGGCGGCACGACGGATGGCACGACCGACGGATCCACGGATGGGACGACGGACGGCACGACCGACGGAACCACCGACGGCTCGACCGACGGAACGACCGGCGCCTGCACGAGCCCGGCATGGTCGGCCTCGGCGGTGTACACCGGTGGCGCGAAGGTGTCGCACAACGGTTCCGAGTACACCGCGAAGTGGTGGACGCAGAACGAGACCCCCGGCAACGGCGGTGTCTGGAACCTCGTCTCCGCCTGCGCACCCGGTTCGACCGACGGCACGACGGATGGCACGACGGACGGCGGCACGACCGACGGTACGACGGACGGGACGACCGACGGCGCAACGGATGGATCCACCGACGGTTCGACCGGTACGGCGTGCGTCGCAGCCTGGGCCTCGGGGTCTGCCTACCCGGGTGGTTCGACCGTGAGCTACCAGGGGTCGAACTACAAGGCCAAGTGGTGGTCGCAGGGCGAGCGTCCCGGCTCTTCCGCCTGGGGTGCATGGGAGCTCGTCGCCGCCTGTGCGTGATCCCGTGTGAGGGAGATCAGGGCCGCTCCTGACCTCTCACCGTGACCATGCGGGTGCCCCGGAGAGATCCTCTCTTCGGGGCATCCGTGCGTCCGCGGGTCAGTGCGGCAGGCGCAGCATCCCTTCGTCCGCCTCGATGAGCCCGTCGGCGATGAGCGAATCGATCGCGCGGTCGCGCTGTTCAGGTCGCGGCCAATCCGCGATCGTGAGTTCGGCCGGGAGCGCATGGTCGACAGCCCCGCGCAGTGCGCGCAGGATCGCGCCGCGTGTCTGCCGGTCGGAGCCCTCGTAGGCGGCCTGCTTTCGTCGTCGGTCCTCGCCCGCCGGGTAGCCCGCGGCCCGCCACGCGCACTGCGCGGCGAGCGGGCACGAGGCACAACGGGGCGCGCGGGCGGTGCACAGCGTGGCACCGAGCTCCATCATCGCGGCGTTCACGATCGCGGAATCGCCGACATCCTCGGGCAGCAGGGCGCGCATGTCGTCGAGATCTCGCCGGGACGGGGGAGCGGGCTGTGGCTGGCCGTGCATCGCGCGCGCCAGAACGCGACGGGTGTTGGTGTCGACCACGGGGTGATGATCGCCGAATGCGAAGACCGCCACCGCCCGTGCCGTGTAGTCGCCGATGCCCGGGAGAGCGAGGAGCGCGTCGACATCGCGGGGCGTCTGCCCCTCGTGCTCGGCGACGATGCGCGATGCAGCGCCGTGCAGCCACAGCGCCCGCCGCGGGTATCCGAGGCTCGCCCACTGGTGCACCACTTCCGCGGGGCTGGCCGCGGCAAGCGCCGCGGGCGTCGCCCAGCGATCGAGCCACGCAGCGAGATGCGGAATGACACGGTTCACCGGGGTCTGCTGCAACATGAACTCGCTCACGAGCACGCCCCATGCGCCATAGCGCTCGTGGAATTCGGCGCGCCGCCAGGGCAGATCGCGCGCGTTGTCCTGATACCAGGTGATGAGGTCGTCGATCCCCTCGGGAAGGGCCTCTGCTGTCGCACGCATCTCTCCAGCGTATGGCCGGTGCGGCCGGGCGGAAGCGCTGCGGCCGACCGAATAGGCTGGATGCATGGTCTCACCCGGCATCCTCCTCGTCGACAAACCCGGGGGGCTCACCAGTCATGACGTCGTCGCCCGCACACGGCGAGCGTTCGGAACCCGCAAGGTCGGGCATGCCGGCACGCTAGACCCGATGGCGACGGGTCTTCTGGTCATCGGCATCGAGGGGGCCACACGACTGCTGACCTACATCGTCGGCGCCGACAAGACTTACCACGCGACGATCCGTCTCGGACAGTCCACGCACACTGATGACGCAGAGGGCGAGGTCACCGAGACGGCGTCGGCGGACGCCTGGAACGAGGTCACCGCTGAGCGCATCTCCGCGGGAATCGCTTCGTTGAGCGGCGAGATCGACCAGGTGCCGAGCGCGGTGTCGGCCATCAAGGTCGACGGAAAGCGCGCGTACGACCGAGTGCGGGCGGGGGAGGACGTCGTGCTGACCTCGCGTCGTGTGACGATCTCGCGCTTCGAGGTCATCGCCGAACGTGCGGGAGAGGGATTCCACGACCTGGACGTCATCGTCGAATGCTCTTCGGGCACCTACATTCGCTCGCTCGCTCGCGACCTGGGCGCACATCTCGGGGTGGGTGGGCACCTGACGGCGCTGCGCCGCACACGCGTGGGTGCGTTCGATGTCGCGGATGCCGTCGCGATCGACGCCCTCGGCGGGGCGGCGACACTCACTCCAGCTGAGGCCGCTGCGCGCGTGCTGCCGGTGCTGACCGTGACCGCTGAAGAGGCACGCGATCTGCGCCATGGGAAACGACTCAGCAGACAGGCAGAGCGGATGGCCGATGCCCAGGCCGCCGCGATCGATCCGGATGGCGTCCTCGTCGGCGTCGTCGAGAAGCGCGGCGCAGACCTGAAGAGCGCCATGAACATGCCGGAGGTCAGCGCATGATCCTGTGGTTCACGATCGTCCAGATCGCGATCGCCGTCATCGGCGGCCTCTTCTGTCTCGGCGCGGGATTCCTCGGACGTCGCCCCAGCGATTTCTCCGTCGGCGCGCTCGCCCTGATCGAGCTGGGACTCATCCTCCAGATCATCGTCGCGATCGTCGCACCGTTCGTCGGCAACGCGCCGACCGGAGACCTGCTGGAGTTCTGGACGTACCTGATCTCCGCCGCGCTCCTGCCGATCGGCGGGGCCGCGTGGGCTCTGCTGGAGCGCAGCAAGTGGAGCACCGTCATCATGGGAGTGGTCGGACTCTCGGTCGCCGTGATGCTCTGGCGCATGCAGGTCATCTGGACCCTCCCTGCGCTTTAGACTGGAAGGCGCTATGAGCATCGCCCCCCAGGATTCCGCGCAGACCGCACCGACCGCCCGCATGACCGGCATCGGGCGCGTTCTGGTGATCGTGTACGCCGTCATGGCGCTGGCTTCGACGGGGCGCTCGTTCGTCCAGATCGTGCAGCGTTTCGACGAGGCGCCGCTGGCCTATGTGCTGTCCGCGGTCGCCGCCGTCGTCTACATCGTCGCGACCGTCGCCCTCATACGGGCCGGGCGGCCCGGCTGGTACACGGTGGCATGGATCGCCATCGTCTTCGAACTTTCCGGCGTGATCGTGGTCGGAGCCCTGAGCCTGATCCTTCCCGCGCTGTTCCAGCACCCGACCGTGTGGTCGCAGTTCGGAATCGGCTACCTGTTCATTCCGCTGCTGCTGCCGGTCTTCGGAATCTGGTGGCTGCGCATGCACCACCCCCGACGGGACGCTCGATGATCGTCTTCCGCGACCCGAGCGAGATCCCCGCCGATTTCGGACGCACGGTCGTCGCGATCGGCAAGTTCGACGGCGTGCACGCCGGACATCGGGCGATCGTCGAGCGCGCCAAGGAAGACGCCGCGCAGCTCGGGCACAAGACGGTCGCCGTGACGTTCGACCGCAACCCGCTCAGCATCCTGCGCCCGGACCGCTGCCCCGACAACGTCGTAACTGTCGATCGCAAGCTCGAACTTCTGGAAGCGACCGGGATCGACGCCGTGCTCGTGCTCACCTTCGATGAGCAGCTCGCGGAGCGCAGCGCCGAGGACTTCGTGCGCGCACTGCTCGTGGACGCTCTGCACGTGTCGACGGTGCTGGTCGGCCGGGACTTCCGATTCGGCAAGGGCGGCGCGGGCACGCCCGCCTTGCTCGTCGAACTGGGCGCCGAGTACGACTTCACGGTCGACATCGTCGAGGACGTGTTCCTGCAGGGAACTGACCGTCGCGTCTCCTCGACGTGGATTCGCGAACTCCTCGCCGCGGGCGATGTGGCGCTCGCGGCCGCTGTGCTCGGCCGTCCGGTCAGTGTGCGCGGTGAGGTCGTGCACGGATTCAAGCGCGGGCGCGAACTCGGCTTCCCGACGGCGAACCTGCCAGAGGTGCTCGACGACATGATCCCCGCTGACGGGATCTACGCGGGCTGGCTCGTCGATCACACCGACGATGTGCGCTATCCGGCGGCGATCTCCGTCGGCGTCAATCCGACCTTCGACGACGTGCACGCCCGCCAGGTCGAGGCGCACGTGATCGATGAGACGAGTCTCGACCTCTATGGGCATTCCGTCACCGTCGAGTTCACCCATCGCCTGCGTGGCATGACCGCCTTCGCGGGGATCGAAGCGCTCAAAGAGAGCATCGCAAGCGATGTCGTGCAGGCGCGAACTCTGCTCGCGGATGCGGCAGACCGCGACGCCGCCGCGCGGTGACGCGGGCACAGACCTGACGCATTCCTCGAGCATCGGCGCGTTCCGGCGACGTTTCGCGGACTCTTGGTGCGTGATGCCGTAAACTGACGGCAGGTTCTTTCCGATCTGCGTGCCCCTTGCCCGCTCGGAGAGACACGCAAAGCCCGCGCAGTCCTGGCGTATGCCGCATGCGGGCGACGATTCGCAGTGTTCGCCTGTGCAGCAGGCGTTCTGGCATTCACGCTCAGGAGGAGCATGCCGACCACGGCCCCAGCCCGGCGCAAGAAGACGTCACGTCGTGACGATGAGGCGCCGCTGATTCCGATCCTCGCCCGCAAGGTGCGTGAGATCGAAGCAAAGTCCCAGCGCGGAAAGCTCGGACCCACCAATCGTGTCAAGTTCCAGGTCATCGCGTTCCTGGTGCGGGAGGAGCGTGCGCGGGTCAAGGCCGACGCGACCATCGCCGACGCCGCGCGCGCCGAGCTGCTCAAGCGCCTCGACGGCGTTGCAACGATCCTCGCGAAGACCGCGGCGCGCGATACCTCGCTGATCCAGCTGCTGGAAGCCGACCAGGCCACGAGTCCGGTCGCCAAGCGGATGCGACGCGACTGGCTGCTCGAATCCGGTGCCGAGCTCGCGCCGGAAGAGCTCATCATCACCGACATCGCCCCCGTCGCGGCGCCCGTGGTGCCGGCGGCCATCGCCGAGCGTCAGGTCATCCCGCCGTCGATCGAGGCCCGCCAGCTCGCCAACCCGTTCCTCGCGCCCGACCTGACGCCCCGTGCGACGAGCACGCCGCGACGTCGGCTCGATGGCTGGGAGCTCATGAGCCCGCTGTACAAGGCGTTCGAGACGGGGGCCGGAGGTGCCGCCGCCTCGATGGAGCTGCCGCCGGTTCCCGAGTACGACCACATCTCGCCCAAGGGGCTCGAGGTCATGGTGCACCAGTCGCGCTTCCTCGAGTCCGTGCGCGCCGGCCACCGCACCTTCCTGCTCGCGGACGAGCCCGGTCTCGGAAAGACCGCACAGTCGGTGCTCGCGGCATCCGTCGCCAACGCCTACCCGCTGCTCGTCGTCGTCCCCAACGTCGTGAAGATGAACTGGGCGCGCGAGGTCGAGCGCTGGACGCCCCAGCGCCGGGCCACCGTCATCCAGGGTGACGGGGATGACATCGATGCCTTCGCGGACGTTTTCATCGTCAACTACGAGATCCTCGACCGCCACCTGTCGTGGCTGAGTGCGATCGGCCTGCGGGGGATGGTCGTCGATGAGGCGCACTTCATCAAGAACCTCAGCTCGCAGCGTTCGCAGAACGTGCTCGCCCTCGCGTCCCGCGTCCGCGAGTCGACGCCCGGCGGAAACCCGCTGCTCATGGCGCTCACCGGCACCCCGCTGATCAACGACGTCGAGGACTTCGATGCGATCTGGCGGTTCCTGGGCTGGACGACGGGCGACAAGCCCGCGCCGAAGCTGATGGAGAAGCTCGACGCCACGGGGCTCACCCCGGCTGACAAGGCGTTCTATCCCGAGGCGCGCGACGCGGTCATCTCGATGGGCATCGTGCGGCGAAAGAAGAAGGACGTCGCCGCCGACCTCCCGGACAAGCTCATCGCAGACCTGCCGGTGCAGTTGGACGATGAGTTCGGGCGCAGCATCCGTCAGGCGGAGCGTGAGCTCGGAGAGCGCCTGGCAGCGAAGTACCGCCGCATCATCGACGCGCGCGGCGATCGAGGCCTCGCTCCTGGCGAGATCGACGACGACATCGTGCGTCTTGTCGCCCTCAACGAGCTCGAAGAGTCCAAGGCCGCCGGAACGGGCGGAGACAACGTCTTCACGATGGTCCGCAAGATCGGTCAGGCCAAGGCGCAGCTCGCCGCCGACTATGCGGTGCAGCTGCAGCGTTCGGTCGGCAAGGTCGTCTTCTTCGCCAAGCACATCGACGTCATGGATCAGGCGGAGGCGCACTTCGCGGCTTCCGGTATCCGCGCGGTCTCGATCCGCGGCGACCAGAGCACGACCGTCCGCCAGCAGGCGATCGACGACTTCAACGGCGACCCCGCCGTCGGCATCGCGGTGTGCTCCCTGACCGCGGCGGGCGTCGGGCTCAACCTGCAGGCCGCCTCCAACGTGGTCCTCGCGGAGCTCAGCTGGACCGCCGCAGAGCAGACGCAGGCGATCGACCGCGTGCACCGCATCGGTCAGGACGAGCCGGTGACGGCGTGGCGCATCATCGCCGCGCACACGATCGACACCAAGATCGCCGAGCTCATCGATCAGAAGCAGGGGCTCGCAGCCCGTGCGCTCGACGGCGAGACGCTGGATGTCGTCGCGGGCGAGCCCGTGCAGCTTGCGGCTCTCATGCACCTGCTTCGTCAGGCGCTCGGCGCAGACGCGTAAAGAATCCCCGTTCTTCGCACCGATCGCAGTGCGAAGGGCGGGGCGTCGTGCAAAAACGGCGAATCTGCCCGAGGGGACTGTAAAGAATCCGGTTTTTCGGCACTGTCGAATGGCGCCGAACGCCCTCGCGCCGCTATGGTCGAGGAGAGGCAGCGTCGCCTTCGTTCCCACCCCCTCCCGAAACGTGTGAAGGCAGCAGTATGAAGATCGGCATCCTCACCAGCGGCGGCGACTGCCCCGGCCTCAACGCGGTCATCCGCGGCGTCGTGCTCAAGGGCACCGAAACGTACGACCTCGAGTTCGTCGGCATCCGCGACGGATGGCGTGGCGTCGTCGAAGGTGATTTCTTCCCGCTCACGCGCCACGAGGTGAAGGGGCTCTCCAAGGTCGGCGGAACCATCCTCGGCACGAGCCGCACCAATCCCTATGAGGGTGAGCGGGGCGGCGCTGAGAACATCGCCAAGACGCTGGCGGATCACGGCATCGACGGGATCATCGCGATCGGCGGTGAGGGCACGCTCGCTGCCGCGAACCGCCTTGCGAACGACGGCATCAACGTCCTCGGGGTTCCGAAGACGATCGACAACGACCTCAAGGCGACGGACTACTCCTTCGGCTTCGACACCGCGGTGAACATCGCGACGGACGCGATGGATCGTCTGCGCACGACCGGTGACTCGCACCAGCGCTGCATGGTGGCCGAGGTCATGGGTCGTCACGTGGGCTGGATCGCCCTGCACGCCGGAATGGCCGCAGGCGCTCACGCGATCTGCATCCCTGAGGTGCCGATGTCGATCGAAGAGATCTGCGAGCTCGTCTCCAGCGCGAATGCACGGGGACGCGCGCCGCTCGTCGTCGTCTCCGAGGGATTCACCCTCTCCGGCATGGATGAGGCATACAGCGACAAGGGCCTCGACGCCTTCAACCGTCCGCGTCTCGGCGGTATCAGCGAGATCCTGGCTCCCGAGATCGAGCGCATCACGGGGATCGAGACGCGCTCGACCGTCCTCGGACACATCCAGCGCGGCGGCTCGCCCTCCGGATTCGACCGTGTGCTGGCGACCCGACTCGGGTTGCACGCCGCCGATGCCATCGTCGACCAAGCATGGGGTGAGATGGTCTCCCTGCGCGGAACCGAGATCGTCCGGGTTCCGCTCGCAGACGCTCTGATCGAGCTGAACACGGTTCCGCGCAGCCGTTACGACGAAGCGGCGGCACTCTTCGGCTGAGTAGCCCCGTCCTGACGACGAATGCCCCGTCCGCTGCAGCGGACGGGGCATTCGTGTACCAGGGCTCAGGCGTCGGCGAGCCCGAGACGGTCGAGGATCCACGCCTGTTCGAAGGCGCGCTCGCGCCACGCGTTGTATCGCCCACTGACGCCGCCGTGCCCGGCGACCATCTCGCACTTGAAGAGCACATCCTCAGCGCCGGCTTCGCGCAGCCGGGCGACCCACTTGGCCGGCTCGACGTAGAGCACTCGGGTGTCGTTGAGGGAGGTGACCGCGAGGATCGGGGGATACGTGACATCTTCGCGGACGTTCTCGTACGGGGAGTACGACTTCATGTACGCGTAGACCTCTGCATTGTGCAGCGGGTCGCCCCACTCATCCCATTCGATGACCGTCAGAGGGAGCGAGGGGTCGAGGATCGAGGTCAGTGCGTCGACGAACGGAACGGATGCCAGGATGCCGCCGAACAGCTCCGGGGCGAGGTTCGCGACGGCACCCATGAGGAGGCCACCCGCGCTCCCGCCTTCCGCGACCATCTGCGACGGCGAGGTCACCCCGGTGTCGACCAGGTGCCGTGCGCACGCGACGAAGTCCGAGAAGGAGTTCTTCTTGTGCTGAAGCTTGCCCGATTCGTACCATCCGCGTCCCATCTCGCCGCCGCCGCGGACGTGCGCGACGGCGAAGATGACACCGCGGTCCAGCTCGGAGAGTCGGGCGACGGAGAAACCGGGGTCGATCGAGTGCTCGTACGAGCCGTAGCCGTAGAGGTGGAGTGCTCGGGGTGTGTCGCCCGGGGCGCCGTATGAGCGCTTCCAGACCAGGGAGATCGGCACGCGTGTGCCGTCATCCGCCGTCGCCCAGGCTCGGGCCTGGTCGTAGTCGCCGGCGTCGTAGCCGCCCAGCACCGGCTGCTGCTTGCGCAGATGCAGGGTGCGGGTCGCGAGCTCCAGGTCGTAGACGGTGCCGGGGGTGACGAACGACGAGTAGCCGAGACGCAGGAAGGGGGAGTGCCACTCCGGATTGCCGCCGAGGCCCGCGGAGTAGAGCGGCTCGTCGAAGGACAGTTCGTCGAGTGCGCCGTCTGCGGGGTTCAGCAGAGCCACGCGGCTGATGCCCTCACGGCGGTACTCGACGACCGTGTGGTCACGGAAGCAGTCCACGTCTTCCAGTCGGCGGCCTGCTTCGTGTGCGATCACGACGTGCCGCTCACCCTGCGGGGCGTCGGCCGCCACGCGCACCAGCTCGAAGTCCAGGGCGCCGTCGTTGTGCAGGACCAGCAGTTCATCGCGTCCGTCGATGACCGTGTGGTCGACCGAGTATTCGACACCTTCGCGGCGCGGCCACACGACACGGGGCGGGGCCGTGAGGTCGTCGAGGTCGACCAGGTAGTCCTCGGAGGTGATGTTGGAACCGACGCCGATCACGAGGTACCGACGGCTGCGGGTGATCCCCGCACCGAGCCAGAAGCGCTCGTCGGGCTCGTGGAAGAGCTTCACATCATCTGCGACCGGGGTGCCGAGGCGGTGCAGCCAGAGCGTGTCGGGACGCCAGGCGTCATCCACGGTCGTGTAGATGACGGATTCGCCATCGGGTGTGAAAAAGGCGCCCGCGGTATCCGCGATCTCGTCGCTCAGCGTCTCACCGGTGACCAGATCGCGCACACGTACCGTGTAGCGCTCGTCACCGGTGACGTCCGTCGACCAGAGCAGTCGCGTCGCGTCATCCGACACATCGAACGCGCCGAGCGAGAAGAACTCGTGGCCTTCGGCCTCGACGTTGCTGTCGAGCAGCACCTGCTCGCCGGGAACCGGCTGCGCAGCGTCGAGGAGGGGTGGGGTCCAGTCATCCGCGTCGGTCACCCGCGCGCGGCACTGGAGTCCGTACTGCGCGCCCTCGACGGTCCGGCCGTAGTACCACCAGTCGCCGCGTCGAGTCGGAACGGAAAGGTCGCTCTCCTTGACGCGCGACTTGATCTCTCCGAACAGCGTCTCGCGGAGCTCTGCGAGGTGCGCCGTGCGCGCATCGGTGTAGGCGTTCTCCGCCTCGAGGTGCGCGATGACATCGGCATCTTCTTTGGCACGAAGCCATTCGTAACCGTCGATGACGTCGTCACCATGGTGGCTGCGGACGGTGTCTCGGCGGTCGGCGCGAGGGGCGGAAAGAGCGGTGTCGGGAGCGTCTGGAGTCACCCGTCCACGCTAGCCCACCCAAGTTGACCCGCGCCGGGGCGAGTGGGAGGATTTACCGGGCTCCTTAACGGATGTTGTACCCACGGTGAACTTTTCGTTCGTCACGCCGATCCCGTCGGCACACCCACTTTCCCTCCCAACGAAAGCAAACGGTGGAAACCGCAGCCCTCCTCGTCGTGCTGGTGATTGCACTGGCACTGTTCTTCGACTTCACGAATGGCTTCCACGACACCGCGAACGCGATGGCCACGCCTATCGCCACCGGTGCCCTCAAGCCCAAGGTCGCCGTCCTCCTCGCCGCCGTCCTCAACCTGGTCGGAGCCTTCCTCTCCACCGAGGTCGCCAAGACCGTCTCCGGCGGCATCGTGCGAGAAGATGCGATCCGCCAGATGGGGGCCGATGTTTTCGTGCCGATCATCTTCGCGGGTCTGATCGGTGCGATCACCTGGAACATGCTCACCTGGCTTCTCGGCCTTCCCTCGAGCTCGTCGCACGCCCTGTTCGGCGGTCTGATCGGTGCGACGCTCGCCGGCGTCGGCGGCATGGGCATCGACTTCGGCGTCGTCCTCTCCAAGATCATCCTTCCTGCGCTCATCGCGCCTCTGACGGCGGGCGTCATCGCGTTCATCGCGACGAAGATCGCCTACTCGGTCACCCGTCGCTACGACGGCAAGCCCGATGGGCGTGACGGCTTCCGCTGGGGGCAGATCTTCACCTCCTCGCTCGTGGCTCTCGCGCACGGAACGAACGACGCGCAGAAGACCATGGGCATCATCACGCTCACCCTCATCACGGTCGGCTGGCAGTCGGACGCACACCACGAGCCCGAGTTCTGGGTCATCGCGGCGTGTGCGTTCACGATCGCTCTCGGTACCTACCTCGGCGGGTGGCGCATCATCCGCACGCTCGGAAAGGGCCTCACCGAGGTCAAGCCCGCGCAGGGCTTCGCGGCTGAGAGCTCGACGTCGGCCACGATCCTGGCCTCGAGCGCACTGGGCTTCGCGCTCTCGACCACCCAGGTCGCCTCTGGTTCTGTCATCGGCTCCGGCCTCGGGCGTCGTGGATCGACGGTGCGCTGGCGGACCGCCGGTCGCATCGGCGTCGGCTGGCTGCTGACGCTGCCTGCCGCCGGTGCTGTCGGTGCGATCGCGGCGCTGATCGCGAAGCACTTCGGCACTCTCGGCATCGTGATCGACGCTGTCATCGCGCTCACCGTCATCGTGGGTCTGTACCTGCGTTCGCGTCGAGACATGGTCACGTCCTCGAATGCGATGAGCGATGTCGCCGAATCCGGCCACGTGGTCGAGCTTCCGGACACCCCGCCGCCGACGAACCGTCAGCTGCGCATCGAGCACGCGAAGGCCGAGGCTCGTCGCCGCGCAGAAGAGCGGGAGAAGGCGAAGGCCAAGAAGAAGGCTGCCCGCAAGAAGCAGGAGAAGGCCGAGACGAAGGCGGAGCCGCCCGCGACGGCGGAGTCACCCGCGACAGCGGATGCGACGCCCAGCGCAGCCACGAAGGAGGCCGAGAAGTGAACGTCGTCATCAACTGGCTGGCCTTCCTCCAGGTCTTCATCGCCTCGCTCATCGGTGCGGCCGCGATCGTCACGTTCTACGCGGTCGGTCTTCGTCTGCTCGTCCGCAGCGGACACGCCCCCGTGGTCAGCCCTGCGGAGTTCACGGACGCGATCACTGTCGTGACGCCGAAGGAGCTGCGTCGCGCGGAGAAGGCTGCCGCGAAGGCAGCTCGTAAGAGCCCGCTCACGGAGGGGCAGAAGCGCCTCGCCCTCATCGGCGCCTACGGCTGCTTCGCTCTGTGTGCTCTGGCTGTGATCGGCGGAATCCTCATCATCGTCATCGGCCACTGAGCCGAGTGTCATCGACGCCCTCGTCAGCGGATCAGTCCGCGGACGAGGGCGTCGACGATTTCATCCGTCGATGTCTCGGGGTCGATCGGCGTCGTGAGACGGTCGAGAAGCAGGCCGTCGATCGCATAGTGGAACAGGGCGATCTCGGAACGCCCGCCGGGTAGGCCGGCCTGGGCGTTGAATGCGACGTCCGCGTCGAATCCGGCGCGCTGCCATGCCGAGATCACCGCTGCCAGCTCGGGGCGTCGCGTGCTTTCGAGTCGGAGCTCGAAGAGTGCGAGGGTGACGTCGCGCTCGACGCTCAGCCGCCGCACGATGTCGCGCACGTAGTCGGCGAACAGCATGCTGTCGGGTGTTGCCGTTGCGCGCCGTGCCAGGTCGTCGTCGGTGGGGGCGAGGCGTTCGCCGATCCGGTCGACGAGGCCGGTGATCAGTGCATCGCGGGTGCGGAAGTAGTTCGATGTGGTACCCGCGGGGACGCCCGCTTCCGCGTCGATCGCGCGGTGGGTGAGGCCTCGGGAGCCCGAGCGTGCGATTACGGCGAGCCCTGCGTCCGCGATGGCCTGTCGTCTCGTGTCGTTCTTCGCCATGTGGGAACCCTAGCGCAACCACTACGGATGCTGTAGATTCATGATCACTACAGATGTCGTGATTGGAGCGCGCATGCGGGAACTCATCTACTTCGTCGCCGTCACCCTGGACGGCTACATCGCCGGTCCCCAGGGGGAGTACGACGCCTTCCTCATGGAGGGCGATCACATGGCGCCGCTCATGGCACGTTTCGCCGACACGCTCCCCACCGACTTCGCGGAGGCCCAGGGGGTGTCGCAGACGCGTGAACTCATCGACACCGTCCTCATGGGCTGGAACACGTATGCAGTCGGCGGAGTGCCCAGCCCGTACCGGCATCTGCGTCAGATCGTGTTCTCGCGTTCCCGCACGGCGCACGCGGACTCGCTCGAGGTGACGGCGAGCGACCCGCGCGAGGTCGCGCGAGGGCTGAAGGAGGAAGAGGGAGCGGGGATCTGGCTCTGCGGAGGGGGAGCGCTGGCAGCCACTCTCGCGCCGGAGGTCGATCGGCTCATCCTCAAGCGGCATCCGGTCCTGTTCGGGCGGGGGATCCCGCTGTTTGAGGCGCACTCCTATCTGCCGGAGCGCTTCGCGCTGGTGGAGAACACCGTGTTCGACTCGGGTGTGATGTTCTCGGAGTTTGTGCGCGTGCGTGAGGGGTGAGTGTCGTGCGAGCCGCATAGGCTGAGGGCATGTCAGGAAGCGACGACGTTCCCGTGTTCGGACGCTATGAGCCCGCCTCGCACGTGATCATCCATGTCAGCGATCCGCATTTTCTGGCGTCGGGCGCCAAGCTGGGCGGGCGCTACGACGTCGAGCAGAACTTCGCGCAGACGCTTGACGCGATCCGCGCCGTACACCCCCATCCGGCGGCGATCGTCATCACGGGCGATCTCGCCGACCTGGGGGAGCCCGATGCCTATCGACGACTGCGCGCGGCTGTGGAACCGGTCGCCGCTCACCTCGGCGCCCCGCTCATCTGGGTGGCGGGAAACCATGATGAGCGCCCGGCGTTGCGTGAGCATCTTCTCGACCTGCCGCCTACCGAGGAACCGGTCACGGGCGTGTGGGACCTCGACGGCCTGCGGATCATCGCGCTCGACACGAGTGTCCCCGGGTGGCACCACGGTGACCTCGGGGAGGATCAGCTGGCGTGGTTGGCCGCGGAGCTGCGCACTCCCGCACCACACGGGACCCTCCTGGCCATGCACCATCCGCCCTTGCCGAGTCACGTCTCGTTCTTCGACATTCTCGAGTTGCGTCATCAGGACGAACTCGCCGCAGTTCTCCGCGGCAGTGATGTGCGCGGCATCCTCGCCGGCCACCTCCACTATTCCGCCCACGGCACATTCGCGGGCATCCCGGTGAGCGTCGCATCCGCCACCTGTTACACGATGAACCTGGCCCGGCCGGCAGCGGACGTCAACGGCATGGATGCCGCGCAGGCCTTTCAGCTCGTGCATGTTCGGCCCGAGGGGATCACGCACAGCGTCGTACCGGTGGCGCAGGCCGACACGGGGTCGTACTTCTCCGCGGAGTGGCTCGCGCGGATGGCCGAACTGTCCCCCGACGAACGGCTGGAAGCGTTCTCTCGAAAACCCGGGCGCTGAGCGGCCTAGACTGGTGGCATCCCCCTCCTTCTACCCGCCACGACCCACAAGGATGTGACATGGCCATTGATGCGCCTGCCCTGACTCGTACAGAGACCGATTCGATCGGCAGCATGGAAATCCCCGCCGATGCGTATTGGGGTGTGCACACCGCCCGCGCCGCCGCGAACTTCCCGATCACGAAGCGACCGATCTCGGTGTACCCGGATCTGATTCGCGCTCTCGCGATGGTGAAGCAGGCCAGCGCCCGTGCGAACAAGGAGATCGGCGTGCTCGACGCCGAGCGTGCCGATCTGATCGACCGCGCCGCGCAGAAGGTCATCGATGGGGAGTTCCACGACCAGTTCGTCGTCGGCGTGATCCAGGGTGGCGCCGGCACATCGACGAACATGAACGCGAACGAGGTCATCACCAACGTCGCGCTCGAGCTCGCCGGACGCGAGAAGGGCGACTACGGCTTCCTCTCGCCGATCGATCACACCAACCGCAGCCAGTCCACGAACGACGTCTACCCGACGGCGATCAAGATCGGACTCTCGCTGACTCTGCGTGAGCTGCTCGAAGAGCTCGATCTTCTGCGTCTGTCGTTCCTCGGCAAGTCCCGCGAGTTCCACGACATCCTGAAGGTCGGGCGCACGCAGCTGCAGGATGCCGTGCCGATGACTCTGGGCCAGGAGTTCCACGGCTTCGCGACGACGCTCGGCGAGGACTACAGCCGTCTCACCGAGAACGCCTCGCTCATGTTCGAGATCAACATGGGCGCCACCGCGATCGGCACCGGCATCACGACGCACCCGAACTACTCGCGTGCTGTGCTTCGTCACCTGCGCGAGATCTCCGGTCTCGACCTGCAGACGGCGACCGACCTGGTGGAGTCCACGAGCGACACCGGCTCGTTCATGTCGTTCTCATCGTCACTCAAGCGCAATGCGATCAAGCTCTCGAAGATCTGCAACGACCTGCGGCTGCTGTCATCGGGTCCGCAGGCAGGGCTCGGAGAGATCAACCTGCCTGCCATGCAGGCGGGGTCCAGCATCATGCCCGGCAAGGTCAACCCGGTGATCCCGGAGGTCGTCAATCAGGTCGCCTTCGCGGTGGTCGGTTCCGACATGACCGTGACGATGGCGGTCGAAGCCGGGCAGCTGCAGCTCAACGCCTTCGAGCCGGTCATCGCGCACTCGATCTTCCAGTCGATCACCTGGATGCGCCAGGCGATGTGGACGCTCCGAGTGAACTGCGTCGACGGGATCACGGCGAACCGCGATCGCCTGGGCGCGATGGTCGGATCCTCCGTCGGCGTCATCACGGCGCTCACGCCGTTCATCGGCTACGCGGCGTCGGCGGCTCTCGCGAAGACGGCGCTGCTGACGAACCGCAACGTCGCCGACCTCGTCGTCGAGGCGGGGCTCATGTCGCGTGAAGAGGTCACGAAGCAGCTCGCCCCCGCGCGTCTCTCGGGCCTGGAGACGATCACGGCGGCGATCCCGGTCATCGCTGCCGAAGACATCATCGAGTAGTTCTCCGACGCGAAGGGGGCTCGGATGCTGCGCAGCATCCGAGCCCCCTTCTTGTTGTCGCCCTCAGCCGAGGATGCGGCAGTGCGTGGTCAGTTCTCCGATTCCATCGATTCCGACAGTGACGGTCGAGCGGTCGCGGAGGAAGATCTGCGGGTCGCGGGAGTATCCGGCGCCCCCCGGGCTGCCCGTGGAGATCAGCGTGCCGGGAAGAAGTGTGAGGGACTGCGACAGGTGCGCGATGAGGGTGCGCACTGAGCGCACCATCTGATTCGTCGACGCGTCCTGCACCATGTGGCCGTCGACGTTGGTCCAGATGTGCAGGTCCTGCGGGTCGGCGATCTCGTCAGCCGTGACGACGACGGGGCCGGTCGGGGTGAACCCGTCGAAAGATTTGCAGCGCGACCACTGCGCCTCGGCGAACTGGATGTCGCGGGCGGTGATGTCGTTGACGACCGTGTAGCCCCACACGTGGTCGAGAGCGTCCTCTTCGGACACGTCTTTCGCGGCGGTGCCGATCAGCACACCGAGTTCTGCCTCGTAGTCGACCGACTCGCTGAGGGAACGTGGCCAGGAGGTCGTCTGTCCGTGCCCGGTGAGAGAGTTCGGCCACAGTGTGAACACCGTCGGGGCGGCATCCGTCTTCAGCCCGAGCTCGCTGGAGTGTGCGGCGTAGTTGAGACCGACGGCGAGCACTGCGGGCGGCGCGAGCACCGCAGAGGCGAAGGTGAAATCCGTCAGCTCGTGAACGACGGCTGCACCGTCCGCGATCGCGGCCCGCACGGCGTCGAGGGCAGCGGAGCCGCCGGCGATGAGCTCTTGCAGCGTCGCCGGAGCATCGGGATAGAGGGTGGAGACGAGGATCGCCTGTGATCCGTCGAGGACGGCCAGGGCCGGCTCCGGAAGGTCGGCGCGAACCAGGTGAGCAAATCGCATGATTCCACGGTAGTCGTCTCCTTCCGTTCGCGGGCCCTCCGACACCGCGCTGATCTCTGCCACGCTGATTCTGAAACTATTGATCGGATGAACGTGCAGGTGAGGGCGCCCGCTACGCTCGACAGCATGACCTTGCCGCCGCCTCCGTCATCGCCACTCTCGGGTACGGAGACATCGTTCGCCTCTCCGTTGGCGCAGCCGACGCGTTACGCACCGCCGGCACCTGTGGCTCCGCCCACCCCGCACATCTCCACGCTGCCGAAGGTCGCCGGGCGCGGACGCGGAGTATCGATCTGGCTGTTCGGTGTCCTGGCATTCGCGATGCTCGCCCTCGTGGGCTACTTTCTGACCTTCCTCGGCGGTGTCGCTTCCGGAGTGGGGCTGGTTCTGGCGCTGGTCCCGCTCGCGATCGTGCTGTTCGGTGTGCGTCTCATCGACCGCTGGGAACCTGAGCCCAAGGCTGTCGTGACCTTCGCGCTCGCCTGGGGTGCGATCGCCGCCGTCGGCATCACCTTGCTCGTCGACCTCGCCCTCACCGAGGTGTTCGGGCGCGGCGAGCTGCGTGAGATCGCGTCGACCGTCATCCAGGCCCCGGTCGTCGAAGAGCTGGCCAAAGGACTGGGAGTGCTCCTGATCTTCCTCGTCGCTCGACGCACGTTCGACGGACCGGTCGACGGCGTCGTCTACGGGGCGCTCGTGGGCGCCGGGTTCGCGTTCACGGAGAACATCCAGTACTTCGCCATCAGCCTGATCGAGGGCGGTGGCGCCGATCTCACGGCCACGTTCTTCATGCGAGGCCTGCTCTCGCCGTTCGCCCACGCCATGTTCACGGCCGTCACCGGCTACGGGATCGGCTTGGCCGCCCGACGGCACGGGACGGTCGGGGCCGCCGCCAGCGCGGGCTTCGTCGGGCTTCTCGGTGCGATCGTCCTGCATGCCTTCTGGAACGGATCGGCGCTGTTCGGCGACTTCTTCGCCCTCTACGTGACCCTTCAGGTACCCCTGTTCGGCGCGTTCATCTTCGCGGTCATCGCGCTGAAACGGGAAGAGGCCCGGCTCACCTATGACAGGCTCAGCGACTACGCCGCCGCGGGATGGTTCACGCCGGAGGAGGTCACGATGCTGGCCACCCGAGCAGGGCGGAAGTCGGGCCTGGCGTGGGCGCAGACGCTTCGCGAGGACCGTCGGCCGCTCATGCGGTCGTTCATCGCGGATGCCACGGCGCTCGCCGCGGTGCGTCAGCGGGCGATCACGGGTCGCGACGCTCTCGCCGCACATGACGAGCAGATCCTGCTGCAGCGGGCCAGCGCGACGAGAGCGGCGCTGCTCGCCTATTGAGCTCCGGCGACGACTGCTTCGGAAAGACTCAGCGCCCGGTGCCGCGGCGATGCCTGCGTGTCTACCGGGCGCTGAGTTGATCTGACACCAGGATCACCCGGGCACGTGATCGTGTCAAGGGGTCGACCGAAATGTCGCGTTCAGGCGTCGACGATCACATCGAGGGCGACGTCGGCGCACGGCTGGCGGGGGAGTTCGGCCAGACGACTGCCGCGTACGGAATCTCCGGTGGCCCACTGGGGGTCGGTGGACACGATGACGCGTCCGACGCCGTTGACGAGTGTGACCTCGGCGCCGAGAGCGCGCAGCCGTGGCACGAGGTCCCGCTCCACGGCGTCGATGAGAAGGTCAAGGCCGGCCACGCCGGCGAACTCGGTGCCGATCCGCACGGGGACTGCCACCGTGATGGTGTACTCGTCACTGCACAGGTAGTCGACGTAAGGTCCGGCGACATGGGGGAGCCCCGTGGCCAGCGGAACGCGGTACCACTCGAGTTCGCTGTAGTCGATGTGCTCCTTGTTCACGGACTGCGAGGCGAGTACAAGCTGACGCTGGTCGGCGCCCTGCCACCATGCGAGGTAGTTGCGTGCGTCGGAGAGAAGGTCGATCGCCGCGATGAACCCCGCGCCGTACACCGGGGCGGACGGCAGGGCGAGCGTGCGGATCGCATGCGGCTCGACGATCGTGTCGAGCTTGGCACGGGTGAGAGCACCGGTGGCGCGTGTCTTCTCGAGTTCTTCTGCAAGCGCGCCGACCCATCCTTCGAGGGTGCGGATCGGCTCGAGGAAGTACTCGCGTACGAGGTGCGCAGCGGACTCGAGGGTGTCCTGCGTTGGTGTGAGCATCACGTCCTCCTTTGGAGCGTGGGGAATGCTGAGAATCATGGGGTCGAGCTCTGCACCGCGATGAGGGCGTCCACGGCCGCGCGAACGAGTGCTTCGGACGCGCGGCTCGCGGCGTCGACATCGCCGGCGTCGACGGCGTCGATCACCGCGCGCAGCGCCACTCCCTGCGCGGCGGCATCGAATCCTGCATCTGCGCAGAGCCCAAGGAACGGCGAGAATTCCGCCTGCAGCTTCATCTGCTCGCGGGTGAGTCGTGCGGACTGACTGAGCGCGACGAGTTCGAGCTGGGTGTCATCGAGGAGCCGGCGCTGCTGATCCGACGCGAGCTCGGGAAGTCGGGCGAGGTGCTGTCGAATGAGCTGCACTTCGGTGCTGTCTGCGCGACGAGCCGCCAGCCGCATGCACGCTCCGGTGATCGCGGCGTAGTGCGCACCGAGGTCGCGCAGGGCGAGGCGGGAGGAGTTCTTGAGCGCTTCGCGGGCGAACTGCAGGGGGTCGGCATGTTCGGCGACGAAGCTGCCGCCTTTGCGTCCGCGCCGAGTGACCAGGAGCCCTCGCCCGCGCACCGCGAGCAGCGCTTCGCGGACGGTGACGGGCGCGACGCCGAGGCTGCGGGCAAGGTCTGACTCGGTGGGGAGGCGCTCACCGGCACGCAGGTGGCCGCGGGTGATCGCGTCGACGATTCGGCGCTCGACGAGCTCGGCGCGGCCCTCGTCTCCGATTGGCTGGAACAGTGCGCCCTGGAGGCGATGGGCGCCGACCGCTGCGTCCGCGACGGTCGTCGGTCGCTGAACAGGGGGTTCAGCGGCGTGCGACGTCGGCGTCAGCGATTCCATGGCCACGATTCTTTCATCATCCGGGGAGGCGTGATCGAAATGATACTTGAACTATTTCATATGTGTTTATATGTTTATCTTCGCAACCGCGTTCGACGATGATCCTGGAGCACACGATGACTGCATCGGCCCCCGCCGCACCCCGCCCGATGGGCGCCGCGCACAGCCTTGACGGCGACCTCGCTTCTCAGCCCGGTGCTGTCGTGCTGGAAGGCGTCACCAAGTCGTTCGGCGAGTTCACTGCCGTGCGCGATCTCGATCTCGCCGTCGCGCCGGGGGAGTTCCTCTCGATGCTCGGGCCCTCCGGATCCGGCAAGACGACCGTTCTCCGCATGATCGCGGGCTTCGAAGACGCAACGAGCGGCAGCATCCGTCTCTCCGGTGCAGATGTCACGCGCACGCCCCCGAACGCACGCCCCGTCAACACCGTCTTCCAGGACTACGCCCTGTTCCCGCACATGACGATCGCCGACAACGTCGGCTACGGGCTGCGAGTGCGTGGCGAGAGCAAGGCCGCGCGGATCGAGCGCGTCGAGACGGCTCTGCGGCAGGTGCGCCTCGACCATGTCGCATCCCGACTGCCGCACCAGCTCTCCGGCGGGCAGCGCCAGCGCATCGCTCTGGCACGCGCACTCATCCTGCGCCCGCAGGTCCTGCTGCTCGACGAGCCGCTCGGCGCACTCGACAAGCAGCTGCGCGAGCAGATGCAGATCGAGCTCAAGCAGATTCAACGCGAAGTCGGCATCACGTTCATCTTCGTCACCCACGACCAGGAGGAAGCGCTCACCCTGAGCGACCGGGTGGCTGTGTTCAATAACGGGCGCATCGAGCAGGTTGGCTCTGCCCGCGAGGTGTACGAGTACCCCCAGACGGAGTTCGTCGCAAAGTTCCTCGGGCTCTCCAACCTCATCGAGTCCGACCTGGCCGAGACGCTCACCGGCGCCCGACAGGTCATGAGCGTGCGCCCGGAGCGGGTGCGTCTGGCCGCACCGGACGCGGCGCTCGCCGACGGTGACGTGGCATTGGCAGGCACGATCGCCGAGCTCGTCTACACGGGGCCGGCGACCCGCTACCTCGTCGAGACGGATGCCGGCGTGCAGATCATCGCCGAGCAGCCGAACGCACACCACCCCTCGGCCGAAGCCGCTTTCGGGCGAGGGGACCACGTACGGGTCGTTTGGACCGCGGATCACGCGGCCCTGCTGCCCTGACCGCCCGTCCCTGCGGGCACCACAGCACGACAGACCAGATCACAAAGGAGCGATCATGCGTAAGAAACTACTGATGGGTGCGGCGGCGACCGCCGCGTTCGCCCTCGTCCTCACCGGCTGTGCCGCCGGCGACACGGATTCCGGCAGTGCCGGGGGACTCCAGATCGACGTCCCGGATGTACCTGCTCACGAGAAGATGGGCGACTTCGAGAGTGAAGTCAACATCGTCGCCTGGTCGGGCTTCGTCGAGGACGCCTGGACCGAAGCGTTCGAGAAGGACACCGGCTGCGTCGTGAACCGCCGCGTCGCGGGCACGAGTGACGAGATGGTGCAGCTCATGCGCACCGGCGACTACGACCTCGTCTCGGCATCCGGTGACGCGAGCCTTCGCCTCATCGCCGGCGGTGATGTGCAGCCGCTCACGCTGGATCTGATCCCGAACTTCGGCGACGACATCGTGGAGGGCATGAAGGGCCAGCTCTACGACACGATCAATGGAAAGTCCTATGGCATCCCGATCGGCCGCGGCGCGAACATCCTCCAGTACAACAGCGAGGTCGTCACCGAGGAGCCCACGAGCTGGGACATCGCCTGGGAGGCCGACAGCCCGTACGCCGGCAAGATCATCGCGTACGACGCACCGATCTACATCGCGGACGCCGCCGTCTACCTGATGGCCCACGAACCCGACCTCGGGATCACCAACCCCTACGCACTGGATGAGAAGCAGCTCGCTGCGGCGGTCGACCTGCTGAAGCAGCAGAACGACATCGTCTCCGAGTACTGGTCCGACCCGGCTGCGCAGATCACGTCCTTCGCGGGTGGCACGACGGTCGCGGGCACCTCCTGGGAGGTGCTGCGCAAGCTCACCGAGAACGAGAAGTTCAAGAGCGTGCTCCCCGAAGAAGGGTCGACCGGATGGTCGGACGCCTGGATGCTCGCGACAGAATCGAAGAACCCGAACTGCGCCTACGCGTGGATGGACTACGCCTCGTCGCCGAAGGTCAACGGCGCGATCGCCATGAACTTCGGTATGGCGCCCGCGAACGCCGCGTTCTGCGACATGAGCGATGAAGCCAAGGCGCACTGCGACTACTACAACGCCACGAACGAGGACTACTTCAAGAAGGTCTGGTTCTGGACGACGCCGATCGAGCAGTGCATCGACGGTCGCACGGATGTGAAGTGCACCAACTTCCAGCAGTGGACCGACGCCTGGGTCACCGTCAAGAACTGACCCGCCGCGGGTGGGCCTTTCACGGGCCCACCCGCCCCACCCCTCTTCCGACGACGGAACGAACGACAGGACCGCTCATGCAACGGCGCGCACGGATCGCAGGACTCCTCGCCCTGCCCATGGCCTGGCTCATCGGCATCTACATCTTCTCGCTGGTGATGCTGCTGGTCACCGCCTTCTGGGTGACGGACCCGTTCACCTCCAAGGTGAAGCCCGGTTTCACCCTGGACAACTTCGCGCAGCTCATCAACAACCCGAGCTACCTCTCGACCGCGCTGCGCACCCTCGGCATCGCGCTCGCCGTGACGCTGCTGAGCATGCTGATCTCGGTGCCGCTCGGCATCTTCATGGCGAAGGTCGCCTCGCCCTGGCTGCGGGGCATCCTTGCGGCATCCATCACCCTTCCTCTCTGGGCGGGATACCTCGTCAAGGTGCTCGCGATGCGCATCACCTTCACCGAGGACGGCTTCTTCAACGCAGTCGTCGGTCCGTTCGGAGGACACGGCCCCGGGTTCAGCGTCATCACGGTCGTGATCACTCTCACCTATCTCTGGCTGCCGTACATGGCCGTGCCCGTGTATACCGCCATCCGCCAGCTCCCACCCAACCTCTTCGATGCATCGGCCGACCTGGGGGCAGGGTCCTGGCGCACCATCCGGACAGTCGTCCTTCCGCTCATCAGGCCCGCGATCATCGCCGGTTCGGTGTTCACCTTCTCGCTGAGCCTCGGCGACTACCTGGTGGCGAAGTTCGTGGGCGGGTCGACGCAGATGATCGGAAGCATCATCGCCTCCAACATCAACCTGAACCCGCCGCTCGCGGCCGCGTTCTCGCTCGTGCCGATCGTGTTCGTCGTCATCTACCTGGTGGGCGTGCAGCGCACCGGCGCTCTGGAAAGGATGTGAGGTCCCGATGCTGAGACTCTCTCTCGCCTCGAAGATCGTGCTCGGCGCGATCGTCGCCGTGATCCTCGCGTTCATGTACGTGCCGCTCATGCTCGTCGTGCTGAACTCCTTCAACGCCGCGCGAATCGTGAGCTGGCCGGTGGCGGAATTCTCGCTGGAGTGGTGGGGCAAGGCGTTCACGAGCCAGCCCATCAAGGATGCGATCCTTAACTCGCTGCTCGTGGCGGCGGGGGCCACCCTGATCGCCCTGATTCTGGGAACCCTGGTCGCTTTCGCGCTGCAGCGCTACTCGTTCTTCGGACAGCGCGCGGTCAACCTGCTCGTCGTCCTGCCGATCGCCCTTCCCGGCATCGTGACCGGCGTCGCGCTGAACAACACCTACAACCAGATCCTTGAACCGATCGGGATCAACGTCGGGTTCTTCGGCATGATCATCGCGCACGGCACGTTCTGCATCGTGATGGTGTTCAACAACGTTCTGGCGCGACTTCGGCGTCTGAACCCCGGCATCGAAGAGGCCTCGAAGGACCTGGGGGCGACACCGTGGCAGACCTTTCGGCTCGTCACCTTCCCGCAGTTCCGCAGCGCCTTCATCGCCGGCGGCATCCTGGCTTTCGCGCTCAGTTTCGACGAGGTGTACGTGACGATCTTCACGGCGCCGCCTGGCGTCGACACGCTGCCGCTGTGGATCATGAACCAGATGGCGCGGCCGAACGAGGCCAACGTCGTCAATGTCGTCGCCACTGTCGTCATCCTCGCCTCCTTCATCCCGGTGTGGGTGTCCCAGCGGCTGTCGCGCGACGTCGCCGAGCGGGACTGACCCTGAGTGTTCGCTCTCGGCAGGTGCGGTGGCGTTGACCGGGGGAGTGGGATCGCGGTTGGATGGATGCATGACTGATCGCACCAAGCCCGAATTCGACGCTCCCACCGGACCCGCTCCCACCGAGCTCGTGATCCGCGACATCATCGTCGGCACCGGCGATGAGGCAAAGCCCGGCGACACCGTGACCGTGCACTACGCCGGTGTCGAGTTCGAGTCCGGCGAGGAGTTCGACTCTTCGTGGGGCCGTGGCGAGACCATCCAGTTCCCGCTGCGCGGCCTGATCCAGGGCTGGCAGGAGGGCATCCCCGGCATGAAGACCGGCGGACGCCGTGAGCTGGTCATCCCTCCGCACCTGGCCTACGGCCCGGCCGGCGGCGGTCACTTCCTCTCCGGCAAGACCCTCATCTTCATCATCGACCTGGTCGCCGTCGGCTGACCTGACGTCACTCGCGAACCCCGTCCCTGGAAAGGGGCGGGGTTCGTTGCTTCATGCGGTCGGGTTCTCGGCGTCGTATGTGCGGAAGCCGGGTGTCAAGCGCGCGATCCACGTCGCGATGACGATGACGAGGATTCCACCGAGCAGCGGGGGAAACCAGAGGGCGCCCACGGTAGCCAGCGCCCCGACGTAGAGGGCGCCAAGACGCGGGCCGCCGGCGACGACGACGACGAAGATGCCCTGCAGTCGCCCGCGCATGGTGTCGGGAACGGCGGCCTGCATCATGGTCATGCGGAAGATCGACGAGATGTTGTCGGTCGCTCCGGAGAGCGCGAGCGCGACGCATGCGGCGATCAGCAGGGGAACGTTGGGCGACTGCTCCGTCGCGCCGGGGAGGAAGACGCCGGCGAGCAGCACGATGCCGAACAGTGCGATCGCGCCGCCGTAGGCCTGCACAGCGCGTTCGATGCCGCGGCCGTGCCAGCGGTAGTGCACGATGCGCCCCGAGAACAGGCTGGACAGGAAGGTGCCCGCCGCGACCGATGCGGTGAGCAGACCCGTGGTCAGCGCGCCGCCGCCGAGGAGGACGGTACCCAGCGCGGGGAAGAGGGCGAGCGGGTTGCCGAAGGTCATCGCGGTGATGTCGAGCAGGTACTGCGTACGGATGTTCACCGACTTTCGCAGGAAGTGCCAGCCGTCGACGAGGGACGCGAGACCGGGTCGCACGACGGTGCCTTCGGGGAGGAGCTTCGGCAGCGTCCAGAGCCCGAGGAACATCGAGAGCATCAGGAACACATCGATCGTGTAGGTCCAGCCGAACCCGGTGAGCGCGACCAGCAGCCCGGCGAGCGCGGGGCCGACCATGACACTCATCCCCATGGAGACGCCGTTGAGAGCGGATGCGGCAGCGAGCAGCTCTCTCGGAATGAGACGCGGCACGATCGCAGTGCGCGTGGCGAGCCCGACCGAGCTGGCCGCGGCGTTCACCATGCTGAGCCCGTAGAGCCACCAGATCGTCTCCGCGCCCGTCCACGTGAGGGCGGCGAGCATGGCGGTCGAGGCGAAGCTGACGGTCGCCGCGATCAGGGCGACCCGGCGACGGTCGAAGGCGTCGGCGAGCATCCCGCCGTACAGGCCGGCGAGGATCATCGGCACGAGGCCTGCGACAGCGATCATCGCGACAGCGAAGGTGCTCGCCGTCAGGTCGAAGACATGGAGCATCACGGTGACGATCGTGAGCTGTCCGCCGAGGCCGCTCAGTGTCGAGCCGATCCACATGCGGGCGAAGGCGGGGCTCTCGCGAAGAGGGCGCAGGTCGATCAGATGACCGCGTCGGGAAGGTGGCACTCATCGAGGCTACCCCCGGGCCGAAGGCCTGGCGTCGCGGTGGTTCTCTGCGGGGCTGCCGCCTGGTAGACTGTTCAGGTTGCCGTTTGATCGGCCGCGGATAAAGAGAGCTCGCACATTCGGTGACGGGCGCCGCGCAGTTAGAGAAAGGGGATCCCATTCATGGCACTTGAGAACGATGTCAAGAAGGCGATCATCGAAGAGTACGCGACGCACCCCGGTGACACCGGATCCCCCGAGGTGCAGGTTGCGATGCTGACGCAGCGCATCAAGGACCTCACTGAGCACCTGAAGGACCACAAGCACGACCACCACTCGCGTCGTGGTCTGTTCCTGATGGTCGGTCAGCGCCGCCGTCTGCTCGGCTACCTCCAGGCTGTCGACATCGAGCGTTACCGCTCGCTGATCGAGCGCCTGGGTCTTCGCCGCTGAGCAACCCAGCGTTCAATCGCACTTCTTCCGAAGGCCGCCCCACGGTGTGGGGCGGCCTTCGTCGTTTCCTCTTGTTATGCGTTCTTGCTTTCCGGTAGGAAAGAAGAAGGAGTTTCCTCAAGGAAAGTGAGCGAAGACGTGGAGCAGAAGCCGATCTCGGGCGCGCCCCCTTTGGATCCGCCGTCTGCTGATCTGGCTCGCCAGTACCTTGATGAGGCCGATGCCGTCGCCCACCGCCGCGAGGCCCACCTGGATCGGCGGGGGATGGCAGTGCTGCGCCTGTGGGAGACGCTCGTGCTGGCGGTCTACCTGACCGTGTTCATGTTCGCCTTCGGTGCTGCAGGTGGAAGCACGCCGGTCATGCTGCTGTTCGTCGCGTTCTTCCCCTGGATCCAGTTCTGCGCTGAACTGCGTGCCAGTTTCGGATTCCAGGCGCGGGGAGCACGCGACGTGCGTCGCTACGCGTGGTGGGCGGCGATCGTCGTCGGCGCCTTCCTTCTGGCGCTGGTTTTGCAGATGGTGTGGGGCGGACTTCCGCTGTGGATGCGTCTGGCTCCCGGGCTGCTCTGCATTCTCCTCCTCGGGCCCGCGGCCATCAGTGAGATTCGGCAGAGCACACGAGCAGAGCCACGAGAGCCGGTGGCCATGCCGCGATCGGCTCGGTTCGCGACGATCGCGCTGGGACTGCTGCTCGCGTCCACTCTGGGGATCATCGCGCTGGGCGATGTGCTCGCCGCCGTGATCTGGGCGCTTCTCCCGATGCTCGCCGTGCTCACGTGGGTCATCGGCCGGCAGGTCAGCGCCCGACTGCCGGAGCTCGGTGCGCTGTGGCGCTGGCCGCAGTGGACGAGCTACGGCATCTCGTCCCTTCTCATCATCGTGTTCATCCTGCTGCGGGTGCACGGTGTGCAGGTGCCGGCGAGTGCGGCGATCACAGGGGCGGCACTGATCGTTCTGCTCTTCACGGGATCGGCATTTCTGCGGGGCCGAGATGTCTGATCGTCCGGGTGGAGGTGGGAGGCAGCATCCGCGTCTCCTGCTGGACGACAACTTCGCGTCGCCGCTCCGCTTCTCACTGATGGCCTCGCTCGGCGAGGATCTCGAACTCGAGTTCGGCACCCTCGCAGAGATCCTCCAGGCGAACGACTCGGCGCTCAGCAAAGCGATCTCTCACCTGCATGAGGCCGGGTACGTCTTCGCGCACCGGGGCATGGTGAACGGGCGCCTGCGCACCCAGGTGCGGGGAACCGCGGTGGGGCGATCTGCGTTCGCGGGGCATCTGCGCGCGCTGCAGGAGATCGTCGACCTCGGGCACGCCGAGCGTCGGGTCGACTAGACCGAAGCTGCTACGAGATCCGGGTGGTGGATCGCGGCGACATCCGGGTGCGCGCGCAGTCGCGACTTCAGCGCGTTCTCCCCGTAGAGCGCGTGGATCGGGTTGCGCGGGTCGGCGGTGACGCCGCGGGCTTCGGCGGCGAGCTCCGGAGGGAGATCGATGAGGGGGAGACGCTTGTCGAGCGCGGGGTTGAAGAAGAATGGCACCGAGATGCGCTCGTTCGGCGCCTGAGGTGAGATCACGCGGTGGTTAGTGGCCTTGAGGTAGCCGCCCGTGGCGTACTCGAGCAGCTCTCCGATGTTCACGACGAAGGCGCCGTCCACCGGAGGAGCGTCCACCCACTGGCCGTCTCGCTCGACCTGCAGTCCGCCCTTGCCCGGCTCGACCCACAGCAGAGTCAGGACCCCGGAGTCCTTGTGCGCGCCGACCCCCTGCTGCGGCGCGGGCTCGTGCGTTCCGGGGTAGCGGACGATCTTGATGAGCGTCGAAGGCTCTCCGAAGTTCTCGTCGAAGTAGGTCTCCGGTGCACCGAGCGCGACTGCCCACGCGCGCAGCAATGTGCGGGACACCTCGCTGAGCTGCGCGTGCCACTCCGCCACCACTTCGCGCAGTTCGGGCTGCGCCGCCGGCCACAGGTTGGGTCCGATGAGTCGGTGGAAGGCGGGACCGCCCGCGACCGCGTCGCGCTCCGGGCCGATGTCGATCTGCTCGCGCCAGTCCACTTCGCCCTGCGTGCGCTCGCCGCCGATGCGCGTGTAGCCGCGGAAATGCGGGCTGCGCACGTTCTCAACCGAGAGCTTCTCCTCCAGGGGGAGGGCGAAGAAGTCGAGCGCGGCCTGGTGCAGACGGCTCTCGAGTTCGGCGGTCACCCCCGTACCGGTGAGATAGAAGAAGCCGACATCATGTGTCGCAGCACGGAGGTCGGCGCGGAAACGTGCCGCGGCCTCGGGTCCCGCCGAGAGCTGGGACAGGTCGAGGATGGGGAGGGTCAGCGAGGTCATTTCCCGAGACTAGATCGCAGAGTTGCGGGCGTATACGGGTGCTGAAACAAAACGTCGCGGAGCCGCCACGAGGAGGTGGAGCCGATGCTCGATCGCCTACTTAGGACGCCGGGACCCGGTCGGATCGTTGCGGCGGCGCTCTTTCGCCGCGAGTGCCGGGTCCGCGAACAACCATGCCGGACGCGGTTCGACGAGGGGGCGGAAGACGCGGCGCACCGGTGAGGTTGCGAGAGCGAGGGCGATCGCGACGGAGAGCGCCGTGACAAGCGGCAACCAGAGCCAGGTCGGATCGAGTCCGCGGAGGGCCCCCGATTCGCGGAACGGGTACAGCACGAAGGAGTGCAGCAGGTAGACGTACATCGTGTACTGGCCGAAGCGGGTCCACCAGTGCGTGCCGCGCGGGACGAGTGCGAAGAATGCCACACTGAGCAGAAGCGCCACGATGATGAGGATGATCCGCACGCCGCCTGCCCACCACTGGGTGCCGCCGAGATCGACGTAGGAGGAATCGTAGAAGAGCCAGTGGCGCAGGTCGATGGACTCCCAGATCGACAACCAATTCCATGCCGCCCACCCCGTCGCGCCGAGCACGACGACAGCGCTGGTGCGCAGCCACCAGGGGCGGGATTCCAGCAGTCGCATCCGCATCACGATGTCGCGATCACGCGCCCACCATCCCAGGGTGAAGAAGAACAGCAGTCCGAGCGTGCGCGACAGGGAGAAGGTGCTGTCGACGTTGGGCAGGTAGCCGACTCCGACCGAGATGAGCCCTGCCCACAGCAGCGGCCATCGCAGCAGGGCGAGGTAGGGCAGCGCGAGACGGAAGATGCCCAGTGCGAGGAGGAACCAGAGCGTCCATGACGGTTGGGTGAGGTTCGGGTCTGCCTGTCCTTCGACGAGCCACTGGGTGAGGGTCCAGAGGAGCTCGAAGATCACGTAGGGGACGAGGATGTCGGTGATGACGCGAGCCATCTGCGTCTTCGTCGGGGTCCCCGCCTTGGAGAAGTAGCCCGAGATGAGTGCGAAGGCGGGCATGTGGAATGCGTAGATCGTCAGGTAGAGCGCGAGTGCGATCTCCGAGTCGTAGGTCATGCGCTGGACGGCATGCCCGAGGACGACCAGTGTGATGCAGGCGAATCGGGCGTTGTCCCAGAACGGCACGCGACGTTTCGGGCGGGCGGATGCGGGCGCCGCGGTCGTGGGGCTCACGGGTGGTTCTGACGTGCTCACAGATTCAGCGTACGGGGCGGGAATAATGTTGCCCTGACTGCGTTCCATCAATTACATTCATTTGCATAGAACTGGATGCCGAGGCATCCGTGAGTGGAGCACACACAATGAGCGAGATCACAGAAACCGCAGGCATGCAGTTCGGCATCATGACGGTCAGCGACATCACGCAGGACCCGACGACCGGCATCACTCCGAGCGAGCGGGAGCGCATCCAGGCGACCGTCACGATCGCGAAGCACGCAGAAGAAGTCGGCCTGGACGTGATGGCCATCGGTGAGCACCACAACCCGCCCTTCTGGTCGTCGAGCCCCACCACGACGCTCGCCTACATCGCCGCGCAGACCGAGCGCATCATCCTCTCGACCTCGACCACGCTCATCACCACGAACGACCCGGTCAAGATCGCTGAGGACTACGCGATGCTGCAGCACCTCGCCGAGGGGCGCACCGACCTCATGCTCGGCCGTGGAAACACGGGTCCCGTGTACCCCTGGTTCGGTCAGGACATCCGTCAGGGCCTGCCTCTCGCGATCGAGAACTACGCTCTCCTGCGTCAGCTGTGGGACAACGACGTGGTCGATTGGGAAGGAAAGTTCCGCACTCCGCTGCAGGGCTTCACCTCGACTCCGCGCCCGCTCGACGGGGTATCGCCGTTCGTCTGGCACGGATCCATTCGCACCCCCGAGATCGCGGAGCAGGCCGCCTACTACGGTGACGGCTTCTTCGCGAACAACATCTTCTGGCCCAAGGAGCACTACCAGCGCCTGATCGAGCTGTACCGTCAGCGCTACGCGCACTACGGCCACGGCGCACCTGAGCAGGCGATCGTCGGCATCGGCGGGCAGGTCTTCATGGCCGCCAAGTCTCAGGACGCCGTCAATGCCTTCCGTCCCTACTTCGACAACGCCCCCGTCTACGGTCACGGTCCGTCGATGGAGGATTTCTCTGAGATGACCCCGCTCACGGTCGGCTCTCCACAGCAGGTCATCGACCGTTACGCCGGCATGCGTGACTTCTATGGCGACTTCCAGCGTCAGCTGTTCCTCGTCGATCACGCAGGTCTGCCGCTGAAGACGGTGCTCGAGCAGCTCGACATTTTGGGTGGCGAGGTGGTTCCGGTGCTCCGCAAGGAGCTGGCGAAGAACCGTCCGGCCTCTGTTCCGGATGCCCCGACCCACGCCGCGCGCGTCAAGGCCGTGTACGGTGACGGGCCGGCCCGCGAAGCCCGTCCCGGCATGAACCGCGGCGACAACCTCACCGTCGGCGGCCCCTACCAGGACACCCCGCCCCGCGCCGGCTCGGCATTCGGTGCTGCAGCGACCCGACAGGGGGCTTGATCATGAGCACACGTCGTATCGCCGTCGTCTCGGCGGGGCTCTCTAATCCCTCCTCGACGCGGATGCTCGCTGACCGTCTCACGGCGAGCACGGTCGGTGCCCTCGCTGAACGTGAGATCCAGGCATCCGTGGATGTGATCGAACTGCGCGACCTCGCGCACGACATCATGAACAATCTGCTGACTGGATTCGCGCCTGCAGCCCTGGAGGCCGCGATCAACACCGTCGTCTCGGCGGATGCTCTGATCGTCGTGACTCCGATCTTCTCGACCAGCTACTCCGGTCTGTTCAAGTCGTTCATCGACGTGCTCGACCCGGACGCGCTCACCGGCAAGCCGGTGCTGATCGGGGCCAACGCAGGAACCGCACGACACTCGCTCGCGATCGACTATGCGATTCGTCCGCTCTTCACGTACCTGCACGCGGAGCCCGTCTCGACCGGCGTCTTCGCCGCGTCGAGCGATTGGGGTGCGAGTGCGGACGAGGTCGCCCCGCTCGGGTCACGCGTCGATCGCGGCGCACGTGAGCTGGCCGAGGCGATCGCGCGCAAGGAGACAGTCGCGGATCTCGACCCGTTCGACCCCGCCAACTACCTCGGCGAAGGCCGTTCGTTCGGGCACCTGCTCGGAGGTCTTGCGGGGGAGTGACAAAGAAGGAGGGCCGGCCCACAGGGCCGGCCCTCTTGCGGTCATCCGCTCTTGCGTCGGAACTCGCGCCGCGTCTGCGGTGCGGCAGCGCCGTGAACGGCGGAGTCACCATCGAGGTGTGCTTCGCCGGTGCGGTGCTGCGCGTTCTTCTTCTCGAGCGCTTCCTTGAACTTTCGCTTCATCTCCTCGGTGGAGGAGGCAGCGCCTTCTTCGGTGCTCATGCCCGTCAGCCTAAGGCACATGCGGTCCTCCCGGGTGATGATTCCCTGGCATCGTGCCCTTCTTCGACGGAGGACGGTTAGGCTCCCGTCATGACGCCCGCACTGCCTCCGCTCATCGTGATCAACTCCGCATCCAGCGCTGGGGGAACGACGGTGGCGAGACTGCTGCAGAAGGACCTGCCCGATGTGCGTCTGCTGCTCGGCGTCGACGCCTTCATCGACGCCCTTCCCGACTGGACGGCACGCGGTGACGTCGGGCTGCACTTCGGTGCGGACGGCGAAGTCACCGTGGACGCGACGTACCGCGAGCGAGAAGATGCCTGGTATCGCGCGCTCGCGGCGCTCGCCGCCTCCGGACAGGCGCTCATCCTCGATGAGGTGCTGCTCGATGGAGGCAAGGGCCAGGAGCGTCTGCGCGCGCTGTTCGCTGAGACCGACACGTTCTGGGTGGGTGTGCGCTGCGACGCAGAAGTGGCCGAAGCGCGCGAGGCAAAGCGTCCTGATCGCATCATCGGTATGGCGAGGGATCAGGCTGAGCGCGTCCACGAGGGGGTCGTGTACGACGTGGTCGTGGACGGGGCACTGCCTCCGCAGGAGAGCGTTGACACGGTCCTCGATGCACTCGGCGTGTTCTGACCCGCGTCATCGCGGTGAGTGCCAGCATCCGTCCTCTGCTCGCTTGGGTGCCGACTGATAGGCTCGTCACGGTCGACGTCTGTCGACTGCACAACTTCATATCGACTCTGGACCCTCGCGCGTCACACGGGCTCGCGAGGCTAAACAAAGAAGGAGAGACCTCTTGGAAGGTCCTGAAATCACTGCCACTGAGGCCGTTCTTGACAACGGTCGCTTCGGCACCCGCACCATCCGCTTCGAGACCGGTCGCCTTGCACAGCAGGCGCAGGGCGCAGTTGCCGCCTACCTCGATGAGGAGACCATGCTCCTGTCTGCGACGAGTGCGAGCAAGCACCCGCGCGAGGGCTTCGACTTTTTCCCGCTGACCGTTGACGTCGAAGAGCGTTCGTACGCGGCCGGCAAGATCCCCGGCTCGTTCTTCCGTCGTGAGGGGCGTCCCTCGACCGAGGCGATCCTCGTCTGCCGTCTGATCGACCGTCCGCTGCGTCCGTCGTTCGTCGACGGACTGCGCAACGAGGTTCAGATCGTCGTCACCGTGCTCTCGATCGCGCCGGGCGAGTTCTACGACGCGCTCGCGATCAACGCCGCCTCCGCGTCGACGCAGATCTCGGGTCTGCCGTTCTCCGGCCCGATCGCCGGTGTGCGCCTCGCGTTCATCCCCGGTCACGGCGAGCACGCCGACCAGTGGGTCGCATTCCCGAACGCCGAGCAGGTCGAGCAGGCCGTCTTCGACCTGATGGTCGCCGGTCGTGTCGTCACCGCTGCTGATGGCAGCGAAGACGTCGCGATCATGATGGTCGAGGCAGAAGCCACCGAGGGCAGCTGGAACCTGATCAAGGCGGGCGCCACCAAGCCCGACGAGGACATCGTGGCCGCAGGCCTCGAGGCCTCGAAGCCCTTCATCGCCCAGCTCGTCAAGGCACAGGCCGAGCTCGCCGCCACGGCCTCGAAGGAGCCGGGTGTCTACCCGGTCTTCCTGCCGTACAGCGACGAGACCTTCAGCTTCGTCTCGGAGCGCGCGCTTCCAGAGCTCACCGAGGTCTACAAGATCGCCGACAAGCAGGAGCGTCAGAACGCTGACGATGCGATCAAGGACCGCGTCAAGGCTGAGCTGATCGAAGCGACCGAGGCCGGCACACTGCCCGCCGCGGCTCCGCTTGAGTTCGCTGCCGCGTACAAGTCGGTCACCAAGAAGATCGTCCGCGGACGCATCCTCACCAACGGTGAGCGCATCGACGGCCGTGGCCTGGCAGACATCCGTCCGCTCGACGCAGAGGTGCAGGTCATCCCGCGCGTGCACGGCTCGGCGATCTTCCAGCGCGGCGAGACCCAGATCATGGGTGTCACCACGCTGAACATGCTCAAGATGGAGCAGCAGATCGACTCGCTGTCGCCCACGACGAGCAAGCGCTACATGCACCACTACAACTTCCCGCCCTACTCGACCGGCGAGACCGGTCGCGTCGGTTCGCCGAAGCGTCGCGAGATCGGGCACGGCTTCCTCGCCGAGCGCGCACTCGTGCCGGTGCTGCCGAGCCGCGAGGAGTTCCCGTACGCGATCCGTCAGGTCTCCGAGGCGCTGAGCTCGAACGGCTCGACCTCGATGGGCTCGGTCTGCGCATCGACCCTGTCGCTGCTCAACGCCGGTGTGCCGCTGCGCGCTGCCGTTGCCGGTATCGCCATGGGCCTGGTGTCCGACGAGGTCGACGGCGAGACGCGTTACGCGGCTCTGACCGACATCCTTGGCGCAGAAGACGCTCTCGGCGACATGGACTTCAAGGTCGCAGGTACCTCGGAGTTCATCACGGCGATCCAGCTCGACACGAAGCTCGACGGCATCCCGTCGTCGGTGCTCGCGGGCGCACTGACCCAGGCTCGTGAGGCCCGCCTCACGATCCTCAACGTGCTGAACGCGGCGATCGATGCTCCTGACGAGATGGCGCCGACGGCTCCTCGCGTCATCAGCGTGCAGATCCCGGTCGACAAGATCGGTGAGCTCATCGGCCCCAAGGGCAAGACGATCAACGCGATCCAGGATGAGACCGGCGCACAGATCTCGATCGAGGAAGACGGCACCGTCTACATCGGCGCGACCGATGGCCCCTCGGCTGAGGCCGCCCGCGCGCAGGTCAACGCCATCGCCAACCCGACCAACCCCGAGGTCGGCGAGCAGTTCCTGGGAACGGTCGTCAAGATCGCGACCTTCGGTGCGTTCGTCTCGCTGCTTCCGGGCAAGGATGGTCTGCTGCATGTCACCGAGGTGCGCAAGCTCGCCGGTGGCAAGCGTGTTGAGAACGTCGAAGACGTGCTCGGCGTCGGCCAGAAGATCCTGGTGCGTATCACCAAGATCGATGACCGCGGCAAGCTCTCGCTCGAGCCGGTCGTCGAGGAGGCCCCAGCCGCTGCTGACGCCGCTGAGTCCACCGAAGACTAAGGTCTGACTGAAGCTGGCCCTGCCGCCTCCTCCGGGAGGCGGCAGGGCCAGCTTTCTTTGTAATGCAACTGTTATCAGAAGTTTTCCATCTGTGCACCAGAATGCCGCGCCTCGGGGGAGTTCTCTAATACCCTCGAAGTACGCACCGGGGGGTGCGCGTATTGCGATACGACGCAATGCAAACGGGGGTGAGATTTTGCGCTTCTTCGGAACAGGCACATCAGCCGGTGAAGAGCGGGCAGAATCCGCAGAGACCGGGGCGCAGTCGCATCCGTCGGCCCCTATCCCCGTCGTCGGTCCCGGCATCGGCGAGTGCATCCGCGTGACCTTGGGTGAAACCGGTATCCGCACTTTCCCGCTCATTCTCGGCGGTGCCGAATTCGGTTGGAATACCGACCGCGCAGTGAGCAGCAGCATTCTCGACCGCTACATCGAGTTCGGTGGCAACGCCATTCACACGGCCGACGGATTTGGAGCGGGGCGCAGCGAATACATCATCGGACAGTGGTTGAAAGAGCGCGGCCTGCGCGATTCCATCGTGCTGGGCACCCGCGTGGGCTCTCACCCCGACAACCCCGGTCTCGGTTCGGTGAACCTCGTTCGATCCGTTGAAGCCTCGTTGATGCGACTGGGAACAGAACGGATCGACGTTCTCTACCTCGACGGAACGCTCGATGAGGGCAGCAATCTCGAAGACGTTCTGGCGACCGGCGAATGGCTGGTCGAGACGGGCAAGGTCGGCGTACTCGGTGCATTCCACTGGAGTGCCGAGCGGCTCGTCGAAGCGCGCATTCTCTCCGCCGCGGGGTATCCCCGGATCGAAGTCATCGATGAGCCCTACAATCTTCTCCGCCGTTCTGCGTTCGAGGGTGACCTTCGTCTCGTGGCGGGCGCGCAGGGGCTTGCGGTGACGCCGTCGCACGCGCTCGAGCACGGATTCCTGTCGGGGCGCCACCGTTCGAAGGCCGCCGCGCTGCATGGAGTGCGCGGATCTCAGCTGCGCGGAAACATCAACCGCCGCGGCATCAAGGTGCTGCGTGCGCTCGATGCCGTCGCGCAGGAGCTCTCCGTTCCCGTCGCCGCGGCGGCGATCGCGTGGCTTCTCGCACAGCGCACGATCAGCGCCCCCATCGTCAACGCCTTCGCTGTCGATCAGGTCGACGAACTCATGCAGGGCGCGGGCGTGGCACTCAGCCGGACCCAGCTGGCCGAGCTGTCGCGCGCGGCCAGCTGAGGTCATACACAGGCACCTTCGCAGTGTCCGAGGCGTGACGTAGGGTGGAGAACAGCACCGGCGAGAATCGCCGGCGACGAAGCGAGCGGTTGTGACGCACTACATCTATCTGGTCAGACACGGAGAACATCAGGATGCCGAGCACGGTCTCGCCGACGGGCCGCTCTCGGCCCGAGGCCGGCGACAGGCCGAGCTGATCGCAGACCGCCTCTCCGGCCTTCCGCTGGACGCGGTCTGGCATTCGCCGCTTCTGCGAGCCAATGAGACCGCCCGTGCGATTGCGGAGCGCATCCCGGCGGTAGAGATGCAGGCATCTGCGTTGCTCTTCGACTGCGTCCCGACGGGAATGACAGAAGAGACTCCCGCCGCCTTCGAACCGTTCTTCGGTGCGGTCACGGAGGCTGAGATCGAGGCTGGGCGCGCGCAGATGGCCGACGCGGTCAGCGAGTTCCTCGTCCGCAAACCGGGTGACGTGCATGAGGTGCTCATCACTCACAACTTCGTGATCTCCTGGTTCCTGCGCGAGGTGCTCGAAGCCCCCGACTGGCGCTGGATGACGATCAACCAGGCGCACTGCGGTCTGTCTGTCATCGCTCAGAAGCCGGGGCGTCCGTGGACCCTCGTCTCACACAACGATCTCGGACACCTGCCGTTCGAGTTGCGTACGGGCATGCCTGATCCGCTCACCGTCTGACCGCACAGACACCCGAGCCCTGCTCAATAGACTGGAGCACATGAGCACGCGTGTAGCCCTGGTGGGCGCGACCGGCAAGCTGGGAACCATCATCCGGGCGGTGATCGACGAACTCGACGGGTTCGAGGTGGCAGAGGTGCTCACCTCACAGAGTGATCTCAGCTCCATCGACGGATGTGACCTCGTCGTCGATGCGTCGACGCCGGCCGTGAGCATGATGGTGATCCGTGCAGCGGCAGAGCGCGGTATCAACGTGCTCGTCGGCACGTCCGGGTGGTCGGCGGAGCGCATCGCGCAGGTGCGCTCGACCGTGGATGCTGCCGGAATCGGTGTGGTCTTCATCCCGAACTTCTCCCTGGGTTCGGTCATCGGCTCGGCGCTGGCGGCGCTGGCGGCGCCGTTCTTCGATTCGATCGAGATCGTCGAGGCCCATCAGCACACCAAGATCGATTCGCCCAGTGGCACCGCGGTGCGCACGGCTGAGCTCGTCGCCGCAGCGCGTGACGCGCAGGGGCCGGTCAACGCACCGCACGTCGATCAGCGTGCGCGGGGTCAGCAAATCGCAAGCGTTCCGATCCACTCGCTGCGCCGTCCCGGCGTCATCGCCAAGCAGGATGTAATTCTCTCGGGCGCGGGCGAGTCACTCACGATCACGCACGACACGGTGCAGCCCGCGGCAGCGTACGCCCCCGGCATCCGTCTCGCTCTGCCCTTCGCGCGTGATGCGCGCGGTGTCGTGGTCGGTCTCGAGAACATCATCGATCTCGGCCTCTCTGCCTCATGATCTCGCGCATCAGCGTCGGCGTCATGGCCCTCGGCCTGGTGCTCTACATCGCGCTCGTCGCGCAGCGCGCCTACATCATGCTCACCTCGGGCACACCGGTCGGAATCATCCTCGGCATCGGTCTGGTGGTCCTGCCGCTGATCGGAATCTGGGCACTCGTGCGCGAGTTCCAGTTCGGTGTGGCTGCGTCGCGGCTGATCAAGCGTCTTGAATCCGAGGGGCTCATCCCGGATGATGACGTCGCGCTCACTCCCACCGGTCGTGTCGCGCGCGAGGCGGCGCCCGCGTTGATCGCACGCTACGAGCAGGACGCAACCACGGACAGCACCTCATGGCGCGCGGCGCTGCGACTCGCGATCGTCCAGGATGCGGCAGGGCAGCGCAAGGATGCCCGCGCCAGCGTGCGCTCCGCCATCCGCCTCGCTCGCGACGCGGGGGAGTGACCCCGATCTCACAGACAGAAGGCGGCGTCCTCGGGGACGCCGCCTTCTGTCTGTGTACTTCGCTCAGGCGAGCGTCGCCTCGAGAGTGATCTCGATTCCGGCGAGGGCCTGCGAGACGGGGCATCCGACCTTGGCGCCCTCGGCGAGCTGCTGGAACGTCTCGGCGTCGAGTCCGGGAACAGTCGCGTTGACGTTCAGGTGGCTTCCGGTGATGCCGGTTCCGGGCTTGAAGGTGACGGACGCCGTGGTGTTGACACGCTCGGCGGGAGTGCCGTTGCCGGCGAGTGCGTGGGAGAGCGCCATGCTGAAGCACGAGGCGTGCGCAGCGGCGAGCATCTCTTCCGGGGTCGTGGTCGTGTCAGCGCCTTCGGCGCGGGACTTCCAGTCGAGGGGGAACGTGCCGAGGTGCGACGACGAGAATGCGACCGAACCCGACCCCTCGATCAGGCTTCCGGTCCAGGTGGCGGCGGCTTCGCTGGTAACAGGCATGGCTTCTCCTCAGAGGTCAGACGTGAAGTCGATGTTCCGCAAGCCTAGCGAGCGATGAGCGGAACGGCGATGGATCTGCCTTCTCAGCGGAGCGCTCAGGCGTGTCGCGCGCGGCCGATCACTCCGGCACGCTGCAGAAGGAGATAGATCTGGCAGCCGAGGCAGTAGCCGAACACCGCATTGAGGAAGGCGGCGAAGACGGCGGCGGCTGTCGCGATCGGCAGCGCCCAGGGCACGCCGAGCAGGTGCAGGATGAGGCCGATCCCGACCACGAAGAGGCCGACCCCCTGAGCGAACCGCGGAGGGCGGGGGTCTTCGAGGTCGGCGGGCGGCGAGAGCCGAGGACGCACGAGCGTGCGGAAGAGGACGCTCCACGGATGTGTCGACGGCGACAGCACACCCCAGAGGAAGAGTGCGGCGGCGGCGAGGGTGAGCACGAATCCGGTGTCGAATACACGCCGGGCCAAGACAGCTTCGAAAGAGGGGCTGAACGTCGCATCCGCGAGCGGCTGATACGCGACCCACCCGAACGTCTGTGCGGCGGTAGAGACGCCGGTGAGGGCGAACACGGTCGCGACCAGCAGGAGCACCGCGGTGATCGACGCTGCGAAACGCGGACCGCGCGGGTCGATTCCGGCGGGGGAGGGAGTGGTCATGGCTGCTCCGAATCGGGAAGGATCAGACGGCGGCGAGGGCTTCGGTGAACTCGCCACGGTGCGGGACGCCACCGAATCGGGCCCGGATACGGCCGTCGCCGTCGACCAGCAGCGTCGTCGGGGTCTGCAGGACGCGGTAGCGCGTTGCGAGGTCTGGTCGGTGGGTGAGGTCGATGTCGACGTGCGAGACGTCCGGATGCTGCGCCGCGATCTCGGTGAGCGATCTGCGCACCTGGGGGCAGCGGGCGCAGAACTCGGTGCCGAACTGCACGATCGTGACGCGGTCGCCGCGCTCATGCGCGGCGAGATCGGCGACATCCATCCGCTCGTGGTCGACCACGCGCATCCGCCCCTGCCGTGCTCGCCAGAGCAGGCCGATCGCCGTGGCGGCGACGAGAAGCGCGCCGGCGACGAGAAGAGCGGTGGTGACGGGCATGCACCGAGAGTACGCGCGCCGCCTGTGTCCGAGGCCGCGTGTTGCGAACCATGACGGCACGAACTCGCCGCCCCGATCCGCGTGGTGGCGGGTAGGGTTTTCACCATGAGCAATGCCGTGCCGACGCCCTATGAAGACCTTCTCCGCGACGTCTTGGCGGAGGGCACGCACAAGTCCGATCGCACGGGCACCGGCACGACGAGCGTGTTCGGACGACAGATCCGCTTCGATCTCTCGCAGGGCTTCCCGCTCATCACGACGAAGCGTGTGCATTTCAAGTCGATCGCGTACGAGCTGCTCTGGTTCCTGCGCGGTGATTCGAATGTCGGGTGGCTCAAGGAGAACGGCGTCACGATCTGGGATGAGTGGGCGGATGCCTCGGGCGACCTCGGTCCGGTCTACGGAGTGCAGTGGCGGTCGTGGCCGACTCCCGATGGCGGACACATCGATCAGCTGAGCGACGTGATCGAACAGATCCGGCAGTCGCCGGATTCGCGTCGCCTCATCGTGTCGGCGTGGAATCCGGCGGACATCCCTGACATGGCGCTCGCGCCGTGCCATGCGCTGTTCCAGTTCTATGTCGCGGACGGCAAGCTCTCGTGCCAGCTGTACCAGCGCAGCGCAGACATGTTCCTCGGCGTGCCGTTCAACATCGCTTCCTACGCGCTGCTGACGATGATGATCGCGCAGCAGGTCGGCCTGGAGCCGGGTGACTTCGTCTGGACGGGCGGCGACTGCCACGTCTATGACAATCACCAGGAGCAGGTGCAGGAGCAGCTGAGTCGCGACGCCTACCCGTATCCGACGCTGCGGTTCGCGCGGAGGCCGGAGTCGATCTTCGACTATCGGTATGAGGACTTCGTGATCGAGGACTATCAGCACCACCCGTCGATTCGTGCGGCGGTGGCGGTATGACCTGGGTCGGCCTGATCTGGGCCGAAGCAGCGGGAGGCGTGATCGGCGCCGAAGGGGGTATGCCCTGGCATGTGCCCGAAGATCTCGCGCACTTCAAAGAGGTCACGATGGGGTCACCCGTGGTGATGGGGCGCAAGACATGGGAGTCGCTGCCCGAGCGCTTCCGGCCACTGCCCGGGCGCGAGAACATCGTCATCACGCGCCAGCAGGATTGGAAGGCGGATGGCGCGCGCCGTGCGGCCACGATCGCAGAAGCGGTGCGGGGGCTTGAACGCGTCTGGATCATGGGTGGTGCTGAGATCTTCGCGCAGGTGATCGGCGGCGCCGATCGCCTTGAGGTCACCGAGCTCGACCTCGACGTCGCCGGAGACACCTATGCCCCGTCGCGAGCGGGCTGGCGTCTCGTCGACACAGGGGAGTGGCAGACCTCCCGCTCCGGTGTGCGGTACCGCTTCCTCGGATACGAGCGCTGATGCGCTCCGCCCTCATCACAGGAGCCAGCGCCGGACTCGGTGCCGAGTTCGCCCGTCAGCTTGCCGCAGATGGGGCGGATCTTGTGCTGGTGGCGCGTTCAAACGCCCGGCTCGAGGCGCTTGCCGCCGAGCTGCGGGCCGCACACGGCGTCCGCGTCGAGGTACTCGTCGCTGATCTCGCCCGCACACGCGACGTCGAACGGGTCGCGAAGCGACTGTGCAGCGAGAAGCATCCGATCTCGCTCCTCATCAACAACGCCGGCTTCGGGCTGCCCCTGCATTTCGCGGACAACGACATCGATGATGAGGTGCGCCACCTGCGGGTGCACGTCGAGGCATCCATGCGGCTCATGCACGCGGCGCTCAGCGTGATGCGCGGTCGCGGCGGACGCATCATCAACGTGGCATCCGTCGCCGGATTCATCTCCCGCTCCACGTACTCCGCGTGCAAGTCCTGGCTCATCGGGTTCAGCCGCTGGGCGAATGCCGAGTACGCGCAGGATCGCGTCTCGGTGACGGCGGTGTGTCCCGGTTTCACCCATACGAGCTTCCACGAGCGGATGGGGCTGGCACCCGGGGATGAGGGCGTGCCCGATCTGATGTGGCTCGACGCGCGCGACGTGGTTCGCGAGGCGCTGCGGGACGCGGCCCGGGGCAAGGCCGTGTCCATCCCGTCGTTGCGCTACAAGGCGATCGTTGCGCTCACGAAGGTGCTGCCGGCTTCGCTGACCGCCGGGGTCGCGCGTCGCGGACGCGTCTGAGCGGTCTCGTCTCAGCGAAGACGGCCGAGGTGGATGGCGGCGTAGGTGAGCGCCGCGATCGTCTCGCCGTCGCGGATGCGACCGTCAGCGATCATCTCAACGACCTCGGGGAACGGCACCCACGAGACGTCCTGGATCCCCTCCTCCGTCTGACCATGGGTGCGCGAGGCATGCGCGCGGATCCCACGCGCGAGAAACACGAACTCCGGGGCGACGGTCACGCCGTTCAGGGCGGTCATCTCGCCGAGCAGCGTCCACTCGTCGGCGTGGAGGCCGGTCTCCTCGACGAACTCTCGCTGCGCCGCGATGATCGGATCCTCGCCGTCCGTGCCGCCCGCGGGCACCTCGATCGATCGTCCCGTCGTGTACCGGTCGAGGGTGACGAGGCACACGCGGTCGCTCGCATCGAGCGCGACGACGAAGACGGCGGGATGCCGCAGCGTGACCACTCCGTAGATGCCATCGCCGCCGGGACCTGTGACCTGGTCCTCTCGGACCGAGATCCAGCGGTTCTCGTACACGATCTTCGAATCACGGGTCTGCCAGATCATTCGGCGAGCCTAGTACCTGGGTCGCACGTCCTCGTGGCGTCACCGTCTGGGTCGCACGCCGCCGAACCGATACGCTGAGAGCATGACGCACTCGGGAAATCCATTCGGACAGGTTCTCGTCGCGCTCGTCACTCCGATGACGGCCGACGGTGAAGTCGACTGGCCCGCCGTCGAGAAGCACATCGATGACGTGATCACCGCAGGCGCGGACGGCATCGTCGTGACGGGAACGACCGGTGAGACCTCGACCCTGACGGATCCCGAGAAGCTGAAGCTCGTCGAGGTCGGGAAGTCGGTCTCTGCGGGCCGCGCCAAGATCATCACGGGTGGTGGCTCCAACGAGACCGCGCACGCGATCGAGCTGTACAAGGCCAGCGAGAAGGCGGGCGCCGACGGCATCATGATCGTCACGCCGTACTACAACAAGCCCACGCAGGCCGGCATCCTCACGCACTTCCGCCTCGTTGCAGACGCGACCGACCTGCCGGTGATCCTCTACGACATCCCGGGGCGCACCGGGGTGCCGATCAAGTACGAGACGATCCTCCGTCTCGCCAAGCACCCCAACATCCTCGCGGTGAAGGATGCCAAGGGCGACTTCTCCGAGGTGAGCCGCGTGCTCAACCAGACCGACCTGCTCTACTTCTCGGGAGATGACGCCAACGTGCTGCCGCATCTCGCGATCGGGGCATCCGGGCTCATCGGCGTCACCGCGAACATCGCACCGACCCCGTACCGCACCATCATCGACGCCGTGAACCGCGGCGACCTGGCCACGGCGACCGCCGAGCACAAGCGTCTGGAACCGCTCGTTCGCGCGGTCATGACGCACGTTCCCGGCACCGTGGCTGCCAAGTACATCCTGCACGGGCTGGGCCGTATCGGCAGCCCGCGCGTACGGCTCCCGCTCGTGGGGCCGGAGGAGTGGGAAGCCGCGATCATCGAAGACGAGCTCGCGCTCGTTAAGGACGTGCCCGGCGCCGACTTCTCGAACTTCCGTCCCGACCGCAATGCGGCCGCAGGAGGAGCGCTTCCCAAGGTGCACGGCACCACGCGGTGAGCGCGCTCTCGCGCACAATTCGAACGGGCACACGGTGCCCGGCCCTGGAGGCATGATGACCATCGCACTCGCAGATCCCGAACCCCTCGCCGACGGCGTGCTCCGCGTCACGCCGATCGGCGGACTCGGAGAGATCGGTCGCAACATGACGACCTTCGAGTACGACGGCAAGATCCTGATCGTCGACTGCGGCGTGCTGTTCCCGGAAGAGCATCAGCCGGGCGTCGATCTGATCCTGCCGGATTTCGAACCCATCAAGCACCGTCTCGACGACATCGTCGGTGTCGTGCTCACGCACGGTCACGAAGACCACATCGGGGCTGTGCCGTATCTGCTGCGCCTGAAGAACGACATCCCGCTGATCGGGTCGGGCCTCACCCTCGCGCTCGTCGAGGCGAAGCTCAAGGAGCACCGCATCCGTCCGTTCACGCTGACGGTGAAGGAGGAGCAGCGTGAGCAGGTCGGTCCGTTCGATCTCGAGTTCGTCGCGGTGAACCACTCCATCCCGGATGCTCTCGCTGTCGCGATTCGCACGCCTGCGGGCATGGCGCTGGCGACCGGTGACTTCAAGATGGACCAGCTGCCGCTCGACGGTCGCATCACCGACCTCCGCGCATTCGCACGTCTGGGCGAGGAGGGCGTGGATCTCTTCCTGGTCGACTCGACCAACGCGGATGTCCCGGGCTTCACCCCGACCGAGCGTTCGATCGGCCCTGTCCTCGACCAGGTGATCGGCAAGGCGCCGCGCCGCGTGATCGTCGCCAGCTTCTCGAGCCACGTGCACCGCGTGCAGCAGGTCATCGACGCCGCGCACGCGCACGGCCGTCGCGTGGCGTTCCTCGGGCGCAGCATGGTGCGCAACATGACGATCGCCGAAGACCTCGGGTACCTGAAGGTGCCGGCGGGTGTTCTGATCGACTACAAGAAGGCGCGTGACCTTCCCGAAGACCAGATCGTCTACATGTCGACGGGCTCGCAGGGTGAGCCGATGGCCGTGCTCAGCCGCATGGCGAACCTCGATCACGCGATCGAGCCGGGTCCCGGAGACACCGTCATCCTCGCCTCGAGCCTGATTCCGGGCAACGAGAACGCGGTCTACCGTGTGATCGACGGCCTCACCAAGCTCGGAGCCAACGTCGTGCACAAGGCCAACGCCCGCGTGCACGTCTCGGGCCATGCCGCCGCCGGTGAGCTGATCTACTGCTACAACATCCTCCGCCCCAAGAACGTGCTCCCCGTGCATGGCGAGTACCGTCACCTGATCGCGAACGCGAAGCTCGCGCAGGACACCGGGATCGCCGAAGAGAACACGTTCATCGCCTCCAACGGCACGATCATCGATCTCAAGGACGGCGAGGCCCGCGTCGCCGGTCAGCTCGATCTCGGGTTCGTGTACGTCGACGGTTCGACCGTGGGAGAGATCACGGATGCAGACCTCAAGGATCGCCGCATCCTCGGCGAAGAGGGCTTCGTGTCGGTGATCGTCGTCGTTGACTCGACGACGGGTGACATCATCTCGGGCCCCGAGATCCACGCGCGAGGTGTGGCCGAAGACGACTCCGTCTTCGACGACGTCGCGCCGAAGATCGTGGCAGCTCTCAAGGAGGCCGCCGGCAATGGCGTGCGTGATCCGCATGCGCTGTCGCAGGTCGTGCGTCGGACGATCGGTCGGTGGGTCAACCAGAAGCTGCGCCGTCGTCCGATGATCGTTCCGCTGGTCATCGAGGCGTAGTCTGCAGGAGGTCGCTGCATCCGCGTTCCTTCCGATGCGAAGGTGGCGGGATGCCGCGTCACTACGGACAAATGTCTGTGCTCCCGCGTAGCGTGGAAGCATGGCCAGGAGTACGAGCGCGACCAGCAAAGGTCAGTCGTCTGAGAAGTCTTCGGCGCGCCCTCGTTCCACGGCCGCGGCGAAGCCGCGTGCGCAGGCGGCGCCGAAGAAGTACATCGATGAGGTCGAGAAGCCTCCCGTCGCCGCGCGCGCGTGGATGGGCCTTGCGCACGGTGTCGGCGGACTGTTCCGCACGTTCGGTCCCGAGACGCTCCAGAAAGACGATCGTCGCGACGGTTTCCCGTTCCTGCTGGTGCTGCTGGCGATTGCGGGTGCCGTCAATGAGTGGTTCTTCATCGGCAACGAGGTCGCGGCCAACATCAGCGCTTACTCTGTCGGCGGCCTGATCGGCCGTACCGCCTTCGTCATGCCCGTGCTGCTTCTGCTGCTGGCGGGGTGGATGTTCCGGCATCCTTCGTCCGTCAATGACAACGGTCGCATCGGCATCGGCTTCGGACTCTTCATCCTGACGGTCGCCGGCTTCTGCCATGTGGCGGGAGGCCAGCCGCAGCCCAAGTCCGGCATGCCCGCGCTGAGCGCGGCGGGCGGACTCTTCGGATGGATGCTGGGTGAGCCGCTGTCGTACCTCACCTCGCCGGTGGCGTACGTCGTGCTGTCGCTCCTCGCCGTGCTCAGCGTCCTCATCATCACCAAGACGCCGCCGAACCGCATCGGTCAGCGCCTGGGCGATCTCTATGCCTGGATGTTCGATGAGGATCGGGCAGAGAAGCCGGTGAAGGACGCAGAGTCGATCGCTGAGGCAGACAAGGTCGACGATCCGGATGTGCTGCCCTGGTGGCGTCGCAACAAGACCGGTCGCGAGGAAGACCCGGACGGCGGTCTGGGATCGCAGGACCTCACCGAGATCCTCATGACGCAAGACAAGACTCCGGCCTACGACCAGGCCGTGATCGTCACGAACGCCACGGCCTCGGCGAACGATCCGTACGACGCGGCGACCGAAGTGCTGTCGGACGTGCGGGCCGTGACCGACATGCTCGCCGAGAAGCAGAGCACGGCACTCCTGGACGACGGTGACACCGGCGAGATGCCTGAGCTTCCCGGTCTCGACGGCTTCGGCACGGACGGCCCCGGCGACCGCGGCCCGCAGGCCCCCGTCGCGCCCTACATTCTTCCGCGGCCGAGCGTGCTCAGCGAGGGCCCGCCCTCGGTCGCGCGCTCCGAGGCCAACGACCGCATCGTCGAGCAGATCACGAACGTGCTCACGCAGTTCAACGTCGATGCCAAGGTCACCGGCTTCTCGCGCGGACCCACCGTCACGCAGTACGAGGTCGAGGTCGGGCATGGCGTCAAGGTCGAGAAGATCCTGCAGCTCAGCAACAACTTCGCCTATGCCGTCGCATCCAATGACGTGCGCATCCTCTCGCCGATCCCGGGCAAGAGCGCGATCGGCATCGAGATCCCCAACACCGACCGCGAGACCGTCGCCCTCGGTGACGTGCTGCGGTCGCAGGCGGCGCAGAAGAGCACGCATCCGATGACGATCGGCGTCGGCAAGGATGTCGGCGGCAACTTCGTCGTCGCGAACCTCGCCAAGATGCCGCACCTCCTCGTTGCCGGTTCCACCGGTTCAGGTAAGTCGAGTTTCGTCAACTCCATGATCACGAGCCTGCTCATGCGGGCGCGTCCGGCAGATGTGCGCATGGTGCTGATCGACCCGAAGCGGGTGGAGCTCACCAGCTACGCGGGCGTTCCGCACCTCATCACGCCGATCATCACGAACCCCAAGAAGGCGGCCGAGGCGCTCCAGTGGGTCGTGAAAGAGATGGACATGCGCTACGACGACCTCGCGTCGTTCGGCTTCCGCCACATCGACGACTTCAACCGCGCAGTGCGCGCCGGAGAGGTCGAGGTGCCGGTGGGCAGCGAGCGTGTGCTCAAGCCCTATCCCTACCTGCTCGTCGTGGTCGATGAGCTCGCCGACCTCATGATGGTCGCGCCTCGTGACGTCGAGGACTCGATCGTTCGCATCACGCAGCTGGCCCGCGCGAGTGGTATTCACCTGGTGCTGGCAACGCAGCGTCCGAGCGTCGACGTGGTCACGGGCCTCATCAAGGCGAACGTGCCGTCGCGTCTGGCTTTCGCCGTGACGAGCGTCACCGACAGCCGCGTGATCCTCGACAGCCCCGGCGCCGACAAGCTCATCGGCCAGGGTGACGCTCTCTTCTCGCCCATGGGCTCTTCGAAGCCGTTCCGCCTGCAGGGCGCATGGGTTGACGAGAAAGAGATCGAAGCTGTCGTCAAGCACGTCACGCAGCAGGCTCGCCCCGAGTACCGCGCGGATGTTCAGGAAGCGATCGAGCCGAAGAAGAAGAACGAGGTCGACGAAGACATCGGCGACGACCTCGAGTTGCTGCTCGCAGCCGCCGAGCTCATCGTCTCGACACAGTTCGGCTCGACCTCGATGCTGCAGCGCAAGCTGCGAGTGGGCTTCGCCAAGGCAGGTCGTCTCATGGACCTGCTGGAGTCCCGCGAGGTCGTCGGCCCGTCCGAGGGCTCCAAGGCACGCGACGTTCTCGTGACGGCAGAGCAGCTTCCGGGTGTGCTCGCGCGTCTGCGCGGGGATACCCCGGCGCCGGCGGCGTCCACCGCGCCACCCGCCGCAGCGGCTGCGGGGATGGCAGCAGGAGTCGACCCGGTCGAGGCGCAGTTCGCGGGCCTGGAAGTCGTCGAGGCTGATGATGACGGTGACGAAGATGCCTGGTCGTTGACGGGTCGTGACTGATGGGGATTCCTCGACAGCTTCCCAACGCGATCACGGTCGCGCGCATCCCGCTCGCCGTCGTCTTCTTCGTGCTGCTGCTCATGGGCGGGCAGTACGGCGATAGCGACCTCGTGCTCCGCTGGGTCGCGGGTGGACTCTTCGTGCTCGCGATCTCGACCGACTGGGTCGACGGATACCTGGCACGCAAGTACGACATCGTCAGCGACTTCGGAAAGCTCTGGGACCCGATCGCCGACAAGCTGCTGACCGGCGCCGGTTTCGTGGGCCTCGCGATTCTCGGCGAAGTGAGCTGGTGGATCGTCATCGTCATCCTCATCCGCGAGTGGGGGATCACCATCCATCGCTTGATGGTGGCCAGCGAGCACATCGTGGCTGCTGCCTGGATGGGCAAGCTCAAGACCGCCTTCCAGGGGGTCGCGCTCGGATGGGCGCTGCTCCCGTTGCACGTCCTGGTCGGCATGCCGGTGTGGACGGTCGTGACCTTCGTCCTGATGCTGGTCGTGCTCGTGCTGACGGTGCTCAGCGGAATCGACTACATCGTCGCCCAGGCGCGCGGCGTGCGCGAGGGCCGTCGGGCGAAGTAGCGGCCAGGAAGAAGGGCGTAAGTCATGGATGCTCCGGACGCTCTCCTCTCTGCCTTGCGTGATCGCGGACTTTCGCTCGGGATTGCGGAGTCGCTCACGGGCGGTGCGCTCTGTTCCGCACTCGTCGCGGTGCCCGGGGCTTCGGCCGTTCTGAGAGGCGGAATCGTCTCGTACGCGACAGAGATCAAAGCGAGCGTGCTCGGCGTCGACATCGTGCTGCTGGAGCGTTACGGACCCGTGCATCCGGAGGTCGCCGCGCAGATGGCGGACGGCGTGCGGCGGGCGATGACGATCGATGGCGAACCTGCGGATGTGGGTATCGCCACGACAGGCATCGCGGGTCCGGCCTCGCCGGACGGTCAGCCCGTCGGCACGGTGCACATCGGCGTGAGTGTCGGAGCGCATACGAGTACGCGGATGTTCCGCTTCGACGGCGGCCGAGCCGAGGTCCGCGCGGCGACGGTCTCTGCGGCTCTCGAGTGGGCGCGCGAAGTCGTGGAGCACGTCGGGGAATAGTCTCCGCCTGCGTGAAGTTGAGTCATGTGTACTCACATTTAAAGCACAGGTTGAAAAGATAGGTTCAGACGTGTCAGATCGGGTTAGACTGACGATCCAACCGGGCGAGCTGCACGGTTCGGACGGTCCAGAAAGGGGGAGGTTCTGATGATTCTTGTACGACAGGAAATCGGCGATGTTCTGAGGGACTTCCGTCTTCAGAAGGGCCGCACCCTGCGCCAGGTCGCCAGCAAGGCGTCCGTGGCGCTGGGCTATCTCAGCGAGGTGGAGCGCGGCCAGAAGGAAGCGTCGAGCGAGATCCTCGCCTCGGTTGCCGAAGCTCTCGATGTTCCGATCTCGACCATCATGCGCGAGGTCGGTGACCGCATCTCGGTCCTCGAGGGAATCTCCACGTTCCCGGACGTCGTTCCCGCAGACCTCGTGGCTTCGGTCGAACCAGAGCTGTCGCTGCGCTGAGTGTCTTGGTCGCGAGAAATCGCGGCAGATCGTGGTGGAAGGATCCCATGCGCAGGAGTGAGTTCCTCCGTGCCGTCGATGTCGAGTTCGGCGCCCGATCGACATCGTTGCTGAACGATCTCGTGCTCGGTGCGGTCGGTAGCCGGACCGCCGTCGACGCTCTGGATGCAGGTGTGCCGCCCCGTGAGATCTGGCTGGCTCTCTGCGACGAGGCGGAGGTGCCCGCCGAGCGGCGCTACGGTGCGGGACGCATGGAGCCGCGCCGTTCCTGATACGCGGGACAGGGCGATCGTGCGAGATTCGTTCCCGTTGCGGATGCTGCTTCTCGGCGTGTCCTCGAATATCTGTTCGAACTCGGCGTAGTCTTCTGCACAGATGGTTTCGAATCCTCGTCATCCACCGATCGTGTGAGTGGACCTCAGAATGTCTGAGCCCCCTTCTACGGTGATTGATGTGGCACCGAGCCATACGCCTTGTCGGAGAGCAGGCCCCAGCCGGGGCTCGCCGCGACAGCCTATAGGCGGCATCACGTCAGCACGAAGGAGCAACCATGCCATCACCCGCAGACCGCGAGAAGGCTCTCGAATCGGCCCTCGCCCAGATCGACAAGCAGTTCGGCAAGGGATCGGTGATGCGACTGGGCAGCGACGAGCGCGCTCCCGTCGAGGTCATTCCGACCGGTTCCATCGCGCTGGACGTGGCACTGGGGGTCGGCGGACTCCCGCGCGGCCGCATCATCGAGATCTACGGTCCGGAATCGTCCGGTAAGACCACGCTCACGCTGCACGCGATCGCCAATGCGCAGCGCAACGGCGGCATCGCCGCATTCATCGACGCTGAGCACGCGCTCGACCCCGAGTATGCGAAGAAGCTCGGCGTCGACATCGACGCTCTTCTGGTCGCGCAGCCCGACACGGGTGAGCAGGCGCTTGAGATCGCCGACATGCTCGTGCGCTCGGGCTCCATCGATCTGATCGTCATCGACTCCGTCGCCGCACTCGTGCCGCGTGCCGAGATCGAGGGTGAGATGGGTGATTCGCACGTGGGTCTGCAGGCGCGACTCATGTCGCAGGCGCTGCGAAAGCTCACCGGTGGGCTCAACCAGACCAACACCACGATGATCTTCATCAACCAGCTGCGAGAGAAGATCGGCGTCTTCTTCGGTTCGCCCGAGACCACCGCCGGCGGTAAGGCGCTGAAGTTCTACGCGTCTGTGCGTATGGACATTCGTCGAATCGAGACGCTCAAGGACGGCACGGAGGCAGTGGGCAACCGCACCCGTGTGAAGGTCGTCAAGAACAAGATGGCGCCGCCGTTCAAGCAGGCCGAGTTCGACATCATCTACGGCGTGGGCATCTCGCGCGAGGGCAGCCTGATCGACTTCGGTGTCGAGCACGCGATCGTCAAGAAGTCCGGTGCCTGGTACACCTACGACGGTGATCAGCTCGGACAAGGTAAAGAGAACGCGCGCAACTTCCTTCTCAAGAACCCCGACATCGCCAACGCGATCGAGACGCAGATCAAGCAGAAGCTCGGCATCGGCGGAGCGGCACCTGCGGCAGTTGAGGCTCCGGCCGATCCGTCCGCACAGCGTCGCTCGGCCTGAGCATGGCTCGTGATTTCGGGGGCGGCGCATCGGATGATGCGCTCGCCCCCGTCATCCCTCTCTTCGGACGTAAGGGCGGGAGACAAGCCGACGATGACGTCGTGGAGACGGCGCACGATGCCGATGCCAGCAACTTTACGAACTCAAGACACCCGGCGAGATCATCGCGTGACGCGGGGCCCTCTGACACCCTGCGTTCCTCGTTCCCCGCAGGCGTGGCACCGCTGAGAGCATTATCAGCTTTCACAGAGCCGGATCCCAGTTCTGACGGCGCCTCGGCTGACGGGACGGATGACGAGAGCGGCGCTGATGCCCAAAGTGGCAACGACGGCGAAGAGGTGCGCGCCGCGGCCGTCGCTGTCCTCGTGCGCAAACTCAGCGCCAAGCAACTCTCCGTCAGTGAGGCGCGAGATGTTCTGCGGACACAGGGGCTCACCGGGAGCGACGCCGGTGACGTCCTTGATGACTTCGAAGAGCGCGGTTACCTCAATGACCTAGCTCTTGCGGAGATGCTGGTGACCTCGGGAGCAGAGCGCCGTGGCCAGGGTCGCGTCGCCATCGGCCGCACGCTCGCGCAGCGGGGGATTCCGCGACATATCGCCGACGAGGCATTAGGCGTCCTTGAAGACGATGATGCCGAGCGCGCGCTGGAGTTCGCACGCAGCAAGGCCCCATCCATGGCACGACTCGACGACGACGCCGCACTCCGGCGCCTCGTCGGGCAGCTTTCCCGGCGTGGCTATGGCGGAAGTGTCGCGATGACCGCGGCACGGACCGCATTACGCGAAAACAAACGTGGCTTCACATCACGACCCACGAGCGTGCGATTCACGCCGTCAGACGACGATCTCGCCTGAACCCTTCGATGTGTGGGTAGCGGGAGACCGCTCGTAGAATGGCTAGATCATGACTACACCAGTGAGTGAACCGACGATCATCGCGCCGTCTGCGGCGGCGGTCGATGCGTCGGGACGTGCGCGTTCCTACGAGGTGCGCACATTCGGCTGCCAGATGAACGTGCACGACTCCGAGCGCCTCTCGGGTTCGCTGGAGAGTGCTGGCTACGTGCGCGCCGAGAGCGGCGCCGAGGCCGACATCGTCATCATCAACACCTGTGCCGTGCGTGACAACGCGGCCGGCAAGCTCTACGGCACCCTGGGACACCTGGCGGCAGTCAAGCGCCGCAAGGAAGGCATGCAGATCGCCGTCGGCGGCTGCCTTGCACAGATGGACAAGCAGGCCGTCCTCGACAAGGCGCCGTGGGTCGACGTCGTCTTCGGCACGCACAACATGGGCTCGCTTCCCACGCTCATCGAGCGTGCACGCCACAACGGCGAGGCAGAGCTGGAGATCCTCGAGTCGCTCGAAGTCTTCCCTTCGACGCTTCCCACGCGACGGGATTCCGCACACAGCGGATGGGTGTCGATCTCCGTGGGCTGCAACAACACCTGCACCTTCTGCATCGTGCCGAGCCTGCGCGGCAAGGAGAAGGACCGCCGCCCTGGTGACATCCTCAATGAGATCCGTCTTCTCGTCGAAGACGGCGCGATCGAGGTCACCCTCCTCGGACAGAACGTCAACTCGTACGGCGTCGAGTTCGGCGACCGGCAGGCGTTCAGCAAGCTGCTCCGTGCAGCCGGTGAGATCGAGGGTCTGGAGCGCATTCGCTTCACAAGCCCGCACCCGGCCGCCTTCACCGACGACGTGATCGATGCCATGGCCGAGACTCCCGCGGTCATGCCCCAGCTGCACATGCCGCTGCAGTCCGGAAGTGATCGCATCCTCAAAGCCATGCGCCGCTCGTACCGCAGCGAGAAGTTCCTGGGCATCCTGGATCGCGTTCGCGAGCGGATGCCCCATGCGGCGATCTCCACCGACATCATCGTCGGCTTTCCCGGCGAGACGGATGAGGACTTCGAAGACACCATGCGGGTCGTCGAAGCTGCGCGCTTCGGCAGCGCCTTCACGTTCCAGTACTCGATTCGCGAGGGCACGCCCGCAGCGACCATGGAGGACCAGGTCCCCAAGGAGGTCGTGCAGGAGCGCTACAACCGTCTGATCGCGCTGCAAGAGCGCATCTCGCTGGAAGAGAACCAGAAACAGGTCGGACGCGAGGTCGAGGTGCTGGTCTCGACTGGTGAGGGCAAGAAGGACGCGGAAACGCATCGCCTGACGGGCCGCGCCGAAGACAATCGACTCGTGCACTTCCAGGTTCCTGAGGGGTCTGACCTTCCGCGCCCGGGCGACGTCGTCTCGGTCACGATCACGCACGGGGCGCCGTTCCACCTGCTCGCGGACGACCCGACGGGCGCCCCGCTGAAGATCCGTCGCACGCGCGCCGGAGACGCCTGGGACCGTTCGCAGTCCGAGTCGTGCGCCGTGCCGGCTCCTGCAGCTGAAGCAGGTGCGCCGCGCGCGGTCTCGCTCGGCCTTCCCACGCTCCGCATCGGAGTCTGACGGCGTGACCGCACCGATTCCACCGGTCGCTGCCGTCCGCGAGCCGCGCCTGTGGGCCATCGTCGGCGCGACCGGAACAGGCAAGAGCGACCTTTCTCTCGATCTCGTCGAACGACTCTCGCAGCAGAGAATCGGCGCCGAGATCGTCAACGTCGATGCCATGCAGTTCTACCGCGGAATGGACATCGGCACGGCCAAGCTTCCACTCGCGGATCGCCGCGGCATACCGCATCATCTCTTCGACGTGCGCGAGGTCACGGAGGAAGCTGCGGTCGCGTGGTACCAGCCGCTCGCACGAGACGTGATCACCGACATCCACGCGCGTGGCAATGATGCGATTCTCGTCGGTGGCTCCGGCCTGTATGTGTCGAGCGTCATCTACGACTTTCGTTTCCCGCCGCGAGACCAAGACCGGCGCGCACGACTGGAGGCCGAGCTCGCCGAGCGGGGAGTCGGACCTCTGCTGGCACGTCTGCGCGAGATCGACTCCGCGACGGCTGCGCGCATCGATGTGCGCAACGAACGCCGTGTCATCCGTGCGCTCGAAGTCGCGGAGCAGGGCGAGAGCAACCACGGGGCGATGCTTCCGGAGCGGCCCGAGCTCTGGCACGCGCACACGCGCGTGCTCGGCACGGCGGTGGAGCGTCAGGCCCTGGTCGAGCGGCTCGATCGTCGCGTCGAGCGGATGTGGCGCGACGGGCTCATCGCCGAGGTGCAGCAGCTGAGGGAGCACGGGCTGGAAAAGGGCGTGACCGCACGACGCGCGATCGGATACGCGCAGGCGCTGGCACAGATTCTCGGCGAGATCAGTGAGTCGGAGGCGATCGCCCAGACGCAGGCGCTCACACGCCGATATGCGCGCCGCCAGGTGTCCTGGTTCAAGCGCTATGCCGAGATCGAATGGCTCGATGTGCTCAACGACGAACCTGCGGCCTTCCTTGATTCGCTGGATTCGGCAGAGGGGGCGGCGAAATGACGACGCACACGGAGATCCGGGTGTTCGAGGCCGGAGACACCGACGCGGTCGTCGCGCTCTGGGAGTCGGCAGGCCTCACACGTCCATGGAACGACCCCCGCGCAGACATCCGACGCAAGCTCGCGGTGCAACCCGAGCTCTTCCTCGTCGCGGTGGAGTCCGGGCGCATCGTGGGATCCGTCATGGCCGGATATGACGGTCATCGCGGGTGGCTCTACTATCTTGCGACCGTCTCCGATCGGCGCGGCGCAGGAATCGGACGGATGCTCGTGGAGGCTGCGGAGACACGGCTGATCGCGATGGGATGCCCGAAGGTGCAGCTGATGGTACGCACTGAGAACGAGGGCGTGCGCGGCTTCTACGACAGTATCGGCTACGAACCCTTTGACATCTGGATGACCGGAAAACGGCTCATCGCAGATTGATGAGGTTCGCGTACCTCGGTGGATGTCGGAGGGTGGTGCGATGCTCGTTCCATGGCGACCCACTACTACACGGCTTCGAGTCTTGATGGCTTCATCGCGACGACCGAGCACTCGCTTGACTGGCTTCTGCGGCAAGAGATCGATATGGAAGGGCCCATGGCCTACCCGGAGTTCGAGAAGCGCATCGGCGCGCTCGCGCTCGGGGCGTCGACCTTCGACTGGGTGATGAGGCATGAGGGCGGAGTCTGGGGCTACACCCAGCCGACGTGGGTGTTCGCTCACGGTTCCCGCGAGGTTCCTCAGGGGGCTGACGTCCGCATCGTCTCGGGCGATGTCGCCCCGGTCCACGCCGAGATGCTCAGCGCGGCCGGCGACAAGGACCTGTGGATCGTCGGGGGAGGAGATCTCGCCGGACAATTCGCGGATGCCGGACTTCTCGACGAGGTCTGGGTGCAGTACGCCCCGGTCACTCTGGGAGCCGGTGCTCCACTTCTCCCGCGCGAGCTCGATCTCGAACTGATCGACTTCGCGCGCAACCAGAGCTTCCTCTGCGGGCGCTACCGCGTCCTCCGGCCTGAATAGACTGGGCAAATGGTCGCATTTGCCAAGGGTCACGGCACCGGAAACGATTTCGTCATCATCGCAGACCCTGAGGGGGCGCTCGACATCACGCCTGACCAGGTGGCAGCGCTGTGTGATCGACACTTCGGGATCGGCGCAGACGGTCTGCTGCGGGTTGTGCGATCCGCGGCGATTCCTGAGGGCGCGGCCGCTCTGGCCGAAGAGCCGGCAGCCGAGTGGTTCATGGACTACCGGAACGCAGACGGGTCGATCGCCGAGATGTGCGGTAACGGTGTGCGGGTTTTCGTGCACTACCTCGTGCGCAGCGGGCTGGCGACGATCGAGGCTGGGGCGACACTGCCGATCGGCACGAGAGCAGGCGTCCGGGATGTCACGGGGCGCGACGGCGAGTACCAGGTCGATCTGGGCCGCTGGCGTCTGGATGGCACGGAACCCCTTGCCCGGGCAACGGGACTGGATGTTCCGCGTCCCGGCCTCGGAATCGACGTCGGCAATCCGCATGTCGTCGTCGCGCTGGCATCCGAGAGCGAACTCGCCGATCTCGATCTGGCTCGCTCCCCAGAGTTGGCGCCTGCGCCCGCGAGCGGCGCGAACGTGGAGTTCGTCGTGCCCGAAGAGCCGCTCGTTCGCGACGGGATCGGTCGCGTGCGCATGCGCGTGTTCGAGCGCGGTGTCGGCGAGACCCTCAGCTGCGGCACGGGAGTCGCAGCGGCGGCGCTGGCCGTCCGGCATTGGGCGGGGCCTGCGGCGCCGAACCACTGGCGAGTCGAAGTTCCCGGCGGAACGCTCGGTGTGCGAATGTTCCCTGCAGAGGACGGCGAGCACGTCGCCCTCTCAGGGTCGGCGCAACTGGTCTTCCACGGTGAGGTCGAGCTGGCCTGACGTCCGAGTCAGAGGTCGTCCGGCACGACGTCGATGGGCTCCGTCGGCGGAGTCCCGTGCCTGCGCACCTTGATGACCCGGAAGCCTCGCGCGGTCGCGGCACGATAGACGCTGTACCCCTCGTCGAAGTTGGCGGCGAGCCAGCGTTGCAGCGAATCGGAGCCGAGATTGCGCTGCACGACGAGCCAGGCATCGCTGCGCTCATCGAGGCGGGGAATCCAGCGTTCGAGAAGCCCGTGCAGCACGTTCTTGCCGACCCGGATCGGCGGGTTCGATCGGATCGAGCGGAACGCGATGTCGTCGGGAACATCGTCGGGCAGAACCGCGTTGATATTAGTGAGACCCAGATGATCGGCGTTCCGCCGGACGAGGTCGAGCGCGCGCTCGTTCACGTCGACGGCCCACACGGTCGCGTGCGGAGACGTGAGAGCCATCGACAGAGAGATCGGACCCCATCCGCTGCCGAGGTCGAGCAGATGACCGCCGGGCGGAACAGGGGGAGTGTTCGACAGCAGCACGGCGGTGCCGGTGTCAAGATGCTCGGGGCTGAAGACGCCTCCGGCGGTCGTCAATTCGAGCTCGCGACCCGCAAGTGTGACCCGGATTCGACGAAGGTTCTCAGGGCTTGCGGGGGCCGCAGTGAAGTAGTGGTCGGAACCCATAGAGCGAGCGTAGCGGAGAGCCGGGGCTATGGTTAAGGCGCTCCAGAATTCGGTGAGCAGAGCCCCGGTTTCTCGGGGCAGAGGGAAAGGTGCGGATGACGCATTCCACAACACACGATGAGAACGACGACGTGCACGACGGTGCTCTCATCGATGGCGAGCAGGACAACTCCTCGATCGATCGCATCCTCGCCGCAGGCGAGCGGCGTGCGGGGTCGCATATCTTCGGTGCCGCGCAGGCGCTGCAGGAGGGGGAGACGGCCGGTCACGGCTCATCCGACGGCGAGCAGTGGGATCTGGCCGATCGGCATGCCCTCCGCCGTGTCGCGGGACTTTCGACGGAGCTCGAGGATGTCACCGAGGTCGAATACCGCCAGCTGCGCCTGGAGAACGTCGTCCTCGTCGGGGTCTATCCGCAGGGCGCGCAGGAAGATGCCGAGAACTCTCTCCGTGAGCTCGCGGCGCTGGCAGAGACGGCCGGGGCCGTGGTTCTCGATGGTGTGCTTCAGCGACGTCCCCACCCGGACCCCGCAACGTATCTGGGCCGTGGCAAGGCCGCGGAGCTGAAGGATCTTGTCGCCGCTGTCGGCGCTGACACCGTCATCGCCGACACCGAGCTCGCACCGAGCCAGCGTCGTGCACTGGAGGACGTCGTGAAGGTCAAGGTCATCGACCGGACGACCGTGATCCTCGACATCTTCAGCCAGCACGCGAAGAGCCGCGAGGGCAAGGCGCAGGTGGAGCTCGCGCAGCTCGAGTACCTCTTGCCCCGTCTGCGCGGTTGGGGTGAGTCGATGAGCCGCCAAGCCGGTGGTCAGGTCGGCGCGGGTGGCGCGGGCATGGGGTCCCGTGGTCCCGGTGAGACGAAGATCGAACTCGACCGCCGCCGCATCCGCACCCGCATGGCGCAGCTGCGTCGTCAGTTGCGTGATTTCGCGCCCGCTCGCGAGGCGAAGCGCGCGGAGCGCAAGCGCAACACCATCCCCTCGGTGGCGATCACGGGGTACACGAACGCCGGGAAGTCGAGTCTGCTGAATGCGCTCACGAGCGCGGGTGTGCTGGTCGAGAACGCCCTGTTCGCGACCTTGGATGCCACGGTGCGTCGTACCGAGACCGCCGACAGCCGCGTCTACACACTGACCGACACCGTCGGCTTCGTTCGCAACCTTCCGCACCAGCTGGTCGAAGCGTTCCGTTCGACGCTGGAGGAGGTCGCCGATGCGGATGTCATCGTGCACGTTGTCGATGGCGCCCATCCCGATCCCGCGCGTCAGCTGCAGACGGTACGTGATGTGATCGGCGATGTCGGGGCACGCGACATCCCTGAGATCGTGGTCTTCAACAAGGCGGACCTGCTCAGCGACGACGAGCGACTCGTGCTGCGCGGACTGGTGCCGAAGGCGCACTTCGTGTCGTCGCGCTCGGGGGAGGGCATCGAGGAGCTGCGCGTCGCGATCACCGAGACGCTGCCGAAGCCGGCCGTGGAGGTGCGCGCGGTGGTGCCCTACGATCGCGGTGACCTGGTTGCGGCTGTGCATGAGACCGGGATGCTGCTGTCCTCTGAACACCTCGCCGAAGGGACGGCGATCCATGCGCATGTCTCCGAGCGTCTCGCCGCGGAACTTGCTCCCTTCATAATCTCCGCCTGATCGGGGTCTTTGATCTCGCGCCAGCGTGCGAGACCCTTCTTTTTCATCAAATCTGGAATACCCCCGGTGGGTATGGGTTACACTGAGTGCATACCCACTGGGGGTATCCAGGATGAAGGAGAATCGCGATGTCGACGACGGAGTACCAGGTCACCGGGATGACGTGCGGGCACTGTGAGATGTCGGTCCGCGAAGAAGTCGAGCAGATCGCCGGTGTTGAGAGCGTGGATGTCTCCGCCAAGACGGGGCGTCTTGTAGTGACCGCCGAGAAGGCGCTCGATGACAGCGACGTTCTGGCCGCGGTCGAAGAGGCCGGCTACTCGGCGGTGCGAGCCTGATGAACGCCGGGGGACGGCTGGTCGCGTACGCCGCAGGGGTCGCGGTCGCTTTCGCGGGTGCCTTCGGCATCGCGGCCGCCGTCGTCCCCGCCACGGCGGCAGAGACCTGGCAGGAGACAGACATGAACGAACACGCAGGTATGACCACAGCTCCGGAGGTTCAGAGTGAAGCGCTTCCGGGTCTCTCTTCCTCGTCGCGCGGATACGTGCTGGCGGCGGTGCAGGCGCCGGAGGTGCCGGCCGTCGACGGGGAGCTCCGCTTCGAGATCCGCAACCAGCAGGGAGTGCCCCTGACGGACTATGCAACCGCGCACGAGAAGCAGCTGCACCTCATCGTGGTGCGCAGCGACGGGCAGGAGTTCCGTCACGTGCATCCCGTTCTCGACATGCAGACGGGCGTCTGGTCTGCACCCTGGGTCTGGGCGCAGGCGGGTACGTATCGCGTCTACGCAGACTTCACGCCGAAGAGTGCCCAGTCGCCGGGGATCACCTTGACGACGACGGTCCACGTTGCCGGAGAGTTCCGTCCGGTGGCATCCGCGCCCTCTTCTCACGCCGTCGTCGACGACTTCGAGGTCGCGCTTGAGGGCGAGCTCGTCCCGGGGCGTGCATCCGAGCTGACGCTCTCCGTCACCCGCGCAGGTGAGCCCGTCACCACGCTTGAGCCGTACCTGGGGGCATTCGGCCACCTGGTCGCACTGCGTGAGGGTGATCTCGCGTACCTGCACGTGCACGCCGACGGCGATGCGGCGAAGGCCGGGGAGAGCTCCGGGCCGGAGATCACATTCATGGCGGAGGCGCCGACGGCAGGTCGGTACCTGCTGTATCTGGACTTCCAGGTGGACGGTGACGTGCACACCGCGGCTTTCGTGGTCGACAGCACGGACGTCGATCCCGGAGACGCAGCCGACGAAGAGTCGCACGCACACTGAGACAATCCGTGAGCAGGGAGCAGTCCCTGATCCGTTCAGAAGAAGGAAGATCATGAGCACGACGGCAGCAACGCCGATTCCCGTCTCGAGCGTCGAGCTGGAGATCGGGGGGATGACCTGTGCATCCTGTGCAATGCGCATCGAGAAGAAGCTGAACAAGCTCGATGGCGTCGCCGCGACGGTCAATTACGCGACCGAGAAGGCGAAGGTCTCGGTTCCCGAGGGCTACGACCCGGCGCTTCTGATCGCCGAAGTCGAGAAGACAGGATACTCCGCGGCCCTGCCGACACCGGCGCGACAGGACTCCCGACGCGACGATGGCAAGGACGATGCGGACCCCGAGCTGGACACGCTCCGCCATCGCCTCATCGGGTCGATCATTCTCACCGTGCCGGTGATCGCGGTGGCGATGATCCCGGCGCTCCAGTTCACCTACTGGCAGTGGGCCTCGCTCGCACTGGCCGCTCCTGTGATCGTCTGGGGTGCGTGGCCGTTCCACAAAGCTGCCTGGATCAATCTGCGCCACGGCGCTGCAACGATGGACACGCTCATCTCGATGGGTACCTCCGCAGCATTCCTGTGGTCGTTGTACGCGCTGTTCCTGGGCACCGCGGGAACGCCCGGGATGACCCACGGCTTCGAGTTCGCACTTGCGCCCTCCGATGGCGCCGCGAACATCTACCTTGAGGTCGGGGCAGGGGTCACGATGTTCATCCTGGCCGGACGCTACTTCGAGAAGCGCTCCAAGCGTCAGGCCGGCGCCGCGCTGCGTGCGTTGCTCGAACTCGGCGCGAAAGAGGTCGCCGTCCTGCGGGACGGTGTCGAGACGAAGATCCCCGTCGAGGATCTGACAGTCGGGGATGAGTTCATCGTGCGGCCCGGCGAGAAGATCGCCACGGACGGTGTCGTGGTGTCCGGTGCGTCCGCCGTCGACGCGTCCATGCTGACCGGAGAGTCCGTACCGGTCGAAGTGAGCGCGGGCGATGCCGTCGCGGGAGCAACCGTCAATGCAGGCGGGCGGCTGGTTGTGCGGGCCACGCGCGTCGGCTCGGACACGCAGCTCGCGCAGATGGCGCGGATGGTCGAGGACGCGCAGACCGGCAAAGCCGAGGTGCAGCGCCTTGCAGACCGCATCTCCGGAATCTTCGTGCCCATCGTGATCGTGATCGCGGCGATCACTCTCGGCGGATGGCTGGGCGCCGGCTTCCCGGTCGCCGCGGCCTTCACCGCCGCCGTCGCCGTGCTTGTGATTGCCTGCCCCTGTGCTCTGGGATTGGCGACGCCGACGGCGCTCCTCGTCGGCACCGGTCGCGGAGCACAACTGGGCATCCTGATCAAGGGCCCGGAGATCCTCGAATCCACGCGGAAGGTCGACACGATTGTTCTCGACAAGACGGGGACTGTGACGAGCGGCAAGATGACGCTGGTCGACGTGATCGTCGAGCAAGGCACGGTGCGCGAGGAGCTCCTCCGCATCGCCGGAGCGCTGGAGGACGCCTCCGAGCACCCGATCGCTCAGGCGATCGCGAAAGCCGCGACGCAGGAACTGGGCGGGCTCCCCGAGGTCGAGAGCTTCGCGAACATCGAGGGCAAGGGCGTTCAGGGCATCGTCGAGGGTCGTGCCGCGCTCGTCGGTCGGGAGAGCCTGCTCTCCGATTGGTCACAGCACCTGAGTGTCGAGGTCGGACGGGCCAAGGCCGCGGCGGAAGCGGACGGTAAGACAGTCGTGGCCGTCGGCTGGGACGGCGCTGCTCGCGGGGTCCTGGTCGTCGCTGACACTGTGAAACCCACCAGCGCCGAGGCGATCGCCCAGATGAAGGCGCTGGGGCTCACGCCCGTGCTGCTCACCGGCGATAACAGCGCGGTCGCTCAGCGAATCGCCGCCGAGGTGGGCATCGATGAGGTGATCGCCGAGGTCCTGCCACAGGAAAAGGTCGCGGTCGTCACACGCCTCCAGAGCGAAGGGAAGGTCGTCGCAATGGTCGGCGATGGCGTCAATGACGCCCCTGCTCTCGCGCAGGCTGACCTCGGGTTGGCCATGGGCACGGGGACGGACGTCGCGATCGAAGCATCCGACATCACACTCGTGCGCGGCGACCTGCGCAGCGCGGTCGATGCGATCCGTCTCTCGCGCAGAACCCTCGGCACGATCAAATCGAACCTCTTCTGGGCCTTCGCCTACAACGTGGCGGCCATTCCGATTGCGGCACTGGGGCTTCTCAACCCGATGCTCGCCGGCGCGGCTATGGCGCTGTCCAGCGTGTTCGTCGTCGGCAACAGCCTTCGTCTGCGGGGCTTCCGCAGCATTGCGAAGACATCCGCCTGAACATCCATCCCTCCACCGAAAGGAACCACCCATGAGCAACACACCTGTCACCGAGCTTCCGATTGTCGCGGCCGAGGCCAGCTGCTGCAGCACCACTGCTCAGGCAGCGAGCGCTGAGGTCACCTCCGGCTCCTCCTGCTGCGCCTCCTGAGCGCGTGAAGAAGCCCGCCCGGTGTTCGCACCGGGCGGGCTTCTTCGACGTCAGTGCGCCGAGAATCGCGCTTCGACGGTCGCGCTGATCGTGATGTCCTCGGGCTCGTATTGCATCACAGGCGCGGAGTCGGCCGAGGCGAACGCGGCGCCGCGTGCCTTCATCATCATCGGAGCCGTGGGGGAGGGCTGCCCGCTCGAGATGAGACCGACATCCGCGATCTCCGACGGGGTGATGCTCTCCAGCCCGAGAGCTTCGGCATAGGCCGTCGCTCGCGCGACCGCGACGCCGACCGCTGAGGCCGCGACCTCACGCTCCACGCGTGCGCGGGTCTCCGGTGTCAGATGCCAGTTCACCCAGCCGATCTCGATGCCCTCCCAGGGGGAGACGTCGGAGACCCAGACGGACAGCTCCGAGGCGTCCACGAACGTCGCGGTGAAGTCCACGCTGGCGTAGTACACCGGCGCAAGGCGCTTGCCTTCGTTGTTCCAGGGGCGCTCGGCGCGCACGGACAGTCGCTTGCTCGACCACTCCGCGATCGTTTCCGCTTCGACTCGCTCGGTGATGCTGGCACGCAGCGGCTCTGCCAGTCGCAGAGCTGTCTCGACCACGGCTGCGCGGTCGGGCCCTTCGGCGCGAACAACAGCCTGGATGGTGGCGCGTTCGGGTGCGACGCGCACCTCGTTCTCGCCTCGGACGGTGATGGTGACATCGCTCATGCCGCGACTCTACGCCAGCACGGTGAAAGCACGGGAATGGCTTTGGTGGCGGGAACGTTGTAGTCTGAGATGCTCGGAAGCCACGCGGCATCCGAGTTGATAAATCCACAGAGTGACAACGGTTCCTTCGAAAGAAGACCACGGGGCTGATCGGTTTCGACAGCGCCTGTGAATCCACGAGAAGCGGGCCGAGGATGCAGGGTTATCTCGTAAACGATCTCTGCAAAAACAATAAGTGCCAACTCCAAGCGCACTGACTTCGCCCTCGCTGCATAAGCGAGCCCGATAGTCCGTCAGGCCGTATGTGATTCCGATACGGATCCTGGCGTCATCTAGGAATCTTGCTGCGTGATGGCGTCTGGACGTCACGTGGGACTTCTCCCAGGCTGGGCTTGTCGACTTAGGTGTCTGTGACAAAGGTCGGAGCCGAGCAGAACGCTTTCACAGACTGCGCCCGGAGAAGACGCGGAGACTCAGCGTTGGACGGGGGTTCGATTCCCCCCAGCTCCACTAACCGTTGTCACTGTGGAGAGCCCCGCGATCCCTTACGAAAGTGAGAGATCGCGGGGTTTCTTTCGTTCCGCTCGGTAGGTGGATGGCGCGTCAGCCCCGGATGTTGCCGCACGTGTTGAAGATGGTTAGGTTTACCTAAGGTTCGCGGGTAGCGTAGGGCAGGTGGCCATTTCATCACGCACCTCGCCCCGCACCACCCGCCCCAGCATCGAGCTTGAGGTCGTCGCCACGAAGACGCTGAGTCCGCATCTTGTGCGCGTGACGTTCGGTGGGGCAGGGTTCGCTGATTTCGAAGATCGCGTCGAGACCGACAAGTACGTGAAGCTGATGTTCACGACGCCGCCACCGGAATCGCGCCCCGTGACGCGCACCTACACGATCCGACGCGTCGATCACGTCGCGCACACCCTCGACGTTGACTTTGTCGTCCACGGAGATGAGGGCCTGGCGGGGCCGTGGGCTGCGAACGCTGGCCCTGGCGCGACGTTGAGTCTGCTCGGTCCTGGCGGCGGCTATGCGCCGAACCCGGACGCCGAGTGGTACCTCCTCGCCGGAGATCTGGCAGCACTACCCGCGATCGCCGCAGCGTTGGACGCTCTACCGGCGGATGCAGTGGGCATCGCCTACATCGAGGTCAGCTCGGAGGACGCGATTCTTCCGCTCAACGCGCCGGATGGAGTCGAGGTGCACTGGATCATCGACCCCGAACACGGGGTCGACCAGCTCGCCGACGCAGTGCGAGGTGCTGCGTGGAAGGAGGGGCGCGTCGACGTCTTCGTCCATGGGGAGCGCGAGTCGATGAAGTCACTTCGGCGTGTGCTGTTCGATGAGCGCGGACTCGAACGCGCACAGGTGTCGATCTCGGGCTACTGGGCTCGCGGACGCACCGAAGACCGTTTCCAGGCCGAAAAGCGCGAGCCCGTCGGTCAGATCTTCACGCCCGCATAACTCGACGACCGGGGCTTGCACTCAGGACCAGTCGAGCGCAGCGATGACGGGCCACGCGCCTTCTGAGGTGTTTGCGATGATCGAGCCGGTGACGCCGGACGACGGATCGTGCCAGGTGCGCGCGGACACGCCCGCGTCGTACCCCTCCAGGATCACGGCATCGGATTCCCACCCGCGCCAGAAACCGCGCCCATAGCGCATCCGCTCGCTCGGCACGTGGTTCAGAGCGCTCGTCAGCGAATCCCGAGTGGAGTCCGACACGACCTTGCCCGCGAACAGTGCCGTCCAGAAGAGTGCGAGATCGGCGACTGTGGTGAACGCGCCGCCGTCGCCGCTGCCGCGAACGGGGAGGTGGAACACGTTCGTTCGGTCACCGCGCTCGTCCAGATAACCGAGCGCCATGTCGCCTGCGATCTCGTCTGCTCGGGGATAGCCGGTGTCGGCCATCCCGGCCGGCGCGAAAACCCGCGTCGATACCAGTTCATGAAAGGGGACCCCGGATGCGCGCTCGGCTACCAGCGCCAGAACGACGAACCCGCTGTTGCAGTAGGTGAAGCCCGAGCCGGGGGTGCTCACTTGGGGGTGGCCGTCCAGTACCGGCAGGAATGCCTCCGTCGAGTCGAAGAGATGCAGCGGGCGATCGAAGATGTAGTCGGTGATCTCGCCATGGGCTTCGTCAAGATAGTCCCCGATGCCCGAGGTGTGGGCGAGGAGATGTCCGACCGTCACGTCGTCATGCACGAGAGGAAGATCTGCGCCGAGCATGTCACGAGCGCGGCTCTCGAAGGAGAGAACACCGTCATCGATGAGGGCTCCCACAGCCAGCGCGGTGAACCCCTTCGACACGCTGGCGAGTCCGCATCGATGAGCGATGGTCATCCGCTGTCGGCGCGCGCGATCTGCGAACCCATACGCCTCGACGAACACGTCTTCGCCGGGACGATCGATGCGGATGACTCCGCTGAATCCGGTCCGCAGCGCGGCATTGTGAAGGGCAGAGATCGGATCCGTGGGCATGAAACTCACGCTAGCGGCGTGACTCTGCGGGTGCCAAACGGGTGCAGTGGCCATCGTTGCGGCAGCCGAGTCATCGCGCAGTCACCGCCCCGCAGAGGCGACGCCGCCCTTGCGTGTTGGCGCAAGGGCGGCGTCGGGGTGCGACTCAGCTCTCCATCGATGCGTCGTCGTCGCGCTCCTCCGGGTTCCGCTGCTGGTCTTCGCGTTCTTCCGGATCCGGGTCCGTCACGATGTCCGGATCGGTGCCCTCGGCGTTGACAGCGCGCTGGTCATCTCGCTCGGTGTGTGAGTCTGTCATGGTGTCCTCCTTCGTTGGCGGGGCACAAGTCTGCCCGGAGGTCGGCGGTAGCCGGCCCCCGTTGACAAGTCCAGACAGGCTCTCGATAATCGCTCCCCGTCTGCGGAGCGATAGGGCTAGTCTCGGCCTATGGGACAGCTCTTCTACGACGATTCCCGGACGCCCATCAGGATCGATGATGTTGTGCTCGCGCACCTCAAGATCGTGATCGTCGCCAAGCTGAGGCGCCGGGAGAGTTTCACGCTCACCTGGCAGCACGCTGCGGAGGATGCGCCCGGCCGCTCGACGATCCTGCTCAGCCCCGCCATCCCGCTCCGCTTCGTCTTTGACGAGCCGGTCGGGCCTGTCCTCGACCCCGAATGGATCAAGGCGCTGACCGACACGGTCAACGCCACTGGTGGTGTTCAGCTGTCTGACGGCACGGTGGTATCGAACGGCTGACACGGAAGTCAAGGGGCTCGTCCGCGCGTCTCCGACGCGATCCACTCTCCTCATCGAGGCGAATCGATGAGGATCGGGGAGGACGTGTGATGGATGCAGATCTCAGGCCAGTTCGCGTGGTCTTCTGGGTGTGGCTCACAGTCATCGCGGCAGGGCTTGCGGCGATGATCCTTCTGCCTCTGGCAGGGAGATGAGCGCCGTGCGTCGGGTGTTGCGCGACAACGGTCTGAGCCTTGCCTTCTTCCTGGCATTTGCCGCCGCCCTGGTCGGGCAGTCCCTTGCCGGGCTCGCCGCGATGAACGAAGAGCGGTTGCAGCACGATCAATCACCGGTGGGCTACCTGGATTTCGTCACGTCCTCAGATTTTCTTGTGGATGTCGCGGAGAACTGGCAGTCAGAGTTCCTCCAGTTCACGCTTTTCATCCTTGGCACGGTCTGGCTGATTCAGCGTGGTTCTCCGGAGTCCAAGAAGCCGGGGAATGAAGGAGTCGGCAGCGACAAGGAGCAACTCGTCGGCGCGCATGCCCGTCGTGATTCGCCGGAATGGGCACGATCCCGCGGCGTTCGTCTCTGGCTGTACTCGAACTCGCTGCTTCTGCTGATGACCGGGATCTTCTTCTTCTCCTGGTTCGCGCAGTCTGTGGCGGGGCAGGTCGTCGCCAACGAGGAGAACGCGCAACACGGGGTATCGCCGGTCACGTGGGTTGAGTACGTCGCCTCGCCAGACTTCTGGAATCGCACACTGCAGAACTGGCAATCGGAGTTCCTCGCGGTGGGCGCGATGGTGGTCTTCAGCATCTATCTGCGCCAACGTGGGTCAAGCGAGTCCAAGCCTGTCGGTGCGCCGCATCACCTGAGCAGCATTGAAGCGGAGTAGCACGGAGCCAGACTCGAAGACCATCTATAGACATTCGGACCACTCCCGTCAAGGGAGTAGTGGGACTTCCGTCCGGAGCGCAGGGTGGGAGCCACAGGCGGAGGGAAGACAACATGGACAGAGTGATAGACCCGCGGTTCGAATCGAGACAGGTCACAGACGATGAGTGGCTCATCGTGGATCACCGCTACGGTCCGAACGATCTCCGCGGGACGGTGGCATGCGTCTACCGAGTCGAGGACGGCGTTGTCGATGTGGTGTGGTTGCGCGACCTGCCGCTCGCGGGGTGCTACCAGACCGTCTTCGATGTCCTGGAGGACATCCGTCGTTTCTACGTCCACGAGGAGCACAAGCATCTGCACGCGGTGTAGAGCATCGCTCCGAGGAAGAAGAGGAGTTGCATCATGAGTGATCCGCAGAACACGCAGGGGACACCCGGCGAGAACGAAGAGGCTGACACGGCCTCCGGCGGCGCACCGGAGCGGCTTGACGAAGACCAAGACGAGACCTCCGCCAAGGGCGAGGGCCAAGAGCGCGACGAGCGGCCAGAATGACCGACCTCGGGTCTACTGCTGCGGAGCCTCGATCAGCACAAGTCCCTGTTTGGTGTCAGAGAGCGTGACCCAGCCATCACCGAAGAGGTAGGTCATTCCGTACCCCTCTTCATCCGTGGCGAATGCGAATTTCGGATCGACCGTGATGTACACACCGCGGTCGCTGTCTTCGCGCAACCAGCCCTCAGCGATGAGCGTGTCGATCGCCGTCTTCGCGCGCTCGGTCGAGATCGGAGCCCAGCCGTAAAGTTGCCCGTGATCGGAGGCGACGGCGAAGTCGGCCCAGAAGCACTGCATGCCATCGGCGATGACCTCGCCGGCGATCGTGAACTCGCGCTTCTCCACGGTCCAGCCCTCGGCGGTCAACGCGTCCACGGTGGTCGGCGAGATGAGGGTCTCGCACGTCGGCGCGGCCGTGGGAGTTTCCGGAGCGGGCGTCACCGGTGCCTCGCTGGGCGTGCCGACGGGCGCGGGCGAAGCATCCGGTTTCTCAGGAGCCGCCGGAGACGGAGCGCACGCCGTGACAACCGCGAGCATTCCGGCTGCCGCGATCGCGAGCAGTGGTCGAGAGATCGAGCGACTGGGCATAGAGAATCAGTCCGTGGTGGGAGGGGGCGAATGGAGCAGATCGAGGAAGTCCTGATGGAGCACCCCGTTGGTGGCAAGTGTCGAGAGCGCTGAGATCGTCTCATCACCGTCGAAGGACGTCATTCGGCCACCGGCCGCGTTCACAATGGCCGTTGCCGCGGCGATGTCGTACTCCTTGACGTCGAACTCGGCGACCATCTCGAGACGGCCTTCGGCGAGCATCATGTACGAGTAGACGTCGCCGTAGGCGCGGTCACGCCAGACACGGCGGCTCAGCGCGACGAGCGCGGGAAGACGCCCGGCTTCGTCCCACTGTGCGATGCTCTGGAAGCTGGCACTGGCCTCATCCAATGTCGAGACATTAGACACCCGGATGCTGCGCGGCGTCGCATCGGCGTTCGTCCAGGCTCCTTCGCCGACGAGCCCCCACCAGCGGCGGCCCAGCGCGGGCATGCTGACGACACCGAGAATTGGAGTGCCGTCGACCGCGAGCGCGATCATCGTTCCCCACAACGGGACGCCGCGGAGGAAGTTCGCGGTGCCGTCGATCGGGTCGATGATCCACTGTCTGTGGGTGTCTCCCTCACTGCCGTACTCCTCGCCGAAGATCCCGTCAGTGGGACGCTCGGTCGCCAGGAGCGAGCGAATCGCACGTTCCGTGGCAAGGTCGGCATCCGTCACATGTGAGCGATCTGCCTTGAGCGAGACGTCCAGATCGGCCGAATCGAAGCGGGGGAGGGACTGCGCGTCCGCCGCGCCAGCGAGCCGCAGCGCGAGGTCGAGGTCACCCCGAAGAACGGTGGTGTCGGGGGAGGAAGTCACCCCTTCAGGATAGACGGCTCGCCGATGAACACCTCGATTTCGCGTCGTGAGAATCTGCTGGTAACGTTGTTTCTCGGCCGGGGAACACCGGGCCACGCACCTCTAGCTCAATCGGCAGAGCAACTGACTCTTAATCAGTGGGTTCAGGGTTCAAGTCCCTGGGGGTGCACGGATCAGCCTCGAAATCTCTCGCCAGATTTCGGGGCTTTTTCGCTTTCTAGACGCGCGAACTCCTCGCGCACGCAGCGATGCGCGATACGATCAGCCCATGCTGTCGTTGATGAGCGCCTTCGGGGCGCGGAGCGGAGTCGCGGGCGCTTACAGCGCCGCGGGCAGAGGCTGACCATGAGCCGGAGGCGGAACTCCCGTCGCCGGCGATCTCGCCTGCCCGGCCTCGCATCTGCGCGAGACGCCACCTCTCTCATTGACTCGCCGCGATCGCGGCCATTCGGAAAGCACTTTCACTCATGCGTCCCATCGACGAGCGCGCCATTCGCGCATCCTTCCGCAACGCCACCCGCAAAGAGACCACAGATCTTCAGCTGCCCGTGAACTTCGCGGACATCGATTTCGAACGTCTCGACTTCCTCGGCTGGGTGGATCCCAAGCTGCCGCGCCGCGCCTACGTGGTGGTGTGGCGCGACGACGTTCTGACCGGGGTGATCCTGCAGCGAGCCGAGCAGCGGGTGCTCGCACGAGCGCTGTGCTCCTGGTGCGAGGATGTCACGCTCCGCAACGACGTGCAGTTGTACGCGGCACGCAAGGCGGGGGCCGCGGGGCGCAAGGGAGACACGGTCGGCACCCTCATCTGCGCGGAGTTCGGCTGCTGCCGGTCGGTGCGGATGCTGCCGCCCCTCGCCTACGAGGGGTACGACCGCGAACTGGCGCGCGACCTGCGGATTCTGCGCCTGCAGGAGCATGTCTCAGCGTTTGTCGGCGCGGTTCTCGACGACGTGCAGGGCTGAGGCAAGCGGGCGGCCCGTGGGTCGCCCGCTTCAACGTCGCGCATTCGCGATGCGTGCGGAGAGCTCGTGTGCGTGCGCGAGGAGCGTGCGACCGAGGTGAGCCATCCGGTCGGGGCCGAAGCGGAACTCGACCCCGGTGAGGCTGAGCGCCCAGTCCGGGCGGCCTGCGCGATCGAAGACGGCGGCCCCGATGCCCCAGCTGCCTTCGACGATGAGCCCCGGGTTGATCGCGAAGCCGCGCTCCTTCGTCTCTGCGAGCCGGGTGCGCAGCGCGGTCTCGCCATGGGGCCGGCCCCACTGCTCGCTGAGTTCAGGATGCCGGTCGAGGTACGCATCCACATCGTGGTCAGGCAGGAAGGCGAGGATCGCGATCCCGGCGCTGGCGACGCCCAGCGGAAACCGGAGACCCTCGCTGAGCACGAAGGAGCGGATGGGGAACGCGCCCTCCTCGCGAAGCAGGCAGACGGTCTCGTCGCCGCGGCGCACGGAGAAGAAGGCGCTCTCTTCTGTCTTGACGGCGAGCGAGCGCACGATGTCTCGAGCGAGCGGGGTGACGTCGTAGCGTGCCGCGGCCACTGTTCCCATAAGGAAGAGTTCAGGTCCTGGCATCCACCTGGCGCTCTCCTCGTCCCGGTCGACGAGGCCCTCGGCGCGCAGCGCGCTCAATAGGCGGTGCGCCGTCGAACGGGTGAGGCCCGCCGTGTGCGCCAGGTCGTGCAGCGCGGCGCCGTTCGTGCCGCTCGAGGTGACCAGACGAAGCAGATGTGCCGCGCGTGCGATGGCCTGGGCACCGGGAATGACGCGGTTCTGGCGTTCCATAATGTGGACGATAGTTCCGTGAATGTCCACATGGCAACACATGGCTCCATGTGCGATGCGCCGGACGGCGATGCTGAGAACAGGCGTCACGATGGCAAAGGAGCAACGGGTGATCGACAAACAGTGGCAGAGCGCGGCGGATGCCGTCGCTGACATCCCTGATGGCGCATCCCTCGCTGTCGGCGGTTTCGGGCTCTCTGGCAATCCGATCGCGCTCATCGAGGCGCTGCTTGCGCAGGGCACGAAGGAACTCAGCATCGTCAGCAACAACTGTGGGGTGGATGACTGGGGTCTCGGCGTTCTGCTCGGAGCGCAGCGCATCCGGAAGATGACGTCGTCCTACGTAGGGGAGAACAGAGAGTTCGAACGGCAGTTCCTCACGGGAGAGCTGGAGCTCGAGCTCACGCCGCAGGGGACACTCGCCGAGAAGCTGCGCGCCGGGGGCGCCGGGATCGCCGCGTTCTACACGCAGACCGGAGTGGGGACCCAGGTAGCGGAGGGCGGGCTTCCGCGCCGCTACAACGCGGATGGTTCCGTCGCCGTGGCCTCTCCGGCGAAGGACGTGCGCACCTTCGCCGTCGAGGGGGAGGCCCGGGAGTTCGTCCTCGAGGAAGCGATCACCACGGACTTCGCGCTCGTGCACGCGGCGCTCGGAGACCGGCACGGCAACCTGATCTTCAACAAGGCCGCGCGCAACTTCAACCCCCTCGCGGCGATGTCCGGTCGGGTCTGCATCGCGCAGGTCGAGCGGCTCGTCGAGCCCGGTGAACTCGACCCGGACTGTGTGCATCTCCCCGGCGTCTATGTGCACCGCATCATCGAGGTCGGCCCCGACGCTCCCAAGCGCATCGAGCGCCGCACCGTCGCGGCGAAAGGATCCTGACATGGCACTGACACGAGACGAGATGGCCGCCCGCGCGGCGGCGGAGCTGCAGGACGGCTCCTACGTGAACCTCGGCATCGGGCTTCCCACGCTGGTTCCCAACTACGTGCCCGCCGATGTCACGGTGGTCCTCCAGTCAGAGAACGGCATCCTCGGTGTGGGTCCCTATCCCCGTGAAGATGCTGTCGACCCGGACCTCATCAACGCCGGGAAAGAGACCGTCACGGTACTGCCCGGGGCTGCCTTCTTCGACTCGGCGCTGAGCTTCGGCATGATCCGCGGCGGGAAGATCGACGCGGCGATTCTGGGCGCCATGCAGGTGTCCGCCGGGGGAGACCTCGCGAACTGGATGATCCCCGGCAAGATGGTGAAGGGCCCCGGCGGCGCGATGGACCTCGTGCACGGCGCGGCCCGCGTGATCGTGCTCATGGAGCATGTCGCGAAGGACGGCAGCGCGAAGATCGTGCACGCCTGTTCGCTGCCGCTCACCGGGCGCGGCGTGGTCGATCGCATCATCACCGACCTCGCGGTCATCGACGTGACCGACAATGGGCTGGTACTCGTGGAGACCGCACCCGGGGTGAGCGTGGACGACGTCGTCGCCGCCACCGAACCGCCACTGATCATCTCTGACGCGCTGACGGCGCGCCGCTGAAGGAGCATCCAATGACTGACACCGACATCGTCATCGTCGCCGCCGCGCGCACTCCGCAGGGCCGACTCAAGGGCCAGCTCGCATCGTTCACCGCGCCCCAGCTGGGGGCGTTCGCCATCCGTGGCGCGTTGGAGCAGGCATCGATCGACCCGGCCGCAGTCGACGCCGTCATCCTCGGTCAGGTGCTGGCTGCAGGATCCGGGCAGAATGCCGCGCGCCAGGCCGCGATCGGTGCAGGCATCGGCTGGGACGTCCCGGCGCACTCGGTCAACAAGGTCTGCCTGTCTGGCCTCACGGCGATCATCGACGCAGCCAGGATGATCCGCTGCGGTGACGCTGCCACCGTCGTCGCAGGCGGCATGGAGTCGATGACGCGCGCGCCGCACCTGCTTCCGGGGTCGCGCGACGGCTGGACCTACGGCAGCGTCGAGGTGCTCGACCACATGGCCTACGACGGCCTCACCGACGCCTACGACAACGAAAGCATGGGTGCATCGACCGAGCGCCACAACGAGCGGTTCGGACTCACCCGCGAGGCTCAGGATGCGGTCGCTGCGCGCTCGCACCAGCGCGCGGCCGCTGCCCACGAAGCCGACGTCTTCGCTGCGGAGATCGTGCCCGTGACGGTACCGCAGAGGCGGGGCGAGCCGATTCTGCTGACGACGGATGAGGGCATCCGTCCCGAGACCACGATGGAGACGCTCGCAGGCCTTCGAGCCGCATTCGCCGATGGCGGATCGATCACCGCCGGGAACTCCTCGCAGATCTCCGACGGCGCCGCGGCCGTCGTGGTGACGACCCGCGCCCACGCCGTGGCGCAGGGGTGGCCGGTGCTCGCGACGATCGGCGCAAACGGTCAGACCGCGGGGCCCGACAACTCGCTGCAGGCGCAGCCCGCGCGTGCGATCAGGCGTGCGCTCGACAAGCAGGGCATCGACGCATCCGACCTGGATCTCGTCGAGATCAACGAGGCCTTCGGTGCTGTGGTCGCACGCTCGCAGGAGGAGCTGGGACTCTCACCGGAGATCGTGAACGTGCACGGCGGGGGGATCGCGATGGGGCACCCGATCGGTGCATCCGGCACCCGTCTGGTCGTGCACCTCGCGCATGAGCTCGCCCGGCGAGGCTCTGGGGTCGCCGTCGCCAGTCTCTGCGGCGGCGGCGGTCAGGGTGAGGCGCTGATCCTCACCCGTTGACGGGGATCAGCGGCGCTTCTTCTCCGCGATCCGCGCGACGGCTTCGCTCTCACGCTCGCGTCGCATGTCGACGATCGCCCCGATGACGAGCGCGACGGAGATGCCCCAGCTGATCCAGGCGAGCACGGCGCGCCAGGTGAACGGGGTGTCTTTCGACCCGCGCAGCAGCGCGACGCCGCTGGTGACCGCGCTGATGAGGCCGCTTCCGAAAAGGTAGTTGCGCATGGGCCTACGCTACCCGGCCTGAAGCGCCGCGCCCAGCCGCTGCAGCCCTTCCCGGATACGCGCGGGCTCGTAGGTGGTGAAGGACAGTCGCAGAGAGCGTTCGTCCGCAGACTCCGCGAAGAACGGTGCTCCGGGCACGAAAGCGACATCGTGATCAAGCGCGCGCGTCAGTGCGGGGGTCGCGTCGTACCCATCGGGAAGCCGCGCCCACACGAACATCCCCCCGTCAGGCTGGTTCCACGTGCTGCCGTCGGGAAGCGCCTCCGCGAGACCGTCGAGCATCGCGTCGCGTCGCGCGGCGTACGCCCGTGTGATGTGTCCGAGTGCGGTGCGCCCGCGGCCCGACGCGAGGTAGTGCGCGGCGGCGCCCTGATCGATCGTCGAGGTGTGCAGATCGGCTGCCTGCTTGGCGATCACCACGGCCGGGTGGATGTCGGGGGTCGTCCGCACCCACCCGAGGCGCAGCCCCGGGGCGATGACCTTCGAAAAGCTGCCGAGACAGATGACATGGTCCGGGGCGAGCGTCGCCATGGACGCGACGGGATCGCCGCTGTAGCGAAGCTGACGATACGGCTCGTCCTCGATGATGCGGAAGCCGTGGCGGATCGCAAGCTGTGCGAGACGTGCACGTGATTCCGGCGTGTACGTGCGCCCGGTCGGGTTCTGGAACGTCGGGACGGTGTAGAAGAACTTCGGCGTATGCACGGCGAGCAGACGTTCGAGCGCGTCGAAGTCGAGCTGATCCTCGGCGAACGGCACAGCGATGGCGCGGGCGCCGGCCAGCGCGAAGGTCTGCAGCGCAGCCAGGTAGCAGGGGTCTTCCACGAAGATCACGTCGCCCGGGTCCAGGAGCGCGGTCGCCAGCAGGCCGAGGGCCTGCTGCGAGCCGGTCGTGACGAGAAGGTCGGATGCCTCCGTCGGAAGCCCGTCGATGGTGTAGCCCGCGGCGACTTCGGCGCGTAGCGCGGGGTCGCCTTCGGACATCGAGTACTGCAGTGAGGACGGCTGGCCGAGCACGACGTCATACGCCTCCCGGATGCCGTCGAGATCGAAGAGCTCCGGGGCGGGAAGACCACCGGCGAAGGAGATGACCTCGGGACGGCGGGTGAGTGCCAGCAGGTCGCGGACCGGCGACGGCTTGGCGGAGGAGACACGCTGCGAGCGCGGCGGCAGGGGAGCGGGGGAGATGAGCATCGGCGGCCTTCGTCGGAGGCGGAAAGCGGATCGCGGTGCGTTACACGATAGAGCAGACGCCGCACGGCGATCGCCCGTGTTTCAGCACCTGACCAGCTGACGGCGCTATCATGGAAGTCACGGTCTGCGCGCCCAGGCGCCCATGCAGAAGCATCCGGACCGTCATGATCCGTTGTGTATCTACCGGCCGTCAGCACCCCTGACGGAAAGCGGCGGCACCCGAGCCCGCTTCCGTAGGAGCAGAGCCATGACATCAACCGCATCCGTTCCCGAGACCACCCTGCTGCGCCTCGCGGGGTGGCCGTACTTCGTCATCGCGTTCGTCGCGCGCCTTCCGTTCGCGATGATGGTCGTCGGCGTCCTGACCGTCGTCGTCTCGTCGCGTGACTCCCTCACGCTGGGCGGACTCACCTCCGCGGCCGTCGGCGTGGGCACGGCCTGCTTCGGGCCGTTCCTGGGTGCCGCGTCCGACCGTTTCGGCCAGCGCATCGTGCTCAGCATCCTCGCCGTCGCCAACGCGACCATGCTGATCGTGTTCACCCTCGTCGTGTACTCGACGGCCGTCGATGCACTTGTTCTCGCGGCGGCCTTCGGCATCGGCGCGACAGCGCCCCAGGTGTCGCCGCTGTCGCGCTCGCGACTCGTCACCATGATCACCGAGCGGATGCCGCAGGAGCGGCGCGCGCGCACGCTCTCCGGCACCATGGCTTACGAGTCCGCGGCCGACGAGACCGTCTTCGTCTTCGGCCCGTTCATCGTGGGCATCCTGGCGTCCTTCCTCGCCCCCTGGGCGCCGCTCGTCGGCGCGGCCGCGCTCACCCTGCTCTTCGTGGGCGCCTTCGCGCTGCACCCGAGCGCCAGCTACGTCTCGATCGAGCGGGACGCGCAGGGGCGCGCACCATCATCGGTCGCGGAGCTCTTCCGCCCCGGTCTGCTGATCGTCGTGCTGGGCATCTTCGGCGTAGGGATCTTCTTCGGCACCATGCTGACGTCGCTGACCGCGTTCATGGACGTCCGCGGCGAGCCCGAACAGGCCGGGCTCCTGTACGGCGTCATGGGCGTGGGTTCCGCGGTGCTCGCGCTCGGCGTCGCGTGGCTCCCGGCGCGCTTCACCCTTCGCGCGCGCTGGATCACGTTCGCCGGCATCCTCTTCGGCGGGGCGCTGCTGCTCGGCACCGTTGAGACCACCGGCCAGATGGCGATGGTGCTGGCGATCATGGGCATCGGAATCGGACCGACGCTCGTGACGCAGTACAGCCTCGGAGCATCCCGCAGTCCGCTGGGCCGTTCGGCCACGGTGATGACGATGCTGGGGTCGGCGATCATCGTGGGGCAGTCGCTCGGCGCCGCCGTGACCGGCTCGCTCGCCGAGCAGTACGGCGTCGCCGCTGCGTTGACGCTGCCGATGATCGCCGCCGGCATCGCCTTCGTCGCAGGCATCGTCAACTGGTTCGTACGCGCTCACCCGCGCGCACATGTTGCATGACACCCTGAGTCGCCCGACCGGCGCCACCTCGATAGCCTGAAGTGAAACAACAGCCGAGGTGAGGAGCCTAAATGGCCGCTGAGTTCGTCGTCGTAGCCAACCGTCTGCCCGTTGACCGTGTGCAGGGCCCCGACGGGGAAGACATCTGGCGGCCATCGCCCGGTGGCCTGGTGGCTGCGCTCGAACCGGTGATGCACGGGGTCGACGGAGCATGGGTCGGATGGGCTGGACAGGCTGATCTCGAGCTTGCCCCCTTCACTGCGAACGACATTCGCCTCATCCCGGTCACCCTGAGCGCGCAGGAGGTGGCCGAGTACTACGAGGGCTTCTCCAACGACACGATCTGGCCGCTCTACCACGATGTGATCGCGCCGCCGCAGTTCCACCGTGAGTGGTGGGAGGCGTACCGCACCGTCAACGAGCGCTTCGCCCGTGCCGCAGCAAAGGCCGTCGCTCCACAGGGCACGGTGTGGGTGCACGACTATCAGCTGCAGCTGGTTCCGGAGATGCTGCGCGCCCTACGCCCGGACGTCACGATCGGCTACTTCCACCACATTCCCTTCCCCTCTCATCACATCTACGCGCAGCTTCCGTGGCGTGATCAAGTGCTCTCCGGGCTGCTGGGAGCCGACGTGATCGGCTTCCAGCGTGCGCAGGACGCGGCGAGCTTCACCGCGGCGGTCAAGCGGCGCCTGCGCTACGACGTGAAAGCCTCCACGGTCGCGGTGCCGCAGAACGACGCGCCCGCCCGCTCGGTCCTGGTGAAGGCGTTCCCGATCTCGATCGACACGACGCCCTACCTCGAGCTCGCCGCGCGACCCGACGTCCAGGCCCGCGCGGCCGAGATCCGGGAAAGCCTCGGCAACCCGAAGAGGATCCTGCTCGGCGTCGACCGCCTCGACTACACCAAGGGCATCCGTCACCGCATCAAGGCGTACGGCGAACTGCTCGCACAGGGCGATCTCACCGTGGACGATGCCACGCTCATCCAGGTCGCGAGCCCCAGCCGAGAGCGCGTCGACGCCTATGTACACCTGCGCGACGAGATCGAACTGCTCGTCAGTCGCATCAACGGCGACAACGACACCGTCGGGCATTCCGCCATCCGCTACCTGCACCAGGGATTCCCGCGTGAAGAGATGGTCGCCCTGTACCTCGCGGCCGACGTCATGCTCGTCACCGCACTCCGCGACGGCATGAACCTCGTCGCGAAGGAATACGTCGCCACCCGCGCCGACAACAGGGGAGTGCTCGTCCTCAGTGAGTTCACCGGAGCTGCGGATGAGCTGCGCTCGGCCGTGCGCGTCAACCCCCACGACATCGAGGGGCTGAAGGAAGCGATCATGGTCGCCGTGAACATGCCCCGCGCCGAGCAGTCGCGTCGAATGCGGGCGCTGCGCAAGCGCGTCATCGAACACGACGTCAACGCCTGGTCGAAGTCTTTCCTCGACGCGCTCGCCGCAGTGAGCAGCTCTCAATGACCCGCACCTGGAATCCCGCGGACCCGGATGCTGCGCTGCTCACGCTCGCACGCACGGAGCGACTCGTCATCGCGCTCGACTTCGACGGAACCGTCTCCGAGCTCGTGGCCGAGCCCATGGCGGCGCGCGCCATCCCCGAGGCGGCCGCCGCCCTCGGTGCACTCACCGTCCTTCCCGACACGATCGTCGCGTTCGTGTCGGGCCGCAGCCTCGGCGACCTGCGCGTGATCTCCGAACATGCCGACGACTCGCAGATCGTGCTTGCAGGCTCGCACGGTGCGCAGTACTGGTATCCGGGTGAAGGAGAGCGCGGCCCGATCGAGACCGTCGAGGAGCGCGAGCGCCGCGAGGAGATCGGTCGCATCGTGCGCAGCATCCTCACGGAGCATCCCGACGTCCATTTCGAACCCAAGACGTTCGGCGTCGGCATTCATGGGCGGCGTGCCTCGCTCGCCGCCGAGCGCGCGGCGTTCGCGGCAGTGGATGCCGCGCTCGCTGCACACACGGACGGCTGGCGCCGACGCGAGGGAGACCGCATCCTCGAGTACGCCTCTCGCAGCGAGGGCAAGGACGCCGCGATCGCGACGCTCCGCGCGCGCTATCAGCCGACCGCGATCCTGTTCGCGGGGGATGACGTCACCGATGAAGACGCGATTCGCGCTCTCGGACCCGGCGATCTCGGCATCCGTGTCGGAGAGGGCGAGACCGCCGCGACCCTTCGTGTGGACAGCCCACAACAGATCGCTCAGGTCCTCAGTGTCATCGCGCACGAGCGGGCGGCCAGGGCGCAATAGACTTCGTTCATGTCCCCGCATGATCCTGCTGCAAGCGCGCCCATCGATATCAAGCCCCGCAGTCGTGTCGTCACCGACGGCATCGAAGCCACGACCTCCCGCGGAATGCTCCGCGCTGTCGGTATGGGCGACGAGGACTGGGAGAAGCCCCAGATCGGCATCGCGTCGAGCTGGAACGAGATCACTCCCTGCAACCTGAGCCTCGACCGTCTCGCGCAGGGCGCGAAGGAGGGCGTGCACTCCGGTGGGGGCTACCCGCTGCAGTTCGGCACCATCTCCGTCTCCGACGGCATCTCGATGGGCCACGAGGGCATGCACTTCTCGCTCGTCTCGCGTGAGGTCATCGCCGACTCTGTCGAGACCGTCATGATGGCCGAGCGCCTCGATGGGTCTGTGCTGCTCGCAGGCTGTGACAAGTCGCTCCCCGGCATGCTCATGGCTGCGGCTCGCCTCGACCTCGCCGCTGTCTTCCTCTACGCCGGCTCCATCGCGCCGGGCTGGGTCAAGCTCTCGGACGGCACCGAGAAGGAAGTCACGATCATCGACTCCTTCGAGGCTGTCGGCGCCTGCAAGGCCGGCACGATGAGCGAGGAAGACCTCAAGCGCATCGAGTGCGCGATCGCCCCGGGTGAGGGCGCCTGCGGCGGCATGTACACCGCCAACACCATGGCGTCTGTGGCGGAGGCTCTCGGTATGAGCCTTCCCGGCTCGGCGGCACCGCCCTCGGCAGACCGCCGCCGTGACTACTACGCGCACCGCTCGGGCGAGGCCGTCGTCAACATGCTGCGCCTCGGCATCACCGCACGCGACATCCTCACCAAGAAGGCGTTCGAGAACGCCGTCACGGTCGCAATGGCGCTCGGCGGATCGACCAACGTCGTCCTGCACCTGCTCGCGATCGCCCGCGAGGCCGACGTCGACTTGACGCTCGACGACTTCAACCGCATCGGCGACCGCGTGCCGCACCTGGCCGACATGAAGCCCTTCGGCAAGTACGTCATGGCCGACGTCGACCGTCACGGCGGCATCCCGGTTCTCATGCGCGCGCTGCTCGAGGCAGGCCTGCTGCACGGAGACGTGCTGACGGTCACCGGCAAGACGCTCGCCGAGAACCTCGCGGCGATCAACCCGGACCCGCTCGACGGCGAGGTCATCCGCACGCTCGACAACCCGATCCACGCCACCGGCGGCATCACGATCCTCAAGGGATCCCTGGCGCCCGAGGGCGCGGTCGTGAAGACGGCTGGCTTCGACGCAGAGGTGTTCGAGGGTCCCGCCCGCGTGTTCGAGCGCGAGCGCGCAGCGATGGATGCGCTCACCGAGGGCACCATCAACAAGGGCGACGTCATCATCATCCGCTACGAAGGCCCCAAGGGCGGTCCGGGTATGCGCGAGATGCTCTCCATCACCGCGGCCATCAAGGGCGCGGGGCTCGGAAAAGATGTACTACTCTTGACGGACGGACGATTCTCAGGCGGCACAACCGGCCTGTGCATCGGCCACATAGCACCCGAAGCAGTGGACGCAGGTCCCATTGCATTCGTGCGCGATGGTGATCTGATTCGGGTCGATATCGCGGCTCGCTCTCTCGATCTACTCATCGACGAGGCCGAGCTGAGCTCCCGCCGCTCTGGCTGGGAGCCGCTTCCTCCGCGCTATACCCGTGGCGTTCTTGCCAAGTACTCCCGACTCGTGCGTTCCGCCGCTGAAGGCGCCACGACCGGGTAACTCCACCGCTCCGCTCTTCGTGAGCGCCGCGTTGTCGTCAGATCACAGATCGCAAGGAATATCTCCCCATGACTCCTGATTCCGCTCCGGCCGTTCCACGGCCACCAGCTCGTCCCGCTTCCGCGCCAGAACTCACCGGTGCTGAGGCCGTTGTCCGCTCGCTCGAGCTGCTCGGTGTGACCGATGTGTTCGGTCTCCCCGGCGGCGCGATCCTTCCGGTCTATGACCCGCTCATGGACTCCTCCGACCTTCGTCACATCCTCGTTCGCCACGAGCAGGGCGCAGGTCACGCCGCCGAGGGCTACGCATCCGCCTCCGGCAAGATCGGCGTCTGCATCGCGACCTCCGGCCCCGGTGCGACGAACCTCGTCACGGCGATCGCCGATGCCTACATGGACTCTGTTCCGATGGTGGCCATCACCGGACAGGTGTTCTCGACGCTCATGGGAACGGACGCCTTCCAGGAGGCAGACATCGTGGGCATCACCATGCCGATCACGAAGCACTCCTTCCTCGTGAAGGACGCCTCCGAGATTCCCGGCGCGATCGCGGCGGCATTCGAGATCGCCGGCACGGGTCGCCCCGGCCCCGTGCTCGTGGACATCACGAAGGACGCGCAGCAGGAGACGGTGCCGTTCATCTGGCCGCCGAAGATCGACCTCCCGGGCTACCGTCCGGTGACCAAGGCGCACGGCAAGCAGATCCAGGCGGCAGCGGCGCTGCTCGCCTCGGCGGAAAAGCCCGTTCTGTACGTCGGCGGCGGCGTCATCCGCGGACGCGCCTCGGCCGAGCTGCTCGAGCTCGCCGAGTCGACCGGCGCGCCCGTGGTCACGACGCTCATGGCGCGCGGTGCTTTCCCGGACTCGCACCCGCAGCACCTGGGCATGCCCGGCATGCATGGCACCGTTCCGGCAGTGCTGGCTCTGCAGGAGGCTGACCTCCTCGTCTCCCTCGGCGCCCGGTTCGATGACCGGGTGACCGGCAAGGCGGCGCTGTTCGCTCCCAACGCCAAGGTCATCCACGTCGACATCGACCCAGCGGAGATCTCGAAGATCCGCACGGCGGATGTGCCGATCGTGGGCGATGTGCGCGACGTGCTCATCGACCTCGACACGGCATACCGCGGCGCGATCGACGGCGGAAAGCCCAACACCGAGGAGTGGTGGTCCTACCTCGACGGTCTGCGCGCGGAGTTCCCGCTCGGCTACGCACCGACGACCGATGGCCTGCTGGCCCCTCAGTACGTCATCCAGCGCATCGGCGAGCTCACCGGACCCGAGGGCATCTATGCTGCGGGCGTGGGGCAGCATCAGATGTGGGCCGCGCAGTTCATCAAGTACGAGCGTCCGAACTCATGGCTGAACTCCGGCGGCGCCGGCACGATGGGCTACTCGGTCCCTGCGGCCATGGGTGCCAAGGTCGCCGAGCCCGACCGCGTGGTCTGGTCGATCGACGGCGACGGATGCTTCCAGATGACCAACCAGGAGCTCGCGACCTGCGCGATCAACAACATCCCGATCAAGGTCGCGATCATCAACAACTCGTCGCTCGGCATGGTGCGCCAGTGGCAGACCCTCTTCTACGACGGTCGCTACTCGAACACCGACCTGAACACGGGCCATGACACGATCCGCATTCCCGACTTCGTGAAACTCGCCGAAGCCTATGGTTGCCTCGCGATTCGCGTGGAGAAGGAAGAAGAGGTCGACGCGGCCATCACGCTCGCCCTCGAGACCAACGACCGTCCCGTCGTGATCGACTTCGTGGTGAGTGCGGATTCGATGGTCTGGCCCATGGTTCCGCAGGGCGTCAGCAACAGCTACGTCCAGTACGCGCGCGATCACTCGCCCTCGTTCGATGAGGAGATCTAAGTCATGCCGTCTCACGTGCTGAGCCTGCTGGTCGAAGACCGCCCCGGCCTCCTCACTCGCGTCGCCGGGCTGTTCGCCCGCCGTGGTTTCAACATCGAATCCCTCGCCGTCGGCGTGACCGAGGTGCAGGGACTGTCCCGCATCACGGTCGTCGTCGATGTCGATGAACTGCCGCTCGAGCAGGTGACCAAGCAGCTCAACAAGCTCGTCAACGTCATCAAGATCGTCGAGCTCGAGCCCAGCTCGTCAGTGCAGCGCCAGCACATGCTGGTCAAGGTCCGCACCGACAACGCGACGCGCTCGAACGTGCTCGAGGTCGTGAACCTGTTCCGCGCCTCGGTCGTCGACTACGCACCCGATGCCCTCGTCATCGAGGTCACCGGCGACCAGGGCAAGGTCGACGCGCTGCTGCGCGCGCTCGAGCCCTTCGGCATCAAGGAGCTCGCCCAGTCGGGCCTGCTCGCGATCGGCCGCGGCGGCAAGAGCATCACCGAGCGCGTTCTGCGCGGCTGAAATCCTCAAAGACTTCCACACCACTAGCAAGGAGAAACACAAGTGAGCACCGAGATCTTCTACGATGCAGACGCCGATCTGTCGATCATCCAGGGCAAGAAGGTCGCCGTTGTGGGCTACGGCTCGCAGGGCCACGCCCACGCCATGAACCTGCGCGACTCGGGCGTCGAGGTCGTCATCGCGCTCAAGGACGGCTCGAAGTCGATCGCCAAGGCAGAAGAGGCGGGCTTCGTGGTCAAGAACGTGGCGGATGCTGCGGAGTGGGCCGACCTCATCATGATCCTGGCTCCGGACCAGCACCAGCGCACGATCTTCAACGAGTCGATCAAGGACAAGCTGACCGCGGGCAAGACGCTGGCCTTCGCGCACGGCTTCAACATCCGCTTCGGCTACATCGACGCGCCTGAGGGCGTCGACGTGATCCTCGTCGCCCCGAAGGCGCCGGGCCACACGGTTCGTCGCGAGTTCGTCGCCGGCCGCGGTATCCCGGACATCATCGCCGTCGAGCGTGACGCATCCGGCACCGCCTGGGCGACGGCACTGTCGTACGCGAAGGCTGTCGGTGGCACCCGCGCCGGCGTCATCAAGACCACGTTCACCGAAGAGACCGAGACAGACCTGTTCGGCGAGCAGGCTGTGCTCTGCGGTGGCATGAGCCACCTCGTGCAGGCCGGCTTCGAGACGCTCGTCGAGGCGGGCTACCAGCCGCAGATCGCCTACTTCGAGGTGCTGCACGAGCTCAAGCTCATCGTCGACCTCATGTGGGAGGGCGGCATCGCCAAGCAGCGCTGGTCGATCTCCGACACGGCAGAGTTCGGTGACTACGTCTCGGGCCCGCGCGTCATCGACGCCGGTGTCAAGGAGCGCATGAAGGAGGTCCTCACGGACATCCAGACCGGCGCCTTCGCCAAGCGCTTCATCGAGGACCAGGACGCCGGTGCGCCGGAGTTCCTCGCCCTTCGCGAGAAGGAGCAGGGTCACCCGATCGAGGCGACCGGACGTGAGCTGCGCTCGCTCTTCGCCTGGAAGCAGACCGACGAGGACTACGTCGAGGGCTCGGCCGCACGCTGATCTGACGGCAGACAGAAAGAACCGGCCCGGTGCAGTTCGCACCGGGCCGGTTCTTCTGTGTTCGGTCTCAGTTCGTCGCGGGCTCCGCGGCGGCGTCCGGAACGTCGATCGGCGCATCCGCGGGGTCTGCCCAGACAGGGGCAGGCAGCAGGGTGTCGACGTTGCCGGCCTGGATCTCCTTGAGAGCTGCGGTGATCTCATCCGCGTTCTCCGGGACGGCGAGGTCGCAGGCGCGCAGCTCGGACGGGAACTGCAACGTCAGGCGGATCTTGCCTGCGGCGATGGCCTCTGCCGTCGTGCCGGTGCGGATCTCGCTGCCCGTCTGAATCGCGGGGACGGTCTCGCAGACGTGATACACCTGACCGCCGTCGACCCAGACGACCTCGTCCTGGCCGAGGAGCTGGATGACCGTGGACTGGTCGGCGGTGTACTGCTCGACCGAGGGCGGGTTGAAGTCGACGCCGATGACGACCGCGGCGGCGGCGAGGACGACGCCGATGATGCCCGCTGTGGTCTTCTGACCTTTGTCCATGTCCTTGTTCAGGAAGATCAGGATGATGAGGGGCAGGAAGGCGACGATCGCGATGATCGCGCCGAGCTGATTCTGCACGAAGAAGCGCGTGGACTCGGACTTGCGGGCCGGATCGAGGCGGTTGGCCTTCTTCCAGAGCAGGGAGCCGGTAATCGACAGTGCGGCGATCACGACGAGCGCGACGAGAAGCGCGATGAACGCCCACTGCGGGAACGTCGCGGTGACACCCTGCTCCTGCAGCAGGCCGGTGTCGGGGTCGCGGACGAGCTGGCCGTCTTCTCCGACGAACTCCCGCTGACGCAGAAGCCAGAAGATGGCGACGCCCTCGCCGATGATCGCGACGGCCCAGAGGACGGCGGCGATCCAGCGGAACTGCGTGGCCTTCGCCTTGGCCTCGGCGGTCGGCTTCCAGTTAGCGGGAGGCTCTGAGGTTGCAGCCTCGCTGGATACGTTGTTCTTGCGCTGCTCAGTCACGGTTTTCCTTTCCCCCTGAGTGCTTCCCCGATCCTAGTGGGGGAGCGGAAACCAGGGTGGGTACGCTGGGACTATGACATCTGATCCCGATGAGGCCTTCCGCTGGGAGGGCGACGACGCGCGTCCGGCGCGGCCGGAGCCACGTGGCTCGGCTCCGGCGAATGACCGAGCGGATGCGGCGGCGCAGACCGCTTTCACGGAGGCATCCGCATCTGAGCCGGTCGTCGTCGCAGACGAGGCGGTCGAGGCGAACGATCCGGCCGGGATGAGCACCGCGATGCTGCTCACGCTCGGCGTCGTCGGCGGTGTCTATCTGCTCTACTCGATCGGCTGGGCGATCGGCGGAGCGCGACTGCAGGCCTTCGCCCGCTTCGTCGTCACGGATGCGATGTACGTTCCGTGGATGTGGCTGGCAGTGCTCGCACCCGCGCTCTGGTTCATTGCGGCCTGGGTGCTGACGCGAGGCGCTGCATCCTGGGCCCGCCTGCTGGCGCTCCTGGCCGGTGCAGTTCTTCTCGTGCCGTGGCCGTTCGTCCTGATGGGAGCATTCGGATCATGACCGACACCGCACAGACGTCGACGGGGACGCCACGCTGGCTTTCCTGGATCGTGCTCGGAGCGACAGGCCTCTTCTACGCATACGCGGTCTGGAACGCCGTCGCTCACCTGATCGGACTGGCCGGCCTCGGGCTGAATGCGATGGGCTGGTTCACCCTGCTGTTCGCTGTCATCTTCCCGATGCTCGTGTTCGCGGTCGGCGTCGCCCTGACGCGCCGGCGCAACGCGGGGGAGCAGTCGCTTGTGCTGCTCGCAGGTCTCGGTCTCGTGGCTGTCTTCTGGCTGAACGTCGTCGGATACACCTCCCTGAACCTCGACGCACTGCTCGGTTGACGTCCCTCGTCATCCGCGCACGGATGCCGAGCTGTGGCTGTCACATGCCAAAGCCGGCATCCGGCCGCGGGTAGACTGATCCCGATCGCGCCCCCGATGGTGTGCGGCGCATCGGCCCAATCGCCATGTCGCGCTGCCCCGAAGGAATCCCTGTGCCGAAGCCTGTTGTGCTCATCGCTGAAGTTCTCTCTCCTGCCACGATCGATGCCCTGGGGCCCGATTTTGACGTCCGAAACGTCGACGGCACCGACCGCGAAGCACTCTTCGCCGCACTGGCGGAAGCCGACGCCGTGCTCGTCCGATCGGCGACGCAGATCGACGCGGAGGCCCTCAGCCACGCACCGCAGCTGAAGGTCGTCGCCCGTGCCGGCGTCGGGCTCGACAACGTCGACATCAAGGCGGCCACGACCGCCGGTGTGATGGTCGTCAACGCGCCCACCTCGAACATCATCTCCGCGGCGGAACTCACCGTCGGCCACATCCTGAGCCTGGCTCGCCGCATCCCGGCAGCGCACGGCTCGCTGGCCGCCGGCCAGTGGAAGCGCAGCTCGTTCACGGGCGCAGAGCTCTTCGAGAAGACGGTCGGCATCGTCGGCCTCGGCCGGATCGGCGCGCTCGTCGCCGCGCGTCTGCAGGCCTTCGACATGCGCGTCGTGGCATATGACCCCTACGTCACGAGCGCCCGCGCGCAGCAGCTCGGCGTGCAGTTGCTCTCGCTGGACGAACTCGTCACCGAGTCCGACTTCCTCACGATCCACATGCCCAAGACGCCCGAGACCACCGGAATGATCGGTGCCGAGCAGTTCAAGGCGATGAAGCCGACCGCGTTCGTGGTCAACGTCGCCCGCGGCGGCCTGATCGACGAGGCATCGCTGCACGAGGCGCTTGTCTCCGGCGAGATCGCAGGCGCAGGACTCGATGTCTTCACCTCGGAGCCTCCCGTCGAAGGTGGCACCGCCCATGCGCTGCTGTCGCTGCCGAACGTCGTCGTGACGCCGCACCTGGGAGCGAGCACGGAAGAGGCGCAGGAGAAGGCCGGTGTCTCGGTCGCCCGCTCCGTCCGCCTCGCCCTCGGTGGCGACCTGGTTCCCGACGCCGTGAACGTCGCGGGTGGCATCATCGACCCTTACGTGCGCCCGGGCATTCCGCTCGTCGAGAAGCTCGGTCAGATCTTCGCCGCCCTCGCACAGTCGCCGCTCACCAGCCTCGACGTCGAGGTGCACGGTGAGCTGAACAACTACGACGTGAGCGTGCTCAAGCTCGCCGCGCTCAAGGGCTTCTTCACCAACATCGTCAGCGAGAGCGTCTCCTACGTGAACGCGCCTCTGCTGGCGGAGCAGCGTGGTATCGCCGTGCGTCTCGTCCAGGACGACATCAGCGAAGAGTTCCGCAACGTCATCACGCTGCGCGGTGCGCTCTCGGACGGGTCTCAGCTGTCGGTCTCCGGCACGCTGACGGGTCCGAAGCAGATCGCGAAGCTCGTCGGCATCAACGAGCACGCGGTGGAGCTTCCGATCGAGAAGCACCACGTCGTCATGCTCTACACCGACCGTCCGGGCATCGTGGCCGTCTACGGCCAGAAGTTCGGCGAGGCGGGAATCAACATCGCCGGCATGCAGATCGCTCGTGCGGCCGCAGGCGCACAGGCGCTCAGCATCCTCACGCTCGACTCGCCCGTGTCGGAGGCGCTCATCGACGAGGTGGGTGCGGCGATCGAGGCCGACCTCTTCCGTCAGATCGAGATCACCGAGGCCTGACCTCTCGCACCGGTGACGGCGCTCCTGATAACCGAGATCGCATTCCGCGACCGGGAATCAGGAGCGTCGTCGTCTCGGTGAGCTCTCCCGCACGGTCACTCAGGCGCCGTGCTCCGCAGCACCAGCTCGACGAGAGCGTCGAGCTGGGCGCCCCGGGGCACGGCGTTCTGCAGGCTGTTCAGATCGAGCACGTTATTGAAGTAGAGGCCGTCGCTCACGAGGAGCACGAGATCGAGTGAGGCCTCGTCTCGTACATGCGGACGGATGCACTCCGCCCACCGGGCGCGCGCCGAGTGCAGGATGTCCCGTGCGTACGTGTGATCTCCCTGCGCGAGTCGAGACACGGCGACGATCGCGCGATCGAGTGGGTCGTTGTGCAGAACCGAGGTGCGGAGAAAGTAGACGATCGGTCCTTCGGGGGCTGCGCGCATCTGTGCGACGTCTTCTGTGAGCAGCGCGTCGAGCCGGGCGATCATGGCGTTCGCGAGCTCTTCCTTCGTGGCGAAGTGGTAGAGCAGTCCGCCTTTCGACACCCCGGCTCGCTTGGCCGTGGCATCCAGCGTCGCGACGCGCTCGCCCTCGGCGATGAGAAGTGCCTCGAAGGCGTCGAGCACCCGCTCGCGTGCGTGTGGGGGACGAGCCATCGTTGCTCCTCTGCTCAGATCATGATCAGCGATTCCCCTGTTACTATACCAACCGGACGGTTTAGTTACTGAGAGGTTTGTCATGTCGCACACGGCCACGAACGAGACGATCGAGGCGGATGCCCCACGTGTCGGAGCCCGGGGATGGGCGGCCCTCGCGGTGCTCATGCTCCCCGTGCTGCTCGTGTCGGTCGACAACACCGTGCTCGCGTTCGCGCTGCCCGAGATCGCGATCTCGCTGGCGCCCACGAGCAGCCAGCAGCTCTGGATCATCGACGTGTATCCGCTGGTGCTCGCAGGCCTCCTCGTCACGATGGGAACACTGGGTGACCGCTTCGGGCGACGCAAGATGCTCATCATCGGCTCGATCGGTTTCGCGGCCATCTCCGCACTCGCGGCCTTCGCTCCCACGGCAGAGCTCCTGATCGCTGCGCGTGCTCTGCTCGGCTTCTTCGGCGCCATGTTGATGCCGTCGACGCTCTCGCTGCTGCGGTCGATCTTTCGCAACCGCGACCAGCGTCGCCTGGCGATCGCCGTCTGGGCGTCGGCGTTCTCGGCAGGCTCCGCGCTTGGCCCGATCGTCGGCGGTTTCCTCCTCGAGCACTTCTCCTGGGGCTCGGTGTTCCTCCTCGCCGTTCCCGTGCTCATCCCGCTGCTGATCGCCGCACCGCTTCTGCTCCCGGAGAGCCGCGATCCGAACCCGGGACGCATCGACCCGTTCAGCATCGCCCTCTCGATGGCCACCATGCTGCCGGTTGTCTATGCGATCAAGCAGTTCGCCGTTGACGGCCCGACCGTGCTCGCTGCCGCCTGGCTGCTGCTCGGCATCGCGATGGGCGTGCTGTTCGTGCGTCGCCAGCTCGCTTCGGCGAACCCGATGCTCGACATGGAGCTCTTCCGACGCGGCTCCTTCTCGGGCGCCATCCTCGTGAACCTCTTCAGCGTGATCGCGCTCGTCGGCTTCCTCTACTTCGTCTCACAGCATCTGCAACTGGTGCTGGGAATGTCGCCGATGGAGGCGGGCTTCGCGCTCGTGCCCGGCATGGCCGCGATGATCGTGGCAGGACTTGCCGTGGTGCCGATCTCCCGGCGAGTCTCGCCGCAGATCGTGGTCCCCGTGGGGCTCTCCCTGTCGGTCGTGGGATATCTGATCGTGGCCGCCAGCACGCATGCGCACGGCGCGCTTCCCCTGGTGATCGCCTTCGTCGTGCTCGGGATCGGCATCGGCGCTGCCGAGACGATCTCGAACGAGCTCATCGTCACCAACGCCCCTCCGGCGAAGGCCGGGGCTGCCAGCGCGGTCTCCGAGACCGCGTACGAGCTCGGCGCTGTCCTCGGCACCGCGATCCTCGGCGGCATCATCACCGCCTTCTATCGAGGAGCGCTCGTCCTGCCTGAGGGCGTCGCTCCGGATGCCGCGGCGAGGGCCTCGGAGACGCTCGCGGGCGCGTATGTGGTTGCGGGAGAGACCCCCGAACCTCTGGGGAGCGCGATCTGGACGGCTGCGGCGGAGGCGTTCGGCTCCGGTGTGACGATCACGTCGCTGATCGGTGCGGGTCTCGTCGTGATCGCCGGGGTCATCGCGGGCGCTACGCTGGGGAGACGCGCGCGCGTTCAGTGACGCATCCCGGCGTCGACGCGCGCCCCAGTCAAGGAGTGCAATGTCACGCGTCGTCAAACTTGCGGTGATTCCCGGAGACGGGATCGGTCCTGAGGTCATCGCCGAGGCCGAGAAGGTTCTCGACGCCGTCACCGCACAGAGCGACGTCACGTTCGACAAGACGCACTTCTCGCTGGGGGCAGCGCGCTTCCTCGCGACCGGCGACACGCTTACCGACGAAGACCTCGACGCGATTCGCGCGCACGATGCGATCCTCCTCGGCGCCGTCGGCGGCGTGCCGGGAGACCCCCGGTTGAAGAACGCGAACATCGAGCGCGGGCTGCTGCTCAAGCTGCGGTTCGAGCTCGACCACTACGTGAATCTGCGTCCGTCGAAGCTGTACCCCGGAGCATCGGGGCCGCTCGCCGCGCCGGGCGACATCGACTTTGTCGTCGTCCGTGAGGGCACCGAGGGACCATACGTCGGAAACGGCGGATCCATCCGCACCGGCACCCCCCACGAGGTCGCGAACGAGACGTCGGTGAACACGGCATACGGCGTGGAACGCGTGGTGCGTCATGCCTTCGCTCTCGCGGCGAAGCGTCGCGGAAAGCTGACGCTCGTGCACAAGACCAACGTGCTCGTGCATGCCGGTGGGATGTGGCAGCGCATCGTGAACGCTGTCGCGGCGGAGCACCCCGAAGTCTCGGTCGACTACCTTCACGTCGATGCGGCAACGATCTTCCTTGTGACGAACCCCGAGCGCTTCGACGTCATCGTGACCGACAACCTCTTCGGCGACATCCTCACCGACCTCGCCGGTGCCGTCACCGGAGGCATCGGTCTCGCGGCCTCTGGCAACGTCAACCCCTCGGGGGCATACCCCTCGATGTTCGAGCCCGTGCACGGCTCCGCGCCCGACATCGCAGGGCAGCAGAAGGCAGACCCGACGGCGGCGATCCTCTCTGTTGCGCTGCTGCTCGACCACCTCGGACTGACCGCCGAGGCCGCTCGCGTGACCGCGGCGGCCGAGAGCGACATCGTCGAGCGCGACGCAACCGCGCGCACCACGAGCGAGATCGGCTCGGCGATCGCCGAGCGACTGTGACCCACGCCTGACACCACAAGCCGCCAGGCGTAATCTGAGAACGCAAGATCTGCGGGAGAACGGGAAGAGAACCATGACAATCACCGAGACCGACGAGGCAGTGCAGCCGATCGAGTTCGCCGTGACCAAGAACCTTGCTGCGAAGTCGGCGGCCGAGCGTGAGGAGGTTCTCAAGAACCCCGGCTTCGGCACCGTCTTCACCGACCACATGGTCGACATCTGCTGGTCGGAGAAGGGCGGATGGCACCGTCCGCGCGTCCAGCCGTACGGCCCGATTCCTCTCGACCCGGCGGCCTCCGTGCTGCACTACGGCCAGGAGATCTTCGAGGGCATCAAGGCCTACCGTCACGCAGACGGCGGCGTCTACACGTTCCGCCCCGACCGCAACGCCGCGCGCCTGCGCAAGAGCGCCGAGCGCCTGGCGCTCCCGGCGCTCCCGACCTCGTACTTCATCCAGTCACTGCGCGAGCTCATCGCGGTCGACGAGGCGTGGGTGCCGTCGGGCGCCGACCAGAGCCTCTACTTCCGGCCGTTCATGTTCGCCAAGGAAGCGTTCCTCGGTGTCCGTGCGGCGAAGAAGGTCGCCTATTACGTGATCGCCTCGCCGGCAGGCTCCTACTTCTCGGGCGGTGTGAAGCCGGTCAGCATCTGGCTGTCCGAGAACTACACCCGAGCAGGCAAGGGCGGCACCGGAGCCGCGAAGACCGGTGGCAACTACGCGTCGAGCCTGCTGCCCCAGGCAGAGGCCGCGTCGAAAGGCTGCGATCAGGTCGTGTTCCTCGACCAGGATCGCAACGTCGAAGAACTCGGCGGCATGAACGTCGTCTTCGTGTTCAAGGACGGCCGCGTCGTCACCCCGGCTTCCGACAGCATCCTCGAGGGCATCACGCGCGATTCGCTGCTGCAGCTGGCCGAAGACCGCGGACTCACGGTCGAACGCCGCCCCGTCCCGCTGCAGGAGTGGCGCGACGGTGTGGCATCCGGCGACATCGTCGAGGTGTTCGCCTGCGGCACCGCCGCCGTCGTCACGCCCATCGGCGTCCTCAAGGGCGATGGCTTCGAAGATGTGCAGCCGACGGGCGAGCTTGCCCTGTCGCTGCGCGAGGAACTCACCGACATCCAGTACGGGCGTCGCGAGGACAAGCACGGCTGGCTCGTGCGCCTCGACGGCTGAGCGTAGGACGGTACGACGGCCCCGGCTTCTGCGGAAGACGGGGCCGTCGTCGTATGAACTGGCTAGGCTGGTTCTGTGAAGATTGCACGCTTTAGCCACGACGACGCGATCCGCTACGGCATCCTCGACGGTGACGAGCTCGTTGTGCTCGCCGGAGATCCGATGTTCGCAGGCTACGAGACGACGGGGGAGCGTGTTCCCGTCGCCGACGTCGCCCTGCTCGCGCCGGTGATCCCGCGCTCGAAGGTCGTCTGCGTCGGCAAGAACTATCACGACCACGCCGCGGAGATGGGCGGCGAAGCACCCGTCGAGCCGCTGCTGTTCCTGAAGCCCAACACCGCGGTGATCGGCACCGGCGACACGATCGTGCGCCCGCTGATCTCGGAGCGCACAGAGCACGAGGGTGAGCTCGCCGTCGTGATCGGACGCATCGCGAAGAACGTCCCCGCCGACAAGGCCCTCGACTACGTGTTCGGCTACACGGTCGCCAACGATGTGACGGCGCGCGATCTGCAGCGCAAGGACGGCCAGTGGTCGCGAGCGAAGGGCTTCGACACCTTCTGTCCCCTGGGCCCGGTGATCGAGACGGAGTTCGAGCTCGCGGATGCCACCGTCACGACGCGTGTCAACGGTGAGCAGCGCCAGCACGCGCCCCTCACCGACATGATCCACTCGGTGTCGGCGATCATCGCACACGCATCCGCTGCATTCACGCTGCTTCCGGGAGACGTGATTCTCACGGGTACACCGGCGGGTGTGGGCGAGTTCACGGCGGGCGACGTGGTCGAGGTCGAGATCTCGGGCATCGGTACGCTGCGCAACCCCGTGCGCGACGCTCTGCCCCTGCCGTGACCATCCTCACGGATGCGCAGCTCGCCGCGGCGCAGAAGCGCATCGTCGCGGTGCTCTCGTTCGGGCAGATTCTGGGCGGCATCGCGTTCGGTGCCACGGTCTCCCTCGGCGCGCTGCTCGCTGCAGACCTCTCCGGGGACGACGCGCTCTCAGGCCTCGCGACCGCCAGCGTGACTCTCGGCGCCGCAGCTGCAGCGATTCCTCTGGGCAGGGCCGCCGGCCGCTGGGGTCGGCGCTTCTCGCTGACGGCGGGCAACCTGTTCGCTCTCTTCGGCGTCATGGTCGTCGTCGGTGCGGCATCGCTGCGCTCGTTCCCCCTGCTTCTTGTCGGCATCATCATGATCGGCGCGGGCAATGCCGGAAATCTCCAGTCCCGTTTCGCCGCCACCGATCTCGCGAGCCCGAAGCACCGGGGGCGCGACCTTTCGGTCGTGGTGTGGTCGACGACGATCGGTGCCGTGGCGGCGCCGCTGATGCTGACGCCCGGCGAGCAGCTCGGTGCACTGATCGGGATGCCGCCGCTGACCGGCTCCTACCTGTTCTCCTTCGTGGCGCAGGCCGCCGCCCTGACGCTCTACCTCGTCGCACTGCGCCCCGATCCGCTGCTGACCGCGCAGGCGCGTGCGCGCGACGCCGGGAGCGGACCTGCGCTCGATGCGGGGATCGACCGCCCCTGGGTTGCGCGGTACGCGATGTTCGCCGTCGCCGGCTCGCACGTCGTGATGGCATCGGTGATGGCCATGACGCCGATCCACCTCTCACACATGGTGCACGCGCAGCACGGTGCGAGCACCTCGACGACCGACGTGACCGCGCTCGTCGGCGTGACCATCGCGCTCCACGTCGGTGGGATGTACGCGCTCTCACCGCTCTTCGGAATCCTGGCCGATCGATGGGGACGCGTGCGCACCATTCTGCTCGGGCAGGCGCTGCTGGCAGCATCCCTGCTCTTCGCGATCTTCGTGAGCGGTGAGGCCTGGGGCGTCATCGTCGCGCTGACGCTTCTCGGGCTCGGGTGGAGCGCCGCGACCGTCGCCGGCGCCACCTTGCTCACCGAGGTCACTCCGGTGGGCGCACGCGCCAGGCGGCAGGGCCTCAGCGACTCGATCATGAGCCTGAGTGCCGCCACAGCCGCTGCGCTGGCCGGCGTCGTGCTGAGCGGTTTCGGGTATGCGGGGCTCGCGATCGCCGAATCTGTCTTCGTGATTGCGATCGTGGCGCTCACGCCGTTCGCCGTGCGACGCATCCGCGCGAGCCGCTCGGCCTAGAATTGAGGGGATATGGCTACTCCGCATCCCCTCACCACGACCGCGAGCGGCGCCGACGTGCGCGTCCGCTTCTGCCCCTCGCCGACCGGCCTGCCGCACGTCGGCATGGTGCGCACCGCGCTGTTCAACTGGGCCTATGCCCGCCACACCGGCGGCAAGATGGTCTTCCGTATCGAAGACACGGACGCCGCCCGCGACAGCGAAGAGAGCTTCCGTCAGCTCGTCGATGCCCTGACCTGGCTCAAGATCGACTGGGATGAGGGCGTCGAGGTCGGCGGTCCCCACGCGCCGTACCGCCAGTCCGAGCGTCACGACATCTACCGCGGTGTGATCGAGAAGCTCGTCGCTACCGGCGCGCTCTACGAGAGCTACTCGACGGCGGAGGAGATCGACGCCCGCAACGAGGCTGCCGGTCGCGCCAAGCAGCTCGGCTATGACAACTACGACCGTGACCTCACCGACGAGCAGAAGGCGGCCTTCAAGGCGGAGGGGCGTCAGCCCGCACTGCGTCTGCGCGTCCCGGACGAAGACCTCACCTACGTCGACCTGATCCGCGGAGAGGTCACCTTCCCGGCGGGCTCGTTCCCGGATTTCGTGGTCGTGCGCCCCAATGGCATCCCGCTGTACACCTTCGTCAACCCCGTCGATGACGCGCTCATGGGCATCACGCATGTGCTGCGCGGCGAAGACCTCATGCCGTCGACGGCGCGCCAGCTCGCACTGTATGCAGCACTCATCGACGCGGGTGTCACGACGTTCGTGCCGCGCTTCGCGCACATGCCGCTGGTGCTGGGGGAGACGGGCAACAAGAAGCTCTCCAAGCGCGACCCGCAGGCCGACCTGTTCCTGCACCGCGATCGCGGCTTCATCCATGAGGGCCTGCTGAACTATCTCGCGCTGCTGGGCTGGTCGATCGGTCACGACCGCGACGTGTTCTCGCTGGAGGAGTTCGTGGCGGCGTTCGACATCGTCAACGTGAACCCGAACCCGGCGCGCTTCGACCAGAAGAAGGCCGAGTCGATCAACGGCGACCACATCCGGATGCTCGGCGAGCGGGACTTCGCAGAGCGCACGCTGCCGTACCTCGCTGCCGCCGGACTCTTCGACGAGCCCACGCGAGAGCAGATGGTCATGGCGTTCCGTGTCGCCCCTCTCGTGCAGGAGCGCGTGCAGCTGCTCGGTGACGTGCCCGGCATGGTGGGCTTCCTGTTCACCGATGACGTCGCGTACGAGGCGGACGCGCTCAAGGGTCTTCCCGCCAATGCGTGGGAGGTGCTGGACGCCTGCGTCGCAGCTCTCGAGCCTGTGGACGAGTTCACGACGGAGAAGATCCAGGATGCTCTTTCCGCGGCTCTGATCGACACTCTCGAGCTCAAGCCTCGCGTCGCCTACGGTCCGCCTCGTGTCGCGATCACCGGACGCCGTGTGTCGCCTCCGCTGTTCGAGTCGATGGAGCTGCTCGGCAAGGACGAGTCGCTGCGCCGACTGCGCGGTCTTTCCGCACAGCTGGCTGGCTGACGCAGAGACGACGCGCCCGAGCGGCGCGTCGGATCACCGCGTTTTGGTGTTCCGGCCCCGCTCGGGTAGGCTTGTCTCTCGGTGCGAGACTCCGGTTTCGCCCATGGGGTATGGTGTAATTGGCAACACGGCAGTCTCTGGTTCTGTTGTTCTTGGTTCGAGTCCAGGTACCCCAGCAAGAAACAACCCCCGCTCAGGCGGGGGTTTTCTTGTTCCCCGGCGCTGGTGCACGGCCGCGGTGCGTGCTCCCCGGACGGGCGCAACATTTCTGCGTCATCTTCTCGACCTGACCTGCGGGACTCCCGTAGTCTCTCGATCAAGTTGTGTTCCGCAGGGGAGGGGGATGGCTGTGCGTCGTGCGCTGAGCATCGCTGGATTGTCACTGGTGGTCGCTATGGGACTGTTCGTGGTCTCACCGCCGCAGCCGAGCCAGGCCGCGACGGCCTTGGGGCCGGACTTCGTCGACGACTACACCCTCCTTGATCTCGGCCAGCCCGCGGGCGTGCCCCTGCCGCTCGGTGGCGTGACGATCAAGGTCGATGATCCGAACGTCCTTCTGGTCGGAGGCAGTGCGAACACGGCGAACGGTGCGATCTACGCGGTCCCGATCGAGCGCGACCCGGTCACGGATGAGGTCATCGGCTTCGCGGGCCCCGGCACGTTGTACGCGGATGCCCCGTACATCGACGGTGGGCTCGCCTACATGCCCGGAACACAGACGCTCTTCTTCACCGCGTATCCCACGCATCAGATCGGGCAGATCCTGCCTGGTCAGACGGCGCCCGCTCGGATCGATGATCTCGCGGGCACGGGCATCCCGGAATCGGTGGGGTCCTTCGTTTTCACTCCGGTGTCCTTCGGTGGTTCGGGTGCGCTTCGCGTCCTCTCATTCAGTCAGGGTGGCTTCTACACTCTCCCGTTCACGCCGAACGGGGACGGGACAGTCACTCTGGGCGCGACGGCGACGCCGGGCCCTGCTGTTCCATCCGGAGCCGAGGGCGTCGTGTATGTACCGGACGGATCGGCGGCTTTCCCGGCACCCAGCATGCTGATCGCGAATTACAGCAATCAATCCGTCTCCGCTTACGAAGTCGATGGGGTGGGCGCGCCAGTGCTGGACACCGAGCGCCCGTTCCTCTCGGGTCTCACAGGGGTGGTCGGCTCATACATCGATGTGCTGTCGGGTGACTTTCTGTTCACGTCGTTCCACGGGGGCAACAGCGTCACGGTCGTGCGCGGCTTCGCTTCCACGGAGATCGCTCCCATGATTCACACGGCGTGGGTGCCGACCGCGACGGTCGGTTCTCCCTACATCACTGCGATCGCGGTCACAGGTGAGCCGATGCCTTCTGTCGTCGTGTCGGCGGGGGAGCTGCCTCCGGGTCTTGCGTTCGATCCGCTCTCCCGAGTGATCTCGGGCGTGCCAGAGGCGCCGGGCGAATTCAGCTTCAGCGTCACGGCGACCAACAGCGCCGGGACAGACACCCGGGCCTTCAACATCTCCGTTGCGCCGCTGACGGTGGTGCCGGACATCACGACCACTGCGCTCCCGGACGGCAAGGTGGGGACTGCCTACGAGGCCGCGGTCGCGGCGACCGGTGTTCCAGCTCCGACCTTTGAGGTCGTGAGCGGGGCGCTCGCCCCGGGCCTCACGCTCGATGCTGTGACCGGGAAGATCACCGGAACCCCCTCAGAAGCGGGCGACTTCACCTGGGAGGTCGCCGCGATCAACAGCGCGGGCCGTGACACCCAGGAATTCCGTGTGGTCATCGCCGCCTCGCCGGTCATCACGCCTTCGCCTACTCCAGCGTCATCGCAGACACCCTCCTTGGCCGCGAGCGGCATCGATCCGACCCCGCTAATCCTCGCGGGTGCTGTCGGTGCTGTGGTCATCGTGGCCGGTGCGGTGACTTTCCTCGTCGGGCGTCGTCGTCAGGGGTGACGCGGGCCCGCGGCCAGGAGAGCCTCCAGCGCCGAGAGCCGCGTCCCCGGGGCGCCGGAGAGCTCGGCTACGGTGATGCTGGCATCGAGGACGTCAGGGCTGTCGATGAGGTCGAGGAGCGCGGCATCCATCGCCTCGCGCAGTTCCGGATTCTCCTCCTCTCCCACGGGAATCGGATCGCGGGCACTGAGCGGCAGCACGATGAGCACGTCGACGGCGCGCATCGCGTGAACGGTGAGCGCCGTCGCGCGCTCGAGCGCGTCCTCATCGAGTGCTGCACCGCTCAGCGTCTCCATCGCGCGAAGGTAGGCGAGGAAGTCCAGCGGGCCACGCTCGGCAATGAAGGGAGCACCGTCGTGCTCTTCCGTCAGGCGGTCGGCGGCACGACGCAGCTGCGCTGCGAACATCGCGACGCTGGGAGAGTCTGACGACTCATCGAGCAGTTCGAAAGGGTCCGGAAGCACCGTGAACTCCGGATGCCGGGTGGCGAAGTCCGAGATCAGTGTGCTCTTGCCACTCGCATGGGTCCCGGAGACGACGACGCGCATAGCGGGAGACTACCGGCGCGCGCTACTCCCTGCCCCGTCCCAGCTTTGACGGCCACCAGATCGCTCGTCCGATGTCGTAGGTGAGCGCCGGCACGAGCAGGGAACGCACAATGAACGTGTCGAGCAGCACGCCGAACGCGACGATGAAGGCGATCTGCACGAGGAACAGGATCGGGATCACTGACAGCGCGGCGAAGGTCGCCGCAAGCACGAGGCCGGCCGAGGTGATCACACCTCCGGTGATCGTGAGTCCGCGCAGGATGCCGTCACGGGTGCCGTGTTTCAGAGATTCTTCGCGCACGCGCGTCATCAGGAAGATGTTGTAGTCGATGCCGAGGGCAACGAGGAACACGAAACTGAACAGGGGCACCGCCGGGTCGGCGCCCGGGAACTGGAACACGTGCGTGAACAGGAGGGCCGCGACGCCGAGCGCGGTGCCGAACGACACCACGGTCGTCAGGACGAGCAGGATCGGGGCGAGGATCGAGCGCAGCAGCAGCATCAGGATCACCAGGATCACCAGCAGAACGATCGGGATGATCAGGGTGCGATCGTGGATGGATGCGTCGTTCGTGTCGATCGCCGTCGCGGTGACACCGCCGACGAGCGAACCGGGAATGTCTTCGTGCAGCGCAGTGCGCAGGTCGCGTACGGTGTCGGCGGCCGCGTCGGAATCCGCGGCATTCGTGAGCGTCGCCTGGAGCAGCACGTCGCCGTCGGCCACGGTGGGGGCGGGGGCGGGTGTTCCCGGAGGGCCGAAGGCCGTGATGCCGTCCGCGGTCACAGGGACGGTGCCACTGGGGGAGTCGGCAGCGAGCACCGAGACGCTGTCCACACCGTCCTGCGCGAGAAGTACGTCGGTGGCGTCCTGAAGATCGGCTTCGGGAACGATGACGTACACCGGGCTTCCGGATCCGCCGGGGAAATGCTCGCCGAGCACCTGCTGGCCGTCGCGTGCGTCGCTCGCGCCGAGCACGAGGTCGGAGGCGGGGACGCCGTCGGCGTCCAGCTGCGTTGCACCGACGGCGCCGGCGATCAGCACCAGCGAGGTGACGATCCAGATCGCGCGGTGGCGCCGACGGATCCACTCGGCCAGGCGCACCCAGATGCCCCGCGTGGGCATGCCGTTCTCGGCGGCGACGACCTCAGGCTCGTACTGTGGACGGCGCGGCCAGAAGGCGGCGCGGCCGAAGGCGAAGAGGATGGCGGGCAGCAGGGTGAGGGCAGCGAGCATCGCGAAGACGATCCCGATGGATGCCACGGGGCCGAGCGTGCTGTTCGACTTGAGGTCGCTGAGCAGCAGGCAGAGGAGTCCGGCGATGACGGTGCCGCCGGAGGCGATGATCGGCTCGAAGGAGCCGCGGATCGCCTCCATCGTCGCGGTCCACTTGTCGGTGTTGACGCGCAGGGCCTCGCGGTAGCGCGAGACGTAGAGCAGCGAGTAGTCGGTGGCGGCGCCGATCACGAGGATGAACAGGATTCCCTGCGTCTGCCCCGAGAGCAGAAGGATCCCCGCCTTCGCCAGCCACCACACCGAGAGCAGCGCGACGGTGAGGGCGAACAGGCTCGTGGAGAGAACCGCGACGGGCAGGAGCAGCGAACGGTAGACGACGATCAGAATCAGGAATACGGCGAGCAGCGCGACGCCCAGCAGCAGCCCGTCGATGCCCGAGAAGCCATTGACGAGGTCGGCGGTGAAGCCAGCGGGCCCTGTGACGTGCACGGCGGCCCCGTCCGGCGCGGCGGCGCGCATCTCGTCACCGATCGCGTTGACCGCGTCGCGCAGATCGGCGCTGGAGTCGATGGGTACGAAGATCTGCACCGCAAGACCGTCTTCGGAGGGGAGCGCCGGTGAGACATCGCTGCCGACTCCTTCAACGGTGTCGGGAAGGGAGGCGACCGCGTCGCTGATCTTCTCCACGGCGGCATCGTTCAGTGCGGTGTCGTCGGCGATCACGACCACGGCGGGAATCTCATCGGAGTCGCGGAAGTCACCCAGACGCTCCTGCACCTGGGTGGCATCCGCGCTGGATGGCAGATACGTGGTCTGGTCGTTGGAGGAGACCTCGTTGACCTTGCCGAAGTAGGGACCGCCGATACTGGCCCCCGCGAACCACACGAGAATCAGGATGGCGGGCAGGAGGATTCTGATCCAGCGCGGAGCCCGGTGGGTACGGGCTTCGCGTCGCGTGTGGGACGCCGTCGAGTCGTTCATGCCGAATCCTTCTGCGATGGTGAAGATATCGCTAGATAAGTTAGCAAAATTTTGACCGCTATGTGCTCACCCTTGTGCGCGAGGCAGCACGCCGACGCCCTCGCGGAGCTCGAACACGAGCTGCGTTTCCGTGGCGCGCACGACCTCGTGGATCGTGATCTCCTCCAGCACGATGTCGCGCAGAGCGGCAGCATCGCGCACGGCCACGTGCACGAGGAAGTCGTCGGCGCCAGCGATATGGAAGACCTGGAGCACGCCCGCGGTGTGCACGAGGTCGTCGAAAAGCGCCTCCACTCCGGCCTTGCTGTGGTTTCCCAAGCGGACGCGGATCATCGCCTGCACCGGGTGCCCGAGCGCAGCGAGGTCCAGGTGTGCGCGGAGCCCTTCGATGATGCCGCGCTCGCGCAGCATCCGCAGCCGGTAGGCGCACGTGGACTCGGGGATGCGCAGCGCCTGCGCGAGTGCTTTGACGGTGGTGTCCGGGGTCTGAGCGAATGCGGCGAGAACGCGCAGATCGAGGTCGTCGACGGGGGAGCCGCTCGTGGGGGATTGCTGGGTGGGCAAGGGCACTCCTCTCGGGTTGTGAGATTTCACTGGTCCTGCAAAATCTTGATCGATCATTGTGTGTTCAGCAAGAGAACTAGAGAAGATCAGTGAATCGGCGCATCCTGGAGCTATGACTTTGCGCCCTGAGACCATCGCCGTTCATGCCGGACGCACCGACTTCGCAGCCCTCGGCGTGCACGCCGCCCCGATCGATCTGTCGTCGACGAACCCGCTGCCTGATATCGAACACGGTGGTGACTCCTATGAGTCGATGGCTACAGGAGGTCACCCTCTGGCCGGTGGTGGCAACGTCTATGCCCGGCTGTGGAACCCCACGGTCGCCCGGTTCGAGGAGGCGCTCGCCGAACTGGAGCACGCAGATGCCGCGGTCGCCTTCGGTTCGGGCATGGCGGCGCTGACCGCCGCGATTCTGTCGCACACGACCGCAGTCGGAAAACCGCACATCGTGGCGGTGCGTCCGCTCTACGGCGGCACCGACCACCTGTTGGATTCGGGTCTCCTCGGTGCGGAGACGACATTCTGCGCCCCCGGCGAGGTCGCTGCGAGCATCCGCCCCGAGACGGGCCTCGTGGTGCTGGAGACCCCGGCGAATCCCACACTCGATCTGGTCGACATCGCCGAGGTCGTCGCGCAGGCCGGCGTGGTTCCGGTGCTGGTCGACAACACCTTCGCGACTCCGCTGCTGCAGAACCCGTTGGATCTGGGCGCGGCGATGTCGATGCACAGCGCCACCAAGTACATCGGCGGGCATGGAGACGTCATCGCGGGTGTGATCGCCTGCTCCGAGCAGACCGCCGAGGCGCTGCGTCGGGTGCGTGCGATCACAGGGGCTCTGCTGCATCCCCTGGGGGCGTACCTGCTGCACCGTGGTCTTGCGACCCTCCCGATTCGTCTGGAACGGCAGCAGGCGACGGCGCAGACGATCGCCGAGTGGCTGTCGACGCAGGACGGAGTGCTCGAGGTGTTCTATCCCGGCATGCGCGACGGTGAGCGCGCACTGCTCGCGCGGCAGATGCGGGGCAGCGGTGCGATGATCGCCGTGCGTCTGCGTGGCGGATTCGAGGCGGCATCCGCTCTCACCTCCGGGGTGGAGCTCTTCACTCACGCGGTGTCCCTGGGCGGCGTGGACTCCCTCATCCAACATCCGGCAGCGCTCACCCACCGCCCCGTCGCCGCTGAGGCGCGTCCGGGCGCGGACATCGTGCGGCTGTCGATCGGGCTCGAGCACCCCGACGATCTCATCGACGATCTGACACAGGCGCTCCACAAGGCGGCCGCGGCCGCTGCGACGTCGGTCGCCGGGACAACCGCCGCGCGCTAGTCGTTCGCAACAGTGATGACCGTGCCGTCGGTCAGAGCGACGAGGTTCTCGAACGTCATCGGCATGACAGTGTTCGCGACGCCCGCGGCGGTCCAGACGGTGGGGTACGCACGGAGCGCGTCATCGACGACGGTGCGGATGCGCGCCGGATGCCCGACGGGGGCGACTCCGCCGATGACCTGACCGGTGAGCTCCTTGACGAGCTTCGCGGGCGCCATCTTCGCCTGCTCGGCGCCCATCGCCGCGGCGAGCACCTCGGTGTCGACGCGGTGGCGTCCGCTCGTCATCACCAGGAGCGGCTCCTCGTCGACGAGGAAGAGCAGACTGCTGCCGATCGCGCCGACGTCGCAGCCGAGCGCTGCGGCGGCCGCCACCGCGGTATGGGCGGAGGCGGGCAGCTCATGAATTGGTGATTCCACACCCGCAGCGCGCACATCGTCATGCACCCGGCGGCTCTTCTCGCTGAGGGCGCTGGCGTCGACGATGTAGGCGTGGAGAGGAGCCTCAGTGTTCATGCCTCGATCGTGGCATGAGTTGCGCAGCGGCGCGACGTTCTAGCCCGGTGCAAGAACGACGGCGAGGAGGCGGTCATCGTCGGCGCCGGGGCTGCCGCGGCCGTCCGTGTTGTTCGTCAGGAACCACAGAACACCCTGCGTGGCGGGGGCGACCGCACGGATGCGCCCGAACTCGCCCAGGAAGAACGTCTGCTCGGACGCGGGATCCGACACCGGCACCACGCGGATCGACTGCCCCCTCAGATTCGCGAGGATCAGCGAACCCTCGACCGCGACGAGTCCACTCGGACTGGCCTGATCGGTCGGCCACTGCCGGAGCGGATCGACGAAGCGTGCATCTCCGCCGGCTCCCTCGACGACGGGCCAGCCGCAGTTCGCGCCTGGGAGGATCTCATTGAGCTCATCCCAGGTGTCCTGGCCGAACTCGCTCGCGAACATCCGTCCGTCCGCAGACCAGGCGATGCCCTGCACGTTGCGGTGGCCGAGGCTGTAGACGAAGGACCCGGGGAAGGGATTGTCGCCCGGCACCTCGCCCGAGGGCATGAGTCGAAGGATCTTGCCCGCCAACGAGCTCGGATCCTGTGCCGCATCCGGATCTCCCGCGTCGCCGACGCTCACATAGAGCATTCCGTCGGGGCCGAACGCGAGCTGACCTCCGTTGTGGTTCCGCGCCGACGGCAACCCGCTGAGCAGGGTCGAGGGCTCCCCGAGAGCGGGAGCCGTGGCGGTGCCGGTGAGCGGGAAGCGTTGCACCCGGTTGCCGTCCCCCGCGGTGGAGTACGCGTAGAGGGCTTCGTCATCCGCGGCGAGCCCCAGGAGCCCACCTTCGCCCCCGTGCTGCACGTCCGTGAGCGTGGCGATCTCGCTCACCACGCCGCCGTCCGTGATCGCAAGAATGCGACCGGTATCCCGTTCACTCACGAAGGTGAACCCGCGGGCCTGGGCGATGCCCCACGGGGCGTCGAGATTCGTGACGATCGTCGAGACCGCGCCCGATGGCCACACCGTCGGCGGGGGAGTCGGCGTCGGTGTCGGTGTGATCGTTCCCGTGGGTGTCGGGGCGGGTGCGCTCGTCACCGACGGAGAGGGAGACGGCGGTGCCGCCGGGGTGCACGCCGTCAGCGAGATCGCCAGCAGAACGGCGGTCCCCGCGGTGACGGTGCGCCTGACCATAGGACGAGGATGCCACGCGGGAGCCGATCGCGCACGGGCCTCATACATCGACCGTCCATGAAACGATGAGGACATGACCACTGCCAACCTCACTCGCGAAGAGACGGCCGCGCGATCCGCGGCCGTCACGGCACGCAGCATCCGCGTCGAGCTCGACCTCACCGGTGCCCCTGACCAGGACCAGGCGACTTTCCCGGTGCGCACCACCCTCGAGTTCGACGCCACGACCACGACGACGTGGATCGACTTCATCGGCGAGCGGGTGGCCCGAGTGGTCGTGAACGGCATCGAGCAGGCTGTGGCCTATGACGGCGCACGGATCGTCGTGGACGGCCTGGCGGCGCAGAACACCGTCGAGATCGAGGCATCCGGTCTCTACAGCCGTTCCGGCGAGGGGCTGCACCGTTTCGTCGACCCCGTGGACGGCGAGACCTACCTGTACACGCACTACGAGCCGGCCGACGCCCGCCGGGTCATGGCGTGCTTCGAACAGCCCGACATGAAGTCCCGCTACACCTTCGTCGTCACCGCGCCCGAAGGGTGGCACGTGCTCTCGAACCAGAGCCCTGCGCACACCGCGCTCGCCGCCGGAACGCAGATCGTCGAGTTCGCGCCGACGCTTCCGCTCTCGAGCTACATCACCTGCATCGCCGCAGGGCCCTACCACCGTGTGCAGGACACTTGGACAGGAGAGGCCGGGGAGATCGCACTCGGCGTCTTCTGCCGTGCCTCACTCGCCCCTCATCTGGACGCCGACGAGATCCTGACCGTCACGAAGCAGGGGCTCGACTTCTTCCACGAGGCCTTCGCGTTCCCGTACCCCTGGGGCAAGTACGACCAGATCTTCGTGCCCGAGTACAACATCGGTGCGATGGAGAACCCTGGGCTCGTCACCTTCACCGAGGCGTACATCTTCCGCGGCGCATCCACGCGCGCGCAGAAGTCGGGGCGCGCGAACACGATCCTGCACGAGATGGCCCACATGTGGTTCGGCGATCTCGTCACGATGCGCTGGTGGGATGACCTGTGGCTCAAGGAGTCCTTCGCCGACTACATGGGATCGCACGCCTCCGCTGCCGCGACAGAGTACACCGACGCCTGGGTGGCGTTCGCCAACCGTCGAAAGGCCTGGGCGTACACGCAGGATCAGCTGCCGACCACGCACCCGATCGTCGCCGACATCACTGACCTCGAAGCGGCCAAGCTCAACTTCGACGGCATCACCTATGCCAAGGGCGCTTCCGTGCTCAAGCAGCTCGTCGCGTTCGTGGGGGAGGACGCCTTCTTCGAGGGCGCACGCCGCTACTTCGTGAAGCACGCGTATGGCAACACGACTCTGGACGACCTTCTCATCGAACTGGAGCAGGCCTCCGGCCGCGACCTTCGCGACTGGTCGAAGGCGTGGCTCGAGACGAGCGGCATGTCGACGCTCTCACTCGCTCAGGATGCCTCGGGCGCCACGGTGCTGCACCAGACGGAGCCTCGCCCGCATCGGGTGCAGGTCGGACTCTACGATCTGGTCGACGGAACGCTGACGCTGCGCGAGCGGATCGGACTCGACATCCTCGACGAATCGACGCCCCTCGACACCGGCGACGCCGACCTCGTGCTCATCAACGATGCCGACCTCACCTACGCGAAAGCGCGTCTCGATGACCGCTCGCTCGACACTGTCGACGAAGCGCTCTCAACGCTCGACGACGAACTCGCCCGCGGCCTCGTCTGGTCAGCGCTCTGGAACGCCACCCGCGACGGGGAGCTCCCCGTCATCCAGTACCTGTCCATCGTCGGCGCGCACGCGCAGCACGAGACCAATGTCGGTGTTCTCGCCGGCCTTCTCGCCAACGCCTCCTTCGCCGCACGCGCCTACCTGCCCGAGGCGCTGAGCCCCCAGGCGCTCGCCGCCTGGCTCGACACGACCTGGAACGGACTGCACGGTGCGGCACCGGGCAGCGGTGCGCAGCTCGTCTGGGCACGAGCCATGGCGGAGGCCGCAGAGGTTTCCCCCGGGAGGGCGGATGAGATCCGTGCGCTGCTGTCGGGCACGGCTGCAGCGCCGGAGGGGCTCACCCTCGACGCCGACCTGCGTTGGCTGCTGCTCACCGCGCTGGCTGCCACAGGTGACACGACCGAGGCGGATGTCGTGCGCGAGCTCGAAAGCGACGACACCGCCAGCGGGCGCACCGCAGCGCTCCACGCGCGCGCCGCCGTGCCGACGGCCGCCGTCCGGGACGCCGCGTGGAGCTCGGCGTGGAACGACCTCACGCTCAGCAACGACCACCTCGATGCCACGATCAGCGGATTCCGCGCGGGCGGACGTCGCGACCTGATCGCGAAGTTCGATGAGGACTACTTCGCGCGGATCATCCCCGCGTGGCAGGCACGGAGCATCGAGATCGCCCGGCGCCTCGTTGTGGGGCTGTTCCCCGCGACGCCGACGCTGACGCTCGTCGATGCGTGGCTCGCGGAGCATCCCGATGCGCCCGCGGCGCTGCGCCGACTCGTCATCGAGCAGCGCGATCACCGGGAGCGCGCGCTGCGTGTGCAGGGAGCGCTCTGAGCCGCGCCATCGCTGAGGGCTAGGTGACCTGCATCCCCATGACGGTGCGCACGATCCACGGATGCGCGTGGTCATCGGCGATGTGGGTCATTCCGAGGTTCTCGGCGACGCCGCGTGAGGCGACGTTGTCGGGGTGGATGATCGCCGTGAGGAGGGTCGGCGCGAACTCCTGGCGCACGAGCTCCAGACAGGCGCGAGCGGCCTCCGTCGCGTAGCCCTTGCGCTGCTGTCCCGCCTGCACGTGATAGCCCACCTCGAGCACCGGATTCTCGTTGTACGACTGCCAGGTGAGACCGCAGTCGCCGACGAACTCTCCGTCGTGGGTCTCGATGATCCACAGACCGTGGCCGTGTTCCGCGTAGCTCGCCCGCATCCGCGCGATCCAGTCCGCGGACTCGTCGCGGGTCTTCGGAGCGGGGTAGAAGGCCATGACGGAGGGGTCCGCGAGCATGGCCGCCATGCTGTCGAGATCCGCGGGAGTCATCTCTCGGAATCGGAGCCGCTCGGTGGGCTCGGGAAGAACTCGCTTCGAAGGGTTCACTGTCGTCTCAGATGTCGAGGGTGTCGCCGGGGTCGAGTGTGAAGAACTCTCCGCCGTTCTGCTCAGTCGCCCATTGTAGGCGTGCACGGTGCATGCCGCGGCCGATCTCCGAGAGCGTCATGTCATGGGTGCCGAAGGCGCGACGGGGTGCGACCGTGAGCACGAAATCCATCGCGTCTCGAATGCGCAGCCATGGCGCGCCCAGGGGAGCGGCGAGAGTGTCCACGGCGACCCCCTCCGGAACCGCGTAGGAGTCACCGGGGTAGTACAGGCGCTCATTCACGAGGACACCCACATTGTCGATCTCGGGAAGCGAGGGATGGATCACCTCGTGTGCGCCGCCGAAGAAGGTGAGCGTGAAGCCGCCCGCCGTGACCGTGTCACCGGGATGGACGACCGTGATGGCATGACCGGAGACGGCCTTGGCGACACCCTCCGGTGCATAGATGGGGATTCCCGGCGCCGAGGAGATGATGCGGTCGAGATGCGCGGAGGTCCAGTGGTCGGGGTGTTCGTGTGTGAGGACGACGCCGACGACGTGGTGGAGACCGTCGAGGGGCAAGGTGTAGACCCCGGGATCGATCAGCAGGGTCTCTCCGGCTTCTTCGATGCGGAGAGCGGCATGTTCGTGCTTAGTGAGGCGCATACGGCCAGTCAACCTCCGCGCGATGCCCGCGGCAACTCCCTTCTGGTGCAGGTTGGGAGGCGATGACACACCCGGGATGCGGCATGGTGGCGTCGATTTGGTGGCTGTCGAACGGCCGTGGCATACTTGAACGGTTGTCGAAACGGCCCCATCGTATAGCGGCCTAGTACGCCGCCCTCTCACGGCGGTAACGCGGGTTCGAATCCCGCTGGGGTCACAACACAAGAAAGCCTCCGGATCATTCCGGAGGCTTTCTTCGTTCCTGAGTGGGGCTGCCCACGCTGATCGACGCGCCGACGCCGTGCCGTTTTGGTGACAGCTCTGTGCGCATGGCATACTTGTACGGTTGTCGAAACGGCCCCATCGTATAGCGGCCTAGTACGCCGCCCTCTCACGGCGGTAACGCGGGTTCGAATCCCGCTGGGGTCACAACACAAACGAAAGCCCTCGGTTCTCCGAGGGCTTTCGTCATTTTCGGAGTATTCGCGATTGGTGTGTGTCCATCTTTGGACGGCATCCACTATTCTGGTTCGCGTGAAGAGGACATTCTGGAGACCTGCCGTGGTCATAGGACTCGTGACGGCGCTCGTCGGGGCACCATCGTCGGCGCTGGCCGCTGAACCACCGGCACTGTCCGCGCCCGTCCACACGACCGCGGTCTGGGTTGACCTGGAGAGCGACGCGTCGCGATCCGGGGTCCGCGCGATCGAGGTGCGCGCGGCCGGCCAGACATGGGCGACCACGTCCGTCGCAGCCACGCCCTTCGGTGCCACCGCGCAGGCACCGGCCGCGCCGGGTGCACTGGAACTCCGCGTCGCCGTGAGCGCTGCGGTCTATGCCGACGTCGTGGTGACGTTCGTGGACGCGTCAGGGCTGGTACTCGACTCCGTGGTCGTCCGCGACGTGCGTCTTGCCGCACCCACCGCAGGCGCGAAGGAACGCTGGACGAACTGGGCGGACTTCGAGACCGCGCCGCACGGGGGAGACGGTGCGTCGGACGGCAACTCATCCGGTGGCGGCGGGGGAGACAGCTCTTCCGGCCCTCTCGCGCTGACCGGTGGGGTGGCGCCTGCCCTGTGGATCGTCGGATCCGCCATCATCGCAGTCATCGCGGGCGCAGCGCTGATCATTGCGCGACGCCGTCGCTCGAACAACGAGGGCGACAGCTGATGGCGCGGTTTTGGAATGCGCGGATGACATCCGCGGTCGCGGGCGTCGTCGTCGTCTCGCTGACAAGCGTGGGCCTCACCGCGGTCCCTGCAGCGGCCGCGACCGGTGATGAGCGCGAGAACCTGCAGATGGTGCAGAGCGTGCAGGCGCCCCGCTTCGCTGTGGCACCCGATCAGATCCCGGTTCGCGACTCGGTCGTGGGGCGGGGTATTCCGCTAGGGGACGACCCGGCGCAGCGCATCGATCTCGGTTCCCTGGCACGCGCGCACAGCTCAGCTCTCGTCCGGGTGACCGTGCAGGAACCGTCCGCCGACGCGACTGTGCGGACCGCCGGCAGGACCGACGTGCTCTTCGCGCCGGCCGGCGTGACGACCTCGACGACACTGCTGCTGCCCGTGACAGGTGGGGAGATCTCGCTGTCGGCCGACCGCGCAGACGTTCCCGTGCGTGTGGAAGCGCTCGCGTTCATGGGCGGGCTGGAGAATTCGCCGGGCGCGACGATCGCACTGGCAGAACCCGTTCTCCGCGCGGACACGACGGTCTCACACGGCGGTACATACCTTTCGACGACACCGATCTGGTTCGGCGTGACGGGTGACGGGGGAGTGCCGACCGAGGCCCGCAGCGTCTACGTCTCGGTCGACGTCACGGTAGCCACGGATGACGTTCTGTTCCTCGGCGACGGGCAGCAGCTCGCTCTGTCTGCGGGGCGCTCGATCGTCACGACCGTCGTCGACGCGGATATGCAGGGCGGTGTCAGCGCGACCCTGCGCAGCGGCACGGGGGATCTGCGCGCTTCGGTACTCGGCTGGGTCGTCGAGGCCGTCGAAGGGGCATCGAATGCGAACTTCCGGGGCAGCTATGTGCTGTCGACCGAGAATCGTGCGCCCGTCTCCGGCCGGGCGACTCCGTATGCTCCGCTGTCGCTCGACGCCGCGGACCATGGAGACATCGACTACGCACTCGTACTCGTGAGCGCGACCGCCGGTACGCGCGCTGATACGACGACGCTCGCCTGGGAGCATCCTCTGTCCGGCCGTGCATCCGGCGTCGCGGTCGACCGTGAGGCGGCGTCAGCCCCGCAGCTCGCGCTCGTCCCGGTCGACCAGGATGAGGCATCCGTAGCCCCTCGCCGTGGCGCAGCCACGCTCACGGTGCAGACGCTGGGTGGCTTCCTGGGCGATCCCGAGCAAGCGCAGGGTGATGAGGCCGCCACGATCACGATCACGGCGCCGCGAGACCTCGACAGCCTGGACATCAGTAACACCGGGTTCTTCCGGATCGAGGGCGTCGTCACCGCGGGGCCCAACGCCGTGGATCGCGTCGAGATCAGCTCGCCCTCCGTGGGCTTCATCGCCAACGCAGAGCTGGACTACGACGGTGACAAGATCACGTGGAGCCTGCGCACCCTTGCGCCCGAGGACGGTGACTTCACCTACGTCGCGCGCGTCTTCGATCGAGCTGACCCCACGCGAGCCAGGGACGAGGACGAGGTGCGGATCACGCTCGACGTCGCCGACGCGGATGACGAGGTCGTCTCTCCTGACGTGCGCACGTACAACCTCGATCCCGCGAACCCCGAGTTCCGTGCGATCGACGAGAACACGGTCGCCTTCGTATCCCGCCCTGACCTGGAGCCCGGACAGATCCTGGTGAGCGGACCCGTCGTGGGTGCGGAATCCGGGCTGTTCGCACGAGTCTCACACCTGGACGTCATCGACGGCGAATGGGTCGTCTCGCTCACGGACGCCGAGCTGAACGACGCGTTCTTCCAGACCGACATCGACGAGACGATCGAGTACGGCGAAGATTCGCCTATCCAGGTGACGGATCTGCTGGCCACCGCCGCTGATCCGGACACGCTCATCGAGGGAACATACGCGCCGGTCAGTGCGGATGGAACCGTCGGTCCCGAGGTCAGCGTCGACGACTATGAGATCGCACAAGGCAGCTCCGCGATGACGGCCGGCACCAATGCCGAACTGCGCACGGGCGAGGACGTCGATCTCACCCTCGGTGCCGATGACTTCGACATCGATCCGGCGGACTTCGAGACCCAGTGCCGTCAGGCGGGATCCGACGGCCAGGAGCCGGTCGGTGAGGAGATCGACGAGAACGGCGAGTGGCATCCGACTGTGAATCTCACCGCATCGCCGTCGACGGCCTGCCCGTCGTCGCGCCTCGGCATCGACCTGCACGGCACGTGGTCCACGGGGCTCGATGCGAACATCCTGTTCGGGCTCGAGAACGGCAAGCCCAAGGTGATCAACGCGACGCACCTTGAGCCGTGGGAGTTCGACGCGGCGCAGGCCCGTCAACTCGACACCCGTGCGGCGATCGGCATCACGGCCGGCGGCGAGGTCACGCTGAGCCTCGATTTCGTGCTCAAGGTGAAGATGGACCTCAAGTGGGCGGTCTGGAAGAGCAAGATCAAGATCGTCGAGTTCACGAACGTGGTGACGTCGACGTTCAAGGCCAATGCATCGCTGCGGGCGTTCTTCGAGGCGGAAGGCAAATTGAACTTCCGTCTCGACGTCGCCGAGGTCGCACTCCCCACATCGGTCTTCGTGGTGTTGGGCGTGCCGATCGCGATCACCAACCGCCTGAACTTCGCGATCGCGGTGACCGGAAAGCTCAAGGCCGAGGTGGCGATTCCTGCCGTCGGCCTCGAGCGGGTCGACCGGTTCGGATTCACGTACTCGTCGGCCAAGGGCATTGAACGTGTCAAGAACGACACCCCGACGAAGTACGTCACTCCCTCGCTGCAGAAGCTGGGGTCGTCGACCGAGATCTCGCTCGAGGGTGGGATCGCTGTCGGACCTGAGGGGACCTATCGCAGCCGGATCTACTCTTTCGCCGGCCCCGACCTCGGGGTGAGCGCGCAAGCCGGCGTGGAGGGCAAAGCAGCGACGACGCTGCTGCCGCCTCGTGAGGTCGAAGCGGAGGTGCAGGTGTACTTGGCGATCGGGATCACCGGCCAGGTGAAGCTGACGCTGCTCAAGTGGGATCTCGTCAATCTCAAGCTCTTCGCGATCGGCGTTCGTCTGAACCTGTTCACGAAGAAGTGGAAGTTCACGCTGTGAGCGCGGGCGCGTGGATCATCGGATCAGGATGCTCCATGCGCCCATCAGCATCACCGGGAGGGCGCCGCACAGCGCCCCCGAGCCAGGGCGTGAGCTGTGCGGAGGTGAGCACGGTCACGTCCTCCGGCTGTTGGCGGATGGTGAGTCTGCGCGGGTTCACGAGGACGATGACCGCACGCATCCGGCACGGACGTGCCGATGCGCTGCGCACGCATCCGGGCCACTCGCGTCGCCTCGTACCGCGCGTTGCGCAGATGATCGGTCTTCTGCCCGTTCACGAGGGGTCTGCGCGAACCGACCCAGACCGTCGCACGCTCGTGAAACTTCGTATTGATCGTGAAGACGCCGGCGGGACCTGCCACGACGTGATCGATGTCGCTGCCGCGCGTGCCGATCGGCGGGCATGCAGAACCGTCCACGCAGGGTCAAGTGTCGCGAGGCGCTGCGCGACCGCGAGTTCGCCGAGGGCGCCCCGGTACCAGGGGCGGGAATCGCCGGAGAGCGGAGAAGCCCCGAACAGTCGACGCACAGTGCTGCGCGGGGGTGTGGTCGCCTGTGCGCGCAGGAATTCGGCGATCACGGATGCTGCGGGCTGGGCGCAGTACGCCGGTGTCACACCGGGTGGTATCGGGGCGGGAATCGTCGTCTCGATGGGACCAGCGGCTGGTGTGCCGACGGCTGTGCCCCGGTTGACACTGTGGCGGCCCCCGCCCGGACCTGCGCGACAGAGATGTTCGACGTGCCGACCGCGCCGGGCGGCGGTGTTCACCGCGCCCGGCGCAGATGGGTCGGACTACTCCGTCGGCGCAGCCGGCCCCGCCGGTGCGGCATGTGTGCGCCGTGCGCGGCGGGTCCGGACGATCGCCCAGACGATCAGCGCGGCGACTGCGCCGACGCCGAGCCACGGGAGCAGGAACCCGAAGGCGACGACCAGCGCATTGAGGGTCAGCAGCAGTCCGTTCCAGCCGGCGAAGAGCCCGTCGCCGAAACCTGCCGGATCGGGTTCGGTCACAGTAGCCGTGCGCGTCAGCTCGACCTGCAGCGACGACATCGCGACCTGCGTCTCGAGATCCGCGAGCTGCTGCTCATACGACTCGAGCTGCGCCTGTCGGTCCGTGAGCGCGACCTCGGCCTCGATGAGCTCTCCGACCGTCCCCGTCTGCGCCATCAGCTCGGTCAGCCGCTGCACGGACGCGCGCGTCGCCTCGACCCGCGCGCGCAGGTCGATCGCGGTCGCCGTCACATCCGTGGCGTTACTGGAGCTGGCGATGACCTCACCAGTTTTCTCCAGCTCGGCGATCGTCTCGTTCAACGTGTCAGACGGCACCCGGATGCTGATCCAGGCATAGTCATCCGTGCGCGGAGCAGGCATCGACTGGTCGGCGACGACACCGGACGATCCGATGTTCTTGCTCTCCACGAAGCCGCCCTGGCGAGTCGCGAGCGCGGCAATCTCCTCCGCTGACTTCTGAATGTCGTCGACACGCACAGTCGCGGAGGCGGAGGTGATCATCTCCCGCGGTGCCTCGGGGCTCGCCGCCGACATATCTGCCGTCGAATCAAGAAGGGTGAGGCCCTCAGGCATCGTTGCGCCTTCGAGCTTTGGGGCGATCGCGGACTCACTCGACGCCGACCCTGCGGACATGAGCGATCCCGTCGACGCGGTGATCAGGGCGGGCGAGACGACGGCGCCGACGACGAACGCGGCGGCTACTCCGGATGCGGTGAGCCATCCGCGCCTGCGAGCGCGTGACCGCGCAGCGCGCGCATCCTTCGGCACGGCATCCGCCTGTGCCGACGCGCGCTCCTCCGCGATCGTAGTGAACACGCTCTGCTCGATGCGAGCGATGGTCTCCTCCGAGAGAGCAGGGAGTTCAGGGTGCGAGGTGTTCATGCTTCTTCCGTTTCTCTCACAGCTCCGCGCAGCTGGGTGCGAACGCGGGAGAGACGGTTGCGAACGACGCCATGACTGACGCCCAGCTCAGCGGCTGCCGCCTGGTAGGCGTAGCCCTCGCTGGCGCACAGGCGGAAGATCTCGCGATCCAGTTCGGTGAGCGTCTGCAACTCGGCCGCGATGCGCTCCGCGAGCGCCGCGCTGATCACCTGCTGCTCGACGTCGACCGTGTCGGCGATCGTCTCGTCGACAGCATCCGCCGTATGTGCACGATCTCTGCGCTGGCGCCGCAGGCGATTCGCCGCCTGGAAGCGGCAGATCGTCGCCAGCCAGGGCAGCAGCGATTCGCTCTCCAACTGGAGCGCCCCGAGCTTGCGCCAGGCGACGACGAACGTCTCCTGTGCGACATCCTCCGCATCGGCGGCGGTGCCGACGATGCCATGCGCGATCCAGTACACAGGGCGGATGTAAGCGCGATAGAGCTGCCGGAAGGCATCATCGTCTCCGCCCGCGGCCTGTGCGACCAGTTCGGCGTCGGTCAGTGTCTCTGGCATCCCCGCTCCGTTCGGTGTCTCTCATCGGAGAAGTGTCCACTCTGTTCGAATCGTCTCACGCCGCGCCCGAATCAGGTCGGTTCACCGCGGCCCAGCGGCGACCGGTATCCTTGACGGGCGAGAGGGAGTATCCCACTTCTGCGCGTTCGTCATCACGGTGCTCGTTGTAGTGCACCCGGGCGCGTGCCGTGTCATCACGGGGGAGAGACTTTCGGCCCGTTACCGACCCCTTTCGAAAGGTGCTCCGCGCCCGTGAATATCCCCGTCTGGTTCGAGATCACGTCACTCGTCGTGCTCGTCGTGATTCTCATCGCCGACCTCATGCTCATCAAGCTCCGCCCGCACATTCCTTCGACGAAGGAATCCAGCCTCTGGGTGGGCTTCTACGTCGCTCTGGCTCTCGCCTTCGCCGGGCTGCTCTACTTCATCGCCGGCGGACAGTTCGCAGGCGAGTTCCTCACCGGCTGGGCCCTCGAGTACAGCCTGTCGATCGACAACCTTTTCGTCTTCGTGCTGATCATGGCGCAGTTCGCGGTGCCCCGTCGTCTGCAGCAGATGGTGCTGATGGTCGGCATCATCATCGCGCTGGTGCTCCGCGGTCTCTTCATCATCGCGGGCGTCGCGATCATCGAGAACTTCTCGCCGGTCTTCTACATCTTCGGTGCCTTCCTGATCTGGACCGCCATCCGCCAGGCGATGCCCGAAGGTGACCACGACGGCGAGGTCAAGCGCGAGAACTTCCTGATCCGCCTCCTTCGCCGCCGCATCGACATCAGCGACGAGTACGACGGAACGAAGATGCGCACCGTCGTCGACGGCAAGCGCATGTGGACCCCCATGATCATGGTGTTCGTGGCCATCGGTGTGACCGACCTCATGTTCGCCATCGACTCGATTCCGGCGATCTTCAGCATCACGCAGAACAGCTTCCTGGTGTTCACGGCGAACATCTTCGCCCTCATGGGTCTGCGTCAGCTCTACTTCCTTCTCGGTGACCTGCTCGACCGCCTGCGCTACCTGCACTACGGAATCGCGGTCATCCTCGGCTTCATCGGCGTGAAGCTGGTGCTGCACGCGATGCATGTCAACGAGCTGCCGTTCATCAACGGAGGCCAGCACATCGAGTGGGCACCGGACATCCCGATCTGGCTCTCGCTCACGGTCATCGTCGCCGCCATGGGAATCGCGACCGTCGCGAGCCTCATCGCGTCCTCTCGTGACAAGAAGCGCGAACCCGTCGTCGAGCCCTCGGAGCAGGGCAAGGCGCTTCGCGACGAGGTCTGAATGATCCGCAGGGCACGGCGTCGCCGTGCCCTGCGGCGTTCGCGGTGTTCGCGAGCGTGTAAACTGACCGGCATGCACCGGCGGGCCCTTCTCCTTAGCGGCCGCGACGAGACCTCGATCTAGGCCTTCCTCGTCGCGGCGTCCTGCATGGGCCGAACCGTGAACCCAGGAGACAGCGACACATGACTACCGATGCATCCGGCATCCGCTCTGCCGACCGCCCCCGCACGCTTGCCGAGAAGGTCTGGGACGACCACCTGGTCGTCAAGGGCGAAGACGGCACGCCCGACCTCATCTACATCGACCTGCACCTCGTGCATGAGGTCACGAGCCCGCAGGCCTTCGACGGCCTGCGCACCGAGGGGCGGCCGCTGCGCCGTGTCGATCTGACGATCGCCACCGAAGACCACAACACCCCGACGCTGGATATCGACAAGCCGATCGCCGACCTCACGAGTCGCACGCAGATCGAGACGCTGCGCCGCAACGCCGAGGAGTTCGGCGTCCGCCTGCACTCCCTGGGCGATGCCGAACAGGGCATCGTCCATGTTGTCGGCCCGCAGCTCGGCCTCACGATGCCCGGCATCACGGTCGTCTGCGGCGACTCGCACACCTCGACCCACGGCGCATTCGGCGCGATGGCCTTCGGCATCGGCACGAGCGAGGTCGAGCACGTCATGGCGACGCAGACCCTGCCGCTGAAGCCGTTCAAGACCATGGCGATCAACGTCGACGGCGCGCTGCGCCCGGGCGTCACCGCGAAGGACATCATCCTCGCCGTGATCGCCAAGATCGGCACCGGCGGCGGCCAGGGATACGTCTTGGAGTTCCGCGGCAGCGCTATCCGCGCGCTGTCGATGGAAGGCCGCATGACGATCTGCAACATGTCGATCGAAGCCGGTGCCCGCGCCGGCATGGTCGCGCCGGATCAGACCACGTTCGACTACGTCCAAGGGCGCGACCACGCGCCGCAGGGACAGGACTGGGACGACGCCGTCGCGTACTGGAAGACACTGCCCACCGACGAGGGCGCCGTCTTCGACGCGGAGGTCTTCATCGATGCGAACGAGCTGGAGCCGTTCGTGACCTGGGGAACGAACCCCGGTCAGGGCAGCTCGCTGTCGGCGAGTGTCCCGGACCCCGCGCAGATCGCCGATCCCAACGAGCGGGCCGCGGCCGAGCGCGCGCTGGAGTACATGGATCTGACGCCGGGAACGCCCCTCAAGGACGTCACGGTCGACGCGGTGTTCATGGGATCGTGCACGAACAGTCGCATCGAAGACCTGCGCGCATTCGCCTCGATCGTCAAGGGCAAGAAGAAGGCCGATGGCGTGCGCGTCATGGTCGTCCCCGGCTCCGCGCGTGTGCGTCTGGAAGCCGAGGCGGAGGGCCTCGACAAGATCATTACCGAGTTCGGAGCCGAATGGCGCTTCGCGGGCTGCTCGATGTGCCTCGGAATGAACCCCGACCAGCTGGCCCCGGGGGAGCGCTGCGCATCCACCTCGAACCGCAACTTCGAAGGACGACAGGGCAAGGGAGGCCGCACGCACCTGGTGTCGCCGCTCGTCGCCGCAGCCACCGCGATCCGCGGCACGCTGTCCAGCCCGAGTGACCTGGAACTGGCTTCGGCCGGAGTGGAGGCCTGACATGGAGAAGTTCACGACGCACACCGGTGTCGCCGCCCCGCTGAAGCGATCCAACGTCGATACCGATCAGATCATCCCCGCGGTCTACCTGAAGCGCGTCACCAAGACGGGCTTCGACGACGCGCTGTTCGCCGGCTGGCGCCAGGACCCCGACTTCGTCCTGAACCAGGAGGCGTTCCAGGGCGCGAGCGTGCTGGTCGCCGGACCTGACTTCGGGACCGGATCGAGCCGCGAGCACGCCGTGTGGGCGCTGCGCGACTACGGATTCAAGGTCGTTCTGAGCACCCGCTTCGCCGACATCTTCCGCGGAAACTCGGGCAAGCAGGGCCTGCTCGCCGCCACCGTGACAGAAGAGGATCTCGAGCGCATCTGGGCCGCGATCGACGCCGAACCGGGCCGCTCGATCACGATCAACCTCGAAGAGCGCACCGCGCGAATCGGCGATGTCGAGGCTCCTTTCGAGATCGACGATTACACTAGATGGCGGCTCCTCGAAGGGCTCGATGACATCGGGCTCACCCTGCGCAACGAAGACAAGATCGCGCAGTTCGAGGCCCGTCGCGAGTCGTGGCGGCCACGCACTCTTCCTGTCCGCTGAGACACGATCGCGTGGGGCTGGGGCATGTTGCCCCGTGCGGCGTCCGCCGCTGTCCGTCTGATGAAGTGAGGCTTTTGGAATGACGACACCCCTGATCGACACCCCGTCTGGCGACGTTCTCGCGATTCGTGGAGGACGCCCGCTGCGCGGACGTGTAGATGTCAAGGGCGCGAAGAACCTCGCGACCAAGGCGATGGTGGCCACCCTGCTCGGAGAGACGGTCAGCACGCTGCGCGACGTTCCGGATCTCAGCGATGTCGCCGTCGTTCGCTCGCTGCTCGAGGTGCACGGTGTTCGCGTCACCGACGGCGATGAGCCCGGAGCACTTGTCTTCGACCCGAGCGACGTCGAGTCGGCGCACTTCGAAGAGATCGACGCGCACGCCGGTGCCTCACGGATTCCGATTCTGTTCTGCGGTCCGCTGCTGCACCGCCTGGGCCAGGCGTTCATCCCTGACCTGGGCGGCTGCCGCATCGGCGACCGTCCGATCGACTTCCACCTCGATGCCCTGCGCAAGTTCGGCGCGATCGTCGAGAAGCAGCCCAGCGGCATCCGCCTCTCGGCACCACAGGGCCTGCACGGTGCGAACATCCACCTGCCGTACCCGAGCGTCGGGGCCACCGAGCAGGTGCTGCTGACGGCCGTCCGCGCGAAGGGCGTCACCGAGCTGCGCAACGCGGCCATCGAGCCCGAGATCATGGACCTGATCGCGGTATTGCAGAAGATGGGCGCCATCATCTCGTACGAGCCCAACCGGGTCATCCTCATCGAGGGCGTCGACGAGCTGCGCGGCTACGACCACCGGTCGATCTTCGACCGCAACGAGGCCGCGTCGTGGGCCAGCGCGGCGCTCGCAACCGACGGCGAGATCTTCGTCGGCGGCGCTCGTCAGCAGGAGATGCTGACGTTCCTCAACGTCTTCCGCAAGGCCGGCGGCTGGTTCGACGTCCAGGAGGACGGCATCCTCTTCCGCCGCGGCGGCGAGCTCAAGCCCGTGATCGTCGAGACCGATGTGCACCCCGGCTTCATGACCGACTGGCAGCAGCCTCTCGTCGTGGCTCTCACGCAGGCACACGGTCGCTCTGTCGTGCACGAGACGGTCTACGAGAACCGTCTGGGTTTCACTGAGGCACTCGTCAAGATGGGCGCCGACATCGTCGTGCACCCGCACGGACTCCAGGACGGCCCGCGCCGCGTGCCCCACCGTCCACTGGAGCAGGCGGCCGTGATCACAGGCCCCACGCCGCTGCACGCCGCTGACATCGTCGTTCCCGACCTCCGTGGCGGATTCAGCCACGTGATCGCGGCGCTCACCGCACAGGGCGAGTCGAAGGTCTCGGGTGTCGACATCCTGAGCCGTGGCTACGAGAAGTTCCTGGGCAAGCTCGAAGCCCTGGGCGCGGACTTCGACGTCATCGGCTGAGCCATGACCGCATCGAAGAAGAAGCCGCGCAGCGAGCGGTCGAAGCCGAGCGCATTCTGGCCGCTGGCGGCGGTCGTGGTGCCGCTCGTGTCGTACTTCGCGAAGATCGAGATCCGCGGCCGAGAGAATCTGCCTGCTCAGGGCGCCTATGTGCTCGGCCCGAACCACTACTCGGAGTTCGATCCGCTCATCGTCGCGGTCGCCGTGTGGCGTCTCGGACGTCAGCCGCGATTCATGGCGAAAGAGAGCCTGTTCCGGGTTCCGGTGCTCGGCTGGGCGCTGCGCGCCACGGGCATGATCCCCGTGGCGCGCAGTTCGTCCGCGTCGGCCGCGAAAGAGACGCTTCGGCACTCTGAAGAGCTCGTCGAGCACGGGCGCGGCGTCATCGTCTATCCCGAGGGCACGCTGACCCGTGACCCTGACCTGTGGCCCATGCGAGGAAAGTCCGGTGCTGCTCGTCTGGCGTTGGCGGGCGAGATCGAACTCATCCCGATGGCGCAGTGGGGCACCCAGGAGATCATGGGGCGCTACCAGAAGGGGCTGAAGCTCTGGCCTCCGCGTAAGCCGGTTCAGGTGCTGATCGGAAAGCCGATCGACCTGTCGGACCTCCGTGCCCGCGCGAACGAGGGAGCTGCGATCACTGAGGCCACGGAGCGTCTGATGGCGGCTGTGACGGCGCTGCTGGAAGAATTGCGCGGTGAGAAGGCTCCCGCCGAACGGTGGAATCCGAGCGCACACGGGCAGAAGGAGACAGGCCGCCTTGAGTCGTAAACCAGCAGCCTCGGGCCCTCGCGTCGCCGTGATCGGCGCGGGCAGTTGGGGCACGACCTTCGGCAAGATCCTCGCTGACGGCGGCGCGGACGTCACCATGTGGGCGCGTCGACCGGAACAGGCTCAGGAGATCGCAGAGGCCAAGCGCAACTCGCAGTACCTGCCGGGCATCAATCTGCCCCGGTCCATGACGGCGACCCACCACCTGTCCATGGCTCTCGACGGCGTCGACCAGGTCTACCTGTCGGTGCCCAGTCAGTCGCTGCGCGAGAACCTGAAGGCTCTGCGTCCGATCCTCGCCGACTCCGACGTTCGGGTCGTGAGCCTGATGAAGGGCGTCGAGCGCCGCACGGGTCTGCGCATGAGTCAGGTCATCGAACAGGAGCTCCGCTGCGATCCTGAGCGCATCGCTGTGGCGTCCGGGCCCAACCTCGCTCTCGAGATCGCGCGCGAACAGCCGACGGCCGCCGTGATCTCCTCGGTCAGTCAGGACACGGCGGAGATCGTCGCGCGCGCGGCCCGCAACCGCTACTTCCGCACCTTCGTCAACACGGATGTGATCGGCACCGAGTTCGGCGGCGTCCTGAAGAACCTCATCGCGGTCGCGATCGGCATCGTCGACGGTGTCGGCTACGGCGAGAACACGAAAGCGTCGATCATCACGCGCGGTCTGGTCGAGATGACCGACTTCGCAGTCGCGAACGGCGCTCAGCCCGAGACCCTGCAGGGCCTCGCAGGCCTGGGCGACCTGATCGCGACGTGCCAGTCACCGCTCAGCCGGAACAACACGGCGGGGCGCCTGCTCGGGCAGGGATACAGCTACCAGGACGTGGTCAAGCAGATGAATCAGACAGCGGAGGGGCTCGCCTCGGTGGCTCCGGTGCTGCAGCTCGCGCGTGATGCGGGGGTGGACATGCCGATCGTGGAGCAGGTGAAGCGCGTGCTCGACGGCACCATGAACCCTCGCGACATCGCACCGCATCTGACCACCGACGACGACACCCCGCAGGGGGAGAGGACCCAGAATGGACAAGCAGACGGTGGCGGTGCTCTTCGGAGGGCGTTCCAGCGAGCATTCGATCAGTTCCGCAACGGCGGGCGGAGTGCTGGGGGCAATTGATCGCGACCGCTACGAGGTGATCCCGGTCGGGATCACCCGCGAGGGGGCGTTCGTTCTCGAGGACGACGACCCGGCGAAGTTCCCGCTCGACGCGGCGCATCTGCCGGAGGTCGTCGACAACGGCACCCGGGTGCTGTGGCCGGAGCCCGGCGGCGACCGCACGCTGCGCGTCGTGCGCGCGGACGGCTCGGTCGAGGGCCTCGGCGAGATCGATGTCGTGCTGCCGATCCTGCACGGACCGCACGGCGAAGACGGCACAATCCAGGGGTACTTCGACACCCTCGAGGTGCCGTACGCCGGGGGCGGCATTCTCGATTCCGCCCTGTGCATGGACAAGCACTTCATGAAGGTCGTGCTGCAGTCGGCCGGGATCTCGGTCGCGCCGTGGGTCACCATCCGGCGAGGACAGTGGACGACGTCATCCGAGACGCTGCGCGCGGAGATCGCAGACCTCGGGCTGCCGCTGTTCGTCAAGCCCGCACGTGCCGGTTCGAGCGTCGGCGTCTCGAAGGTCGATGACCTGTCGGAGCTGGATGCTGCGCTGGCGATCGCCTTCGCCGAGGATGACAAGGTCCTCGTGGAGACCGGGGTGACCGGCCGCGAGATCGAGGTCGCGATCCTCGACAGCGCCGAGGGCGTCCGTGCCTCCCTGCCCGGCGAGATCGTGCTCACCTCCCGCGCGTTCTACGACTTCGAGGGCAAGTACCTCGGCGGCGACGGCGTGGATGTCGTGTGCCCTGCGGCGCTCACGGACGCCGAGGTCGCAGCGATTCAGGACGTCGGCGTGCGCGCCTTCGAGGCGATGGACGGACGCGGACTCGCCCGCGTCGACATGTTCCTCACCACGGACGGTGACCTGATCGTCAACGAGCTCAACACGATGCCGGGCTTCACGCCGATCTCGATGTTCCCGAAGTGCTGGATCGCCTCGGGTCTCAGCTACGGCGACCTGATCACTGAGCTCGTCGAAGCGGCTCTGCGCCGCTGAACGTCGCGGTGACGGACGTCTGTCGCTCCGGCGTCAGGCGCCGTCGCCGCCTTCGTCGATCGGGACGTCCGGCGCCGTGCACTTCGCGGTGACGGGGATCGACGACATTCGCGGACCGATCGCCTCGAGCACGGTGTCCGGGCTGATGACCTCGTTGTTGACGTACAGCTGCACGGCGGGTTCACGTCCGTAGCTGGTCATGCGCATCCAGGGGTTGTCGGTGGCGTCGACGAGCCAGTCGGTGCCTCCGAGCGTCACACACTGCATGGTGCTGGGGCCGGGGACCTCCACGCCGCAGGACATGAGGACGGAGTAGGTCGGATCGCCCCAGGCGGCGGTGGCCTGCGCGTCCGTCCAGCGGCGATCCTGGTCGCTGATGCCGTCGGGCAGGCGCACCATGACGTCGGCGCACAGCGGGTTGTTCGCGTCAGGAGCGGGCTTCAGCGCGACGGTGGACGAGCATCCGGTGGCGAGAAGAGCGCCTGCGAGAACGAGGCTGGCGGTGATCCACCGGGTAGTGCGCGACATGCTTCCAGGCTACCCGGCATCGATGAGAGCTCGGGCCTCGTCGATGAGTCGCATCACACGGATGCTGGTGGCGAGCGGATGCTCCGGAGCCTCCGTCCTTCCTGCGGCGAGATGCTCGGCGACGGCGACCGCCTGGTAGGCGAGTCCGTCGCGGCCGCGCAGGGACGTGGGGTCGGTCCAGCGACTCACTTCGAGGTCGCCGCGCGCGGACTGCAATGTGAGGGTGAGTCCGCTCGGCGACCAGAACGGGGCATCCAGCTCGAGGCGTCCGTTCTCGCCGAAGAGTCCTGCACGGTGCGGCGCGGTTGCCAGCACGCTGGTGCGGGCCACCGCGGTGGCCCCTGCAGCGCGGAGGAGGACGGTGGCGTCGGAGTCGACACCGGTCTCAGCATGCAAGCCCGAGGCATGCGCGAGGTGCGGGGCGCCGAGCACCCAGGTCGTGAACCACAGCGGGTACACGCCGATGTCGAGGAGCGCGCCCCCGCCGAGAGCGGGATCGAAGAGCCTGCTGTGCGGATCGAAGGTCGCGCGACTGCTGAACTCCGCGCTGACATGGCGGAGCGGCCCGAGCACGCCCGATCTGAGGACGTCATCGACGAGGCGCATCTGCGGAAGGAAGCGGGACCACATCGCCTCCATCGCGAACACGTTCGCAGCCCGCGCAGCATCCGCGATCTCCGTCGCTTCGGCCGCGGACATGGCGATGGGTTTCTCGATCAGCACCGGCTTGCCTGCGGCGATCGCGGCGAGAGCGTGTTCGCGGTGGAGCGGATGCGGCGAGGAGATGTAGATCACGTCGATCTCGTCATCCGTGCAGAGCGCATCGACCGTGGTGTGCACCCGCTCGATGCCGTGTTCCGCGGCGAAGGCACGGCCTTTGCCTGCGGAACGCGATGCCACTGCGGCGACCCGCTGGTCGGTGTGAGCATGGACGGTGCGCGTCCAGTCACGGGCGATCGCGCCGGGGCCGATGATGCCCCACCGCAGACGTGGCGCGGCACGGAGTTCGAACGCGGCAGGGGGCACGGTCAGCGGTGTGGGCATGCCGACAGGCTAGCGTGGGAGGATGCCTGATTCCGTGAGCCCTGCAGACGATCCGTGCATCGGCGATGTCTCGGAGGGGCACATTCTCCGGGCGATCCTGGCGCGGACGCCCGCCGCAGAGCACGCACTGCTCGGGCCGGGCGACGATGCTGCCGTGATCGCCGCGCCATCGGGGTCTGTCGTGGTGACCACCGACACCCTCGTGCACGGGCCGGACTTCCGCCTCGCGTGGTCCAGCGCCTATGACCTCGGTTGGAAGGCGGCGGCGGTGAACCTCGCGGATGTCGCCGCCATGGGCGCCCGCCCGACCGCATTGCTCGTCGCTCTCGCGGTACCCCGTGATCTGCGGGTGTCGTTCGTGGAGGGGATGGCGGACGGCCTGCGTGATGCCTGTGCCGCTCTCGCGCCGGGCTGCGCCGTCGTCGGGGGAGACCTCACCGTGTCATCGGTGTTGACGATCGCCGTCACGGCGATGGGCGATCTCGAAGGGCGCCGGCCTGTCACGCGTGCGGGTGCTGAGGTCGGCGATGTCGTCGCGGTCGCCGGTGAACTCGGGCAGGCCGCCCAGGGACTTGCCGTGCTGTTCGGAAGGTTCCGGGACGGGGATGACCCTGTCCCCGTGGATCCCGCGCAGCTTGCCGCGGGGGAGCGCCTCGCGCTGAACGCGCAGCTGCGCCCAGTCCCGCCGATCGGACTGGGCCCGCTCGCGGCGATCGCCGGCGCCACCGCGATGATGGATGTGTCCGACGGTCTTGCGATCGACGCCGGGCGCCTCGCTGCGGCATCCGCCGTCACGATCGCCCTGGAGAGCCGCGCGCTCGGGGCGGATCCGGCCCGAGCGCTGGCCGGGGGCGAAGACCACGCCCTGCTGGCGACGTTCCCATCCGACGGTCCGCTGCCGCCCGGGTTCCGTGCGATCGGTGTCGTCCAGCCGCCGCGCGAAGATGCGCCCGTCACGTGCGATGGCATCGCGGCGGACCCCGCGGGGTGGGATCCGTACCGTGATTGGGACGCGACCGCGGGCTAGACGGCGCGGGGCACGGCCCACCAGATGCGTGTGTCGCCGTAGGTCTTGTCGCGGATCTCTTCGAGTCCAGCGGTGGCGAAGTCCGGCGTGCTCGCGCGGCGGGTGCGCTCGATGACGATAAGTGCGTCGGGGGCCAGATGCGGCGCGAGTGCGACGAGGTCGGCGTTCATCGCCTGATCGTCGATGTCATAGGGCGGATCGCAGAACACGAGGTCGAATGTGCCCGTGGTGCGCTGCAGAAATGCGTGCACGGCGCTCTCGTGGACGCGTGCGGTCCGATCACCGGTGCCCTGGGCACGCAGCGACGCGAGCACACGGTCGATGTTCTTCCGGACGACCGCGGCGGCGGGGCGTCCGCGCTCGACGAGTTCGGCGCTGAGGGCCCCACGGCTGAGCGCTTCGAGTCCCAGCGCCCCCGAGCCGGCGTACAGATCGAGGACCCGCGCGTCGTCGATGGCATCCGCGGATTCGAGTGCGGCGAACAGCGATTCCCGCACGCGGTCACTCGTGGGGCGGGTGCCGGCGCTCGGCACGTCCAGTCGCACGCCGCCAGCGGATCCGGAGATGATTCTCGTCACGCAACAACCCTAGACTTTGAGCATGTCCTTCAGCCTCGACACCCCGCTTGCCGAGGCGTTGGGTGCTGGCCCCGCGAAGACACTCGATCGGGCGTTCCACATGCAGAGCGTGGGCGATCTGCTCGCGCACTACCCCCGGCGCTACGCCGATCCGGGTGAGCTGACGCCGATCCGCGAACTCCCGCAGGGCGAGATGGTCACGATCGTCGCCGAGGTGCTGTCATCGACGGTTCGACGCATGCGGAACCGCGCGGGAGCCATGCTCGAGGTCACCATCGGCGATGGCGTCGGGCGCATGTCGCTGACGTTCTTCGCGAAGAATCTCGGGCAGGCGGAGTGGCGGCAGAAAGAACTCGCCAACGGTCGGCGGGGGGTCTTCTCCGGCAAGGTGAGCCTGTTCCACAATGCGACCCAGCTCACGCATCCGGAGTACGAGCTCTTCGATGATGAGGCGGATGCGCGGCGCAGCGCGGACGCCCGCGCCAACGTGCCGATTCCGATCTATCCGGCGACCTCGACACTGCAGACCTGGCAGATCGCGAAGCTCATCGGCCGCGCGCTCGATGGCCTCGGGGACGTGCCGGAGCCGCTGTCGGAGACTGTGCGAGAGGCAGAGGAGTTGCTTCGCGCACGCGTCGCGCTGGAGCAGATCCATCGGCCGCGCACCCGCAACGACATCGATCCGGCCGTGCGAACGCTGCGCATGCATGAGGCGCTCGTGCTGCAGACGGCGCTGCTGCAGCAGCGTGACGCCGTGCGCGCGTTGGCCGCGACAGCCCGCCCGGCAGCCTCGGGTGGGCTCCTGGAGCGTTTCGACGCGAGCCTGCCGTATGAGCTGACGCCCGATCAGCAGATCGTCGGCGACCAGATCGCGACCGACCTGGTCGGCACCTGGCCGATGAACCGTCTCGTGCAGGGCGAAGTCGGATCAGGCAAGACCCTGGTCGCGCTCCGTGCGATGCTGCAGGTCGCCGAATCCGGGGGACAGGCCGCCCTCATCGCGCCGACCGAGGTGCTCGCCGGGCAGCACCTGCGCTCGATCACGAAGATGCTGGGCCCCGAATTGGCGCCGCTCGTCATGCCGACTCTGTTGACAGGGCAGATGCCGGCGGCTGATCGACGTAAAGCCGCATTGCGGGTCGCCTCCGGGCAGGCGTTGATCGTGGTCGGCACGCATGCGCTCCTGGGCGACAAGACGACGTTCGCCGATCTGGGGCTCGTCGTCGTCGACGAGCAGCACCGGTTCGGCGTCGAGCAGCGCGAGGCGCTGCGAGCGAAGGGTTCCAGCCCGCACGCGCTCGTCCTCACTGCGACGCCGATTCCGCGCACGGTCGCGATGACGGTCTTCGGCGACCTGGACACGTCGGTCATCCGCACGATGCCCGCGGGGCGCGCGGGCATCGAGAGCCACGTGGCGCCGTTGGCGGAGCATCCCGGATGGTTCGCCCGCGTGTGGGAGCGCGCGGCGGAGGAGATCGCGCAGGGCCGCCAGGTGTTCGCCGTGTGCGCCGCGATCGACACGACGAAGAAGACGGCCGAGCCCGGATCCCTTCCCCCGAGCGATGACACCGGCACGGGGCCGCGCTGGGGTGTCGTGCAGCTGGAGGAGGCTCTGGCTACGCACCCGCGGCTGGGGACCCTGCGGCGCGCACTGCTGCACGGCAAGATGCCTGCCGACGAGAAGGATGCCACGATGCAGGCCTTCGCTCGCGGAGAGATCGACCTGCTCATTGCGACGACCGTGATTGAGGTCGGTGTCGATGTGCCCAACGCGTCGACGATGATCGTGCTCGACGCAGATCGCTTCGGAGTCTCGCAGCTGCACCAGCTGCGGGGACGCGTGGGCCGCGGCGGTGTGCCGGGACTCTGCCTGCTCGTCACAGAGGCGGAGGAGGGCACTCTCGCCCGCGATCGCACCGAGGCCGTCGCGGCGACGCTGGACGGCTTCGCGCTCGCAGAGGTGGACCTTGAGCTGCGCGGTGAGGGCGACGTGCTGGGGTCGTCGCAGGCGGGCGTGCGCTCTTCGCTGCGGCTGCTGCGCGTCGTGAAGGACGCGGGACTCATCGCCCGCGCTCGGGAGCTCGCGGAGCGGCTCTTGGCAGAGGATCCGGCGCTCGCGCAGCATCCGGGGCTCCGCGAGGCGATCGCGCGGCGCGTCACAGACGAAGACCGCGCGGCGCTGGCGAAGAACTAGCGTGTCCTAGGCTGGATGCATGAGCAACCGGATCGCCGTTGTCCCGGGTTCCTTCGACCCCCCGACGCTGGGTCATCTCGACGTGATTCGTCGCGCCGCCCGCCTCTACGACGAGCTGCACGTGCTCGTCGTGCACAACCCGGGCAAGGAGGCGATGCTTCCGATCGCGCAACGACTCTCGCTCCTGGAGCAGTCGATCGACGAAGACGGCATCGGCGGCAACATCATCATCGGCTCGTGGAGCATGGGACTGCTCGTCGACTATGCGCGTGACGTCAACGCAGGAGTGCTCGTCAAGGGCATCCGCTCCCAGATCGATGTGGCCTACGAGACGCCGATGGCGATCGTGAACCGCCACCTCGCCGACATCGAGACGGTGTTCCTGCTGCCCGACCCGGGGCACGCGCTGGTCTCGAGCTCCCTCGTGCGTCAGGTGGCCTCGCTGGGCGGCGATGTCTCGCCGTTCGTTCCGCCGGCAGTGGCCACGTTCCTCGACACCGGAGCCCGCGGACTCTGAGCCTCTTCCCACTCCGGACGGATACAGTGGTGGGGTGAAGACCCGATTCAACAGCCCGTTCGTGATCCCCGTGCGCGACATCGTCCGCAAGCCCGGTGAGATGCGTGAGCACGAGCTCGACATCACGCTCAGCGAGCGCTGGGGCGAGGGAATCGTGGCGTTCGAGAAAGACAGCGAGCTTCTCCTCGACGTCCGCCTGGAGTCCGTCCACGAGGGCATTCTCGTGACAGGAACGGCCGAGGCGACGTACTCCGGAGAGTGCGGTCGCTGTCTTGAACCGATCTCCGCGCCTGTCGAAGTCGAGATTCAAGAGCTTTTCGCCTATCCTGGAGAGGAAGCAACTGACTTCGAGGTTCAAGACGACCACGTGGATCTTGAAACTCTGGTCAGGGACGCGGCCGTATTGTCGCTCCCGTTTCAGCCGGTTTGTCAGCCGGATTGCCTTGGTCTCGACCCTGAGACCGGCGAGAAGCTGACAGAAGGAAAAGGCGCGGATGCCGCGGCTCCCATCGATCCTCGATGGAGCGCGCTCCAGCAGATCACAGACCAAGGGACGACGGCAGAGCGCCGTGCGCCCGAGAACACAGAAGGTAGTTAGCCATGGCTGGTAACCCCCCGAAGCGCAAGGTTTCCCGTTCGAACACCCGCTCGCGTCGCGCGCAGTGGAAGGCCGCTCCCGTTGCTCTGGTGAAGACCATTGAGAACGGCGAGGTCGTCTACAGCCGTCCGCACCAGGCCAAGGTCGTCACCGACTCGCAGGGCACCGAGCTCTTCCTCGAGTACAAGGGCCGCAAGGTCGCCGACGTCTGAGAGACGTTTGGTACAACGTGACAGGGCTCCCAGAGGGGACGAGGGCTCTCACAGCACAGCTCGGCGTCAGTATTGACGCCGAGCTGCTGACTCTTGCGTTGACCCACCGTTCGTACGCGTACGAGCACGGTGGTATTCCCCATAACGAACGCCTGGAGTTTCTCGGCGACTCCGTTCTGGGCCAGGCAGTGACCGTGATGCTTTTCACGACCCTGCCTGACCTCGACGAAGGAGCGCTCGCGAAGCGCCGGGCGAGCGTCGTCTCCACCCTCGCTCTGGCAGAGGTGGCCCGTGGCATCGGCCTTGGCGACCATCTTCTCCTCGGACGAGGAGAGGAGCAGACCGGCGGTCGTGACAAGGACTCCATCTTGGCCGACACGATGGAGGCCGTGATCGGCGCGACCTTCCTGTCTGCCGGTCCGGATGCTGCGACCGATCTGGTTCTGCGGCTGACCCAGCCGCTGCTCGCCGATCCCGAGCGGTACGGCGCCGCGATGGATCCGAAGACGAGCCTTCAAGAGCTCGCTGCCCGTGTCGGCTCCCTTCCGCCGCAGTACTCCGTCGTCGCCAGCGGTCCGGATCATGATCGCCGCTTCACAGCGACGGTTGTCGTCGGTGACGTCATGACGAACGGCGACGGGACGAGCAAGAAGACCGCCGAGATGGCTGCCGCCCTCAGCGCCTGGCACGCCATCAACAACCGTGCCTGAACTTCCTGAGGTCGAGGTCGTTCGCGCCGGACTCGCTCCCGCCATGTCGGGGTCCGTGGTCCGCGCCGTCAGCGTCTTTGATGAGCGGGCACTCACACGTCATCTTCCGGGATCCGCCGACTTCGCGGCCCGACTTGAGGGTGCGACGGTCGACGCGGTTGTGCGGCGCGGCAAGTTCCTCTGGATGCCCCTGGTCGGCGGTTCCTCCGCTGTCGTCGGTCACCTCGGGATGAGCGGTCAGCTTCTGCTGCGTGCTCCGGATGCCGCTCCCGAGCGCCACGAGCGCGTGCGGCTGTTCATCGAGCATCCGCGTCATGGCGAACTGGCCGTGGTCTTCGCCGATCAGCGCACCTTTGGATCGCTCGCGATCGACCAGCTGGTGCCGACGCCCGATGCGCGGCCCGCCGGCTACGGATCGGATGCTGCGCTCATTCCGACGCAGGTCGCGCACATCGCTCGCGATCCGCTGGATCCTGCGTTCGACGACGACCTGTTCCGGGCGGCCCTGCGTCGTCGTTCGAGCGCGATCAAGCGCGTGCTGCTCGACCAGAACCTGATCAGCGGTGTGGGCAACATCTACGCCGACGAATCGCTGTGGGCGGCGCGCATCCATCCCGAGACTCTCGCGTCCGCGCTCTCGACCGTTGCGGTGCGGCGACTGCTCGTCGAGGTGCGCGCCGTTCTGCAGAAGGCCCTGGCAGAGGGCGGCACCAGCTTCGACGCGCAGTACGTGAATGTGAACGGCGAGGCCGGGTACTTCGCGCACTCGCTGAACGCCTACGGGCAGACCGGCAAGCCCTGCGCGCGGTGCGGTGGAGAGATTCGGCGCGACGCGTTCATGAACCGTTCCAGCCACTACTGCCCGCGCTGCCAGCGCCGGCGCTGACGGGGGTATCTCATGCAGATCTGGACACCGGAGCTGCCGACGCCCAGAAGGCTGATCGCTCGATAGCGAGAAGTGGCGCTACAGTGTGCCGGTGAGTTCTTCCGCCCGACCCCCGTTGACCGCCGAGCTCACGGAGCAGGAGTTCCTGCGGTGGTACTGGTTGAAGGAAGAGCTCCAGGCCTTCGCTCGCGACCGCGATGTGCGCGCGACGGGGAGCAAGGCGCTTCTGACGGCGCGGATCGCGGCATCTCTCGCGGGGAGATCCTTCGTCGAGCCGACGCCTGCGCGTCGTGCGAGCGGGCCGCAGCTCGCAGGCGTGCTCACTGCGGAGACGGTGATTCCCGTCGGGCAGCGCTGCAGTCAGGTGATCCGCGGCTGGATGGTCTCTCAGATCGGTCCCAGCTTTCATTTCGATGCCGAGATGCGTGCGTTCTTCGTGGCATCCGACGGCACCACGACGATGCAGGACGCGCTCGACCACTGGCACCGCACGCGCGGTCAGGGCGTCACGAGCATCGACGAGCAGTTCGAGTACAACCGGTTCACGCGGAGCTGGCATGCCGCTCACCCGGAGGCATCGCGTGAAGAGCTTCTCGACGCATGGCGCGCCTACCGGAACACCCCGGTCGAGGAGCGCGGCCGCGTCTAGGATGCGTCGGCGTTCGCCCCAGGCTCCGCGAGTTTCGCGCCGACGAGCGCGGCGGCGTCTCCAGCCACCCGGCCGAGGAATCCCGGATCGTCGCTGAGGATGTCGGCGATGAGACGTCGCCCTTCGAGGACGCGCTGCGCACGGAGCAGCAGCAGGGGCTGCGCATGGACGTCTGGGGCCACAAGAGCGAGGGTCATGACGCCGGTATCGGTCGGAAACCGACGCTGCAGAAGCACCGACTTGAAGGGGCTCCCGATGTCACTCTCCAGATCATCGATCGGGTCGGCGACACTGAGATCCGCGGAGAGTCCGGTTGCGTCGGGACCCAGGACATGCCACACCCGTGCCTGCGTCTCCGACCGCACGGGCAGGCGTGTGATGGCGGCCACCATGAGCTCTTCCGCTTCGGGCGTGTGCATCACCTCGGGGGAGGCTGAGGCGAGCGAGGTGAGCAGCGCCCGCGCCAGAGCGGGGGCCTCGGAAGGATCGACGCTGAAGGGCACGGCGAGCCAGCCGAACGGCAGATCCTCTCTCACGCGTACCGCCAGACGAACGTCGACACGATCGAATCGGCGAGCGCAGTGAACGCCGTCAGCGCAGCGCCCGCCTCTTCCTCGCCGGGGTGCACGATCGAGGCCATGATCAGGATGCCGCGGCGAGGGTCCTCGCCAGGGAATGGGCGCACATAGCTGATTTCCCGGGTGATGACCCCCGCGAAGTCATCGCTGCCGCGACGCTCACTCTCCCAGCGAAAGACGACCGAGCCGTCGCCGGAATCCAGCGTCTCGATTCCGTTCGCCACGTGCGCGCGCTGTGCGACATCGTCGGCGAACGAGCCGCCCTGGGTGATCCACGGAGCCGTCAGGATGCTCATGGGCGTGGAGCCCTCCGCCGCATGCGGCTGGACGGGCATGAACAGCTCCAGGCCGCCGCGCTGGCGCATCCGCTGCCATTGCTGGGTGACGGACGCGTGCATCTGACCATAGAGGTCGGGGCGGCCGACGGCCTGGAATCGCGCTCGAAGCAGAGCCAGGAGTTCATCGCGTCCCGCGTTGTCAGCCCCGAAGCGCCCCCAGTCGGGCGGAACGAGCAGCGTGTATCCGCGGGGCTCAGGCGCGACGGGTTTTGCGCCGATCAATTCGTCACGAAGCGACACGGGCGCCCCGCGTTTGTTCGGAGGACAGCGGGCGACGATTGCGTCCCAAGATCGCGCCGAGAACGACCAACAGGCTCAGTGGACTCGCGAGCCAGTGCCACCCGATGGGGTAACCGTCGGGGCCGGGCGTGCTGATGACGCCGGTGGGATCGGGATCGAACGTCGCGATCGCCAGCGGGAAGAGCACGGCGAACCCGCCGACCACGATCACGGTGAACGGAACGTCTTTGCGTACCTGAGTGCCGCCGAGCAGGAGGTACAGGAATGCTGCGACACAGGCGATGGTGACGGTGCTGATGGTCATCCAGGCGGGCACCGAGAGAACCGGCCAGGGGAGGACCTCACCCCAGAGGGAGAACGGCTCATTGCTGTAGTAGACGCGCCCAGCATTGAAGATGAGGCGTGCGCCGGCGGGGACGATCCACTGCAGCGCGGTGGCGATCGTCGCCACCATCGCGACCAGCCGCAGCACGCCGAGCGTGCGCGGGAGTGCCCGTGCATTCGTGCGAAGGGGATGCAAAGAAGAGAAGGGCATGCAAACAGCCTACGGGCGCCCGAACGGCACGTACCACGGGTTGTCCGGCGCGCTGTAGAGTCCGGCGCCGATGCCCGTCACCCAGGACCCGACGGCCGTCCATCCTGCGCCGCCGACCTTGGGAGCCGTCGTCACGATCATGTCCGCCCAGGCGGATGCGATCGTTCCGCTGCGGCCTGCGGTCGATGCCGTCCACTGGGCGAGTTCCGGGCCCCACTGGCTCAGCACACCCCACTCGTTACCGCGCATGAGCACAGAGAACGGATGCTTCCAGGCTGCGCCGATCGTGGGCATCGACTGCATGCGCACGCCATTGGCGAACACCGGAAGTCGGGAAGCGCTCTGGGAAGCCTGCAGCACGTCGGCGCCCCCGTTCGCGGCTGTCGCGAGACGGAGCGAGCGCGAGGCCAAGCCTCCGATTCCCGCTGTGAGAAGTCCTACGGCGCTCCAGAGAACATCGGACAGCGAGGCCTTGCCGTTCGCGTAGAGGTAGATGTTGCCGGCAAGATGCACCGCCGACAGCGCGATCGTCGTCGCCAGGAGGATCGCTGCCCACGGGCTCGTCACGACGAAGAGCGCGACGACGGCGAGCACGATCAGCACGTAGCCCAGCACGCCGAGAGCGTCGGCGATCCAGTCCCACTTGCCGTCGTCGTTGTCGGCCTTGTCCATCGCCTCGGAGACGCCGTTGGCCGCGGTCTCGAATGCGGCATCCCACAGGTCGTAGGCCGAGTCGAAGGCCCGCCACTCGGACGCGCGGTCGGTCTCGGCGCTCTCGAGCTCGGCCGCCGCGTCGCCGAGCTTCTCGCCGTGCTCTTTCACCTCCGCCTCCTCCATGCCATACGTCGGCGAGTAGAGGAGTGTCTGCTGCGTGCTCTGCGCCGTGACATAGCGCTTCTCCGCGGCGATCACCGAAGCGCTGTGTGCGGTGAACCAGGCGCGGGCATCTTCGAGTGCCGTCGCATACGGTGTCAGCGCCTCACCTGTCTTCTGGTAGCGGACGCCGGCCTTCCGGAGATCTCCTTCGAGCTTCTCCGCATCGTCCTTCAGCCGATCGGTGCCCGCACTGACCTGAGACTCCGTGATGTCGCGGAGCGTCGTGGCCGTCGTGATCATGGCGGTCCCGAGCGTTTTGTACTGCTCGGCGGTTGTGCCGATCGTCGTCGGTGAGCCGGCGAACTGCACCAGTTCGCGGCCGGTCGAGGGGGAGTAGTAGGACATGGTCGTCTACTTCCCTTCCATGGAGGCGACCGCGTCGGCCTCCCATTCGTCCCAGCCGGTCACGATCGAATCGAGCCCCTTGTGCACGTTCTCGATCATCTCCGTGAGCTCATCCCGGTTGCCCGCCCAGTTCGCCTCGAACCATCCGACGCGGTCACGAAGCTTGGACTTGCCGTGGGGACGGTCGATGGCCGCCTCCAGGTTGTCGTTGATCTTCGCGGCGCTGTCGAAGGCGTCTTTCGCGGCCTTCAATGTGTCACGCGCCTCAGTGAGGCGAGCGCGGTCGAGCAGTACGTCCATCGTGAGTATGACCTCCTCCCTTCAACCTAATCGAGCACCGTCGATCACGCAGTGGGGAGGAATACCCATCCTGACGCGACCCTCAGGCCGTCGCGAAGGAACGAGCGAGCAGAGGGCGAGTCACACGGGTGCTGAGCCAGACCATTCCGATGCCCGCAGTGACGACGGTGGCGATCGTGAGCAGTGAGATGGGGGCCGTGATCATCGCGATCCCCAGGAGCGGGAAGACGAGTACTCCGGCGCACAGCGCCGATCCGAGTGCCGTGATCAGCAGCGGCGACATGATCGCGCGGCGCCGCGCCGCATCCACGGTCTGCATCGGCGTGCCCAGATAGTGCAGGCTCGAATGCAGCGGCCGCTGATCGAGAATCTCGGACGCCTGCGTCACCCCTACGGACGCTGCGACCATCACGAACGATCCCACGAGGGTGATGATCACACCCGTACGGATGTCGGTGGCAAGAGCGAGGTCGGCGGCGGTCGCGGTGTCACTGGCCATCGAACTCATGAGGGCCGCGCCCGTTCCCGCGAAGACAGCCATGAAGCTTGCCATCGCGATTCCGCTCACCTGACGCCAGGCCGCCTTGGGGGAGTCAAGCACCATCCGGGCGGCCAGCAGACGTTCTGGAGTCGCGGCGCGACGCGCCTGACCGTTCGCGATGACCTTGAGCACCCACGGTCCGATCACGTTGAGCACCGCGAGTGAAACGCCGAAGACTCCGGCGAGCACGACGATGAGCATGATCGCGCTGGACACCACGCTCGGCGCCAGCTTGATCGTGAGGAACGCTGCGGCGAGGAGCGCCACGACGATCACCGCGCGGATCCAGTGCACAGATCCCGTCGTCGCTCGCATGCGCACGCCGAGCGGGGAGATGACCACCTGGCGCAGTGCGATGATCGCGCTCACTGCCGCGAGCACGACGATCGAGCCGGCGACCGCGAGGATGATCATCGGCGAGAGCGCGATCGCCTCGATGCCGAGCGGTTCTCCGCGGAACGGGATCAGCGCTACCGCCGGCAGGAGTGCGAGCGAGCCGAGCACGCCGGCGAGCACCCCGGTGAGGGCGATCAGCGTGGACTCGATGACCGTGAGCACGCCGACACCCCATGCTGTGACGCCCAGGAGGCGCAGAGTGGAGAGCTTCTCGTCCCGACGGCGGGCCGAGAGGCGTGCCGCAGCAGCGCCCAGCGTGCTCAACGGGACTACGAGCAGGACGACCGCGATCGCCGCCAGCGACTGGTAGAGCATCGCATACTCATCCGTCCAGGACCAGAACGCCTGAGCGCCACCGATCACCGTGAGGATCAGCGCCGTCACCACGGCGAATGCGATCACAGGAAGCGCGAGCACGCCCATGCTTCCGGGGGTCGGACGCAGCAGCATCCGCAGGACGGAGAGTTTCATGCGGCCACCTCCTGCGCGACGATGAGTCCGTCGCGAACCGTGACGGTGCGCGAGCAGCGTGCCGCGACCTGCGCATCGTGGGTCACGAGCACGAGCGTGCGACCCTGACCCGTTGTCGACCACAGCAGCGCATCCATGACCTCTGTCGAGGTGGCGGAGTCCAAAGCCCCCGTCGGCTCGTCGGCGAAGACGACCTCCGCGCCCGTGACCTGTGCGCGAGCGATGGCCACGCGCTGCGCCTGACCGCCGGAGAGCTCGCCGATCCGGCGCAGCTCCATGCCTGCGAGTCCGAGAGAGGCGAGCCAGGCGCCGGCAAGCTGCTCCGCCTCCTGACGGGAGTGCCCGGTGAGCATCGACGCCAGAGCCACGTTCTCGATCGCCGTGAGCTCAGGGATCAAGAGACCCTGCTGGAACACGAAGCCGAAGCGCTCCCGGCGCAGTCGCGATCTCTCGCGATCGTTCAGCGCCGTGACCTCGATGTGCACGCCTGCCTGCGCCGGGGTGAAGGTGACACTTCCCTGATCGGGAGTGATGATTCCCGCCAGCACGTGCAACAGCGTCGTCTTCCCCGATCCGGAGGCACCCATGATCGCGACAGACTCGCCGGGAGAGATGCGCAGATCGACCCCGGCGAGTGCGCGGGTCGTGCCGTAGGACTTGCGGAGGCCGGTTGCGGTGATGACGGAAGAACTCATGCTCCCAGCCTCGTCCGCGTCCGCATCTCTCGTCATCGCTCGCCAGAATGAAGCAGCCCCGCAGAGGTCATCCTCGCGGATGACCTCTGCGTCCGGCGCACGGATGCCACGCGACAGTGCACGCGCAGACGTGGCGTCCGGGCTGCGAGCGACTCACACGAGGGCTCGCTGCCAGGCCGCGGCATACGAGAGCGGCACGAAGCCGATCGCCTCGTTGATGTCGAGCATCGGGCGGTTCTCCTCGGCGTTGAACGTCGAGACCTGCGGCGACTGCGGGGCAAGCTCACGCCAACGCAGCAGGTTCGCGGCCTTCACGAGCATCCCGAGGCGGTGCCCGCGGTGCTCCTTCGCAACGAGCGTGCCGTACTGGTGTGTCACACCAGAGCGATCCTCACCGATCAGGAGCTCGTTGTAGGCGACGAGCGCGCCGCTGGGCACATGCTCGACGGCGGCGACGGAGACCAGAGATCCGGCTGCGGCGAGCCTCGCCTCACGGCGCAGCACACGTCCTTCATCCCATGCCTCCTCGTCGATGACCAGATCGCCGCTGGGCACGTCGGTCGCGAGACGGGAGAGAATCGCCGCGAAACCGGCACGAAGCTCGGCCGGCGTCGGGAGCGTCCACGCCACGACACGGTAGTCGTCGCCTGCGGCGGCCTCTGCGCGTGCATATGCCGCCGTCGCGATCTCGAGCGAGTTGCGCAGATCGAAGCCGCTGTTGCGTTCGACCTGCTCGAGCTCGTAGCCGCGCGAGGCGAGAAAGCGTGCCAGATCCGTGCGGGTCGCTCTGCCCCAGCCGGTGCGCGGGACGTAGGGCTCGGCGTCCTCGGCGACAGGGTGCAGCGACCATGCCTGCAGACTCGTGCGACCCAGCGCCCGCGCCTCGGCCTCGCCGACGTCGAGAAGGGCATCCTCGATGCCCTGTCCCCACTGGCCCGGCTCGATCAGCAGGTCGAACTCGCCGGCGACCGAGCCGGTCTCCGCGGCGAAGCCCATCAGGAGGGCGCCGACGAGCCGACCGCCGCGGCGGGCGATGAAGCCCCGCCGCAGACGGTCGGTCTGGTCGAGCCATCCGGGCAGCATCTCCTCTGCGGTCTGACGGAGGTGATCGCCTCCCGAGTCAGAGAGGCACACCGCGTTGTCCAGGGCCACGAGCTCGTGGAGCTCGGCGGCATCCGGGCCGTGTGGTGCGGACGGCGGGACGAACGGTGCGATGACGATCGCATTCGTGTCCGTCGTTGTCATGATTGCTCCTTCGATCAGCGCAGTTGCAGCGGAACGCTGTAGTACAGCGCGGTTGCCTGGTACTCCTCGAGCAGCGCGCGTCGACGCTGTTCGGAGAGTGCGAGTTCCCTGAGCCGTTCAGCCGTGCGCTCCTCACGAGCGGCGCGGACGAGCAGCCAGACGGCCAGGCGCAGGGACAGTCGGTGTGCCAGGGAGAGGGCGCGCAGCTGCGCGGCGTCCGGAAGCACGACCGACGAGGGTTGGGAATGTACGGTGACGTCCGCGGCGCGGGACGACAGGGTGGTGTTCACGATGATTCGCTTTCGGTGTGATGGGGTGGATGCTGCGCCCTCATCCGTGCGTTCATGAGCCGTCTGACGGGAGGACGCCGAGAAGGTCGTCGCCGAGCAGAGGCCGGAAAGAGGATGGGAGGCGGAGCCGGAGCCCGGGCGGATGCGGATGTGCATGCGCACCGGTGGCAGAGGATGCCTGGGGATGCCGAAGAGGCAGGAATCGCAGGTGCGTGACGAGCACGAAGAAGCGTGCAGCGCGCAGGAATGCGAGGAGTCGGCTACGCCGTCGCGATATCGCCGCGGAGGTTCACCGAGAACGCAGAACGTCGGTAGGACGTCGCGGAGTCAGCGGGCGTTGTGCCCATATGTGCTGGATTCATCATGTCGGTGGCCTCCTTTCTTGGCGATGCGGGTTGTAACGCTAGCGGAAGTTTTGCGCCGTGGTCAACACTCTGGTTGAAGTTCGCGCAGATTCGAGCGTTTCCGGTGGGTCTCATCCGGCGTGTCCGGTAGCGTGAGGGCGTGATCTTACCCCGACGACAGGCGCCCGCGTGCACCTGAAGAGCCTGACGCTGAAGGGCTTCAAGTCGTTCGCACAGCCGACGACCTTCGCCTTCGAGCCCGGCGTCACCTGCATCGTGGGCCCGAACGGATCGGGTAAGTCGAACGTCGTCGATGCTCTGGCCTGGGTCATGGGGGAGCAGGGGGCGAAGACGCTCCGCGGCGGAAAGATGGAGGATGTCATCTTCGCCGGCACTTCGACGCGCGGACCCCTGGGCCGCGCCGAAGTGCAGCTCACGATCGACAACAGCGACGGCGCACTGCCGATCGAGTTCGCCGAGGTGACGATCAGCCGCACACTGTTCCGCAACGGATCGAGCGAGTACGCGATCAACGGCGAGGGATGCCGCCTGCTGGATGTGCAGGAGCTGCTGAGCGATTCGGGCCTGGGTCGGGAGATGCACGTCATCGTGGGGCAGGGGCGGCTGGATACGGTTCTGCAGGCGTCCCCCGAAGATCGGCGTGGCTTCATCGAAGAGGCGGCGGGGATCCTCAAGCACCGACGCCGCAAAGAGAAGACGCTCCGCAAGCTCGATGCGATGCAGGCCAATCTGACGCGACTCAGCGATCTGGCCGGGGAGATCCGTCGCCAGCTCAAACCGCTCGGCCGCCAGGCGGAGATCGCGCGGGAGGCGCAGACCATCGCCGCGGTCGTGCGCGACGCCAAAGCGCGGATCTTCGCGGATGACGTCGTCGCCCTGCGCACAGCGCTGGCTGATCACACGCGTACCGAGCAGGCGCGGCATGCCGAGCGCCTCGTGCTCACCGAGCAATCCGACCAGATGCGTGCGAACATCGCCCGCATCGAGCAGTCGCAGAGCTCTGCGGCCGTCGATGAGGCACGACGTGTCGCCTTCGGTCTGGAGCAGGTGCAGGAGCGGATGCGCGGGCTCTACACGCTCGCGAACCAGCGCCTCGCGCTGCTCGGCAGCGAGGAGGACGATGCCGCCGTCGCGGCTGTGACCGTCACGCAGTCGATGATCGATGAGGCCAAGGACGAGATCACCGCCATCTCATCGGGACTCGGCGACGCCCAGGATGCGGCGGAGGACGCGACACGCGAGGTGCAGCGGGCTCGCGCGGAGCTCGATGCGCTCGACGTCGACATCGCGGAGCAGAGCGCCCTCGTCTCGGCGCACGACATGCGCATCAACACCCTGCGAGGAACGGCAGACGCCGCAGCATCCGCTCTTGCGGCGGTGCGCGGCGCCGTGCTGCGACAGGAGAACGCTCTCGAGGCTGCCCACACGAGACGCCGCGAGGCCGCGGAGGCCCGCGAGCTCATCGAAGACGGCGAAGCGCCGCAGGGCACCGCCGCCGAACATGCCGAGGCGTATGAGCGTGCTCAGGCACAGGTCGTCGCCATGGAGGCGGAGCAGGAGGGCATCCGGGAGCGACTGCATGCAGCGGAACGCGAGGCGGAGGCGCTGACAGCGAAGGCATCCGCGCTCTCCAGCGCACTCGCGATCTCCGGCGACGCCGCGGAGATCGCACAGAGCGGCCGCGCCGGCGTGCGCGGGCTCGTGGGTGATGCGGTGCAGGTGCGTGCCGGCTACGAGGCAGCGATCGCCGCAGTGCTCGGATCGCTCGCGGAGGGCGTGCTCGTCGAGCACGTGGATGACGCCTTCGCTCTCGCAGCGGATACGAGCCGGGACGGACACGGATCCTTCGAGATCGTCGTCGCGAACGCGCGCGTTCGCGACCGCCGTACGCCGGTGGAGGGCACGATCGCCGCACACGAGGTAGTCACGGCGCCGGACGGCGTGCTCGGCATCCTCTCGCACGTCCTCATCGCCGACGACCTCGATGCGGCGCGGACCGCTCATGCGGCGGCATCCGACGACGAGGCGGCGCTCACGACGATCGTGACGCGTGCTGGCGAGGTCCTGACCGAATACACCCTTCACTCGGGTGCCGGCGGTGAACGCTCACGGCTTGAGCTGGCCGCCGAGCGTGACGCCGCCCAGGATCGCCTCGCCGAGGTCAACGTGATCATCGATGCGCTCCGCGATGCCCGTGCCGATGCGCGCGAGGCGCTCGACCGCGCACGCGCGTCGTCGGCGGATGCGCTGCGGACGCTTCGCGAACACGATGCGGCTCTGGCCGCTCACGCGGAGCAGCTCAATCGTGTGATCGTCCAGCACGAGTCGTCGGTCGCCGAATGCGAACGCCTGGAGACGGGACTCGCGCAGGCGCAGGCGTCCGTTGCGGAGGCCGAAGCGACCGCGGCGCAGACGAAGGCAGCTCTCGAGGAGGCGGAAGCCACCCCGCGCCCTCAGCTCGACGCATCCGCTCGTGAGGGGATGCTGGAGGCGCTGGAGCAGGCCCGCGAGGCTGAGATGCGTGCACGACTGGACATCGAGACCCTGCGCGAGCGGGTGCGTTCCGCGCAGAACCGAGTCGGGACGATGGAGCGCCAGCGGGAGCGCGAGCGGGAAGCGGCGGCCGAGGCGGCACGTCGCGCGGTCGTGCGACGTGCGCAGCGCGAGGTTGCGGCGGCGGTTGCCGAAGAGCTGCCGCGCGTGCTCGATTCCGTCGATCGCTCCGTCAGTGAGGCGCGCATCGCGTTGAGCGCCGCCGAAGCAGAGCGGTCGGCGCAGAACGAGGAGCTGATCGGTCTGCGGCGACAGGAGAGTGCCATTCGGGAACGTCTCTCCGGTTTGACCGAGAGCGTCCACGGTCTCGAGCTGCAGATTCATGAGAAGAAGCTCCACCTCACGAGTCTGCTGGAGCGCGTGGCATCCGAGCTCGCTCTCGACGAAGACATTCTCATTTCGGAATATGGGCCGGACCAGCTTGTTCCCCGTGATCCGGCGGACGACGACGAGACTGAGGACGCGGCGATCCCCTTCGACCGCCGGATGCAGGAGCGCCGCCTCAAAGAGGCCGAGCGCAAGCTCGCGCAGCTCGGACGCGTGAATCCGCTGGCTCTGGAGGAGTTCGCGGCTCTGGAACAGCGTCATGCCTTCCTGACCGAGCAGCTTGCGGACCTCACGCAGACGCGCGAGGACCTGCTCACGATCATCGCCGACCTCGACGAGCGCATGGAGACGATCTTCGCTGCAGCGTTCGAAGACACCCGCACCGCATTCGGCGAGGTTTTCCCCCTGCTGTTCCCGGGCGGATCCGGCAGCATCTCGCTGACTGATCCGGAGAACATGCTGACGACGGGCATCGAAGTGTCGGTGCGGCCGGTCGGGAAGAAGATCGAGCGGCTCTCACTGCTGTCCGGTGGTGAGCGCTCGCTCGCCGCGGTCGCACTTCTTGTGGCGATCTTCAAGGCCCGACCGAGCCCGTTCTACATCCTCGATGAGGTCGAGGCGGCGCTTGACGACGCGAACCTCGGACGCCTGCTCACCGTGTTCGAGCAGCTCCGGGAGAGTTCGCAGCTGCTCGTCATCACCCATCAGAAGCGGACGATGGAGATCGCCGATGCGCTCTACGGTGTCTCCATGCGACAGGATGGCGTCTCCGCCGTGGTGGGTCAGCGGGTCGGAGACCGCGCCACGGTGGGCTGAACGATCGGGCTGACCGCCTAGGCTGGAGCCATGGCGGAGAAGTCTTGGTCCCTCGGTCGCGCGCTGCGCGGCATGTTCGTCAAACCCACGATCGACGAGACGACGTGGGAGGACCTGGAGGCGGCGCTGCTGACGGCCGACTTCGGGCCGGAGATCACCGAGCGCATCCTCGACGAGCTGCACGAGAAGGTGGAGCGGTACCGCACGACCGATCCCAAGGATCTCCAGCGGATGCTGCGCGAGACCCTCGAAGAGCACTTCGCCAAGTTCGACACGACCCTGAAGCTCACTGAGCGACCCGCTGTCGTGCTCGTCGTCGGCGTCAACGGAGTGGGCAAGACGACGACGATCGGCAAGTTCACCAAGTTCCTTCGTGGATACGGGCGCACCGTCGTCGTGGGCGCGGCCGACACGTTCCGCGCCGCCGCTGTCGATCAGCTCGCCACCTGGGCAGAGCGCGGCGGCGCCGATATCGTACGACCGCAGCAGCAGGGGCAGGATCCGGCGTCTGTGGCCTTTCAGACGATCGAGTTCGCGCAGCGCAACGGCACGGAGATCGCGATCGTCGACACCGCCGGTCGCCTGCACACCAAGGGCGGGCTCATGGATGAGCTCACGAAGATCCGCCGCGTGATCGAGAAGCAGGCGCCGATCAGCGAAGTGCTGCTCGTGCTGGATGCCACGACCGGTCAGAACGGTGTCATGCAGGCTGAGGCGTTCCTTCAGCACGCAGGCGTCACGGGTCTCGTGCTGACGAAGCTCGACGGATCCGCGAAGGGCGGATTCGTCCTTGCCGTGCAGGAGCGCACGGGCATCCCGGTCAAGCTCCTCGGCCAGGGCGAGGGCATCGACGATCTCACCGGCTTCACGCCGCACGTTTTCGTGTCGGCGCTCGTCGACTGATCCACGCTGGGCTACCCAGATGCGAGAGAGACTGGTTTCATAGCGGTATGGCAATCGAGCATGACTTCTTCGGACTGCTGTCATCAGGTCCAGACGGATCGATCTTCTGGTCTGAGACGGTGGAGTTCGGCGACCAGGCGGTCACCGTCGACCTGACGGCGCCCGACCAGGACGACGTGTCTCAGGATGCCCTCGACATCGCAGCAGGCCTGATCGCCGGGTTGGAGAATATCGACGCCGTCGCGCGTCGTGCGATGCTCGCCGAGGTCGATGACCGTACCAGTGAGGTCACTGAGTACGTGCTGCAGCAGCAGGAGACGCACGGTGACGAACTCGTCGACCTGCTGGTCGACGTCAGCGGTGACGCGGCCGTCGACATCATCCGCTCGCTTCGTCTCATGAGCATGACGATCCTCGCCGATGAGCATGGCGGATCGGAGCCGTTCGCGGTGCTGGAGTACGCACTGGACGGCGACGAGACCGAAGACGTGCTGCTCGTGAACTTCGGTTCGGACGCGACGGTGCTCTCGGTGATGAGCGCCGACTAGCCCACCTGCCTCATTTCTGCGCTGCTCGCCGGGATCCTCGCGTCACGCTCGGACCCCGGCCAGGTTGCGTCATGCGAAGACCGTGAGCGCGTAGACGAAGAAGACGGTGAGGTGCGCCGCGCCGTGCAGGGCTGTCACGCGCGTGCCGCTGAACGTCGCCAGCGTCAGCAGCAACGTGACGCCGAGAAGCACGAGGTTCGTGGGGTTCTCGGCCAGCACGACCTGCTGTCCGGTGAGGAGGCCGATCGTGAGCACCGCCGGAATCGTCAGTCCGACGGTGGAGACGAGAGCGCCGTGGCAGAGGTTGCTCACCCGCTGGGCTTCGCCGGCGAGGGCGGCACGGATTGCCGTGAGCGTCTCGGGAAGGAACACGATCATGGCGATGAGGATCCCCGAGAGGGCGACGGGTGCGGAGATGCGGTGGAGACCGTCATCGAGCAGGACGGCCATGTCGTGCGAGAGCAGCACGATGGGAACGACGGTCAGCACGAGGACGACGATGCGCGCCAGCAGCTCCACGCGGTGCTCGGCGATCACGTGGGTGACGGACGGTCGCACCACGCGTTCGGGCGCGACGAGGCGATCCGACCGCGATGAGATCTCCTGGAAGTCGGACTTCTGCGCTCCCATCTGACGGACGAGGAAGAACACATAGAGCACGACGGTCGCGACGATGATCGGGATCGCCTGGCCGATCGTGTAGGCGTCGCCCTCGCCGATGAGGCCGGGAAGGGCGAAGGCGAGCATCGCAAGCACGACGAGCATCGCGAGGTAGGTCGAGACCCCCGTGCTGTTGGCTCGCAGGTCGCGGTGGCGCAGCCCGCCGATGAGCAGTGCGACACCGATCACGAGGTTCAGGATGATCATCGACACGGCCATGACGGAGTCGCGCGCGATCGTGGCGTGCTCGCCCGGGCCGAGCATGACGGCGGAGATGAGGATGACCTCGATGAGCGCGATCGACAGCGTCAGGACGAGGGTTCCGTAGGGATCGCCGAGCCGGTGAGCCAGGTGCTCCGCCTCCGTGACGACGCCGAAGGCGCAGACCACGATGATGGCGACGATCGCGACGAGCGCGACGACGAGCGCCGGGCCCGGGAGAGGCCCCGCGAGGAGCGGCTGTGCGAGCAGCAGGGCGGCGAAGGCACCCCAGCCGAGGGCAAGGCGGACGATCACGCCGGGTGTCAGGATGCTCCGAAGAGAGGTGTTCACGAACGAGTGCCTGTTCTGCGGGGTCGTCCCTGCACGTGGTCCTGACGGCGGGTCGTCCCGCCGAGATCCTTCGCTCGAGTCTATCGCCGGCGCCTCGGCAGTTGCTGTGCACCGTGGGTCGGTCAGGGTAGGTCGGTGTGCGTCGATGCGCAACCCCGGTGTGTGCCGGAAGGACCGCGCGTAGCGTCGGTCGCTCGACGAGGAACAGGAGAAGAAGATGATCTCGAAAGTGACGGCGACGACGGTGGTCCATGCTCCGCTGCGTGAGGTCTACGACCAGTGGACGCAGTTCGAGGAGTTTCCGACATTCATGTCGACGGTCAAGCACATCGAGCAGAAGAGCGATGCGAGCACGCGCTGGCGTGTGGAGATCGGAGGCGTGGAACACGAGTTCGATGCAGAGATCACGGAGCAGATCCCGGATTCGCGGATTCGGTGGCAGAGCCTGGGGGAGCGCACGCACACCGGCGAGGTGGAGTTCGAGGCCGTGCCGGACGGCACACGCGTCTCCTTGACGATGGGGTGGGTTCCCGAGGGGTTCGTCGAGAAGGTCGGCGCTGCCCTGAATATCGATGAGCGCGCTGCGGAGCACGACCTGGCCCGGTTCAAAGAGCTCATGGAGCGGCGCGGCACAGCGAGCGGCGAATGGCGCGGGTCGATCAATGACGCGAAGGAGAAGTGATGACGGAGAACCTGCGCGCGCTGATCCTGAACTGCACCCTCAAACCCTCACCGGCGCCGTCGAGCACGGAGGCGCTCGCTGGCGTGGTCGCGACAGAACTCCGCGATCGCGGCTGCACGGTGGAGTCGCTACGTGTGGTGGATCACTCCATCCATCCCGGTGTCGAGCGCGACATGGGAAACGGCGATCAATGGCCGGAGATCCTGAAGCGCGTGCTGGAGTCGCAGATCCTCATCCTTGCGACGCCCACCTGGGTGGGCCAGCATTCGAGCGTCGCACAGCGCGTCATCGAACGGCTGGACGCAGAGCTCTCCGAGACGGACGCCGAGGGCCGTCCGTCTCTCTATGACCGGATTGTGATTCCGGTGGTGGTGGGCAACGAGGACGGCGCGCATCACATCGTGGGGATCATCGCCCAGGCGCTCTCCGACGTCGGTTTCGTCGTCCCCGCGCAGGGCGGTGTGTACTGGAACGGCGAGGCGATGTCAGGCACCGACTTCATCGACCTCGATACGACCCCGGACAAGGTGCGCATCGCGTGTGCGGCCGCCGCCGCGAACGCCTCGCATCTTGCCAGGCTTCTTCGTGCGGATCCGTTCCCCGCGACGACGGAGCCAGCTCAGACAGCCTGAGCGAATCCCTGTTCGGCGCCCTCGGCGATGTGGGCGAGGTGGGCCGGGATCTCCCTGCCCTTCGACGCCATCGACTGGGCCCAGAGTCGGCCAGCACGGTAGGAGGAGCGCACGAGCGGACCGGCGAGCACGCCAAGGAAGCCGATCCGCTCGGCCTCCTCCTTGAACTCGACGAACTCCGCAGGCTTGACCCAGCGCTGGACCGGCAGATGCCGCGGCGAGGGCCGCAGATACTGCGTGATCGTGATGATGTCGCATCCGGCGTCATGCAGATCATTCAGCGCCTGCACCACCTCTTCCGGCTCCTCGCCCATGCCGAGGATCAGGTTCGACTTCGTGATGAGGCCCACGTTGCGCGCCTGAGTGATCACGTCGAGTGAGCGCTCGTATCGGAACGCCGGGCGGATGCGCTTGAACACCCGGGGAACGGTCTCGACGTTGTGCGCGAACACCTCAGGTCGCGCCTCGAAGACGACGTCAAGCAGGGTGGGATCCCCGTTGAAGTCGGTGGCGAGCAGTTCGACACCCGTGTTCGGGTTCTGTGCGTGGATCTGGCGCACGGTCTCGGCGTTCAGCCAGGCACCGCCGTCGGGAAGATCGTCGCGCGCGACACAGGTGACCGTGGCGTACCTCAGACCCATGCGGGTCACACTCTCGGCGACGCGGCGCGGCTCGTCGGTGTCATAGTCTGCGGGCTTGCCGGTGTCGATCTGGCAGAAGTCGCAGCGGCGCGTGCACTGGGAGCCGCCGATGAGGAACGTGGCCTCGCGGTCTTCCCAGCATTCGTAGATGTTGGGGCAGCCGGCTTCCTGACAGACCGTGTGGAGGCCCTCGTCTTTCACGAGCGAGTGCAGCGCCGTGTACTCGGGGCCCATCTTCGCCTTCGTTCGAATCCATTCGGGCTTGCGCTCGATCGGTGTCTCGGCGTTGCGGATCTCCAGTCGAAGAAGCTTGCGTCCGTTGGGTGCCGTGGCGGGGGAGGATCCGGATGCCACAGGGGTGCCGCATCCGCTCATGCTGCCGCCTCCGTCGCGTAGGCGGTCGCGAAGGCCGACGACACCGCATCTGCGATATCTGCAGGTGCGAGGTCTGCCCCGATGATCTCGCTGATCGTGGTGACCCCGGCATCCGTGATGCCGCACGGGATGATCCCGCGGAACCCGGCGAGGGTGTTGTTGCAGTTCAGAGCGAAGCCGTGCATCGTGACACCGCGCTGCACGCGCACGCCGATCGCTGCGACCTTGTCTTCGGAGAGCGGCCGGCGCACCCATACGCCGCTGCGCCCGTCGACCTGGTAGCCATCGACGCCGAGCGGAGCAAGGATGTCGATGAGGATCCGCTCCAGGCGCCGCACGTGCGCGACCACATCGACGGGTTCAGGCAGCCGCACGATCGGGTAGCCCACGAGCTGACCCGGGCCATGCCAGGTGATCTTTCCGCCACGGTCGACGTCGACCACCGGTGTGCCGTCCTGCGGACGCTCGTGCGACTCGGTGCGCTTGCCTGCGGTGTAGACGGCGTCGTGCTCGAGGAGGAGAAGGGTGTCAGGCCGGGTTCCGGCGACGACCTGCGCGTGCACATCTCGCTGCAGGGCCCACCCGTCGAGGTACGGCACGAAATGCGGGGCCAGGCCCGCGGTGACGATGTCGAGCATGCGCGCTCCTTAGAACCGGATTTGTTGAACCGCGTCTAAGAATACATCTGCGCAGGTGGATGTCGACGCAGGCGCAGTACGTTAGCGGTATGACGAACGCACGAACGGGGCGACCCCGCGCGTCCTCACGCGAGACGCTGGCCGAGGCAGCCTGTGAGCTCTTTCTGGAGCAGGGTTACGACGCAACCTCCGTCGCCGACATCACGCAGCGGGCCGGCGTCAGCCGCTCCAGCTTCTTCAACTACTTCGCCAGCAAGAGCGATGTGCTGTGGTCGGGTCTCGATGCCCGCATCGACGTCGCATTGGCCGCTCTGAATGCGTTGGGGGCGGATGCAGACGGTCCGCGTGTCCGTGCCGCACTGGAACCGGTGCTCACCGATCTCGCCCCTGATCCGCTGACCCTCGCGCTCGGCAATGCGGCCGCCATGGGGCTGGAAGACGAGCTGCTGCGTGACACCGGCCTGCGCCACGCGCGCATCGCCTCGGCCGTCTCGGCCGCCGCGCGCACCTCGGGCATCGGAGCGATTCGCTCTGACATTCTCGGAGCCGCGATCGCAGCGGCCGTCCTCTCCTCGCTGCGGGTCTGGGCAGAGCGCGGCGCCGGGCACGCGTCGCTGGAAGCCCAGTTCGACGAAGCCCTGAGAAGCATCCACGATCTTCCCTGGGGCTGACCCGCGCCGCTGTCCTACCGGCGGCGCGGATCAGCCATGCTGCGGCTAACGCACGGCAGGGGTCGGGAGATACACCTGGGCGCCGGTGGCGCGGAACTCACGGCTCTTCTCCTGCATCCCCTCGCGGGCGGCGATCGTCGTCTGATCGGCGGCCGAGCCGAACTCCTTGCGGATGTCCTGACTGATGCGCATCGAGCAGAACTTCGGCCCGCACATCGAGCAGAAGTGCGCGGTCTTCGCAGGCTCCGCGGGCAGGGTCTCGTCGTGGAACGCCTCCGCGGTGTCGGGGTCGAGCGAGAGCGCGAACTGGTCGCGCCAGCGGAACTCGAAGCGCGCCTTGGAGAGCGCGTCGTCGCGCTCCTGCGCTCCCGGATGTCCCTTCGCGAGGTCTGCGGCGTGGGCGGCGATCTTGTACGTGATGACGCCCGTCTTCACATCGTCCTTGTTCGGCAGCCCGAGATGCTCCTTCGGGGTGACATAGCAGAGCATCGCGGTGCCGTAGCGGGCGATCTCCGTCGCGCCGATCGCGGAGGTGATGTGGTCGTAGCCCGGGGCGACATCGGTGACCAGCGGTCCGAGCGTGTAGAAGGGAGCGCCTTTGCAGAGCTCCTGCTGACGCTCGACGTTCTCGCGCACGAGGTGGAACGGCACGTGTCCCGGACCTTCGACCATGACCTGCACGTCGTACTCCCACGCGCGGGCTGTGAGCTCGGCGAGGGTGTCGAGCTCCGCGAACTGGGCGGCATCGTTCGCGTCAGCGACGGATCCGGGGCGCAGCCCGTCGCCGAGCGAGAAGGCGACGTCGTAGCGCGCGAAGATCTCGCACAGCTCATCGAAGTGCGTGTAGAGGAAGTTCTCCTGGTGATGGGCGAGGCACCATCCGGCCATGATCGAGCCGCCGCGGGAGACGATTCCGGTGACGCGATCTGCCGTCAGAGGCACGTAGCGCAGCAGAACACCGGCGTGGATCGTCATGTAGTCGACGCCCTGCTCGCACTGCTCGATGACCGTGTCGCGGAAGATCTCCCAGGTGAGCTTGTGCGCCTGGCCGTCGACCTTCTCGAGCGCCTGGTAGATCGGCACCGTGCCGATCGGAACGGGGGAGTTGCGGATGATCCACTCGCGCGTTGTGTGGATGTCATCGCCCGTCGAGAGATCCATGACGGTGTCCGCGCCCCACTGGGTCGCCCACTGCAGCTTGTCGACCTCTTCTGCGATCGAACTCGTGACGGCGGAGTTGCCGATGTTCGCATTGATCTTCACGAGGAACGCCTTGCCGATGATCATCGGTTCGGACTCGGGGTGGTTGATGTTGTTCGGCAGGATGGCGCGGCCCGCCGCGATCTCGCTGCGCACGAGTTCGACATCGCAGCCCTCCCGCAGAGCGACGAAGCGCATCTCGGGAGTGATCAGCCCCCGGCGGGCGTAGTGCATCTGGGTGACACGCCTGCCCTCTCGGCCACGCCGCGGCACGGGGCGTTCTCCCAGCCATTCCTCCGACGCGCTTCCACGCCGGACCGCCGCGCGACCGTCGTCGAGCAGCGTGCGCTCGCGACCCGCGTAGCTCTCGGTGTCGCCGCGCGCTTCGATCCATTCGGCCCGGAGTCGCGGCAGGCCGACCAGCGGATCGCTTCCGGCGCCAGCCGTGCGGTACACCTGCACGGGAGCATTGGGCTCGCCGCCGGGCGAATCGTCCAGGGAGATCTCCGTCACCGGAACGCGGATGTCGTGCTCCACATCCGCGACATAAGACAGAGAACGGGACGCAACAGACGTGCTCATATGAGGCTCACTTCCTTCGCCGGCATTACCCGGACAGGTTCGACGGTCGCAGGCCGCGTCAGCCCGATCTCAGCCCATGCGTGGGCCCCCGTGTGGTCACAGGCACGCTAGCATGGCGTCGCGCCGAGCCCGGACTCCGTGACCGGCCGAATGCTCCTCTAGAATCAGAAGCACCATGGCTACCTTTGGCACGCTTTCCGATCGGCTTACCGAGACCTTCCGCAACCTGCGCACGAAGGGCAAGCTCACCCCGGCTGACGTCGACGGCACCGTCCGCGAGATCCGTCGTGCGCTGCTCGACGCTGACGTCGCGCTCGCCGTCGTCAAGGACTTCACCGCCAAGGTGCGCGAGCGCGCACTCGGCGATGAGGTCAACAAGGCTCTGAACCCGGCCCAGCAGGTCGTGCAGATCGTCAACGAAGAGCTCATCTCGATCCTCGGCGGTGAACAGCGCCGTCTGGAGTTCTCGAAGACCCCGCCGACGGTCATCATGCTCGCCGGTCTCCAGGGATCCGGTAAGACGACGTTCGCCGGAAAGCTCGCGAAGCAGCTCGAGGGCGAGGGACACACCCCACTCCTCATCGCCGCTGACCTCCAGCGTCCGAACGCCGTGAACCAGCTGCAGGTCGTCGCGGAGCAGGCGGGCGCCACGATCTACGCGCCGGAACCGGGCAACGGCATCGGCGATCCCGTCAAGGTCTCCCGCGACGGCGTCGAGCACGCCCGTCGCCACCAGCACGACGTCGTCATCATCGACACCGCCGGTCGCCTCGGTGTCGACGCCGAGCTCATGAAGCAGGCCGCTGACATCCGCGCTGCCGTGCAGCCCGATGAGGTCCTCTTCGTCATCGACGCGATGATCGGTCAGGACGCCGTGAACACGGCGAAGGCCTTCCAGGAGGGCGTCGACTTCACGGGCGTCGTCCTGTCGAAGCTCGACGGCGACGCGCGCGGTGGTGCCGCGCTCTCGGTCGCATCCGTCACCGGCCGCCCGATCATCTTCGCGTCGACCGGTGAAGCCCTCGGCGACCTCGAGCCCTTCCACCCCGACCGCATGGCGAGTCGCATCCTCGACCTCGGTGACATCCTCACCCTCATCGAGCAGGCGCAGAGTGCCTTCGACGAGGCCGAGGCGGAGAAGCTCGCCGAGAAGCTCGCGACCGAGACCTTCACGCTGGAGGACTTCCTTGAGCAGATGCAGCAGCTCAAGAAGATGGGCTCCATGAAGAAGATGCTCGGGATGCTCCCGGGTATGGGGCAGATGAAGCAGCAGCTCGACGACTTCGATGAGCGCGAGATCGACCGCACCGAGGCGATCATCCGCTCGATGACGCCGGGGGAGCGCCGAAACCCCAAGGTTCTCAACGGTTCGCGTCGTCTGCGCATCGCCCGTGGTTCGGGCATGACCGTCACCGACGTCAATCAGCTCGTCGCCCGCTTCGAGCAGGCCGCGAAGATGATGAAGACGGTCGCGCGCGGCGGCACCCCGAACATCCCCGGTATGGGCCCGATGCCCGGAATGGGGCGCCCCGGTGCCTCGGCGAAGCGCGGAAAGAAGGGGGCGAAGAGCAAGGGTGCATCCCGCTCGGGCAACCCCGCCAAGCGCGCCGCCGAGAACTCCGGTATCGCGGCGGCCTCCACGCCGACCGGTTCGGGTTTCGGTCTCGGCGGAGCCAAGGCGCCGACTGAGGCCGACCTCGCCGAGATCCAGAAGCTCTTCGGGAAGAACTGACTCAGGGGCGTGCGGCGACCAGCGCCGCGTGTGCGGATGACCGCCGCGCCGCGAACGGTCCGGCGATGAGAGCTGCGGCGACGAGTGCCAGCCCCAGGCCCTGAATGATGGTGAACGACTCACCCGCGACGAAGACGCCCAGCAGGGTGGCGACGATGGGCGAGAGAAGCACGAGCAGCCCGGGGATCACGACCGGGAGCAGCTGGATTCCACGGAACCACAGGGTGTACGAGGCGAATCCGCCGACAGCGGCGAGCCACACGTAGCCGACGACCGCAGGGGTATCGATCGTCTGCGGCACACCCTCCAACCCTAGTGTCAGCGGGAGCAGAAACAATCCTCCTGCCGTGAGCTGCCATCCTGCGTAGGCGACCGCACCGACGCGCGGAGGTCGTCCCCATTTCTTCGTGAGGATGATGCCTGCAGCCGTCGCGCCGACGCCCGCGATCGCGGCGACGATGCCGAGCGTGTCCAGGCGTGAGGCCGGTCCGAGCACGATGAGGGCGACGCCGGTCGTTCCTGCTGCTGCGGCGATCACTGCGGTGATGCGGGGGCGATCCTGCAGCACGAGCGCTCCCAGAGGCAGAAGGATCAGGGGCTGTACCCCGGCCACGGCCGCCGCGGCGCCGCCCGGGAGCCTCTCCGCTGCGAGAAAGAGCAGGGGGAAGAAGGCTCCGATGTTCAGGATGCCGAGGACTCCGGCCCGAAACCACCACGTGCCCTGGGGCAGTGCGCGGCCGATCGCGAGCGCGATGAGGCCCGCAGGCAGTGCACGGATGAGCGCGGCGAAGAGCGGATGTCCCGCTGGAAGCATCTCCGTGGTCACAAGGTACGTGGTGCCCCAGGTGATCGGGGCGAGCGCGGTGAGAGCGATCGTGGAGGCGCGGTTCATATGTTCAGCCTCGCTGTCGATTGGCGATGAGTACAACGCATTGTTGTCATCTCTTTCATGAGGAGAGATCATGTATCCGTGGAACTGCAGCAGATGAGATACGTCGTCGAGGTCGCGGAGACCGGGAGTTTCACTCGAGCCGCCGAACGCTGTCACGTCACGCAGTCGGCGCTCAGCCACCAGATCGCGGCACTCGAGCGGACGATCGGCGAACGGCTCTTCGCGCGGACGAGCAGAAGCGTGCGCCTCACGGAGTCCGGGGAGGCGTTCGTCGCGTCGGCACGCGTGGCGCTGGCGGCCGCGGAGAAAGCGGTGGAGGATGCGACGGCCGTCGCCGGACGTGTGACGGGAACACTTCGCCTCGGCGTCATTCCGACCGTGGTGGCTGTGGACGTGCCACGGGTGCTCGTGCGTTTCCGTGATGCGCATCCGCACGCCCGCGTGCAGCTCCAGGTGGGCAACAGCGACGAGATCAGCCGCGCCGTGCGGCAGGGCGACCTGGATGTCGGACTCCTGGGCCTTCGGGAGCACGTGGAGCCCCTAGGTGTCGCCTCGCGGCTGTTGCGGCGGGAGCGTCTGGTCGCGGCGCTGCCCTCCGGTCACCCGCTCGCGACTCGCGCACAGCTCGCACTCTCGGATCTGAGGGATGCGGTGTTCGCCGACTTCCCCGCGGGAACGTCGGGGAGAGCGCAGAGCGATGCCGCCTTCGCGGCCGCCGAGCTGCCCCGAGACGTGGCCTTCGAGATGGACAGTGCGCAGCATCTGCTCGGACTGGTCGCCGCGGGTCTCGCCGTGTCCCTCGTCGCAGATGCGGTGGCGACGAAGGTGCCCGGCGTCGTGACGGTTCCGGTCAGCGATGGCCCTGTGCGGATCGAGTACGTGGTCTGGCCAGAACTTGCGGCCCGCACGGTGACGCAAGCCTTTCTGGCCGTGCTCGACGAGGAGTGAGACCTACCGGACGTCCTCGTCGACCCAGTCCATCGACTTCGTGACGGCCTTACGCCACAGGCGCAGCTGACGGTCACGCTCGGCAGCATTCATCTGGGGCTCCCAGCGACGGTCTTCCTGCCAATTGGCGGACAGCTCGTCGAGGTCGCGCCAGAATCCGACCGCGAGGCCCGCCGCGTACGCCGCGCCGAGCGCTGTCGTCTCCGCGACGACCGGCCGCACGACCGGAACACCGAGCATGTCGGCCTGGAACTGCATGAGCTCGTCGTTCGCGACCATCCCGCCGTCGACCTTCAGCTCGCTCAGATCGACGCCGGCATCCGCGTTGACGGCGTCGAGTACATCGCGTGTCTGGAACGCGACGGCCTCGAGAGCGGCACGCGCGATATGGCTCTTGTTCGCGAAGCGGGTGAGCCCGACGATCGCCCCGCGTGCATCCGACCTCCAGTAGGGGGCGAACAGGCCAGAGAAGGCAGGGACGATGTAGACGCCGCCGTTGTCTTCCACCTGCCGAGCCAGTTCCTCGACCTCGGGAGCGGTCTGGATGATGCCCAGCTGGTCGCGCAGCCACTGGATGAGCGACCCGGTGACGGCGATGGAGCCTTCCAGGGCGTAGTGCGCAGGAGCGTCACCGAGCTTGTAGCCGACCGTCGTCAGCAGCCCGTTCTCGGAGTGAACGATCTCCTCGCCGGTGTTGAAGATCAGGAAGCAGCCGGTGCCGTAGGTGTTCTTGCTCTCGCCGGCCGCGAAGGCAGCCTGACCGAACGTCGCGGCCTGCTGATCGCCGAGGATGCCCGCGATCGGGGTCTCGCGCAGAAGCGAGCTGCTCTCAGCGGTGCCGTACACCTCTGACGATGAGCGGATCTCCGGCATCATGCTCCGCGGGACACCGAAGACGTCGAGGATGTCGTCGCGCCACTCCAGCGTCTTGAGATCCATGAACATCGTGCGCGACGCGTTGGTGACGTCCGTGACGTGCACGCCGCCGTCGGCGCCGCCGGTGAGGTTCCAGAGCACCCAGCAGTCTGTGGTGCCGAAGAGCAGATCGCCCGCGTCGGCTTTCTCGCGTGCACCATCGACGTTCTCGAGGATCCAGGTGATCTTCGTCCCGGAGAAGTACGTGGCGAGCGGAAGCCCGACGATCGGGGTGAACCGGTCGGTTCCACCATCCGCGGCCAGTCGATCGACGATCGCCTGGGTTCGGGTGTCCTGCCAGACGATCGCGTTGTACACGGGGACGCCGGTGTGACGGTCCCAGACGACGGTGGTCTCGCGCTGGTTCGTGATGCCGATTCCGGCGATGTCGTGTCGGGTGAGATGCGCACGCGAGAGTGCGAGCCCGATCACCTCCTGGGTGTTCGACCAGATCTCGGTCGCGTCGTGCTCGACCCAGCCGGCCTGCGGCAGGATCTGTTCGTGCTCCTTCTGGCCGGTCGCGACGCGCGCGCCCGATCGGTCGAAGATGATCGCGCGGGTCGACGTCGTTCCCTGGTCGATCGCGAGGATGTAGTCGGCCATGAGCGCTCCTTGGTTCACCGTTGAAGAGGGCAGAGACGGGGCTGCCTGCTACGCGTGTGCGCGCCCGGCGGCCTGATACCCGTGCTGCGTCGCCAGCAGGCGCAGCGTGTCCTCGATCTCGTGATCGCGGCGCACGGAGTCCCAGCCGAGCAGCGGTGCGAGTGCGTCGGCCAGTTCCGTCAGCGCCGAGGCATCCGCATGCCCGGTGAACGCGAGGTTCGTGCGGCGGAAGACGACATCGGCGAGTCGCGTCACCATCTCATTGTCGACCATCCATGCCAGTTCCCGCGTGGACACCACACCGCCGGCGAGCGGCTCATCGGTGTCCTCGGAGACGATGCGCCAGACCTCGGCGGCCCGGGTGCCGTAGCGGGCGAGCAGCTGTTCGGCCCGACCACCTGCTCCGGGAAGGTTCGCTGCGATCCAGGTGGCGCGCGCGGATGCGGTGCGCGGGTAGTCCCGTCCGCCGCCGATCGCGCGACCGGCGGTCGATACCGTGCGGGTGCGGCCGATGAGGTCCAGGACGACATCCGAGAGGGACTCGCCAAGCGCGCGGAAGGTCGTCCACTTGCCACCGACGAGACTCACGAGCGGTGCTTCACCGGTTTCATCGACCTCGATCCGATAGTCACGGGATACGAAGCCGGGTGCGGTGTCCTCGTGTCGAGGAAGCGGGCGGATGCCGGAGAAGCGGTAGACGATCTGCTCCCGCGAAACGGGGATCGCAGGGAAGACATGCCGGATGAGTGCGAAGAAGTAGTCGACCTCCTCCTCCGTGCAGATCGCAGGCTCGCGGGGGTCCGCGTCGATATCCGTGGTGCCCACGAGCACCCGGTTCTTGAGCGGGTAGATCAGCACGATCCGACCGTCGCTGTGCTCGAAGAAGATCTCCCGCCCGCGCGTCGCGGCGAGTAGCTCGGGGTGGTCGAGCACGATGTGCGAGCCCTTCGTGCCGCCCATGAACCGTGTCTGGGTGCCCAGGGCGGCATTGGTGAGGTCTGTCCACGGGCCGGAGGTGTTCACCACCACGTCGGCGGTGATCGAGAACGTCTCGCCGGACTCGCGGTCGTGCAGGGTCACCGTGCGTCCGTCGCGGCTCACGGCCTCGACGTAGTTCACCGCGAGCGCGCCGGGGTGCGTGGCGCGTCCGTCCTGGAGAACGTCGAGTGCGAGTCGCTCAGGGTCGTGCATCGACGCGTCATAGTAGGTCGCGGTGTACTTGATCGCCGGGTCGAGCGCGGGCAGCTCGGCGAGCGACTTGCGGCGGCCGAGGAAGCGGTGGCGCGGGACGCTGCCGCCGTCGCGCGAGAAGGTGTCGTAGATCGTCAGGCCGACCTTGATCAGGAACGCGCCGCGTTCCTTGGGCTTGCCTCCGCCGTGCCGGAGGAACCGCAGCGGGGCCGACAGGATGCCGGAGAACGTGGAGTAGATCGGGATCGTGGTCTGCAGCGGCTTGACGTAATGCGGCGCGATCTTGAGCAGGCCGTTGCGTTCCTGCACGGATTCCTTCACGAGACGGAACTCACCGTTCTCGAGGTAGCGGATGCCGCCGTGAATCATGTGGCTGGATGCCGCGGAGGCTCCCGATGCGAAGTCGTCGCGCTCGACGAGCACCACGTCGACGCCCTGCAGGGCGAGCTCTCGGAACGTGGAGATGCCGTTGATTCCTGCGCCGATCACGAGCACACTCGTGCGACCGGCGTCGCGGATAGCGCGCACCTCGTCGCGCAGGCCAGTGGGTGGGGTAGGGGCAGGCATAACTCTCTCCTCGGTCGCGTGCGCCTCCAGCCTTCCGACCTCCGGAGATATGCGCAACTTCATTGCACGAATGTGCAAGGATCGCCGTGAGGAGGATGCGATGCCCGCGACTGACAGCCCGCCGAGGGACCAGAAGCTGATCGCCGCGCTCACCGCGGCGCAGCTCTACTACCTGCAGGATCGGACGATGGAATCAATCGCCCGAGAGCTCGGCACGTCTCGATCCTCGGTGTCGCGACTGCTCAGCTTCGCGCGCGAGAGCGGCCTGGTCGACATCCGCATCAACTCTCCGGTCGAGCGGGTCGACATGCTCGAGCAGCGTCTGCGCGACCGCTACCGGATCGCCGCGCACGTCGTGCCCATGCCGGAGATCGTGAGCGAGGTGGAGCGGCTGGAGCGCGTGGCACTGACCGCGGGGCGGCTGGTGTCGCAGTTCATCGATTCGAACATGGTCGTGGGAGTCGCCTGGGGTTCCACTCTGAGTGCCGTCAGCCGCGGGCTCACGCACAAGGAGACGCACAACACCACGGTCGTGCAGCTCAACGGCGCGGCCAACCCGCAGACGAGCGGCGTCGAGTACGCGAGTGACATCCTGCAGCGGTTCGGAAGCGCCTTCGGCGCGCAGGTTCAGCAGTTCCCGGTGCCTGCCTTCTTCGACGATCCCGCGACGCGAGAGGCGATGTGGCGGGAGCGCAGCACGCGCCGCGTGCTGCAGCTGCACTCCCAGATGGACGTGGCGATCTTCGGCCTCGGGTCTCCGGAGGCGGAAGTGCCCAGCCACGTCTACATGGGCGGATATCTGGGCAAGGAGGACTACCGCAGTCTTCGGGAGGACCGAGCGATCGGCGATCTCGCGACCGTGTTCTTCCGTGCGGACGGCAGTTGGCAGGGCATCCGCCTGAACGCTCGCGCGACCGGACCGGATCTCGGTCGGCTGCGTCGCGTGCCCCGGCGAGTGTGCGTCGTCGCAGGGCTTCCTAAGCTTGCGAGCCTGCGGGCTGCGATCGCCGCGGATCTGGTGACCGACGTCGTCCTGGACGAAGGGCTGGCGCGACGGCTGTCGGAGGAGGGCTGAGTCAGCCGCCGATCAGTCGGTCCGAACGGAACTCGTCGATGAGATGCTGCACGACAGTGCGCAGATCGCCCGTGGCGTCCGCCACAGCCAGCTGGCGCGCGTAGCTCGCGCCGTCCTGGAGAATCGTGCGGATCGATGCGAGTTCGGCGCCGCACCCGAGATCGTCTGCGATCGGCGCGAGTTCGCTGACGAGTGCGCCGAGGTGCTCGCGGACCGGGCGCTGTGTGCCGTCCGCGGCGATGATCGCCGTCGCGTCGAGCCCGTAGCGGGCCGCCCGCCACTTGTTCTCACGGTGGAACCAGGGTGGCAGCACCTCCAGCGTGTGGCCGTCGTCCAGCTGACGGGACAGGTGCTCGACGAGGACCTGCACGAGGGCGGCGACTGCGGCGAGCTCATGGAGCGTCGACATCCCGTCGCACGCGCGCACCTCGATCGTGCCCCAGCGCGGCGCCGGACGGATGTCCCAGCGGACTTCCGTGGCGTCGGCCATGACACCCGTCCGCTGCATGTCATCGAGGTAGGACTCGAAGTCCTCCCAGGTGCGCAACGGCCAGGGGAGACCGGCCGTCGGCAGCTGCTGGAAGACGAGTGCGCGATTCGACGCATATCCGGTGCGCTCGCCCGCCCAGAACGGGCTCGACGCCGAGAGTGCCTGCAGATGGGGCAGGTAGGTGCTGAGTGCGTTGATCAGCGGGATCACCTTGCGCTTGTCCTCCACGCCGACGTGGACATGGATACCCCAGATCATCATGTTGCGCCCCCACCACTGGGTGCGCTCGATCAGCGTGTGATAGCGCGTCTTGTCGGTCACACGCTGGTCGTACCATTGCGCAAAGGGATGACTTCCCGCGGAAAGCAGGGCGATGCCGGCGGGCTCGGTGGCCGCGCGAACCTCCGCGATCGCTGCGGCGATATCGCCCACCGCCTGGGCGACGGTCTCTCCGACGCCGCTGGTCACCTCGATCGTGTTCGTGAGGAGCTCGCCGGTCACGGTATGGCGCGCGTCCGCACTCTGCTCCTCGAGCGCCGTCAAAAGCTGAGGGGCTCGGTCGACGAGGTCTCCGGTCATCGGATCGGCGAGCATGATCTCCCACTCGATGCCAACAGTCGAGCGCGCGGATTCTGCGAACGGGATCGTCACGTGCACAGTCTGGCACGCGTGGTTGTGTGCGCAGAGTGTCTGCGCGGAATGCCGCCGCGCGCCGCGTTTCGCGAGACGCCGCCGAACATGGCAGAATAGAGGGTCGGACGGCATGCTCGACCCTCTATCCAGCATGTCCATCCTCCTCAGAGCTTCCGCCGGGTGTGCACCCCACTCTCCAGGCGATCGGTTCAACATCTCTTTCACACATTCAGGAGAATCGTGGCTGTCAAGATTCGTCTCAAGCGCATGGGCAAGATCCGTGCGCCGTACTACCGCATCGTCGTCGCCGACTCGCGCACCAAGCGCGACGGTCGCGTGATCGAGGAGATCGGCAAGTACCACCCCACCGAGCAGCCCTCGTTCATCGAGGTCGACTCGGAGCGTGCACAGTACTGGCTGTCGGTGGGCGCGCAGCCGACCGAGCAGGTCACCGCGATCCTCAAGATCACGGGCGACTGGGGCAAGTTCAAGGGTGACAAGGACGCAAAGTCCACCCTTCAGGTCGCAGAGGCCAAGGCTGAGTTCACGGCAGACGCCGCCAAGAAGTCGGTCATCAAGCCCAAGGCTGAGAAGAAGGAAGCCCCGGCTGAGGCCGAGGCTCCCGTCGACGCGGAGGCCGCTGAGGCTCCCGCCGCAGACGCAGAGTAATCCGCTGTGCTGGCTGCCGCGCTCGAACACGTCGTCAAGGGGATCGTCGATCACCCGGATGACGTTCACATCACCGCTTCCACGTCGCCTCGCGGCGACCTTCTCGAGGTGCGCGTGCACCCCGATGACCGTGGGCGTGTGATCGGGCGCGGCGGCCGCACCGCAAAGGCACTGCGCACGCTGCTGACGGCCCTGGCCGACGGGCGTCGCGTGCGCATCGATGTAGCGGACGACTGATGGCCGCACAGGAACGCGCAGGGGGCAAGAACCAGCTGCGCGTGGGTCGTCTTGTCAAAGCGCATGGGCTCAAGGGCGCCCTGAAGCTCGAGCTGTACACCGATGATCCCGCGGGCCGATTCGTCCCCGGGGCGGAGTTCACGTTGCAGGTGCCCGAGGCATCTCCGTGGCACGGAAAGACGATCACCGTTCGCGAGTACCGCCTCATGAACGGCAACCCCGTCGTCTTCCTTGAGGGCATCGACGACCGCACAGCCGCGGAAGAGCTCGTCAAGGCGATCCTGTGGATCGACCAGGACGACGCCACCGAGCAGGCGGAGGACGACGCGTGGTATGACCACCAGCTCGTCGGTCTCGACGTCGTTCGCGATGATGTCGTCATCGGGCGCGTGGCGCGCGTCGATCACTTCCCCGCACAGGATCTGCTGATCGTGCGTGTCGGCGAGAACGAGATCATGGTGCCGTTCGTCACCGCGATCGTTCCGACCGTCGACCTTGCGGCTGGCCGCGTGATCGTGACGCCCCCGCCCGGACTCTTCGAAGAGCTTCCCGAGGCGGACGACACCCCTGACGCGAGCGCCGCAGCTGAGGCATCCGGCGACTCCGACTGATACCAGGAGCCCCGATGCACATCGACGTCGTCTCAATCTTCCCGTCGTACTTCGACGGACTCGCGCTCTCGCTGCTCGGCAAGGCCCGGGAGTCGGGCCTTCTCGACATGCACGTACACGATCTTCGCGATTGGACGTTCGACCGGCATCGTACGGTCGACGACACGCCCTATGGCGGTGGTGCAGGCATGGTCATGAAGCCCGAGCCGTGGGGGCTTGCGCTCGACCAGCTGGTCTCGACAGAGGCGGATGCGGCCGCGCCGCGACCGACGATCATCTTCCCGTCGCCGGCCGGTGAGGTCTTCACCCAGGCGACGGCGCGCGATCTCTCCACGCGCTCGCATCTCATCTTCGGCTGCGGCCGCTATGAAGGCATCGACGAGCGCGTCTTCGAGTACGCCGACACGATCGGCGAAGTGCGTCTGATCAGCCTTGGCGACTATGTCCTCAACGGCGGAGAGGTCGCGTCGATGGCGATGATCGAGGCGATCGGACGCCTTGTGCCCGGGGTCGTCGGAAACCCGGAGAGCCTTGTCGAGGAGTCTCATGAGGACGGACTCCTGGAGTACCCCTCGTACACGAAGCCGTCGAGCTGGCGTGAACGCGAGGTGCCGCCGATCCTCCTGAGCGGCAACCATGCCGCGATCGCGAAATGGCGCGCGGAACAGCAACTCGAACGCACGCGGCGACGTCGCCCCGACCTGCTCGCAGACTGACGCGCGCAGGCCGAGCCCGCAGCGTCTGCTACTTGACCCCGAGGAACGAACGATCCGTCAGGATGATCGGTCCGTCATCGGTGATCGCGATGGTGTGCTCGGAGTGCGAGCCTCGTGACCCGTCGACACTGCGCAGGGTCCAGCCATCCGGGTCGGTGAACAGCTCGTTGGTCGTCGCAAGCAGCCAGGGCTCGAGCGCGAGGACGAGGCCGGCGCGCAGCGGGAAACCGCGTCCGGCGCGGCCGTCGTTGGCGACGTGCGGGTCGCCGTGCATGGTGCGGCCCACGCCATGTCCGCCGAAGTCGGTGTTGATCGAGTAGCCCTCACCGTGGGAGATCTCCGCGATCGCCGCCGAGATGTCGCCGATGCGGTTTCCGACCGTGGCGGCGGCGATTGCCGCATCCAGTGCGCGCTCGGTCGTGTCGATCAGGCGCAGATCCTCGTCGCGCGGCGTGCCGACGATGAAGGACACGGCGGAGTCGGAGACCCAGCCATCGACGGAGACCGCGAAGTCCAGAGTGACGAGATCACCGTCGCGCAGCGTGTAGTCGTGGGGGAGTCCGTGCAGGACGGCGTCGTTCACGGAGGTGCAGATGACCTTGCCGAAGGGGCTTGCGCCGAAGGAAGGGTGGTAATCGATGTAGCAGGACTCTGCGCCCGCCTTGCGGATCATCTCGTGCGCACGGCGGTCGATGGCGAGAAGATTCGTGCCCACCTTGGTTTCGTCGCGCAGGGTGGCCAAAGTCTCGGCCACGAAGCGTCCGGCCGCACGCATCTCTTCGATCTCGGCAGGGGTGCGCAGTTCGATCATCAGGGGGATTCCTCTCGTCTCTTCTATTCTCCCTGATGCGCGCTCGAAGGATGCTCACAGCGAACTCCTGCCTGATGGGCGCTTCGGCGTCGTAGCATCACGGTATGTGGTTGCGAAAGGCGTTCTTCCGCTGGCTGTTCCCGGCGGCCGCGGTGCTGCCGCTGTGGCTCTTCATCGGCTGGGGAATCTTCCAGGCTGGCGGCTGGGCATTCGTCTGGGTGCTGCTGATGGCGGTGCCGTCGGTGCTCATCGGGCAGATCGTGCTGACGCTTCTCGTTCGTGCGCGCCCTTCGGTGCGCGCAGAGCGCGCGGTGTCCTGGCTCGACGTGCTCGGTTTTGCGGTGTGGCATGCGCTCGTCATCGCGGTCGGATGCTTCCCGCAGGGCTGGTTCGGATGGGCGTTGGCGGGCGCGATCGTCGTCTTCATCGCCCTGTTCTGGTCTTCTCTCGCGCAGCTGTGGAACGAAGCCCGCGGTCGCGGGAGCGTCGTCATCACGGAGACCGCCTGGGTGCCTCCATCCGGATCGCAGGCGCCCTTCGGGTCCCCCGCAGGCGAGCGCCCGGCGCCGACGGGCAACCGCGCGCAGAGTCACGATGTGTACGTGATCACCGAGGTGCGGGAGGACCCGCAGAACCCCTCTCGGCCATCGCCGTAGCCTGAGGGAAGCACCGTTTTGGTGCGGTCTGATGATTCGTGGCAGAATGGTTGTTTGTGCCGTGACCCGGCTCTGCCTCAGGGGAGCCCGCGGACGCACTTGCGCCGTACAGCACACTCCACGTACCAATCCTTACCCATGCATCCGACCTGTGGCGAGTGCAGAGAGAGACGATCATGCAGATCCTCGACGTCGTTGACGCGGCTTCGCTCCGTTCCGACATTCCCGAGTTCTTCCCCGGCGACACCGTCAAGGTGCACGTGAACATCACCGAAGGTTCGCGTTCGCGTATCCAGGTGTTCCAGGGTGTTGTCATCGGCCGCCAGGGCGATGGCGTCCGCGAGACCTTCACGGTCCGCAAGATCAGCTTCCAGGTGGGCGTGGAGCGTATGTTCCCCGTGCACAGCCCGGTGATCGACCACATCGAGGTCGTCACCCGCGGTGACGTTCGTCGCGCGAAGCTCTACTACCTGCGCAACCTCCGTGGCAAGAAGGCCAAGATCAAGGAGAAGCGCGACCGCTAAGTCGCAGACTCTTTCAGCACCCCGGGACACGATGTCTCGGGGTGCTGTGTTTTCGGGAAGATATGCGAACCTGGGAGGTGTCGTCGTGCGGACGGCAGTTTTCCCCGTGAAGGACGTCGATGACACACGAGAATGCCGCCACCAGGAGCAGACTCCGCCGGAAGGCCTCGCATCGAGGGTGGCTCGTCTTCCTCCGGGACATCCTGGTGATCGTCGTGATCGCCGTGCTGGTGTCGTTCCTGGTCAAGACGTTCGTCGTGCGCAGTTTCTTCATTCCGTCGAGCTCGATGGAGGACACCCTCCTCGTGAAGGATCGCATCCTCGTCGATGAGCTCACCCCTCGCTGGACCGGGTACGAGCGCGGCGACGTCGTCGTGTTCAAGGATCCGGGCGGATGGCTGCCGCCGGCGCCGCAGGTTCCGCCGCGCCCGCCGCTCGTGGAGGCAGGGGAGTGGCTGCTCGCTCTCGTGGGAATCGCCGCGCCGGATTCTCATGACCATCTCGTCAAGCGGGTCATCGGTCTCCCCGGTGATCACGTGGTCTGCTGCAACGCGCTGGGGCAGATCACCGTGAACGGGTCGCCGATCGACGAGTCCGCCTACCTGAAGCTGCCCCCCGGCGACACCGCGGCCTCGAACGTCGACTTCGACGTCACCGTGCCGGATGATGCGGTGTGGGTGCTCGGCGACAATCGTGACCGCTCGCAGGACTCCCGGTTCCACCAGGAGCAGCCCACGGAGGGCTTCGTCCCCCTGCCGAACGTGGTCGGACGCGCCTTCATCATCACGTGGCCGTTCGAGCGCATCGGCGGCATCGACGGACATCACTCCGTCTTCAACGGCGTGCAGGATCCGGAATGATGGCCGTGGTCAGCCCCACGCTGACGCTTGAGCGTCGGCTGCTCCGCGAGTACACGACGATCATCGCGCTCGATGAGGTGGGGCGCGGTGCCCTGGCAGGACCGGTTGCCGTGGGTGCTGCGCTGATGGATGCTGCGGGCGCACGTCACCGGGTGCCCGAGGGACTGCGCGACTCGAAGCTCGTCACGGAGAAGCGTCGCCCTGACGTCGCCGCACGTGCGGAGGCGTGGGTGCAGGGGAGTGGCATCGGCTGGTCTTCGGCGGCTGAGATCGATCAGGTCGGCATCATGCGCGCGCTCGGGCTCGCTGCGTCACGTGCGATTCTCGCAGTGAGTGCGTCAGGGGTCGACCTGAGCACGACGCTCATCATCCTCGACGGCAACCATGACTATGTCTCCGCCGTGCACCCCGAACGGCTCACGGTGCGCTCCATCGTCAAGGGTGACCGCGACTGCGCGTCGGTGTCTTCTGCCTCGGTGATCGCGAAGGTCGCCCGGGACACTCTCATGCAGGAGCTGCATGCGCAGCATCCGGCGTATCAATGGGACCGCAACAAGGGGTACGCGAGTCAAGAGCACCGGGATGCGATCCGCGCCGGTGGATTGAGCCCGTATCACCGGGCCTCCTGGGCGATTGCTGACGCCCCGACGCTTTTCTGACCTGCCTGGCGGCGGCCTCCGCTGCCTGCAAAGGTCTTCTAGGATGGAAGAACCATGGATGACGAAGCTTTCGACGACTACGACCGCGAGCTGGAGCTCGCGCTGTACCGCGAGTACCGCGACGTCGTTTCCCAGTTCCAGTACGTGATCGAGACCGAGCGTCGCTTCTACCTCGCGAACGAGGTCAACGTCGTGCGCCGCGACACCGAGCACGACTTCTACTTCGAAGTCGCGATGACCGATGTCTGGGTGTGGGACATCTACCGCGCCGATCGATTCGTGAAGTCGGTGCGTGTGCTGACGTTCAAGGACGTCAACGTCGAGGAGCTCTCGCGCCGCGAGTTCGAGCTTCCGCAGGAGCTGTCACTCGACGGAGAGTGAACCGCTGACGCGAGTTCTGCACATCCGAGCGTGAATCTGGATTCTCCGGCATTCCCGCTTTCGCCGGTTTCTGCTCTGCGCCGCCCCGCGAGCATGGTGGCATGGCACGGAAAGACGACTTGGGACGCGCCGGAGAAGACCGCGCAGCCTCCTACCTGACGGCGCGTGGGTACCGCATCGTCGAGCGCAATTGGCGGTGCGCGCAGGGCGAGATCGACATCATCGCGACGCGCGATGGTGTCGTCAGCTTCGTCGAGGTCAAGACGCGGACGAGCATCGCCTTCGGTCACCCCTTCGACGCGATCGACGCACGCAAACGGGAGCGGATGTGGCGTCTCGCCTATGCCTGGGCGGGGACGAACCCGGGCGGTGGTGCCCGCCCGTTGCGACTGGGCGTGATCGGGATCATCGGCGCGGACCCTGCACGCGGAACGATCGAGCATCTCGAGGATCTTCGATGACCACGGCCCGCACCTGGGCGGTCGCTTTCTCTGGCATCGCAGGGCACCTCGTCGAGGTCGAGGCCGACCTCTCCAATCAGACGCCCGGATTCTCGCTGGTGGGTCTCGCTGATCGCGCACTGAGCGAGGCGGTCAGTCGCGTCCACAACGCGTGCAAGAACAGTGGGATCGAGCTTCCGCATCGGCGACTCACGGTCAACCTGTCGCCCGCGAGTCTGCCCAAGCACGGTTCCGCGTTCGATCTCGCGATCGCGGTCGCCGCGTTGTCGACCGAGGGCGCGATGGATGCGGCTTCCATCGCTCGTACGGTGCACATCGGCGAGCTGGGCTTGGATGGGCGCCTCCGTCCGGTGTCCGGTGTTCTGCCTGCCGTGCGCGCGGCGCGGGAGGCCGGATTCGGGCGCGTGATCGTGCCGCACGCGAACTTGCGCGAAGCCGAGCTGGTGACGGGGATCGACGTGCGCGGGTACGGATGCCTCGGCGAGGTTGCGGCCTTTCACGGCGCGGAGGTCGACGTCCCGGATGTCGAGCCGATCCGCCTTGCCGAGATGCCCGCCCCTGCGGCGGCGCCACCCGATCTGAGTGAGGTCGTCGGTCAGCCTGAAGCGGTGTCGGCGCTGCTGGTCGCGGCAGCCGGCGGTCACAACATGCTGCTGAGTGGCCCGCCGGGCGCCGGTAAGACGATGCTGGCGCGCCGCCTGCCCGGAATTCTGCCGGCGCTCGATGAGGAGGAGGCTCTCGAGGTGGCGGCCGTGCGTTCGCTCGCGGGTGAGCCGATTCAGGCGCTGGGGCGAGAGGCACCCTTCGTCGCGCCGCACCACGGCGCATCTCTTGCCGCGCTCGTCGGCGGCGGCACCCGCCAGGCCCGGCCCGGCGCGATCGTGCGGGCGCACAGGGGGATTCTGTTCCTCGATGAGGCGGCGGAGTTCTCCGGTGTGGCACTGGATGCGCTGCGTCAACCCTTGGAATCGGGCACGATCGAGATCCACAGAGCGGGTTTCATCGCGGCCTTTCCTGCCCGCTTTCAGTTGATCCTCGCAACAAACCCCTGTCCCTGCGGTCTCTACGGCGTCGCGGGGGAAGAGTGCATCTGTCCGCCGTCTGCGATCCGGAGGTATGCCGCTCGGCTCTCCGGTCCGCTCCGCGACCGCCTCGACATCGCGGTGCACGTGACGCGGGTGACCTCGATCCATGCGCCGGCGCTCGGCCAGGGGCTGGTGAGCACGGCGGAGGCGCAGGATCGTGTTCGGCTCGCCCGCTCCCGAGCGCGTGAACGGTGGGCAGGGACTCCCTGGCGTCTGAATGCGGAGATCCCCGGATCGTGGCTCCGTCAAGGGGAGTACCGACTCGAGCGTGACACCCGGGCGGCGCTGGACCTGGCGCTTCAGCGTGGTTCGCTCACACTGCGCGGGTACGACCGCGTTCTGCGTCTGGCGTGGACGCTCGCCGACCTCGACGGCGAAACGATGCCGGCGATCGAACATGTCGGTCGCGCGCTCTTTCTCAAGAAGGGACTCGTTCTATGACACCCGCGCCGCAGGCGGTCCTGCAAGACGACGATGTTCGGAGAGCGGCCGCCGCGCTGCGCCCCGATCGTCCGCTCGACGACGTCATCGCACGCGTGGCCTGGGGCGTCCTCACCGAGCCCGGTGACGGCACTGCGGGAGCACTGGTCGCGCAGTGCGGACCGCTGGAGGCGTTGCAACTGGCTTTCGGCGGAGACGCGGAAGAAGAACACCATCGCGCCGTGCGAGATGGCCGGAAGCGCTGGCTCCCGCGGTGGGACACTGCGCTGATCCGCGCGGCCATGGACGCGGCGTTGCGATGCCGGGCGCAGCTGCTGCTGCCGGGAGATGCCGCCTGGCCGGCGGGGCTTGATGACCTCGACGGTCACGCCCCGCACGTGCTGTGGGTGCGGGGGGACGCTGGCGCGCTTGGGCGTGCGCACGGCGCCGTCGCGATTGTCGGCGCGCGTGCGGCGACCGCGTACGGCGAGCATGTCGCTGCCGACTTCGCCGGCGGGCTGACCGATCGTGGCTTCCTCGTGATTTCCGGCGGCGCCTATGGCATCGACGGGGCGGCGCATCGGGCAGTGCTGCGCGCCGGGGGAGACACCGTCGCCTTCCTTGCAGGTGGAGTGGATCGTGCGTACCCCGCCGGGCACGCGCAACTGCTGCAGAGCGTCGCAGGAACGGGTGCCGTTCTCAGCGAGGTTCCCTGCGGGACCGCGCCCACCAAGTGGCGCTTTCTCGCGCGCAACCGGCTGATCGCGGCGGCCGCACATGCGACCGTGGTGGTCGAGGCAGGAGCGCGCAGCGGTTCGTTGAACACCGCAGGGCACGCCGCCTCGTTGGGGCGACCGCTCGGAGCAGTGCCGGGATCGATCACGAGTGCGGCCTCGATGGGCTGTCACCGACTGCTCCGTGAGTACGACGCGCGGTGTGTGACCTCGGTCGACGATGTCGTCGAGCTGATGGGACTGTCGCACGGGCTCGGAGAGGCAGCGCAGGTGCCTCCGCGCGGACCGCACGATGCGGAGCTTGTGCGTCTCGGCGACGCACTCAGCGCGCGCGCTCCGCGGGAGCCGCTGGACCTTGCTCGGCGATCGGGACTCTCGATCGAGCGTGTGGAGGCACTGCTCGGGCTTCTGATGCTGGAGGGCACGGTGCAGCGTGGCGCGGGCGGGTGGCGGCGCGTGTAGCCGGCACGGCATCCTGGAAGGGTGCGCCTCTCTGAAGCATCCGCTCGCTTCACGACCCACCTCGCTCAGGTGCGTCGTCTTTCAGCGGCGACCGTGCGCGCGTACCGCTCAGATCTCGCCGACCTGGGCGCGACGATGGGGGATCTTCCGGTCGCGGAGATCGGACTGGAAGAGCTGCGCGACTGGCTCTGGCAGGCCACGCAACGAGGAGATGCTCGGGCGACGCTCGCTCGTCGTTCGGCGACCGCGCGTTCCTTCTTCGCCTGGGCACATGACGAGAAACTGATCGACGCCGATCCGAGTATCCGACTGGTGTCGCCGAAACGTCCGCGCACCCTTCCCCGGGTGGCCACCGCCGACACGCTCGACGACCTCCTCGCCGAGATGAGGGAAGACGCAGCCCGGGGTGATGCGATCGCGCTGCGCGACCACGCGATTCTGGAACTGCTCTACGCCTCGGGCATCCGCGTGTCCGAACTCTGCGGTCTCGACGTCGACGACCTCGATCTCGATCGTTCGACCGCCCGTGTGCTGGGCAAAGGGGGGAAAGAGCGCGTCGTTCCCTTCGGGCGCCCCGCGCGGGAGGCCCTCGACGCCTACCTTCGCCGTGGCCGGCCCGCCCTGCTGGCGCGCACGGCGCGTCCCAGCGCGGCGATCTTCCGCGGTGTGCGTGGAGGCGAACTGGGACCACGGGCGGTGTACGAGCTGGTCGCGCGCACGCTCGGCCCGCGGATCGGTGCCGCCGCCGTGGGACCGCATGCGCTCCGTCACTCGGCGGCCACGCACCTGCTCGACGGAGGCGCCGATCTGCGAGCCGTCCAGGAGATGCTCGGCCATGCGAGCCTCGGAACGACTCAGATCTACACCCACGTCTCCGCGGAGCGCATCGCCGCCGCCTACAAGCTCGCCCACCCTCGAGCCTGAGGACTCCCGCCGAGGCTCAGCATCCTCCTGGTCCGCAGGGAAGAAGGATCGCGCGCGGCACGCCGCCGAACAGCAGCATCGGATTCACATAGACCCCGTCACTGCGCACACCCACGTGCAGCGTTCCGGCAGCGGCATGACCGCCGACGTCGATCGTTCCCAGCAGCTCGCCTTCGCTGACCACCGTCCCCGCGTTCACGGCGCTCAGGACCGGCTCGAACGAGGACACGAGTCCGTCGCCGTGGTCGATCGTGAGCACGGCACGGTCGACGACGACGCCGCGAAACGCAACGACCCCGTCGGCAGGTGCATGCACGGCGGCATCGGTGCTCGGCGCGATGTCGATGCCGCGGTGTCCCGGCCCGTACGCGTGCGCAGGTGCACGAAACGGCTCGACGACGACGCGTGTTCCGAGGAGCGGCCAGGACCAGTCGCGGTCGAACTCCTCCAGGGCGCGTGGCGCATCGGCAGGGGCGGCGGTCGCGTGCGGGGAGAACGCGAGCGCGATCACGGTGACCAGCAGCGTGACGGACAGCAGACGATGGTGACGGACGAGCGAGGGCATGCAGAGGATGTTCTCGTCCCCGCAGGTGCCCGCGGAGCACATCCGCGCGACCCGTGCGCAACCCCGTGAATCGCGCGACTGTGCAGGAAGCGCGTGCGCGGCGAGCAGGCCCCGCACTGATACACTTGTCACCGCATCTCGACTTCGAGGTGACTACGCGTGCCCACAGCGTTTACGTGGCGATCACCTCCCAGCGGTCCCTTTCCAGGGCGGGAGTGCGTCGGGCACCAGGACGAACGATCAACCGATCGACGTGACAACCCTACGGCGCACTGCGCCACAGAGAAGGAGAACGACCATGGCCGTCGTTACCATCCGCCAGCTGCTCGACAGCGGCGTTCACTTCGGACACCAGACCCGTCGCTGGAACCCGAAGGGCAAGCGCTTCATCCTCACCGAGCGCAGCGGAATCCACATCATCGACCTGCAGCAGTCGCTCGGCTACATCGACAAGGCGTACGACTTCGTCAAGGAGACCGTCGCCCACGGTGGCACGATCCTCTTCGTCGGCACCAAGAAGCAGGCGCAGGAAGTTCTCGCAGAGCAGGCGACGCGCGTCGGCCAGCCCTACGTCAACCAGCGCTGGCTCGGTGGCCTCCTCACCAACTTCTCGACGGTCTCCAAGCGTCTTGCACGCATGAAGGAGCTCGAAGAGCTGAACTTCGACGACCCCGCGTCGTCGCCGTTCACCAAGAAGGAGCTGCTGCTCAAGAAGCGCGAGCTCGACAAGCTGCACAAGTCGCTCGGCGGTATCCGCAACCTCACGAAGACCCCTTCGGCTCTGTGGGTCGTCGACGCGAAGCGTGAGCACCTTGCGATCGACGAGGCCAAGAAGCTCGGCATCCCCGTGATCGGCATCCTCGACACGAACGCCGACCCGGACGACTTCCAGTACCCGATCCCCGGCAACGACGACGCGATCCGCTCGGTCTCGCTGCTGACGCGCATCATCGCTGACGCTGCCGCTGAGGGCCTTCAGGAGAAGCACAACCCGGCCGGCGACGCTGAGCCGCTCGCTGAGTGGGAAGCAGAACTGCTTCAGGCATCGACCGAGGCTCCGGCCGAGGCTGCTGAGGCACCGGCCGCTGAGGCCGAGGTCGCAGCGGACGCTGACGCCAAGTAATCCCACCCACACGCACAACGAAACGAAGCAAGGAGCCACCACACATGGCCAACTTCAACATCGCCGACATCAAGGCTCTGCGTGAGCAGCTCGGCACGGGAATGGTTGACACCAAGAACGCTCTCGAAGAGGCGGAAGGTGACCTCCAGAAGGCTGTCGAGATCCTGCGCCTCAAGGGTGCGAAGGGCAACGCCAAGCGCGCTGACCGTTCCACCAGCGAGGGCCTGATCGCTGCTCGTGAGCAGGATGGCGCTGTGACGATCATCGAGCTCGCCTGCGAGACCGACTTCGTCGCGAAGAACGAGCGCTTCGGTGCGCTCGCAGACAAGGTCGCCGACGCTGTCGCCGCTGCCAAGGCCGACTCGGCCGAGGCCGCTCTGGCCGCTCCCGCGGGCGACCAGACCGTCGAGCAGCTCATCTCCGAAGAGGCCGCCATCATCGGCGAGAAGGTGGAGCTGCGTCGCGTGCGCACCGTCACCGGTGACAACCTCTCGGTGTACCTGCACCGCACCAGCAAGGACCTGCCGCCGCAGATCGGTGTCGTCGTCGCCTACTCGGGTGACGACGCTGAGACCGCTCGCAGCATCGCGCAGCACATCTCGTTCGCGAACCCCACCTACCTCAGCCGCGAGGATGTCCCCGCAGCAGAGATCGAGAAGGAGCGCGAGATCGTCACCGAGATCTCTCGCAACGAGGGCAAGCCGGAAGCGGCTCTCCCGAAGATCGTCGAGGGGCGTGTCGCAGCGTTCGTCAAGCAGGTCTCGCTCCTCGAGCAGGACTACGCCAAGGACAACAAGCTCTCTGTCGCCCAGGTCGCGAAGGACGCCGGTATCACCGTGACCGACTTCGCGCGCTTCAAGGTCGGCGCGTAGCTCACACGAAGGGGTTCGGATCTTTCTGATCCGAACCCCTTCTTCGTGCGCACAGCACGGTATTTTTATTGCGACGAGAGGAACACAACCATGACGAAGACCACAGAGCGGCGCCGCGTCGTCCTCAAGCTCTCCGGTGAGGCTTTCGGCGGTGGACAGCTGGGTGTGAACCCCGACATCGTCAGCCAGATCGCCCGCGAGATCGCGGCAGCCACCGACCAGGTCGAGATCGCCGTCGTCGTCGGTGGTGGCAACTTCTTCCGCGGTGCTGAGCTCAGCCAGCGTGGCATGGACCGCGGTCGTGCCGACTACATGGGCATGCTGGGCACCGTCATGAACGCTCTCGCACTGCAGGACTTCCTCGAGCAGGCAGGTGCAGAGCCCCGCGTGCAGTCGGCGATCGCCATGACGCAGGTCGCGGAGCCCTACATCCCGCTGCGCGCGGAGCGCCACATGGAGAAGGGGCGTGTCGTGATCTTCGGCGCGGGAGCGGGTCTGCCGTACTTCTCGACCGACACGGTCGCCGCACAGCGTGCGCTGGAGATCAGCGCGCACGAGGTGCTCGTCGCCAAGAATGGCGTCGACGCCATCTACACGGCCGATCCGAACAAGGATGCCTCGGCCACGCGCATCGACACCGTCACCTACCGCGAGGCTCTGCAGAACGGTCTCAAGGTCGTCGACTCGACGGCGTTCAGCCTCTGCATGGACAACGGCATGAACATGCGCGTGTTCGGCATGGAGCCTGCCGGCAACATCACGCGCGCGCTGCTGGGGGAGCCGATCGGCACCCTCGTCACCGCCTGAGCGACGCGCGCGCACACCGGGGCGACAGGGTCGCCCGACTAGACTATTCAGAACATCCTGACGATAGGAGTCACCGTGATCGCGGACGTCCTTGCAGACACCACCGCTCGTATGAACCGCGCAGTCGAGGCGGCGAAGGAAGACTTCGCCACCGTGCGCACAGGACGCGCGAACCCCCAGCTTTTCCAGAAGGTCCTCGTCGACTACTACGGCACCCCGACGCCCATCGGTCAGCTGGCTTCGCTGGCCAACCAGGAGGCGCGCACGCTCATCATCACGCCGTACGACAAGTCGGCGCTGAAGGCCGTCGAGCAGGCGATCCGCGACATGCCGAACCTGGGCGCGAACCCGACCAACGACGGCAATCTCATCCGCGTCACGATGCCTGAGCTGACGGCCGACCGTCGCAAGGAGTACGTCAAGCTCGTGAAGTCGAAGGGCGAGGACGCGAAGGTTCACGTCCGTGGCATCCGCCGCAAGGCGAAGGACGAGCTGGACGCTCTCAAGAGCGAGCTCGGTGAAGACGAGATCGCGCGCGGCGAGAAGGAGCTCGACGCTCTGACCCGTCAGCACGTTGATCTCATCGACGAGGCGCTGAAGCGCAAAGAGGCAGAACTCCTCGAGGTGTGACGGTACATGTCCACGCACCCCGATGACGAGGCGCCCCGCGAAGACGCACTGCATGCGCAGTGGCGCGCTGCGCGGGACGAGATCGGCACGCACGTGTCGCATGCGCGCGATCAGCTGGATCAGGCCAACGAGCGGATCAAGGCCCGAACGGGTCGCGATCTGATCCTGGCGACCCTGATCGGTCTGCTCATCGGCGGACTTCTGCTGGTCTCGTTGATCTTCGTCAAGTGGGCGTTCCTGTTCTTCGCGGTGGCCGGATCGCAGCTCGCGATCTTCGAGCTGTCGCGAGCACTGCGCGCGGGCGGGCGTCGCATCGATGTCGTCCCGCAGCAGATCGCCGGCGCGCTCCTCGTCTTCGCGGCGTATTTCGCGGAGCTGTGGCTGACCTGGGTCACGCTGTTCTTCGCAATCGCCCTCGTGATCATCTGGCGTCTGCTGGCGCAGATGATCGCCCGTGACGGCCGCACCTATGGCGATGTGCTCACCGACGCGCTCGTCAGCGGGTTCGTCCAGGTCTATGTTCCTTTCCTCGCGGGTATCACGCTCATCCTGCTGCGGCAGGACGGCGGCGAATGGTGGGTTCTCTCGTTCATCGTGGTGGTCGTCGTCGCAGACACAGGCGCCTATGCGTCCGGCCTGCTCTTCGGCAAGCATCCGATGGCTCCGAAGATCAGCCCGAAGAAGACCTGGGAAGGTTTTGCGGGTGCGGTGTTCTTCTCGCTTCTGGCCGGAGTGCTGCTGGCGATGTTCCTGCTGGGCCTGCCGTGGTGGGCCGGGCTCGTCTTCGGCGCGGTGCTCGTCGGCACCGCGACGCTCGGTGATCTCGGCGAGTCGATGCTCAAGCGCGACCTCGGGATCAAGGACATGAGTTCCTGGCTTCCCGGCCACGGCGGATTCCTGGACCGACTTGACAGCATCCTGCCGTCCGCGGTTGCGGCGCTCACTCTCTACGCTGTCCTTTCTCCTCTGGCGGTATCGTGACCATGACTGACTCGAACAGCCGTGCGGCTTCGGCGCCCTTTCCTGTGACGGAAGGTCGGGAGAAGGGCTACCAACGCGCAGCGGTGGACGTGTTCCTTCGCCGAGCGAAGTCCAGCTTTGACGGCGAGGGTGCCCCGCTCGATTCCGCCGGGGTACGACAGGCGTCTTTCCCCCTGGTGAAGGGTGGCTATCGCATCTCCGATGTGGACGCAGCGCTCGCACGTGTCGAGGACGCTTTCGCGCAGCGGGAGCGCGCCGCGGCGGTCGCCCGGGCCGGTGCTGGCGTCTGGGTGGATCGCGCCCGCGGTGAGGCGCAGCTGATTCTGGACCACCTCGCCCGACCGAAGAAGAAACGCTTCGCTCGTTCGGGCCCGCTGACCTTCGGCTACCGCATCGACGAAGTCGATCATGTGGCAGAGAAGATCGTGCGGTTCCTGCGTGATGGGCAGACGCTCACGGTGGAGCAAGTGCGTTCCACGGCATTCCGCATGCAGCGCGGCGGCTACCGTGAGGAGCAGGTCGACGCCCTGTTGGATGCCACAATCGACGTGCTTCTGGCCGTTCGATGACGATTCCCATGGAGGATTCAGATTCGCGTGGGTAAGCTGGGCACACTGTGACTCCCGATAACAATCAGATCACGCGCGCGTCGACGGCGCTCACTCGATCCACCTCGAGTGCGTCGGCGAACCCTTCGCCGACGACAGGTTGGACCCACCGACGCGGCGTCGCGAGCGTTCTCGCCGGACTCGCGGTCGTCGGTTTCGCTGTTGCAGTGATCGCGCCGACCGGTCTCGCATTGTCGTCGCCCCCTTCCGCAGAAGCCGCACAGTCGCTTTACGCGCTGGCTGCCGACGAGGTGGAGGACATCTCGATCACCATCGAAGGCTCGGACGCCGTCGCAGTGCAGCGTGATCTCTTCGAGGTCTACGTGACGCCGACACCGACACCTGAGCCCGTTCCGGCGTCTCAGCCTGACTCGGGCGGTGGCGGAGGCGGACCGGTCTACTACACCGGCGGTGGTGCGCCTGCGGAGTGGATGGCCGCTGCCGGCATCGACTCGGGCAACTGGGGCTACGTCGACTACATCGTCAGCAAAGAGAGCGGCTGGAACCCCAACGCCACGAACAGCAGCTCGGGGGCATGTGGTCTTGTCCAGGCGCTCCCGTGCAGCAAGGTCCCGGGCAACGGTTACGATCCGATCGACAATCTGCGCTGGGCCAACGGCTACGCGACGGGTCGCTACGGCAGCTGGGCTGCAGCGTACGACTTCTGGATCAGCAACCACTGGTGGTAATGGTTTCCTGCAATGCCTCGCTCTCATCGTCGACGCCCGGAGCGTTCTTCCTCTGACGATTCGCTCGACCGCCTGATCGCGGGGTGGAAGCGCACAGAGGTGCGTCAGGGACGAGAGTGGTTCGTGCAGCCGGTGTCTGCTGCGCAGGCGCAGAAATCCTACGTCTGTCCTGGGTGCGCGATGAGTGTGGCGGTCGGGGTCGCACACCTTGTCGCATGGCGCGCCGACGGTGTCCTCGGTGATGCCGCAGATCTCTCCGCGCGACGGCACTGGCACACCCACTGCTGGCGCACGTCATGACGATCGCGATCCGGGGTCCGCTCGAGCTGCCTGCTCGGCGCGAGGACGTCACGCTGCGGACTGCGGACGGGTTGACGCTCGTCGGAGAGCTCGCCCTGCCTCAGGACGCCGTGCCGACAGCGACATTGGTGACTCTGCATCCGCTCCCGACCGCGGGCGGATTCATGGACTCGCACATCATCCGCAAGGCGGCTGCTCGACTGCCCGCGCTGGCCGACCTCGCCGTGCTGCGTTTCAACACCCGGGGGACGTCATCTCCTCGCGGAACGAGCGATGGAGCCTTCGATGGTGGTACTGCGGAGCGCCACGACGTGGCCGCGGCGATGGCATTCGTCTCGGAGCGTGAGCTGCCGCGCCCCTGGCTCGTCGGGTGGTCGTTCGGCACTGAGCTCGCGCTCAAGTACGGACGTGAGCACGCGATCGAGGGGATCATCCTGCTCTCCCCGCCGTTGCATCGCGCCAGTGCGGATGAGGTTGGAGCCTGGCGCGACGATCCGCGGCATGTCGTGATCCTCGTACCGGAGCTGGATGACTATCTGCGTCCGGAGGAGGCGGCCGAGCGTTTCGCGTCGATTCCACACGCGACGCTGATTCCGGTCGAGGGCGGGCGACACCTGTGGGTGGGGGAGTCGCAGACCCGTCGCGTGATGACGGAGATCGTGGCCGCGGTGAACGCTGCCGCTCTGCCGCTTCCGACGGAGTGGCCCCCGGCCTAGCGGTCGTTCATCCGGGGGATCAGCACCTGACGGTAGATGATCAGGATGCTGGCGGCAACAGGGATCGCGATGAGCGCCCCGAGCAGGCCGAGCAGTGAACCGCCTGCGAGCGCGGCGATGACGACCACGGCTCCCGGAACAGACACGGCGCGATTCATCACGCGTGGCGAGATCACGTACGCCTCGATCTGCATGTAGATCAGGTAGTAGATTCCCGCGGCGAGAGCGGTCGCCGGAGAGCCGAGCCCGGGAAGCAGGCAGAGCAGCACGATGATCGTCGAACCGGTCAGGGTGCCGACCAGCGGGATGAGGGAGAAGAAGAACGCGACGACCGCGAGAACCGCGGGGAACGGGGCTTGAATGATCGACAGGAAGATCGCGCTGAGCACACCATTGATCACGCCCATCGTCACCTGGCCCATGACGTAGTAGCCGACGGAGGCCGTGATCTGCTCGGAGAGGTCGATGAATCGTGCCCGCTTGGACGCGGGGACCAGCTGGTAGACGGCCGCCTTGAGGGAAGGCGTGGACGCGGTGAAGTAGATCGTGAGGATCAGGATGATGAATGCGCCCATGAGGCCGGCGATCAATGCGCCTCCTGCGCTCAGCACACCCTGACCGACGGTCTCGCTGATGTCGGCGAGATTCGTCGCGAGCCAGTCCTGCACGAACGCCATCACCTCTTCGACGCGAAGGTTCGGGAAGACGTCCTTCAGCCAGGCGGCGAGGTCTTCTTCGAACGTGCCCTTCTCGATGATCTTGGTGATCTGGTCCACGAGCTGGGAGATCTGGTCCACGAGGATGGGGACGATCATGAACATGATCCCCGCGAACCCCGCAAGCACGGCGAGGATCGTGACGAGCACCGCAGCCCAGCGGGGGAGCTTGCGTCGTTCGAGGAAGGAGACGAGCGGGTCGAGGCCAAGGCTCAGAAACAGCGCCGTGCCGACATAGAGAAGCACGGTCGAGAGCGTCTGCACGCTGCCGATAAGCATGATCCCGAGGCCCACGCCGAGAGTCGCCACCAGCGCGGTGCGGAACGGGTTGTGGAACTTCATGGTTCTCCTCGACGAATGATGTTCAGCCAGCGTAGAGCCGTCGACGACCGTGTGACGCCACGCATCGCCGGAACAGTGCAACCGTATGGGTTTTACACAGGTCGTTTCGATAGTCTGAAATGTCGAGTGATATCCGAGTTTGACGTCTGGGAATCACGGAGGAGTTGATTCGTGCGTTTTGTGTGGGCCGTTGTGGCCTTCGTGCTGGCCACGCTGCTGATTGGAGCGGGCATCGCGCAGCGAACCGTTTTCCTCGGCCCGAAGGCAGAGCAGACAGAGTTGAGCGTCACTGAACCGCAGCGCTACAGGCTGATCGACGGTGATGTGCTGCGCTCGCATCCCGGTGAGCAGACTGTGATCGCCCGGGGGTCGGGAACCGTGTTCCTCGCCCAGGCGCGCACTGCCGATCTCGAAGCCTGGCTCGCGGATGTCGAGTACAACCGCGTCTCCATCGACGAGGACGGAACAATCTCGAGCACGGTGATCCCGGCGTCGATCCTTCCGGTGGAAGAGGACCCCGCTGCGGAGGAACCCGCTGACGCCGCGGCGACCGATGACGCTGCCGAAGAGCAGGGGCGAAACCCCGCCGGATCAGACCTCTGGTTGACGGAGTTCAGCGACGAGGGCTCGCTCATCGAGCGGATGCAGATTCCCGAGGGCGTCTCCGTGCTGCTCGCGAGCGACGGCACGGAGGACGCTCCGAGTGATGTGATCCTGTCGTGGCCGCTGGAGAACCGAACGCCCTTCGCCGGTCCGCTCATGGTCGCGGGTGGCATCATCATGGCCGCCGGTCTCGTTCTCTATGTCCTCGCCATCCGCCACTCCCGCCGTGGGCGCGGGCCACGCCGTAAGGGGCCGCCGCCGCTGCCCCCGACGGAGCCGATCGACGTCGCGCGCGACAACGCTGAGCTGGAGGAGGGCGCGTCGACGACGGGCGAGGGCCAGACCGACTCCGGCGCCAAGACCCAGCAGAACCGGGCGCGGCTCCCGCGTCGCCGGGCTCTGCTCGCCGTGCCGGTGTTCGCCGTCACCACCGCGATGCTGGCCGGATGCACCCCGGACGCGTGGCCGCAGCAGGCATCCTCGCCATCACCATCGCCGACCGCGACGGTCGTGACCCCGGAAGACCAGCAGGCTCCGGTGATGACAGAAGCGCAGGCGGCACGCGTGCTCGAGAACCTCTCGGCCACGGTCGCAGAGGCAGACGAAACTCTCAACGCCGAGTTGGCCGCGACGCGCTTGACGGGATCCGCGCTGGCCGAGCGTCAGACGGACTACCTCGTGCGCGCTTCGGTGCCCGAGTACGTGGCCCCCTCTGCCATCCCCTCGGACAAGATCCGGATCCTGGTCCCGCAGGCCTTCGACGGCTGGCCCCGCACGACGCTCATGCTCGCCGAGGCAGGCAGCGACGAGACGGTGCCGCCGGTGATTCTCACGATGACGCAGGACAACCCGTGGTCAAACTACAAGATCACCTATCTCGCAGAGATGCAGGCCTCCGCGGAACTGCCCGATCTTCCGCCGGCATGGCTCGGTGCCAAGCTGACCCCGCCGGACTCGCCATTCCTCGTCGTCGCACCTGATGCGCTTGCAGAGGCATTCGCGAGCGTCGTGGACGAGAATGAGGCCAGCCCCGCCTACGAGCTCTTCGACAAGGGCGTCCACGACTTCGCGACGACGATTCGCGACAGCCGAGCCGCCATCGTGCAGGCACTCGCCGATGCGAACGCCGCCACGACGTCTGCGATGTCGTTCGACCTCTCGCCGACCGGTGATGTGCCGATGGCGCTGGCGAGCATCGACAGCGGTGCGATCGTCGCGGTCTCTCTGAAGGACTCGCAGTCGATCGTCCCCACGCAGGAGGGCGTGGACATCCGTGTGGGCAACAACGCGCCGGCGAAGGCGCTCACGGGTGTCGAATCGTCGTCCAAGGGCTTCGTGACCACCTACGGCATGCAGCTCTTCTTCTCGGTGCCTGCGCAGGGGTCCAGCGCGCAGGTGCAGCTCCTTGCGGTGTCGCAGGAGCTTCTGTCTGTGGAGGTAATCCCGTGAGTGAGATCTCGCCCGCCGCTTTGCGTGGCGCCGTCGACCTGTCATCGCTGCGCAACCGTCCTGCGCCGTCTTCGGCACCGGTCTCCGCGCCCGACGGCGAAGCGGCACTCCCGCTTGTCTTCGATGTCACGGATGCGACATTCGGACAGGTTCTCGAGCTGTCCCGTCGCGTGCCGGTCGTCGTAGATCTGTGGGCCGAGTGGTGTGGTCCGTGCAAGCAGCTCAGCCCGATCATCGAGAAGGTGGTCACCGAACTCGCCGGCCGCGTGCTGCTGGCGAAGGTCGACGTCGACGCGAACCCGCAGCTCGCGCAGAGCTTCCGGGCGCAGTCGATCCCCATGGTGGTCGGACTGGTCGCCGGTCAGCCCGTTCCGCTGTTCACGGGAGCAGTGCCTGAAGAGCAGGTCCGCCAGGTCTTCGGACAGCTTCTCGAGCTCGCCGCGCAGCACGGCGTGTCTGGCACCGTTCCGGTTGCGGCAGGAGAGCAGGATGCGTCTGCGGAGCCTGATGAGGCTCCGATGCCCCCGTTGCATGCGGCTGCGTTCGCGGCGATCGAGGCTGGCGATTATGCCGCGGCGATCACCGCGTACGAGCAGGCCCTCGCGGAGAACCCCCGGGACGAAGACGCACGGGCGGGTCTCGGCCAGGTTCGTCTGCTGCACCGCACGCAGGGGCTCGATCTCGGTGCAGTGCGCGCCGCCGCAGCTGACGCACCTCAGGATGTCGACGCGCAGTTCGCGGTGGCCGACATGGACATCGCAGGCGGCCACGTCGGTGATGCCTTCGGTCGTCTTCTCGATCTCTTCGCCGCGGCATCCGCTGACGACCGCACGCGCATCCGCGAGCGCCTCGTAGAACTGTTCGGATTGATCGGCGAGGCAGACCCGCGTGTGGGCCAGGCCCGCCAGCGCCTCACCTCGCTTCTGTTCTGACCCTTCTCACGACCGCGTCGGCGAAGGCACGTGCGGATCGCGCTGGTAGCGCAGCCACAGCGTGGACAGCGGCGGCAGAGTGAGCGTGGCTCGCGCTGTGCCGTTGTCTTCTTCGTGCGCGTACACATAGCCGAGATTGCCCATTCCCGAGCCGCCGTACTCGACGGCATCGGTGTTGAGGACTTCCCGCCAGGTGCCCGAGAGGGGCAGATCGAGGGCGAAGCCCGTGTGGGCGACGCCGGCGAAGTTGCTGACGACGACGACCTTGCCACCGTGCGCGTCGCGGCGGCTGAAGGCGATCACGCTGGCGTCCCAAGTGGGGCCCCCGAGTCGCGAGAAGCAGTGGCCGTCGTTGTCGCGCTCCCAGAGCGGCGCGTGCGCGCGGTAGGAGCGGTTGAGTTCGCCCACGAAGCTCTGCAGCTGCGCATGGGCGGGCTGGTCCAGCAGCCACCAGTCGAGGCTCCGGCTTTCGGCCCACTCGGAGAGCTGTCCGAACTCCTGACCCATGAACAGCAGCTTCTTTCCTGGATGCCCCCACATGTACGCGAGGAAGGCGCGGAGGTTCGCTCTTTTCGCCGCCGCATCCCCGGGCATCTTGCTGAGCAGGCTGCCCTTGCCGTGCACGACCTCGTCATGGCTGATCGGGAGAACGTAGTTCTCACCGAAGGCGTACACGAAGGAGAAGGTCATCTCGCCTTGGTGGTGGCCGCGGTAGAGCGGGTCTCGCGCGATGTACTCCAGCGAGTCGTTCATCCAGCCCATGTTCCATTTGAAGCCGAAGCCGAGACCTGCCCGGTCGGTGGGCGAGGTGACGCCGGGAAAGCTCGTCGACTCCTCGGCGATCATCAGGATCCCCGGATGCTTGCGGTAGGCGGTCGCGTTGACCTCCTGCAGGAAGTGGATCGCCTCCAGGTTCTCGCGTCCACCGTGCACGTTCGGGGTCCACTCGCCATCTCTCCGGGAGTAGTCGAGATACAGCATCGATGCGACGGCGTCGACCCTGAGCCCGTCGACGTGGAACTGCTCCAGCCAGTAGAGCGCGTTGGCGACGAGGAAGTTGCGCACTTCTGCGCGCCCGTAGTCGAAGATCAGCGTGCCCCAGTCCTGGTGCTCACCGCGCTGCGGATCGGGGTGCTCGTAGAGCGGTTCGCCGTCGAAACGTGCGAGGGCGAACGCATCGCGGGGGAAGTGCCCCGGAACCCAGTCGAGGATGACGCCGATGCCGGCTTGGTGCATCCGATCGATGAGATAGCGCAGATCGTCGGGGTCGCCGAACCGACGCGTCGGCGCGTAGTAGCCCGACACCTGGTACCCCCAGGAGCCGCCGAAGGGATGCTCCGCGACGGGCATGAACTCCACGTGCGTGAACCCGGTCGTGGTGATGTGCTCGATCAAGGCGTCCGCGAGGTCGCGGTAGCCGAGCCCCGGGCGCCAGGATCCGAGGTGCACCTCGTAGATCGACAGCGGCTGTCCGACGGCGTGCGTGGCTGCTCGACGGGTCATCCATGCGCCATCCCGCCACAGATGCTCGGACCGCGTCACGACGGATGCGGTGGCCGGGGGCGTCTCCGCGAGCTGCGCCAGCGGGTCCGCCTTGAGAATCCACTCACCGGCGCGGGTGCGGATCTCGTACTTGTAGCGGGCTCCGACCTCGACGCCCGGAACGAAGAGCTCCCAGACGCCACTGGCCCCCATCGATCGCATCGAGTGCAGTTCGCCGTTCCAATCGTTGTGATCGCCGACGACGCGCACCGCCTGAGCGTTCGGCGCCCACACCGCGAAGGCGGTGCCGGCGTCACCGTCGATCACGCGCGGGTGTGCGCCCAGCACCTCCCAAAGCCGTTCGTGCCGGCCTTCGATGATGAGGTGCAGGTCGAGTTCGCCGATCGTCGGCGCATGCCGGTACGGGTCGCCCGCGCGCCACTCCGCACCGTCCGCGTAATGGGTGAGTACGTCATAGCGCCCGGCGGGGCCGGTCAGGAGACCCTCCCAGATGCCACCTTCGATGTGATCGAGATGCACGGTGACGCCGGAGTCGAGAAGGACGGTCACGGACTCCGCGAGCGGACGTCGGACGCGGATGACGGTGCCCGGTCGACCGACGGCGTCGAGGTGAGGGTGCGCGCCGAGCAGCGCGTGCGGATCGTGATGAGTACCCGCGGCGACGGATTCGAAGACGGAGGACTCCATGCTGATCATGATCTCTGCTCCCTTACTCGCAGAATGTGTGCCGGTTCGGCAAAGGCGTCGAGCCGGACGTAGTTGTGATCGCTCCACTGCCAGACCGCACCGGTGAGCAGGTCTTCGACCTCGAAGGGGTCACCGGGTTCCACACCCCACAGGCGGGTGTCGAGGTGCACAGTCGTCTGCCGCACCGAATGAGGATCGACGTTCACGACGACGATGATGGTGTCATCCTGGCCCGTGCCGGTGAACGTGGCGTCGAGATGCTTCGAGTACACCAGCACCGCGTCGTCGTCGCTCCAATGGATGGCGAGGTTGCGCAGCTGCCGTAGCGCAGGGTGTGCACGGCGGATCTCGTTGAGTCTCTGCAGGAGCGGGGCCAGCGAGTCACCGCTCCTCTCTGCGGCGGCCCAGTCGCGGATCTTGTACTCGTACTTCTCGTTGTCGATGTTCTCTTCCGACCCGGGGCGCGCGATGTTCTCGACGAGTTCGTATCCGGCGTACACACCGTAGAGCGGCGCAGCTGTCGCGGCGATCACCGCACGGATCCGATACGCGGCGCGTCCGCCGAACTGTAGATACTCGGTGAGGATATCGGGAGTGTTCACGAAGAGGTTCGGGCGCAGGTAGTCGGCGGTGTCGGAAGCCAGGGAGGTGAGGAATTCCTCCAGCTCGGTCTTCGTGTTGCGCCAGGTGAAGTAGGTGTAGCTCTGCTGGAAGCCCACGGCAGCGAGGGCGCGGAGAGGAGCGGGACGCGTGAACGCCTCCGCGAGGAAGACGACGCCCGGGTGCTGGGCCGTCACCGTGGCGATGAGCCATTCCCAGAACTGCAGCGGTTTGGTGTGCGGGTTGTCGACGCGGAAGATCCGCACACCCTGTGTGATCCAGTGCTCGACGACGCGCAGCACCTCAGCGGCAAGGCCTTCGGGGTCGTTGTCGAAGTTCAGCGGGTAGATGTCCTGGTACTTCTTCGGCGGATTCTCCGCATAGGCGATCGTGCCGTCGGGAAGCGTCGTGAACCACTCCGGATGCGCGGCGACCCAGGGATGATCGGGCGAGGCCTGAAGTGCGAGGTCGAGCGCGATCTCGATTCCGAGGTCGTTCGCCGTGCGCACGAACGCACGGAAGTCGTCGAGCGTGCCGAGGTCGGGATGCACGGTGTCATGGCCGCCTTCGGCCGCACCGATCGCCCAGGGTGAACCGGGATCTCCCGGAGCGGTGATGAGTGTGTTGTTCGGGCCCTTGCGATGCGTGCGTCCGATCGGGTGGATCGGCGGCAGGTAGAGCACATCGAAGCCCATCTTCGCGACAGCGGGGAGGCGAGCGGCTGCGGTCTGGAAGGTGCCACTGGCGATCGTGCCGTCTGCGCGAAGCCGTGCGCCTTCGGAACGGGGGAAGAACTCATACCAGGCTCCGACACCGGCGCGCTCCCGTTCGACCCGCAGCTGATGCCAGTCGCCCGCCGATTCGAGAGACGAGAGCGGCCGTTGCGAGAACACGGACGCCAGGGCCGGGTCGTCGGCGACTGCGAGGATGCTGTCTGCGCTGGCATCCGCGTTCGCAAGCAGCGCCGCGTACTTCTTGATCCGCGAACGCTCGGCGGTGGGACGCGTGCGCTCCGTGACCGCACGCGCGAGCAGCTCGCCGCCCTGCATCCGCGTGAGATCGACATCCACGCCGGCAGCGAGTTTGACCTGCGCCATATGGGCCCAGGTTGCGAAGTCGTCGGCGAAGCTCTCGAAGCGGAACGACCAGGTGCCCGTGGCGTCGATCGCGATGAGCGCCTCCCAGCGATCCGTCCCATCGGCGAGCGGCCGCAGGCGGTGCAGACTCTCGTGACCTCCGGCATCGCGCAGCCGCACGTGCACGCCGATGAGATCATGCCCTTCACGGAATGCGACGACCCGGAACGGCACCACTTCGCCGGCGAAGGCCTTCGGCGCGAAACCGCCGGGGGCCGAAGGTTGTGCGTCGCTCAGGGGGATGCGAGGCGTTCGCAGAGGAGAGTCAGCGGAGCCAGCGGCCCGCAGAGGGATCTCTGCAGGGCTCCGAAGAGTCGCTGCAGCAGGACGAGAAGCGGTGCGTACGGCCACACCCTGAACCTACCTCTCCGGGGCGCTCCGCGGGGAGTGAAAACGGAGTGTTCACTCCACCCGGAACAGGCGCATGGACGTTCCCGGCACAGCGATCACGTCACCGGGCGCATGCACGCTCTCGACAGCACTGGGACGCTCGTCCGCGCTGGACCACAGGGAGACATAGCGGGTCGCATCAGAGGTCGTCGGCAGCGTCACATCGATCGCGCTCTCGACGCCGTGCACGATCAGAAGCACGCGGTTCGGATTCTCGCCGGTGTCTTCGACCGCCAGGTACTGGAGCGTGCGGTGCGAGGCATCCGTCCACTGTTCGATCGACATGGTCGTGCCGGACTGGTCGAACCATGACATCTCACTCGCGCCGGGTGTCTCCTCGCCCAGCCGCGCGTACCGCGCAGGGCGCAGAGCGGGATTCTCGCGTCGCAGTCGGGTCAGCGTGGCCACGTGCGCGCGTAGGCACTCCTGCCACTCCTCGTGCTCCCAGGAGAGCCAGGTCAGCGGCGAATCGTGGCAGTAGGCGTTGTTGTTCCCCTGCTGTGTGCGTCCCGTCTCGTCGCCCGCGGTGATCATCGGCACACCCGCCGAGAGCAGGAGCGTCCCCATCAGGTTGCGCATCGCCTTACGCCGCGTCGCCTCGATCACGGGATCCTGCGTAGGGCCCTCAGCCCCGTGGTTGAAGGCGCGGTTCATCTCGGCGCCGTCGCGATTCTCCTCGCCGTTGGCCTCGTTGTGCTTGACGTTGTACGAGACGAGATCCCGGAGCGTGAAGCCGTCGTGTGCGGTGACGAAGTTCACGCTCGCGAGCGGGCCGCGCTCACTCGAGAAGGTGTTCGATGATCCGGCGAGGCGGGTGGCGAAGCCTCCGATGCCGACGGGCGCGGTGGACGCGCGACGCGCGTAGTCGATGTCGCTCAGCCAGAAGTTGCGCACGCGGTCTCGATAGCGGTCGTTCCACTCGTGCCAGCCCTGGCCGAAGTTGCCCGTCTGCCAGCCACCGGTTCCGACATCCCAGGGCTCCGCGATGAGCTTGGTCTCGGCGAGCAACGGGTCGGTCCGGATGGCCTGCAGCAGCGGATGCGACGCCGTGAAGGTGTGCGTCGCATCGCGCCCGAGCGCCGTGGCGAGATCGAACCGGAAGCCGTCGACCTGCAGATCCTCTGCCCAGTAGCGCAACGAATCCAGGACGAGTCGCGCCGCCGCATCCGTCGACGTGTTCAGTGTGTTGCCGCACGCGGTCGTGTCCACGTACTCGCCGTCCGCGAGCTGGCGGTAGTAGCGGGCGTTGTCGATGCCGCGCAGGCTGGTGCGCGGACCGTTCGGACCGCCCTCGGAGGTGTGGTTGTACACGACGTCGAGGATGACCTCGATACCGGCTTCGTGGAGGAGCTTCACCATCCCCTTGAACTCGCGGAGCACCGCATCCGGACCCGATCGCCGTGCCTCGGTCGTCGCGTAAGCGGCATGCGGGGTGAAGAAGTTGAGGGTGTTGTAACCCCAGTAGTTCTGGAAACCCCGCTGCTGCAACCAGGGCTCGGAGACGAACGCGTGCACAGGCAGCAACTCCACGGCGGTGATGCCGAGAGACGAGAAGTGCTCGATCATCGCGGGATGCGCGAGACCCGCGTAAGTGCCGTGCAGTGCAGGAGGAACCCCGGGATGCCGCTTGGTCATGCCCTTGACATGCCCCTCGTAGATCACGGTGTCCGCGAACGGCGTGCGCGGCTTCTGCGCGCCATCCCAATCGAAGGAGTCGTCGACGACGACCGAGCGCCAGTCATCCTGCCCGCCGGCACGGACGAGCCCGCGGGAGTACGGATCGATGAGGTTCGTGTGCGGTCGGAACGAGTTGCCGCCGCCCTGCGCACCCGTCACCCTGATCGCATACCTGCTTCCGACATGGAGCTGCGGAGAGCGCACCTCCCAGACCCCTTCGCCCACCTGTTCGAACCGCAGTTCCGCGATCGCCCAGTCCACGTCCGCGCCGTCGAAGAGCACGAGGTCGAGACCGGTGGCGTTGCTGGACCACACCCGCAGCGTGCCGACACCGTCGACGACGCGCACACCCAGGTCATCGAACGCCGAGCCGCACAGCGAGCACAGCGCCTCCCGGCGTGCGTCGTCGGGAATCGTCGCGGGGGCATGGGGGCACATGGACGACAGCATAAACGTCGGGGGAGTCGCCGTAACATCGAAAGGGTGACCATCTACCTCGACCACGCGGCAACGACACCGCTCCGGCCCGGCGCGGCGAACGCCTGGCTGGAGGCGCAGGCGATCGTCGGGAACGCCTCGTCGACGCACGGTGCGGGGCAGGCCGTGCGCCGCCTGCTGGAAGAGTCTCGCGAGCGCATCGCCGCCGTGCTCGACTGCGAGCCGATCGAAGTCGTCTTCACTTCGGGGGGAACCGAGGCGATCAACCTTGCGCTCACGGGCCTCTGGCGACAGCGCGCAGAGGGACGCGACGCGATCGTGATGCCGGATGGCGAGCATCACGCCACACTCGACACGGTGATAGCGCTCGCCGCGACGGGTTCGCAGGTTCGCTCCGTTCCGCTGGATCTCGAGGGACACATTCGCGTTGACGCCTTCGCTGAGGCACTGCCCGGTGCGGCCTTCGCAACGGCGCTGCTCGCGAACAACGAGGTCGGCACCGTCAACGATGCGGGCGGGCTCAGTCGCTCGGCCGCCGAGAACGATGTGCCTTTCCACCTGGATGCCGTCGCCGCCTTCGGACACCTGCCGGTGTCGTTCCGAGAGTTGCGCGGTGCAGCGCCCGGGGGAGTGGGCCTCGTGGCGCTGAGTGTCGCCGGACACAAGATCGGCGCCCCGGTCGGCACGGGTGCGCTCGTCGTCGCGCGCAGTGCGCGGCTCGCACCGCTCCTGCACGGTGGCGGCCAGCAGCGCGGGCTGCGGCCCGGAACTCAGGATGTCGCCGGTGCTGCGTCCTTCGCCGTGGCCGCAGAAGAGGCCGAGGCCGAGCGTGAACTGGAGGCCGCACGACTCGCTGCCCTGCGAACAGCGTTGGCCGATGGCATCCGCGCGCGCATTCCTCAGGTCGAACTGCTGGGAGATCCCGAGCACCGGATCCCGGGCAACGTGCATCTTCTTTTTCCCGGCGCCGTGAGTGAGAGCCTGCTCTTCCTGCTCGATCAGTCGGGCATCTCGGCATCTGCAGGATCGGCCTGTCAGGCGGGGGTGGCGGAGCCATCGCACGTCGTGCAGGCACTGGGTCGGTCGGAAGCGGATGCCCGAAGCGTCGTGCGCTTCACGCTGGGGTACACGTCGACGGCGGACGATATCGAGCGCGTGCTCGCGGTGATCGCGGATGCCTATGCCCGCGCATCCGGGTCCCGCACGGGTTCACGCTCGTAGACTGGTATCCATGCGAATTCTGGCGGCGATGAGCGGTGGCGTGGACTCCGCCGTGGCGACGGCACGTGCGGTCGAGGCGGGGCACGAGGTCGTCGGCGTGCACCTCGCGCTCTCGCGAGCGGGCGGCACGCTGCGCACCGGCAGCCGTGGCTGCTGCACGATCGAAGATGCGATGGATGCTCGTCGCGCGGCTGATCTGCTCGGCATCCCGTTCTACGTCTGGGACTTCTCGGAGCGCTTCCGCGACGACGTCATCGAAGACTTCATCTCCGAGTACAAAGCCGGTCGCACGCCGAACCCCTGCCTGCGCTGCAACGAGAAGATCAAGTTCGCGGCTCTCCTGGAGCGGGCGATCGAGCTCGGATTCGATGCCGTCTGCACCGGCCACTACGCCACACTCGTGAACGGCGAGGGCGGCCTCGAGCTGCACCGCGCCTCCGACGCGGCGAAGGACCAGTCCTACGTGCTGGGCGTCCTCAACGCAGACCAGCTCGCACACACCTACTTCCCGCTCGGTGCCACGCCCTCCAAGGCGCTTGTGCGCGCCGAGGCGGAGGCGCGCGGTCTGAGCGTCGCCCAGAAGCCCGACAGTCACGACATCTGCTTCATTCCCGACGGAGACACCCGCGGGTGGCTGGCGGAGAAGGTCGGTGCGGAGCAGGGCGAGATCGTGGATCGCACGGGCGCGGTCGTGGGCACACACGAGGGCGCGCACGCGTTTACGGTGGGGCAGCGTCGCGGACTCAAGCTCGGCATCCCGGCGGACGACGGCAAGCCGCGCTTCGTGCTCGAGGTGCGTCCCGTGTCGAACACCGTCGTCGTCGGGCCCAAGGAAGCCCTCGCGATCGCGGAGATCTCGGGGGAGCGGTTCTCCTGGGCTGGTCCCGCCCCGACGGAGAGCGAGTTCGCCTGCCATGTGCAGATCCGCGCACACGCGGAGCCCGTTCCTGCGGTCGCCTCCGTGACGGAGACGGGAGTCCGGGTGATTCCGGAGGCGCCGCTGGACGGCGTGGCTCCTGGGCAGTCGGCCGTGATCTACGTCGGCACGCGCGTGCTGGGGCAGTTCACGATCGATCACACGGTCTCGGCGGTCCCCGCCGGCGTCTGACCCGGTTCGTCGGCGAGCATCCGCAGCACCCGTTCGGCCTGCGCTTCGGTTGTACCCGGGGGATTTCGCAGGAAGCCGCTGTTACCTGGCAGCAGCATGAGGAGCCAGAAGATCGCCCAATGGCACCGCCAATGGGCGAAGCGCTCCTTCTCGTCCTTCGTGAGTCCGACAGCCTCGACGAGGGTGTCCGCGTCGTAGACATCGCGACCTGCGAGGTGCTCGACATGGTCGGCGAGCTCGAACGCGGGTTCGGACAGGCCGCCGTCCTCGAAGTCGACGAGACGACAGACGCTGCCGTCCCAGAGAACATTCGCGGGGTTGAGATCTGCGATGCCGAGGACGGACAGCTGTGCGGGGACCTGGGGTGTGTCTGCCAGCCACTGTCGTGAGGCGCGCAGTGCACGCTCGACCAGTTGCGGGTGCTGGCATTCCTTGAGATCGTAGGGGCCGGTCGCCCACTGGCGCAGCTCGGTCCTGAGTGAGGAGGGGCCGAGGCGGCGTTCTCCCAGGTCGAGCGCCTGCGCGGCGGACAGTGGCACGCTGTACAGTCGTCGCAGTGCGCGCCCCAGGCTTGTCGTCTGCGCGCCGTTCAGGGGAGTGGCCCCCAGGGGTTCGCCGGCGAGTCGCTCCATGACGATCGTGGGTGCGCCGTCGAGCCTCCCGCGGCGCAGAGGGCGGGGCGCGAGACCCGGCGCATGCTCCGCGAGAACCGTCAGACAGGCCCACTCACGGTCGGGCTCCCGATCAGACCACGTGCGGTATCGCTTGCGCGCCTCGGTCGCAGTGAACGTCAGCTCGTGGGTGTGGGTCGTCACGATGCCACTGTATGCGGCGGAGGGCGCCTGCGGCGCCCTGGCGATGTCGGAGCCCGCTCGTAGACTTGCAGAGTGCCGGACTACATCTCACTGGAAGACGCCCGTGTCGAGGCCGACGAGCTGACCACTCGCATCCTCGAGGCGAAGGACGCGTACTACGGGCGCGATACGTCCGTCGTCGACGACGCCACCTATGACGGATGGATGCACCGGCTCGAAGAGCTGGAGCGTCTCCACCCCGAGCTTCAGGGACAGGACTCACCCACGCAGATGGTGGGCGCGGCACAGGCCACGGGACTCGACACGATCGAGCATGCCGAGCGGATGCTGAGCCTCGACAACGTCTTCTCGCTCGACGAGCTGCGTGACTGGGCCGCCAAGACGCGGGCCGCGGCGGGGCGCGATGTCGCCTGGCTGACCGAGCTGAAGATCGACGGCCTCGCCATCAACCTCCGCTACGAGAACGGTGTGCTGACCTCCGCGGCGACCCGCGGCGACGGGCGTGTGGGCGAGATCGTCACCGAGAACGCCTTGCGTCTGCCTGAGATCCCGCAGCGACTTGCTGGCACAGGACACCCCGAGATCGTCGAGGTGCGCGGCGAGGTGTTCATCCCTGTCGCCGCCTTCGAGCGGCTCAATGCAGCGCAGGCCGATTTCCGTGAGCGCGCCTACGCCGACGCCCTGATCCGCTGGGAGGCGCGCACAGGCAGCAAGCAGCCCTTCGACGAAGAGAAGGCACGTGCAGCAGCCGCGAGGCGTTTCCCCTCGTTCGCGAACCCGCGAAACGCGGCGAGTGGCGGACTCCGACAGCAACTCGACAAGAAAGACGGCCTCGAGCTCGAAGCGGGTCTGCTGCGCGTCGCCTCTCTCGCGCTCTATGTGCACGGCATCGGCGCGTGGCCGAATCCTCCGGTCGCCGCGCAGAGTGAGGTCTATGACCTTCTGGTCGAGTGGGGGCTTCCGGCTAGCCCCCACACCAAGGTCTGCCACACGATCGACGAGGTGGCCGACTTCGTCGCCTACTTCGGCGAGCACCGGCACGACATCGAGCACGAGCTGGACGGCATCGTGGTCAAGGTCGATGAGCTCGCGCTGCACTATGAGCTCGGAATGACGAGTCGCGCACCGCGCTGGGCGATCGCCTACAAGTATCCGCCCGAAGAGGTGCAGACCACGCTGCTCGACATCGTCGTCTCCGTGGGGCGCACCGGACGCGCGACGCCGTTCGCCGTGATGGCACCCGCGCACGTCGCAGGCAGCGTCGTCCGTCAGGCCACGCTCCACAACAAAGACGTGGTGAAGGCTAAGGGCGTGCTGATCGGCGACACAGTCGTGCTGCGCAAGGCTGGGGACGTCATTCCCGAGGTCCTCGGTCCTGTCGTCGAGAAGCGCGACGGCACCGAGCGCGAGTTCGTGATGCCGACCGAGTGCCCGGAGTGCGGCGCGACATTGCGTCCCATGAAAGAGGGTGACATCGACCTGCGCTGCCCGAACGCGCGCTCCTGCCCTGCGCAGGTGCGCGGGCGCGTCGAGCACATCGGATCACGCGGCGCGCTCGATGTCGAGGCGCTCGGAGAGGTCACAGCCGCGGCGTTGACGCAGCCGACGTCCCCCGCTGTTCCGCCGCTCGAAACGGAAGCCGGGCTCTTCGGACTGACTCTGGAGCAGCTTGTGCCGATCGAGCTCTTCGTGCGGGACGCGGAGACGGGTCTTCCGAAGCAGGACGAAGACGGGATCGTCAAGACCCGTGCGCCCTTCCGTCGCAACCCGACCTCCGCCGAGAAGAAGTCGGGGCTCGAAGGCCCCCAGCCGTCGTCTCAAGCGATCACGCTGCTGGCTGAGCTTGAGAAAGCGAAGACCAAGGAGCTCTGGCGCCTGCTGGTCTCGTTGAACATCCGGCACGTGGGCCCGGTCGCCGCGCGTGCACTCGCCCAGTGGTTCGGCTCGCTGGATGCGATCCGTGCCGCATCGCGGGATGAGCTTGCCGCGGTCGAGGGCGTCGGCGGGATCATCGCGGATTCGCTCCTCGACTGGTTCGAGGTCGACTGGCACCAGGAGATCATCCAGAAGTGGGCGGATGCCGGCGTGCAGTGGGCCACGCCCGGTCATCCCGGGCCTGGTGCCGCAACCGCTGAAGGCGGTGTGCTCGACGGCCTCACCGTCGTCGCAACTGGCTCGCTCGACGGCTACACCCGCGAGGGTGCGCAGGAGGCCATCATCAAGGCCGGCGGCAAAGCGGCATCCAGTGTCTCGAAGAAGACAGATTTCGTCGCCGCTGGTCCCGGCGCGGGATCGAAGCTCGCGAAGGCCGAAGAGCTGGGGGTCCGGATCCTCGACGCCGCCCAGTTCCACGTGCTCGTCACCGAAGGGCCCGACGCGCTGGATGCCTGATCGACTGATCGTCATCAACGGCATGGCCGGTTCAGGCAAGACGACGCTCGCCCGGCCTCTCGCCGCAGCGCTCGGCGTGCCATTGATTGCGAAGGATGCGATCAAGGAAGCCTTGGGCGATGCGGTGAGCGTTTCGCTGCCGACGCGCAGCATCGGTGCGCTTGCGACCGACGCACTCTGGAGGATCGTCGGAATGCTGGACGGCACGGTGATGGTCGAGTCCGTCTGGCTCACGGGACGCGACGAAGAGTGGTTCCGCCGCGGCTGGGAATCGGTGGGTGCCCCGCGCGGAATCGAGCTCTGGTGCTCGGCGCCACATGAGGTGATGCGCGAGCGATTCCTCACGAGGGTGCGGCATGCGGTGCATGATGACGCGTCACGTATCGACGACTGGGAAGCTGCAGCGCGCGTCGCCGCACCGATCACCGGACTCACGACGCTTCACGTCGATACGTCGCAGCCGGTCGACATCGGGCGACTCGCTGCGCACGTGAGACAGACGCTGGAATCCGATACGCACGCGTGAAGGAATGAGGGCCGCACCGGATCGGTGCGGCCCTCACTCCTTGTCCGCGCGGGGACCGGGGGAGTCAGTACTTGTGGCGCGGCTTGCGTGCCGGGCGGTCGTCGCCGCCGTCACGCGAGGGACGGTCGTAGCGCGGGCGCTCACGACGTTCGCCGTATCGGTCACCGCCGCGATCGCCGTCACGGTAGCTTCCCTCGCGGCCACCGCTGCGACGTGCGCCGGGTCCGCGGTCGGGCTTGATCTCGATGAGTCGACCCGAGATGCGGGTGTCGCGCAGCTTGTCGAGGACCGCAGGATCCATGTTGGTCGGAAGCTCCACCACGGAGAAGTCCGGGCGGATGTTGATCGCTCCGAAGTCGTCACGCCCGAGGCCGCCCTCGTTCGCGAGTGCCCCGACGATCTGGCGCGGCTCGACGCGGTGACGACGACCGACCTCGATGCGGTACGCGGTGTAGTCGCCACGTCCGCGACGCTCGGTGCGCGGCTCACGCGTTCCGCGGTCCCCGCGGTCGTTGCGTTCACGCGGCGGACGGTTGTCGAACTCCACCGCGCGGGCAAGCGGGTCGTCCGCCGGGTCGAGGAGCAACGGCTTGTCGCCCTGTGCGACGACCGCGAGGGCAGCGGCCACGTCGGCCTCGGGCACGTCGTGGTTGCGCACGTAGTGGGCGATGACATCGCGGAACTTCTCGATGCGTGCCGTCTCAGCGAGCGCTGTGGTGATCGCGTCGTCGAAGCGCGCGAGGCGGGTCGTGTTGACGTCTTCTGTGCTCGGCAGCTGCATCTGTGTCGGCTGCTGGCGTGTGGCCTTTTCGATGTGCTTCAGGAGGTAGCGCTCGCGCGGCGTGATGAAGCTGATCGCGTCACCCGTGCGCCCGGCGCGCCCGGTGCGGCCGATGCGGTGCACGTAGGACTCGGTGTCGGTGGGGATGTCGAAGTTGACGACGTGGCTGATGCGCTCGACGTCGAGACCGCGAGCGGCGACATCAGTGGCGACGAGGATGTCGAGCTTGCCGTCCTTGAGCTGGTTGACACTGCGTTCGCGCTGGACCTGCGGGACGTCGCCGTTGATGGCGGCTGCAGAGTAGCCACGGGCGCGCAGCTTCTCGGCGAGCGTCTCGGTCTCGTTCTTGGTGCGAACGAAGACGATCATGCCGTCGAAGTTCTCGACCTCGAGGATGCGGGTGAGCGCATCGACCTTCTGCGCGTACGACACCACGAGGTAGCGCTGGGTGATGTTCGTGTTCGTCGCGGTCTTGGATTTGATCGTGATCTCTTCCGGGTCACGCAGGTACTGCTGCGCGAGCCGGCGGATCTGCGGCGGCATCGTCGCGGAGAAGAGGGCGACCTGCTTCTCGACGGGCGTCTGGGCGAGGATCTGCTCGACGTCTTCCGCAAAGCCCATCTTGAGCATCTCGTCGGCCTCGTCCAGCACGAGGTACTTGAGCTCGGACAGATCGAGGGTGCCCTTGGCGAGGTGGTCCATGATGCGTCCGGGCGTGCCGACGATCACGTGCACGCCGCGGCGGAGCGCCGACAGCTGGACGCCGTATCCCTGGCCGCCGTACACGGGCAGCAGATGCACACCGCGCATGTGGGTCGCGTAGGCCTCGAACGCCTCCGAGACCTGGAGGGCGAGCTCACGCGTGGGAGCGAGGACGAGGGCCTGCGGCGTCTTCTGCGAGACGTCGAGACGCTCGAGGACAGGCAGCGCGAACGCTGCGGTCTTGCCGGTTCCGGTCTGCGCCATGCCCACGACATCGCGGCCGGACAGGAGCGTCGGGATGGTCGCCGCCTGGATGGGCGATGGCGTCTCGTAGCCGAGATCGCGAATGGCCTTGAGGACAGACCCGGTGATGCCGAGCTCCTCGAATCCGGGGGTCACGGGGGTCACCGAGGGGTCTTCGGTCTGCACTGCATCTTCAGGGGTCACTTCCCAAGGGTAGCGCTCCGAAGACCCTCTCTGCTGTCCGTGCGGTCAGGAACCGGTCGTGAGGGCGAGCAGGCGCTCGCGAACCTGTCGACGCAGCACCTTCCCGATGAGGGATTTGGGCAGCTCGTCGACGACGAAGAGACGGCGCGGGACCTTGTAGGGCGTCAGGATGCCACGGGCGAACTCACGGATCGCCTCGACATCAATGTCCGCGCCGGATTCGACGACGATCGCGGCGACGACCTCCTCGCCGGAATGCTCGCTCGGCAGGCCGACGACGGCGGCATCGATCACCTGAGGGTGCTGGCGCAGGGCGTTCTCGACCTCGGTCGGAGCCACGTTGAAGCCGCCCGTGATGATGAGCTCCTTGATGCGATCGACGATCCGCACGAAGCCGGCGTCGTCGATCGTGACGATGTCGCCGGTGCGATACCAGCCGTCGACGAAGACCGCTTCGGTCTCCTCCGGCTTGCCGTAGTAGCCGGAGAACACCTGCGGTCCACGCACGATGAGTTCGCCCGCAGATCCCGGCTCGACATCGACGGCGGGGTTCTCCGGGTCGACGACCCGACATTCCGTGCCGGGCAGGGGAAGACCGACGGTTCCCGGCACGCGGTTGTCGGCGACCGGGTTGGCCATGAGCACGGGGGAGCACTCGCTGAGTCCGTAGCCCTCGACGAGGAACCCTCCGGAGGCCTTCTCGAACGGAACGACGAGTTCGTGCGGCAGTGCCATCGCTCCGGAGATTGCGACCTCGGTGCCCGCGAGTGACACACCCTTCTCCTTCGCTGCGGCGAGCAGACGATCGGCGATCGGCGGCACGAGCGGCAGGAAGGTGGCCGGATGCTTCTTCATGACGGCAAGCACCAGATCAGGGTCGAACTTCGGGAACAGCACGAGACGGGCGCCCATGGACATGGCGAAGGTGAGGCACAGGGTCAGCCCGTAGGCGTGGAACATGGGGAGTACGGCGTAGACGACGCATCCGTTCCCCCGCGTGATCGAGGGAACCCAGGCTTGCGCTTGCGCGGCATTGGCGAGCAGGTTGCGGTGTGTCAGCGACGCGCCCTTGGGGGTGCCGGTGGTTCCCGAGGTGTACTGGATGATCGCGAGGTCGTCTGTCTGCGGACGCGGATGCGAGGCGGGGAGCGGCTCGGACGCGAGGAGCGTCTCCCACGATGTGGCGTCGCGCACGGCGGTCGTCAGCGCGGCGCGGGACTCGCGGGCCTTTGCGATGGGGAGTCGGAGCGCGACGCGCGTCGCGAAGGGCATCGCGCGGGTGACGTCGACGGAGATGAGGTTGCGCACCGCGAGGTCATCGGGGAATTCCTGCACGGTCTCGACGACCTTGCTCCACACGATCGCGTGCGTCGCGCCGTGGTCTTCGAACTGCTTGCGCAGCTCGCGGGGGGTGTAGAGCGGGTTGTGCTCGACGACGACGGCGCCCAGCCGGAGGACGGCATAGAACGCGATGATGTGCTGGGGGCAGTTGGGCAGCACGATCGCGACGGGGTCGCCAGCGCGCACACCGCGATCACGAAGACCGGCGGCCGCGCGGTCGATGGCCTCCTGCATGTCCCGGTAGCTCGTCGTCCGACCGAAGAACTCCAACGCCGGAGCATCCGGATAGTCGCGCACCGAGGCGTCGACGATGTCGATCAGTGAGCCGGTCACCTCGGCGAGATCCGAGGGCACACCCGCCGCGTAGCTGGCGATCCAGGGGCGAGGCGGGTCGTACGTCGTCGTCATGTGACCAGCCTATTCCGCGACAGGAGGAGCACGTGCGCTGAGTAGACTGGGGCGGTGTCTGAAATCACCCCTGAACTCGTGCGTCATCTCGGCGTGCTCGCGCGTATCCAGCTCGACGATGCGGAGGTGACTCAGCTCACCGGGCAGCTCGACGCGATCGTCGACAACATCGCCAAGGTGTCTGAGGTCGCGACCGCTGACGTCGTTGCGACGAGCCACCCGATCCCCATGCAGAACGTCTTCCGCCCCGATGTGGTCGGCCAGCCGCTGACCCCGGAGCAGGCGCTGCAGAACGCGCCGGACTCGGCAGACGGGCGCTTCCGCGTGACCGCGATTCTGGGAGAAGAGCAGTGAGCGACATCATCCGCTGGTCAGCTGCAGAGCTGGCCGAGAAGCTTTCCGCCGGCGAGGTCTCGAGTGTCGAGGCCACACAGGCGCACCTCGACCGCATCGCCGCCGTCGAGCCTCAGGTCAACGCCTTCCTGCACGTGCACGAGGGTGCGCTCGCGGCTGCTGCCGATGTCGATCGTCGTCGAGCCGCGGGCGAAGAGCTCGGCCCGGTCGCTGGCGTCCCGATCGCGATCAAGGACGTGCTCGTCACGACCGATCAGCCCTCGACCAGCGGCTCGAAGATCCTTGAGGGATACATGTCGCCGTTCGATGCGACCGTCGTCGCCCGTGCGCGCGCTGCCGGCCTCGTGCCGCTCGGCAAGACGAACATGGACGAGTTCGCGATGGGATCGTCGACGGAGTTCTCGGCCTACGGTCCGACGCACAACCCCTGGGACCTCGACCGCATCCCGGGCGGTTCCGGTGGTGGATCGGCTGCGGCCGTCGCCGCGTTCGAGGCGCCCCTCGCGCTCGGATCTGACACGGGCGGATCGATCCGCCAGCCCGCGCACGTGACCGGCACCGTGGGCGTCAAGCCCACCTATGGCGGTGTCAGCCGCTACGGCTCGATCGCGCTCGCCTCCAGCCTCGACCAGGTCGGTCCCGTCACCCGCACGGTGCTCGACGCCGGTCTGCTGCACGACATCATCGGTGGGCACGACCCCAAGGATTCCACGTCGATCCCGGACGCGTGGCCGTCGTTCGCCGCCGCCGCCCGCGAGGGCGCACGGGGCGACGTGCTCAAGGGACTCAAGGTCGGCGTCATCCGCGAACTGCCCGATTCGGGTTTCCAGCCCGGTGTGGCCGCATCGTTCCGTGACGCGCTCGCGAAGATGGAGGCGCAGGGCGCAGAGATCGTCGAGATCTCAGCCCCGAACTTCGAGTACGGGGTCGCCGCCTACTATCTGATCCTTCCGGCTGAGGCATCCAGCAACCTGGCGAAGTTCGACTCGGTGCGCTTCGGTCTCCGCGTCACGCCCGACGGCACCCCGACCGTGGAAGACGTCATGTCGGCGACGCGCGACGCGGGCTTCGGTCCCGAGGTCAAGCGCCGCATCATCCTCGGCACCTACGCACTGTCTGCGGGCTACTACGACGCCTACTACGGCAGCGCCCAGAAGGTGCGCACGCTGATCCAGCAGGACTTCGCGAACGCCTTCGCGCAGGTGGACGTCATCGCGACACCGACGGCGCCGACCACGGCGTTCCGTCTTGGCGAGCGTCTCGACGACCCGCTGCAGATGTACCTCAACGATGTCACGACGATCCCCGCGAACCTCGCGGGCGTCCCCGGCATCTCGATCCCGTCGGGTCTCGCATCCGATGACGGTCTGCCCGTCGGCATCCAGTTCCTTGCACCTGCGCGTGAAGATGCACGCCTCTACCGCGTCGGCGCTGCTCTGGAGACGGTGCTCGAAGACGCCTGGGGTGGACCACTGCTGAACCGTGCCCCCGAGCTCCTGGGAGGAAAGCGCTGATGGCCGCCGTCAAGCTGATGGACTACGACAAGGCCCTTGAGCTGTTCGAGCCCGTGCTCGGCTTCGAGGTGCATGTCGAGCTCAACACCGAGACCAAGATGTTCTCGGATGCCCCCAACCCGGCCAATGAGAAGTACCACGCGGCCGAGCCGAACACGCTGATCGCGCCCGTCGACATGGGCCTGCCCGGCTCACTCCCCGTCGTCAATGAGACGGCCGTGCGCTCGTCGATCAGCCTCGGTCTCGCACTGGGCTGCGAGATCGCCGAGTCGAGCCGCTTCGCGCGCAAGAACTACTTCTACCCGGACCTGGGCAAGAACTATCAGATCTCTCAGTACGACGAGCCGATCGCCTTCGAGGGGTCTGTCGAGGTTGAGCTCGAGGACGGCACGCTCGTGACCATCCCCGTCGAGCGTGCACACATGGAAGAAGACGCGGGCAAGCTCACTCACATGGGTGGGGCCACCGGTCGCATCCAGGGGGCGGAGTACTCGCTCGTCGACTACAACCGTGCCGGTGTGCCGCTCGTCGAGATCGTGACGAAGGTCATCTTCGGCGCCGAGCACCGCGCGCCCGAGTACGCCAAGGCCTACGTCGCCGCGATCCGCGACATCGTGCGCGGCCTCGGCATCTCGGAGGCTCGTCTGGAGCGCGGTAACCTGCGCTGCGATGCGAACGTGTCGCTGCGTCGCCGAGGAGACGAGAAGCTCGGCACCCGCACCGAGACGAAGAACGTCAACTCGATGCGCTCGGTCGAGCGCGCCGTGCGCTACGAGATCCAGCGCCAGGCGCAGATCCTCGCCGACGGCGGAACGATCACGCAGGAGACCCGTCACTGGCACGAAGACACGGGCACGACCTCGCCGGGTCGCCCGAAGTCGGATGCCGATGACTACCGCTACTTCCCGGAGCCCGACCTGCTCCCCGTGCAGCCGTCGCGTGAGTTGGTCGAAGAGCTGCGTGCGGCTCTGCCGGAGCAGCCGATCGCTCGTCGTCGCCGGCTGAAGGCGGACTGGGGGTTCACTGATCTCGAATTCCAGGATGTCCGCAACGGCGGTCTGCTCGACGAGGTCGAGGCGACCATCGCCGCGGGCACTTCTCCTGCCGCAGCTCGCAAGTGGTGGACGGGTGAGATCACCCGCCTCGCCAACGCACAGGAGAAGGCCGCTGCCGACCTGATCAGCCCGGCGAACGTCGCCGCTCTGCAGGGCCTCGTCGACGCGGGAACGCTGACCGACAAGCTCGCCCGCCAGGTGCTCGAAGGCGTCATCGCCGGTGAGGGCACGCCGCAGGAGGTCGTCGACGCCCGCGGTCTCGCGGTCGTCTCGGACGACGGTGCGCTGATCGCGGCGATCGATGAGGCGCTCGCAAGCCAGCCCGACGTGCTCGCCAAGATCAAGGACGGGAAGGTGCAGGCCGCAGGTGCCGTCATCGGCGCTGTGATGAAGGCGATGAAGGGCCAGGCGGATGCCGCGCGCGTCCGTGAGCTGGTCCTGGAGCGTGCCGCGCAGTAAGAGCTGTTGCTTTCGAGACCCCGTTCTCCCCGCTCGTATCCGGAGCTGCTGATGTCGGCAGCTCCGGATACGGCGGTGGAGCGGGGTCTCTGCACGTGAGGGCGGCGCAATGTCGGTGGGGCCGAGGAGAATGGATGCATGGGACGCGGTGACGGCAGTGGGCGCATCGTCTCGCCTCCGGGAGCGGACGATACCGACACGGGAATCCTCCACGTCGACATGGATGCGTTCTATGCCGCTGTGGAGGTGCTCGACGACCCCTCTTTGCGCGGACTTCCTCTGATCATCGGCGCTCCCGACGGGCGATCGGTCGTGTCGAGCGCGTCGTACGAGGCGCGCCGTTTCGGTGTTCGGGCGGCGATGCCGGTCGGCCAGGCCCTGCGTCTGTGTCCGCACGCGAAGATCGTGCCCCCGAATTTTCCGCGCTACCAAGAGATCTCCGCGAACGTCATGGAGATCTTCGAGTCCATCACCCCGCTCGTCGAGCCACTGTCGATCGACGAGGCATTCCTCGATGTGCGGGGCGTGCGCCGGCTCTGGGGGTCGCCGGGCGAGATCGCTCAGCTGATTCGCAGAAGGGTGCAGAGCGAGGTCGGGATCACGTGCAGCGTCGGTGTCGCGAGCACGAAGCACGTCGCCAAGATGGCGTCGACACTCTCCAAACCCGACGGGTTGCTTATCATTCCGGGGGCCGCGACTCAGCGCTTCCTCGACACGCGTCCGGTGCGTGCGATGTGGGGTGTCGGTCCCAAGGCCGCCGAAGCGCTCGAGTCCCGGGGGATCCGCACGATCGCCGATGTCCGCCTGACTGCTCCGGACGTGCTCGAACGTGCGGTGGGCGCCGCATCCGCTGTGCGACTGCAGGCTCTTGCCCGAGGAGAAGACGCGCGTGAGGTGGAGACGACCCGCGTCGAGAAGAGCATCGGGCACGAAGAGACCTTCGATCACGACGTGGACGACAGAGAGTTCCTGCGTTCGGAACTGCTGCGTCTCGCCGACCGCGTCGCGACGCGCCTGCGGCGGGCAGGCTGGGAGGCGGGCGCTGTCGCGATCAAGGTGCGCTTTGCTGATTTCACCACGGTGACGCGCTCACAGACGCTCAGTGAGCCCACCTCTGTGGGGCAGCGCATGGGAGAGCACGCCCAGGGACTGCTTGAGCATGTGCATCGCCGTGACCCGGTGCGGCTCATCGGCGTGCGCGCGGAACGACTTCGCGAGTCCGGTGGCGTGAGCGCGCTCTGGGACGACGATGCCGAATGGCGGCGTATCGAGGGCGCGCTCGACGATGCGCGCGCTCGCTTCGGTGCACGCATGATCACGCGCGCACGGCACGTCGGAACAGGGGAGGGGCGTGGCGCCCCGCAGCATCCGAGAGCCCACGGTCTCGACTGATCATGGTGTCTCGTCGTAGCGGCGAGGCGCACCGTGGGTTAGCGTGGGGGCATGCCTCATATTGCACTTGAGCTTGGCAAGAATGCCGCAGCCTTCGGCGTGAAGAGCGCCTACGCCGAGACCCAGGAGGTGGATGGTGCGGCATTCGCGCCCGTCGCCCTGACGGTCTCGGGCTTCGGTGGCGGCAGCGGTGAAGGCCCGGACGGCACCGGCAGCGGTGAAGGCGCGGGCGGATACGGCGTCGCGATTCCGCTGGGAGTGTATGTCCGTCGCGAAGAGGGCCTGCGCTTTGAGCCGAACTTCGTCTCGCTGCTGGCGGTCGCTGTGCCGTTTGTGTGGGTCACTGGGCGTGCGCTCGCGCGCATCATCCGTGCACTCAAGAAGTAGTCGAGACCCGGTTCGGGAGGCGATCGAGGTCGGTGTCGCGCGTGTGCGCGCGGCCGTCGAGGAGGTCTCTGCCTCCAACGCCGTCGTCGTGATCGACGGGCGCAGTGGCGCCGGAAAGACGACGATCGCGCGGCTTCTGTCCGAATCGTGGCCGCTGCTCGCCCCCGCGCAGACGATCGCCCTCGATTCGATCTATCCAGGCTGGGACGGTCTCGACGAAGGGTCCGAGCGTGCGCGCGAGCTGATCCTGCATCCACACGGACGTGGTCTGCACAGCACGTGGCAGCGGTTCGACTGGGTGGCCGGTGAGTACGCGGAGAGCCATGCGGTCGACCCGAATCGCGGACTGATCGTCGAGGGCAGCGGCATCCTCACGCCTCGTTCGGCACGCCTCGCGGATGTGCGGGTGTGGGTGGAGTCTCCGGATGCTGTGCGTCGCACGCGCGCTCTCACTCGTGACGGCGACACGTATCGGCCGCACTGGGAGCGCTGGGCTCGTCAGGAAGAGCGCCACATCCGCCGCGACGACCCGCGTAGCCTCGCGACGATCGTCATCGACGTGCCGTAGGGCTCAGATCCCCGCTTCCTCCGCAGCATCGAGCAGCGTCTCCAGGCGGTATCCCAGCCAGTTGTAGACTCCGAAGCGCGGATCGTTGGGGTCGTGATCGGCCTCGGTCTCGATCCCGAGGCGTTCGGCGATCACCAACCGCAGTGCGGTGAGCGTGCGCATCCATGAATCCAGCCCTGCGGCGTCGATCTCCAGATCCACCGGGACCAGTTCATGGCCCTCTTCAAGGGGATCGGATGCAGCTGCGGACAGCGAGGCGCGCACCGTGTGCGCATCCGCTTTTCGGCGCCCGCGCAGATCGTCGCTCGTGAGTGCTGCGAACGCGTCGGACGCGGCGATGTCGTCTGGGTAGAGGATCGGCGTCAACCTCTGCACACCGGGGTCAGCGTGGGCGTCCGGATCGTCGAGCAGCTCAGTGAACTGGTCGATGAGGTCGATCAGGTTGCGCGCTTCGATGTGTGCGATCGGAAGCATCAGCGTGTCGCTCATTGGGCGGCCTTTCGGACGGTGGCCCAGAGCCCGAAATCGTGCATGGCCTGTGCGTGCGCCTCCATGGGTTCGCGTGGACCAGTCGCGACGACAGCGTGCCCGTCGTTGTGCACCGAGAGCATGAGGCGTGTCGCATGTTCTCGCGAGTAGCCGAAGTAGGTGCGGAACACGCGTACGACGTAGCTCATGAGGTTGACGGGGTCGTCCCAGACGACGAGCTCCCACGGATGGTCAGGCGCGGCCTGCAGATCGAGGTCCTCCTCGACGTCCGGCACGACCGTGGGCATGGAAGCCAGGGGTGTCATGCCCACCCCATCTCGTGCAGCTGCTCATCGTCGATCCCGAAGTAGTGCGCGATCTCGTGCACGAGAGTCGTGTGGATCTCGTCGCGCAGCTCCTCTTCCGTCGCACACTGGGCGAGGTGCGGTTCGCGGTACAGCACAATGCGATCGGGCAGCTCGCCCATGCCGTAGCCTCCCCGCTCGGTGAGGGCGAGGCCGTCGTAGAGGCCGAGAAGATCGAGAGAGCCGTCTTCGGGGCGATCTTCGACGACGAAGACCACATTCTCCAGGTCCTTAACCATCTCGTCCGGGAGTCTGTCCAGTTCTTCGACGACCATCGCTTCGAAGGCTTCGGCGTCGATGTTCAGCGCGGGGGGAGTGAGGTCAACACGCATCGTGATGCGCGGCCCGAGATCACTGAGGCCGTGACGTCGTTCCTCGGTCATGAGCGCCTCGAAGAAGTCGCCCGGTGGTGTCGCACAGCCGACGAAACCGTGGCGCTCGTAGAACGGCGCATTCCACGGCACATCCTGGTACGTGCGCAGGGTCATGTGCGCGAAGCCGCGTCGTGCTGCTTCGTCGACGGCGGCCTGCAGGAGCGCTGTGCCGTGTCCGCGTCGCTCGTTGTGTGGATGGACGGAGAGCTGCTCCAGGTGCGCGATCTCTTCCGCCGTGATGACGTGCACGAAGCCGACGGCGGGCCCATCCGGCTCTTCTGAGCTGACGAGAAGAAAACCGGGATGGGCGGCACGCTCGTCACCGGAAGCAGCGTCCCATCCGACGTCGCCGAAGAGCGCGTGGAAGCGCTGGTCCGCAGCACGCTCGATTTCAGCGAGGTGTTCAAGATCCCGCGCGGACGCCGGCCGAAGGTGGGTAGCCATATCTTCGATGCTACCCAGCGCAGAGGTGCGCTCGACCGCCGTCCGCGCAGAGCGTCGCGAGTGTCTACTCGATGATGTCCGGCGGCGTGTTCGTGGTGCGGCGACGCGAGTACAGCACCAGCGAGATGAGGAAGATGATGAATCCGGCGCCCATCAGCAGGTAGCCGACGAGGTCGAGGTTGATCCAGTCCACTTCGACGTTGAGCGCGAAGGCGAGGATGGCCCCGAGGACGAAGAGGACGATTCCCGATCCGATTCCCATGTGCTGCTCCTTTTCCCATGCGGCCAAGAGGCCGAGTGTCCGCGCGTGGTGAGCGGGCTGCTGATGAGCATGGCGCAGAGCAGCATCTCGCGACAAGGGGGTATCGCGACGCGCGAGAGAACGGTAATGGGCGTTACGGGGTACGAGGAGTCGTGGGCGCCGCATCAGGGAGTGCAGAGAAGAACTCATGGCCGAACGAGAAAGTGCGCAGGCCGAATTCGAGTGTCTGGCGCTGGTAGAACGCGAGATCCGCGTATTCCTCAGGAATGTAGGTCGCATCCACCAGGGTCGCGAGCTGGGTGAGGCGGGCGTGATCGGCTGCGGCGCGCATTGCGATCCCCGTAAGAATGCCTCTGCGGGTAGAGGAGTCTTCGATGGCACCGAGGAAGTACAACCGCGCAAGTGCGGCGGTTTGCAGGTCGCGCTCCGTGATCGGAGCCGTCATCCAGGACTGGAACGCGGCGCGGCCGCTCGGAGTGATCGAGTAGGTCTTCTTTGCGCGGCCATTGCTGGTGGACTCCTCGCAGGCAACGTGTCCTTCGTCGAGGAGTCGGGTGACGGCGCTGCGCAGTGATCCGAGACTCGCGGAGTAGAAGAGCGAGACGCCTTCTTGAAAGAGCTTGTTGAGGGTGTAGACGGTCTGCGGTCCCACGATCATGAGCAAGCCGAGCACGACGAATGACATGAAGTCTCCCTCAATATTTCTTGACGCTATATTACGAGAAGTAATGTTATCAGTTGAGGAGCAGGAGCCCCGCCATGACCTTTTCCGATCTTGCACGACGTCTCGATCGTCGCCTTGACAGGCTCACCCGTCGACGCGGGGCGCTCGGAGCACCCCAGTTGCGTGTGCAACGTGGCGACGATGTCTATACCTATGGCGACCAGGTGACTCCCTTTCACGGCGCGAGCATTGGCAAGCTCTACACCACCGTCGCCGTCCTGCAGCTCGTCGAGGAGGGGCATATCCGGCTGGACGACGGTATCGATCGGCATGTGGGATCCCAGGAGATCGCTGGCCTGTTTCACGCCGATGCCCCGGCGCCGACGATCTTGCAGCTCCTGTGTCACGAGTCTGGCGCGGATGACTACTACGAGGGCAGGAGCATTTCGGGGCCATCCTTTCGGGAGGTGCTTCGCGCTGATCTGGACCGTGTGTGGCAACCCTCTGAACTTCTCGACTTCGCACGAGAGCGGCAGCGTCCCTTCGCTCGTCCTGGAGAGCGGTTCCGCTACTCCGACACAGGGTTTGCCGTTCTCGGCCGTCTCATTGAGGAGCGAGATGGGCGCCCATATGAGGATGCGGTGCAAACCCGAGTGCTCGATCGTGCGGGGCTGGCGGACTCCTTCCTGCCCGGCTGGCCATTGCGCAACGCGCGCCTGAGTCCGTGCTATCTGGGGAGCGTCGACGTCAGCCAGAAGAACGCGCTGAGCATCGGCTGGGCCGGCGGAGGTGTCGCAGCCACTCCTCAGGGCTTCCTCGACTTCAGTCGCGCTCTGCACGACGGCACGCTCGTATCTGCCGCCCATCGTGGGCTGATGGGCGACGTGCGCAATCGTGTGCGTCCAGGCATCCACTACGGTGTCGGGATGATGGAGCTGAGATTCGGCGGCTTCTCTCCGTTGCTCCGTGGCCTGCCGCGAGTGCGAGGGCACATCGGATCGCTCTCGACCTATCTCTTCCACGATGAGGCGAGTGGCACGCACTTGGCGCTGAACATGCACTCGACTTCGGAGATGGCCAGAGGAGTGCGCACGGTGATCAGCGTCACGCAGGAACTGACAAGGTAGGACGGGTGCCCCCGGCAGGATTCGAACCTGCGACCAAGAGATTAGAAGGCTCCTGCTCTATCCCCTGAGCTACGGAGGCGGGCGCTTCTACGGTAGCGGATCCGGGCGATGTCGGCGTGCTGAGTAGGATTGCGGAATGATCTCCTCGGCAGAAAACGACCGCCTCGTCTGGATCGACTGCGAGATGACGGGACTCGATCTCAGCGTCGATGAGCTCGTCGAGATCGCCGTCGTCGTCACAGATTTCGAGCTGCGGCCACTCGACCCGGGCTTTCAGATCGTGATCAAGGCGAGCGAAACAGCCCTTGGGCAGATGAATGACTTCGTCACCGAGATGCACCGCACCTCTGGTCTGCTCGACGAGATTCCTGGCGGTGTGAGCCTGGCCGAGGCGCAGGAGCAGGTGCTCGCGTACATCCGCCGGTTCGTGCCGCAGGAGCGCAAGGCTCCGCTCGCCGGCAACACGATCGGTACCGACCGGATGTTCCTGGCGAAGTACATGCCCGACATCGATCAGTGGCTGCACTACCGCAACGTGGACGTGTCGAGCATCAAAGAGCTCTCGCGTCGCTGGTACCCGCGCGTCTTCTTCCAGGCGCCGGCAAAAGACGGCGGGCACCGGGCGCTGGCCGACATTCTCGAGTCGATCCGTGAGCTCCAGTACTACCGTCGCGCGGTCTTCGTGCCCGAGCCGGGGCCCACGTCCGATGATGCGAAACAGCTGTCGCAGACCGTTGTGTCAGAGTTCGCCTCAAACGTGTAATAGACTCTTGTTGTTGCCCGCTGAGGTGGGCACATGGTGGGTATAGCTCAGCTGGTAGAGCGCTGGCTTGTGGTGCCGGATGTCGCGGGTTCGAGTCCCGTTACTCACCCCACCTACGAAGGGCCCGAGCGTCATGCTCGGGCCCTTCGGCGTTGATGCACCGCGCCGCCCCGTCGTGCATGGGCGGCGTATTCGCGCGAATACACTGAACGAATGACCTGGACGACATGGCTGTCGCTGCTTGCAGCGTGCCTGGTGATCAGCTTCACGCCAGGGGCGGGCGCGATCAACACGATGTCGAACTCTCTGAATGAGGGATGGCGTCGATCCATCTGGGGCGTGATCGGCCAGCAGCTCGCCCTGATCGTGCACGTCATCATCGTCGCCGCCGGGGTTGGCCTGCTCGTTGCGAAGTCACCGGTGCTCTTCGAGACGATTCGCTATCTCGGTGCCGCTTACCTCGTGTACCTGGGGGTGCGGATGCTGCTGAGCAGGCCGACCGCCGTCGTGCTGGACGGCAGTCAGCTCATCCGCGACCCGGAAGGGGCCTGGTCGATGCTGCGCCGGGGCCTCTGGGTCAACTTGCTCAACCCCAAAGCCATCGTCTTCTTCCTGGCCTTCGTGCCTCAGTTCGTGCGGCTCGACCAGCCGCAGCTGCCGCAGTACGTCATTCTCATTGTGACCGTGATGATCGTGGACGTCATCGTGATGTGGGGGTTCTTCGCGGCCGCGGCGCGGCCATTCCGGCGCCTGACGGCGACGGTGCGTGGTCAGCGAGTGTTGAACAGCGTCTTCGGCGTTCTCTTCATCGGCGTTGCCGTCCTGCTGCTGTTCGTGCACTAGCCGCGCAGCGCGCTCACAGCGTCATCGGGTGACCAGAACTCGCCGATCGAGCGGAAGGTTCCGGTCGCGAGATGCAGGCGCTCGGCGCGGTAGCGCACGCCGAGCGGGTGCCAGAGTGTGCGGAGATGTCCGATGATGCGATCGTGGGCGTCGTGCACGCGCCAGAGGTTCTCGGCGGCGCGAACGAGATGCTCTTTCGGAGAGCGCAGCGCGGGCGTGAGCGTCAGTGCGTCGCTGGGGCTGTGAAGGGTGGTGTGTGTGCGGATCATCGGATTCTCCTTTCGCGCCGAGGCTAAACGGGGCCTCGGACATTCGCCCTGAGGGGCCGAAACCGGCGTAGCGTGGAGATACCGAGAGAAGGGGAACTGATGGAGACCTACGTACTGGCGGGCGGATGCTTCTGGTGTCTGGATGCTGCTTATCGGCCGCTGCGTGGTGTGGAGTCCGTGGTTTCGGGCTACATCGGCGGGTCCACCGAGAACCCCAGCTATGAGGCGGTGTGCACCGGAACCACCGGTCATGCAGAGGCCGTCGCGGTGACGTTCGATCCCGACGTCATCCCCGGCGACGTCATTCTGGACGCCTTCTTCACGATGCACGATCCCCGCCAGCTGAACCGTCAGGGCAACGACATCGGCACGCAGTACCGCAGCGCAATGTTCCCCAAGGACGCCGAGCAGGAGGCTGTCTTCGCCGCGGCGCGTGCGCGGGCCGCGGATGTCTGGGACGGCGAACCTGTCACGACGATGGAGCCGCTCACCGTCTTCTACCCGGCGGAGGAGTACCACCAGGACTTCTTCGCAAAGAACCCGACGCAGGGGTACTGCCTCGCCGTCGCGGTCCCGAAGGTCAACAAGGTGCGCGCGCGTTTCGCTGAGTACCTCGAGGTCTGAACCTTCGTCGTCTTCTCCACGGGCGCCGCGCCCGCTGTGTCCTCCACAGATGCTGTGGATGGGGGAGAAGCGCGTTGTGCGGGGCGTCACGCTGAGTGTCATCGGAACACCGACAGACACAGGAGCACAGCATGAACGACCTCTTGACGATCGTGGGGAACATCGCCTCCGATCCGCAGCACACGATCACCCCCAGCGGTGTGAGCATTCTCAACTTCCGGCTGGCCAGCAATCATCGCCGTTTCGACAACAAGACGGGCCAGTGGGTCGAGACCGACCCCAACTGGTACAGCGTCTCGGCGTTCCGACGCCTCGCCGACAACGGCAAGCTGTCGCTGGCGCGAGGCGACAGCGTGATCGTCAGCGGCAAGCTGCGCGTTCGCGATTGGGAGAGCAACGGGCGACGCGGAACCAGCGTGGATCTCGAGGCGGACACGATCGGGCCCGACCTGCGCTTCGGCACGGTGCGCTATGCGCGCTCGCGGAGTGAGCGCTCTGCCGACGACCAGAACGAGAATGACGAGACGTCGGACAGCGCCGCCCATACTGACGACGACGCATGGGCGGTGCCGCGATCGGACGACAACGTGCCGCTCGCTCTCGACACGACGCAGGACGCAGCGGGAGGCGAGCGCGAGCCAGCAGAGGTGCCCTTCTGAGACGGACGGGCGTCGACGCCTAGACTCGTGGCGTGATCCGAAACTCCACGATGCGTCGTCGACGCCCACTGTCGTCGGTCGCTGTCGCTGCGGCGCTGATGGGAACGCTGGTCCTGGCGGGATGCACATCGCCAGAGGCGCCCTCGACCGCGCCTCCGTCCGCCAGCGTCGCTCCGGAAGCATCACCGTCACCGAGCGCGTCCGAGGTTACCGCGGCACCCGCCCTGCAGCCGGAGGGCACGGCTGCTCAGAATCTGCCGTTCTTCACGGCAGTCGTGCAACAGGTGTGGACGGGACCAGAGCCGGTGTCCAGCCGCGCGTACGTCGATGCGCTCACTGCGGCAGGATTCGCCCGAGAGGCGATGCAGGTCACGCCCGATACATCGACGGTCGGGAACCCTGCGGAGAGCCTGCAGTTCTCCGTGCGCTGGGGAGAGAAGGAGTGTCTCGTGGGTCAGGTCGGCCCCTCCACGGGAGAACCGGTCACGACCGTGATGAGTCAACTCGCAGAAGGTCGATGCCTTGTGGGAGAGACCCTGCCGATCGACTGGTAGCAGGACAGGTAGGCTGGAGAGTCGGTTCGCCAACAGAAGGAGCGTTTTCGGTGGCAGAGTACATCTACTCGATGGTGCGTGCGCGCAAGGCGGTGGGCGAGAAGCTCATCCTCGACGACGTGACGATGGCATTCCTGCCCGGAGCGAAGATCGGTATGGTCGGCCCGAACGGTGCCGGTAAGTCCACGATCCTCAAGATCATGGCGGGTCTCGACACGCCGTCCAACGGTGAGGCCAAGCTCACGCCCGGTTTCAGCGTCGGCATCCTGATGCAGGAGCCCGAGCTCGACGAGACGAAGACGGTCCTGGAGAACATCCAGGACGGCATCGCCATCAAGGCGAAGCTCGACCGCTTCAATGAGATCTCGGCGCAGATGGCCGACCCGGATGCAGACTTCGACGCTCTGCTCGCCGAGATGGGCACGCTGCAGGAAGAGATCGACGCTGCGGACGGATGGGACCTCGACTCCCAGCTCGAGCAGGCGATGGACGCGCTCCGCACGCCCCCTGGAGACGCCGCGATCGCGCCGCTCTCCGGTGGTGAGAAGCGCCGTGTCGCGCTGGCGAAGCTCCTGCTGCAGAAGCCCGATCTGCTGCTCCTCGACGAGCCCACGAACCACCTCGACGCCGAGAGCGTGCTCTGGCTCGAGCAGCACCTCAAGTCGTACAAGGGCGCGGTCATCGCGATCACCCACGACCGGTACTTCCTCGACAACGTCGCGGAATGGATCGCAGAGGTCGACCGTGGTCGTCTCATCGGCTACGAGGGCAACTACTCGACCTACCTGGAGAAGAAGGCCGAGCGCCTCGACATCCAGGGCAAGAAGGACGCGAAGCTCGCCAAGCGCCTCAAGGACGAACTCGAATGGGTTCGCTCCAGCGCCAAGGGCCGCCAGACCAAGTCGAAGGCGCGTCTTGCTCGCTACGAGGAGATGGCGGCCGAGGCGGATCGCACCCGGAAGCTCGACTTCGAAGAGATTCAGATTCCGCCGGGGCCGCGCCTCGGAAGCGTCGTCATCGAGGCCAAGAACCTCAAGAAGGGCTTCGATGGCCGTTCGCTCATCGACGGACTGAGCTTCAGCCTTCCGCCGAACGGCATCGTCGGCGTCATCGGCCCGAACGGTGTGGGAAAGACCACGCTCTTCAAGTCGATCGTCGGCCTCGAGCCCCTTGACGGCGGCGACCTCAAGATCGGTGAAACGGTCAAGATCAGCTACGTCGACCAGTCGCGTGCGAACATCGACCCGAACAAGACGCTGTGGGAGGTCGTGTCCGACGGACTCGACATCATGATGGTCGGCAAGGTCGAGGTGCCCTCGCGCGCCTACGTCTCGAAGTTCGGCTTCAAGGGGCCCGACCAGCAGAAGAAGGCCGGCGTCCTGTCCGGTGGTGAGCGCAACCGTCTCAACCTGGCGCTGACGCTCAAGGAGGGTGGCAACCTGCTGCTCCTTGACGAGCCGACCAACGACCTCGACGTCGAGACCCTCAGCTCGCTCGAGAACGCGCTGCTCGAGTTCCCCGGCTGCGCCGTGGTCATCACCCACGACCGCTGGTTCCTCGACCGCATCGCGACGCACATCCTCGCCTACGAAGGCACCGACGAGAAGCCCGACCAGTGGTACTGGTTCGAGGGTAACTTCGAGGCCTACGAGGAGAACAAGATCGCACGTCTCGGCCCCGAGGCAGCTCGCCCGCACCGCACCGCGCACCGCAAGCTGACTCGTGACTGACCAGATCGACATCACGGCGGTCCCGGCATCCCACGATGCCGGGACCGCCGTTCCCGTCCGCCTGCACATTCCGATCCAGCTGCGCTGGGGCGACCTGGACGCGTTCAACCACGTCAACAACACCTCGATGCTGAAACTGCTCGAGGAGGCGCGCGTCCGTGCCTTCTGGAGCCCCGCAGAGGGAGAAGAGGCGCCGACCACGGCCGTGCTCGCATCAGGGCTCGACGAAGGCGTGCTCACGCTGATCGCCCGGCAGGAGATCGAGTATCTCGCTCCCGTGCCCTATCAGCGGCATCCGCTCGAAGTGCAGATGTGGTTCGGCAAACTCGGCGGCTCCAGCGTCGAGGTCTGCTACGAGGTCTGGAATGCGCCGGCGCTGGCCGAACGAATCCTCTACGCGCGTTCCACCGCCATCATCGTGCTCGTCGACGCCAAGAGCGGCCGCCCCACGCGTCTCACACCGGAGATGCGTGACGTCTGGACGCCGTACCTCGGCGACCCCATCGTCTACGCGCACCGCTGACCTGGAGGGCCCGCGGTGCGCGGCCGGGCCTGCTCAGGCCGGTTCGGGAACGCGGATCATGATCTCCTGCGCAACCGAAGCCACGAGTGCGCCGTCGCGGGAGTAGATCCGTCCCTTGGCGAGGCCGCGCCCGCCCCGCGCGCTGGGCGACTCCTGCACGTACAGCAGCCACTCGTCCACGCGGGCAGGGCGATGCCACCACATCGCATGGTCGAGGCTTGCGACCTTCAAGCCGGGAAGGTTCCAGAAGACGCCGTGTGCGCGCAGGATGGACTCCTGGATTGTCATGTCGCTGAGATACGCCAGGGCGGCCCTGTGTAGCCGTGGATCGTCAGGCAGCGGGGCGCGCATCCGCATCCAGACGCTCTGGCGGGGAGTGCGATCCTCCGCGGCTTCGAGGAACATCGGAGGGTCGACGTGCCGCACATCCGCGGGTCGATCGCGCAGCAGGCGGATCGCTGAGGGGTGCGCGCCCTCGACGAGCTGCTCGTCCGGCAGCAGAGAATCCGGATCCGGGATGCCCTCCGGCATCGGCTCGGCGTGCTCGACACCCGGATCCTCGTCCTGGAACGACGCGATCATCGAGAAGATCGGCACACCGTTCTGATATGCCTGCGAACGGCGAGTCGAGAACGAGCGTCCGTCGTGGATGCGGTCGACGGCGATCGTAAGACCCTGTGAGGCATCGCCCGGGCGCAGGAAGTAGCCGTGCATCGAGTGCACGGCGCGCTCTTTGGGAAGGGTCCGCTCCGCGGCGATGAGTGTCTGCGCGAGCACCTGTCCGCCGTAGACGCGTCCGGTCGGCATCGGGTGCGAGACGCCGGTGAAGATGTCTTCCGTCGTGCGGGCCTGCCCTGCGTCGAGGTCGAGGACGGCCAGCAGTTGATCGACGGATGCCTGCGCCGCGGTCGCTTCGCTCATTTCGCTCCTTCTGCGACCGTGCTGCCGCCTCCTTGGTAGTTTAGAACGCGTGCCCTTGCCTCTCGTGCTCGCCGATTCTGACACTGCTCGCGACGTTCTGACCTTCGTCGGACGCGCCACGCATGCCACCGACGAGGGCGTGCGGCTGCAGGGCGCGCAGGGCGTGCTCGCGCTCACCGCCGCGGCCCTGGCACCGAACGGACTCTTCGACGCGACGCCCACGATTCTGGCGATGCGCATCGTGCACGCCGACCCCGAACTCGAGTGCGACATCGTCGTCGACAGCCTGACGGCTGCTGACGACGACCGAATGCTGACGCTCCCCGAGATGGGGCTGTCGCCCGCGTGGGCCGGCGTCTCGCCGCCGCGCGGTGGTTGGTCGTATCAGGGAGGAATCGCCGCGGCCACGCTGGCCGAACGCGCCCAGTGGGGGATCTCCGCCGTGGCCCGCGGCGCCGGAACAGGCTCGGGGGAAGAAGCGGTGCGGGCGCTCCGCGCCGCGATCTGGGGTGAGCCCGACGAGGACCTCCGGGGGCTTCCGCGCGGCGTGGCCTTCGCCGCGCATGTCTTCGGCTTCATCTCCGGCGAAGAGGAGGCGCGTGTGTCGACATCCGGGCGATGGACGCGAGTGAGCCTCTCCCGCGGACACGTGCTGTCTCGTGGGCCGGCAGCGATGGGCCTGACCGCCGTCCGCGACACCGGCGCCTGACAGGCTCAGCGCGCGGCGCCTGACGGGCTCAGCGCGCGGCGGCGCGACCTGCCTGGCGGCCGGAGAAGAGGCATCCGCCGAGGAACGTGCCCTCCAACGCTCGGTACCCGTGCACGCCACCACCGCCGAAGCCGCTGGCCTCGCCGGCAGCAAAGAGTCCTGGGATCACCGATCCCGTTGAGTCCAGAGCCCGGCCGTCGAGGTCTGTCTCGATGCCGCCGAGCGACTTGCGGGTGAGCACGTGCAGCTTCACCGCGATCAGCGGACCCGCCGAGGGATCTTGCAGACGGTGGGGAGAGGCTGTCCGGATGAGCTTGTCTCCCCGATAGTTGCGCATCGAGCGGAGCATCCCGATCTGGGCGTCCTTGGTGAAGTCGTTCTCGATCTCCCGGTCGCGGGCGATGACCTCGCGTCGCACGCGTTCGATATCGAGAAGCTCGCCGCCGGGCGCCTGCTGCATGCGGGTGAGCAGGGCTTCCAGGTCGTCCTCGACGAGAAAGTCCTCACCCTCGTCGAGGAACGCCTGCACGGGACCGGTCGGCCCTTTGGCGAGCCGCGACTTCACGAGAAGCCCGAGATCCTTGCCAGTGAGGTCGGGGTTCTGCTCACTGCCCGAGAGCGCGAACTCCTTCTCGACGATCTGCCGCGAAGTGACGAACCAGGAATGGTCGTGGCCGGTCTGCCGGAGGTGCGCGAGCGTGCCGAGCGTGTCGAAACCGGGAAAGAGCGGCACAGGCAGACGACTGCCTGTCGCATCGAACCAGAGCGACGAGGGCCCGGGAAGAATGCGGATGCCGTGTGACGGCCACACCGGGTTCCAGTTGGTGATGCCTTCGACGTAGTGCCACATGCGGTCACCGTTGATGAGGTGTGCTCCTGCCGCCGCGCTCACGGCCTGCATCGAGCCATCCACATAGGCGGGCACTCCCGTCAGCATGTGCGAGGGCGCGGTGCCCAGCCGGGAGGGCCACGCCGCACGGACGAGCTCGTGGTTGCCGCCGATACCGCCCGACGAGATGATCGTCGCGCCGGCGTCGACAGAGAATGCGCCAACGACCTGTCGGGAGGAGGGCTCGCCGCGGCCCGTCGCGCTGCTTTCGAGGATCTCTCCGGATGCTCCGGTGACAGCTCCATCGGTCGTGGTCAGCGTGGTCACGCGGTGTCGGGCGAGGATTGTGAGCCGACCCTCGCGTTCGCCCTGTTCGGCGGCGGCGATGAAGGGCGCCAGGATGCCGGGCCCGGTACCCCAGGTGATGTGGAAGCGCGGGACTGAGTTGCCCGGGCCGATCGCGCCGTATCCGCCGCGTTCCGCCCAGCCGACAACGGGAAAGAACCCGACGCCGCGCTCGCGCAGCCAGGCACGCTTCTCGCCGGAGGCGAACTGCAGGTACGCCTCGGCCCAGCGTTTCGGCCAGGCATCTTCGTCGCGATCGAATCCGGCGTTGCCGAACCAGTCCTCTCGGGCGAGCTCAAGAGAGTCACGGATGCCCATGCGGCGCTGTTCGGGGGAGTCGATGAAGAACAGTCCGCCGAACGACCACCATGCCTGGCCGCCGAAATCGGTGCGCGTCTCCTGATCGACGATGACGACCCGTCGGCCGGCAGCGAGAGCCTCACCGGCGGCGACCAATCCCGCCAACCCCCAGCCGATCACGAGAACGTCGGTCGTGTGGGGGGTGGGGGTGAGCGTCATGGGGTCTCCGTTGATTCCTGACGTGCGCGGGCTTCCAGGGTAGTGCGGCCGTCGGGGGCCGGTCCGATGCCCGTGGGTTCGAGTGTATTCACCATGGCATGAGCAGCGCGCTCAAGGTAGTCCCAGAACGTCGCGTCGTGCATGGGCGAGAGCTTCGCCTCATCCAGGGCGGTGCGCATATGACGAAGCCAGCGATCACGCGCGTCGGGGTTGACGTGGAAGGGCATGTGCCTCATCCGCAGACGCGGGTGTCCGCGTCGCTCGCTGTAGGTGCCGGGTCCGCCCCAGTACTGCACGAGGAACAGGGTGAAGCGCTCGGCCGCCGGCCCGAGGTCTTCCTCCGGGTACATCGGACGGAGTACCTCATCGAGGGCGACCTCGCGGTAGAACACGTCGACGATCTTCTCGAAGGTGTCGTAGCCGCCGACCTCGTCGTAGAACGTCAACTCTGCTCCTCGGGTTTCGTGCGCGGGGCGCGCGGTCTCGCGCTCTTCGAGGACTTCTCGGGCGATGTCTCGATGGGTTTGGTGAGCGCCGGGGTGATGCCGCCGCCGCGGGGCTTCGGCTCGGGGGCGGGCGCGGGGCTGGACTCGGCGGTGGGCGCAGCAGGTGTCGACTTGCGGCGCCAGATGCCACGCTCGGGCGTGGGGGAGACGCCCGTGACGGCGGTCGGACGGGTGTGCGGCGGATTCGCCCCTCGGACGCGCCGTGCACCCTCTTGGCCGGTGAGCTCGACAGAGTTCAAACTCGGGACCGCGAGGCCCATGTCGGTGACGGCGGCGCGTAGGCGCATCCGCAGCTCGCGCGCGACGTCATCCTTCGCGTTTGCGCGCGTCTTCATCACGACGCGAATCACGAGTGCATCACCGGTGACGGACTCCAGCCCCCAGATCTCCGGCTTCTCGATGATGCGGGTGCGCCACTTGGAGTCCTTCGCGAGTCCCTGTGCCGCGGTGAGAAGTGCTGCTTCGACTTCGGCGACGTCTGATTCCGGCGGGACGCCGAGGTCGACGATCGCCCGCGCCCAGCCCTGCGACATGTTTCCGATGCGGGTGACCTCGCCGTTGCGCACGTACCAGAGCGTGCCGTTCACATCGCGGACCTGTGTGATACGGACACTCACGTACTCGACGACGCCGGAGGCAAGTCCGAGATCGACGACGTCACCGATGCCGATCTGGTCCTCGGCGACGATGAACATGCCGTTCAGCACGTCTTTCACGATGTTCTGGGCGCCGAAACCGAGGCCGGCGCCGACGGCCGCCGTCAGCAACGTGAGCGAGCCCAGCAGAGTGTTATCGATGATGTTGACGACGAGCACGAGGGCGACGACCACGAGCGTGACGTTGACGATGTTCTGCAGGATCGTGCCGAGCGTGCGTGTGCGCTGGACGAGACGCATATCCGCGAGCGGCGAGCGCTCGAAGGCGACGGTGTCGGTGACCTGCGCCTTGTTCTTCGCGCTGTCGACGATGCGGTGCACGACGCGGCGGATCACGACGCGGAGCACATAGGACAGGATGATGCACGAGACGATGACGACAGCGATCCAGAGTGCGCGCCACCCGACTTCTGCGAGCGTCACGAAGAACGGCGCCCATTCGTCGACAGGCGCCGTCGGATCGACGGGAACAGGCTCTTCGGTCGCGGTGATGATCATCGCTTCCGATCCTATCGAGGGGCTCCTGGGGAACGGCGGGGGAGAAGCATGAGAAAACGCTGGGCCGCACGGGTTGATCCGTACGGCCCAGCGTGCTCGTCAGAGGACGTCAGTCGGCGTCGCGGGCCTGCACGGCGAGCGAACGCTCGACGTCGGCGAGGTTCTCGTTGACGAGACGGCGCAGCGCGGGAGCCGCGTCCTGGTTCGCCGCCAGCCACGCACGGGTCGCGTCGCGAAGCTCGATGTTCGCGAGCGACTTCGGGTACAGGCCGACGATCAGGTACTGCGCGATCTGGTACGTGCGGGTGTTCCAGATCGGAAGCAGCATGTCGAAGTAGGCGGGCACGAACTCACCGAGCACGTCGACGCTGGAGGGGTGCACGAAGCCGAGTGCCGCCGCGCGGACGATCGTGTTCGGTGCGTCGTCCTTCTCGATGAGCGACGCCCAGGCAACGCGCTTTGCCTCCGCCGTCGGCAGCGAGGCACGTGCCTGCGCCGCGAACTCGCCGCCCTTCGCGGTGTTGTCGGCCGCGAGGGCGACGTCGATCGTCGCTGCATCCGTGGCGCCGATCGTGGCGAGACCGGCCAGCAGCTGCCAGGACAGATCCGTGTCGATCTCGAGACCGGGCAGGGTCGTCTCACCGGAGCGCAGTGCCCCCACGGTGGCCGCGTGCTCCGGCGTCACAAGGGCGTTCGCGAACGCGGTGACGAACTGCAGCTGGCTGTCGCTTCCGGCCTCTGCGCCCTCTGCGAGCGCCCACAGGCCATCTGCGACCTTCTCGCGGGCTGCCGTGCGGGATTCGGGCGTCACGTACTGGTTGGCCGCGAGCTGCAGCTGCAGCAGGGTGGTGCGCACCGTCGTCGACTCGGTCTCGCGGCCGATGTTGCCGAGAACGAGATCGATGTAGTCCGACGCTGCGCTCTCAGCATCGCGCGTCTGATCCCAGGCGGCGCCCCAGACGAGCGAACGAGCGAGCGGGTCGCTGATGTCCGCGAGGTGCGCGATCGCGGTGGCGAGCGAACGGTCGTCGAGGCGGATCTTCGCGTAGGCGAGGTCGTTGTCGTTGAGCAGGACGAGATCGGGACGGGCGAGTCCGTGCAGCTCCGAGACCTCGGTGAGGTCGCCGTCGACGTCGATCTCGACGTAGTGCGTGCGGGTGAGCTCGCCCTCGATGAGGTTGTAGAAGCCGATGCCCAGGCGGTGCGGCCGGATCGTGGGGTAGTCCGCCGGAGCGGTCTGTGTGATCGCGAAACGCGAGATCGAGCCATCCGCAGCCTCGGTGATGAAGGGAGAGAGCGTGTTCACGCCCGCCGTCTCCAGCCACTTCTTCGACCAGGTCGAGAGGTCGCGGCCGCTGGTCTTCTCGAGTTCCACCATCAGGTCGGAGACCTCGGTGTTCCCCCAGGCGTGCTTCTTGAAGTACTCGGAGACACCTGCGAAGAACTCCTCGATGCCGACCCAGGCAGCGAGCTGCTTCAGAACGGAGCCGCCCTTGGCGTAGGTGATGCCGTCGAAGTTCACCTGCACGTCTTCGAGATCGTTGATCTCGGCGACGATCGGGTGCGTCGAGGGGAGCTGGTCCTGGCGGTACGCCCAGGTCTTCTCCATGGCGTTGAACGTCGTCCACGCTTCGGTCCACTCGGTGGCTTCGGCGGTCGCGATGGTGGACGCCCACTCGGCGAAGGACTCGTTGAGCCAGAGGTCGTTCCACCACTTCATGGTGACGAGGTCGCCGAACCACATGTGGGCGAGCTCGTGCAGGATCGTGACGACGCGGCGTTCCTTGACGGCGTCGGTGACCTTGCTGCGGAAGACGTAGGTCTCGGTGAAGGTGACCGCGCCGGCGTTCTCCATCGCGCCCGCGTTGAATTCAGGCACGAACATCTGGTCGTACTTCGCGAACGGGTACGGCACACCGAACTTCGATTCGAAGTACGCGAAGCCCTCGCGGGTCTTGTCGAAGATGTAGTCGGCGTCGATGTGCTGCCACAGGCTCTTGCGGCCGTAGACCCCGAGGGGCACGATCTGGCCGGAGGCGCTGGTGAGCTCGGAGAAGGTGGCCTCGTACGGGCCGGCGACGATCGCCGTGATGTAGGAGGAGATTCGCGGCGTCGCGGCGAAGCCCCAGGTCGATGCTCCGTCGTGGACGATCGGCTCGGGGGTGGGGGAGTTGGAGATGACCTTCCACGCCGACGGCGCGGTGACGGTGAACTGGAACGTCGCCTTGAGGTCAGGCTGCTCGAAGACGGCGAAGACACGACGCGAGTCGGGCACCTCGAACTGCGAGTACAGGTAGACCTCGCCGTCGACGGGGTCGACGAATCGATGCAGACCTTCACCGGTGTTGGTGTAGAGGCAGTCGGCGTCGACGATGAGCGTGTTCTCTTCGGCAAGGCCGGTGAGGGCGATGCGCGAGTCGGCGAAGGCCGTCGACGGATCGATCGACTCGCCGTTCAGGGTGATCTCGCGGACTTCGCCGGCGATCAGGTCGATGAAGGTCGACGCACCGGGTGTCGCCGTGAAGCGGACGACGCTGCGGGATCCGAAGACCTCCGCTCCCTTCGTGACGTCGAGGGCGATCTCGTACGACTGCGTGTCGATGATCGCGCGGCGCTCCTGCGCTTCGATGCGGGTGAGGTTCTCTCCAGGCACTGCTCAGACTCCCAGGGGTGAGGGGTGTTGCGGTGAAGTTTCGCGCTGCTGGCGGCGGTTCGCAACCAGGTAAGCCTACGCCAGAGCCTCGCGGGTGCCGTCGGCGAGCGATTTCGAGAGCTCACCGCGGCGCGCGTGCGGCGCGCATTCGGCTGAGTGAAAGGAACGGATGCGACGATCAAGACGTGACTGATCGTGATGCTGCGCACTCTGCTGCTGATGTTCTCTATGGTTCCGAGGCCGCCCGCTCTGCGGAGGGGTACGTCCAGACCCCCGTCGCCTACGACGGGATCATCCTGGCCGGCTTCGGTGGCCCGGAGGGACAGGACGATGTGATCCCCTTCCTGCGCAACGTGACGCGTGGCCGGGGGATTCCGGACGAGCGGCTGGAGGAGGTCGCCCATCACTACCGTCACTTCGGTGGGGTGAGTCCGATCAACGCGCAGAACCGTGAACTGAAGCTCGCTCTGGAAACGGCGCTGCAGGCGCGGGGCATCGATCTTCCCGTGTACTGGGGCAATCGCAACTGGGCACCGTACCTCGCCGAGGTCGTGACGGAGGCTGCGGATGCCGGCGACACGACGCTCCTCGCATTCGCGACGAGCGCGTACAGCTCCTTCTCCAGCTGCCGGCAGTACCGGGAGGATCTCGCAGGCGTGATCGAGGAGACAGGGCTCGCGGGTACCGTGACGATCGACAAGATCCGCCCGTTCTACGACCACCCGGGCTTCGTCGACGCATTCGTGCAGGGTGTGCGCGCATCGATCGAGGGATTCCTCGAGGCAGGCATCGCGCCGGCCGACATCGAGGTCCTGTTCTCGACCCACAGCATTCCGACGACCGATGCCGAGCGCTCTGGTGCCCGCGACATCGACTGGGGCGAGGGCGGCGCCTACGCGGCGCAGCACGAGGCGGTCGCGGCATGGACGATGGCGCAGGTGCGCGACCTGATTCCTGCGGCAGCGGATGCGTCGTGGGAGCTTGTCTACCAGTCGCGCTCCGGCCCCCCGTCGCAGCCGTGGCTGGAGCCGGACGTCTGCGACGTCATCGCGGAGCTTCCTGCCCGTGGTCGCCGCGCGGTGGCTGTCGTGCCTGTCGGATTCATGAGCGACCACATGGAGGTGCTCTGGGATCTCGACACAGAGGCTGCGGAGGCGGCATCCGAGGCGGGGCTTCTCTTTGCGCGTACGCCGACGCCCGGGGTCTCGCCCGCGTTCGTCGATGGAATCGTCGACCTCATCGAGGAGCGCCTCGAAGGTCGCCCGGTCGCCGAGCGCCAGCGCGTGACGACACTGACGCCGAGCTTCGACATCTGCCGGCCCGGATGCTGCGAGAACGTTCGCGCCGGATTCAAGCCTGCGGTCGCCGGCGTCGCGCCCTGAGTGGTCTGGCCCGTGCGCGATCGTAGGATGAGAGGCATGCGCATCCACATCGCCACCGATCATGCGGGCCTCGAGTTCTCGACCCAGCTGCAGCACCACCTGGCCTCTGCGGGCCACGAGGTCATCGACCATGGGCCCATCGAGTACGACGCTCTCGATGACTACCCGGCGTTCTGCATCCGCGCCGCACAGGCTGTCGTCGCCGACCAGGCGGCGGGTGTCGAGGCGCTCGGGGTCGTCTTCGGAGGCTCCGGGAACGGTGAGCAGATCGCCGCGAACAAGGTCGAAGGCATTCGCGCGGCCCTCGTGTGGAGCCTTGCGACCGCTGAACTCGCCCGCGAGCACAACGACGCGAACGTGATCGCGATCGGTGCGCGCCAGCACTCCTTCGACGAGGTGGCATCCTTCATCGACACCTTCGTCGCGACGCCCTTCCCCGGGGATGAGCGCCACGTACGACGTATCGGCCAGATCGCCGCGTTCGAGCGCGACGGCTCGCTGGTTCCCGACCCGCGAGCGTCATAGTGCCCGAGGGCCATTCCGTCCACCGCATCGCCCGACAGTTCGCGCGCAACTTCGTCGGAAAGCCCGTGCAGGCGTCGAGTCCGCAGGGCCGATTCGCCGAGGGTGCCGCTGTGCTCAACGAGCGGACCGTCGAGCAAGTGCAGGCCGTGGGCAAGCAGATGTTCCTCGAGGTGGAGGGCGATGTCTGGCTGCGCGTGCACCTCGGCCTCTACGGTGCCTGGGACTTCTCCGGAGAGATCCTCGTGGATCCCACGATCGCTGCTGCGAACGGCCGCATGGGACAGACCAACCAGCGCGGCACCATCGTCGACGACGAGATCCTGGATGACGCCGGCGAGAACTCGCTCGCGTCGATCGGAGCTCCTAGAAAGACGCGCGTGCATGTGCGGATGTCCGAGCAGACCACGGGACTGCAAGACGACGACACGTGGCCGCCTCCTGTGGTCGGCCAGGTGCGGCTTCGGCTGCTGACCGACATCACCTGCGCCGATCTGCGCGGACCCACCGCATGCGTGCTGCAGACCCCGGAGGAGATGCTCGCCAGCGTCGCGAAGCTCGGACCGGATCCGCTCGTGGGCGACCCGGCCGAGGGGGAGGAGCGTTTCGTTCGCGCCGTCGCCAAGAAGGGCACCCCGATCGCGCTGCTGCTGATGGATCAGGCGGTCGTGAGCGGAATCGGCAACGTCTACCGCGCGGAGATGCTGTTCCGCGCGCGACTCAACCCGCATATGCCGGGCAAGGCGGTACCGCAGTCGGTCGTGCGCGAGATGTGGCGTGACTGGGTTCGTCTGCTCTCGATCGGCGTGGAGACCGGTCAGATGATGACCATGGACGATCTGAACCCGGACGAGTATCGGGCGGCCATGGCCCACCGTGACGACCGGCACTGGGTGTACCACCGTGCAGGGCTGCCCTGTCGCGTGTGCGGCACAGAGATCGCGCTGGAGGAGATCGGCGCACGCAAGCTCTACTGGTGCCCCTCCTGCCAGGCATGACCCGGATGCGCTGAGCGCGGTCTGGGGCAGCCCCGCGTCGCTGTCCGTTCCTGTTTCCGGCGTGTGCCTATGATGGGCGCGTCCGATGCAGAGTGGCAACGACAGGAGCTTCATGGATCTCTCCGGCCTTCAATCCGTCCTCGACACGCTGAGCGGTATCGTCTGGGGGCCGTTCTTCCTCATTCCGCTGCTTCTCGGCACAGGCCTGTACCTGACCATCCGTCTGGGCGGTCTGCAGTTCCTCCGTCTGGGCTCCGCCCTGCGTCTGGGGCTCATCACACGGAAGGACCCGGGCGCGGACGGCGACATCTCGCAGTTCCAGGCGCTCACGACGGCGCTGGCCGCCACGGTCGGCACGGGAAACATCGTCGGTGTGGCGACGGCGATCGGAATCGGTGGCCCGGGCGCGCTCTTCTGGATGTGGGTGACCGGTCTGCTCGGCATGGCGTCGAAGTACTCGGAGGCCTTCCTCGGGGTGCGTTTCCGCAAGACGGATGATGCCGGTGAGAAGTCCGGCGGGCCGCAGTACTACCTCGAACGCGGGATCCCCGGTCCGTTCGGCAAGGTGCTCGGACTCTCGTTCGCGGTCTTCGCGGTGATCGCCTGCTTCGGCATCGGGAACATGACGCAGGGAAACTCCATCGCGCAGAACCTCGAAGCGAGCTTCGAGGTTCCCACGTGGATCACGGGCATCGTTCTCACCGTCTTCGCCATGCTCGTCCTTGTGGGCGGCATCAAGTCCATCGGCAAGGTGACGGCCGGCCTCGTTCCGGTCATGATCATCTTCTACGTGCTGGGCGCGGTGTACATCCTGATCGCGAACATCGGCGCTGTGCCGGCCGCATTCGCGCAGATCTTCACTGAGGCGTTCACCGGAACGAGCGCCGTCGGCGGCTTCGCGGGCTCGGCGATCATCATCGCCGTGCAGTTCGGCGTCGCGCGCGGCATCTTCTCCAACGAGTCGGGTATGGGGTCCGCGGCGATCGCGGCCGCCGCGGCGAAGACCAGTCACCCGGTGCGTCAGGGGCTCGTCTCGATGACCCAGACCTTCATCGATACGATCATCGTCGTCACCTGCACGGGCCTCGTGATCATCGCGACCGGCACGTGGAATCAGATCGACCCGGAGACCGGCGAGCAGCTGAGTCCCGCGCTCATGACGGGCGCGGCCTTCTCACATGGGCTCCCGGGCGAGTGGGGGCACTACATCGTCACGATCGGTCTGGTGCTCTTCGCCGGTTCGACGATCCTGGGATGGTCGTACTACGGGGAGCGCAACATCGAGCGGCTCATCGGACGGCGAGCCGTCATGCCGTTCCGGATCATCTTCTCGCTCGTGGTCTTCGTCGGCTGCACGGTGCAACTGGGTGTGGTCTGGGCGTTCTCCGACATCATGAACGGTCTCATGGCGCTGCCGAACCTCATCGGTCTCCTGATTCTCTCCGGGCTCGTGGCACGCGAGACCAAGAAGTACCTCGACAACGATCCGAAGCTGCGGGCGACTCCCGCGGAGATCGATGCGTTCATGCAGGGCAGCCCAGGGTGGGAGGACTGGAAGACACAGGCGATTCCGGTCGTGCAGAGTTCTCGGCGTCGCGGGTAGGCGGAGCCCGGGCGGCGCGTCCGCTCTAATCTGGACGTATGCGCCAGAATCCGAGCTTCGCGATGACCGATCTCACCGAGTTGCGCCGAATCATCGCGCAGCATCCATGGGCGACGCTCGTCGGCACGACAGCGGAGGGTCTCCAGGCCTCGCACTACGCGGTCCTGCTCGACCCGGAGCGCGACGACCTGACCGTCGTCGGACACGTGGGGAGGCCGGACGACCTGATCCTGGGACTGGGGGTAGGGGAGCTGCTGGTCATGTTCCAAGGGCCGCATGGGTACATCTCGCCGGGATGGTATGGAGATGTCGCGGCAGTGCCCACATGGAACTACGTCTCGGTGCACCTGAGTGGACGGCCGGAGATCCTGAGCCCGGAGGAGAACCTTCGGGTGCTGGAGGACCTGGTCGCTCACTTCGAAGCAGGGCAGGAGAACCCCCGGGGCATGTGGCAGGCGCCGAACGACGAGGCGTTCATCACGAGGCTGGCGGCGGGCACGGTCGGTTTCCGCCTGACGCCGACACGGGTCGTGGCCAAGCGCAAGCTGAGCCAGAACAAGTCGGACGAGACCATTGAGAACGTCATCTTCGAGCTCGGCAGGGACGGTTCCGAGGCCAGAGCCGCACTCGCGGCGGAGATGCGGCGGGCACACGACCAGCGTCGGACGGCGCAGGCATGACGGCAGCGTCTCTGCTCCAGGGTGTGCGCGTCGCCGGTGCAGATCGGCACCTGCTGCCGTTCGGTGACGAGCCGGTCGATGTGCTGCTGTCCGGAGGACGCGTCGCCGATATCGCCCCGCACGGGACGTTCGATGGCTGGCGCGCGCGGCACACCACGCTCGATGCCGGCGAGGTGATCGATGGCCGCGGCGCCTGGGTGCTCCCAGGCCTGTGGGATCACCACGTGCACATGGTGCAGTGGGCGCTGGCTGCGGAGCGTGTGCCGCTGCGGGATGTCACATCCGCCGTCGACGCAGCGCAGAAGATGTCCCATGCGCCTGTGCAGGCGGATGGGCGCCGTGTCGGGAGCGGATATCGAGATGTGCTGTGGGCGGATGCTCCGGAGCTCACGCTGCTGGATGCCGCGACGAACGATGTGCCGACCTACCTGATCAACGCAGACGTGCACAGCGTGTGGCTCAACAGTGCGGCTCTGCGTCGCGAGGGATTCTCCGAAGAGGAGGCGCCGGACGGTGTGCTGCGCGAGGCGGACGCCTTTGAGATCTCACGACGGCTGAATGCAGCCGATCCCGCCGTGGCAGACGTTGCCGTCTTGCAGGCTGCCCGGAGGGCGGCGGCGCGCGGAGTCGTCGGGCTCGTGGACTTCGACATGGCGTGGAACGCGGATGCCTGGGCACGTCGCACCGCTGCGGGCTTCGACACGCAGCACGTGGAGTTCGCCGTCTACCCCGCAGACCTCGAGCGTGCCGTGCGGTCGGGTTTCCGGTCGGATGATCCGCTCGAGGGCGACCGCACCGGTCTCGTCCGCGTGGGCGCGCTCAAGGTGATCAGCGACGGCTCGCTGGGTACGCGCACGGCCGCGTGCTTCCACGGGTACAGCGACGATCCGCACAACCACGGGATCGTCACGGTACCGCCGGAGGAACTGCACGCCCTGCTACTGCGCGCCACGGCAGCAGGCATCCGCGTCGCCGTCCACGCGATCGGCGACCGCGCACTCTCGAACGCACTCGACGCTTTCAGCGCCACCGGCGCTCAGGGCACGATCGAGCATGCCCAACTCGTTCGTCACGCCGATCTGCGACGCATGGGAAGTCTCGGCATCACCGCGAGCGTGCAGCCGCAGCACGCGATCGATGATCGCGATGCCGCCGATCGCCTGTGGGCGACGCAGGAAGCGATCGGCTACCCGCTCGGGAGCCTGCGCGCCGCCGGGATCGACGTGCAGCTCGGGTCGGATGCCCCGGTGTCGCCGCTCGATCCGTGGCACGCGATCGCGGCCGCCGTACATCGCACCGGTGATGACCGCGCGCCGTGGCATCCGGAGGAGCGCCTCGACATCGAGACCGCGCTGCGGGCGAGCGCGCATCGAGGAACGGCCGGAAACGGCGGAGTGCGTCTGGGCGGTGCGGCCGACCTCGTGCTCGTCGACATCGACCCGGCGCACGCCTCTCGAGACGAGCTGCGGACGATGCCGGTGCGCACGACTCTTCTGGCGGGGCGCATCACCCATCACAGCGCTCGCACATACGGGGGATAACCCCCGTACGCATTCGGAAGCCTCCGCCCTGGCTCGTGCGGGGCCGCTCGGCGATTCTGGAGAGAGAATCGCCGAGGTTCGGCGTTCCGCGAGAGGATTCATCTGTGAGTGCAGTTCAGATCCACCCCGACACCGCGACGGCCCCAAGGCGCGTCAGGCACGGATACGCGCGTGCCTGGAGGGATGCTCCGGGCACCACGCTCTACCTGATGATCGTCGCTCTTCCTGTGGCTCTGACGGGGCTGGTCGCGACGATCACCCTCTTCCTGGTGGGCGTCGGATCGATTGTGCTCGTCATCGGACTGCCCCTCATCGCGGTCGCGCTGTACGTGGCACGCGGTTTCGCGATCAGCGACCGTGCGCTCCTTCGGATGACCGGCCTCCCGACGTTCGCGGAGCCCGAATGGCGACGAGAGCCCCGCGCCGCCACCTTCTTCGCGCGTGTCCTGCAGCCGATGCGCAACGGACACTACTGGTCGGCGCTGGTGCACGCGGTACTCGTCCGTCCCATTACAGCGCTCATCGGGTTCGCGATCGCGGCTCCCTGGGTCGTGCTCAGCATCGGCGGGCCCACGTACTGGTTCTGGGGCCGCTTCCTTCCGGAGAGCGAAGACGAATCGCGCCTGATCTGGGTGCCCTGGGTGTATTCACGACTTGGCATGGACATCGATGTGACCCGCGACCTGCATCTGTGGACGTCGCTCATCTATCTCGTGGTCGGTGTGATCTTCGCGCTCACGCTGCCGCTGGTCCTGCGTGGTCTTGCACACCTTCAGCGGCGGACCGCCGTGGCGATGCTGGGGCGGTGGGCATCCGATGATCTCGGAGCTCAGGTCGCGGAGCTCGACGCCTCGCGCGGTGCTGCGCTGCAGGCCGAGGACACCGCCCTTCGTCGCCTGGAACGTGACATCCATGATGGGCCGCAGCAGCGCCTTGTGCGGCTGCAGATGGACCTCGCCGCGATCGAACGACGAGCCGCCGCGGGAGATGCGGAAGCCGTTGCCCGATTGGCCGCAGAATCGAGGGTGCACGCGCGCTCGGCGCTCGACGAGTTGCGCGCCCTCGCCGGAGGCATGGCCCCACCCCTTCTGCAGGATCGCGGTCTGGTACCTGCTCTCGAAGCACTCGCACAGACATCGCCGGTACCGGTCACCACGCAGATCGATCCGACGCTGACCGATCGCGCGACGCCGGAGGTCGCTCGAAACTTGTACTTCGTCGTGGCCGAGCTCCTGACGAACGTCGCGAAGCACTCGGGGGCGACGAGCGTCGCGCTGAGCGCTGTCGAGGAGCAGGGCGAGGTGCACGTGACAGTGCAGGATGACGGTCGCGGCGGAGCACGTATCGAGGACGGCCACGGGCTGCAGGGCATCGCCCAGCGTGTGCAGGGAATGCGCGGCGCGATGAGCATCGTGAGCCCGGAAGGCGGCACGACATCGGTGGCGCTGCGCATCCCGCTCACCGAGGCGTCGGTCCGCTCTAGTGTGGAGACGTGACCTCCCCGCCTCGTTCGTTGCGCGTCGCCCTCTTCGAGGATTCGCTGCTGCTCCGCGAGGGGCTCATCCGGCTTCTCGACGAGGCGGGACTCACGAGCGCGGGAGCCTACGGTGACGCGGTCGATATCGTCGCGCGCGTGCGTGAGAACGCGGCGGATGTCGTGATCGTGGATGTGCGGATGCCGCCGACCTTCCGCGACGAGGGCGTTCGCGCGGCGCTGGAGGTGCGCGCTGCGCTTCCGCATGTGGGAGTCCTCGTCCTCAGCCAGTATGTGGAGGGCGTCTATGCACGCGAGCTCCTCGGCGCCGGGGAGGGAGGTGTCGGGTACCTGCTCAAAGATCGAGTCGCGTCACTCGATGAGCTCACCGATGCTGTGCAGCGCATCTCCGCAGGCGGAACGGTGCTGGATCCGCTCGTCGTGCAGCAGCTCGTGCTCGCCGGGCCCGACCCCGTGGCGATGCTCACTCCCCGTGAGCGCGATGTTCTCGCGGCGATGGCAGAGGGCCGCAGCAACGGATCGATCGCACAGGCGCTCTTCATCGGCGTCGGCGCGGTGGAGAAGAACATCAGCGCCATCTTCACGAAGCTCGGCCTGGAGGATTCCGGCAACGACCATCGCCGGGTTCGCGCCGTACTCGCGTACCTGCAGCGCACGGCCTAGCGCAGACAGCGAAGCGGCCCTCCCCGCGGGGGAGGGCCGCTTCGCTGTCTGCCGATCAGGCGGCGATGTGCGACACGAGGAACCAGCGGTCCTTCTCGAGTCCGCGCATGATCTCGATCGCGACGTCCTGGCTTGTGAGGTCGATCTCGTCAAGGCCTTCGATGGCGGCCTTGACGTCGACGAGGATCGCGTCGATGTCGGCGATCACGTTGCTCACGAGCTCATCCGACTTCGTGAAGCCTGCGGGCACGCTCGTTGCGGCGGTCTTCTCTGCGACGGTTGCGAGGCGCGCGTCGATCGGAAGGCCGAGTGCGACGATACGCTCCGCCGCGGAGTCAGCGAATGCACCGGCGTTGGCAACGATCTGGTCGAACAGCTCGTGCACGCCGACGAAGTTCGCGCCACGGACGTGCCAGTGCGCCTGCTTGCCGTTGACGGTGAGCGCCTGGAGGCCGAGGACGACAGGAGACAGGAACTGCGCGGCCGCGGCTGCCACCGTCGGGTCGCTGGCCGTGGTGGGGGTGGTCTGTGCCTTGCTCATGAGTTCTCCTTTGCTGCAGCCCATTGTGGTCAGGTACAACGCTACTCAGCTGGATTTATTGCGCAAGCAAGCTGAGGCAACGCTAAACGTGCACGCTGCGCGGGCGGAAACGGGTGTGGTGCGTCACTGCACACAGGTGCAGGCAGTAGCGTCGAAGGGTGCATTCTTCCCCCCAGACTGGCGTGACCGCCGCGGATACTCGGCGCTCTCGCTCCTCGACGGCCCCCGATGCCTCGCGCTTCATCCCGCACGTGCAGGGACTGCGCGCGATCGCCGTGCTCTTCGTGGTGATCTACCACTTCTGGCCCGGCCGTCTCAGCGGAGGATACGTCGGTGTCGACATCTTCTTCGTGATCTCCGGATTCCTGATCACGGCGCACCTGATGCGCGAACTCACCGCGACAGGCCGTGTGAACCTCGGACAGTTCTGGGCACGCCGCGCGCGTCGTCTCCTGCCGGCTTCGCTGCTCGTGCTGATGGTGTGTGCGATTGCGGTGTCGACGCCATACCTGATGCCCACATCCTTCCTCCCTGGAGAGCTGAAGGAGATCATCGCCTCGACGTTCTACGTCGAGAACTGGTTCCTTGCGTTCAACTCCGCGGACTACCTCGCGAACGCGGGCAACCCCACGACCGTCCAGCACTACTGGTCACTTTCGCTGGAAGAGCAGTTCTACGTGATCTGGCCGCTCATGATGCTGCTGGCCGCCTGGATCGCGGTGAAGTGGTTCCGTGGCGCGCGTCTCAAGGCGGTCATCGTCGCGATCGCGATCGTGACGCTCGCGTCCTTCGTCTTCAACGTGATCTACACGATCACCAACCCCGCGCCGGCGTACTTCGTGACGTTCGGCCGCATGTGGCAGTTCGGAGTCGGAGCGATCCTCGCGCTCGTGCCGGCTCTCCGCGTGCGCAATGCCTGGTTGAGCTTCCTGCTCGGCTGGGGAGGCATCCTCGCCCTGCTCTACACGGCATTCGCCTTCGACGCGCGCACACCATTCCCTGGCTACATGGCGGCAATTCCGACTCTTGGCGCCGCGGCGATCATCGCCGCCTCGAACACCGATCGCTGGTGGTACCCGACCCGTCTCCTCGCCATCGCTCCGATGCGCTTCACGGGCGACATCTCGTACAGCCTGTACCTGTGGCACTGGCCGCTGATCGTGATCGCACCGACGGTGCCCTTCTGGGGTCTCACGATCTACCACCGCGTGGCGCTGCTGGCGATCTGCTTCCTTCTCGCCTGGCTCACCAAGCGCTTCGTCGAAGACCCGGCGCGCTCGTGGAAGGTGCTCACGAGCCGCCGTCCCCGTGTCACGCTCTTCGCCTCTCTCGCTGCCATGGTCCTCGTCGCGGGTGTCGCCGGTGCCGGATGGGCCGCGAATGCCTCGACCTACCAGCAGGGCATCGCCGCGATCCAGAAGGTGCAGGAGAACCCGCCTGCCTGCTTCGGCGCAGCATCCGTGCTGGACCCCTCGTGCGCGGGCACGACGAGCGATGAGATTCTCCCGTCGCCGAACTTCGCGAACGTCGACAGCCCGGCCCGTACCGATTGCTTCGTTCAGCTCAACGACGCGACGCCGGTGGGATGTGAGTTCGGTTCAAAGGACGCGGATGCTCCTCACATCGCTCTCGTCGGAGACAGCCACGCGTTCCAGCTGATCGACAGCTTCGCCGCCATCGCGGAGCGTGAGGGATGGCGCCTCACGACCTACTTCAAGGGCGCCTGCCCGTGGAACACGACCTCGCTGTCGACCGACGGCGCATTCGGAGCTGCCTGTGACGACTGGCGCGCGGCGGTCGGCGAGAAGCTCGCCGCCGACGACTTCGATGCGGTGTTCACCGCAGCGATCTCGAACACGCCCTTCGATTCCGCCGGATACGCCTCCGAGCACGATGCCGCTGTCGCGGGCTACCGCGAAGCGTGGAGCACGATGACGAGCCGCGGTGTTCCCGTGATCACCGTCGTCGACAACCCCGTCTGGGAGACCGACCCGAACAAGTGTCTGCGCACCCGCGATGCCGCACGCTGCGCCGGCGACCGCGCCGAAGTCCTCGTCGAGAAGGATCCGCTGCGTGCGGCCGCAGCAGCGACCGAGGGCGTGACGCTGCTCGACTTCACGGATGTGTTCTGCGACGGCTCCTCCTGCTCGCCCGTGGTCGGCGGCGCGAACGTGTACCGCGATCAGGACCACCTGACGGTGACCTTCGTGCGCACGCTCGAACCGCAGTACACCGAAGCGCTGCGCCGAGCGATCGATGACGGCGTGCAGTAACACCGACGGAAGGACGCCACGATGACTGTGGACCCCCAGGCCAGCATTCTCGCGCTGCCGACCAGAACACCGGCGCTGCACGAGAGCGTCTTTCTCGCCGCGGGTGCGCGCGTGATCGGTGCGGTGACGATGGGCGAAGGCAGCAGCGTCTGGTACAACGCGGTCGTGCGCGGAGATTCGGACACGATCACGATCGGCGCCGGGTCGAATGTGCAAGACAACGTCTCCATCCACGTCGACCGGGGTCACCCCGTCGTGATCGGGGATGACGTGTCGATCGGTCACAACGCCGTCGTGCACGGTTGCACGGTCGGTGACGGCTCACTGATCGGCATGGGCGCCGTCGTTCTCTCCGGTGCCGTGGTGGGCGCGGGGTGTCTGATCGCCGGCGGCGCACTCGTCATGGCGGGAGCTGTCATCCCCGATGGCTCACTCGTTGCCGGCATCCCGGGCAAGGTGCGCCGGGAGCTGACGGCTGAGGAACGACAGGGACTTCTCGACAACGCCCTGATCTATCGCGGGCACGTCGCCGCGCACGAGCAGGCGCTGTCACTGTAGGCTCGGTGCGTACGGGGCGGTGGCCAAGCTGGTGAAGGCAGTGGGCTCATAACCCAACGATCGCGGGTTCAAGTCCCGCCCGCCCTACCTAGAGCGCGCTCGCGCGGACGCTTTCCGACATCGTCGATGTCGTCGTCGAAGAGCCCGGCGTCGATATCGAGTGTCCTGGCGCAACGTGCACGAAACTTGTCGTTTTGAAGACCCGTATCTATTGCGCAGCTATAGGCGTACGGTCAGAGTATGTGGCCCGTATTGATCATCTTGCTCGTTGTGTGGGCGGCGCTTGCTGTCGTGGGTTTCGCTTTCGAGAGCCTGGTGTGGTTGGCGATCATCGGAATCATTCTGTTCGTCGGCACGGCGGCCTTTGGGGTCGTTCGTGGTCGCCGCAAGCCGTAGCTCTGCCGTGCAGGCTCACGTTTGACCTGTCGGAGATTTCGAGGAGGAATCATGTCCGTTGGAGACCACATCAAGTCCGCGTCAGAAAGTGCGTCGAAGTTGACGAAGAGAGTTGTCGATGCCGTGGAAGACAAGGTCGACGACATGACCGAAGCTGTGGAGTCGACTGTGCGGTCGGCAGGCAGCAAGATCCGCGACGTCGCCGGACGCGGGGACAAGAACTAAGGGCCGATAGGGAATGCCCCTCACACTTCTTCGGGGTGAGGGGCATTTCATCGTTGGGCGAGCGGCGCAGGATACTTCATCGTTGACGGAGACGCCACGGGGTGAGCCGGCGGACAGGCCGGACGTATCGTCTGCAGCAGAGCCGCATCCGAAGGGGACGCACATCGGCCAGTTGGGGTCGGCTCTGATCGGACGGTTCCCCGCCCTGACGTCGCGTTCCACGTTTCCGGGGCGGGGCCTTCCAATCCACAATTGGATACCGAGGAGAGGAGACGGGGCTATCGTTGCCCTTATGGCCACCCTGTACTACGGCAACGCCGTCGAGCCCATCCACATCGAGGATCGCGCGCTCGCACATCTGAAGATCGTGATCGCGACGAAGTTGCGACGACAGGAGAGCTTCACCCTGTCCTGGGAGCACTTCGAGGGTGAGGACGGAGGGCGCTCTACGATCTGGATTCACCCGTCTATTCCGCTGCGCTTCACATTCGAAGGCACGGAGTCCCCGCAGATCAATCCCCGCTGGATAGAGAAGCTCATGAACTCCGTGAACTCGACAGGGGGGATCGCGCTCGTCGACGAGATCCTCGCCACCCCCGAACCTGACGCCTAGGAGCACCGCGGCTCATGTCCCTGTTCAGAGTCGGCTCTGAGGGACGGCAACGACGTCGACATGATCGCCCGTCTCGTCCATATGCTCAGCTCCGCCACACGCATAGCATTCGCCATCCGTCTGGCACGAGCGCCTTGAGCGTGCCCATGTCGGCTGCTTCGATGGTCTTCGTCCCGTCAACGCGCGTGAAGGTGCCCACTGCCGTGAGATCCGATGATCCGGCTGCCATGTTCACGGGTGCTTTCGCGAGATCGAACCCGGATGGCGTCTGTGCGGTGAGGTGCTGATAGACCTCTGCGAGCGAGCCTCCTGAGACTTCGACAGCGACAGTTTCAACAGGGCGGATCACAGCAGACAGCATGTCTCTAAGCCTAGGAGAGGTCGGGGTCCTAGGGACGGCTCTGGTCATTGCTCTGATCTGGAAGACGAGTCGTCGTCGGCGCGCAATCGCGATGCGCCCGAGCATGGAGCGGTTCGTCTCAGGAGATGGGCCCTCTCTACGGCGCCCGCGGATCCGGCCCATCGGTCCCGATGCCGTTCCTTTTCGGGCTGCTTGCCCTACGCGCGAATGGCATTGCCGTCAAGGGGCTCGCCTTCGAGGCCGGTATGAACGATCGTGGGGGCAACGAAACGGAGCACGACCATGAGCGCGACCACTGTCCCTCGATTCGAGTCACGCCAGGTCACCGAGGATGAATGGCTGATCCTTGACAACCGCTACGGACCCACCGACCTGAGATGCACGATCGCATGCGTCCGTCTCGTCGAAGAGAGCCTTGTCGATGTGGTGTGGCTTCGCGACCTTCCCCTCTCGATCACCTATCAATTCGTGCTAGATGTCCTTGAGGAAGTTCGGGGCTTCTACGCGAGCGAGGATCAGACGCACTTGTTGTCGGCATGAGCGTGTCCGACTCCAGAGGCGAGAAGGGGGAATACCCGACTACCGCATCGAATGGGATGCGCTCGGAGAGGTAGTGTGTCAACTCCGCCTAGCATCAGTCCTGCCCCGTGTCTCCGGGGGAGTACTGCGTTGGCACGTCGCTGCAACGGGTTCAAAACCCAGCCATCACGGGTTGACGTCCTGCCTGCCCTGCAGGTATGCCGCGGTCAGCGCACCCGTCGCCCGTGAACGAGATCGATGAGGTGCTCGAGCACGGGGCCGGACCGCAGGCCGTTATGCTCGTGCTCGCTCGTGACGTAGAGCTTCACATCGGGCAGCAGTGCAGCGGTCTCCATCGAGAACTCGTAGGGCACGTAGACGTCGTTCACGTAGACGGCGGCGGCTCCGTGCGCGCCGGACGCGGCGATCGCGTCGCGGTCGTACATGCGCGGCCAGACGAACTCTGCGAGCTCGAGAGCGACGGCGCGCCACGGCTGGAACGCCGGCACCGTCTCGGTCCACTCCCGTCGGATGTGCTCACCCGTGAACAGCGTGGGGTCGGCGGCGAAATCAGCCGGCTCGGTGCGCTCCGCAGCCCAGCGCGTGGCGTGACCGTCGGCGTAGCTTGATTCGTGGAAGGCGAAGTACAGCGGGTTGCGGCCGTCGTACGGCATCGCTGCCTGCAGGTCGTACCGGAACGCATTCGAGCGGGGATCGAGCTCCAGCAGCGACCAGAGCGTCTGCCACCCATCGTTCGTCCCGAGCGCAGAACCTGCGGATCGGAGGCGAGACACCGACACGACTTCGCCGTCCGGCAGCACGATCTCCCCGGCGGCTGCGAGGTCGACGAGGCGGCGCATGGCGTCACGGTGCTCCGGGAACCGGCGGTAGTACTTCTCGGACGCGGTGCGCATCTTGTCGTAGCAGAGCGCGTAGACATCGTCGGGCTGGCGCCCGATCGCGCTCAAGCCACCCGTGATGAACACGTTGTCGAGCGACGCCGCATCCGTGGACAGGTAGGACAGTGTCGTGAACCCGCCGAAGGACTGCCCCAGCACGTTCCAGGTGTCGGCGCCGAGGTGGGCGCGGAACGCCTCGCAGTCTCGCACGATCGCGTCGGCGCGCAGATGCGTCAGGTACTCGGCGGCCGCGGCGCTGCCCTGCTGAAGCAGATCGTCACCGACAGGCGTGGATCGGCCGGTTCCGCGCTGGTCCAGCAGCACGACACGGTAGTGCGCGAGCGCCGCATCCAGCCACATCGGACTTGAGGGGGAGTGGAACGGCCTCGGGGCCTCGTGACCGGGACCGCCCTGCAGGAACACCAGATAGGGGAGGTTCTCGCCGCCCTCACGCGTCACGACCGCGGCGAACACGTCGATCGTTCGGGTGTCGGATGCATCCGCCCAGACCAGCGGAAGGGTGAGCGTGTGCTCCTCGACGGTCAGATCCTGCATTCGGCGCACCACGGTCGTCATACTCCGAGCCTACGCCGACAGGTGAGAGGTCACATCACATCGCCGATGTAGGAGTACTTCACAAAGACCTCCGCCGCGATCCCGGATGCCTCCAGGACGCCCTGCACGGCGGCCATCATGTACTGCGAATCCCAGCCCATGTAGAGGAAGTGCGACTCGTCGAGCTGGTCCCAATGACCGTTCCAGGCCTTGGCATCGTAGATCGGCCCACCGCGCTGTTCGCTGTAGGCCAGCACGGCTGCGCGATTGTCCGCCCAGCCGCGCTTGAAGACCCGGTTGAACAAGTACTTCACGTCGGGGACTTCCCAGTGCTCGCCGCGGTACTCGATGTAGTCGAACTCTCGCTCCCATCCGGCCGGCCAGCCGCGGTGGCGACGCGCGTCGAGGATGGGTGTCAGGCCGTCGTCATCGATCACGGTGACCGCCGGACGCTTCCAGATCTCGATGAACCGATCGGTGAGCTGTGCGGTGCGTGCTGCGATCGCTGCGGTGCCCCAGGATGCTTCGTGCTGCAGCATCCGCGTGTCCTCGACGCCGCTGCGCGCATAGGCCTGTGCTTTCGCGGGGAACGATTCACCGAACACGCGTTCCGTGAGGCTCTGCTCCAGCAGCGTGAGATTGCCGAGCGTGACCGCGAGCGCGCGATGACTGTTCTGCTCGTCCTCACTGAGCTCGCCCCATGGACGTACGCCGTCTCCCGACCAGGAGTCCGACGGTGCCGTCGGCACGATGTGCTCGACGTCGAAGCCGTTCGGGTCCGACACGCCTTCCAGACGACCGAGGACGTAGGTCGCGTGCGGCACCTCCGTGTACTTCAGAGCGACGCGGATGCGTTCGTCGGACGGCGTGATCCGGGCGATGGCCTGCACGAGCTCTTCTTCGCCCACTGCCCGTGCGCGGCAGAGTCGAGCGATCAGGCGATCCGTCGGAACGCCCACGATCGTCCGGCGCAGCAGGAGCGACTGCAGGTGCTCCAGAGTGCGGATCAGCTGCTCTTTTGTGAGCATCCCGGTCTCGTAGTCCCGATAGGCACTCATCACGAGGGGGGAGGAAGCCCGGCCGAATGTGCTCACGTAAGCGAGCTGCTGGGCGATCTCGGGATCCGGCGCGGTGGACGGGTCGAGCAGGATGGAGTACACCCGGGCGTGGTCGCGCCACAGGCTCGCATGCACGCGAAGCGCGTCGACATCGCTGCCGGGGAAGCTCTGTCGGAACGCGCTGTACACGCCGTGCTCGCCGACCGACGTCACCTCACGGCCCGTCGTCATGATGAGGAAGTGACGCCAGAACGCGCCGATCGACTCGCCCGTGCTGCGTTCGATCGGTAGCCAGTAGTCATGCTCGATCTCGCGCTGTTCGGCGTGCGAAAGGCCCATCAGCACGTAATTGTGGATCAGTTCGTGGTCACGCAGCGGCTCACCTGTCGAGTTCAGACTCTCGAAGATCTGCTGTGCGTTCGCCGCCGCGCCCAGCGTGATCGAGACATGCTCGAGCTTCTGCAGTCCCGCCCAGATGCGGGGCGCCTCGTCGGCGTGGACCTGGCTGCGGAAGAAGGCGTAGTTGTCATCGAATCGGGATTCGCGATCGACGGTGCTGTCGACCCGGTCGAGCACGACCGACTCGAACATGTCAGCCCAGGCCTCGTGAGGGCGCAGCTTCGTGCGATCGGGGTCATCCTGACGAACCAGCACACGTTCGAGCTCTGCGGCCATGGTCGGGTCCGTGTCCCGCACGGAGTGATGCAGGGCCGCGACCAGCAGCATGAGCGTGGTGATGCGCTGCTGTCCATCGATCAGGATCAGATCTTCCGGAGCATCCGCGTCATCGTGCGCGGAGAGGATCGAGCCGATGAAGTGGCGGTGATCGTCGGCGGAAGCGGCGACGGTGCGGATGTCGGAGAGGAGCTGCTCGCACCCGCCGATGTCCCAGCGATACTGACGCTGGTAGACCGGGACGACGATCGTCGTCTGCGGTGCGGACAACCACTCGATCGTGTTGACGGCGACGGCCTCGACGTTAGTGGCTGTGCTCATGCTCCTGCTTCGCCCTCCCGACGGCTGTGGAGTCCGCGCCGAAACCGCGCGAGACGCCTCTCAAAGTCTATTCGGTTATTCACGGCGAACCTCTGGGGTCGCCTCAGCGGCGGCTGTTAGCCTTACCTAAGAAGGGCCTGTTAAAACGTGCTGGCCCCTTATGAAAGGACATGACCTCAATCATGGGATACATCAAGTCCGCAGCCCTCGAGGACAAGGGATTCGTCGTTCTCGACAGCTACAACCAGGAGCTCGACCCCAAGGAATGGCTCGACATCGAGTATGTCGACTGGAAGTCCTCGGGTGACACCCGCTTCTCGCCGCTGGCCTCGGCCAAGGGCGAGATCGAGTGCAACGGCTTCTGGAACCACGTGCCTCCGCGCACCGACAAGGACGGTGTCTGGATCGACTCGCAGGTCGAGAAGGCTCCGATCCTCACGCGTCGCGCACAGGAGCCGGGTGCGAACGTCGGCCGCTGCCGCGTCATCGAGCTGCAGCCCACTCCGTACGGTGAGTGCCTGTACAACCTTCACCAGGACGACAACAACCGCCTGAACCCGGATGGCACGGGCTGGGTCGTTCGCGGCTTCTTCAACCTCACCGATGACAAGGACAGCTACTTCGTCCTGCGCGAGAACCGCACCGACCCGAGCGTTGAATACCGCATCGCGCTTCCGGCGGGGGCTCAGCTCATCGTCGACACGCAGCGCCTGTGGCACGCCGCGACCCACAACGGCACCGAGCCGCGCTACTGTCTGATCACCTCGTGGGAGTCGGGCCCCGAGCTCGACGCCTACATCGAGAAGTACAACGGCACGCAGGATGTCGAGAACTACGAGGTCGCCCAGGAGATCCTGGACGCCGGCTACGAGGAGCAGGCGCGCCGCGACGCTGCCCGCGCCGCGTACTACGCAGCAAAGGGTCAGCAGGCGAAGCTCGCCATGAGCGAGGCCTGAGACTCCGCTTCTCTTCACACGGCCCCGGCGCGCATCGCGTCGGGGCCGCTTTTGCTCTCTGCGCGGATGCTGCGCCTCGTCGCTCCACGGGAGGAGCAGCCCGCGTGCGCAAAAGTTACACCCTTGTGATTTCGTCGATCCTGGGTGACAATAGGCGCATAACCGGATAGCTCGCCACTTCGTGGTTCAGGTCGTAGGGGAAGACGCACCTGAAGAAACGGAGAGATTATGGCGACGGAAACAACGCGCCACGCACAGGCGCGAGGAGTGGTGTACATCCACTCCGCACCTCGTGTGCTCTGCCCGCATCTGGAGTGGGCGGTTGGTCGCGCCATCGGGCGCGCCGTCAACTTCGACTGGTCACCCCAGCCGGTTCTCGACGGTGCCCAGCGCGCGGAGTTCTACTGGGATGGTCCGGTGGGCACCGGAGCCGCTCTCGCAACGGCGATTCGGGGCTGGGAGCATCTGCGCTTCGAGGTCACCGAAGACCCGACGCCGCGCAGCGACGGCGGCCGATGGCTGCACACGCCGGATCTCGGAATCCACTATGCGCAGACGGATGCGGCGGGCAACATCGTCATCGGCGAGGATCGAATTCGCTACGCGATGGAGATCGCCGCGGGCGACGCCACCGAACTGCAGCGCGAACTCGGTGTCGCGCTGGGGTCCGCCTGGGACGACGAGCTGGAGCCGTTCCGCCACGCCAGTGATGATGCGCGCGTCGTCTGGCTGCACAAGGTCGGGTGATCCCCAGACTTGGGTCAGTGAGGCGCGACTACCGATGGCCGGTGAAGACCCCCGGCCGATGGGAAAGCGAATCACTGCCCACAGCACGAAGGCCCCGTGCCGAGAGATTCTCGGGACGGGGCCTTCGCTGTGGTTCTGAGGTCAGGCGCTCGCGAAAGCGACGACAGCGTTGTGTCCGCCGAAGCCGAAGGAGTTGCTGATCGCGAGCTGGTCGCCGCTGCCGAGCTGCTGACCGGTGCCCGACAGGCGGAACGGGACAGCCGGATCAGGTGTGGTCATGTTGATCGTCGGCGGAGCGACGCGGTCGCGGAGCGCCAGCAGCGTGAAGATGCCCTCGAGTGCTCCGGTGCCACCGAGCAGGTGACCCGTGGAGGCCTTGGTCGCTGAGACGGGAATCTCGTCGAGGCGGTCACCGAACACGCGCTTGAGGGCGACGTACTCGTTGGGGTCTCCCACCGGAGTCGAGGTCGCGTGCGCGTTGATGTGCGTGACCTCGTCGGCGGAGCGTCCTGCCATCTGCAGCGCCATCTCCACGGCACGGGCCGCGCCCGCACCCTCGGGGTCGTTGCCTGTGATGTGGTACGAGTCAGCCGTGACGCCACCACCGACGACATAGCCGTAGATCTTGGCGCCGCGAGCCTTCGCGTGCTCTTCGGTCTCGAGGATCATGACGGCCGCGCCCTCGCCCATGACGAAGCCGTCACGGTCGATCGCACCGGGACGCGATGCGGTCGCCGGGTCGTCGTTGCGGCGCGAGAGCGCCTGCGCGGAGGCGAAGGAGGCCATGGTGATCGGGTGGATCGCAGACTCCGCGCCACCGGCGATCACGACGTCTGCGAGTCCTTCCTGCAGGTGCTTGTAGGCGCTGAGGACCGATTCGGTGCTCGAAGCGCAGGCGCTGACGACGGTCTGCGCGTATGCGCGGGCGCCGAAGATCAGCGAGAGGTTGCCGGCTGCCGCGTTGGGCATGAGCATCGGCACGGTCAGCGGCATGACGCGACGCGGGCCGCGCTCGCGCAGGGTGTCCCAGGCGTCCAGGAGCGTCCACAGGCCGCCGATCCCGGTGGCGAAGTCGATGCCGAGGCGTTCGGGAGCGACCTCGGGAGAGCCCGCGTCTTCCCAGGCCTCACGCGCGGCGATGACGGCGAACTGCGCGGAGGGGTCGAGACGCTTGGCCTCGTGACGGGGCAGCACCTCTTCGGGGCGCACCATCGCCTCGGCGGCGAAGGTGACGGGAAGGTCGTACTTCTCCACCCAGTCGTGCTCGAGGGTGCGTCCGCCGGACATGCCTGCGAGCAGGTTGCTCCAGTTTTCGGGAGCGGTGCCGCCGATGGCGGACGATGCGCCGATACCGGTGACGACGATGCGCTTGGTCATTGCAGATGATCCTTGTCGAGATCGGGAGAGGGTGGCTGAGGGCGAGGATGCCACGTCCCGCAGGTGCGGGCGTGGCATCCTTCGGGAGGATTACTCCTGGCCGGCGACGATGAAGTTGACGGCGTCCGCGACGGTCTTCAGGTTCTTGACCTCGTCGTCGGGGATGGTGACGCCGAACTTCTCCTCGGCGTTGACGACGATCGTCATCATCGAGATCGAGTCGATGTCGAGGTCATCGGTGAACGACTTCTCGAGGGCGACCTCGGATGCGTCGATGCCGGTCTCATCGGTGACGAGCTCTGCGAGGCCAGCAAGGACCTCATCGTTGGTGAAAGCCATGGCTTTTCCTCTTTCTTACGGGGGTGAGTTGTCGGAACAGTGAAACAGTCTAGGGAACGATCGCGCGCACTCAGGGGAGCACGACGACTTGTGCGGCGAACACGAGTCCTGCGCCGAAGCCGATCTGCAGGGCGAGACCGCCGCTGAGTTCCGGGTGCTCCTGCATCAGGCGGTGGCTGGCCAGGGGAATCGATGCGGCCGAGGTGTTGCCGGTCGTCTCGATGTCGCGAGCGACGACCGTCGACTCCGGGAGGCCGAGCTGCTTCGCGAACTCGTCGATGATGCGCATGTTCGCCTGGTGGGGGATGAAGGCGGCGAGGTCGGACGCCTCGATGCCGGCCTTGTCGAGCGCTTCGCGTGCGACCTTAGCCATCTCCCACACGGCCCAGCGGAAAACGGTGGGTCCCTCCTGGCGCAGGGTCGGCCATTCGGTCTTGCCGTCGCGGAAATCGGTGAGGGTGGCGTTCATGCCGACAGCATCGGACTTCGAGCCGTCCGATCCCCAGACAGCCGGCGCGATGCCGGGGGTCTCGCTCGGGCCGATGAGGGCGGCGCCTGCGCCGTCGCCGAGGAGGAACGAGATGCTGCGATCCGTCGGATCCACGATGTCGGAGAGCTTCTCCGCGCCGATGACGAGTGCGTAACGCGCGGCTCCTGCGCGGATGAGTGCGTCTGCCTGTGCGACGGCGTAGGCGTAGCCCGCGCACGCCGCATTCATGTCGTAGGCCGCCGCGGGGTTCGCGCCGACCCGGTCGGCGACGATCGCCGACACCGACGGCGTCTGCTTGGGGTTGCTGATCGTCGCGACGATGACCAGGTCGACCTCGGACGGGTCGATCCCCGCGGTGGCGATGGCCTCGGCACCGGCCGCACTGGCCAGATCGATCGCGTCGGTCTCCGCAACCGCGCGGGTGCGAGTGATGATTCCGGTGCGCTGGCGGATCCACTCGTCGCTCGAGTCGATCGGGCCGACGAGGTCGTCGTTGGGGACGGCGATCTCACCGCGCGCGGCGCCGTACGCGTAGATGCGCGTGTATGCGGGCCCCTGGAGCTGGGTGAGCGTGGGCTGAGACATCAGGATTCCGTTCCGGCGTTGAGCAGTTCGAGAGCGGCGGGAAGATCTTCGGGAGTCTTCACCGCGACCGAGGGAACGCCACGCAGTGCGCGCTTGGCGAGCCCGACGAGCGCGCCCGCAGGCGCGAGTTCGACGATACCCGTGACGCCGGCCTCCGCGAAGGACGCCATGCAGCGATCCCAGCGCACGGGGGAGGCGATCTGACGAACGATGAGCTGCAGAGCCTCCGTCCCGGCGGCGACGGTGGAACCATCGCTGTTGGTCCAGAGGGGGAGCGCGGGGTCTGTGATCTCCGCCGCCGGGATCTCGTCGACGACGGCCTGGAGCACGGGCTGCGCAGACGCCATGTAGCGCGTGTGGAACGCGCCGGCGACCTGGAGAGGGACGACGCGCACTCCGCGCGGCGGCTCGGCAGCAAGCGCGGCGAGCTTGTCGAGCGCGCCAGCGGCCACGATCTGTCCGCCGCCGTTGTAGTTCGCGGGTGTCAGATCGAGCGACTCCAGCAACGCGACCACGTCGGCTTCGACGCCGCCGAGAACGGCGCTCATTCCGGTCTGTTCGCGCGAGGCGGCATCGGCCATCGCGCGGCCGCGAACGCCGACGATCCGCAGCGCGCTCTCGTCGGACACGACGCCGGTGGCGGCAAGAGCGGCGAGCTCGCCGACAGAGTGCCCTGCGACGCCACCCGCCTGTGCGGTGGCGGCGCCGAGAGCGTGCCACGCCAGAAGGCTGGCAGCGACGATCAGCGGCTGCGCGATCTGCGTGTCACGGATCGTGTCTGCATTCGACACTGTGCCGTGCTGCACGAGGTCGACCTGCGCCGCATCCGAGTACGCGGCGAGTCGTTCGGCCGCTCCTTCGAGCTCGAGCCAGGGTGCGAGAAAACCGGGAGTCTGTGAGCCCTGTCCAGGGCATACGACGACAATCACCCGTCTAGTCTGCCAACGAATCGACACGGAGGGTGGCACAACCCTCACAAGAATCTCGAAATCCGTTGTGGGTGTCGAACAGTGTGCCCGCTCAGCGGGGGCGTCGGTTCATCGGACGTCGACGCACGGGTTCTGCCGTTCCGATGGAACCGAGCACGAGCGCGGTTTGCAGGATGAACGCCTCGCGCGGTCCGGTGGCGTCCCAGCCGATGACTTCGCTCACGCGCTTGAGCCGGTAGCGCACGGTGTTCGGATGGACGAACAGCTCGCGTGCCGTCGCCTCAAGAGAGCGGCCGTTGTCGAGATAGCTCCACAGAGTGGAGATGAGATCTGTCGAATGCGCCTGCAGCGGGCGGAAGATCCGTTCGATGAGCGTCTGCTTCGCCAGCGGGTCCCCGGCGATCGCCCGCTCGGGGAGCAGATCGTCCGCCTCGACCGGACGCGGTGCGCTGCGCCAGGAACGCGCCACGGCGAAGCCGGCCAGCGCTGCGCGGGCGCTCTGGCTCGCGTCGACGAGTGCGGCGACAGCCGGACCCAGCACGACGTAGCCAGGACCGAACGAGGGCTCGAGGGCCTGTGCGATCTCGGTGAAGGAGAGCTCGTCGTCGATGTCTTCCTCGGGGCGGCCGGCCAGGCGTGCGCGTCCGACGACGAGGACGAGACGGGAACCCTGCACGCCGACCAGGACGTCGACGGCGAGCTTTCGTGCGGTGCGACGGACAAGGTCGATGTCGAACTGCGGGGGAGTCGTGCCGACGATGACGCAGACCTCGCCGTGGCCGTGCCAGCCGAGCGCTGCGATACGACTGGGAAGCTCCTCGTCGGCTTCGCCCGTGAGGATCGAGTCGACGACGAGCGCCTCGAGGCGAGCATCCCAGAGACCGCGGGCCTCGGCGGCGCGCGCGTAGACGTCTGCGGCGGCGAAGGCGACATCCCGCGAATACAGCAGGATGGCCTCGCGCACGTGTTCGCCACGGCCGGCGACGCGCTCTTCCGTCACCTCGACGGTGACTCGGATGAGCTGCAGAGTCTGCTGCAGACTCACGCTGCGCAGCAGCTCACGGGGTGCCGCGGCGAAGATGTCCGCGGCGATCCACGGGGTGGAGGTGGGATCGTCGAACCATTGGATGAACGACGTGATGCCCGCCTGCGCGACGAGGCCGACGGCCGATCGTCGCGCAGGCGGCATCTCCGCGTACCACGGCAGCGAATCCTCCAGGCGCTGGAGCGTTGCGGTGGCGAGATCACCGGAGATACGGCGCAACCAGGTGAGGGTTGCCGCCTTATCCGGAGACGCGGATGTGGTGTCAGTCACGAATGCTTAGCTCTCGCCGCCTGCGTTGCCGCTGGTGCCGGAGTTCACATCGTGGAGGCGGTACTTCTCGATCGCCTGCGCGGCCAGGGCGCGGTCGACCTTGCCCTCCTTCGCGAGGGCCTGCAGCGTGCGCACCACGATCGACGGGCCGTCGATCTTGAAGTAGCGACGGGCAGCGGCACGCGTGTCGGAGAATCCGAAGCCGTCGGCACCGAGGGTGACGAACTGCTGAGGAACCCACGGGCGGATCTGGTCCTGCACGGCGTGCATGAAATCGCTCACGGCGACGACCGGACCCTCTGCACCCTGCAGTTTGTCGGTGAGGTACGCGGTGCGCGGCTCGGCCTCGGGGTGCAGGAAGTTGTGCTCGTCGGCGGCGAGGCCGTCGCGGCGCAGTTCGGTCCACGAGGTGACCGACCAGACGTCTGCCGTGACACCCCAGTCCTTCTGCAGCAGTTCCTGTGCCTCGAATGCCCAGGGGAGTCCGACGCCGGAGGCGAAGAGCTGGGCGCGCGGCCCGTTGCCCTCACCGGTTGACACCTTGTGGATACCGCGGACGATGCCTTCGACGTCGACGTTTTCCGGCTCAGCGGGCTGCAGAAGCGGCTCGTTGTAGACGGTGATGTAGTACATGACGTTCGGGTCTTCGTGCTGGCCGCCGTACATGCGCTCCAGACCAGAGCGCACGATGTGGGCGATCTCGTACCCGTAGGCGGGGTCATACGACACCGTCGCGGGGTTCGTGGCCGCGAGCAGGTGCGAGTGACCGTCCGCGTGCTGCAGGCCCTCACCGGTCAGCGTCGTGCGTCCTGCGGTGGCACCGACGATGAAGCCGCGTGCCATCTGGTCGCCGGCGGCCCACTGGGCGTCGCCCGTGCGCTGGAACCCGAACATCGAGTAGAAGACGTAGATCGGGATGAGCGGCTCGCCGTGCGTCGCGTACGACGTACCGGCCGCAGTGAAGGCGGCAAGCGCACCCGCCTCGTTGATTCCGACGTGCACGATCTGCCCCTGCGGGCTCTCCTTGTATGCAAGGAGCAGCTCCCGGTCGACCGACGTGTAGTGCTGGCCGTTCGGGTTGTAGATCTTCGCGGTCGGGAAGTACGCATCCATACCGAAGGTGCGCGCCTCATCCGGGATGATCGGGACGATGCGGTGGCCGAAGTCCTTCGTGCGAAGGAGATCCTTCAGAAGGCGGACGAAGGCCATCGTGGTGGCGATCTCCTGTGTGCCGGAGCCCTTCTTCGGGAGCGCGTATGCCGCGTCATCCGGAAGCGTGAGGCCGACGTGCGTGGAGCGGCGCTCCGGCAGGAATCCGCCGAGGCTCTTGCGACGCTCGAGCATGTACTGGATCGTCTCGTCCTGCGCGCCCGGGTTGTAGTACGGAGGCAGGTACGGGTTCTCTTCGAGCTGAGCATCCGTGATCGGGATGTGCATGGCGTCGCGGAACGTCTTGAGGTTCTCGAGCGTCATCTTCTTCATCTGGTGGGTCGCGTTGCGGCCCTCGAAGGACGGGCCCAGGCCGTAGCCCTTGACCGTCTTCGCCAGGATGACGGTCGGCTGGCCCTTGTGCTCGACGGCTGCCTTGAATGCGGCGTAGACCTTGCGGTAGTCGTGGCCACCGCGGCGCAGACCCCAGATCTGCTCGTCCGTGTAGTCCTTGACCAGTGCTGCGGCGCGCTCGTCGCGGCCGAAGAAGTGCTCGCGCACGTACGCGCCCGACTCGGCCTTGTAGGTCTGGTAGTCACCGTCGGGGGTGTTGTTCATCAGGTTGAGCAGCGCACCGTCGGTGTCGAGGGCGAGCAGCTCATCCCACTCACGGCCCCAGACGACCTTGATGACGTTCCAGCCGGCGCCGCGGAAGTACGACTCCAGCTCCTGAACGATCTTTCCGTTGCCGCGGACCGGTCCGTCGAGGCGCTGCAGGTTGCAGTTCACGACGAACGTGAGGTTGTCGAGACCCTCATTGGCGGCGACTTGAAGCTGGCCGCGGCTCTCGATCTCGTCCATCTCGCCGTCGCCGAGGAAGGCCCAGACGTGCGACGCCGAGGTGTCCTTGATGCCGCGGTTCTCGAGATACTTGTTGGACATCGCCTGGTAGATCGCGTTGATCGGGCCGAGACCCATCGACACGGTCGGGAACTGCCAGTAGTCCTGCATCAGGCGCGGGTGCGGATACGAGGGGATGCCGAAGGCGTTGGACTTCTCCTGACGGAAGCCGTCGAGGTGCTTCTCGTCCAGGCGTCCTTCGAGGAAGGAACGCGCGTAGATGCCGGGGGAGGCGTGACCCTGGATGAAGATCTGGTCGCCGCCGCCGGGGTTGTCTGCGCCACGGAAGAAGTGGTTGAAGCCGACTTCGTAGAGCGAGGCCGAGGAGGCGTAGGTCGAGATGTGACCGCCGACGCCGATGCCGGGGCGCTGCGCGCGGTGAACCGTGACCGCAGCGTTCCAGCGGATCCAGGAGCGGTAGCGGCGCTCGATCTCCTCGTCGCCGGGGAACTCGGGTTCGTTCTCGGAGGCGATCGTGTTGATGTAGTCCGTGGTGGGAACCATCGGCACGCCCAGATGCAGCTCCTTGGAGCGCTTGAGCAGGCTCAGCATGATCTCGCGGCCGCGGCCGTGTCCCTTCGCATCGACGAGTTCGTCGAGCGACTGCTGCCATTCGGTGGTCTCTTCGGGGTCGCTGTCGAGCGGACCCTGCGAGTACGGATCCTGGTCGTGAACAGTCACGTGGAGCCTTTCGTCATGCTGGCAGGTCATGCCAAGGAAACGGGAAGCGACGCGGGGAGCCTTGTCGACTCTGCACAACGCGTGCTGTCGACAGCCTAGCGTCCCTCTGCGCGCAGGTCGCGTGCATCACGCAAAGAGGGCGGGGAGAGACCGCTACACTGAATGCACCAGGGCCTTTAGCTCAGCTGGTAGAGCGCCACGTTTACACCGTGGATGTCATCGGTTCGATCCCGGTAGGGCCCACTTCCCCAGCATCTCTCCTCGTTAGCATGAGTCTGATGTCGATTGAATCTCCGTCAACTCCGCAGGCGCGACGACGGCGGCGCGCGCGATGGCTGATCGCGGGCGCCACGACCGCCGTGGTCGTCGGCGGTGCGCTGCTCGTTCCTGCGTTGCGGCTCGACCTCGCCACGAACGTGACGATCGCGCTGAGCTACGTCGGAGATGACGGGCGAACGTACTCCTGCACCTACGACTACCGCACGCCGCACCGCCTGCCCATGCCCGCCTCCACCGCCGAGAGCATGAACGAACGAGATTGGTCTCGTACCGGGCAGCTCATCTACGAATGGGCGAAGCAGCACCCTGCCGACGCGTGGACTACACAAGATGAACTGCCCGCGGACCACCCCCGCTCGACGCGCGCTGATGCGTCGTGGGGCCTGGCGATGGACCGGTTCGTCCGCTTTCCGCCGTGGACGATCGACGCGGGAAATGGGCCGGAGTACGAGCTGTGGTGGACGGCGCGCGCGGGGAGCACCTGCGCCGACGGCCTGCGGTGATGGGCCTCGTCATACATTCCACGGATGTCGGCGGGCAACCATAGACTCGCCGGATGCTGCGCATTGCTCCGATCGGTCCTGATGATCGTGCCGACTGGCTGTCGCTCTGGGAGGGGTATCTCGCCTTCTACGAAGCGACCCTCTCACCCGAGCAGACGGCCCTCACCTTCGACCGTCTGGTCGCGGATGACACCATCCACGGTGCGATCGCCCGCGCAGACGATGGTTCTGCACTGGGCATCGTGCACTGGCTCACGCACCCCGCGACCTGGTCGGCAGGGGAGTACTGCTACCTCGAAGACCTATATGTCGCGCCCGACGCGCGCGGCACGGGCGCAGGGCATGCGCTGATCGGGCACGTCACTGACTGGGCCAAAGACGCGGGCTGCGCGAAGGTCTACTGGCTGACGCAGAACACGAATGCGACCGCGCGGGCGCTCTACGACCGGGTCGCGTCCGATACCGGCTTCGTGCACTACCAAATCGCGTTGTGACGGGTCGCCGCGGGAGGAAGATCCGCCCGCTTCACATTCTCGGCGGTGTGCTGGCGATCGGCCTCATCGGCTCCATCATCATCGTGACGGGTGCGCCTTCACTGCTCGACCGGGTGCAGGCTGTCGTCTCAGAACAGCCGGATCCTCACCCCGAAACGGCGTCGGCGCAGGTCTCGGCGACCTTCGTCTCCGTGATCGATGGCGACACGATCGAGACAAGCGTGGGCACGGTGCGCCTGATCGGCATCGATACGCCCGAACGCGGTGAGTGCGGCTACGGCGAAGCATCCGCGCAGATCGGGATGGCAGTGACAGCGGGCGCTCCGCTCACCCTCACTCGTCCTGAGGGGCAGAACGACCGTGATCGCTACGACCGCCTCCTTCGCTACGTCGCGACCGAAGCCGGTGCCGACTTGGGGCTGGTCCAACTGCAGGCGGGGCACGCGGTCGCACGATTTGACTCCCGTGACGGCTATCCGATGCATCCGAACGAGGTGAGCTATCAGGCGGCACAGACGGCGATTCGGGATGCCACGGGCGTGGTGGTGCCGCTCGGGTGCCAGGCTCAGCCGCCGCCTCCGGTCGATGCCCCGGAGCCGATCGCTGGAGCCGCTGCCGAGGAGGGCTGGTGGTACCAGTACACCTCGTGTGGCCGCCTCAAGAAGAACGCCGCAGGCCACCCCGTCGGTCCCTTCAGCCGTGATGATCCCGCGCAGGCCGCGATCTACGAGTGGTTCGCATTCGGCACAGGAAACAAGGGCGACGGTGACCGCGACGGGCTGGCCTGCGAGTAGTCAGCGCACCTCTTCGCTGATGCGCTCGGGGCGCAGGTCCATCCGGCGCAGCAGCTGCGCGTTCAGGGCGACCACGATCGTCGACAGCGACATCAACACCGCGCCGACCGACATCGGGAGGATGAACCCGATCGGTGCCAGCACTCCCGCGGCGAGCGGCACGGCGAGCAGGTTGTATCCGGCCGCCCACCACAGGTTCTGCGTCATCTTGCGGTAGCTGGCATGCGACAGGTCGATCGCCGAGACCACCGATCGCGGGTCATCGCTGGCGAGAATCACACCCGCCGACGCAATTGCGACATCGGTTCCCGCGCCGATCGCGATGCCGACGTCGGCGCGCGCAAGGGCCGGGGCGTCGTTGACGCCGTCGCCGACCATCGCGACGACACGCCCCTCGTCGATGAGCTCGCCGACCTTCTGCGACTTATCTTCCGGTCGGACTCCGGCGAAGAAGCGCGTGATGCCGAGCTCCGCGGCGACGGACGCGGCAACCGCCTCTGCGTCGCCGGTGATCATGACGACCTCAACCCCGCGCTTGTGCAGTGCGGCGACGGCATCGCGGGACGCCGAGCGGATCTCATCCGCCAGCCGCAGGGCTCCCGCTACGGCGCCGTCGACCAGCACGTGCAGGATGATCGAGCCGGTCGTGCGCCATTCGTCGGCGATGGGAAGTTCGTGCGCACTCTCGTTCGCGAGCATCTTCGGTCCGCCGACATGAACGACCTTCTCGTCGACGACGGCGCGGACACCTTCGGCCGGGTTCGAGGTGAACCCGCGTGACGCGGCGAGTGCCAGTGAACGATCCGCTGCAGCCTGCACGATCGCGCGGGCGAGCGGGTGCTCGGAGTCATGTTCGGCGCTGGCGGCCAGGCGCAGCACTTCGTCCTCGGTGAAGCCTTCGGCTGCGGCGATCTCGGTGACGGCGGGGGCGCCTTCGGTGAGCGTGCCGGTCTTGTCGAAGAGCACGGTGTCGACGCTGCGCATGCGCTCCAGAGCCAGGCGATCCTTGACCAGGATGCCGCCGCGTGCCGCGCGCTCCGTGGCGATCGACACCACCAGAGGGATCGCCAGGCCCAACGCGTGCGGGCAGGCGATCACGAGAACAGTGATCGTGCGAACAACGGCGGCATCCGGCATCCCGATCGCTGTCCAGACGATCGCCGTGATGACGCCCGCGATCAGCGCGAACCAGAAGAGCCAGCCGGCGGCGCGGTCGGCGATGCGCTGGGCGCGCGAGCTCGAGAGCTGCGCTTCGGAGACGAGGCGACTGATTCCGGCCAGCGCGGTGTCCTCGCCGACGGCCGTGACACGGGCCCGCACGCCCGAGTCGGTTGCGACGGTACCTGCGACGAGCGTGTCGCCGACGCTGCGGGTCACCGTCCGGGACTCGCCCGTGATCATCGACTCGTCCATGCTGGCCGTACCCTCGGTGATCACAGCATCCGCGGGCACGCGCCCGCCCGGACGAATCAGCACGACGTCGTCCACGCGCAGATCTGCGGGTGCGACCTTCTCGAGCCCGTCGCCGACGACGCGCTCCGCCTCGTCCGGCAGGAGCGCCGCCAGAGAGTCGAGTGCGGACGTCGTGTCGGCGAGTGAGCGCATCTCGATCCAGTGGCCGAGAAGCATGATGACGACGAGGAGCGCGAGTTCCCACCAGAAGTCGAGCTCGTGATGCAGGATGCCGAGCGTCGCGCCCCACGAGGCGATGAACGCCACGGTGATCGCGAGAGCGATCAGCAGCATCATCCCCGGTTTGCGTGCGCGGAGTTCTTGCACGGCCCCGGTCAGGAAGGGGCGCCCGCCCCACAGGTAGATGACGGTGCCCAGAACCGGAGGAATCCAGGCGATGACAGGGTTATCCGGCACGGAGTAGCCGACCAGCATCGCGAACATGGGCGAGAAGGCGACGACGGGTACGGCGAGCGCCAGCATCACCCAGAACAGGCGACGGAACTGCCCGACATGGTCGCCGTGCCCGCCGTGCCCGCCGTGCGAGGCGTGATCGTCATGGCCGCCAGCAGATTCCTGCGTCGCGTGGCCCGCATGCGCCGAGTGGTTCGCATGCGCGTCGTGCTCGCCGGGCGCGCTGTGTCCGTGATGAGTGCCGTGGCCTTCGGGGCCGCCGTGCTCCGAATGCGTGTCGTGGCTGGTGTGCTCCCCGTGTGCCGCATGAGCGTGCTGCGCAGCGGGTACGGTGGGTGCATCATCCTTCGTTGAGTCATCCATGATGACAGCAACCATATACCCCATAGGGGTATTCCGAAAGGCCTTCATGTCGACACCTCCCGCTGAGGAGCGCTGCCCGTGCGGACGCGGTGACGCGTACTCGGCGTGTTGCGGGTCCTTCCTTGACGGGGGAACTGCGCCGACAGCCGAGGCGCTCATGCGCTCGCGCTACACGGCGTTCTCGCGCGGTCATGTCGCACACCTGCTTCGCACCTGGCACGCGTCGACTCGTCCCGCGCATCTGGAGCTCGACCCCGACGCGACCTGGGTGCGTCTCGCGATCGTGGACACGGTCGCCGGCGGTCCGTTCGACCGCGAGGGCGTCGTCGAGTTCGTGGCGATGTACGAGGAGACGGGGCAGCGTCATCGTCTGCGCGAACGCAGCAGGTTCGTGCGGGAGGGCCGGGAATGGTTCTACGTCGATGGGGTTCACAGCGACCTGTGAATCGCGGCACCCGCCTACCCGGGTGGGGTATCCTCGCTCGCGGAGCGTGAACGGCAATGGCATTGGCGAGAGACCTGACACCGCGACGCGGACGACGCGCGTGGTTCCTGCTGGTGCTCGCCGTACCCCTGTTGATCGCCGGACTCCTCGGCATGCACACGATGGCCGCGCCACCGGACACCATGTCGCACGGGGACGCCCCGGCACACATGGCCGTCGATGCCCCGCTGTCTCCGGTGGCGGAGGCGGGCGGGCCGCCGCCGCTGACGGATGCTCCAGCACCCCACCACGGTGATGCGGTCATGATGACCTGCGTCCTTGCGCTTGCCCTGCTCGTGCTGCTCCGGGCGCGGACCACGCCGACACTCCTCACTATCGCTGCGCCGATGCTGGCCCCACGTATGGAGCTGTTCGCCACCCAGAGACATCCTGTCGCGCCGAGTCTCACGGAACTCTCGATACTGCGGACCTGAGAAGCATCCGCCCGGTTGTCCAGATCGGGCAGACGCACCGTCCTTCGGGACGTTTCTCATACGACAGCAGAAAGAAGAACGACGATGTCCATGATCGACCGCAAGAATGCCCGCCTCGCCCTGCTCGCGGCGCTACCGCTGACCCTCGCACTGGGACTCAGCGGCTGTGCGAACACAGGGGGAATGCCCGGAATGGATCACACGAGTGATTCGTCATCGGTCTCGCCTGCGCCGGTCAGCGCGGCGGATCAGATGTTCGTGACGATGATGATCCCGCACCATGAGCAGGCGATCCAGATGAGCGACGTGATCCTCGAGAAGGAGGGGGTCGACGAGCGGGTCCGCACGCTGGCCGAGGAGATCAAGGCAGCACAGGGACCGGAGATCGAGCGTATGAACGCGTGGCTCACGGAGTGGGGTGTGCGCGCTGACGGACACGCCGGCATGGACCACGGTGACGGAATGATGTCCGCCGAGGACATGGCCAACCTGGAGGCGGCAAACGGCGCAGATGCGGCACGCCTGTTCCTCGAGCAGATGATCGTGCACCATGAGGGCGCCGTCGAGATGGCGCAGGTCGCCGTCGAGAACGGTGAAGATCCGGATGTCCGCGCCCTCGCGCAGGAGGTCATCGACGCGCAGCAGATTGAGATCGCCACGATGCGCGATCTTCTGACCCAGCTGTAGAACCTTGGACGGATGCTGCGACGCGGCCGTTCACGGCGCGTCGCAGCATCCTGGCGTAAGTTTGAATCGTGAAAGCGAACCCGGAACACCAGCGCGTCCTCCTCGACGTCGCCGACATCGATCGACGCACCGCCCAGGCCGAGCACGCGCGCTCCCACCCGCCGCAGGCAGCCCGGGTGAGTGAGCTCATGGCGATCCGCCAGGAGCAGCTTCGGGAGCTGACTGTCGCCACGGGTGCTCGCGACGACGCCAGGACGGAACTGGGGCGCATCGAGTCCGACGTGAAGGTCGTCGAACAGCGTCGAGAGCGCGATGCGGCCCGTCTGGCCGCATCGACGAATCCCAAAGACGCCGTGGCCCTCGAGCACGAGCTCGCCAGCCTCGCACGCCGTCAGCGCGAGCTGGAGGATGCCGAGCTGGAGGTCATGGCCCGCGTCGAAGACGCCGAGGCCGCTGTCGCCGCGCAGCAGGCGCTGATTGATGTGACGACGGCCGAGGGGGCGCAGCTGTCCACCGAGGCGAAGGCGCACATTGCCGCCGCGGAGAAGGAGCACGGCGAACTCGCCCGCGATCGTGCTGCTCTCACGGCAGAGCTGCCGCCGGCTCTGCTCAGCGACTACGAGCGCCGTGCGACGCGCACCGCCGGTGCAGCACTGCTGCGCGCCGGCATGTGCGAGGGGTGCCGCATCGTGCTCTCGGGCATCGACCTGAACCGCATCCGTCAGCAGGCGGCCGACGACATCGTGTCCTGCCCCGAGTGCAACGCGATCCTCGTCCGCACGGAGGAGTCCGGACTCTAGGCGCGGATCACAGCTCTTCGTGTGTGGCGGGATCCGCGTCGAACAGGCGTCCGTCCGCGCGTCCGAGAGCCGTGATCGCCGCGATCTCGTCGTCGCTCAGTCGCACCTCGGCGGCGGCGAGATTCGCACTCTGGCGCGCAGGATCCGCCGACTTCGGGATCGCGACGACGCCCCGTGAACTGTGCCAGGCGAGTACGGCCTGCGCGGGGGTGAGTCCGTGCGCGGCGGCGATGTCGTGGATCACAGGCTCATCGAGCACTTCGCGCGCACGCCCGAGGGGGCTCCACGCCTCCGTGATGATTCCCCGTTCCCGGTGGTAGGTGAGGGCGTCCTCCTGAGGGAAGTACGGGTGGATCTCGAGCTGATTCACGACCGGGCGAACGCCCGTTGCATCTTCGATCCGCTCCAGGTGCTCCGGCAGGAAGTTGGACACGCCCAGTTGGCGGACCTGCCCGTTGTCGCGGGATTCGATCAACGCGGCCCAGGCCTCGACATAGCGGTCGATCCGCGGATTGGGCCAGTGGATCAGGACGAGATCGATCGCATCGAGACCGAGTCGGAGCCGGCTCTCCTCAATGGACACGAGGGCCCGCGCGCGCTCGTGGTGGCGTCCGGCGAGCTTGGTCGTCACGACGAGTTCACCGCGTTCGACGGCAGCACCGGCGATACCCCACCCGACCGCACCCTCGTTCTCGTAGTTGAATGCCGTGTCGATGAGCCGGTAGCCCGATTCGATTCCGGCGCGCACAGCATCCGCGCCGGCCTCGCCGCGCAACTGGTACGTGCCGAGCCCCTGCGACGGCAGGGTGAAGCCGTTGTGGGCGGTGAAGGGGGAGCGCTCAGACATGGGATCTCCTCTCGAGACGCTCTAGCGGTGGCTCCCACGCTAACCCGGGGATATGACGAAAGTGTGACGAAGCGATGACACAGCGACACAGAGTGACATGCGCGCCTCCCGCCACAGCTCCCTACGATGCGCGGAACGTCGGTGGTGAGGCATATCTTCGACCTATGCCTTTCTGCCGTGTCCCCTGGGGTTCCCGCCTCGGCCCCTGTCGGATGCGGCGATGACCTCAGATACGCCGCCGGGCACCGCGTCGATCGTGCTCGCCCCGGGCGACGACGGGTCCTGGCAGGCCGCATATTTGGATTCCGAGGACGCGGAACTCGGGCAGGAATCCATCGCGGATGCAGCGCTCACGCGCTGGGTCCGCGCGCAGGAGGAGTCGTCGCCGCGCTGGATCGTCCGCACGCTTCATGACGTGTACCCGCTACTGCTGGACGATGGCGTCCGGCTGCGCCGCGCGTGGGATCTGCTGCTGTGTCACGCGATCCTGCGCGATACCGCGGCGCTCCCGTCACCCCTGTCGGGGTCATCACGGTGGATCCGCGAGGAGCCGACGGCGCAGCCCCATGCGCCGGCGCTGTTCTCCTTCGTCGATGACAGCACGGACAGCGGTCCTGACCTGGCGGAGATGCTCGCGGAGCGACGGCGGCAGCAGGAGGCGCTACGTGCGGCGCCCGACAGTCGTCTGTCGTTGCTGTGTGCGGCGGAGTCCACGGGTTCCCTGATCGCAGAAGAGATGACGGCCGCAGGCTTGCCCTGGGATCGCGCCGCGCATGAGCAGATCCTCGTCGAAATGCTCGGCGAACGCACGATGGGTGACACACGCCCGCGGCGGATGGCGGCCCTGGCCGCGCAGATTCGCATAGACCTCGACGATCAGACTCTCAACCCCGACAGCCCGACACGGCTGCTGCGCGCTCTGCACCGGGCGGGGATTCTGGTCGAATCCACATCCCGCTGGGAGCTGAGCGAGCACGAGCATCCCGCGATCGCACCCCTCATCGCCTACAAGAAGATGGCACGTCTGCTCACCGCCAACGGCTGGACATGGCTGACGGAGTGGGTGCGCGATGGGCGTTTCCGTCCGATCTACCTCACCGGCGGTGTCGTGACGGGGCGCTGGGCCTCAGCCGGTGGGGGTGCGCTGCAGATTCCCCGGGTGCTGCGTCCGGCCGTCCGCGCGGATCCCGGATGGACGCTCATCGTGGCTGATGTCGCCCAGCTCGAGCCACGGGTGCTGGCCGCGATGTCACGGGATACAGCGATGGCGGCCGCGGGGCAGGGGTCTGATCTGTACGAAGGCATCGTCCGCTCCGGCGTTGTGCACACCCGCGAGGAGGCGAAGTACGCGGTGCTCGGAGCCATGTACGGAGCGACGACCGGTGACAGCGGACGCCTTGCACCGCGGCTCCGCACCGTCTTTCCTCGTGCGATGGCTCATGTCGACGACGCAGCGCGCACGGGGGAGCGCGGCGGAGTCGTGAGCACCCTCCTCGGCCGCAGCACCCCGCGCCCAGATACGGAGTGGCGGCAGAGTCAGTCCATTGCGAGCGACCCGAACGCGGGTGGCGCCGAGGAGAGACGCGCGAACAGCCGTGCCCGTGATCGCGGACGCTTCACGCGCAACTTCGTGGTCCAGGGCACTGCCGCCGAATGGGCGCTGCTCTGGTTGGCGGAGATCCGCCACCGCCTCGCAGCGCTGCCGATCGCGGACGTTCCCGCCGAGGCATCCGGCCCCTACTTCCGAGATCACGCGCATCTCGCGTTCTTCCTGCACGACGAGATCATCGTGCACGCACCGAAGACGCAGGCTGAGGACGCGGCGCAGGCCGTGCGCGATGCGGCGGATGCCGCCACACGTCGCCTCTTTCCCGGTTTCGCGATCGACATCCCGCTCGACCTGCGGATCGCGGAATCGGCGGCCAAGGGGCCGTAGACTGAACAGGCGAATGGGTCGGCCGGACGGTCGCGTGGCGGGCAACCGCACCGAGGAACGTCCGGGCTCCACAGGGCAGGGCGGTGGGTAACACCCACCCGGAGAAATCCGCGAGACAGTGCCACAGAGAGAAGACCGCCGGGCTCGTCCCGGTAAGGGTGAAAGGGTGGGGTAAGAGCCCACCAGGGGGCATGGTGACATGCCCCGCTAGGTAAACCTCGTCCGGAGCAAGGTCAGACAGAGGATGATGACGCGGCTCGCCGAGTCCTCGGGTAGACCGCTAGAGCGGCACGGCAACGTGTCGCCGAGAGAGATGGCCGTCGAAGGGGCGTGAACCCCGGAACAGAACCCGGCGTACAGGCCGGCCCATTCGCTTTTTCTCCTCTGATGAGCAGTTCCTATATGTTTGCTGCGCTCGAGTCATTGGCGACGACTCACTTCGGCCCTAAAGGGGAGCGTGCGAGAACTCAACAATCGGAGTTTCGGGAGCGACGGCGGGTTGCGATCATTGGGTAGGTCGCTGCGGGGCAGGTCGTCGCTTCGGCCGTTCAACCTTGTGCACGGCGAGGGCTGAACAGGAGCACCTTTGGTCTTCGTGAGCACGTGGACAGACGCTGTGCCAAGTCAAGTGCAGGAGTAGTTCCAGTGATTGCTATGGCCCGACTCGTTCGAAGCAGCGGCGCTTGGTAGCGTAGCGAGCGTGCAGACGACGAATCAAGCCGCCAGTGCCTACCGCAACCTCGCCGCAGTCGTCTACGAACTCGACAAGCCGGTCGGGCGTTCCTTCGGAGACATCGAGTTGTACACGGAGTTGCTGAAAGACACCTCAGGGCTGATCTTCGAGCCGGCAGCAGGCAACGGTCGCATGCTGATCTCTCTTGCCAGCAAAGGTCATGCCGTGCAAGGCACCGAGCCGTCTGCCGACATGCGACGACTCTGTGAGCGGGCCGCGACAGCCGCGGGTGTGCACGCGCCGATCGGCGCAGGGTTGTTTAGCGACATCAATGCCGTCGAGGCCTTTGAAGCAGTCATCATCCCGGCCGGATCGCTGCAGCTGGTGACGTCCCCGCAAGAAGTCCGAGACACCTTAGAGCGTGTCCATCGCGCACTCCTGCCCGGCGGGCGACTCATCTTCGACCTCGACTCGCTCCGCGGACTCTTCGAAACCTCACCCAGTGCACGTTCCTGGGCAATCGACGACGGGCTGATCACACTCAGCGAGCTCGTCGAAAGCGTTTCCCCTGCTGACCAAGTGCGAACATCGCAGCTACGATACGAGCGATGGGTCGACGGCACCCTCACCGAAGCGCAGCTGGAGCACTTCGTGCTCAGATTCTGGGGCCACCACGAGATGAGCACGCTCCTGGAGCTCTGCGGCTTCACCGACGTGCAACTGCACGGCGACTACCAGCATGGAACAGCGATCACCGCAGAGACGACCGTCGCGACCATCGTAGCCACCAAGTAGTACACCGTTTCAGAACAGTCTCATGCTGCTGACCCCGTGAGAAGACCAGTGGCAACGCGACCTGACCGCGATCTCTCAAGCGGAAGTCCTCTGGGGCATCGCAGCGAGCGTGAACGCGGAGAGTTCACGCCGACGTTGCCGTCATCGGGTCAGTTCCACGGATGCGGTCGCGCGGTCGCGGCTCAGTCCCCGGCGAGGGATGCCGCCCCGATGATGCCGGACGAGTTACGGTGCACGGCGGCGACGATCGGCGTGTTCAGCTTCAGCAGGGGCAGGAAGTTCTCGGGGTGCTTCGAGACTCCGCCGCCGACGACGAAGAGGTCGGGGCTGAACAGGAACTCGACATGCTTGTAGAACACCTGGAGCCGCTCGGACCATTCCGTCCAGCTGAGATTCTCGCGGTCCATGGCGGAGTAAGCGGCGACCTTTTCGATCGCCCGGCCCTCGTAGTCCAGGTGGCCGAGCTCGGTGTTGGGCAGCAGGACGCCGTCATAGAGAAATGCCGAGCCGATGCCGGTGCCGAGAGTCGTGAGAATCGTGAGGCCCCGTGCGCCGCGTGCGGCGCCGTGGCGCACCTCGGCGACACCGGCAGCATCCGCATCGTTGACGAAGTGGATGCTGCGGCCCAGACCGTTCTCGAAGAAGCGCTCCGCCTCGAAGCCGATCCAGTCCTGCGACACGTTCGCCGCCGACAGCGTCTTGCCGTACTTCACGATCGCCGGGAAGGCGACGCCGAGGGGCAGATCCGAGTCGCTCACGCCGAGTTCGGTGAGCACGGTCTTCACCGCGACGAGCACGTCTGCGGGCGATGCGCCCTTGGGGGTGGGAACGCGCACACGCTCGGAATCGAGAATGCCGCGGTCGAGATCGACGATGCCCGCCTTGATGCCGGTTCCGCCAATGTCTACGCCGATCGCTTTTGCCATGCTCTCAGCCTACCGAGCGTCGGATCACGCAATAGGATCGTGTCAACACGCGAGGAAGGAGTCACACCGTGTCAGACGACAAGAAGTACTGGTACAACCTGACCACCGGCGAGGTCGAGTTCGGCCTGGAATCGCCCGCGGTCGATCGCGCAGGACCCTTCGCCACGGCAGAAGAGGCAGCGCGCGCCCCCGAGGTCATCCGGGAACGCTCGCGTGCCTGGGCCGAAGACGAAGCACAGTCCGACAACTGGGGCTCTACCGAAAGCGACAAGGCCTGATACATGGATAAGCAGCGCGACTTCGTCCTTCGGACGATCGAAGAACGCGGCGTCAAGTTCGTACGTCTCTGGTTCACCGACGTCATCGGCACACTCAAGTCCGTCGCGATCGCGCCGGCTGAGGTCGAAGGCGCGTTCGCGGAGGGCATCGGCTTCGATGGCTCGGCGATCCAGGGCATGACGCGCTCGTTCGAATCGGACCTGCTCGCGCAGCCGGATCCCACGACCTTCCAGACGCTCCCGTGGCGTGGTGAGATCGATCCGACCGGGCGCATGTTCTGCGACCTGACGACGCCCGACGGGCAGCCGGCGGTCGCTGACCCCCGCCACGTGCTCAAGCGCACACTGGCGAAGGCGGCGGACGCTGGCTTCACGTTCTACACCCACCCGGAGATCGAGTTCTACCTGCTGAAGTCGTCCCAGTACGGTCCGGACGGCCCGGTGCCCGTCGACTCCGCGGGATACTTCGACAACGTGCCCGGCGGCACAGCGCATGACTTCCGCCGCCGTTCCGTGCGGATGCTGGAAGACCTCGGCATCTCGGTCGAGTACAGCCACCACGAGGGTGGCCCCGGCCAGAACGAGATCGACCTGCGTTACGCAGACGCGCTCACGACGGCCGACAACATCATGACGTTCCGCACCGTGATCAAGGAGGTCGCGATCGAGCAGGGCGTGTACGCGACGTTCATGCCCAAGCCGCTCAGTGACCACCCGGGCAGTGGCATGCACACCCACATGTCGCTGTTCGAGGGCGACGTCAACGCGTTCTACGAAGAGGGTGCGAAGTACCAGCTGTCCAAGACCGGGCGCTCGTTCATCGCGGGGCTGCTGCGTCACGCGAACGAGATCGCCGCCGTGACGAACCAGTTCGTCAACTCGTACAAGCGTCTCTGGGGTGGCGACGAGGCACCGAGCTTCGTCACGTGGGGGCACAACAACCGGTCCGCACTCGTGCGTGTACCGATGTACAAGCCGAACAAGGGGCAGTCGACGCGCGTCGAGTACCGCGCCCTGGATTCCGCCGCCAATCCCTACCTCGCGTACGCGTTGATGCTCGCCGCCGGTCTCAAGGGCATCGAAGAGGGCTATGAGCTTCCGCCCGAGGCGGAAGACAACGTCTGGTCGCTGAGCGATGCGGAACGTCGTGCCCTCGGCTATGCCGCGCTGCCAGCGAGCCTGGATCATGCTCTGGAGTTCATGGAGGGCTCGGAGCTCGTGGCAGAGACGCTGGGGGAGCAGGTGTTCAACTACGTCCTGCTGAACAAGCGTCGTGAGTGGGAGGCGTACCGCGGACAGGTCACGCCGTTCGAACTGAAGAGCAACCTCGAGTTGCTCTGAGCGGAGGAGCATGGCCCGGCCCGACGGATCGGTCTCGCTGTCGGCGCTTGCGCGCCTTGGTTTCGCGGAGCTGAGCGCCGCATCGTCCGCGTTGGACGAGCTGTCGACGCTGTTGGACATCCCGCGCGCGACGCTGCTTGAGGGCGCGGATGCGGCCGACCCGGATGCCGCGGTGCGATCCATGCTGCACGTGGCGCGTCGCGATGCGGTGCCCCTGCAGGCGCTCTGGCGGCATGAGAGCGCGCGGCGCACGGTCTGGCGTGTGTTCGGTGCCTCCACGGGACTCGCGGACTTCTTCGTGCGGCACCCCGCGGAGCTGCAGGTTCTGGCCGACCCCGGTGACGCACTGCCCGGGCCGGAGGAGCTGCGCCGCCGTCTTCTCGACGCGGTCGGCGCCGTTGACGGACGTGCACGTTCCGGCGACGAGCATGAGGTCGAATCCTTGCGCATCGCCTACCGGCGGAGTCTGGCGCAGATCGCGGCGATCGACCTGCTGCATCCCGCGCCGGCCGATTTCATCCGCGAGGTGTCGGCAGCACTCGCAGACATCGCAGGGGCCGCGCTCGAAGCCGCACTCGCCGTCGCGCGTGCGCGTGTCTCCGAGACCGTTGCCGCAGACAAGGTCGCGAACGCCCAATTGGCCGTGATCGGCATGGGCAAGGCCGGTGCGCGCGAGCTGAACTACGTCAGCGACGTCGATGTCATCTTCGTGGGCGGAAGCACCGACGAGAGCGTGCTCGACGAGGCATCCGCGGTCGATATCGCCACGAAGCTCGCCCGAGAGACCATGCGCGTGCTCTCGGGCTTCGAGATCGAGCCGCCGCTCTGGGAGGTCGACGCGGCGCTGCGCCCGGAAGGCAAGCAGGGGGCGCTAGTGCGCTCGCTCAGCTCGCACGTCGCCTACTACGACCGCTGGGCGAAAAGCTGGGAGTTCCAGGCGCTCCTCAAAGCCCGACCGCTCGCTGGCGATGAAGAACTGGGGGCGGCGTACATCCGCCAGGTGCAGTCGAAGGTCTGGACGAGCGCGGCGCGTCAGGACTTCGTCGACAGCGTGCAGCGCATGCGCGAGCGCGTCACGGAGCACATCGATCCGGAGGATGCGCCGTACCAGATCAAGCTCGGCTCCGGAGGCATCCGCGATATCGAGTTCACGGTGCAGTTGCTGCAGCTGGTCCACGGTCTGACGGATGAGACGTTGCGCACGAGGGGCACCCTGGAGAGCCTGGACGCGCTCGTCGCGGGTGGGTACATCGGCCGCGCCGAAGCGAGCGCGTTCGCCGAGGACTACTGCCGACTGCGACTCATGGAGCACCGTCTGCAGCTGCGCGAGCTCAGCCGTACGCATCTCATGCCGCGCACCGACGCGGGGCTGCGCATCCTCGCCCGAGCGACAGGCCTGGCCGAATCCGGCTCCGCGATCTGGGACCGCTGGGAGTCGATCCGCCGTGAGGTGCGCGACATCCACACCCGCCTCTTCTACCGCCCGCTGCTGAGCGCGGTCGCGGGGCTGCCCGAGGAAGAGCGCACCCTCTCGACCGAGCAGGCACACGATCGTCTCGCGGCCATCGGCTTCCGCGACCCTGCTGGCGCGCTGCGCCATATCGGCGCCCTCACGAGCGGACTGAGTCGCAAGGCCACGATCCAGCGACACCTCATGCCGGTCATGGTGCGATGGTTCGCTGACGGAAGCGACCCTGACTACGGGCTGATCGCTTTCCGACGCATCAGCGAGCGTCTCGGGGACACCCCGTGGTTCCTGCGGATGCTGCGCGACTCCGCCGGTGCAGCCGAGAGCCTGACACGACTGCTGTCGACTTCGCGCTTCGTCGGCGAACTCATGGAGTGGACGCCCGAGTCTGTCGCCTGGCTCGACAGTCCCGAGTTGCTGCGCCCACGCAGCCGTGCAGCGCTCGACGAGGAGGCCAGGGCGATCCAAACGCGCCACAGCGTGCTGAAGGACGCCGTGCGCTCCGTGCGGGCCCTGCGACGCCGGGAACTGCTGCGTACGGCCATGGGTGCCGTGCTAGACGTGCTGACCGTCGAGGAGGTCGCGACAGCGCTGAGCGACATCACACAGGCGACGATCCAGTCGGCGCTCCGAGCTGTGTATCGCGACGTCGTCGAGCCCGAAGACGACAGCCTCGACTTCGCGATCATCGCGATGGGGCGTTTCGGCGGTGCCGAACTCGGATTCGGCTCCGATGCCGACATCCTCTTCGTCTACGAGCCGAACGACGTCGAGTCCGAGCGGGCGAGCCAACTCGCCGCACAGATCGTCGCAGGCTTGCGTGAGCATCTGACCGACCACCGCGTGCCGCTGGAGCTCGACGCAGACCTGCGACCCGAGGGGCGCAACGGTCCGATCGTGCGCACGTTCGACGCCTACGCCGAGTACTACCGGCGCTGGTCCCTGTCGTGGGAAGCGCAGGCGCTGCTGCGTGCGCGGGGGATCGCGGGGAGCAACACCCTCATCGGCCGATTCATGACGCTCGCCGACAGCGTGCGTTATCCCGCCGAGGTCGAGCAGACGGGACTTCGTGAGATCAAGCGGATCAAGGCTCGTGTCGAGGGGGAGCGGCTGCCGCAGGGGGCGGATCCGAAGCGTCACCTGAAGCTCGGTCCCGGCACTTTGAGCGACGTGGAGTGGCTCGTCCAGATCATTCAGCTGGAGCATGCCCACCGCATTCCTGGTCTGCGGACGACGTCCACGTTGGACGCGCTGCACGTCGCGACCACGCACGATCTCATCCCAGAAGAGCAGTCGGCGATGCTTCGCGACGCTTGGCTTCTCTCGAGCAGACTGCGCTCGGCGATCACCCTGCTCACCGGGCAGACGAGTGACATCCTTCCCGCGGACCGACGTCAGCTGGACGCGATCGCCCGAATTCTGGGGTATCCGGACCGCTCGGCGACGGCGCTCGAAGAAGAGTACTTCCGAGTGACCCGACGGGCACGGCGCGCGTTCGAGGCCCTCTTCTACGGATAGCGCGGTCGTTCTGCTGGACATCCGGGATCGCTCCGGCAAGGCTGGGAGCATGACGACGATGGGCGTGATCTGGAATCCGACGAAAGTCGATGAGGCGGAACTGCGTACGGCGATCGAGAGCGTCCATGCCGGTGAGGACGTGCGCTGGTGGGAGACCACCGAGCAGGACCCCGGTCGCGGCATGGCGGAGGAGGCCGTGCGCGTCGGCTGTGCCGTCGTCTACGCCGCCGGTGGTGACGGCACGGTGCGGGCCGTCGCGGAGGCGCTGGTGGACACGGATGTGGCGCTCGCGATCATCCCGCGGGGAACCGGCAACCTGCTTGCGCGGAACCTCGGCGTGCCCCTCGGCGATGTGCGCGCCGCGGTCGAGCACGCTGCGGCGGCAGAAGGGCACACCATCGACGTGGGAGAAGTGCGCATCATCGAGGGGGATGACGAGGGCGTCCATGGATTCCTCGTGATGGTCGGTCTGGGGCTCGACGCGCAGATGCTCGCTGCGACCGACGACGATCTGAAGGCGAAGGCGGGCTGGCTCGCGTACGTGCAGGCACTCGGCCAGGCGGCAGCAGCGACAGAGCTCGTCGGAGCCCAGATCGCCCTGGACGATGAGGAATCTCAGGACATCTCCGTGCACACGCTGCTGATCGGCAACTGCGGGATGATCCAGGGCGGCATCACCTTGCTTCCGGATGCGGTTCCCGACGACGGCCTCATCGACGTTCTCGTGATCAGTGCAGAGGGCGTCCGCGGATGGCTCGACACGGCGAAATCGCTGCTGTGGGACAACGGCCTCAAGCGAATGCTGGGCGGTGCCGATGAGGCCGTCAGCACCGAGTTCACCAGCCACGCATCGGTCACGCGGGTGCGGGTCGAACTCGACGAGCCTCAGCAGTTCGAGATCGACGGTGAGGAAGTCGGCGCGGTGCGCGTCTTCGAGGTCGGAGTGCGCGCGGCATCTCTTCTCGTCCGCTGACCAGGCGCGCTCACGACGCATCGCGATTCGTGGGATTATGAGAGAAGCCTAAGGAGGGTCCCGCGATGATCGGTAGCTTCATCTTGTTCATGGTTCTGTTTCTGGGTGGGTTCTGGTGCATGGGCATCGCTCACGAACTCCCGCAGGGACAGGCTCTCGTCTTCTGCGCCGGCCTGGCGCTTGTGAGCATCGCTCTCGCGTGGGTCATGCGCACCGCCGGCGGCGCCACCCGCCGCAACGCAAAGGACGGCTACGGCGCTTCCTGAGCCGCGAACCATCACGCACAAGCCCGCCCCGCGTTTCGCGGGGCGGGCTTGTGCGTGATGACGGGGCGGGTCAGTCCGCCACGAGCCGCCGGAGCAGCGCCCGACACGCCATCAGAGCGACGACCAGGAGCGTGACCGACCAGAAACCTCCGAGATGAACGTTGTCGCCGAGGACGACGTCCGTGAGCCAGAGGATGAGCGCCTTGCTCAGCGCGCTCAGCGCGACCAGCGACGCACTGGCGACGAGGCGTCCGCGTGTGGTGTCAGCACCCTTGATGCGTTGGACGATGCGCACCTTCGCCCACACGATGGCTTCCAACGCCAGTTTGAGGAGAATCGCGGTCAGCAGGGAGACGACGAACGACTCGCTGATGACCTCCGGGAAGAGCTGAACGAACAGGGAGAGCACGACGAGGTACACCAGGATGTCGACGAGGTCGACGGCGCGGATCCGCAGGCTCTTCACGAAGCCAGCGTAGACGCGAGGTCAGGGATACGGCCACGACCTCGCTCATGACCACACGCAGAAGGGCCCGTCTCCGCAGTGAGACAGGCCCTTCTGCGTGTGGTCGGCGGCAGGCTATGCCCGCCGCCGACCACGGGATCAGACGCCGTAGTAGAGCTCGTACTCGTACGGGTGGGGACGCTGCGCCATCGGCAGGATCTCCTTGGTGTACTTGTAGTCGATCCAGGTCTCGATGAGTTCCTTGGTGAACACGCCGCCTTCGAGGAGGAAGTCGTGGTCGTTGCGGAGTGCCTCGAGCGAGTCCAGGAGCGAGTTGGGCACCTGTGGGATGTTCTTGGCTTCCTCCGGAGGAAGCTCGTAGAGGTCCTTGTCGATCGGCTCCATCGGCTCGATGCGGTTGCGGATGCCGTCAAGACCAGCCATCAGCTGCGCGGCGAAGCAGAGGTACGGGTTGGATGCGGCATCCGGAACACGGAACTCGATGCGCTTCGCCTTCGGGTTCGAGCCCGTCAGCGGGATGCGGATCGCGGCCGAGCGGTTGCCCGCCGAGTATGCGAGGTTGACGGGAGCCTCGAAGTGCTTCACCAGACGGTGGTAGCTGTTCAGTGAGGGGTTCGTGAACGCGAGCACGGCGTGTGCGTGCTTCAGCAGACCGCCGATGTACCAGCGAGCGGTGTCGCTGAGCTGCGCGTAGCCGTTCTCGTCGTAGAACAGCGGCTTGCCGTCTGCCCAGAGCGACTGGTGGGTGTGCATGCCCGAGCCGTTGTCGCCGAACAGGGGCTTCGGCATGAACGTCGCCGTCTTGCCCCACTCCTCAGCGGTGTTCTTGACGATGTACTTGAACTTCAGCACGTCGTCGGCGGCGCGAACCATCGTGTCGAAGCGGTAGTTGATCTCGGCCTGGCCGGCCGTGCCGACCTCGTGGTGCGAACGCTCGACCTGCAGGCCGACGCCCTCGAGCTTGAGGCAGATGTCATCGCGCAGATCGGACTGCTTGTCGACGGGAGCGACGGGGAAGTATCCGCCCTTGAAGGGCGTCTTGTTGCCGAGGTTGCCGCCCTCTTCCTTGCGGCCGGAGTTCCACGCTGCCTCGTCGGAGTCGACCGAGTAGAAGCTCTTGCCTGCCGACACCTCGTAGCGGACGTCGTCGAAGATGTAGAACTCTGCCTCGGGGGCGAAGAACGCCGTGTCGGCGATGCCGGTGGAGGCGAGGTACTTCTCGGCCTTCTTGGCAACCTGACGCGGGTCCTTCGAGTAGGTCTCGCCCGTGCGCGGGTTGAAGATGTCGAACACCATCACGATGGTCTTCGCCTCGCGGAACGGGTCGATGTACGCGGTCGTCACGTCGGGGATGAGCTGCAGGTCGGATTCGTTGATGCTCGCGAAACCGCGGATAGAGGAGCCGTCGAACAGCTGCCCCTCGGCGAAGAAGGTCTCATCGACGGTGGAGGCCGGGATGTTGAAGTGCTGCTGCACACCGGGCAGGTCGGTGAAACGGATGTCGAGGAACTTGACGTCGTTCTCGCGAATATACGCGAGCACTTCAGATGAATCGCTGAACATGCATGAACTCCTGATTTGCGGGGGCGACCATTCGGTCCTTGAGCAGAGTATGGCCGGGCGATTGCCCGGAGGTGTCTGCTGTGTTTCCAGCTTGTTACATCCCCTCGCCTAGGCTGGGAGACATGCCCGAATCTGTGAGTACATTCCCCGGTGAGCGCCTCGGACTCCCGAAGACCGGCCCAGGGAGCGTCGCACGACCCGGCCGTCGCATCGGGGCGCTCGCGATCGACTACTTCGCAGCGACGCTGATCGCGACTGCCTTCTTTGGGTACAACCAGTTCGCCCTGCCGACGGAGGCGGGTGCCTCGCTCTGGTCGCCTCTCATCGTCTTCGCCGTGCTGCAGATCCTGTTCATCCCGACCGTCGGCGGAAGCCCGGGGCACCGAATCCTCGGCATGCGCCTCGTGATGCTCGGGGGCGGCTGGGTGGGGCTGTGGCGGCCGATCGTGCGCACGGCGCTGATCGTCATTGTCATCCCGGCCGTCATCTGGGATGCTGACCAGCGCGGCCTGCACGACAAGGCTGTGGGAACGGTGCTCATCCGCGCCTGAGCGCTGGGCGCCGCGACGAGGCTCAGCGACCGCGATTACGGCGGCGGAGTGTCTTGGACGGACGTTCTCCGAAGTAGGACTTCGCAGGGTTCACGATGAATCCGCGGCGCAGGGCTTCGCGGCCGATCAGCATCCGGAAGCCCATCGAGCTGCGGTTGGTCAGCGTCACCTCAGCCGTGACCCGCTCGCCGGCGAGCACGACGTCGAGCAGGACGAACAGGCGCTTCTGCGTGTGACCGGAGGAACTGCGGACCTCACGACGGTCGAAGATCGGGCGCTCGACCGTGATGTGCTCGGATGCTGCATGCTGCCAGGGCTGCACATCGAAACGTACCCACGGCACGCCGTCGCGTTCGAACTCGACGATGTTGTGCGCATGCAACGAAGAACTGCGTGCGCCGGTGTCGATCTTGGCTTTCACCCACTGAATATCCGCATCGGGCAGGCTGACCCACTCACGCCACCCCACAAGGGTGCTTGAATGAGATGTCTGATCCATACGCACCATCTTGGCAGGAAATCACCGTGAAGCTCGCCGTCCTCTCCCGCGCCCCGCAGGCGTACTCCACCCAGCGTCTCCGTGCTGCAGCGCTGCAGCGTGGCCACCAGGTGAAGGTTCTCAACACTCTGCGTTTCGCGATCGACCTGACCGCGGATGAACCGGACCTGCACTATCGAGGACGCCAGCTCAGCGACTACGACGCGATTCTGCCGCGTATCGGCAACTCGATCACCTACTTCGGCACCGCTGTGGTGCGCCAGTTCGAGCAGATGGACGTGTACACGCCCAACACGGCCAATGGAATCTCCAGTGCTCGCGACAAGCTGCGCGCGAACCAGATCCTCTCGCGTCACAACATCGCGATGCCGGCGACCGCATTCGTGCGCAACCGTGCCGACGTGCGCCCCGCCATCGAGCGTGTCGGCGGAGCCCCGGTCGTCATCAAGCTGCTTGAGGGCACGCAGGGCATCGGCGTCATCCTCGCGCCGCAGGTCAAAGTCGCCGAGGCGATCATCGAGACGCTGCACTCGACCAAGCAGAACGTGCTGATCCAGAAGTTCATCCAGGAGAGTCGCGGACGCGACATCCGTGCCCTGGTCGTGGGTGATCGCGTCGTCGCCGCGATGCGCCGCGTCGCCAACGGCGACGAGTTCCGCTCCAACGTGCACCGTGGCGGCACAGTCGAGCCTGTGACCCTCGACCCCGAGTACGAGCAGGCGGCCGTGCGTTCCGCGCAGATCATGGGCCTGCGCGTCGCCGGAGTCGACATGCTCGAGGGCGACGACGGCCCATTGGTCATGGAGGTCAACTCCTCGCCTGGACTTCAGGGCATCGAGACGGCGACGAAGCTCGATGTCGCAGGTGCGATCATCGACTACATCGCCAACCAGGTCGCCTTCCCCGAGATCGATGTGCGCCAGCGCCTCACGGTCTCGACGGGTTACGGCGTCGCTGAGCTCCTCGTCCACGGCGGTGCCGATCTCGTCGGCAAGACGCTGGGGGAGTCGGGGCTCTGGGAGCGCGACATCACCGTTCTTACGCTGCACCGCGGCGTGACCGTCATCCCGAACCCTCGCAAGCATGTCGTGCTCGAGGCGGAAGACCGTCTGCTGTGCTTCGGAAAGCTCGATGAGATGCGCTCCATGATCCCGGAGCGTCGCCGTCGCCGCGCGAAGGTGCGACGTCTGCCGAAAGAGCCGCTCTCCTGACGGGGAGACAATGAGGAAGGCCCTGTCCGTACGGACAGGGCCTTCCTCAGTGCGTGTGTGGCGCGCGGTCAGCGCGGACGCTGTGCGCGAGCCTTGAGCGGGTCGATGCCCTTCGGGATCGGCAGCGACGACAGCGACTGCGACACCGACTCGAGGCGCTTGATGACAGCTGCCATGGTCGGCTTGTTGATCGCCTTGGGAAGCTTCTTGATGGTCTTGGACAGCTGGGCGATCTCGACCTCGTCGTCGCCGTGGCCGACATAGAAGACGTTGACGGGGACGCCCTGCGCGACGCGCTGCGCCTTGGTCTTCTCATCGTTGATGAGACGGGTGAGGCGACCGCGTGCACCTTCTCCGACGATGACGATGCCACCGCGGCCGACGGCACGGAAGACGGCGTCCTGCGTCTTGGGGTTCACGCCGACGGGCATGTCAGGAGCCTGCCAGTGGCGACCGAGGCTCGTCGTGAGGACGTGACCGGTAGCACCGGGCATGCCGTCGATCTTCTTGTACATCGCCTTGGTCGACAGGCGTGTCATCAGGAAGAGAGCGGCGAGGATGCCGAGCATGAGGCCGGTGATGCCCCACAGCGTCACACCCCACCAGGTGACCGGCTGGATCAGGTAGCCGATGACGAGGCCGATGCCGATGCCGAACAGCAGCACCGCGATCTGCGCCCACGGAAGCCACGGGTACTCTTCGCGGGTGAACCGGAACAGGGAGGAGATCTGCGAGAAGAAGCCAGGACGCTTCTCAGGCGCGGGTGCTTTTGCCATGACGTCAAGACTACCGAGTCTGCGCCCGCCTGCTGTGCCGGATCCGGCCCGTCGCGGAAGGCTGTCAGCGAACACGGAGCCGGCGAAATGGGATTTCTGCACAGGAGGGTGTGCCGTGACGCTGTCCACCGAGCACGTGGATGCGTGCCCTAGCGATGCGTCGAGGCGCTGAACTGTCTGCATGACCGACCTCGATCACGACGCCGTTCCGCTCATCGCCGGCGCGCACCGCCTGATCCGCGCGCTTGCGCCCGGCGAGGGACCGTACGCGGGGGATCTGGTCTCCTCCGGCGAAGACATCTGTGTGCGCGCGGATGCCTCGGCGCGGAGGGGATGGGAAGGGTGGAGGCTCTCCGGAGCAGAGCACGTCGCTGCCCCGCTCGACCTGGTGCGACGCGCAGACGGCCAAGACATGCTCCTGCCCTGGTGCACGGAACGGGCGACGGTCTTCCTCGGACGACGCCGTGCCGCAGGCGAGCCGATTGACCTGGGGGAGGTCAGCACGCTGGTGGCGAGCGTGCTGCGCGGGTTGGACGAGCTGGGAGAGCAGCTCCCTTCTGTTCGCGGCGACTGGTGGCTGACGAGTGCCGGGCGACCGGTCTTCGTGCTCGGAGACGGAGACGCTGCCCTGGTGGCCAGCGTGCGTGTGCTCACTGTCGTGCGCGAGACGCAGCTCGACCGCACCGCGACACGGCTGCTCGAGAGGTTGGGCGAAGCGCTGGCGGATGCGCGGCGTGTCCTTCCCGCGAGGGATCGTTGGGAAAGTGAGCTCTTCGAGCTCGCTGCGCCGCGCGCGCTCCGAACGACGGTCTACGCCCCGGCAGCGGCCCGCTCCGTCCGCGAGGTGTTCGGCGACGAGCAGCAACCCGGCGCGGAGTTCCGTCATGTGAGTCTCGTGAACGCGTTCGCAGCATCAGCGGACGACGAGGCGGATGCCCGCTTCGTGACGCGCTGGAAGAGGCGCTTGACGCGGTTGGGAGAATCTCTGCGGGAACGAGGGGAGCGTCGTGCTGCTGTGGGGACAGCGGCCGCGCGGGGACCTGCAGGTGAGAATCGGGATGCGTGGGGGACGCGCAATCCCGAGAAGGCAGCGCCGCTCGTCGCGCCCCGATGGCGAAAACCCGCCGTCGTCGGTGGCGCGACGGCGGTCCTGCTGATCGCGGGCGGCGCGCTCTGGCCATCAGCGGAGCCAAACGGTGCCACCGCCGTGGCGCATTCGGATGTTGCGGCGACGTCAGTTCCGACACTCGGGCAGGCGGATGAGTCGGAGCGTGCAGCGCCTGCGGAGGCAGCGGCAGAGGCAGCGAACACAGCGTCACCGTCTCCGCAGACCGATGCGTTGGCCGCGCTCACCGCGCTCCTCGCGCCGGCACAGGGCTGCGCGGAGGGCGGTGATCCGTCCGAACCGTCCTGCGCTGACGTGTGGGCCGTCCCGTCACCCGAGAGTATCTCCGCATTGCGCGCACGACCGGGCAACGGCGCACTCACGCTCGTGGAGGACTACGGAGATCTCGCCGCACTACGGTGGGACCCTGCCGCCGCCGATGGGGCATCCCAGATGATCGTGATGATCCGGACAGACGAGAAATGGCGGGTCCGGGACGTCTACGACGTCGCGGACCCGCCATCTCAATGAGGGCTGGTGCGGTTACGCTCCGAGCTGCGACGCGAAGTCTGCAGCCTCGAGGCGAGCCTTGATGGCTCCGAGGAAGCGCGCAGCGTCAGCGCCGTCGATCGTACGGTGGTCGTACGACAGTGCGAGGTAGACGTACGAGCGGATCGAGATCGCCGGGCTGCCGTCCACGGTCACCACGCCGGGGCGCTTGACGACCGTGCCGGTGCCGAGGATGGCCGACTGCGGCAGGAACACCACGGGGGTGTCGAACAGCGCGCCACGCGAGCCGGTGTTGGTCAGCGTGAACGTACCACCCGCCAACTCGTCCGGCTTCAGCTTGTTCTGACGCGTGCGGTTCGCCAGGTCAGCGATCTCGTGAGCGATCTCGGCGATGTTCTTGCTCGCCGCGTCGCGCAGCACCGGCGTGAGCAGGCCACGCTCGGTGTCAACCGCGATCGAGAGGTTCTCGGTCGCCGGGTACACGATCTGGTCGCCCTCGACGGTCGAGTTGATGATCGGGAACGCCTGCAGTGCCTCGGCCGCAGCCAGGGCGAAGAACGGCAGGAACGACAGCTTGTCGCCCGTCTTCTCCAGGAACGATGCCTTCGTCGCATCGCGGAAGTCCGCGAGCTTCGTGACATCGACCTCGACGACGGTCGTCAGCTGTGCGGTCTGCTGCATCGACGCGACAGCGCGCTCAGCAAGCACCTTGCGCAGGCGCGACATCGGCTGGGTCGTGCCGCGCAGCGGCGAGACCTCGAGCGGCGCCGGAGCGGCGGCAGCAGCAGGAGCGGCAGCGGCGGGGGCGCTCTTCGCGGCGTTCAGGACATCTTCCTTGCGGATGCGTCCGCCGACACCGGTTCCCTTGACCGTGCTCAGGTCGACGCCCTGCTGCGCGGCCAGACGGCGCACGAGAGGCGTGACGTACAGGCTGGTGTCGTCTGCTTCGGTGGATGCAGGCGCCGGCGCGGAAGCCGGTGCTGCCGCAGGCGCAGCGGGAGCAGGCGCCGCGGGAGCGGCCGGTGCTGCTGCGGGCTGCGCGGGAGCGGCCGGCGACGCCGCGGGCTGTGCGGGAGCGGGAGCCGCTGGAGCCTCAGCCGGTGCGGCCGGAGCCTCAGCCGGTGCGGAAGCAGCCGGGGCTGCGCCGCTGCCGACACGGGCGAGGACGGCACCGACGTTGATCGTCTCGTCTTCAGCAGCCAGGATCTCCTGGAGCACGCCGGCGACTGGCGAGGGGATCTCGGTGTCGACCTTATCGGTCGAGATCTCCAGAAGTGCCTCGTCGACCTCGATCGTGTCGCCGACCTGCTTCAGCCAGCGGGTGACGGTGCCTTCGGTGACGCTTTCGCCGAGCTCCGGAAGCACGATGTCCGTGCTGTCACCGGATGCGGCGGGAGCAGCGGGTGCCTCCGCAGCGGGGGCAGGTGCTGCTTCGGCGGCAGGGGCGGGTGCAGGCTCGGCAGCGGGCGCGGGAGCGGCAGGAGCCGCAGCCTCGGGCGCCGCGGCGGGAGCGGCAGCGCCGCTTCCGTCACCGATTCGCGCAAGCAGGGCGCCGACCTCAACGGTCTCGTCCTCGCCGACAAGAATTTCCTCGATCACGCCGGTAACGGGCGAGGGGATCTCCGTGTCGACCTTGTCGGTTGAGATCTCGAGCAGGCCTTCGTCTGCCTGCACCGTCTCACCGACCTGCTTGAGCCAACGGGTGACCGTACCCTCGGTGACGCTCTCGCCGAGAGCGGGGAGGACCACGGATGTGCTCATGACAGAGTCTCCTTCAAGAAGTTCGTGACGCATTCAGTGTAGTGACCTCAGCGCCGTTATTGGTTTCGTGCGACTCAGAGTGCGTGCAGGGGTTTACCTGCGAGAGCGAGGAACGCCTCGCCCAGTGCCTCACTCTGAGTGGGGTGTGCATGGATCAGGGGAGCGATGTCTTCGGGGTGCGCTTCCCAGGCGACGGCGAGCTGTCCCTCGGTGATGAGCTCGCCGACGCGGTCGCCCAGAAGGTGGACGCCGAGGACGGGGCCGTCCTTGAGGCGGACGACCTTCACAAGACCACCGGTGCCGATGATCTCGCTCTTGCCGTTGCCTGCGAGGTTGTACTCGTAGGCGACGACAGCCTCGGAGCCGTGCTCCGCGATAGCGCCGGCTTCGGTGAGTCCGACCGAGGCGACTTCCGGGCTGCAGTACGTGACCTTCGGAATCTGCGCCTCGGGGACGATCGCGGGGGAGAGCCCTGCGATGCGCTCTGCCACGGCGATTCCCTGAAGGAAGCCGCGATGTGCAAGCTGGAGTCCCGGAACGATGTCGCCGACGGCCCAGACGTGCGGCACAGAAGTGCGCAGTTCGGGATCGGTCACGACGAATCCGCGTTCCATCGCGATTCCGGCCTCTTCGAAACCGAGCTCGGCGGTGGCGGGTCCGCGACCCACAGCGACGAGCAGATAGTCAGCGGAGAGTTCCGTGCCGTTCTCCAACGTCACCGTGACCGCAGAGTCCGTCTGCGTAGCACTCTGGAAGCGAATGCCGAGGGACTGCGTGATGCCGCGTCGTCGGAATGCGCGCTCCAAGCCCTTGCTGAGCGCGATGTCCTCGTTCGGCACGAGGTGGTCGAGAGCCTCGATGATGGTGACCTCGGCTCCGAAAGCGCGCCAGACGCTCGCGAACTCGACGCCGATCACACCGCCGCCGAGGATCAGGACGCGCTGCGGGATCTCGTCCAGCGTGAGCGCCTGCTCGCTCGTGAGGATGCGTCCGCCGATCTCGAGGCCCGGGAGGCTGCGGCTGTACGACCCTGTCGCGAGCACCACATCGGTGCCCGTGTAGAGGTCGTCGCCGACGCGCACAGTGCGCTCACCGTCGAGGCGTCCTTCGCCTGCAACGACGGTGATTCCGCGTGCTTTGACGAGTCCCTCGAGCCCCTTGAACTTCTTGGCGACGATGCCCTCGCGGTACGCGCGCACGCCGGCGGGGTCGATTCCCTCAAGCGTGGCGCTGATGCCGACGGATGCTGCGCCTCGGACGTTCTCTGCGACCTCGGCCGCATGCAGCAGGGCTTTGGTGGGGATGCATCCGCGGTGCAGGCAGGTGCCTCCGACCTTGTCCTTCTCGATGAGAGCGACGGACTTGCCGAGCTCCGCAGCGCGGAGGGCCGCGGCGTAACCGCCGCTGCCGCCGCCGAGGATCACGAGGTCGAAGGTGTGCGCGGTCATGCGTTGCTCCCTGTCGCGCGGGCCTCCGCGAGGGCGACCAGCGTGCGGACCATCGAACCGGTCGGTCCCTTCTCGGTGTAGCCGTAGGGGCTTCCCTTGTGCTCGGATGAGCCGGCGATGTCGAGGTGCACCCACGGAATGCGCGGAGCATCGGCGTCATCGGAGGTGGGTCCGACGAAGCGACGAAGGAAGAGCGCGGCGAAGGATGCGCCGGCCGCTGGGTCTCCGACCTTGACGTTGGCGAGGTCAGCAAGCGGGGACTTGAGCTCCTCTTCCATGTGGTCGGGCATCGGCATGGCCCAGGCGAGTTCACCGACGCCGTGCGCGGCATCGAGGATCTCCTGCACGCTGTCGTCGTCACCGAAGACACCCGTGTGACGCATGCCGAGGGCGACGATGATCGCACCGGTCAACGTCGCGACATCCACGATCAGGTCAGGCTTCTCGCGGCTTGCGGCGGCGAGGCCGTCGGCGAGGACCAGGCGACCTTCGGCGTCGGTGTTCAGAACCTCGACGGTCTTGCCGTCGAGCATCCGGAGCACGTCACCGGGGCGCGTCGCGCTGCCGGAGGGCATGTTCTCTGCGATGCACATCCACGCGCTGACGCGCACGGGAAGGCGCAGCGTCGCGATCGCGCGGAGCGCGGCGAGCACACTCGCGGCACCGGCCATGTCGAACTTCATGCCGACCATGCTGGCGGCGGGCTTGAGCCAGAGGCCACCGGTGTCGAAGGTGATGCCCTTCCCGACGAGCGCGATATGCGAGGTGGCGCCTGCGGGCGCATAGTCCACGCGCACCATGCGCGGGGGACGCACCGAGCCGCGACCGACCCCGAGGATGCCTCCGTAGCCCTGCGCCTCGAGCTCGTGCTCATCGAGGACCTCGATCGTCACGTCGTCGAGATCCGCGACGGCCTCGACGGCGCGATCGGCGAGATCGGCCGGCCCGAGCCATCCGGCGGGCGTGTTGATCAGATCCTTCGTCAGCGCGACCGCGTCGGCGACAGCCGCAGCGCGGGTGAGCACGTCGTCGGCCACATTGGCGAAGAGCACGACGGTCTCGGCGCGCTTCTTCTCTTCCGAGGTGCGGTAGTCGTCAAAACGGTATCCGCCCAGGAGCGCGCCTTCAGCGGCGGCATCCGCGAACGGGGCGAGTTCATCGACGAGCAGCACGCCGAGGCGGCTGAAGCCCGTGAACGAGCGCACCGCAGCGCCCACAGCCTCGCGCACGCTCTGTGCGTCCGGCGAGGATCCCGCGCCGACCACGGCGAACGGCAACTCCGTGACATCCGGCGCGGGGACGCGCACGAATGCAGAAGCAGCACCGGTGAAGCCGATCCCGCTGAGCGAGGCAGCGAGCCGGTCGAAGGGTGCGAGGGCGGACGAGGAACCTGAGAGATCGGAGACGACGAGGACGACTGCATCCACGTTCGCATCCGCAAGAGCGCCTTGTGAGAGCTCAAGGGTAGGGAGCGTCATGCCTCCATCTTAGGTTCGTGGGTCCCTCGGATGGCTCGGCGCGCGGTGCGGTGCGGCGTCGTGTTCGCTCTCAGCGGTCAGGGGCCGCAGGGCCTGCTGGTGCTCGTAGCATGGGCGTATGCCTTACTCCGGTGACCTTTTCGAACGCGTGGCGAATGCTCCGGTCGTGCCGTCCGGCCTGCCGCTGATCGTGTTGCTCACGGGCTTCACGGATGCCGGCTCTGCCGTGTCGGGCCTCATCGATCACCTGCATGAGACGGCATCTCCGCGCCCCGTCGTCGTGTTCGAGAACGACGTTCTCCTCGACTACCGCGCGCGTCGACCGGTCATCTCCTTCGAGCACGACCACCTCACCGACTTTCGTCCGGCCCGGCTCGAGCTCTCGCTGATGGCGGATGCGCTGGGCCAGCCGTTCCTCCTCCTTTCGGGATACGAACCCGACTTCGCCTGGAACGCCTTCACTGACGCGGTTCTCGAACTCGCGGACGAATATGAGGTCGCATCCATGTCGTGGGTGCATGCGATCGCGATGCCGGTGCCGCACACGCGACCGGTGGGGACGACTGTCAGCGGGAATCGTGCAGAGCTCGTCGCGGCGCATTCCGTGTGGCGCCCGCGCACGCAGGTTCCGGCGACGGCGGGCCACCTGCTCGAGTATCGGTTCGCGCAGCAGGGCATGCGCGTCGTCGGGTTCGTCCTGCTGATTCCGCACTACCTGGCCGACACCGAGTATCCGGCGGCCGTGCTCGCTGCGGGTGACCGCCTGATGAAGGCGACGGGGCTCGTGCTCAACATGGATGAGGTGCAGAGTCAGGAACCGGACTTCCTGGCGCGCGTGGCCGAACAGGTGGAAGCCAGCGACGAGCTGCGTCAGATGGTGGAGAACCTCGAGCAGCGCCACGACTCCTACATGTCGGGGCTCACGAGCGAAACCTCCGCGCCCCGCTTCGACGAGGGATCGCTGCCGAGCGCCGACGAACTGGCGGCAGAACTCGAGCGCTACCTGGCCTCGCGTCCGTCCTCTGACGATGACAAGTCCGGCCGCGGCTGAGAATCTTTCCCCGATTCTCTCGTCGAGTGCGCCGCGGGCCGGAGCGTATGTCATACTGGAGGCCTGACCCGTTGTCAATCAGTTCGTCGTCCCGGCGTACAGACTTGACAAGGGTCTTACTAGTGTCCGAAATGGAACGGGCTTGCGCAGCCCCCATGAAAGGCGAGACGTGACTACTGCCACGAAGAAGACCACCCGGACGAAGAAGGCCGCAGACGCGGACACCGTCGACGTCGTCGACGAGACCGCTGAGGCCGCCGCGCCCGCGGCGAAGAAGAAGACCACGGCTGCTGCCGCGAAGAAGGCGCCGGCCAAGGCCGCCGCGCCCAAGAAGACCACGCGGAAGAAGAAGGACGACGACGAGGTCCACGAGGATGCTCCGGCTGAAGACGTCGTAGAAGACGACGAAGAAGAGGGTGCGAAGCCCGCTTTCACCGAGCCGCTGCCCACGGGCGCGATCGTCATCTCGTCGAACGACGACGAAGACGTGCCGGTCTACTCGACCCAGATCACGGGCGCGACGGCCGACCCGGTCAAGGACTACCTGAAGCAGATCGGCAAGGTCGCGCTGCTGAACGCGGCCGAAGAGGTCGAGCTCGCCATGCGCATCGAGGCAGGTCTCTTCGCAGAAGAGAAGCTGTCGACGATGTCGGACGCTGAGAAGAACAGCCAGCTGGGTCTCGACCTGCAGTGGGTCGCCCGTGACGGACAGCGCGCTAAGAGCCACCTGCTGGGCGCGAACCTCCGCCTCGTCGTGTCCCTCGCGAAGCGCTACACGGGTCGCGGAATGCAGTTCCTCGACCTGATCCAGGAGGGAAACCTGGGCCTCATCCGTGCCGTCGAGAAGTTCGACTACACCAAGGGCTTCAAGTTCTCGACCTACGCCACGTGGTGGATCCGCCAGGCGATCACCCGTGCGATGGCCGACCAGGCGCGCACGATCCGCATCCCCGTGCACATGGTCGAGGTCATCAACAAGCTCGCCCGCGTTCAGCGTCAGATGCTGCAGGACCTCGGTCGCGAACCCACTCCGGAAGAGCTCTCGCGTGAGCTCGACATGACTCCGGAGAAGGTCGTCGAGGTGCAGAAGTACGGGCGCGAGCCCATCTCGCTGCACACGCCTCTCGGTGAAGACGGCGACAGCGAGTTCGGTGACCTCATCGAAGACACCGAGGCGGTCGTCCCGGCCGACGCGGTGGGCTTCACGATGCTGCAGCGCCAGCTCGAGCAGCTGCTCGACTCGCTCTCCGAGCGCGAGGCGGGCGTGATCCGCATGCGCTTCGGCCTGGGCGACGGCCAGCCGAAGACGCTCGACCAGATCGGTGACACGTTCGGTGTGACGCGTGAGCGCATTCGCCAGATCGAGTCGAAGACGATGGCGAAGCTGCGTCACCCGAGCCGTTCGCAGTCGCTGCGGGACTACCTTGAGTGATCTGAGCCGTACCCCGCGAGCACGTCAGGCCGGCATCCGCTACGTCTTTCCTGTGCTCGCGGGCAAGCTCGCCCGCTTCGCGACGCGTCTGCGTGGCGGCGGCTCGGCTTTTCCCGGCTACCTGACCAACAAGCTGTCGCCGACGCTGCTGCCGACGCTCGCGGGCCAGTTCCCGCGCGGTGTCGTCTTCGTGCTCGGCTCCAACGGCAAGACCACGACGACGCACATGGTCAGCGAGGTTCTGCGCGCGCACGGACTCACCGTGTTCACGAACCCCACGGGGGCGAATCTGCCGCAGGGCGTCACCAGCGCTCTGCTCGCGGATGCGACGATCACCGGCCGAGTGCGCGCCGATGTCGCCGTGCTGGAGGTTGACGAGGGATATGCGGCAGATCTCGCCGATCTGCTGTCGCCGTCGGTGATCCTCTCGCTGAATGTCCAGGTCGATCAGCTGTACCGGTTCTACGAGACCGAGCGCGTCGCCGACATGATGCTGGATGCCTCGACGCGCGCGAGCGAGCACGTCGTGATCAACCGCGACGATCCGTACCTCAGCAAGATCGACGTCTCCGCGATGCGCGGGGAAGTGTCGTTCTTCGGGGTAGGTGCGGACATCGTCGCGGCATCCGCCCACGGCCTCGCCAACGCGACCGATACGCGCAGCGGCGACGCCGGGGCGATCGCGCACGCCGCGTTCGCGGAGGTCACCGAAGTGAACGGCCGCGAGATCACTGTGGATGTCGCAGGGACACCGGTCGCTCTGACCCTTCCCGCCAAGGGGCTGCACTATGCCGCGGATGCGGCGGCTGCATTGACGGTCGCGGCGCGCGTCATGGGCGCTGATTTCGATCCACAGGCCTCTGCGCGCGGTTTCGCACAGATGGCCCCGGCATACGGGCGCGGCGAGGTCATCCCGCTGCGTCATGACCCTGCCGGCGAGCAGGTCGAGTTCGTGATGTTCAAGAACGCGCCGAGTCTGCAGATGAACCTCGACGCGCAGGATGCCGCTCCCGAGCGTCTCCTGATGGCTATCGACGAGGGCACGCCCGACGTGTCGTGGCTGTACGACGTCGATCTCGACGTCCTCGACCACGTCGACGTCGTCACCGGCGAGAAGGCATACCAGCTCGCGCTGCGGCTGGAGCACGCCGGGGTGCCGATCGGACTGGTCGAACCTGACATGGAGAAGGCTGTCGCACACATGCGATCCCTGCCGGAGACGCGCGCGGGTCGCCAGACCTGGTTCGTCAACTACGAGCTCATGATGATCGGGCGCAAGATCCTCGGTCACGGTGATCAGGAGGTCGCGCGCCGATGAGTGCTGTGCTGCAGATCGTTCAGCTGTATCCGGCGGAGCTGGGTGTCACGGGCGACCGTGGCAACGTGCGTGCCCTCGAGGTGCGTGCGGAACGCGCAGGACTCACAGTGCAGACGACGCGCGTCGGAATCGGTGAACCGCTTCCTGCCGACGCGGACATCATCGTGATCGGCAATGGTCCGCTGTCCGCCATGCGCGGTGTGCACGCCGATCTGCAGGCGCGACACGCTGGCCTCGCCGCGGCGATCGCCGATGGTGTCGTCGTCCTCGCCGTCGGTGCGGGTGCAGAGCTTCTCTCGATGGGCGTTGAGCTTCTCGACGGCCAGACGGTCGAGGGGCTGGGCGTCCTGCCGTTCCGCGTAGAGCGCACCCGCGATCGTCGTGTGGGATATGTCATCGCGACGACTCCCCATGGCCGACTGATCGGCTTCGAGGACCACGCATCGACGTGGGTGCTCGCCCCGGAGGCGGAGGTCTACGGCGAAGTCACCGCCGGGATCGGCAGCTTCATTCTCGACTCGAGCCGAGAGGGTGCACCGCGCCGCGGCGAGACGATCCGCCACGAGAACGCCTTCGCGACGAATGTGCAGGGGCCGGTGCTTCCGCTGAACCCGCAGCTGGCCGATGAGCTGCTGCGTGCAGCTGCCGCACGCCGCGGTCTGGTGTACGAGACCGCGACGGGCCACGCCGTTCTCGATGAGCTCGCCGCCGGGGCGCGCAGCGCGATCGAGGGGCGCATCGACGTGGAGACATTCACCTACATGAAGGTCTGACCCTCGAACGGGTCTCGAAGTGGGCGGAACGCCGGCGGTTAGGCTGGATGCTGTGAGCGAGCTTTCCCAGAGTGCCGTGCCGCGCGCGGTCATCAGCCGCACATCTTTGGCGAGCGGTGCCGTGAAGGCGGTCGCTGCCGCACCCCGTGGGGGAGTTGCGGATCTTCGGCGCGATGCGTGGGGGCACGGTCTGATCATGGTCGCCCAGGCGCTGCGCGCTGCCGGTGCGGCTGGTGCGCTCGTCGACTCGGAGGCGGACGTGGCTCTGCTGCGCGAGCACGGCCTGCACGCCGCGACGACGGGGGAGCCAGATCTCGACCCTCATCTGCTCTACGGCCTGCCGGATGCACAGGGTGTGCTTCGTGCAGACCCCGTGATGCGCGTGACTGGACGTGTGCTGTCCACCAAACCGATCGCCGCAGGTGGTGGCGTCTCCTACGGCTATACACATCGGGCCTCCGAGGACTCCACCCTGGCGCTCGTCGTCGGCGGATACGCGCAGGGGATCGTGCGTGCGCTGGGCAATCATGCGCATGTCGATATCCATGGAGTGCGCATGCCGATCGTCGGGCGCATCGCGATGGATGTGTGCGTGGTAGATGTCGGCGATACCGAGGTCGCGCCGGGGGATGTGGCGACGTACTTCGGGGGATGGGGAAGCACGCGCACAGAGCTTGCGCTCTGGAGCGAGATCGCCGGCCTCACGGTCGCAGAACTCGTGAGCGTCGTCGGCCAGAAGTGCGTGCGTGAGGAGGAAGACTGATGCCCCCTTCGATCGTTCTGCGTTCTTCGCAGCTCATCGCCAACCTCGATGCGCTGCGCGCCCACACGGCGCCGGCGGAGCTCATGCTCGTCGTGAAAGACGATGCGTACGGGCTCGGCGCGCACTGGGCCGCGGAGACGGCCGTGCACGCGGGCGTGCGCTGGATCGGCACCTACGACGTGGGTACCGCCCTCGCCCTTCGTGAGGCCCTCGGCCCAGAGACGCGCCTGTTCGCCTGGGCAACCTCGGCGGATGACGAGGTCGCCCAGGCGATCCGCGGCGATATCGATCTGGGTGTGGGGTCGATGGAGTATCTTGAGCGCGTGATCGCCGCCGCCGAGCGGCTCGGTCGCAACGTTCGCGTGCATCTCAAGGTCGACACAGGACTGCATCGCAATGGCATCGCCCCAGCCGAGTGGGCAGAAGCCGTCCGTCGCACACTCGGGGCGGAGCGTGCGGGCAGCGTCCGCCTGGTCGGCGTCTGGAGTCACCTCGCGGAGGCCAGCGACGCCGAGGACGACGCCGCGCAGGCGCTGTTCCACATCGCCGTCCGCGAAGCCGAGGAGCTCGGCGCGCTTCTCGAGCACACGCACCTCACCGCGTCTGCGGCGACGTGGGAGCGGCCCGAGCTGCGTGGCTCTCTCGTCCGGGTCGGTGCGTTCTGCTACGGCGTGCGCTCAGCGGACGGACCGGAGATCGCCGAGCTCGCGCCGGTGGCCTCCCTGACCGCACCCGTCGTCGCGATCGACGGTGATGGGGTGTCGGTCGGAATCGGGAGCCTTGACGGGCTTCCAAGCAGCCTGAGCGGGCGGGTGACGGTCGGGACTCCCGCCGGCGCGCGCGCACTGCTCTCGATCGGGCTGACTTCGACGCGTATCGCGTCCTGGGCGGGGGCAGCCGTCGGTGACGAGGTCGTGCTCTTCGGACCGGGCCGCACGGGGGAGTCCTCGCCGACGACGCTGGCCGAGACGATCGGCACGGTGGGTGAGGAGATCCTGACCCGTCTCGCTCCCGGAATACAGCGACGCGCGACCGACGAAATCGTCGATCGCGCGTAGCGGTGTCGGTGGGGCGTCGCGCCTCAGACGGCCTCGGAGAGCCGGGCGGTCTCGTCGTGCCACGAGGTGGCGACGCTGCGAAGCTTCTCTTCGTACTTGCGGCCGTGGTGGGCGCAGAAGAGCAGCTCGCTGCCATTGACGACCGCGGCGATGTACGCCTGCGCTCCGCAGGAATCGCAACGGTCCATGGCCGTGAGGCGGTGCTCAACGGCCGGTACTTCTCGTTCAGTCGTCGCGTTCATTTCATTGCCTCCTCGGGTATCGGATCGCTGTGGAACCGTGCTCAATACAACCACGCCTGGCTGGGAGTCATGCCCGCAAGACGGCGTGTTTCGCTCACCGCGTACCGCAGTCGGGCCAGGCCCCGCACCCTGGGGAGTGTCGGAGGTGCGACGGCCGCTCACGGCGATACGATGGGGAATTGTGACGTCCGAGTATTCCGCCCATCATCTGCAGGTTCTCGAGGGCTTGGAAGCTGTCCGCAAGCGGCCCGGCATGTACATCGGCTCGAACGGTTCGCCGGGTCTCATGCACTGCCTGTGGGAGATCATCGACAACTCTGTCGACGAAGCCGTTGCGGGCAACGGCACACGTATTGACATCGTGCTGCACGACGATGGCAGCGTCGAGGTGCGTGACCGTGGTCGCGGTGTGCCCGTCGATGTCGAGCCGCGCACGGGCCTGACCGGGGTCGAGGTCGTCTACACGAAACTGCACGCCGGCGGAAAGTTCGGCGGCGGCTCCTACGCTGCGTCGGGCGGTCTGCACGGTGTCGGCGCCTCCGTCGTCAACGCGCTGTCGGAGCGACTCGACGTCGAGGTCGACCGCGGCGGCAAGACCTACGCGATGTCGTTCCACCGCGGTGAGCCCGGCATCTTCGCGGATGACGGCGCTCCGCGGCCGGATGCGCCGTTCACGCCGTTCGAAGAGCGCAGCGAGCTGCGCGTGATCGGTAAGGCCCCGAAGGGCGTCACCGGTACGCGCGTGCGCTACTGGGCCGACCGCCAGATCTTCACGAAGGATGCCGCTTTCCAGCTTGCTGAGCTGGAGACGCGAGCCCGTCAGACGGCGTTCCTCGTGCCCGGGCTGGAGCTCGTGGTCCGAGACGAGCGAGGTACTGCCGGCGCCGCGGCCGGTGCTGAGGGTGAAACGACGTCGGATGTCGCCTCCGCCGTCGAGACCTCCTACCTGTACGAGGGCGGCATCAGCGAGTTCGTCGAGTACCTCGCGTCCGACGCACCCGTCACCGACACCTGGCGGCTGCAGGGCGAAGGGCGCTTCACGGAGACCGTGCCCGTGCTCCAGGCCGACGGCTCGATGCGGGTGACCGAGGTCGAGCGCACCTGCGCCGTCGATATCGCGCTCCGCTGGGGAACCGGATACGACACCACGACACGGTCGTTCGTGAACATCATCGCAACGCCCAAGGGCGGTACGCATCAGCAGGGCTTCGAGCAGGAGCTGCTCAAGACGATGCGCGCCCAGGTGGAGCAGAACGCCCGCCGTCTGAAGGTCGGCAACGACAAGCTCGAGAAGGACGACGTCCTCGCCGGACTCACAGCGGTGCTGACCGTCACGGTTCCCGAACCGCAGTTCGAGGGCCAGACGAAGGAGGTCCTGGGCACACCCGCCGTGCGCGCGATCGTCGCGAAGGTCGTCCGCACCGAGCTCGCGGAGCGTTTCACCTCGACCAAGCGTGACGACAAGAGCCAGGCGACGCAGCTGCTCGACAAGATCGTCTCCGAGATGAAGGCGCGTGTTTCCGCTCGCGCCCACAAAGAGACCCAGCGCCGCAAGAACGCCCTCGAGTCCTCGACGCTGCCGACCAAGCTCGTCGACTGCCGCACCAACGACGTCGAACGCAGCGAGCTGTTCATCGTCGAGGGTGACTCGGCCCTCGGCACCGCGAAGAACGCGCGCAACAGCGAGTACCAGGCGCTTCTGCCGATCCGGGGCAAGATCCTCAACGTGCAGAAGGCGTCGGTCAGCGACATGCTCTCGAACGCCGAGTGCGCCTCGATCATCCAGGTGATCGGCGCCGGGTCCGGGCGCTCTTTCGATATCAGCGCCGCCCGCTACGGCAAGGTGATCCTGATGAGTGATGCCGATGTCGACGGCGCGCACATCCGCACCCTGCTGCTGACTCTGTTCTTCCGCTACATGCGCCCGCTGATCGAAGAAGGACGCGTGTTCGCCGCCGTGCCGCCGCTGCATCGTGTGATCGTCATCAACCCCGGGTCCAAGCCGAACGAGACGATCTACACGTACAGCGAGCAGGAGATGCACGCCCTGCTGGCGAAGCTCCGCAAGGCGGGCAAGCGCTGGCACGAGCCCCTGCAGCGCTACAAGGGCCTCGGTGAGATGGACGCCGAGCAGCTGGCCACGACGACGATGGACAAGTCGGGCCGTCTTCTTCGCCGCGTGCGCATGGAGGACGCGGAAGCCGCTGGTCGCGTGTTCGAACTTCTCATGGGCAACGAGGTCGCACCGCGCCGCGAGTTCATCGTCGACTCGTCCGACAGGCTGTCACGCGAGTCGATCGACGCCTGATGCTCATCGACTCCGCGCCTCTGCTGCGCGCGGCGGTCCCGGAGGACGTGCACGCCGTCGTCGCGCTCAAACGCGAGGTGCTACACGCTGACCTGGATCGGCTCGGCATCTGGGATGAAGATCGCTCGCGCGAGCGTGTCGAGCACTACTTCGCGCCCGAGCGCACGCGGATGATCGTTCTCGAAGACCGCGTCGTCGGCACCGTCAGCGTTCGTCCCGCTCCGGACGGCACCTGGTTGGAGATGTTCTATCTGCGCGCCGATGTCCAAGGCCGCGGCATCGGAACCCGGGTGCTTCAGGCGCTGCTCGCGGAGACGCCCGGTATCTGGCGGCTCCAGGTGCTCTGCGGCTCGCCCGCGCGCTCACTCTACGAACGCCACGGTTTCGTCGCTGTCGAGGATGACGGGATCGACGTGTGGATGGTGCGCACCGGCTGACGCCCGCGCACACCATCCGCACGCTCAGATGATCGTGCGTCCGATGGATCCGATCACCGCGTCGAGCGCCTGACCGGAGGCGTCGCGCTTGGCTCCCGACTCGGGTAGCGCACGTGCGGCGCCGTCGCTGCCGACCGCGAGGGCAGGGGACTGCCCGACCCAGGCGAGACGCAGACCCGTTTCGCCCTTGAGGAGAGCATGGGCGCGGACGCCGCCGGTGGCGCGTCCCTTGCCCGGGAACTCTGCGAACTCGGAGACTTTCGCTCGTCCGGCATCCGCGCCCAGCAGCACATCGTCGGCACCGGAGATCGTGACGACAACGGCCTGATCGGCGTCGGTGACGACCGAGAACGTGATGACCTCGGCTTTCGCAGCGAGCTTGACGCCCGCCATGCCACCCGCGGGCGCGCCCTGCGGCCGGACGGCGGATGCCGCGAAGTGCAGGAGCTGCGCGTCCGAGGTGACGAAGACGAGCTCCGCATCGTCCGGAGCGGATCCGGCGCCGACGACGACGTCGCCGGGCTTCATGCCGATGATCTCGAGCTCGGCCTTGTTGCTCGGAAGCGTCGACGGCACGATGCGCTTGACGATGCCGCTACGCGTACCGAGAGCGAGCGGAGTCTCGTCATCGAAGCGCATGAGCGCGATGATCCGCTCGCTCTTGTCGAGCAGCCCGATGTAGTCACGCAACGCGACGCCGGCGGCGAGATGCACCGACGCGGGCGGCACGGAGGGCAGGTCGACAGGGGAGAAGCGCAGCACACGACCCGCGGAGGTGACGGCACCGATCTCGCTGCGGGTCGTGGTCTCGAGCGTCGAGAGCACGGCGTCGTGCTTGCTGCGCCGACCTGCCGCAGTGAGCTCCTGGCCATCGGCGAGGTCGACGCGCACTGCGCGACCCGTCGTGGAGAGCACGACGACCGTGGGGGTGTCGGCGATCTGCAGATCGACGGCGCCCTTCGTCGCGCGCGGCTTTGGAGGCGCAGCGTTCAGCAGAAGCGTGCGGCGGGGGGTCCCGTAGGCCTCCGCCGCGGCGTCGAGTTCGGTGGCGACCTGCGCGCGCAGCAGCGCGTCGCTGCCGAGAAGCTCCTTCAGGGCGGCGATCTCGGCCTGCAGCTTGTCGCGCTCAGCCTCGAGCTCGATACGGGAGAACTTCGTCAGGCGTCGCAGACGCAGTTCGAGGATGTACTCCGCCTGCACCTCACTGAGCTCGAAGACCTCGCGCAGCCGGGTGCGGGCCTGCTCCGAATCATCGGAGGAGCGGATGAGCTGGATGACCTCGTCGATGTCGAGGATCGCGAGCAGGAGACCTTCGACGAGGTGCAATCGTTCTTCGCGTCGTGCCAGACGGTAGCGGCTGCGGCGGGTGATGACCTCGAGACGGTGCTTGATGTACACCGCGAGCAGATCGCGCAGTCCGAGCGTGCGCGGCTGCCCTTCGACGAGCGCGACGTTGTTGATGCTGAAGGAGTCCTCCAACGGCGTGAGCCGGTAGAGCTGCTCCAGGACGGCATTGGCATCGAAGCCGGTCTTGATGCCGATCTGAATGCGCAGTCCGTGGTGACGGTCGGTCAGATCGGTGACATCGCTGATGCCCTGCAACTTCTTCGCCTGCACGGCATCGCGGATCTTCTCGATCAGACGCTCGGGGCCGACGTTGTACGGCAGCTCGGTGACGACGATGCCGGTGCGGCGCGGTCCGAGCGGTTCGACAGAGACCTTGCCGCGCACCTTGAGCGCCCCGCGTCCGTTGGCGTACGCGTCTTTGACGCCGTCGAGACCCATCAGGATGCCGCCGGAGGGGAAGTCCGGGCCGGGCACGAACTCCATGAGCTCTTCCGTCGTGGCATCCGGGTTCTCGAGCAGATGAATGGCGGCGGCGACGACCTCGATGAGGTTGTGCGGTGCCATGTTGGTCGCCATGCCGACGGCGATTCCGCTGGCGCCGTTGACGAGGAGGTTCGGGAAGGCGGCGGGGAGAACAGCGGGCTGCTGGAACTGACCGTCGTAGTTGGGGATGAAGTCGACGACGTCTTCGTCGAGGCTCTCGGTGAGCGCGAGAGCGGAGGCGGCGAGGCGCGCCTCGGTGTAGCGGGAGGCGGCTGGGCCGTCATCGAGTGAACCGAAGTTTCCGTGTCCGTCGACGAGGGGGACACGCAGCGCGAAGTCCTGCGACAGGCGCACCAGTGCGTCGTAGATCGCGGAGTCGCCGTGCGGGTGCAGCTTTCCCATGACCTCACCGACGACGCGGGCGCTCTTCACGTGGCCCTTGTCGGGTCGCAGACCCATCTCCGCCATCTGGAACAGGATGCGACGCTGCACCGGCTTGAGCCCGTCGCGGGCATCGGGCAGCGCCCGCGAGTAGATGACCGAGTACGCGTACTCAAGGAACGAGCCCTGCATCTCGGTCGACAGGTCGATGTCTTGAATGCGCTCGTCAACCGGTTCGGGTGCGGGGGTGCGGGGCATGTGCTTCCTGCTCGCCAGAGTTCGGATGGGCGGGCCGTGCGGAGGGGGTCCCTCGACGCCAGGCTCCGAGCCGCCTCGCGTGTGCGAAACTGGCTCAGATGTCTTTCATGCTACCGGCCGAGCCCCCCTCTGCCCGGCAAATCTCCGGGGTGGCGGCCGACCTGCGCGGTGCGATCGCCGGTCTGCCCAGCGCTCTGCCGCGCGTGCGTTCGACGGTTCTCATCGTCATCGATGGGCTGGGAATGCTGCAGTTGCGCGCCCACGCCGGTCATGCGCGACGTCTCACGGCGGGCATGGGGAAGAAGGACGTCGCGTACTCCGTCTTCCCTTCCACGACGGCCTCCGCCCTCACGACGCTGCTCACCGGGGTCGAGCCCGGTGAGCACGGGCTCGTCGGCTATCGCGTGCTGGACCGCGAGAGGGACCGCCTCGTCAACATGCTCAGCGGCTGGGAGAGCGACAAGCTCGATGCGCGCGTCTGGCAGCCGGTTCCGACCGTTTTCGAGACAGCGGCAGAGGCCGGGCATCCGGTGTTCGCCGTGGGTCTGCCTGTCTACGCCACCACGGGATTCACCCAGGCCACGCTCCGGGGCGCGACCTTCTTCGGGCAGTGGAACACACGCGACCGCGTCGCCCAGGCGTACCAGCTGGCTGCCGAGCATGAGGGCGCGCTCGTCTACTGCTATCTGCCGGAGGTCGACAAAGCCGGACACAGGCATGGCGTCGACTCCACCGAGTGGCTGCATGCACTGGAAGACCTCGATTCGGCCTTCGCCCAGGCGGTGCCTCCCGGCGTGGGCGTGCTCGTCACCGCCGACCACGGGATGATCGATGTGCCGCGGCATCGCCATCTCGTCATCGACCAGGGTGACCGGATGCTCGACGGCGTGCGGCACTTCGGGGGAGAGCCACGCATGCTGCACGTCTACCTGGAGCCGGATGCGTCCGTTGAGGCCGTGCGCGATGCCTGGCGCGTGGGTACGGAGAAGATCGCCGACGTGCTGACGGGCGACGAGGCCGTCGCTGCGGGTCTGTTCGGGACGGTGCTTGCGCCGGGAGTGCGAGAGCGGATCGGGGATCTCGTGATCCCGGCACGCGGCATCTGGGCGCTCTATGACGGCACCGCAGAGGATCAGCGAGCGCAGACCATGGTCGGACAGCACGGCTCTCTCACTCCCGAAGAGCGTCAGGTGCCGTACCTGCGCTTCGGGGCGTTCGCGCAGTAGCTGCTGGTCAGTCGTCGGTGCGCGCGCCGAAGACGATCTCGTCCCAGGACGGCATCTCTGTGCGGCGCTTGCGGCGTGCCGAACCCTCTGACTCAGAGGGTGCCGGGGCGGATGCTGTGGCTGGCGCGGGCTTCTTGTGCTCGAACGGGCGAACCGGGCGGTGGGCGGGTTCGGCGGGAGCCTCAACCTCTTCGAGCGCCTCGGGATCGTTCTCCGACGGGGCGGACCCGAAACCATCGAAGAGCGCGATCGGGCTGTTTCCTTCGCTCGGCACAGGAGTCTCTTTGATCGTGGGCGCGGCTTCCCGCTGACCGCGACGACGACGCAGTGCCTCAAGGAGATCGGCGGTCTCCGCGTTCGTCGCGGATGCGGCGGGAGCCCGGTTCGTCGCGGCCTCCTGCACGGACGGAGCCGAGCGTGGTGCGGGTCGCTCCTCGACCTCGGGTTCAGCCGGGGGAGCGGCGACCAGGCGCGGGCCGAACGCTCCGGAGTCGAAGCGCGTGTCGTCCTTGTACGGCGATGCCGGCCGGTCCTTGTCGAGCGCGCGGAGTCGGGGGATCAACCCCTCGGGCAGTGCGCCCTGGCGGGAGAGCTGCGTCGCATCCTGGTTCAGGGGGGCGAGGGCGCTCCGGCGCGGGTCGAAGCTCCATCGGGCGTCGTGGTCGACGTCGTTCGCGGTGAACTCGAGTTTGATGATCCAGCCGGACTGCTCTTTCCAGCTTGCCCAGCGCTCACCTGTTGCGACGAGGTCGGCGAGCTTGGCGCGGATGGCGACGCCGAACGTCGGCTGTGCATCTGGCTCGACCTCGCTGCCGATCAGCACCGGCACGGCCAGGGCCTGATCGACGATGTGCTCGCGCTCCGCGAGGACCGGACCTTCGAAGCGGGTGACGTCTTCCAGTCGCACACCGAGGAGCTCTGAGACCTCCGCGGCAGACAGGCCGGCACGGATGTGGGTCTGGATTTCACGCGGGCTTGCGGCGAGCGCGGGCGCGGCCGGAGTACGCGGAGCAGACGCGCGGCGGATCTCAGCGCGCAGGACGTCGTCGATGGGGAGCGCGAAGCGCGCACCAGACTCCGTCGCGAGCACGAGAAGGTTGTCCTCTGTGCCGACGATTGTGACGTGTTCCATGCGATGCCCCTCTGGATGGGTGTTCACATATGGTGTCATGACGGGTGCACGACAGCCGGGAATACTCTGGGCGCGCCGCGAGTTTCTCCGGGTGCGACAGAAGGCATTTGCGAAACGCTTCCGGTTCATGCAAACTGTCGCCGCCGATACCCACAGGCACTACCCGCCACTCGCACGATGAAAGTGGAGATTTTCCGCATGGCAACCGATTACGACGCACCCCGCAAGAGCGAAGACGACAGCGAGTCGATCGAGGCACTGAAGGAGCGCGTCCCCGACAAGCTGTCGGGATCCGTCGACGTCGAAGACTCTGACAACCCCTCCGGTTTCGAGCTCCCCGGCGCTGACCTTTCCGACCTCGAACTCGATGTCGTTGTGCTGCCCCCGCAGGACGACGAGTTCACCTGCATGAGCTGCTTCCTCGTGAAGCACCGCTCGCAGCTCGACCACGAAGAGGCATCCGGCGCGATCTGCAAGGAATGCGCAGCCTGACCTCATACGCATAACGCGCCTTGATCCCGTCGCATGAGCGATGGAGCAAGGCGCGTTTCGCGTTCTCGGGCCAGCCGGAGACAACCCGAGAGGACGTCGCCACTCAGCTGGCCGGCGTGACCGCGTTCTCGCGCGCGAGACGGATCGCTGCGGCGAGCCGGTCGGGGGTGCGGGTGGAGATCGTCCACGAGGGCGCCGGATCGTCGGGATCGGTGATCGGGACGACGAGCACACCGTTGATTCCGCCCCGGATCAGGTGCCACCCGCGGGCGGGCAGCTTCGGGCCGCGTGCGGCGCGTGCGTCTTCACCCGTGAACGCTTCGGGTTCGCCGAGCCACTGCGCATCGATGCGCGCACGGCCGGCATACAACATCCGCCCTTCCACCCGCACCTGCGGGGACAGCAGGATGAGCAGGCCCAGGATCGCGGCCGTGCCCAACGCGCCCAGGATCAGAGCCAGCGTGGAGTTCAGCGGGGTGAACGTCAGGGCGATCATCGGGCCGCCGACGGCGGCGGCAAGGAACACCCAGAGGCTGGGTGCGAGGCGCTCTCGATAGATCGGGCGCGTGTCGGGGGCGGCGTTCTGCATTAGCCTCTTTCTCGTGACCGAAATCGTCGATGTTCCTATTATCGCGCCCGTCGTGCCCGCGTATGCCCACGAGGGTGACGCCGGAGCCGACCTCGTCGCCGCGGAAGCCCTCGTGCTTCAGCCCGGTGAGCGCGCTCTCGTCGGAACCGGTGTGCGCATCCAGCTCCCGCTCGGCTACGCCGCATTCGTCGTTCCGCGCAGCGGTCTGGCGACGAGACACGGCATCACGATCGTCAACTCGCCCGGCACCGTCGACGCCGGCTACCGCGGCGAGATCAAGGTGACCCTGCTCAACACCGACCTGCGTGAGCCATACGAGATCGCTGTCGGCGATCGGATCGCCCAGCTCATCGTCATGCCGGTCACGCGGGCACGTTTCCTCCCGGTCGATTCGCTCGACGACAGCGACCGGGGTGCCGGCGGATTCGGTTCCACCGGCTATCAGCACCAGAGCACAGCCGCAGTCGCGGCGGATGCGGAGAGATGAGCATGACTGACGATCTGACTTCGGATGGCCTGGCCGATCGCGCCACCGCAGGACCCTTCGACGAGGCCGAGGCCAATCCGGTCCGTCCCTACATCGACCTCGGTGGCATCAAGATCCTTCCGCGCGAGGGGCTGAACCTGCGTCTCGAGGTCGAGGAGCAGACCAAGCGCATCGTCGCGGTGAGCCTGGACTACGCGGACTCCTCGCTGCAGGTGCAGCCGTTCGCGGCACCGCGCTCCACAGGGCTGTGGGAGGAGACACGCGCGCAGATCCGTGAGCAGGTCACGCAGCAGGGCGGTCGCGTCGAGGAGCGTGAAGGCCCCCTCGGACCGGAGCTCCTGGCCGAGGTGCCCACGGTCGCAGGCGCTGACGGCTCCGCCACGCGTCTGGCGCGCTTCATCGGCGTCGACGGACCACGGTGGTTCCTGCGCGGCGTGATCGGGGGAGCAGCAGCATCCGATCTCGACGCCGCCGCACAGGTCGAAGACCTCTTCCGGTCCATCGTGGTCGTTCGCGGTGGCACTCCGATGCCGCCGCGCGACCTGATTCCGCTGCGAATGCCCGCGACGCCCGGCTCGGCGTGAGCACCGCGCCCCAGGAGCCGGCGCACGAGCCGGACGAGACCACGCAGGACGCACCCTCGACGAGTGCCGTGCTGGGCGCGGCGCTCGGCAGCGCTGCGCAGCGTCTCGGCATCGACCCGGCGGCGCAGGAGAGCACGGGGCACGTCGTCTGGAAGGCGATGGGTGGATGGCGCGGCGTGCTGGAGTCGGTACTCCCCAGCCTGGCTTTCGTCGTGCTGTACACGATCGTCCCCGAGCCGCTGTGGCTCTCGCTCGGTGTCTCGGTGGGCATCGCCGCGCTCTTCTCGCTCGTGCGCATCCTGCAGAAGTCTCCGCCCTCCGCGGCCCTCGGCGGGCTGGTCGCCGCGGGCGGCGCCGCCGCTCTCGCGCTGTGGACCGGACGCGGGCAGGAGACCTTCGTCCCTGGCTTCTTCACGAACTCGATCTACGGCGCAGCGCTTCTGATCTCCGCCCTCGTCGGCTGGTCGCTCATCGGGCTCGCGGTGGGCTTCCTGATGCAGGAGGGCACCGCGTGGCGCGCGGATCGTCGCAAGCGGCGTGCGTTCTTCTGGCTCACGATCGCCTGGGCGTCGCTGTTCTTCCTGCGCCTCGGTGTCCAGCTTCCGCTGTACTTCGCCGGAGATGTGACGACGCTTGGAACTCTGAAGATCGCCATGGGCCTTCCGCTGTTCGCGCCCATGGTTGCGGTGACCTGGCTTGTGGTGCGTGCACTTTATCCACGCCACGCCCCGGCGCAGGAGTCTTCGTCCTGACAGCGTGCTAGATTTATCTTGACATCAAGATAAATTGACGCCTTTTGCTCTTCGCTGGGTCAGCGCACACTGGTTAGGTACGCCTTGCTAGCCGTCGCTCGCCACGGCGAGCAATATTGAGGGCGTCGAGCGCCGCCATCAGACCCAGAAGGAGACGGAATCGTGTCCACGGTGAACAGCTTTGGTGCCAAGAGCACCCTGAAGGTCGGCAGTACCGACTATGAGATCTTCCGTTTGGACGCGGTGGAGGGCTACGACAAGCTGCCCTTCAGCCTCAAGGTCCTGCTGGAGAACCTTCTCCGCACCGAAGACGGTGCGAACGTGACGAAGGCCCAGATCGAGGCCCTCGGTTCCTGGGATGCTGCGGCAGAGCCCGACACCGAGATCCAGTTCACGCCCGCCCGTGTGGTCATGCAGGACTTCACCGGTGTGCCCTGCATCGTCGACCTCGCCACGATGCGCGAGGCGGTGACCGCTCTCGGCGGCGACCCGAAGCGAATCAATCCGCTCTCGCCCGCTGAGATGGTCATCGACCACTCGGTCATCGCCGACCTCTTCGGCACCGAGAACGCTCTCGAGCGCAACGTCGAGATCGAGTACGAGCGCAACGGTGAGCGCTACCAGTTCCTCCGCTGGGGCCAGACGGCATTCGACGACTTCAAGGTCGTTCCCCCTGGCACCGGAATCGTGCACCAGGTCAACATCGAGCACCTGGCGAAGGTCATCTACGACCGCACCAACGGCGGCGTCCTGCAGGCCTACCCCGACACCTGCGTCGGCACGGACTCGCACACCACCATGGTCAACGGCCTGGGCGTGCTCGGCTGGGGCGTCGGCGGTATCGAGGCAGAGGCAGCCATGCTCGGCCAGCCCGTCTCGATGCTCATTCCGCGCGTTGTCGGCTTCAAGCTGACGGGCGAGATCCCGGCGGGCGTCACCGCGACCGACGTCGTCCTGACGATCACCGACATGCTGCGTCAGCACGGTGTGGTCGGCAAGTTCGTCGAGTTCTACGGCGCCGGTGTCGGCTCCGTGCCGCTCGCGAACCGCGCCACGATCGGCAACATGAGCCCCGAGTTCGGCTCGACGGCTGCGATGTTCCCCGTCGATGACGTCACCCTCGACTACCTGCGCCTCACGGGCCGCAGCGAAGAGACCGTCGCGCTCGTCGAGGCCTACGCCAAGACGCAGTCGCTCTGGCACGACCCGTCGAAGGAGGCCGTGTACAGCGAGTACATGGAGCTCGACCTCGGCACCGTCGTTCCCTCGATCGCCGGCCCGAAGCGTCCGCAGGACCGCATCCTCCTCTCCGACGCCAAGTCGCAGTTCGAGAAGGACATCCTCAACTACGCCGAGCCGTCGACCACCGACGACATCGTCGACCTCGAGTCGAAGCACTCCTTCCCGGCCTCCGACCCCGGTTCGGTTCCCGGTGAGGAAGAGCCGACGACGCGTCCCGTGCACATCAACAGCGGCGCGCCGATCTCGGCATCCAAGCCGGTGCACGTGCACACGCCTGCCGGTGTCGACTACACGCTCGACCACGGTGCGGTCACGCTCGCAGCCATCACCTCCTGCACCAACACCTCGAACCCGTCGGTCATGATCGCCGCTGGCCTCGTGGCACGCAAGGCGCTGGAGAAGGGCCTGAAGCAGAAGCCGTGGGTCAAGACCACGCTCGGCCCGGGCTCGAAGGTCGTCACCGATTACTACGAGAAGTCCGGTCTCGACAAGGACCTCGAGGGTCTCGGCTTCTACACGGTCGGCTACGGCTGCACGATCTGCATCGGCAACTCCGGACCGCTGATCGAAGAGGTCTCGGCCGCGATCAACGAGAACGACCTCGCCGTGACGGCAGTCCTCTCGGGTAACCGCAACTTCGAGGGTCGCATCAGCCCCGACGTGAAGATGAACTACCTGGCCAGCCCGCCGCTGGTCATCGCCTACGCGCTTGCCGGCTCGATGAACTTCGACTTCGAGGTCGACGCGCTGGGTAAGGATCACGACGGCAACGATGTCTTCCTCAAGGACATCTGGCCCGCGCCGGAAGAGGTGCAGGCGATCGTCGACTCCTCGATCTCGCGCGAGCAGTTCATCAAGCAGTACGCCACCGTCTTCGACGGTGACGACCGCTGGCGCAACCTGCCCACGCCGACCGGCCCGATCTTCGAATGGGATGCGGACTCGACGTACGTGCGCAAGGCACCGTACTTCGACGGCATGACCATGGAGCTCACCCCGGTCTCCGACATCACGGGTGCGCGCGTCATGGCGGCACTGGGTGACTCGGTCACGACCGACCACATCAGCCCTGCCGGAAACATCAAGGCGGGCACCCCGGCGGCGCAGTACCTCACCGAGCACGGTGTCGGACAGCGTGACTTCAACTCCTACGGCTCGCGTCGTGGAAACCACGAGGTCATGATTCGCGGCACGTTCGCGAACATCCGTCTCAAGAACGAGCTCGTCCGTGCCGTCAACGACGGCCAGGTCGTCGAGGGTGGCTTCACCCGCGACTTCACGCAGCCCGAGGGCCCGCAGTCGTACATCTACGACGCCTGCCAGAACTACCAGGCCGAGGGCACCCCGCTCGTCGTCTTCGGTGGCAAGGAGTACGGCTCCGGCTCGTCGCGTGACTGGGCAGCCAAGGGCACGAGCCTGCTGGGTGTCAAGGCCGTCATCACCGAGAGCTTCGAGCGTATTCACCGCTCGAACCTCATCGGAATGGGTGTCGTCCCGCTGCAGTTCCCCGCAGGCGAGAGCTGGGCATCGCTCGGCCTCGACGGCACCGAGATCATCTCGATCGAGGGTCTGACGCAGCTGAACGAGGGCATCACACCGAAGACGGTTCGGGTCACCGCTGTTCCGAGCGAGCACTCGCCGGCCGGCAAGCAGCCCATCGAGTTCGACGCCGTGGTTCGCATCGACACCCCCGGTGAGGCGGACTACTACCGCAACGGCGGCATCCTGCAGTACGTGCTGCGCTCGCTCGTCTGAGTCGCGTACAACACGCATGAGGAAGGCCCGGATGCTTCGGCATCCGGGCCTTCCGGCGTCGTATGCCGGTGCGTGCCACGCGGGCCGAACTCGGTGAGCTCTCGGCTCTGCGCGGTAGACTTCAGGTTCGATCACGCAGCCGCGTGACGCGATCGCCGAGTCGAAGAGGAGCGTCGATGCCGATTCTGCCGAGCATCACCGGACCGCGAGATCTCGACCGTCTGACTCCACAGCAACTGACGCAGCTCGCAGAGGAGATCCGCGGATTCCTCGTCGAGAACGTCGCACGCACGGGAGGGCACCTCGGCCCGAATCTGGGTGTGGTCGAGCTCACCATCGCCCTGCATCGTACGTTCTCGTCGCCGGACGATCCGATCATCTTCGACACCGGACACCAGTCGTACGTGCACAAGATCCTGACCGGTCGACAGGACTTCTCGGCGCTGCGTTCGCGGGGCGGCCTCGCCGGCTACCCGCAGCGCTCCGAGAGCGCCCACGATGTCGTGGAGTCCTCCCACGCCTCAAGCTCGCTGAGCTGGGCGGATGGCATCTCTCGCGCGTTCACGGCGACCGGCCGCGCAGATCGACACGTCGTCGCCGTCGTGGGTGACGGCGCGCTCACCGGGGGGATGACCTGGGAAGCGCTCAACAACATCACCGACGACAACGACCGCAACCTCGTGATCGTCGTCAATGACAACGGGCGCTCCTACGCCCCGACGATCGGTGGGATGTCCCGCTATCTGAACCGGGTGCGGACCGCCGGTGCCTACAAAGACCTGCACCGGAAGTCCGACCGTCTCTTCCGGGCGTTCGGTCCCTTCGGGCGTGCTGTCTTCCGCGGGGTGCGCGGCGGCACCCACGGGTTCCTGTCGCGCTTCACGAACAACGCGGCGTTGTACTCGAACCTCGACATCAAGTACCTCGGCCCCGTCGACGGCCATGACCTTCCTGCGCTGCTGGAGACCCTCGCTCTCGCGAAGTCGTACGGGGCACCCGTGATCGTCCACGTCATCACCGAGAAGGGGCGCGGCTACCAGCCGGCGCTCGACGATGAGGCAGACCAGTTCCACGCGGTGGGACGAATCGACCCGAAGACCGGCGGTGCGCTGTCCTCTGATACGCGAGGTTGGACCGACGTCTTCGCCGATGCGCTCGTGGATGTGGGGGCACGTGACCCGAAGGTCATCGCGATGACCGCTGCGATGCTGCGTCCCACCGGGCTGGCGCCGTTCGCGGAGCGGTTCCCGGATCGTGTCTACGACGTCGGCATCGCCGAGCAGCATGCCGTGGCATCCGCTGCGGGTCTCGCCTACGGCGGCCTGCACCCCGTCGTCGCCATGTACGCGACGTTCATGGGTCGCTCGTTCGATCAGGTTCTGATGGACGTCGGCCTGCACAGGGCCGGTGTGACCTTCGTGCTCGACCGGGCAGGCGTGACAGGCCCGGATGGCCCGAGTCATCACGGCATCTGGGATCTCTCGATGCTGCAGATCGTGCCGAGCATCCGCATCGCCGCGCCGCGTGATGCAGCCCGGCTCGCGGAGACACTCGACGAGGCCGTCGCGGTGGACGATGCGCCGACCGTGATCCGGTTCCCGAAGGGGGCGGTGAGCGCCGAGATCCCCGCCATCGAACGGCTGGGTGACGGTGTCGACGTGCTGTCGCGCGGCGAGGGCGAAGACGTTCTGCTGGTCGGCATCGGCCCGTTCGCGAGCCTCGCGCTGGATGTTGCTGCGCGACTGCGAGCGCAGGGCATCGGCGCAACAGTCATCGACCCGCGCTGGGTGATTCCGGTGCAGCCGTCCGTTGTGGAATTGGCTGCGCGTCATCGCCTCGTGATCACGCTGGAGGACGGCATCCGGGTGGGAGGCATCGGCACCCGAGTGCGTCAGGTGCTGCGTGAGGCAGGCGTTGACACGGCCGTGGACGAGCTGGGTCTTCCCGATGCCTACATCGACCACGCGAGCCGCGAGGAGATCTTGGAGGACGCGGGACTCACTGCGTCGAAGATCGCGCATGACGTCGTCGCCCAGGTGCTCGGGACGCGCATCCCCATCGCACGCCCCGCGGGCGAGACGGGTGCCATCGACCTGCCGCTGCACGAACGTCACTGAGGCGACGGTAGCGCTAGCGCGGCGCGAACTCCGCTTCCCGCCGCGACTGACGCACGGTCCACCCCCAACCGGCTGCGACGACGAGGGCTGAGCCCACCGCGATCACCGCAAGGTACGGCGATGTCAGAGCGGTGCTGATCGGCGTGCCGAAGAAGGCGAGATACGCGACCGACAGCGCAACCGTCCACAGTGCGCCGTAGACGGCGAAGACCGTGAGGTGGATCCAGACTCGCCGCACGCGTGCGAGGAAGGCACCGATCAGCCAGGCCAGCGGCGCTCCCGCCAGCGACGCGACGGTGATCGCGAAGGCGCCGAGGGGGAGGCCGTACAGCAGCGAGATGATGATCATAGAGTGCGGTGGCCCCCATGGCGGCCCGGAACTCACGACCCCTGCGTATACCAGCGCCCCGGTGAGCAGAATCATCGCGCTGCCCCATGCCGCGCGGACTCCGCGCCAGAACTCGCGCCGACTGAACGCCATCGGCCGTTGCTCGGTGCGGATGCCGGTCGGGCTCTCGGTCCGCAGACTCATGGGCTCACGCTATCGCATGCGCAGAGGTGCATAGACTCGTGGGGTGAACAGCAGCCCCATGGATCAATCGACCTATCAGGTTCGCTTCGACTGGGGCAGTGCGGGTTTTCGTCGTCTGGCATCGGCGGACATCGTCGTGCTGGTGGATGTTCTTGAGGTGCAGGCAGATGCGGATGCTGCGGCCCTGCGGGCCCTCGCCGAGGAGAGTTCCGCTCTCGTGTGCGAAGGCTCGCTCCGAAATGCGAGCGCGGTGGCGGAGGCCATTCTGCAGGAACAGGTGCGGCGCGATCGCCGCACGAGTGTGTCACTCATCGCGGTTGGTGACAGCGACGACGCGGGTCCCCGCTTCGCGCTCGAGGATTCGCTCGCGGCCGGTGCCATCATCGAGGCGCTCATCGCTCGGGGGATCGACCATACCTCGCCAGAGGCGATGGTCGCGGCGGAGGCGTTTCGCGGCCTACGGGGCGCGCTGCGGCATCTGATCAGTGCGAGCGGTTCCGCGCGGGCGCTGCGCGCCACCTCGAAGAACTCGGTGGCTGTGGAGACGATGATCGCTGCGGCGCGTGATCACGACGCCGAGCAGCACGTCCGCTGGAGCATTCACCGCGCTCGTTGACGGGACGAGCGTCCGCTCAGCCCCACTTCGCTAGCGCCTCGTCCACGAGCGAGGACACCGTGTCTTCGGCACGCCCCCGGTCATCCCGGACGAGACCGATGCGAGTTCGTCGGTCGAGCACATCACCGGCATCGAGCGCACCCTCGTGGCTCACCGCGAAGTCGATCTCCGCTCGAGTGATGTCGAGGCCGTCGACAATCGCGTCCGTCGGACGTGCGCACGACGCGGTGGCGAACACCGCCGCGGCCTCGGTTCCGAAGCGCGCGACGAGGGAGGGAGGGAGGGCTGTCGCTGTGCTCTGGCTCACCCTGATCGGCGAGCCTGGGGCACCGACGAGGGGGAGTCGCGGCGTCACGCACGGCTGCGCCGGAAGGTCGTACTCAGCGCACGCGCGATCGATGGCGTCCTGGGCCATGGCCCGATACGTCGTGAGCTTCCCGCCGAGGATCGCGATGACGCCGTCGTCGCCCACGCGGGTGAGGTGGCGGCGAGACACATCGGCGCTGGAGCCGGATGCCGCAGACTCCGTGGTCTCTACGAGAGGTCGGAGCCCGGCGAAGGTGCCGCGCACATCAGTGCGGTCGAGGGGGGACTCGAGCACGGATGAGAGTGTGGTGAGGAGGAAGTCGATCTCCGCCTCGGTGGGTAGCGCGACATCGGGGACGGGGCCTGGCGCATCCTCGTCGGTGAGCCCGACGATCACCCGTCCGAGCTGCTGTGGCAGCGCGAAGACGAAGCGACTGATGGATCCGGGATGCGGGACCATGAGTGCGGAGGAAGGGGAGCCCAGGCGCGCGGCGTCGAGCACGATGTGGGTGCCGCGGCTGGGCCGGACGCGAATGCCATCGTCGAGTGTTCCGGCCCAGACCCCGGTTGCATTGATGACAGACCGTGCGCGAAGCTGCAGCGTCTCGCCGGTGAGGGTGTCTTCGACGGTCGCGCCGTCGCCGGCGATGTGGGTCGCGCGCACCCGCGTGAGAATGCGTGCTCCGAAGGCGGCGGCCGTGCGCGCGATCACGACCACGAGCCGCGCATCGTCCACGAGCTGTCCGTCATGAGAGACGACACCGCCGCGCAGGCCGTCCGCGTTGAGGGCCGGTGCGAGTTCATACGCACGCTGCGCGCTGATCAGGCGAGGCGGGGCCAAGGTCGCGGCGCGGGTGCCCGCCAGCATCCGCAGTCCATCGCCGAGGCCCATGCCGAGGGTGCCGAAGAAGCGCTGACGTCCGCTTACCGCAGGCGTGAACGGCAGCACCTGGGGGAGAGATCGGATCAGGTGTGGGGCGATCGTCGTGAGCAGCAGGTGTCGTTCGCGCGCGCTTTCTCGAGCGGTCGCGATGTCACCGGTGGCCAGGTAACGCAGCCCCCCGTGGACGAGCTTGGAGCTCCACCGACTCGTGCCGAAGGCGAGATCATGCGCTTCGACGAGCGCGACGCGCAGTCCGCGGGAGGCGGCGTCGAGGGCGACGCCTGCCCCCGTCACGCCACCTCCGATCACGAGCACATCGAGCGGATGCGCCGAGGTGCCGAGCTCGTCGAGTTCGCGCGTGCGCCGTGCGGCATTGAGCGCAGCCGAGTGGGAAGCGGTGCTCAGGGGCGCAGATGTCCGTCGAGGGCGTGCCATAGTTCTGTTCTCCAGTTCGCCTCGTCGATGAGGGAAGCCACGGTGTTGTGCGACAGGATCGCCGACTGCGCGATGAGCAGCAGCATGACGGCAATCTGGTCCGGAGCTCCGGCGCGGACACTGCCGTTCCGCTGCGCCTGCGCAATCGCATCCGAGAGCCACCGAAGGATCGCTCGCTGGCTCGCACCGATGCGGTGGAGGGTGTAGCGGGTGAAGACCTCCGGGTGCGATTCGAGGAGCGCGCCGTAGAGCTCGTCGGCGCGGAAGAGCTCGGAGAAGCGCAGCACGTCATCGACGATCGCCGCACGTGTCGTGGCGAGCGCATCGAACTGTTCGAGGATGCGCAGGGCCGCGCGCAACAGCACGGCGCGAGTGATCTCGTCTGCGCCGGGCCAGCGACGGTAGATCGTGGGGCGGCTGACCTCCGCGCCGCGCGCGATATCGGCGATTGTCACGGCGTTCACGCCGCGGGTGCGGATCAGCTGCGCTGCCGCATCGAGAATGCGATGCTCGGTGGCGTCCCAGTCGGTTTCCGTTCCCGACGAGGATGCGTGACGGTTTTCCATGATGTGTCACACTGTAACGCATGAACGATGTGCATCCCGCAACGCAGCGAGACGGTGTCACCCCGATGCGGTGGAACGGCTGGGGCGATCCCGCCAAGGCGAAGGAGCTTCCCTTCGCGGTTCGCGCGCTTCTGCCTGTGCTGCTCGGACGGGTGCCCAAGCCCCCCGCGCCGGTGGAACTCGCCGACGTGCGCATCGCGGATTCTGCCCTCACTGACGCTGATCTGGTGGCATTCCGTGGCGCTCTCAGCGCCGATCGCGTACGTACCGATGCGGAGAGCCGTCTTCGTCACGCGGGCGGCCGATCGACGCCGGATCTGCTGCGTCGACGACGCCAAGAGCAGGAAGCGCCGGATGCGGTGCTCCTGCCCACCACGCACGACGAGGTCGCTGCCTGTCTCGCCATGGCCGTTGATCTCGACCTCGCCGTCATCCCTTTCTCCGGGGGCACGAGTGTCGTGGGCGCCCTCGATCCGGAGCGAGGAACCCACCGGGCTGTCCTCAGCCTTGATCTCACGCGTCTCAGCGGGCTCGTGCGCATCGACCCGGTCGCCGGCGAGGCGGTGCTGCGAGCCGGGACTACCGGCCCCGAGGCGGAGCGTCTGCTGGCCGAGCACGGCTTTGAACTGGGCCACTACCCGCAGAGCTTCCGCTACGCCACCATCGGCGGGTTTGCGGCTGCGCGCTCCTCGGGGCAGAATTCCGCGGGCTTCGGGCGCTTCGAGACCATGGTCGTGGGGCTTCGCGTGGTCACGCCGACGGGGGAGATCGAGCTGGGTCGTTCCCCAGGAACAGCAGCGGGTCCTGATCTTATGCGGCTGTTCCTCGGCTCCGAGGGGATCTTCGGCGTCATCACCGAGGTGCGCCTCCGAGTTCATCCGCTTCCGGAGCAGCGTCTGTTCGAATCCTGGACGTTTCCGAGCTTCGAAGCCGGCGCGGAGGGGCTGCGCCTCGTCACCCAGCAAGGCGGCGGCGCGACCGTGCTTCGTCTCTCGGATGAGGCGGAGACGAGTGTGAGCCTCGCCCAGATCGGAAAGATCGGCAAGGCGATGGCGAAGGGGGCCAGCGCGATCACGGTCTACGAGGGCGCGAACATCGAGGAACGCCGTGCGCGGGTCTCCGCTCTGCTGAGGGAGGCAGGGGGCACCAGCACGGGTGAGAGCGCGGCAGAAGAGTGGCTGGAGGGGCGCTTCGACGGTCCGTATCTGCGCGACTCGCTGCTTGACGCCGGCGTCTTCTGCGAGACCCTGGAGACCGCGACGACGTGGTCGAACCTGCACGCGCTGCGGGACGCCGTGACCAGCGCGCTCAAAGAAGGCTTCGCGGACGCAGGTGCGAAGAGCTTCATCATGTGCCATGTCTCGCACGTGTATCCGACGGGGGCGTCGCTGTACTTCACGATTCTCGCGGGTGTCCGCGGCGACCAGCTCGCCATCTGGGAGGGCGTGAAGAGCCGCGTCAACGACGCGATCATCGCCGCAGACGGCACGATCAGTCATCATCATGCGGTGGGCCGCGACCACGCGCCGTGGCTGGCCGAGGAGATCGGCGAGACGGGCGTGCGGATCATCGCCGCGGTGAAGCGTGAGCTTGATCCGACCGGTATCCTCAACCCGGGCGCGGTCATCGCGGACCCGTACGCGAGCACGAGAGGCTCCTGATATGTCCGGCCACATCGCGGTGGTCTCCAATCCTTACGCCGGTCGCGGTCGCGGCGGCACGGCGGCCGAGGTCGCTCTGGCGCATCTGCGCGCGCTCGGGGCGGAGGTGCGCGCCTACGAGGGCTCTTCCGCCGATGACACGCATCGTCTGACATCCGAAGCGCTGGCGGAGCATCCGGCGGCTCTTGTCATCGTCGGCGGGGACGGCACCGTGACCGGAGCGCTTGACGTGCTCTGCGCGTCTGACGTTCCGCTCGTGCTCGTCCCCGCGGGCACCGGCAACGACCTGGCGCGCGCGCTCGGACTGCCTCGTGACGATCCTGCGGCCGCGGTGGAGCTCGCGCTGCACGGCGTCGCCCGACCCATGGACATCGGTGAGGTTCACAGCGGCGGACGTTCCACGCTGTTCCTGACGGTCGCCGCCCTCGGATTCGATGCGAAGGTGAGTGACCGCACAAACCGCCTGCGTTGGCCGAAGGGCGCGCTGCGCTACTACCTCGCGCTGTTGATCGAGGTGGCACGCCTGCGACCGACGGCATTTCGCATCTCGTTCGACGGCTCGGAAGGCGTTGAAATGCCCGGCACTCTCGTTGCCGTCGGCAACACCGCCAGCTATGGCGGGGGCATGCCGGTCTGCGCCGGGGCGCGCCCCGATGACGGCTGGCTGGATGCTGTGCACGTCGCGCCTCTCGGGCGACTGCGCCTCATTCGCCTGTTCCCGCTCTTGCTGACGGGCAATCATCTGAGGCGTCCCGAGGTCGTGCATCGACAGGTGCATGAAGTCGAGGTTTCGGCGCCGGACCTCGTGGTCTATGCCGACGGCGAGCGCGTGGGGGCGGTGTCCTGCCGGATCACGCAGCGCCCGAGCGCCCTTCGCGTCATGGTTCCCGTGGCGGAGGGAGGGCAGCATGACTGAGTTCGATGAAGACGTCATCGTCATCGGCTCGGGGTTCGGCGGCTCGGTCACCGCGCTGCGTGCCGCCGAGAAGGGCTACCGTGTTCGCGTCCTCGAAGCAGGGCGCCGATACGAAGACGACGACTTCGCGAAGACCTCGTGGAACCTGCGGCGATATCTCTGGGCGCCCACCTTCGGATGCTTCGGGATCCAGCGGATCCACCGGCTCCCTCATGTGATGATCCTGGCGGGTGCGGGTGTCGGGGGCGGCTCCCTGAACTATGCCAACACGCTGTATCAGCCGGGAGCAGAGTTCTTCCGTGATCCGCAGTGGGAGGGCATCGCCGACTGGGACACAGAACTCGCCCCGCACTACGCCGAGGCGAAGCGGATGCTCGGCGTCGTCGAGCACTACCCGCATTTCGGCCCGGTGGAACGCATCATGCAGGGAGCCGCGGAAGATCTCGGGGTCGGAGGCACCTTCTGTCGCGCACCCGTCGGCGTCTACTTCGGCACGCCGGGGGAGCATGTTGCGGACCCCTTCTTCGAAGGGCAGGGCCCGGCGCGCACCGGATGCACACTGTGCGGAAACTGCATGGTCGGCTGCCGTGTCGGCGCGAAGAACACCCTGGTCAAGAACTACCTTGCCCTCGCCGAGCGACGAGGCGTCGTCGTCGAGGCGATGCGCACCGTCACCGAGGTACGGGAACGGCCAGGAAGCGGCTATGTCGTGACGTCAGAGCGCAGTGGTGCCTGGATGGGGCGGGATCGCCGCACGACGACCGCCGCGCAGGTGGTCTTCGCCGCAGGGACCTGGGGCACCCAGCAGCTGCTGCACCGCATGAAGCAGAGCGGCGCGCTGTCGCGTATCTCCGATCGCATCGGCAGCCTGACCCGCACGAACTCGGAAGCGCTCGACGGGGCCGTCGCGGTGGCTGTGCCCGAATCGCTGGGCCTGGCGAGCGGCGTCGCGATCACGACCTCATTCCACGTCGATGAGCGCACCCACGTCGAGAACGTCCGCTACGGGCCCGGCTCCAACCTCATGGGTGCGCTGGCGACGATCATGGTTCCCGGAGACATCTCCCTCGCCCGCAGGCTGGGCCTGCTGATCGGGCGGATGCTGCGCGCCCCGCTGCGCCAGGCGAAGCTCGGCTCTCTTCGGCGGTGGAGTGAGCGCGGCATCATCGCGCTCGTCATGCAGACAGCGGACAACTCGCTCACCCTCTCGGTGAAGAAGCGCTTCGGCCGGTACGTCCTGACAAGCGCCCAGGGGCATGGCGCGCCGAATCCGAGCTCGCTCCCCGAAGCCCATCGCGCCGCCACGGCGATCGCCGCCCGCATGGAAGAGGAGGGCGGTGTTCCTGCTGAAGCCCGAGGTTCGTGGCCCGAGGTCTTCGGCATCCCGCTGACTGCCCACTTCCTCGGAGGGGCGGTGATCTCTGCGACGCCCGAGGAGGGCGTCATCGATTCCTACCATCGCGTATGGGGGCATCCGGGACTCTTCGTCATCGACGGCGCCGCGGTGCCCGCGAACCCCGGCGTCAATCCCTCGCTGACGATCACCGCTCTCGCGGAGCGCGCGTTGTCGTACTGGCCGCGGGCGGGCGAACCGGACACCCGTCCCGGACAGTGACGAAGGCGGGGTCGCATCTGCCGACGCGACCCCGCCCTCTCTGCCCTGGCTCAGCGCGCTTCCACGCCCCGGATCATCGGGGTGTGGAACGATCCGCCGAAGGCGCGCTCAGACGCTCCCTCACGGTCGAGATAGGGTGATGCCCCACCGTCGATGAAGGGCCAGCCTGCGCCGAGGATCAGACAGAGATCGATGTCTTCGACCTCCGGCACGACATGCTCGTCGAGCATGATCTTGATCTCCTGGGCCAGGCCGTCCTGCACACGGCGCAGAATCGTCGCCTCGTCCACGGGTGAGGACTCCGTCTCAAGGATCTTCTGCGCGGCCTTCGTCCAGCCGGTCACGCGTCCGCCCTTGTCCTTCTCGATCACAGCTTCCAGCTCAGCGAGACGGTGGAAGTTCGCGTTCGCGTAGAAGCGATCGGGGAAGGCGCGCACCATCGTGTCCTGCACGTGAGCAGCGACCTTCCATCCGACGAGGTCGATCAGCTGGAACGGGCCCATCGGGAGGCCGAGCGGCGCGAACGCCTTCTCGACCGTCGTGATCGGGGTGCCTTCGTAGACGGCGCGTGCCGCCTCGCCCATCACCTTGGCGAGCAGGCGGTTCACGACGAAGCCCGGGGCATCCGCCGTGAGCACAGCGTTCTTGCCGAGCCCCTTCGCAACCACGAACGCCGTCGATAGGCTCTGCTGGTTGGTGACCGGGGTCTTCACGATCTCGATCAGCGGCATGACAGCCACCGGGTTGAAGAAGTGGAAGCCCACGAGACGCTCGGGATTCGTCAGCGCCGAACCGATCTCTTCGACCGACAGCGAGGAGGTGTTCGTCGCGAGGATGGCGTCCGGCGCGATGTGCTGCTCGATCTCACGGAAGACGGCCTGCTTGACGCCGACCTCCTCGAAGACGGCCTCGATCACGAAATCGCAGTCCGCGTACTCGCTCTTGTCGACCGTGCCGCGAACGAGTCCACGCAGCTTGCTGGCGGTGTCGGCGTCGAGGCGGCCCTTCGCCTCGAGCTTGCCGATCTCCTCATGGATGTATGCCACGCCCTTGTCGACGCGCGCCTGGTCGAGGTCTGTGATCAGCACGGGAACCTGCAGTTTGCGCACGAACAGCAGCGCGAACTGGCTGGCCATCAGGCCCGCACCGATGATGCCGACCTTCGTGACCTTCCGCGCGAGATCCTTGTCGGGTGCGCCGACAGGACGTTTCGCGCGCTTCTGCACCAGGTCGAAGGCGTACATCGACGCGGCGAACTGGTCGCCGACCACGAGGTCAGCCAGTGCCTCATCTTCGCGAGCGAAGCCCTCCGCCTTCGTGCCGCTCTTCGCCTTGTCGAGCAGGTCGAGGGCGACGTACGGCGAGCGAGGAACGGTGCCGATCTTTGATTCCAGCATGCCGCGAGCCATCTTGATGGCGATGGGCCACTTGGTCAGGCGCTCGATCTTGCCGGGCTCGTTCTTGCGCTCGACCTTCTTACCGCCGAGGACCGCATCCGCCCACGCGAGGGAGTTCTCCAGGTAGTTCGCCGCCGGGAAGATCGCGTCCATGATGCCCAGATCGAACGCCTGCTGTGGCTTGAGCATGCGGTTCTGCTTGAGCGGGTTGGAGATCACGACCTCGAGGGCGTTCTCGATGCCGATGAGGTTCGGCAGCAGATAGGCGCCACCCCAACCCGGGATGATTCCGAGGAACACCTCGGGCAGTGCGATCGCCGCTGCCGACGCATCCACCGTTCGATAAGTCGAGTTCAGTGCGATCTCGAGGCCACCGCCGAGTGCGAGTCCGTTCACGAAGGCGAACGACGGCACACCCAGGTCTCCGAGCTTGCCGAGCACCTTGTGCCCGAGCTGCGCGATGAGGCGCGCGTTGTCCCGCGAGCCCACCTTCGAGATGTCCGAGAGGTCGGCGCCCGCGGCGAGGATGTACTGCTTGCCCGTGATCGCCACGGCCTGGATCTCACCCGCTGCCGCGCGCGCCTTCAACCCATCCAGCGTCTCTCCGAGCTCGGTCAGAGTCGCAGGGCCCAGGGTGTTCGGACGCGTGTGGTCGCGACCGTTGTCAAGGGTGATGAGGGCGAGTGTCTTGCCCGATGCGAGGCGGATGTCACGCGTCGGCGAGTGCGTGACGACTTCGCCCTCCGTGAGTGCCTGAATAGGGGAGAAGTCGATCGCGTCGTAGTTGGTCATATCGGTGGCCTACTTCTTCTTCTTGCCGTCGTAGTGAGGGTTCTCCCAGATGACGCTGCCGCCCTGGCCGAGTCCGACGCACATCGCGGTCAGGCCGTAGCGCACGTCGGGTCGCTCCGCGAACTGTGCCGCGAGCTGGATCATCAGGCGCACGCCGGATGCGGCGAGGGGGTGGCCGAGCGCGATCGCACCGCCCCAGGCGTTCACACGCGGGTCGTCGTCGGCGATGCCGAAGTGATCGAGCAGCGAGATCACCTGGATCGCGAACGCCTCGTTGAGCTCGAACAGGCCGATGTCGGAGATGTCGAGTCCGGCCTTCTTCAGCGCCTTCTCGGTCGACGGGATCGGTCCGATGCCCATGATCTCCGGCTGCACCCCAGCGAAGGCGAACGACACCATGCGCATCTTGGGGGCGAGGCCGAATTCCTTCACTGCGCCGCCACCGGCGAGCAGCGACATCGTCGCGCCATCGGTCAGGGGCGAGGAGGTGCCGGCGGTGACACGACCGTGCGGGCGGAACGGCGTCTTCAGAGCTGCGAGGTCTTCCATGGTCGTCTGCGGACGACGGCCCTCGTCTTCGGTGGCGAGACCCCAGGCGCCATCTGCGCCCTTGATCGCGACAGGCACGAGGTCAGGCTGGATCTTGCCGGCGTCGTAGGCGGCCTGCACCTTGTGCTGGCTCAGCATGCCGAACCGGTCCGAACGCTCCTTGGTGAGGTGCGGGAAGCGGTCGAAGATGCGCTCGGCCGTGACACCCATGTTGAGGGCGCCCGGGTCGACCATCTTCTCTGCGACGAAGCGCGGGTTGGGGTCGGCGTTGCCGCCGATCGGGTGGTGACCCATGTGCTCCACACCGCCCGCGACGGCGAAGTCGTACATGCCGACACCGATTGATGCGCCCATCGTGGTGACGCTCGTCATGGCACCCGCGCACATGCGCTCCACGGCAAGGCCGGGCACGGTGTTGGGAAGTCCGGCGAGGATCGCCACCGAACGTCCCAGCGTGAGTCCCTGGTCTCCGGTCTGCGAAGTCGCGGCGATCGCCACGTCGTCGATCCGGTCCGCGGGGACGGAGGAGTTGCGCTCCATCAGCCCGATCGTCGCCTTGACCGCCAGGTCATCGGCGCGGGTGTTCCAGTACATGCCTTTTTCGCCGGCGCGTCCAAACGGGGTACGCACGCCATCGACGAAGTAGACGTCCGAGATCTCGGCCACTTTGCCTCCAGGTATCAGGTTGAGACCAGCCTAGGAGGGGCGATGGGGGGAGAGGAATCGCTTGGATCGAACCTACGAAGCGTCGGCGGACGCCTCTTCGCTGGATTGAACAGCTTCCACAAAAGACGCAGCGATTGTCTGTGCAGTCTGCTCAATCTGCCAACGGCGCGCACCGAGGTCAGCGAGCGCGGCGCCGATGGCCTCTGGCGTCGTGCCAGGAGGATTCCATGCGACGCGGCGCAGCATCTCCGGCGTCAACAGGTTCTCCGTGGGCATGTGCAGCTCTTCGGCGAGCTTCTCCACGGCGGGGCGGGCGAGCTTCAGCCGTGCGTCCGCCTCAGGGTTGCGGTCGGCCCATGCGCGAGGAGGCGGAAGGGCATCGCTGGGAACCCGCTCACGCGGCAGGTCCTCCGTCGCGCGACCGCGCTCGAACGCAGCCCACCAGCGATCAAGCTGGGTTCTGCTCGCGCGCCCCGTGAATGCGCTCACCGCGGCGAGCGCGTTCTTGGACGTCGGCTGGGCGAGGATTGCGGCGACCATGGAGCGATCCGGCACAAGACGCCCGGGGGAGACGTCGACCTCCTGTGCGTAGGCCTCGCGCGCGTTCCACAGCTCTCGCGCCACCGCGAGGTTGCGGGCGCCACGCACCTGGTGCAGTCCGCCCATCCGCCGCCAGGGCTCTTCCCGTGCGGGCTTGGGCAGGCGCACGCGGGTGGCTTCGAACTCCTCTGCGGCGAAACGGGTCTTGCCCTGCTCCTCCAACTCGGCGGCCAGAGCATCGCGTACGTCGATGAGATGTAGGACGTCGAGCGCCGCGTACTCGAGCCACGGCTCGGGCAGCGGCCGGGTCGACCAATCGGCCGCCGAGTGCTCTTTCGCGAGAGTGATGCCGAGGGTGCGCTCGACGACCGCACTCAGACCCACGCGTTCGAATCCGAGCAGGCGGCCGGCGAGTTCGGTGTCGAAGATCTCCGTGGGGACGAGATCCAGTTCACGAAGCGACGGCAGATCCTGACTGGCCGCGTGGAACACCCATTCGATCCCGTCGAGCGCCTCCCGCAGGGGGGAGATGTCGTCGATCGCGATCGGATCGAAGAGGAACACACCCGAACCGCGACGGAACACCTGAATGAGATAGGCGCGCTGTGAATAGCGGAATCCGGATGCTCGTTCGACATCCACCGCGGCGGGCCCATCGCCGTCGGCGAGGGCGGCACACGCCGCAAGGAAAGCATCGAGGGTGTCGATTACCTCGTAGTCAGTCACGCGAAGTTCTCCTGGCGCCGAACACGGCGATGTTCTCGGATCCGGGCGGGAGGCCTGCCAGCATCCCGACCAGTTCGACCCACGCTTCCACGTGGGGGGTGAGCGTTCCGGCGGGTGACCAGGACGCTCGCAGTTCAATCTGCGCTCCATCGCCTTCGGATGCAAGCCCTCCGAAGCCTTTGGAGAGCGTTTTCGTCGAGGTGCCCGAGGGGGAATGGTACTCGGCCTCGCGCGAGTCGAGGGCGTCGACGAGCCACGACCAGGCAACGTCTGACAGCAGGGGATCGGTGCCGATCTCGGGCTCGAGCGGCGCCTGCGCGAAGCACACGATGCGCCATGGGCCACCCCACGCCGACGGCTCTTGCGGATCGTGCAGCAGGATGAAGCGGCCGGTGCCGTAGATGGAATCGCCGTCCTCATCGGGGCGGACGTCGGCGGCGAGCGCGATGGTCTCCGGCGCAAGCCCTTGGGGGGCGGGGATCTCGCGCACCACGATGTCATTGCGGAACGTCAGCCCGCGCAGGTGGGCGGCCGCGCGCGCGAACGCGCTGTCAGCCCCGGGTTCATCACTCACAGCGACAGGCTAGAGTCGGGAAGCGATGAAGAGTCTCAGGCACGCCGCGACATTGTTGGGCGTTGCAGCAATCGGGGCCGCGGCTGTCGCTGCCGTGGCCGGTGCAGCGGTGATCCTGCAGATCGCCCGGCGTGTCGTCACGCCTGCGGTCCGCGTTGCGGATACGGAGGTGCTTGCCGTCGATACGGGTGCGCAGACCATCGAACTCACCCGAACACCCGACACGGAACTGCCCGGCCAGTACGGTCTGCAGACGATCGGCACCCCGGGGTACGTGAAGCTCGGAGCGGTGCTCAGCACCACCGACGATAGGGTGCGGCGGAAGCTTCTCACTCAGATTGCGCCGGGAGCGCAGCTTGATCGTCAGGCGGTCTTCAGCGGCTGGTACTACTCGTCGCCGGCTGAGCTGCACATCGACTACGAGTCGGTGCTGATCGGAACGCCGGCGGGCCCCGCCCCGGCGTGGTTCTTCCCGGCGAAGGCGGATGCCGCAGCGTCGACGACTTGGGTGATTCAGGTGCATGGGCGCGGAACGACGCGTAGCGAGACGCTCCGCGCGGTGCCGGTGTTCCACGCGGCGGGCATGCCCGTCCTTGTCGTGTCCTATCGCAACGACGGCGACGCCCCGCGCACACGCGGTGGTGCCTACGCGCTGGGCGCCGCGGAGTGGCAGGACGTGGATGCCGCGCTGACGTACGCGCTTCGCCACGGCGCGGAGAAGGTCGTCCTGATGGGCTGGTCGATGGGTGGCGCGATCGCCCTGCAGACGGTTGTGTCGACGACCAATCGGGCGGCGATCGTCGGGGTTGTTCTGGAGTCGCCCGTTGTCGAGTGGCGCAGCGTGCTGCGTTTCCAGGCGCAGATCTCCGGAATGCGCGATCCGCTCCCGCGGCTCGCCATGGACGCGCTCAGCACGCCCTGGTCTGCCCGTCTGAGTGGGGCCGAGCAGGCCATTCCGTTCGACACGCTCGACATGGTCGCCCGGGCAGGTGAACTCACCGAGCCGATCCTGATCCTGCACAGCGACGACGACGGTTTCGTGCCGTCGGACGGTTCACACGCCCTTGCCGCCGCACGACCAGATCTGGTGACGCTGTCGGTGTTCACCGGAGCCCGCCACACGAAGCTGTGGAACTACGACCAGACTCGCTGGGTGGCTGCGATCACCGATTGGCTGACGGCGCGGGGCATCATCGGCGCCAGCGCGCGCTGACGAGGGTCAGCCGGGCAGGCTAGCGCTGCGGCGGGAGCATCCCGAGACGCTCGCGCACCTGGCGCTTCGTGCGCATGAGCATCCCCGTCATGCCGCCGATGCGCAGCGCGGACACGAGCTTCGTGAGGCCGATCGTGTGCGGGTAGTCATCAGGGATCGCTAGGACCTCTTCGGGGGTGAGGCCAGTGATCCCCTGGGCGAGAATGCTCGCGAAACCCCGGGTCGTCGGAGACTCGGGCGGTGCCGTCGCGTGCATGGCGACGACACCGTCCGTGACGGTCACGTGAATGTAGACGGGGGACTGGCACTCGGCGACGCGCTCGTACATCTCGGGGTGCGCGGCGATCTCGGCGGGCACGTCGGGAAGCTCGTCCGCGAACTCCAGCAGCAGGAGCAGGCGGTCGGCTTCCGGAGTGTCCAGGAAGTCGTCGCGGAACTCGGCGAGGGCGTCGGGGAGGTGCGTGTCAGTCATCCCCGCCATTCTCCCACGTTCAGACGGAGCCGGGCTCGGTTCCGGTGGCGATCGGCACGCGCACGGCGCTGCCCCATTCGGTCCAGGAGCCGTCGTAGTTGCGCACGTTCGTGAAGCCGAGCAGGTGGTTCAGCGCGAACCACGAGTGGGCCGAACGCTCGCCGATACGGCAGTAGGCGATGACGTCGTCGCCGGGGGTGAGGCCCGCTCCGTCGATGTAGATCGCCTCCAGCTCCGCGCGGGTCTTGAAACCGCCGTCTTCCGCGACGGCGCGCGCCCACGGCACGCTCTGTGCGGTGGGAATGTGTCCACCGCGGAGAGCACCCTCTTCGGGGTAGGCAGGCATGTGGGTGCGCTCGCCCGAGTACTCCTCAGGGGAGCGCACATCGATCAGGGGCCCGTTGCCGATGAAGGCGAGGACGTCATCCTTGTAGGCGCGCAGCGTGGAGTCGTCGCGGTCGACGATCGGGTACTCAGTCGCAGGACGTTCGGTGATCTCGCGCGTCAGCTCGCGGCCTTCGGAGATCCAGCGGTCACGACCGCCGTCGAGCAGGCGGACGTCTTCGTGGCCGAAGAGGGAGAACACCCAGAGGGCGTACGCGGCCCACCAGTTGTTCTTGTCGCCGTAGATCACGATCGTGTCGTCGCGGGAGATGCCCTTGCGGGAGAGGAGCTCGGCAAAGCCCTTTCCGTCGACGTAGTCGCGGACGACGGGGTCGTTGAGGTCGGTGTGCCAGTCGATCTTCACCGCGCCGGGGATGTGTCCGACCTCATAGAGCAGCACGTCTTCGTCGGACTCGACGACGACAAGACCGGGCTCGTTCAGCCGCGATGCCAGCCACTCGGTCGACACGAGCCGACCGGGCTCCGCGTAGTCGGCGAACTTGGGGTCGGACGTGTCGAATTCGATGGCCACGGGTGTGCTCCTCAAGGGGGGTGGGGATGAGTGCGTGAGAGGACGGCGTAGTGTTGAGCCGTCACATTCGACGATAGATCGCTGCGCGTGCCTGCGCATCCATTCAGTAAGACTTCGACACAGGACTCGCATGACCGACTCGACGGCCCACGCCGGCACTGTCCACCTTATCGACCGCCAGCCCCAGGTGACCGGTGCCGAGATGCTTGCGAGCCTGGTTCCGCCGCCGCAGTTCGACAACGCGACCTTCGAGACGTACCGCGCTGATGACGCCTACCCCTCGCAGGAGGAGACGAAGCAGATCCTGCAGCGGTTCTCCGGCCAGAGCGCACCGACGAAGCGTGCCGGTCTCTTCAGCCGCGCGAAGAAGGAGGCACCGCAGAAGCCGGGCGTCTACCTCGACGGTGGGTTCGGCGTCGGCAAGACGCACCTGCTCGCGTCGATCTACCACGCGATGCCTGCACGTCGGAAGTACTTCGGCTCGTTCATCGAGTACACGGCCCTCGTCGGCGCGCTCGGCTACAAGAACACCGTCGACCTGCTGCGGGGCTCTGATCTGCTCTGCATCGACGAGTTCGAGCTCGACGATCCCGGCGACACGATGGTGATGACGCGCCTGCTCGGCGAACTCGTGAACTCGGGCACGCGTCTCGCGGCGACCTCGAACACGCCTCCGAACGCGCTGGGTGAGGGGCGGTTCGCGGCACAGGACTTCCTCCGCGAGATCCACGCGATGTCCGACAGCTTCGAAACCCACCGCATCGATGGCGTGGACTTCCGCCAGCGATCGCTCGATGGCCTCGCGAAGGTGCACACCCCCGATGAGTACGCAGCCGCGATCGCACGGCTTTCGGGGGAGAAGACGGTGTCGGATGACTCCTTCGACGATGTCGTGCGGCATCTCGCGCGCGTGCACCCCTCGCGCTATCTGCGTCTGATCGACGGCGTGGACGTGCTGGGACTCCGCGACGTGCACCAGCTCACCGACCAGTCCGAAGCGCTGCGCTTCGTCGCCTTCGTCGATCGCGCCTATGACGAGCAGCTGCCCATCGTGGCATCCGGAATCCCGCTGCACGAGGTGTTCGCCGACGAGATGCTCGGCGGCGGGTACCGGAAGAAGTACCTTCGCGCGATCTCACGTCTGGTCGCCCTCACGCACTCCTGAACGTCGAGGCGCCCCGTGTAATCAGATGGTTACGCGGGGCGCTCCTGCGTAACCGCCCCGAAACACGCGAAGCGACTTCTCGAAACGCAGCATCCGCACACTGAACTTCCTAAGGGAAGTGAGGTGGGCACATGGATGCTCCGGGAAACATTTCGTGGGCCGTCACAGCGACGGCGCTCGTGCTGCTGATGACGCCGGGTGTGGCGTTCTTCTACGGAGGACTGGTCAAGGCGAAGAGCGTCATCAGCATGATGATGATGAGCTTCGGTGCGATCGGCCTCGTCGCCGTGCTGTGGATCCTCTACGGCTCCTCGATGAGCGCGGTGACGTCTCCGGATCAGTTCGCGGGCAACCCGTTCGCCGATTTCGGACTCTCGGGTCTCGCGGCTTCACCGGACGCCAACGTCGGACTCATCTCCATCGCCTACGGTGCGACATTCGCGATCATCACGGTGGCGCTCATCTCCGGCTCGATCGCGGACCGCGCGAAGTTCGGGTCATGGATGATCTTCGCCGGAGTCTTCGCGACGGTCGGCTACTTCCCGATCGCCGCGTGGGTGTGGGGTGGCGGATGGATCATGAACCTCGGTGATCTGCTGTTCGGCCCGGACTCCGGCGTGCACGTCATCGACTACGCCGGCGGCACGGCCGTGCACATCAATGCGGGTGCGGCGGCGCTGGCTCTGGCGCTTGTGCTCGGAAAGCGGATCGGCTTTGAGAAGGGCATCCTCAAGCCTCACAACGTGCCCCTCACGCTGCTGGGTGCCGCGCTGCTGTGGTTCGGCTGGTTCGGCTTCAACGCCGGCGCGGAATGGCTGTCGGAGGACATGGGCGGTGTCGGTCTCATCGCGATCAACACGCTCGGTGCGACCGCGGCGGCCATCCTCGGCTGGATCGTGATCGAGCGGGTCCGCGGCGGCAAGCCCACGTCTGTCGGCGCAGCATCCGGTGCGGTCGCCGGCCTCGTCGCGATCACGCCGGCGTGCGCGAACCTGACTCCGGGGTGGGCGCTCGTCCTCGGTCTCGCGTCGGGTGCGCTGTGCGCACTGGCGGTCGAGCTGAAGTTCCGCCTCGGTTTCGATGACTCTCTGGACGTCGTGGGCATCCACCTCGTCGGCGGACTTCTCGGCACCGTCTACCTCGGCTTCTTCGCGACGGAGGTCGGCCTGTTCACGGGCGGAGACTGGCGCCTGCTGGTCGTGCAGCTTCTCGCATCAGGCGGCGTGCTGCTCTACTCCTTCGCTGTCGCCTGGGTCATCGGCACCGTGATCGAGAAGACCATCGGATTCCGCATCGAGAACGCCGACGAGATCGCCGGTGTGGACGTGGTCGTGCATGGCGAGGAGGGCTACGCGCTGACCACCTGAGCGCGGATAGGGTGTCGATGTGAGTTCCAAAAGCACCGTGTCGCAGCTCATCGAACTCCTCACGAGTCTGCTGACACCGAAACGCACATCGTCGAACAGCTCGGGTCAGCGTCGCCCGCGAGCCACCCTCCGCCCCCAGAGCGCCTCGCGCTCCACGCCGTCTCGGTTACCTGATTCCGAGCAGCGGGAGCCGGGGCGCTCTGCGGGTACAGAAACAGTGCGTGTGTCCGCCGAGCGCGTCAGAGACGTCGTGATCGGCTATGCGCCGGATCGCGACGGTGCACCGGATGCCGGCGAAGTCGTCTGGACCTGGGTTCCCTATGAGGAGAACGATGGACGGGGCAAGGATCGTCCGGTGCTTGTGATCGGACGCCAGTCCGCAGACCGGGTCTACGCGGTACGGATGACGAGCAAGGCGCACGAGCGCGATCGCGACTATCTGTCGATCGGGACCGGCGCGTGGGATTCGCAGGGACGAGAGTCCTGGGTGGACATCGAGCAGCTGTACAGCGTGCACGAGAGGGGCTTGCGCCGCGAGGCCGCGGTGCTCGACGCGAAGCGCTACGGTCGTGTGGCGCAGGCGCTGGTGCAGCGCTACGGATGGAGGGTTTCGAAATGACTGTGACAGGTGATCCAGGAGTGATCGCGGAGTTCTGGAACCAGGCGCGCGGCGCGCTGATCGACGCTCCGGAAGAGATTCCCGAGGCGTGGGCTTTCGGCGCGACCGTCGCGCACGCGGATGAGCTTCTGGCTCTCGTGCGCGACGGCATCAAGACCGGTACCGCATCGTCGATCTGGGACTATGAGCACGCCGGTGATCCGCTGCCTGAGGTCGGGGAGTACAGCATCATCCTGGATGGCGAAGGCGCTCCTCAGGTGATCATCCGCACGACCGTGCTCGACGTCGTGCCGTTCAACGAAGTCGGAGAGGAGCATGCGCACTCCGAGGGTGAAGACGACCGCACGCTCGCATCGTGGCGCCGGATCCATGAGTGGTACTGGACGAACCACTCCGAAAGCCCCCGCGGTTTCGCCCCGGACATGCCGGTGCTCTGCGAGCGGTTTGAGCTCGTGTTCCCTCGGGCCTAGCATCCGCCGGCGACGTCCTTTTTGCTGTGTTCCTAGCCTCCCGCGACCGCAGAGTCAACGGACTGGTACACGCATTCGATGCCGGGTTCACTGGGCTCCGATCGAAGGAGGACCAGATGTCGGACCCAGCAGACCCGCAGCCCGCGGATCAGGCCCCCGCAGAAGAGGCTCCGTCCGCAGGTGAGGTGTCGCCTGAGGGTGAGCCCGCGCCGTCGCCGGAGGACCTTGAGGAGCCGAGTACCGAGAAGGAGCCTGCGGAGGCCCCCCGCGCGCCGAAGCCGGACGATCCTGAGCCGAGCCACCAGGCGGTCGGAATCGGAGTGACGGACCCGCCGTTCGGTGAGGAAGAGGCGGATCCGCAATAGCCTCCGCGGCACTGGACACGGGGGATCGGCGACCGGAGGAACAACGAAGCCCGGTCAGGTTCACACCTGACCGGGCTTCTCTTGTGGGCGATACCGGACTCGAACCGATGACCTCTTCCGTGTGAAGGAAGCGCGCTACCAACTGCGCCAATCGCCCATGACCGCAAGCGGTCGATGACCAACACTACCTGATGCCGAGGGGTGGTTTATGCCAGAAGAGAAGACACGCGCGAGATTCGCGTCCGGTTTGGCGTGATCCAGATCTTGGGCTAATGTTTATCAAGTGCCCGGCGCGCCGGACACAAAACGCGGATGTAGCGCAGTTGGTAGCGCACAACCTTGCCAAGGTTGGGGTCGCGAGTTCGAGTCTCGTCATCCGCTCAAGTGCAGGAGATCCTCTTTAGAAGATCTGCGGCACGTGGGGTCAATCCACACGGTGGCGTGGCCGAGCGGCTAGGCACCGGCCTGCAAAGCCGTTTACACGGGTTCGAATCCCGTCGCCACCTCACGGTAGAACTTAATAGCCCACTTGGGCGCGATTGGCGCAGCGGTAGCGCGCTTCCCTGACACGGAAGAGGTCACTGGTTCGATCCCAGTATCGCGCACAGACAAACCCCCGGGAGACCGGGGGTTTTCTTGTTTTCGGACTGACTAGCCTGGCCGGATGCCCCTCTCTGCCGAACTCATCGATCGGATCGACCGAATGCGCTCGAGCTATGGTTCGGGTCGACCGATTCCCGAAGACGAGGCGCGCACCGTGTTTGCGGACACCGGCATCGTGCCTGACGCGGACTACCTCGAGTTCATCGGCCGGTGGGGCGGATGCTTCGCCGGGATCGCCGTCCATGCGTGGGATCAGAGCCCGCTGCTGGGGACAACCACGTGCCTGGAGCTGACTGCCTCGGCGCGGGAAGCCTACGGAGATCTCATCGACGGGGTCGTGTTCGCCGACGATGGCGCGGGAAACCCGATCTGGGTGTCGCCTGGCGGCCCCGTGCAGCTGGTGGATCACGATCGAGCGGGCGCCGTCACGGTCCTGGCGGGGAGCTTCCGCGCCCTGCTGGACGAGAACGCCGACGACTGACGATGAGTCTGTGGTTGGAGCGGCGCCAGGTGCCGCTTTATCTCCTTGCGCTGGGTATGGCCGCGGTGGTTGGTCTTCTCGCGCCGGCCACCGCTCCGGTGTGGGAGGGCGCGATCACGTCCGTGCTGGGCGCGCTGCTCACCGTGACGTTCCTGGCTGTCCCGTTCAGGGCACTGCTCGTCGGTGTGCTGCGTGTTCTGCTCACGCCCTGTGTGGACTACGTCATCGTGTTCACACGGCTGGCGGGCGGAGCATCCGATCGCCCTCTCGCTTCGTCGCCGCTGCTCATGCTGCTGCAGATTCTGCTGCTGCCGATCCTGCTGGCGCGCTTCCTGGGTGCGGATGCCGCGTCGACGATCGATCCTGTTCCGTTCGTGGAGGCATTTCTGCTCCTGATCCTGGTTCCGCTGGACCTCGCAGCGCTGACCCAGTTGCTCGCGGAGCGTGTCGTTGCGGTTCTCCGGGCTTGCCGCCGTGGTCGTCGTGACGCAGACGCTCGTCGAGCTGCTCGGAATGGTGGTCTACGTGCGCGTGATCCCGTGGCTTGTCCGTTCGGCATGAACGCCGCGGGCGAGTAGCCTAGAGGCGACCCTAGATGGAGTGTTCCTGTGCCTGAAAACGCCCAGCCGAAAGACGGCTTCGCCCTGTTCTCTGACCGTTCTGTTGTCGCGATGCGCGTCAACGGCGAGTTGAAAGACCTCGCCGCCACGGTCACAGACTCCGATGAGGTCGAAGCGGTCACGATCGACAGCGCCGACGGACTGACGATTCTCCGTCACTCGGCGGCCCATGTCCTCGCGCAGGCCGTGCAGCGCATCAACCCGCAGGCGAACCTCGGTATCGGCCCGCCGATCACCGACGGCTTCTACTACGACTTCGGCGTCGACACCCCATTCACGCCCGAAGACATCAAGGCGATCACGAAGGAGATGCAGCGCATCGTCCGTGAGGGCCAGCGCTTCGTGCGTCGCGTCGTCACCGACGAGGAGGCGCGCGCAGAGCTTGCCGACGAGCCTTTCAAGCTCGAACTCATCGGACTCAAGGGTGGCAAGGAAGCTGCCGAGGGGGCGAGCGTGGAGGTCGGCGAGGGCGAACTCACGATCTACGACAACACCACGAAGGACGGCGAGGTCGTCTGGAAGGACCTCTGCCGCGGCCCGCACCTTCCCAACACCCGCATGATCGGCAACGGCTGGGACCTCACCCGCATCGCCGCGGCCTACTGGCGTGGCAGCGAGAAGAACCCGCAGCTGCAGCGCATCTACGGCACCGCGTGGCCGACCAAGGACGAGCTGCGCGCCTACCAGGTGCGACTCGAGGAAGCTGCCAAACGCGACCACCGTCGCCTCGGCAAAGACCTCGACCTGTTCTCCTTCCCGGATGAGATCGGCTCCGGCCTCGCGGTCTTCCACCCGCGCGGTGGAATCATCCGCTACGAGATCGAAGAGAACCTTCGCCGTCACCTGCTCCGCAACGGCTACGACGTCGTGAACTCTCCGCACATCACGAAGAAGGATCTGTTCCAGACCTCGGGTCACCTGCAGACCTACGCCGACGGCATGTTCCCCCCGATGCACCTCGATGAGGTCGTCGACGAGGACGGCAACATCACGAAGCACGGCCAGGACTACTACCTGAAGCCGATGAACTGCCCGTTCCACAACCTCATCTACCGCTCGCGCAGCCGCTCCTACCGTGAGCTCCCGCTGCGTCTGGCCGAGTTCGGCACGGTGTACCGCTACGAGAAGAGCGGCACCCTCTCGGGACTCACCCGTGTGCGCGGCCTCACCCAGGACGACGCGCACATCTACGTGACGCAGGAGCAGGTGCGGGAGGAGCTCACGACCAACCTGACGCTCGTCCTCGATCTGCTGCGCGACTACGGCCTCAACGACTTCTACCTGGAGCTGTCGACCAACGAAGAGGGCAACCCCAAGTTCCTGGGCGAGCCCGAGCAGTGGACGACCGCGATCGAGACGCTGCGTGAAGTCGCAGAGGCCTCGGGGCTGGAGGTCGTCGCCGATCCGGGCGGCGCCGCCTTCTACGGCCCCAAGATCTCGGTTCAGGCGCGTGACGCGATCGGTCGTACCTGGCAGATGTCGACGATTCAGCTCGATTTCAACCAGCCGGAGCGCTTCGAGCTCGAGTACATCGGCTCAGACGGACAGAAACACCGTCCGGTGATGATCCACCGCGCTCTGCTGGGTTCTGTGGAGCGCTTCTTCGCGATCCTGCTCGAGCACTATGCCGGCGACTTCCCGCTCTGGCTTGCGCCCGTGCAGGTTGTGGGCATCCCGGTCGCTGACACCTTCGCCGACTACCTGGACGACGCTGTCGCCGCGCTGCGTGCCGCCGGTGTCCGCGCCGACGTGGACCACTCGGACGAGCGGATGCAGAAGAAGATCCGCAACCACACGACCGGCAAGGTGCCGCTCATTCTCATCGCGGGCGAGCAGGACCGCGCGGCGGGTACCGTGTCGTTCCGCTTCCGCGACGGCACGCAGGAGAACGGCGTCCCGCTTGCGGATGCTGTCGAGCGGGTGCGCCGTGCGATCGCGGAGCACACCCTCGTGCAGACGGCGGAAGACCTGGCGTGATCCCGCCGTCAGCAGAAGACGCCTCTCACCTGGCGGGGGTCCCGGACGAGTTCCAGCGTCTGTGGACTCCCCACCGGATGGCGTACATCCAAGCGGGACCGGAGCCCCTGCGGGAGACCTGTCCCTTTTGCGCCGCGCCCGAGCATGATGATGCGGAGACGCTCATCGTCGCTCGCGGAAAGACGGCCTACGTCCTGCTGAACCTGTTCCCGTACAACTCCGGACACCTGCTGGTCTGCCCGTATCGCCACATCGCGACCTACGATCAGGCCACGGCAGAAGAGGTCGCCGAAATCGGTGAGCTGACGCAGATCGGGATGCGGGTGCTGCGCGAGGTATCGCGGTGTGACGGCTTCAACCTGGGCATGAACCAGGGGGCTGTCGCCGGCGCGGGCGTCGACGCGCACCTGCACCAGCACATCGTGCCGCGATGGTCGTCGGATGCGAACTTCTTCCCGATCATCGCGAAGACGAAGGCCCTGCCGCAGCTGCTGGGCGACGTGCGGCACACGATCGCCGCGGCGTGGCCACCCGCCGAATGACGTGAGAGCGCCCGGGCACCGTTGAGGGAGCCCGGGCGCACCGCTCAGCGCACCTGGCGAACGTCGAACTGTTCGCGCGGGTGGGCGTAGAACTCCTGTGCCTCAATGAGCTGCAGTTCGCGCTCCCCGGATTCGAGCGTGAGCTGGAGCAGGTCGAAGACGCTCGACACGGTCTTGCGCAGCGCCTCGGCGATGCTGCCGCTGCGGACGTAGTGCGCCGTGAAGAGCGCCGCCGTGACATCGCCGGATCCGTTGGCCTTCATCGGGAGCCGCGGCGTCTGCACGATCCACGCGCCGCTGTCGTCGACGGCGAGCATCTCGATCGTTCCCTCTTCGCGGTCCGGACGCTCGACGCTGGTGACGAGCACGACCTTCGGGCCCATGGCACGTGCGAGGTCGACGGACGCGAGCGTGGACTCGAGGGTGTCAGGCGAGGTGTCGGTCAGGAAGCCGAGCTCGAACTGGTTGGGCGTGATGATGTCGGCGACGGGCACGACGCGATCGCGCAGCAGAACAGGAATCGCGGGTGCGACGAAGCATCCGGATTTCGCATTTCCCATCACCGGATCACAGGCGTAGACCGCATCAGGGTTGGCGGCCTTGACGCGCGCGACGGCATCGATGATGACATCCGCGATGCCCTCGCCGCCCTGATAGCCGGAGAGGATCGCATCGATCTGTGGGAAGACCTCTCGCTCTTCAATGCCGGTGATCACTTCGCGCACGTCGTCGGGGGAGATGAGCGGACCCCGCCAGGCGCCATAGCCGGTGTGGTTCGAGAAGTTCACCGTGTACACCGGCAGCACGTCGACGCCGATGCGCTGCATGGGGAACACGGCGGCGGAGTTTCCGACGTGTCCGTAGGCGACGGCGGACTGGATCGAGAGGATCTTCATGCTGCAATCCTGACATCCGCGCAGAGCTGCTGATGCGCATTTCGCGGAATGTCGCAGACGGATCAAAGAAGAATCCAGACAAGCTATGCTTCGTCCTATGACAGAAACAGCTACCGGTACCGGCCGCGTCAAGCGCGGGCTTGCAGAGATGCTCAAGGGCGGCGTCATCATGGACGTCGTCAACGCCGAGCAGGCGAAGATCGCAGAGGATGCCGGCGCCGTCGCCGTCATGGCGCTGGAACGCGTCCCGGCGGACATCCGTGCCGAGGGCGGGGTCTCCCGCATGAGCGACCCCGACATGATCGACAGCATCATCGAGGCCGTATCGATCCCGGTGATGGCGAAGGCGCGCATCGGCCACTTCGTCGAAGCGCAGGTGCTGCAGGAGCTCGGCGTCGACTACATCGATGAGTCCGAGGTGCTCTCGCCGGCGGACTACGTCAACCACATCGACAAGTTCGGCTTCACGGTGCCCTTCGTGTGCGGCGCCACCAACCTCGGCGAGGCACTGCGTCGCATCAATGAGGGCGCGGCGATGATCCGCTCGAAGGGCGAGGCCGGCACCGGCGACGTCTCCGAGGCCACCAAGCACATCCGCAAGATCCGCTCCGAGATCAACGTGCTGCGTTCCATGACCAGGGACGAGCTGTTCGTCGCGGCCAAGGAGCTGCAGGCGCCCTACGAGCTCGTCGCCGAGGTCGCCGAGACCGGAAAGCTCCCTGTCGTGCTCTTCGTCGCTGGTGGAGTGGCGACTCCCGCGGACGCCGCGATGATGATGCAGCTCGGCGCTGACGGCGTGTTCGTCGGATCGGGCATCTTCAAGTCCGGCAACCCGGCCGCCCGTGCTGCTGCGGTCGTCAAGGCCACGACCTTCTACGACGATGCCAAGGTCATCGCCGAGGTCTCTCGCGGACTCGGCGAAGCGATGGTCGGCATCAACGTCGCTGATCTGCCGGCACCGCACCGTCTCGCCGAGCGTGGCTGGTAAGCCACACGTCGGAGTGCTCGCGCTGCAGGGCGACGTGCGCGAGCACGCCGCCCTGCTCGAGGGTCTCGGCGCCGAGGTCACCCTTGTGCGTCGACCCGCCGAGCTCGCCGCAGTCGGCGGGCTGGTGATTCCCGGCGGCGAGTCCACGACGATCGACAAGCTGTCGCGGATCTTCGGCATGCAGCAGCCGATCCGCGAAGCGATTGCCGATGGGATGCCGATGCTGGGCACCTGTGCCGGACTCATCATGCTCGCCGACCGCGTCGTCGACGCGATCGAAGGGCAGGAGTCATTCGGTGGACTCGATGTGACCGTCCGCCGCAACGCGTTCGGCCGGCAGACGGAATCGTTCGAAGCGGAGTTGGTCGTCCGCGAATTGGGGGAGAGGCCCGTACGAGCCGCGTTCATCCGCGGACCGGTGGTCGAGTCTGTCGGCAGTGACGCGAGGTCGCTTGCCGCGCTGGCGGACGGACGTGTGGTCGCGGTCGAGCAAGGGCGCATCCTGGGGCTCAGCTTCCACCCGGAGATCACGGGGGAGACGCGCTTTCACGCGCGCTTCCTCGCCCACGTCGTGGGCGAGTGAACATACGCGCACGGTAGGGTGCGGGGATGCGCCTGCCTCTCGGATCCACCAGTCTCAGTGCAAGCGGCGGCGTCGTCACTCTCGTCGGGAGGACGGACAGCGACTGGACTCCGGTTGGTCGGCCGGGTGTCAGCCTGGCCACTTCGCTCGCCACTCTCGCGCCCCAGCGCCAGGACGGCGCACACCGCCCAGAAGATCTCGCCGAGGCCGTGCCTTCGGATGCTCCGGACGCGCCGAGGTTCGTCGAAGGGCAGACCATCCTCTGGCGGTACGGTCGTTTCGTGGAGACGGCTCGTGTCGTCCGCGATGACGAGGACGCGCTGATCGTATGGATTCCGAGCGGATCCGCTCGCCTCGAGGCGGTTTCGGCTGACGGTCGCCGTTCGCGCGACGTGCCGCTGGACGAGCGATTCCAGGTGCCATGGGTCGTGCGTGAGTCGACGTGGACCGGACCGGGAGTCGTGCGAGTCGCGCCGACGGGCGCTCCGTGGTCCGTGTGGTTCTTTCGCACCGCGGACGGCACGCCCAGCGGTGCCTATGTGAACCTCGAACTCCCGCACTGGCGCTCGAGTGATGAGGTCTTCTCCCGTGATCTCGTGTTGGATCTCTGGATCGACGCGGAGCACGCCGGCAGCGAGGATGTCTGGCTCAAGGACGCGGACGAGTTGGCGGCTTTGGTGGAGCAGGGCAGATTCACCCACGCGGAAGCCGACGCGGTTCGCGCTCTCGCTGACCATGCTGCAGATGCCTTCATCAGCGGCGCTCGATGGCCGCTGGACGGCGGATGGGATCGGTGGACCCCCGATTCCGACATGGATGAGCCGCTCAGGTTGCCGACGACCGCCTCTGTCCAGGCTGCGCGTGCGCGTCGTGGCCGCGGTCTCATGGAGCACTGACAGCGACGGAAAGCGTTTTGTTAGACTGAACGACGCCCTGGGCGCTGCCTCGGGGCTGATCACACGAGCGGAGACATATGTCCGGGCATTCCAAGTGGGCGACGACCAAGCACAAGAAGGCGATCATCGATTCGCGCCGTGCCAAGTCGTGGGCAAAGCTCATCAAGAACATCGAGGTCGCTGCGAAGCTCGGCGGACCCGATCAGGCAGGCAACCCGACCCTCTTCGATGCGGTCTTCAAGGCGAAGAAGATGTCGGTCCCCAAGGACAACATCGACCGGGCCGTCAAGCGCGGTGCCGGCATCGGTGGCGAGGCCGTGGAGTACGCCTCGATCATGTACGAAGGTTACGGTCCCAACGGCGTCGCTTTGATGATCGAGTGTCTGACCGACAACAAGAACCGCGCCGCAGCCGAGGTGCGCACGGCGCTCAGCCGCAACGGCGGCACGCTCGCCGACCCGGGCTCGGTCGCGTACAACTTCAGCCGCAAGGGTGTCATCGTCGTCGGTGCGGAAGGGACGACAGAAGACGACGTCATGATGGCTGCACTCGAAGCCGGTGCCGAGGAGATCGAGCCGCACGGTGAGGGCTATGCCGTCATCACCGAGGCGACCGACCTCGTCGCTGTGCGTACGGCGCTGCAAGAGGCTGGCATCGACTACGAGTCGGCTGACGTCGAGTTCGTTCCGAACCTCAAGGTCGAGGTCGACGCCGCGACCGCGCGGAAGATCTTCCGTCTGATCGATGCGCTCGAAGACAGCGACGACGTGCAGAACGTCTTCAGCAATTTCGACCTCACCCCCGAGGTGCAGGCCGAGCTCGAGAACGACGAGTAGAACCATCACGACGGTGCGCCCGTCGCCGCGTCGGAAGACGGGCGGCGGGCGCGCCGTCGCGTTCGGGTCCGAAGCGGTGCGTAGCCTGGGGGAGTGACAGCACGAAGCATTCGCGTCCTCGGCATTGACCCCGGCCTCACCCGCTGCGGTGTAGGTGTTGTCGACGTCGACGGGGCCCGTAGAGCGACGCTCGTGCATGTCGGTGTCATCCGCACCCCTGTGGATGCACCGATCGGCGAGCGTCTCGCGGGCGTTGCGGCGGGACTGCGTGCGGTCCTCGGCGAGCATGAGCCGGATGCGGTCGCGGTGGAGCGAGTTTTCGCGCAGCAGAATCTGCAGACCGTGATGGGCACGGCGCAGGCGAGTGGCGTTGCGCTGCTCGTCGCGGCCGAGGCGGGGCTCCCCGCGGCGACCCATACCCCCAGTGAGGTGAAGGCCGCGGTCACGGGCTACGGCAGTGCGGACAAGCGGCAGGTGCAGGCGATGATCGCGCGGATCCTCCGGCTGGATTCTCCGCCCCAACCCGCGGATGCTGCGGATGCGCTGGCCATCGCCATCTGTCATGCCTGGCGTCGCGGCGCCGCATCTGCGGCCGCGGGTGCGCTCACGCCGGCGCAGAAGGCCTGGGCCGACGCCGAGCGTGTCGCTCGAACATATATACGATGATTTCGCATAGGGTGAGAGCATGATCTCCTCCCTTCGTGGCGTCGTGCTTTCCACGGGTGCCGATTCGGTGATCGTCGAAGTAGGAGGCGTGGGCTTCTCGGTCGCGGTTCCCGGAGATGTCGCCCACACGGCGCACGTCGGCGAGACGATTCTGCTGCACACGTCGCTGATCGTCCGCGAAGATGCGCTCTCGCTGTACGGCTTCGCCGACACGGCTGAGCTCGAGGTCTTCGGACACCTGATCGGAGTGACCGGCGTGGGGCCGAAATCCGCGCTCGGCGTGCTCTCGCACCTGTCGGTCGACCAGATCGCGACGGCCGTGGCTGCGGATGACGATGCGCCGTTCCGTCGGGTGTCGGGAATCGGACCGAAGACCGCCAAGCTCATCGTGCTGCAACTCGCGGGCAAGCTGAAGCCGCCTGCTGCCGCCGCGCCAGCGCAGACGGCCACCACGGCGATCACGGAGCAGCTGGTTGCCGCTCTGGTCGGCCTCGGGTGGTCTGAGAAGGTCGCGTCCGAGGCTGCGGAGCAGAGCGCCGCCGACGCGAGTGAAACCGAGCGGCAGTCCGTCGCGCTGCTGCTGCGCCGCACGCTCTCGACCCTCGGCCCTGGTCAGGGAAGTGCCCGTGCCTGAATTTCACGACGCCGGTGAGGTCGCCGATGAGGCGGAGCTGGCGATCGAAGGTGCGCTGCGCCCGCACAGTCTCGACGAGTTCGTCGGCCAGCAGAAGGTGCGTGGTCAGCTGAAGCTGCTTCTGGATGCAGCGCGCATCCAGGGGCGTCCGGCCGATCACATCCTGCTGTCGGGCCCACCCGGGCTCGGCAAGACGACACTCGCGATGATCGTGGCGCACGAGAGCGAACGTCCGCTGCGCCTCTCCAGCGGTCCGGCGATTCAGCACGCCGGTGATCTGGCGGCGCTGCTGTCGAGCCTCACGCCCGGCGAGGTTCTCTTCATCGACGAGATCCACCGTATGGCGCGCTCCGCAGAAGAGATGCTCTACCTCGCGATGGAAGACTTCCGCATCGACATCATGGTGGGCAAGGGCGCCGGTGCGACCAGCATCCCCCTGGAGCTGGCGCCTTTCACGCTCGTCGGGGCGACCACCCGCTCGGGTCTGCTGCCCAACCCGCTGCGTGATCGGTTCGGATTCACGGCGCACCTCGAGTACTACGAGTCCGAAGAGCTGGAGCGCGTGGTCGCCCGCTCGGCACTCGTGCTGGGCGTGCAGGTCCCGTCGATCGCACGTGATGAGATCGCCCGCCGCTCGCGCGGGACACCCCGCATCGCGAACCGCCTCCTGCGGCGGGTGCGGGACTACGCGCTCGTTCATGGCGAAGGATCCGCGGCATCCGCCGGGGATGTGCACGCTGCGCTCGACCTGTATGACGTCGACCGTATCGGCCTCGATCGTCTGGACCGTGCCGTCCTGGAGGCGCTGGTGCGCAAGTTCCGCGGCGGGCCCGTGGGGCTCTCCACGCTTGCAGTGGCGGTCGGCGAAGAGCCCGAGACCGTCGAGAGTGTCGTCGAGCCCTACCTCGTGCGGATCGGCTTCATGGGACGCACTCCGCGTGGCCGCATCGCCATGCCCGAGGCATACCAGCATCTCGGTCTTCCACAGGCGACGGGTTCGCCATTGTTCGATGACCTATAATCGCTAAAGATTTCCCCCATCACATGCGGTTGCCATCGACGGTGCGCGCGTGTTCCCTGAAAGGCACCTTCTCCACATGGATTTCGCGACGTTCTTCGCTCAGTACGGCCTCTTCCTCATCCTGGCGGTGCTCCTGGTCTTCATGATCCTGAACACCCGCAAGCGCACGGCCAAGATGAAGCAGGAGCAGGAGCAGAAGCAGCGTGACACCGTTCCCGGCGCGCGCGTGCTGCTGCAGGGCGGGCTCTACGGCACGATCGTCGAGTTCGACAGCGAAGACCTCGATAAGCCGGCGCGTGTCGAGATCGCGCCCGGAACGGTCATCGACGTGCACTCGCAGGCGATCCTGCGCATTGTCGACACCTCTGCTGTCGCTGACGAGCCCGCGCCGCTGGATGACCAGCCTGTCGTGGACGAGCCCCGCGTCGAGTCCGCAGAAGAGACTCGGGCACGTCTCGAGCGCGACGACGACCAGAAGTAACGCGCACTTTCCTTCGCTGACAGAAAGCTGATCTTTCGTGGCTTCATCTTCTCCGACTCGTCACGCCTGGCGGGTCCTTCTCAGCCTGCTCGTCGTGACGGGTGTGCTGTTCGGCATCAACGCCCTCGGCGTCTACGTTTTCGGCAAGAGCTCATGGACTCCCGAACTGGCGCTCGACCTGCAGGGCGGCACCCAGATCATTCTGGCCGCAAACACGGAGGACGGCGCTGACCCGTCGCAGGAGCAGATGGAGCAGGCCGCGGCGATCATCCGTCAGCGTGTCGACGCCTCCGGTGTCGGTGAAGCTGACATCACCACCGAGGGCGGACGCAACATCGTCGTCCAGATCCCCGGCAAGGCCGACGAGGAGACGCGCAACCGCATCGAGGCCAGCGCGAAGCTCGAGCTTCGTGCCGTGATCGCGACGACCCAGGCTGCGACGTCGTTCGTCGGCGAAGACGGCAATGAGACTCCGTTCCCGAGCCCGGATCCGACGCTGCAGTCCACGCCGTCGCCCGAGCCGACCGACGGCAGCGACATCGCATGGGCGACGCCCAAGCTTCAGGCAGAGTTTCTCGCCTTCGACTGCGCGAACCCGCAGAAGAACCCCGCGGAGGCTCCGGCCGGTGAGCCGCTGATCGCCTGTGACCCCACCAACAGTGCGAAGTACCTGCTCGGCCCGGTCGAGCTCGACGGCGGCTCGATCACCGACGCGACGAGCGGTCGCGAGCAGACGAGCGGCCGCTGGGTCGTGAACATCACGTTCGATCAGCACGGCACCGAGGTCTTCGGCGGTGTGAGCCAGCGCCTCTTCGGACTCGAGTCCCCGCGTGACCAGTTCGCCTTCGTCCTCGACGGCTCCGTCATCTCGGCACCGCAGATGCAGGGTGTGATCCTCAACGGCAAGCCCAGCATCAGCGGCACCTTCGATCAGGAGACGTCGAAGACGCTGGCAGACCAGCTCAAGTACGGTGCCCTGCCGCTCAGCTTCGAGGTCGTCAGCTCTGACACGATCTCTGCGACGCTCGGCTCCCAGCAGCTGCAGATCGGTCTGCTGACGGGACTCATCGGTCTCGCGCTCGTCGCGATCTACTCGCTGTTCAGCTATCGGGCGCTCGGCTTCGTGATCATCGCCTCCATCGGTGTGATGGCGGTGCTGACCTACATCATCATCTGCATCCTCGCGTGGCGCATGGGCTTCCGGCTCTCGCTCGCCGGCGTTGCCGGTCTCATCGTCTCGATCGGATTCACGGCCGACTCGTTCATCGTGTACTTCGAGCGAATAAGAGATGAACTGCGTGATGGCAAGTCCATCACCGGCGCTGTCGAAGACGGATGGGCACGTGCCAAGCGCACGATCTACATCTCGAAGTCGATCAACGTGCTCGCCGCCGTCGTGCTGTACATCCTCGCGGACGCGACGGTGAAGGGCTTCGCCTTCACCCTGGGTCTCACGACACTGATCGACGTGTTCATCTTCGTCATCTTCACGCACCCGGTCATGCAGCTGCTTGCTCGCACCCGCTTCTTCGGCCAGGGACACCCGCTCTCGGGCATGGACCCGGCCGCCCTGGGGGCCGTCTACACGGAGCGCACCAAGTTCCGCGTCGTCGAGCCCGGATCGATGGGCAAGGCCGCGCGAACGGCACGGTCACGGAATGAGGCCGAGCGGCGTCAGACCATCGCGGAACGCAAACGAGCGATCGCCACGAGCGACAGCGCCGGCAGCAACGGAAACGAGGGGAACGCCTGATGCGCTCCATGAACGAGTTCGGAAACGACCTCTACACCGGCAAGACGTCGTTCCCCTTCGTCGCTCGCCGTCGCCTGTGGTTCATCATCGCGATCGTGCTCGTCGTCGGCGCAGCGCTGGTGCCGCTGTTCCGGCCGATCCAGCTGTCGATCGAGTTCACCGGCGGCTCGCAGTTCACCGTGGAAGCTCCGGCATCGACCGATCAGGCTCTGGCAACGGAGGCTGTGCGCTCTGTCGTCCCGGGTGCAACCACCAAGGTGACGACCGTCGGCGGCCGCGACATCCGCGTGCAGGCCGATCAGATGACCGACGCGGACACGCGTGCGGTGGCTACGGCCCTGGCCGATGCCTACGAGGTCGAGCCCGAGGCCGTGACTACCTCGTTCATCGGCCCGAGCTGGGGTGAGAACGTCACGCGTCAGTCGCTGTGGGGCCTCGCGATCTTCCTCGCGCTCACATTCCTGATCCTGGCCATCTACTTCCGCACGTGGAAGATGTCGGCGGCCGCGATCATCGGTCTGCTCGATGTGCTCATCATCACGGTGGGCATCTACTCGCTCGCCGGCTTCGAGATCTCCCCGGCGGCGGTCATCGGCTTCCTGACGATCCTGGCGTACTCCCTGTATGACACCACGGTCGTGTTCGACAAGATCCGAGAGAACACGACAGAGGACGGTGAACGCAGTGGCCGTCTCTTCGGAGACTCGGTCAACCTCGCGGTGAACCAGACGCTGGTGCGTTCGATCAACACCTCGATCGTGGCGGCCCTCCCGGTCGGTGCCATTCTGTTCATCGGTGCGATCTGGCTGGGCGCCGAGACGCTGACGGACATCTCGCTGTCGATCTTCGTCGGAATCATCGTGGCGACGTACTCGACGTTGTTCGTCGCGGCCCCGCTGTACTCCCTCTTCCGCGAGAAGGAGCCGGAGATCATGGAGCGCGACGCCCGGGTTCGTGCCGCGCGTGAGCGCGCCGCCGTCGGCGAGTAATCAGAGAGCAGGAGACGACGTCAGGCGTGAGTGGTTCGGAACGTTGCGCACTCTCATCCGCGCGTAGGATGGGAACTCTCGGGGAGGTGGAACGATGACCGAAGCGGGAGCAGCTCAGGGCTCTAGCCTGCGTCGTCTCGTGCCGCGCATCTTCTCGCGCGCGCCCCGGATCAACGACCTCGACAACCTCATCCGCACCGCCCGTACCAACCACCCCCGTGGTGATCTTGCGATCATCGAACAGGCGTACAAGGTCGCGTCGGAGAAGCACGCGGGGCAGAAGCGTCAGAGCGGTGAGCCGTACATCACTCATCCGCTCGCCGTCGCGCAGATCCTTGCGGAGATGGGCCTCGGGCCTCGGGCGATCGCCGCCGCTCTGCTGCACGACACCGTCGAAGACACGGGATATCCGCTCACTGACCTCGCGGCGACCTTCGGCGACGAAGTGGCGATGCTCGTCGACGGCGTCACCAAGCTCGACAAGGTCAAGTACGGCGAGAGCGCGCAGGCTGAGACGGTCCGCAAGATGATCGTCGCGATGTCCAAAGACATCCGCGTGCTCCTGATCAAGCTCGCCGACCGCCTCCACAACGCCCGCACCTGGGGCTTCGTGCCGCCGGAGAAGGCGGCGAAGAAGGCCACCGAGACTCTTGAGATCTATGCTCCGCTGGCGCACCGCCTTGGTATCCAGGCCATCAAGTCCGAACTCGAAGATCTCTCTTTTGCTGTTCTGCACCCGAAGATCTACGCCGAGATCGACAGCCTGATCCGCCAGCGCACTCCGCAGCGTGAGAAGTACATCCAGGAAGTCGTCGCCGCCGTCGAATCCGACCTTCGAGACCTTCGCGTCCGCGGCAAGGTCGGCGGTCGACCCAAGCAGATGTACTCGGTCTACCAGAAGATGGTCATCCGAGGACGCGAGTTCGACGACATCTACGACCTGGTCGGCATCCGGGTGCTCGTCGGGACAGTCCGCGACTGCTATGCCGTGCTCGGCGCGATCCACGCACGATGGACACCCCTGCCGGGTCGCTTCAAGGACTACATCGCAACGCCCAAGTTCAACCTCTACCAGTCGCTGCACACCACCGTCATCGGGCCGGGTGGGCGCACGGTCGAGATTCAGATCCGCACCCACGAGATGCACCAGCAGGCCGAGTTCGGTGTCGCTGCTCACTGGATGTACAAGGAGCGGATGGCGGGCGACCCGAAGGGTTCCCAGCGCGTCAGCGACACCGATATGGCGTGGCTCGCGCACATCTCGGACTGGCAGGCAGAGACGGCCGACCCGGGGGAGTTCCTCGACTCCCTGCGCTTCGAGATCGGCGCGAAGGAGGTCTACGTCTTCACGCCGAAGGGTCGTGTCATCGGTCTCCCCTCGGGGGCGACGACGGTCGACTTCGCCTACGCCGTGCACACCGAGATCGGTCACCGCACGATGGGCGCCAAGGTCAACGGTCGCCTGGTGCCGCTTGAGACGACGCTCAAGAGCGGCGATGTCGTCGAGGTCTTCACCTCGAAGAATCCCGATGCCGGCCCCAGCCAGGACTGGCTGAGCTTCGTCAAGAGCACCCGTGCGCGCAACAAGATCCGTGGCTGGTTCACGAAGGAGCGCCGCGAAGAGGCCATCGAGCAGGGCAAGGAAGCGATCGCCCGCGCGATGCGTCGACAGAACCTGCCGCTGCAGCGCCTGATGAGCCAGGACTCCTTCACGGAAGTGGCGCACCAGATGCGCTACGAAGACGTCTCGGCGCTCTACGCCGCTGTCGGGGAAGGACACGTCTCGACGCAGTCGGTTCTCGAGAAGGTCACGGCCCTCGTTGCCGACAACGACACGAACACCGGGGCGATCGATATCCCGATCGGCCGCGCGCGTGCCCCTCGCGAGGGCGACAGCGGCGTGCTCGTCCGCGGCGCGGCAGACATCCTGGTGAAGCTCGCCAAGTGCTGCACCCCCGTGCCCGGCGATGAGATCGTCGGTTTCGTGACCCGCGGCAGCGGCGTCTCGGTGCACCGGACGGACTGCCCGAATGTGAAGGCGCTGGGCGCCGACGCAGAGCGGCTCGTGGAGGTCTCGTGGGCCCCCACGACGCGCAGTGTGTTCCTGGTGCAGATCCAGGTCGAGGCGCTCGACCGTGCCGGTCTACTCTCCGACGTCACGCGTGTCCTCAGCGAGCATCACGTCAACATCCTCTCGGCCACCGTGTCGACGACGAACGATCGCCTCGCCTTGAGTCGCTTCGTGTTCGAGATGGGTGACACCGTGCATCTGGATCGCGTGCTCAACGCGGTGCGCCGCATCGACGCCGTGTACGACGTGTACCGCGTCACGTCCTCCTGAGCGGAGAGACGGAAGGTCTCGCCCGCTCCTCGCTGAATTGGGCGAGGAGATCCATCGCCATGCGGTAGCCAGGCTGTCCCTTCAAGCGCGGAAGGCGCGCCAGGGCGTCGTCGAGAGAATCCGGACGAAGACGTGCGAGTCTGCGAGCCCAGATCACGCACACTGTATCCCGCCGCGCCCACCGGGCAAGGTCCCAGAGGGTTCGCCCGGGAGTCGAGACGAGGACATCTCCGATGAGCAACTGGTCGCCCTCCGGCAGCAGAGTGTCATGCAGCGTCGCGCGCGGCGTCGGGGTGAGGCGGCCCCGGCGGGGGATTGCGCGCTGAAGGTGATGATGGTTCGGCGGTTGATCGCCCGCGCCGAGAATCCACGCGGCACTCGGCCCCACGAACGCCAGGCCGGTGTGTCCGTGTCGGTGCATGCTGATGCCGTGCGCACGCGTGACGGCGCTTTCGACGAGGTCGGTGGGCGTGTACGCGTCGCCGAGCTCGACCACGTCGCCGTCGAGACGGGCGGCGCTCAGCTCCGCCTGCGAGAGACGTTCGCCGGGGATGAGGAGGAAGGCGGGATGCACCCGACCAGTCTGCGGGAACAGCACAGGGGAGGCACGTGTGCGTGCCTCCCCTGTGGAAAGAGTCTGCCGAAACGGCGGGTGATTAGCCCTCGAGTGCCGAGAGCCAGGCGCGACGGGCTTCAAGTGCCTCTGTCGCCTCCTTGAGCGCCTTCGCGTTGCCGGACTTCTCGGCGGCGTCCCGCTCAGCCTCGAGCTTGGCGATCGCATCGATGAGCTGGCTGCTCATCGCGCCGGCACGCGCCTTCGTCTCGGGGTTGTTGCGCTTCCAGTCGACATCTTCACGTGCCTTCAGAGCCTGCTCGATCACGCGGAGCTTGTCATCCAGCGCGCGCTCCTTGTCGCGCGGGAAGATGCGCCCGACCTCATCCCACTGGCGCTGGATGCGCGTGAGCAGGGCACGGGCCTTGGCGATGTTCGGCTCATCCGCCACGGCCTTGGCCTCCTCGAGGAGCGCCGTGCGCTCTTCGATACGGGGTGCGGACTCGGCCTCTTCCGCGGCGGACTGCTCTGCGCGCGCGGCGTAGAGAGCGTCGCCAGCGGCCTTGAACTTGGCCCACAGGGCGTCGTCGGCCTTACGGCCGGCACGCCCCGCAGCCTTCCACTCATCGAGCAGCGTGCGGTACGCCGGGATTCCGTCGAGACCGCGCGGTGCCAGAGCTTCGGCGCGCTCGACCAGGCGTGCCTTGCGGTCGCGGGCGGCCTTGTGGTTCTCGTCGAGCTCGGCGTAGAAGGCGCGGCGGTGACGATCGACGGTCGAGCGCGCATCGCGGAAACGCTTCCAGAGCTGCTGAGCCACGCCCTTCGGCAGGTGCGGGCCGGACTGCTGGTGCGCCTGCCAGGCCTCGAAGAGCTCTGTCATCTCGACCGTGACCTTTTTCCACTGCACAGACGAGAGGTCCTGTGCGGCGATCGCCTCGGCGCGTTCGACGAGGGACGTCCGGTGCGCGATGGCCTCGTCGAGCGCGGCCTTCGCCTGCTGCGACTCGAGGCGAGTGGCTTCAGCCAGCGAGGTGACGAGCGTGTCAAGGCGTTCGCGCAGTTCTGCGAGGTTGCCGACGGCGGCAGCATCGGTCACCTCGGTGAGGAGGTGACGCGCCTGCTTCGTCAGATCGGATGCCGATGCACCGCCGGCCTGGTGCCGCTGTTCGAGCGTGTGGACCTTGAAGGCGATGTCATCGAACTTGCGCACGAAGTAGGCGAGAGCCTCGGCGGGCGTTCCGTCGGGGTACTGCCCGACGATGCGCCAGTCTTCGCCCTCGCGGACCGAGACGGTGCCTTCGTCGTCAACGCGGCCCCATTCGGCCGAGTCGGCGGACGCGACCGGCGACGCGGGTGCGGCGGCCGGGGCGGTGGGCGCCGGGGGAGTAGGACGTGGCATGCGCGGGGGCGCGGGGACCGGGGTGGGCGTATTCGTGGGCTCGTTGGCAGACACGGTGAACTCCTTGCGCGACTGTGCCGCGGGAGGCGGAAAGGACAGTCTTCAGCCTAGTACGCCGCTCGGAGAATGGTGGGCCGCCTTGTCGCACCTAGGGCGCAGGCGTCGGCGTGGGGGTCTCGACGGCGGGTGCTTCCGGCGTCGGCTCGACCGTCGAGGTCGGCGACGGACTCGGCGCAGGTGCTGGTGGTGTCACCTGTGCGTGCACGGCCTGACTCACGAAAGCGCCCGCGACGATCAGCCCGCCCACGATGCCCACGATGATGTTGTCGCGCACGCGACGACGGATGCGCGAGGCGTGCCACTCCGTGCGCGCGGCGTGCAGTCGGGCGCGTTCCTGAGCTTCGCGAACGCTGCGGTCGCGGGCTTTCGAAGGGCGTCGTGCAGACATGTCATCTCCTGAGGGACGGGGCAGGTGTGAGCCTACCGCGAGCGATGTCGGCCGGGCGCATTAGCCTGGGATGGTGACCTCTCCCGCGCCCCTGCTCTCGGCTCAGACGCCGTTGGCCGTGCGCATGCGACCGACATCCCTGGCAGAAGTGGCGGGCCAGCAGCATCTGCTTCGCCCCGGTTCGCCGATCGTGACGCTTGCCGATCCCGCGGCGGCGGCACCCGGCACGGTGTCGATGATCCTCTGGGGTCCGCCGGGAACCGGCAAGACGACGCTCGCGCAGGCGATCGCGCGGTCATCAGGACGACGCTTCGTCGAGCTCTCCGCGATCACGGCGGGCGTGAAGGACGTTCGTGAGGTCATGCAGCAGGCGCTGAACCAGCGCGATCTGTACGGCCAGAGCACGATCCTGTTCCTCGACGAGATCCATCGCTTCACGAAGGCGCAGCAGGATGCGCTTCTGCCCGGTGTCGAGAACGGCTGGGTGATCCTGATCGCGGCGACCACCGAGAATCCTTCGTTCTCGGTCATCTCTCCGCTCCTCTCGCGGTCGCTGCTGCTCACCCTGCAGCCGCTGACCGACGACGACATCGGTGTGCTGATCGATCGAGCGGTGGCGGATGCGCGCGGTTTGAACGATCAGATCGAGGTCGATGACTCCGCCCGTGCTGCGCTGATCCGCCTTGCATCCGGTGACGGTCGGCGTGCCCTGACAGGGCTGGAAGCGGCGGCATCGGTGGCGGCGTCGCCTGAGCGTCTCGTGGACGGGGAGAAGCCGCGCATCACGGACGATGACGTCGCGCAGGCCGTCGACCGTGCCCTGCTGCGCTACGACCGGCAGGGGGATGAGCACTACGACGTGGTGAGCGCGTTCATCAAGTCGATCCGCGGCTCCGATGTCGACGCCGCCCTGCACTATCTCGCTCGGATGATCGAGGCAGGCGAAGACCCGCGGTTCATCGCGCGGCGGCTCGTGATCTCGGCCGCCGAGGATGTGGGCCTCGCCGATCCGCAGGCGCTGGGGATCGCGGTCGCCGCGGCCGACGCCGTGGCCTTCATCGGGATGCCGGAAGGGCGTATCCCGCTTGCCGAGGCGACGATCTACCTGGCGACGACCGCCAAATCGAACGCCGCCTACGTCGGCATCGACGCCGCTATCGCCGACATTCGCGCCGGCGGCTTCGGCCGAGTGCCTGTGCATCTGCGCGATGCGCACTATCCGGGAGCGAAGCGTCTCGGGCACGGCAAGGGCTACCGCTACCCGCACGACGCGGACGCCGGGATCGTTGCCCAGCAGTACCTGCCTGACGAACTGCGCGGACGCACCTACTATGCGCCGAAGCAGCTCGGCGCAGAGCGCGACGTGCATGCGCGGCTGGAGCGGATCCGCCGTATCCTGGGCTCCTGAATCCACGTCGCACACCGCACGCCTGCGGGGCGCGAGCGGCCTGGTAGGATTGATGCGGCTCGAAACCGTGTTTTCGGGCATCCCTCTTTTCCTGAACCACTTCTCGACGTGCCCCGGCGTGCGCATCGAGCAGGCGGAATCGAGGCGATACGTCCGCGAGCCGTGAAAGACACGGCCGCGTAATCGGAAGGAAGCTTCGTGGTTACGAAGTCCCAGGACCGCCGCAAGGTCCGCCTGTCCCGTGCCCTCGGCATCCCGCTGACGCCCAAGGCAGCCCGCTACCTCGAGAAGCGTCCCTACGCTCCGGGTGAGCACGGCCGCACCAAGCGCAAGGCAGACAGCGACTACGCTGTCCGTCTGCGTGAGAAGCAGCGTCTGCGCGAGCAGTACGGCATCCGCGAGAAGCAGCTGCGCATCGCGTTCAACGAGGCTCGTCGCAAGGACGGCCTGACCGGTGAGAACCTGGTCGAGCTCCTTGAGATGCGTCTGGACGCGCTTGTGCTGCGTGCCGGCTTCGCCCGCACCACCGCACAGGCTCGCCAGCTCGTCGTGCACCGTCACATCCTTGTTGACGGCCAGCTCGTCGACCGCCCGTCCTTCCGCGTGAAGCCGGGTCAGCTCATTCACGTGAAGCCGAAGAGCGAAGGCACCGAGCCGTTCCAGGTTGCCGCCGCTGGTGGACACGCTGAGGTTCTGCCGCCCGTTCCCGGCTACCTCGAGGTCGAGCTCGACAAGCTCCAGGCGCGTCTCGTGCGTCGCCCGAAGCGTGCCGAGGTTCCCGTGACCTGTGAAGTGCAGCTCGTCGTCGAGTACTACGCAGCGCGCTAAGCACTCGTATTCTCAGCAGAAGGCGTCGGGGCGACCCGACGCCTTCTGTCGTTTCCGCATACGATGGATGACACCGTGAGAATGCGGTTCCTAGGCAAGGTGGCGATATGAAGAACGTGGTGTGGTTCCTGATCGGCGTGATCGGTGGCTTCGTGGCTGCGCACTTCATGAACAAGGATCCGCGCGGTCACGACCTCCTGGCCGAGGTCGATTCCCGGATCACGGAATTCACGGGCATCCTCGGAGATGCCTACCGTCAGCAAGAGGCGCGGCTCACCCAGCCCCTCGACGACGATCGCAACTGACTTTCATCCGCTTCCCGCACCCCGCGGGGTGCATCGTTCTGACAGAAGGACACGTTTTACTCCCATGAAGACCGCGGAGATCGCTCAGCGCTACCTCAACTACTTCGAGCAGAACGATCACACGATCGTTCCCTCGGCGTCGCTGGTGAGCGATGACCCGACCGTCATGTTCACGATCGCGGGCATGGTCCCGTTCGTCCCGTACCTGACGGGTGTCGTACCGGCGCCGTTCCCGCGGGCCGCCGACGTGCAGAAGTGCATCCGCACCAATGACATCGAAGAGGTCGGCAAGACGGCGCGTCACGGCACGTTCTTCCAGATGCTCGGCAACTGGTCGTTCGGTGACTACTTCAAAGAAGGCGCCATCACCTACGCCTGGGACCTGCTGACGAAGTCCGAGGCCGACGGCGGTCTCGGATTCGCCGAGCGTGACATCTGGGTCACGGTCTACGAGACGGACGACGAGGCTGCCGCGCTGTGGCAGAAGATCGCCGGTCTCCCTGCGGAGCGCATCCAGCGCATGGGCAAAGAAGACAACTACTGGCACACGGGTCAGCCGGGCCCGGGCGGACCCTGCTCCGAGATCTACATCGACCGTGGTCCTGCCTATGGCAAGGACGGCGGTCCGATCGTCGACGACAACCGCTTCACCGAGATCTGGAACCTCGTCTTCATGCAGGATCTGCTGAGTGACGTGCGCTCGAAGGTGGACTTCGACATCGCGGGCTTCCTGCCGAACAAGAACATCGACACGGGTATGGGCCTCGAGCGCGTCGCGATGTTCAAGCAGGGCGTCGAGAACATGTACGAGACCGACCAGGTGCGTCCTGTGCTCGACCGCGCCGAGCAGATCTCGGGCCGCACCTATGGTGCTTCACATGAAGACGATGTGCGCTTCCGCGTCATCGCCGACCACGTGCGCTCCTCGCTCATGCTGCTGTCCGACGGCGTTCGCCCCTCCAACGAGGGTCGCGGGTACATCCTGCGACGACTGATGCGCCGTACCGTGCGCTCCATGCGCCTGCTGGGCGTGGACGCTCCGACCTTCCCCGAGCTGTTCAGCGCATCCCGCGACGCCATGAAGTCGGCGTACCCCGTGATCGAGCAGGACTGGGATCAGATCTCGACCGCGGCTAACGCTGAAGAGGCCACGTTCCTTCGGACACTGGCGCAGGGCTCGACGATTCTCGACCTCGCGGTCGAGGACACCAAGAAGCAGGGATCGACGGCTCTCGCCGGCTCTGAGGCGTTCCTGCTGCACGACACCTACGGGTTCCCGATCGACCTCACGCTCGAGATTGCCGAGGAAGCCGGCCTCAGCGTCGACCGCGACGCCTTCGACTCGCTCATGCAGGAGCAGCGTTCGCGCGCCAAGGCAGACGCCAAGAGCCGCAAGCGCCAGCTGGCGGACGTCTCGGTCTACGGTGACCTGCGCGCACTCGGCGAGACGGAGTTCCTCGGGTACAACGACCTTGAGACTGAGTCCCGCGTGCTGGGGCTGCTCGTCGACGGCCAGGCCGCGACGAGCGCGAGCGAAGGTCAGGTCGTCGAGATCGTTCTCGCCGAAACGACGCTGTATGCGGAGTCCGGTGGTCAGGTGGCTGACAAGGGCACGATCGTCGGACCCGGTTTCGTGCTCGATGTGCTGGACGTGCAGCGACCGGTTCCGGGGCTCATCAGCCACACGGTGGAGGTCCGTCAGGGACGCGTCGCCGTCGGCGATACGGCCACGACCGTCGTGGATGCCGCGAACCGCCGTGCCGCGCGTCAGGCGCACTCGGCGACCCACCTCGTGCACGCGGCCCTTCGCGACACGCTCGGTAAGACGGCGACGCAATCCGGCTCGCTGAACCGCGCAGGATACCTGCGCTTCGACTTCTCCTGGGGTCAGGCGCTGTCCGCCGAGACCCGCACCGAGATCGAGGAGATCGCGAACCGCGCCGTTCAGGAGTCGCTCGAGGTCACGACGCGCGTCATGTCGCTCGATGAGGCGAAGGAAGCCGGTGCGATGGCACTGTTCGGCGAGAAGTACGGCTCCGTCGTGCGCATGGTCGACATCGGCGGCCCCTGGTCGCGTGAGCTGTGTGCGGGAACGCACGTCAGCACGAGCGCGGAGATCGGTCTCATCAACCTCGTCGGCGAAGCATCCGTCGGCGCATCCAACCGACGTATCGAAGCCCTTGTCGGTCAGGACGCCTTCCGTGAACTGGCTGCCGAGCGTGCGATCGTGTCGCAGCTGACCTCGTCGCTGAAGACGCCGCGTGAGCAGCTTCCTGACCGCATCGCCGAGCTCGCCGCGCAGCTCAAAGCCGCAGAGAAGCGCATCGCCCAGTTCGAAGCGAAGGAACGCGCCGGACAGGTTCCGGCTCTCGCGGAGACCGCCACGCGTGTCGGCTCCCACCAGTTCGTGGGGCAGTCGGTCGGTGAGGTCGGGTCGGCGGATGACGTGCGCGAGCTGGCTCTTGCCGTGCGTGAGCGTCTGGGATCGGATGCTGCTGTCGTGGCTGTCGCAGGTGTCGCGGCCGGGCGGCCGATGGTCGTCATCGCGACGAATGATGCGGCACGGGCGGCCGGTGCCAAGGCGGGCGCCCTCGCGAAGATCGCCGCGGGTGTTCTCGGCGGCGGCGGTGGCGGACGAGACGATGTCGCACAGGGCGGCGGGGCGGATGCCTCGGCTCTGCCGGCCGCGTTCTCGGCCATCGAAGCGGAGCTGCGTCGCGCGTGAGTGACTTCCGGCGCGGAGTGCGTCTCGGCATCGACGTCGGGAAGGCACGCGTCGGCGTCGCACGGTGCGATCCCGATGGGATGCTCGCGGTGCCTGTCGAGACGGTGCCACGGGATGAGCAGTCCATCGCGCGCCTGGTGACGCTGGCTGATGAGTATGAG